>JACKBV010000017.1 GCA_020634315.1 Ardenticatenaceae bacterium | reverse complement strand
GGATTACTCAAACATTTATCTTTACCCATTATCGGATCAGACATTAACCAGGTTGACAGAGGCTACGGCAAAGGACATTCGCCAGGTTAGCTGGTTACCAGCTAGCCAACGATTTACTTACGCCTTGAATAAAGATATTTTCCTTTTCGATTTGGCAAACTTAACCTCCAGACGCGTGCTCAGTTTGCCAGGGCTTATCTATTCACATCAATGGTCACCAGATGGTCAATGGCTGGCTGTCATTTCTTATGTATCAGATGAGCCAGTAATGGGAGGAGAAACTCACAGACTTGACTTGTATAACGTGGCAACAAACAATCTGATTCCATTAGTCGACAAAATGGGATTCAGCACATTGAAATGGTCTTTAGATAGTCGATGGTTGGCTTCTAATTACGAGTATAATCAGGGCTTACTTGTTACTTCAATGAATGACCTGCATCCGATTGAACTCGTTGCTTCAAATAGTCTCAGTTTTTCCTCATGGTCACCGGATGGTCAATGGCTGGCCTTTACGACGCAATTAGGCACTGGAAATCTGAATGTATGGAATCCAAATACAGAGACTGTTGAACAGTTGTTGGCGGGAAACGGCCGTATTTCACAACCAATCTGGTCGCCTGACAGCCAACACCTGGCTGTTGCCCTCAATGCCGAAACAGAATCCAGCTTGCTTGTCGTGGATGTCATTGACAAGACCACCGACACGCTATTGATTGGGCCAGAACCTGGCCCGGCTCACTATCCGTATCCGCTAGACATGTTGACCTGGTCGCCAGATGGTCAGTGGATCTTGTTTGAGGCTTCGGGCAAAGACAGCCGCAGCTTTTCAATCGTCAACGTTTCTAATGGGGCTGCCTTTGTGGTTCTCGATTTTACCGGTTCGGCCGTACCCGATAACGTTTTTTGGCTGCCATAAACAAGACGCACATAGAAATGCGCTCATTGCTGAATCCGCAACTTATGATCCAGCCTCCTCCCACACTGTCTCAAATTCTTCAATGAAGTAACTGGCAAATGTGGGATCATGAACAATGACAATGTTTTCATCGTTGCGACTGTTGGCACTATCGCTAAAGTTAAATGACCCAAAAATGACGGTGCTGCGGTCAATAATGATCACTTTGTGGTGCATGATGCGCGGATTGCCATCTGTCCGTACGGCAAGGTTGGTCATATTCAACGCATTCATGACGGGGTAATAGCTGTAAGAGGTATCGGAGCCGGTCGTTTCAAAGACGCCGCGTACTGTAACGCCAGCTTCGGCACGCCCCAGCATCGCCTCGCCAACCTGGTCATCGGTGTAGGAAAAAGCGAGAAAGAGGATTTCTGATTGAGAACGGGCCACAGCGCGGGCAATAATCGGCGCGATTTCCTTTTCCGAACCAAAATAATTCTCGACAGAGACGCCTTGAATTGTTAGCTGTTCGTTTGGTGTGTTATCTGGCGAACTGGGGCCAAATTGACGGTCGTCGTACATTTCGTCCATTTCGGCAGTGTAATTGACAGCCAGGCGCGGCGCGTCAAAGCGCACCAGATTGTTGTTGTTGCAGTAAACGCCATTGGTGGTGTAATTGAGCGACCCCATCCAGACGTAACGGCCGTCTACCACGATAAACTTATCATGCATCAAGCCACTGCGATCATCCTCGATCACACTAATGCCATTGCGACGGAGGCGGCGAATCGAACTGAGGTCAGCATTGTCTGTGTCCGTCACCACACGCACCACAAGCCCCCGTTTTTCCAACTCAATGAGCGCATTCGTAATTGGCTCAGAATCAAGGTCAAAGGCCGCCACATCCACCTGCGTTGTCGCTTGCAGTAAATCGGCGGCAATGGTTTCATCAACACCGCCGCTGCGCTCTTCCTCTGGCGGGCAGGTGGGGTTGGTGAAGTAAATGTCATACCAATCACCGTTTACGGCCGTATCCCCCCCGCCGCCATTGTTACTACTGATAGGCGACTGCGTGCTGGTTGCTTCACCCAGGCCCAATTCACCTAAAAAATCTTGCCCAAAGACAAGGGACAAAATAGCCAGGATAACGACGATCAGAACACTGCCAAGGCTGCTTGTCTTTTTATTCATTCTTCTTCCTCAAGAGATGCAGGGGTTAGGGGCGACGGGATAAGCGCTTCGCTTGCCACGTCTATGCTTTTGGTTGGTGGGGCTGGCGGCACAATCATAGCCATGAGCCGCCGAAACGTTTCACTGTTGTCCAGTTGATTGCGTGCAGGCAGGAGAAGTTCCAGGGCCAGGTTTGTTGGCACAGAAGGGATGAGTTGCTGCAAGTTGGTGAGCAGCTTGTCCATCTGGTATTCGGCCTCTTCCTGGTCAAGCACAGCCAATTTGGGAGTGAGCCGGTTGACGCCTTTCATCACAGCGAAAACGGCCGTTATCCACTTTTCCATTGCGGCATCTGCTTCTGCGTCGGAGAGAACGGCCGTTGCCGCAGCACCCGCTTCCATTTGCGCCATACCCCAATCCAACAACACCGCCGCCTGTTCATCCGTCAGCGCGTCGCGCAAATGGCTGCTTTCCAACAGCGCGTCTACGGCCATCTGCCGCCGCTGCGCAATCTTTGTTTGTGGGTTGTCTAACTCTGTTTCATCACTCATTGCATTCACCCATGCGCCGCTGCCGATTTGGGGATAAAAGCGGGCAGTTCCAGGATACGGCCGTTATCCATCAACAAATGATAAGGCAGCCAGGCCACGCCAAACAACTCGACGTGAACATCCTTCTTGAACGGCGTCACCACAATTTCCGTCGTCTCGGCCGCCGCATCCAGCCACTTTTCACGAACGGCCGCCAGCGCCGCTTTCATCTCCTCTTCCAATTCGACCAACTCCTGTTGAAACGCCGCAATCGCTTCCTTCGATTCGGTCACATCGTCAGCCGCCTTCTCCGTCATGCGCCGCTTGCTGAGCGAGGCAGAGACACTGCTGCGCCGCCGGGTAAAGAGGCCGATCAGCGTTTCCGCATGTTTGCCAAACTCTTCGCGCCGCCGCCGCGCCAGTTCCGCTTCATCATCGCGCAGTTCGCGCTCCTCTTGCGCCAGTTTCTTCTCCAGAGCGTCTAGTTTGCGCTCATACTGCGCTTCCACTTTGTCATCTTCCGCGTCTGCTTTCGCCGCGGCCGCCTCCCGGCACATGCTGGCAAATTCACGCTCACTCACCGCAGGTCCAGCATAACACCCTAAAGCCTCGTTCGCCTTCACCTGAACCTGCGTGCTGTGATAAATCCAATCCACAAAATCCTTTTCCATGCTGCCCACCAATCGCGCATCGGCCAACGGCTCCTCTAATGTGGCAAATCGCGCCTCCGCCACAGGCTGGCGCTCCAGCTCAGCGGCAGCAAGCGGCTGGATGCCATGCTCAGACCAGCGCACCACGCCGCGCCGGTCTGGCTCAGCAGCCAGGCAAGCCAATTTCAACTCATAATCGAGGTTGTATTTGCGATTGAGAAAACGCACATCGGCCTGCGCCAGCAGCACCGGCCGATAAAGCAACCCTGAAGCAGTGGGATCGGTTGGCAGGGAACGGCCGTTTTCCTGCGCCACCTCAGCCAGGGACAGCGTAACCGGCAAAAAATACTCCTGCACGCGCCCCGGAATGGCGGGACGTGTCCCGGCATTGGGCAAAACATCGCCAGCGGCTTGCGCCACCACGACGGCTGCTTCTTGAGAAGGCTGCACAGCAGCCGCAGGCGGCGGCTCATCGCTGACCACAACCGGCGCTTTGTCAGCGCCAACCAGCGCATTGAGCGCCGGAATTTGTGCCCGTGTCACCGGCCCGGCCAGGTAATTCATCGCCCAACGCGTCTGGAACAGCAATGGCTGGCTGTCATGCACATTGCGCAGCAAAAACACCCGCTTGCCCAGGGCCGAAATTAAGTAGTCATATGCCTGCCGATCCAGACCGCCCGGCACGGCGCTGGCCAGGCCATCGAGCAACCGCTGTTTATCCTGGTCTGTGCCCAACTTGCCAATGAACCAGGTTCCGGCGTTGGACAATGCTTTGTAATCAATGTCCACCGGGTTTTGCGAGGCGAGCACCATGCCCACGCCAAAAGCACGCGCCTGCTTTAACATGCGCAGCATCGGCTCTTTTGATGGCGGATTGCCGATGGGCGGCAGATAGCCAAAAATCTCGTCGAAATAGACAAGCGCACGCAGCGAATTTGTGCCGCTTTGTGCCCGCATCCATGTTTCTACGGCCGTATACAGCAGCGTCACAAAAAACATACGCTCGGCATCGGCAAGATGCGCGATGTAAAAAATGGTGTGGCGCGGCGTGCCATCGGCGTCGTAAAGCAGCGATTGCACGTCCAACGGCTCGCCTTCGATCCAGGTCTGAAACGCAGGAGCCGCCAGGATATTGTTTAGCAGCAGCGCCAAATCAAAGCGATCCTTTTCCGGGAAGAAGCGATTCACATCGAAAACGCCCAATTTGGCAAAGGGCGGCGTTTGCGTTTGCATGATCAATTCGCCCAGGTCAAGGTCAATGCCGCGGCTCCAGGCATGTTCAAAAATGTTTGCCAGCAAGATGTGTTCGCGCGAACGCACGGGATCAATATCTTTGAGGCCAATTAACCCCAGCAAGGCGGTCACTGTGCCGGAGATTTTCTCGCGCAGCAGTTCCTTGTTGCTTTGCCAGGGGATGGTCGGCGCTTTGAGCGAGGCGAGAATGCTAATCGGCAGTCCGGCGTCGGAACCAGGGGTGTAAACGGCAAAGCGCACGCTGTCTTGCAATGCCTGAATCCGCTCTGGCTGTATGTCCCATTCGGCGAGGCCATTACGCCAGAGATCGGCCGTGTCGGCAGCGGCTTGCGCCAGTTCCTTCCCGGCACGCCGTGCTTCATCGGCGTTGAGCCAGGGCTGGAAATCTTGTGCCAGTAACTGTGGGAAATGCAGCAGTGCATTGGTGATGTCGCCTTTGGGGTCAATCATCAAGGCGGGAATGCGGTTGAGGGCAGCTTCTTCCATTAAGTCGAGGCACAAGCCGGTTTTGCCGGAGCCGGTCATGCCGACGATGACGGCGTGTGTGGTTAAATCTTCTTTTTCGTAGAGAAGTGGCTGCTCCCCGGTTGTGCCGGTTTGTGAGTCAAAAAGTCGGCCTAGGTAGAAACGGCCGTTTGCATGGGTCATTTTTATATGCTCCAGGTCAGCATGACATTGCCAGCGTTTTATGCATGAGGCGCAACACTGCTGACAACAATGGCTTGAAACAGGTTACGAAAGGCTTCCTCCGGATTGTTGGTCATGCGGGCCAATCTAAATTGCTTGACAAAGTGCCGATGCGCATAGGGTGCCGGATGGCCGGTCAGCCAGGCCAGATTCTTGAAGAGGCGAATGAGGCCATCGTCAACAATATCGTTAACGGGTTCGTGTAATTCGGCAATCAGGTCATCAACGCCGGTAATGATAAGGGTAACGGCCGTTTCTTTATCTGCTATGACCTGTGCCATTTCAGCCTCAGGCAGATTCAGGGGGGCGACCTGACGTTGCAAAGCCATTTCTGCCCAAATCAAGAGGCGTTGGCGCTGGCGCTCACTCAGGCTTGTCGTCGGCGGCCAGTTTCCGGTTGTGGGCATGGGCATCTCCTCGCTGCCAGCGTTCAGCCCGCTGACAACTGTTTTCGGATTACTGGTAGCTGTTTACGGGTAGGATTATTGTGAGAAACGGCCGTTTCGTCAATGGCAAAACGCAACTATTGAATTTTGCTGAAAACAACTTTATGTCGCGTAGAGGCACAACGGTGCAGCGTTTTTTCCCTTTGCGCCAAATCTATGGTTCTGGCACCCGGCTTCCGCCCTACAAATCGCGCCGCGTAAAGCTCCACAAGGCGAACCCCACCATGCCCGCCATGTACAAAACCGCATAAACCAACATGGCATCACTCGGCTGCGAAGCAACCGTGAACGGGCCGGCCATCATTGGACTGCTGGTGAACGCTGGCTGAAACAAAGTCAGCGCCTTTTTCCACAAAATTTCGCTGGGCATAATCAGGCTGGCGACAATCCCAATGTCTACGGCCGTTTCATTGCGTACAATCGCCCCAATTTGCTCCACCCAACCGCCGACAAAGGCAACGCCATAAAGCATAAAGGCCAACACGCCATTCGCCAGCGACGAAAGCCGCGTCCCTCCGGCAATGGTCAGCGACAGCAGCAGCAACCCTTGCATCACCATTAACATCATGCCGGGCAGCAAATTGCTCACCGTGTAATCGGCACGCAGATACACAAATAGCAAAATACTGCCCGTGAGCAGC
This sequence comes from Ardenticatenaceae bacterium, assembly GCA_020634315.1. GTDB lineage: Bacteria > Chloroflexota > Anaerolineae > Promineifilales > Promineifilaceae > JACSRF01. The sequence continues at coordinate 87,007 of JACKBV010000017.1, read as the reverse complement.
ACAATGTACACCAACAACATGACCGCAAAACCAAGCCATTTGCCCAAAACCAGCTCCCAACGGCGAATTGGCTTGGTGAGCAAGGTTTCGACGGTATGCGTTTCGACTTCGGCAGAAACGGCCGTTACCGATGTCACCACAGAAATCACAATGGCAATAAAATTCGTCGCATACAAACCAGCAGCCAGCAGCAAACTTGCCAGCAACTGCGCTTCTTCATTGCCCACCCACGTTCTCTCAAAATCCAGGTAGACATAATGAAAGCCAAGGCAAAAAACAAACAAAAACAACAACCCCAAGGCCAGCGCAATCCACAAAATGCGGCGGCGCTGCGTCTCGCGAATGGTCAAATAAGCAATCGTCAAAGTGGTCATACTCGTTCGTCTATGTGCTCACACAACCGCCCATCAACTAGCGGTCACTCTCAAAAACCGGCTACCGCCCACCGATTACAGCCATCTCAACGCGCGGCCCCATCACCGCTGTCATTGCCCACAATTTGCAAAAAGCGATCTTCCAGAGAGAGGCGCTGCGGATTGAGTTCGTACAAACTGTAGCCGCTCTGCACCAGCCAGGCAGCCAGGTCAGGAAGGCGCGATTCATGCGCCAAGGTGAGATGAATACGGCCGTTATGCCGTGACAAATTCACATGCTCCCCAAACTGCGTCAGATCAGCCAGCAATTGCGGCGTCGGACTGCCCACGCGCAGCGTCACCTGCACCCTTTCCTCTGGATCATGCAGCGAAATCGTTTGCAAAACGCGCCCATCGCGAATAAATGCCACCCGATCACACGTTTTTTCCACCTCCCCCAACAGGTGTGAATTGAGGAAGACCGTGCGCCCCTCTCCGCGCAGCCCATCAATGATGTCGCGCACCAACAAGCGACCCAATGGATCTAATCCTGATGTCGGCTCATCTAAAAACACAATTTCCGGATCATTGAGCAAGGCTTGCGCCAACCCGATGCGCTGCAACATCCCCTTGGAAAAGGCTTGCAGCTTTGTGGCTGTGCGGTCAGCCAGCCCCACCAGCGCCAGCAAATCAGGGATGGCCGCCGCACGCGCTTCGCGGTTCATGCCATAAAGACGGCCGTGCAAATCGAGGAATTCCCCGGCACGCAGCCATTCATGGAAGCGGAAGTGTTCTGGCAAAAAGCCAATTTTGGCGCGTGCCTGGCGATCACCGAGGGGTTTGTCCAATAAAACGGCCGTTCCCGCAGTCGGCCTCGTCAACCCCAATAACATCTTCACCGATGTCGTTTTCCCCGCCCCATTTGGCCCTAAAAACCCAAACACTTCGCCCCTGCCCACCTGCAATGACAGATCGGCAACAGCCACCTTTGCCCCAAATTCCTTACGCAAACTCATTGTGTGAATGGTGAGTGGTTGAGCGGACACACATTACTCCAAATAGCTTTCTTGCCAAAGATGCCCGCAAAATGGGCATTTGTACTGATTTGTATAGCGATATTGTGCGCCGGGGTGTACCGCCGCAGAAGCAACCAATGTCACCGCCTCATGCGGTGGCGCAGCCAGCGGCGTCATGCGTTTCCAGCGATTACAGCGCGGACATTGAACCATCCAGGTACGCACCGCCTCCCCATCTGTGGCGCGTTGGCGGCGCTGCCCACGCGACCCATAAAGGGCAGCCAGCAACACAAACAACAAAACGACGCCGGATATGACAAATGGGTTTCTCAACATGGAAAGATTATAACGCGTTGTCACAACCCTCAGCGCACAGAATTCGCCAGGCGAATTAACTCATTGACGCTGCCCTGCCCGCTAAGCAGATAAAGGATGCCATCCTGCTGCCAGATCACTGCGCCGTAATCATCATCCAGGCTGCTGAGCGCCAAACCGCTGCTGCCATTTATGTTAACTTCATTGAAATTGGCGGTACTTTGCGGAATGGGCAGCAGCAAGGTACTGGTCCAATCAACTTGCTGTGCCAATCGTGCCGCTTCGTCAGGTGACATGCCCAAGGCTTGCAGCAAAGCTTCGCCCAACATGACATAATTCAGGTCTTCGGGATAGGTCACCAGGGGGCTGGGCATTTGCACCAGCCATGTGCCATCGTCCCAATCTAATTCAATGCCCGCATACACAACCACATCTACCTGTGTACCATCCAGGCTGTCGGGCAGCAAGGATGGATCGGCGCCAGCCATTGTCAGGATTTCGCGCACCCCCTCCAGGTCGAGTGTGAGACGCGCTTGCCCGCCATCCATCACAAATACGGTATCGGCATCGCCGAGCAGGGATGGCGTGCGTACCCGATCCATAGCGGCGGCCTGCGCCGCATCTTGCAGCGAAGCGACGGAATGGGTTGCGCCGGGTTCGCTCAGCACTTCGATCTCGCCGGGCATCAATCCCTCTTCCGCAATGCGGCTGAGTACGGCTAGCTGTTGTGGAGAAATGGCAATGGCCGCGAATTTTTGCACGCGGAAAAGGCCAAGGAAGTCGCTGGCTGCGGCACGCACGGAGGGAAAGCTGAGAGCAAAGGCAAAGACCAGGGTTAAGAGGGCAACGGCCGTTGCCATGCGCCGGTTCGAGTTAGCGAAAAAACTTCGCCAAAATGTGTGTAACGGCGTTGAGCGCGGCGCATGGATTTGTCGCTGAACCTCAGCCAGAGCACGACTGGCTGGCTTGGGCACATCGCCCGGCCCCGGTTCCAACAGAGAAAGCTGGTTCATAACCTCCTGTAATTCTCGATCATCCTGTGTCATCTCTCTCGTTCTCCTGTCTCTTCCTCATACGCGTCACGGAATGCCTTGCTGGCGCGTGCCAACAAAGTCCCCACTGAGCCGGCCGCCACACCACATGCCTCGGCGCATTCCGCGTAACTAAACTCCATCTGGCGCATCAGCAGCAACTGCACCTGCCGTTCAGGCAGGCGCGATAAAGCATTGCGTACGGCCGTTTCCTGTTCGCGCCGTTCAACCTCGCGTTCCGCATTGGGGCTGCCCTGCGGGTCAGGAACCAGCACCATGTTCCGCTGCCAGCGTCGCTTGCGGCCACGAATCGCGTTATAGCCCATATTCGTCGCCACGCGAAACAACCAGGCGCTTAAATTATGCTCGCGCTGCAATGAAAAACGATTTTTGGCAAAGGCGTGTTGGTGCAGTTTGAGAAAAACCTCTTGCGTTAAATCCTCGGCTTCGACCCGATTGCCGACCAGTCTAAACAACAAGCCATATACCCGATCATAATGCTGGTGAAACAGGGTTTCAAACGAGGCAACGTCGCCTTGGCTCATGCGCTCCAGGAGTAAATTGTCCGTTATTGTTGTCACGCTATCCTCTTCAGAATCATTCATCATGTGCCAGTCACTCCCCTAAACACCACGCAAACCCTGTTTGTGACAATCAGCCCCGGTATGCAAAACGGCCGTTCCTCTGCCAGATACATCGGAACGGCCGTTTATCTAACCATGCAGCAGCAAAAACGATTCCGCGTTACTCCGGCAAATGTTGTTCAAAAAACGACGTGGCAATCTTCGGATTGTCCACCAGGTATTGATACCCGCCAAAGCGATGCAATGCTTCGACAAACAACGGCCCTCGCGCCTCTGGTGTCACCGCGGCAATACGCGCCACATCCTCCATGCTGCCCCACTCATCCCCGTTGCCTTGCACATAAAGCACTGGCGTCTCGCCCGCGCCAGCCGCAGCAAAAGCAGGCTGATAGGCATTAAGGCGCGTGCCGCCTGCGGCCTGATAAATCGTTTCTGTCAGGCGCATCACCGGCCCGCCAAATGATCCTAACAAGTAACGGGCTAGCCGATTGGCAAAAACAGATGGCGTTGTGGGCTGGACGGCGATGGCCGCCTGCACCAATTCCGTTTGCGGCAGCGTATACAACACGGTATTTGCCCCCATCGAAAAACCGATAACGCCCATTCGATTGCTGGCGACGTCGGAACGGCCGTTTAGATAAGCCAGCGCCCCCAACAAATCATTCGCCTCCATTTGCCCAAACGTCATTGGCGCAGCCGCCGCGCTTTCGCCATGATTACGCAGATCAAAGGAAAAAACATGGAAGCCATCTTGATGGAGGGCATAAGCCAAACGTAACAAATCGACCGGTGTTGCTCCGGTGAATGTTGAAATGGGGTCTACGGCAGCTTCGCCTAAACGGTTCCAGGGCCAGCCATGTACGAGCACGATGGTCGCCCCTTTGCGTTGTGTGGCCGCTGCGCCAGGAATAAACCATCCTGACAGGCGCACGCCATCTTGTGCGGGGAACTGCACATCTTCGTAGTCCAGCCCCAGGTCAGCCGGTGTCGCCCACAAACGCTGGCGCGGAGGTTTAATCAGTCGCTGCGCGAAAATTGCGGCAACGGCCGTTAACAAACCAGCGACAAATCCGGCCAACAAAAATAAAAAGCGTAGTACGCGTTGAAACAAAGACATTACTCACACTCCTCATCAACAGAACCATTTGCCTGCACTCATACCTTTGCCCATAATATGGAGTAGAGTTCAAGCATTTTGGTGATTACAGCAATTGTCAATATCTGTATTATACCCAGAACCCAACGTTCTGTTTACCAGGTATATCATGCTTCCAGAAGACGTATCAAACTTATTGGCATCCGCACAAGCGTGCGTGCAGGCACATGATTATCATGGCGCGGTAGCCCTGTACAAGGACGCACTCGCTCGCTTAGACCCGCAAACGGCCGTTCCCGACCTCAAAGAAAACCGTTTATACGTCCTGCGCGAATGTGGACGCCTGCTTGGCATCCTCGGCGACCAGGAAACAGCCCTGGCCTTACACCAACAGTACCAGCAAGAAGCCGGCGCGACACGGCACGGCCTGATCGGGCTTATTTACATCGGGCAGCATTTGCGCGGGTTAGGGCGTTATCAAGATGCCCTGCACGCCTATGAAAAAGCGCTGGCACTGGCCGAACAGTTGCAAGATGCAGATGGGCAAGCCCGCTCATTGATGGGCATTGGCAGCACCTACCTGGTACAAGGCGCAACAGAACAGGCGCTTGATTGTTTCACAGAAGCGTATGAGCACTTCGCCGCGTCAGGCAACATTCAAGGGCAAGTACAAATGGCAAACCTGACCGGCGTTGCACAAGCAACGGGCGGTCAGGTTGAGAAAGCGATCCGCGCCTTTCAAAATGGGCTGAAAATGGCACGGCAGCTGCGCTTGCATGAGCGCGAAGCGGTGCTGCTCAACAATTTGGGGGAATGCTATCAATTGTTGTTTGCCAGCGAACAGGCATTGGCTTGCCATCAAGAAGGGCTGGCTCTGGTTGAAACAGCGCGTTTGCGCCTGGTTGAAGCAGATTTGTGCCGCAACATTGGCATTGACTTGTGCTATTTGGGGCGTGTAGATGAAGGTTTAGAATATTTGCAACGCGCTTTGTCTATCAGCCAGACAACGGGGAATGTGGATATTGAGCAGTATACGTTGGCGGCACTGTCCTTCACACAGTTTATGCGCGGCCATAGCTCGATGGCGCTGGCTTATGCCGAACAGTTAAGGGAAACGGCCGTTCCCCACAACGCCCGCCATCATTTAGCCACAGCACTCTACATCATCGGCCTCATCCAGCAAAAACAAGGCAACAGCGACGACGCCACCGAAACATGGCAGCAAGCCCAATTTCTGGCACACGAAACCAACAGCCGCATGCTGTTGTGGCGCATTCACACAGCCCAGGCAGCCATTGCCCAAACACAAGGGCTGGCTGATGTCCACTGGCGCATCGCCCGCGAAATTATTCAGCAAATTAGCGATTCACTCCAGGATCACACACTACGCGCCACATTTCTTGCCGCACCTGAAATACGCACCATATTGACAGCAACAGACGGAACCCTCTCCCCCTAAGTAATCCCCAACCAACCACCGCTTACCGACAACCGACCACCGCTCACCGCTTACCGACTACCGTTCTCCGAAAACGTCACTCCGGCAAACAAATCCGTCTCCCGGTATCCATCAGGAACCGGCGGATACGCACGTAAAAACGTATCACGCGCCATGATCTGCTTTTGCAGCCACACAGGCAGCATACGGCTGCGGCTGGTACCGCCGCCCTGACTCGAATGTTTCGCGCTGGCCGCCTCTTTCACCGCCCAATATTGCCGATAATCAATACGCGCATGAATTTTGCTATTCGGCAATCCCAATCGGGTGAAATCAATATCCTTGTTACGACCAGATCGCGTTGGGTCTTGCCCGCGCAAGCGCATCAGCAGCGTAAAAAACTTGACCCAGGTATTGGGGAAGGCGGTGTAATAAAGACGCTGCGGCTGGTAAGGAGCCGGGCCAATGTCAGGGTATTGTGCCGGATCGGCCGCAGCATGGAAGGCTGGCGTGGTGATGCGCCAACAAAAAATGTGGTCTGGATGAAAGTAGCCCCCTGTTTCATCATGTGTCACAACCACTTGCGGCCGAATTTCTCGAATCAAGCGCACGACACGCCCAATGGCCTCATACTCATCCGCATTGATGAAGGCTTCGGGGTGTTGATTGGCGGGATCATTGATGTAGCCAGAATCGCGGTAGCCCAATGTGTGTAAATGCGCACCGAGCACAGCAACCGCTTCTTGTAATTCCTGGGCACGCACTTCCGCCAGACGGCTGCGTGTGTCTTCATATCCTTCGGCAACAGAGCCAGCCGCGCCATCGGTGGCGATGGCAATATGAACCTCAACACCTTCAGCCGCATAGCGGGCAAAAGCACCCCCAGGGCCAAATGATTCATCATCAGGATGGGCCAAGACAGCAAGCAAACGTTTTTTCATAGATTCTCGTTATTGCAGAGCGTTTTTATAGAAATACTGCATCATGGGCAGCATGGGAATCGGGCGAATGGAGTGGAACGGATGGCGCACACCGGGGAGAACCAACAGCCCGCCGCGCGGCAAGAGGCGGCTCAAGCGCTGCGCTTCGGCCAGGGGCACAATTTCGTCCCGATCACCGAGGCTGATGATGGCCGGACATTGGGCCTGCGCGGCCATGTTTTCGGTGATGCCTTTTTGCGCGAGGTAACTGACTAAATCTGCGGATTGGCGCACAAGTTCGCGCCAACGCCGGCCGCCATGTTCCTGCACGAGTTGATCGGCATAGGCGGGGACGTTTTGCGCCATTTTGTCGGGGTCGAGTTGTTCACGCATTTTGAGCGCGGCTTCACGTGTCCAATAAAATTTGGTGGCGTGCATAAAGAGCGTCATCACACGACGGTGTTCATTTAAGGCCAACATCAGGCCCAGGTAGCCGCCATAATCATAGCCGCCAATGTGAACACGGCTTACTTCCAAAAAATCAAGCAGGCCAGACACGTCTTCGAGCATACGGTCGGGTTGTAAGTTGGGCGCTTTGTTTTCGGAACGGCCGTGTCCACGCAAATCCATCAACACCACACAAAAATCGGCGGATAAGGGCTTGATGAAATTGCGCCATTGTTGGCTGATCGAGCCAAGTAACCCAGGCAAAAGTAAGATGGTTTCGCGTCCAGGCCCATTGCCGTAGGTTTCAAAATTGATCAAGGTTCCGTCGCTTGCAGTCCAATTTGCCATGATTCCACCCCTTATATCGGGAGATGTTGGTACATTGCCAATCTCTAAATCTGATCACTTCCCGTTGCCACAACAAATCCAATTGCCAATGAATCGGTGTGTGACAGGCTGATGGCCCACTGCTGAAGGCCTAATTCGTGAGCCAGCGTTTGTGCCTGATTATGCAGCACCAATTCTGGTTTTCCCCGGTCATCATTGACGACTTCAATATCTTTCCAGGTGAGTACCGCGCCAATGCCCGTGCCCAATGCTTTTGCAACCGCTTCTTTGATGGCGAATCGTCCGGCCAGGCTGGTGATACGGCCGTTACAGTAAACCTGCTCACGCTCCGTAAACACCCGGTTACGAAAACGATCACCATAGCGATTGAGCAGCGCTTCAATACGCGCCACTTCACTTAAGTCTACACCAACTGTTAACATTTTACCGATATGTTTACTGGTATCCATCCACCGATCCGGCTATGGCTATCGCAATTTGCTCCGTGCTCAAATACTTTTGCGCCGCAGCCTGTACATGCTGTGGTGTAATTGCGCGAATCAAATCAGGATACCGCTGCAAATAATCCAGCCCCAGTTCATAGTACGCCATATCCGTAATCACATTTGCCAGCCCAGCATTTGTTTCCAGCCCGACAGGCATTGAGCCAGTGATGTAAGCCTGGCTGTCTGCCAATTCAGCCGCCGGAACCGGCTCCTGCTGTATCCGCTCAACTTCTTGCAGAATGGCTTGAATCGCCTTGTCCACATTTTCGGGAGCCACGCCCGCGCCTGCATACCAGGGCAAGGGGCCAATGCCGCCTTGCAAACGGCTGTAAGCGTAATAGGCCAGCCCTAATTTTTCGCGCACATTCTCGCCAATGCGTCCCATCATGCCAAAGACGCCCAAGATCGTGTTCATTAATTTGGCGTCCAAATAATCAGGTGCGGCGCGTAGGGGGCCGGGCAAACCAAGAATAATGTCTACCTGGCTTTTATCCGGCATGGCGATGTGCTGGCGCTGCTGCTGCACCGGGCGGGCCATCGACGGCACGGCTGGCGGTTCTTGCTGTGCCGGATTTTGCCAATCGCCGAGCACGGCTTCGATTTTGGCAACGGCCGTTTCCGCCTTCACCGCACCCACTACCCCAATGATCATGCCGCGCGGGCCAAAATAACGAGCATGATAATCCACAAAATCCTGACGCGTCAGGTGTGGAATCGTCTCAAAATAACCTGAGATCGACTGCCCATACGGATGTTGCGGGTAGAGCATGTCATAAAAAGCCAGCGCCGCCATACGCGACGTGTCATTGGCGCGAATTTGCAAGCCGGTCATGATTTGCCCGCGCACCAACTCAATCTGCTCGGCGGGAAATGTTGGCGTGCGCAAGGATTGCGACATCAATTCCAGCACCAGGTCAAAATCTTCAACCAGGCTTTGTGCCGCAAATTCGAGCGTGTGACGGCCGTTGCTAAATTCCAAGCCCGCGCCCACCGCCTCCAACGCCTCATAAATGGCGGCAAAGCCACGCGCTTGCGTGCCACGCATGAGCAGCGAAGTGGCAAAATTTGCCAGCCCCGCCTGGGAACGCGGCTCGATGATAGACCCAGCCGATAACACGCCGTCTATGACGACGGATTGGCTGGCGAAATTCTCGTAGGCCAGTATGGTAATGCCATTGGGTAAAACGTGGCGATGTATATTGTGTGGGCCAGGGTAAGCCAGATTGGGCATATCCAGGGTTCTTTCCTTTTGCCAGAGTGTAATATTGTCGTTATTTTAGCACAGCCAGGGCTGTCCGCGTATCAGGTTGGTGGGTTCTCCTGATTGATGGCGTCAACGGCCGTTTCCAAAGCCAGCAGCTTCTCATCCGGCCCCAACACAACCAAAATATCATCCTGTTGCAGCGGCGTAGACGACGCCGTTCCCAGGCGCACAAACGGCAGCCCATTGTCACTTTCACGCTCCACCAACCCAATCACATTCAAATCAAAATGGCGGCGAAAATCCAGCTCGATCAACGTCTGCCCCGTCCAGGATGCCGGTACACGCACACGGCGCACACTCACCCCCGGCAAAATCTGGCGTGCCTCATACGTCTGGCGCTGCGTGCGGTAAATCGTCGCTTCATGCGTAAAGATAGACGCCACCACCAACATCAGCAGCGACGGCAGCATATACACCGACCCAAACACCTCAACGACAAACAAAATAGCCGCCAGCGGCACATTCGCAATCGAAATCAGGCTGGCCGTCATCGCCGGAATAATGATCATCATTGGCTCATAGCCAAACAAATTCGCAAACACAGTGGCCGTCATCGTGCCAAAAAAGAGCGTCGGGATCAACAACCCGGCCGACCCACCAGACGTAATCGTCGCCAATGTCGCCACCATCTTGGCAACCAGGGCAATCAACGCCACGGCAATGGTCAATTCACCGGCAAAAGCCATATCGACCACCGTTTCGCCCGGCCCCAACACCAATTCCAACCCATGCTCCGTCAGGCCCAGATAACGGGTCAGGTAATGGACGCTGACGGCAATGATCCCGGTTAGCAAAGCACCGCTGATATGGCGCACACGCGCATTGGGCTGCTGGTGAAACTGCGCATCGAACCAACGGCGCAGCCATTTGAAGTAGCGGCTGATAATGGCAATACAAAGGGCTACCAGAATCAACACGCTAAAGTAACGCCAGTCGGCCGGCGGCACATAGGTCACATCTAGTTCAAACGGTGTGGGGTGCCCTTCGGTAAAGATGTCGGTCAGGAAAAAGGCAATAAGCGCAGACAAAAGGGCATAGAGCAGTTTTTCCACCACCGGGCGGAAGCGATACATAATTTCTGTGGCGAAAAAGGCGGCGGCAAAGGGAGCGCCTAATAGCACGGCCACGGCCGCCGCAATGCCGCTCAGTTGTGCTGTCTGCAAATTGTCGGGATTGCTTGCCGCCCACCAACGCCAGATACGGCCGAGAACGCCCACCCGCTGCGCCACTTCGTGCCCAATGCGGCGCGGCTTAAACAGGCCAGCGGCGACGCTTTCGCCGATGAGTGTGACGCTGGCTTCCAGCCCGCCACTGCCGCCGCTGCCCAAGGTGACCAATGTTGCCAGGAATTTACGCACCGCCAGGGAAAAAGTCGGTAACTGCCAGCGCACATCTACCCCTTCCTGCCCGGTCAATGCCTGTTCAAAAGAAGGCTCCGAGCTGTAATAGAGGGAGATGGCACGTTCCAAGCCGTCCCCTTCAATGTCGTTTAGCTCGTGAATGTGCCCGTCTTTATCCCGATAATGGATGACTGACGCCTGGTACTTGCTGATAGCGGTGACCAGGAGTGCGCCAAGGAGCAGGGGCGCAAAAACGACGAAGGGTGTTGGCGCGGCTTCCACCCAATGCAACGTGGCATGAAACACGGAATGGACAACTTGCTTGAGTAAGAAAACAATGGCCCAAACGGCTATGCCGATAATGATGGATTGCAGAACGAGACGCTGTTCTTCTTCATCAAAATATTGGTGGAAATTACGAATGATATTCAATCTAAACACAACAAATCCTCTACGCTATTCTATTGTTAGCTACAACTTTCCGGAGATGCGCATTACTCTCCGGTGTATGGTATGACTTCGTATTGTGCGGTGGAAACGGCCGTTTCCGCAGCCACCCCCGTCCAATCCAACACAATCTCCTGCCCACCAAAACCATCCAGCAAATCATGGGCACGCACGCGCACAGCATCCGTGCCCTCAGGAACAATCAGGCCGCCCTGACTGCGCGTAAATGGCTGTTCAGTTTCGTGGGGATGGGTCAACAAACGAGTAAACGGGCTGTTTGGATCAGGCTTGAGAATAGTTCCATCGGGCAGCAGCACATCCCAACCATCTGCATAATCATCCCAGCCTGTATCAGGATGTGTCACCGTCACCTGAAATGTCCAGGAACCGGCAGCATCCTGCACGGCCCGCACAAAAAGGACATCGGCATTGGCCGCTGTTGTCGTGGTCACGGAAGCGACTGTCGCTGAGGGCGCGGGGAGCGCAGGGGAAGAAACGGCCGTTGGCGTCAGCACTGGCTGCCCTCCACATCCCACCAACAGCCAGACAACGCCCCACAACAGATAAAATCGCTTCACCGGCTACGCCACCTCTTCTTCTTCAGTCGGTTCGTACCAGCCAACGGTGCGATTATTCTTATGCAAATAGGTCTGGCGGACTCGTTCAATGTCGTCGAGTGTGACGGCGTGGATGCGCTCTAGCACAGTTTCAAACCAGCGATAATCGCCAATTACCGCCTCTGCCAGACCCAACAACTGTGCCTGCCCGGTAATGCTTTCCCCGGCCAACACAAACTCCGCTTTCGCGCGTTTCAAGGCGCGGTCTAATTCAGTTTGCGTGACAGGCATGGCCGCCAGACGCGCCAGTTCAGCCTCAAGGGCAGCCTCGACATCGGCCAGGGAACGGCCGTGTCGCGCCACCGCGTGCAATGTGTACAAAAATGGATCAATCGTGGGTTCCAGGCTGCCAAAAGCAGCCGCGGCCAGTTCCGTGTCCACCAATGCCTTGTAGAGGCGCGAGCTTTTATTGGTGCCGCCGCCGCCAAACATGCCCAGGCTGCTGCCTCCGGCAAAAGCGGCATTCAACAAGGCCAGCGCAAAATAATCAGGATGCGCCGCCCCCGGTATTTTGTAGGCAAAGGTGAGGTAAGCGGCATCGCCAGGGCCGCTGAGCGCGACGCGCCGTTCGCCGCGCTGCGCTGGCTCCTGGCGGTGTACTGGTGTCGTGGCTGCTCCGGCAGGAATCATGCCAAACAAGTTTTGTACGCGTGCCAACATTGCCTCTGTGTCAAAATCGCCAACGACGACGGCAATGGCGTTGTTTGGCACGTAGTAGCGCCGATAATGATGGTACAAATCGTCGCGTGTCATGACGTGCAAATCTGCTTCGTCGCCAATTACTTCGTGATGGTACGGGTGAACGCGAAAGGCAACGGCCGTTAACTCTTCACTCAAGCGAAAACGGGGATCATTCTCATACATGCCCCGCTCCGACAAAATGACATTCCGCTCAGATTCCACCTCGTCTGCTTCCATGATCGTGTTGGTCATCCGATCTGCTTCCAGGCGCAGCGCCAGGTCAATGCGATTTGAGGGCATTGTTTCGTAATAAGCTGTGAAATCGAGCCAGGTGAAGGCATTCCAATGCCCGCCCTCACGCGAAATCATGCGATCCAATTCGCTGCCGGGGAAATTGGGGGTTCCTTTGAACATCATGTGTTCAACCCAATGGGAAATACCGGTGATGCCGGGTATTTCGTGACGGCTGCCAACCCGGTACCAGATCATGAAGCTGGCAACGGGCGCGTGGTGCATCTCTTTGGTCACAACGGTCAGGCCGTTGTCTAGGATGGTTTTTGTCACAGGTTGGGTTGTTGACATGAATGTGTCACCTCAAAATAGAAATGTATTTCAGCGGAGAAAATTATAACGTGGGAAGAGGGAAACGAGAAACGGCCGTTTCCTTTTATGAGAAAAAGCCTTCTGCAAAGAGATGGCGGCCCCGGCCCAACACGACAGTTTCACAGGGATAGTTGAGTAAACGGGGTGTGTTTGCTAAAATTGTCACCAGGTTAGAAGATGCAAATTGCTGCCTTCTTCATCAAAATGACAAATCTTCTCGCCTGTTTGTGGAGCTTTATAACGTGCATCATTGCCCCCACATCAAAACGCTTTATCATGAACGCGCGCTTAACATTGTACAAATTATAGGATTAGCATAAAGAGATGGAAGATATGTCTTTATCATATCGCATCCTGGTTGTCGATGATAGCCCTCTCATTTTGCGCATGGTTGAGAGGGCATTGCATGGAGGTGGCTTTGATGTGTCAACGGCCGCATCAGGCGAAGACGCCATTGAGCACATTAAACGCTTTGGGCTGCCTCACCTGGCTATTGTGGACATTAATATGCCGCCGGGTATGGATGGATTTGAGTTTTGCGATGCAGTGCATGCCTTTAGTGATTTACCGATTATCATGTTAACGGCCGTAGACGAAGAACAAACCATCGTCCAGGCCATCGAACAATACGCAGAAGATTACGTAACCAAGCCATTTCACGCCGCCGAACTGGTAGCCAGAGTACGGCGCGTTTTGCGTCGTGTAGGCGATTTCGCTTACACGCTCGACCCACTAACAAAAGTAGACAAACATTTACAAGTTGACTTCCCAGGCAAACAAATTTATCTAGATGGAGAATCCATCACCCTGACACCAACAGAAGCAAAACTACTCTATATTTTAATGCGCAACGCCGGTCGCACAGTCACATCAGACTTTATCTTGCAGCGGCTTTGGCCTTTAGAGCTGGCACAAGAAGACCGACTACGCGTTTATGTACATCGTTTGCGCCGCAAAATAGAAAAAACACCTGCGCACCCTCGTTACATTGTCTCCGAGAGAGGCATTGGATATACCTTTATGGGAGATGGCGCACGTAATGGAGCCTGATTTGTCTGAAAACAATCTTCCAGAGGTTTATTTCCCGAAACGCGTGTTTTGATTACAATCTCCAGGAAGTTCGTTTTCACGTATACTCCCCCACTATTTCCATCTGTCCACTGAGACAAACAAGCACCTCAGTTACCGTGTATTGGATGTCAGCTTATAAATTAAAAAACGCCGCATTGATTAGACAATAAGACATGTTATTGTCTAATCAACTGAAAGGTTATGTCTACTTTGCTGTAGTCAAAATTCATTCATCCATTTTAGCAAGACGGGCTTGTAAAAATCCTGTTTGAAATGGCTGGTCGGGCTAAACTTGTGTTGATGTGTTGTTTTTCTATGCTTATAATGAACCTTGGTTATAAGAGCGATTATCAAATTTCGAGGCTTAATTATGGATTCCCAGATTGATCCGGAGTACCAACAGCATAAAATTCTCATCGTTGATGATAACTTATACACGCTACGTTTGGTGCAGCACACATTAGAACAGTTTGATTATAAAGTGGTCACGGCCACCTCTGGCGAGGAAGCGCTTGAGCTTATCACGAAGGTTGGCCTCCCCCACCTTGCCATTGTCGATTTCCACATGCCGCCGGGTATGAGCGGCTTTGAATTTTGTCGTACCATTCACCAATTTTGTGATTTGCCGGTCGTCATGTTAACGGCCGTTAACGACGAAGAAACCGTCATTGAAGGGTTAGAAAAATACGCCGAAGATTACATCGTCAAACCATTCAGCCCCGGCGAATTAGGCGCACGCGTGCAGCGCGTCCTGCGTCGCATTGGCGATTTCGCCTACACACTCGAACCCATCACCCAAGTTGATCAACGCCTCATGGTCGATTTCCCCAAACGGCAAGTCATCATCAACGGCGAAGCCGTCTCCCTCACCCCCACCGAGACAAAACTCCTCTACATCCTGATGCGCAGCGCCGGCCGCACAGTAACCACCGATTTCATTTTGCGCCGGCTTTGGCCCCTGGAACCCGCCTACGAAGATCGGCTGCATGTCCACATGCACCGGCTGCGGCGCAAGATTGAAGATAAATCCCTGCCCCCATACATCGTTTCTGAAAGGGGAACGGGATACACATTCCAGGCCATACAATAAAAAAAGAGCCGGTAGCGCATACCGGCTCTTTTTTTATTGCACTAAATTTCTTATTACCTAATTAAACGCTTCACGCGAATACGAACTCAAAACACGCATGTAGTTTGCACGCTCAAAGGCCGCCGGTTCAGCGACGTTGATCTGGCTCAAACTGCCTTTCATTTGCGTCAACGACTCGTATTCATAGGCTGTCAGCCATTGTTCCAGGTCTGCCAGCAGTTTGCCGACATACTCGGCGCCATTTTGCAAGAGGACAGAAGCCATCATCGTGACGGAAGCGCCAGCCATGATCCCTTTCACCACGTCTTCAACCGTGTGAACACCAGTTGTCAGGGCGAGGTCGGCGGTGATACGGCCGTATAAAATCGCAATCCAACGCAGCGGCAGCCGCATCTCATTCGAGTTACTCAGCACCAGATGGGGCACCACTTCCAGGTTCTCCGGGTCCAGGTCGGGTTGATAAAAGCGATTAAACATCACCAACCCATCAGCACCCGCATCCGACAGCCGCTTCGCCATATTCGCCAATGCGCTAAAATATGGGCTTAACTTCATCGCCACCGGGATATTCACCGAAGCCTTCACATCTTGCAAAACATCCAGGTAAATTTGCTCAACTTCCGTGCTGTTCAAATTCACATCCGTTGGCAAATAATACATATTCAGTTCCAGCGCATCCGCTCCAGCCTCTTCAATCTTCTTGGCGTAATTCACCCAACCACCGGTAGAAACACCATTCAAGCTGGCAATCACCGGAATCTCCAATGACCGCTTCGCCCGTGCCAGATGCTCCAGGTATCCGTCTGGCCCAGTGTGATATTCAGCCGCTTCTGGGAAATAGCTCAACGCTTCCGGGAAACTCTCGATGCCCTGCGTCAGATAATGATTCAGCATTTCGCTTTCCAACGTGATTTGTTCCTCAAACAAAGAGTACAAAACCACGGCGGATGCGCCTGCATCCTCCATCCGGCGCAAGCTGTCCAGCGAGCGCGTCAACGGGGAAGATGAAGGAACAAGCGGGTTTTTCAAATCCAATCCGAGATAAGTTGTTCTCAAGTCCATGTTCAATCTCCTATATAAACGGCACAAGCTTTTTCTGGCTTGTGCCGTTTACTTAATTCATCTTTACCCCTGGCCGTTCCCGTTTTTCGCGGGACGCGCTGCCATTTCGGCATACGTTTCCCAACGCGCTTTCACGTCAGCTTCAGCCAGCTTCAACAGCTTTTCTGCCCGCTCAGGATGGCTTTGCGTCAACATCCGATAGCGCCCTTCACGATAAATGTACTTCTCCAATGGGAGCTTCGGCGCACGCGAATCAAGCTGGAAGGGGTTCTTCCCTTGCATTTCCAGGTCTGGGTTGTAACGGAACAACGGCCAATAACCACTAGAAACGGCCGCATCCTGCTGCTCCAACCCATATTTCAAATCATACCCGTGTGCAATACAATGGCTGTAAGCCAGAATCAGCGATGGGCCATCATACGCTTCCGCTTCCATGAACGCACGAATCATCTGTGCATCATTAGCGCCATACGCCACGCGTGCCACATAGATATTGCCATAGCTAATTGCCAGCATACCCAGGTCTTTCTTCGCCAATGGCTTGCCAGCCGCAGCAAACTTCGCCACTGCCCCACGCGGTGTCGCCTTGGACATCTGTCCACCTGTATTGGAATACACTTCCGTATCCAACACCAACACATTCACGTTACGACCCGAAGCCAACACATGATCCAGACCACCATAGCCAATGTCATATGCCCAACCATCACCACCGACAATCCAGACATCCTTCTTCACAAAGATATCCGCCATGCTCAGCAGGTTCTCCAGGTCAGGTTTCCATTCGGCCACAGTCTCTGCACTTGCCAACATCTCTTGCAAGCGGTGCTTCAATTCAGCCACCCGGCCACGCTGCGCCTGAATGTCTGCTTCCGTTAACTGATCCGCAAACAAAATCGCATTTGCCAGGTCGCCGCCAATGGCATTCGCCATATGCCGCAAAACGTTGGTTGCCGCGTCAACTCGCTGATCCAACGCCACGCGCATCCCCAAACCAAACTCCGCATTGTCCTCAAACAATGAGTTTGACCAGGCTGGGCCGCGCCCATCTGCATTGACCGTGTAAGGCGTGGTTGGCAAGTTACCGCCATAGATTGAAGAGCAGCCGGTAGCATTGGCAATAATGGTGCGGTCGCCAAAGAGCTGGCTCAACAGTTTGATGTAGGGTGTTTCGCCACAGCCAGCGCAAGCACCAGAGAACTCGAACAATGGCTGCAACAACTGCGAATACTTAACCTGATTGAGCGGAATTTGCGTCCGATCAACTTCGGGCAGCGTGAGGAAGAAGTCCCAATTGCTGGCTTCTTGTTCACGCAGAGGCAGTTGTACTTCCATGTTGATTGCTTTGAACTTCGGTTGCTGCTTGTTCTTTGCCGGGCAAACTTCCACGCAGAGGCTACAACCGGTGCAATCTTCTGGCGCAACTTGCAGCGTGAAGACCATATCTTTGAATTCTTTGAAGCGTGCCGGAGCTGATTTGAACGTTTCCGGTGCATTTTGCAGCAGCGCGGGTTCGTAAATCTTCTCGCGGATAACGCCGTGCGGACAAACCAAGGCACACTTACCGCATTGGATACATACATCCGGATCCCAAACTGGAATTTCCGTAGCGATGTTGCGTTTTTCCCATTGGGTCGTTGCGGTTGGGTATGTGCCATCAATTGGCATGGCACTCACGGGCAGTTCGTCGCCCTGTCCTTCCATCATGCGTGCCGTTACCGAGCGCACAAATTCTGGCGCTAACGGGGAGACGATTGACGGCCGTTCAAATTCACTGGTGACTGCGGCGGGAACTTCAACCTTGTACAGGTGATCCAAGGCGGCATCCACAGCTTCAAAGTTCTTCTGCACAACAGCTTCACCACGTTTGCCATAGGTCTTTTCAATGGCGTATTTAATCGCCTTGATGGCCTCTTCTGTGGGCAGCACACCGCTCAGGGCAAAGAAAGCCGTCTGCATCACCGTGTTAATACGGTTGCCCATGCCTGCTTCTCTGGCGACGGTCAGAGCATCCATCACATAAAACTTGAGGTTCTTTTTAATGATGGTTTCCTGCATGGAACGTGGCAGATGATCCCACACTTCGTCTGCCCCATATGGGCTGTTGAGCAGGAAGGTGGCCCCAGGAGCAGCCTTCTTGAGAACGTCCATTCTTTCGACGAATGTAAACTGGTGACAGGCCACGAAGTTGGCAGTGTAGACTTTATAGGTGGAGCGAATCGGCCGTGGCCCAAAACGCAGGTAAGAGATGGTCATTGAGCCAGACTTTTTCGAGTCATAGTCAAAATAACCTTGGGCGTAGTTGTCCGTATCCTCACCAATAATCTTGATTGAGTTTTTGTTGGCACCAACTGTACCATCTGAACCCAGGCCATAGAAGACAGCGCGTACGACGTCGGCTGGTTCAATGTCAAAATCTTGATCCCAGGTCAGGCTGGTGTTGGTTACATCGTCATTGATGCCGATGGTGAAATGATTCTTCGGCTTTGGCTGTGCCAATTCGTCAAAGATAGCCTTGACCATGCCGGGGGTGAACTCTTTCGAGGAAAGGCCGTAACGGCCGCCCACCACTTTGGGCATGACAGCAAAGGGAGCTGTTTCTTCGACAACACCTTCGGTAAGCGCAGCAATGATGTCTTGATACAGGGGTTCGCCAGTGGCGCCAGGTTCCTTGGTACGGTCGAGGGCGGCAATGGCTTTAACGGTTGGCGGCAATGCTTTGAGGAAGGCATCTACGTGGAACGGCCGATACAGGCGTACCTTCACCAAACCAACCTTCTCACCTTGCTGTGCCAGATATTCAACTGTTTCATGGGCTGTTTCAGCACCGGAACCCATCAAAACGATGACACGTTCGGCATCCGGCGCACCCACATAATCAAAGAGTTGGTATTGGCGTCCGGTCAGTTCGGCAAACTTGTCCATCGCGTTTTGTACGATGTCCGGCACAGCCATGTAAAATGGATTGACCGTTTCGCGTGCCTGGAAATAAACATCGGGGTTTTGTGCCGTTCCGCGAATGAATGGATTGTCTGGGCTGAGGCCACGGGCGCGATGTGCACGCACCAAATCATCGTTGATCATGGCACGCAGCATGTCATCACTGAGCAGTTCAGTTTTGCTGACCTCGTGCGAAGTGCGGAACCCGTCGAATATGTGCAAGAAAGGTACACGCGATTCCAATGTGGCGGCTGATGAGATGAGGGCAAAGTCTGTGACTTCCTGAATGGAGTTGCCGAACAACATGGCAAAACCGGTGCCACGCGCAGCCATGACATCAGAATGGTCGCCAAAAATGGAGAGCGCTTGCGCAGCCAGGGAACGAGCAGCTATATGAAATACGGTAGAGGTTAATTCCCCGGCGATCTTGTACATGTTGGGGATCATGAGCAGCAAGCCCTGTGAAGCGGTAAAGGTGGTTGTTAACGCACCCGTCTGCAAAGAGCCGTGCACGGCACCGGCTGCGCCACCCTCGGCTTGCATTTCCACAACCAGGGGGACAGCTCCCCAAATATTGGGCTGGCCTTCCGCAGAATATTGGTCAGCCCATTCGCCCATGGGCGAAGAGGGGGTAATGGGGTAGATGGCGATGACATCGTTGATCTTGTGCGCAACGCGGGCACAAGCTTCATTACCATCAATGGTGATCATTTGTTTTGTCATAAGCGACTCCTTCACAAGATGAGAGGGCACGGCACAGGTTATCGGTAATCAGTAATCAGTGATCAGTAGCAGTACCCCATGCCCATTACGAATGACTGATGACTGATGACCAACATAAGTGACCATGCCCCCATAATAGATTGTTCTGTGATGCCAAGTTTGGAACGGCGGCCGAACGCTTATCCAATGTGCAGGTGTTCGGCAAACGTACACAATTTGTCGTTTCGTTGGTTATTGTAAGACGGGAGAATTTGGGCTGACAGTGACAGATTACACGTCTCTGGGTGACAAAAGTCATTCTTAATTGTGACAAAGACACAAAAGATCAAGAAAACGGCCGTTTCTTTGTGCAAATGTCATAAATTGGTGAGTGATGTGCAGCAAATAGATATTCTTTGTTAAAATGCGGCCATGATGACCTTTCCGCCAGACAATTATGTGCTCACCGAATCGGCCGTATCCGGCATCGAGGTATACATGCCACGGCCTCCTAAAGAAATGCAACAGGAGGTAGTGGAATTCCACTGCCCGCAGTGTGATGCCACCACCGCCTACAGCGCCGAAAACGGTGGGTTAACCTGCACCCACTGCGGCCATTACGAAGCGCCTGTGCAAGAGGTGGTGGGCAAAGCGGCCGTCGAGTTTGAATTTACTGTAGAAACCATCGAACGAGCGGCACATGGTTGGGGCATTGAGCGGAAAGAATTAAGCTGCAATCGCTGTGGCGTGCATACGACAATCGCCACCGACATGCTCACCCACACCTGCCCCTTCTGCGGCTCAAACCAGGTGGTGCAGGTAAAAGCACCTCAAGATGTGCTGCGCCCCCGTTTCCTGGTTCCATTCAAGACCACAGAAGACAACTGCCGCCAGATCACAGCCAATTGGCTGCAAAACAGTTGGATGCTGCCCAAAGATTTGCAAAAATTGGCACGCACGGCCGAATTTACCCCCATTTACATTCCTTTCTGGACATTTGACGCACATGCCAGCGCCTATTGGCGTGCCGAAGTGGCCCACACCAAGCAAAAAACAGTCTGGTCGGGGGGACGCCGCACGACGAAAACTGTCACCGAATGGCGTTGGGAATCGGGCAATGTGGAACAGTTTCACGATGATTTGCTGGTGAACGGCAGCAACCAAATTAGCAAAGTGCTGCTGCGCCAGATGCGCGGCTATGATTTGCAAGAATTGGTTCCTTACGATGCCAGTTATCTGGCGGGAATGCAGGCGCAAGCATATGACATTGGGCTGGAGGAAGCGTGGGAATTGGGGCGCGATGCTATGCGCCAGCGCACCAAAGCGGCCTGCCGCACGCAGGCGACCTCGCAGCGTATGCGCAATTTCAGCATGAGTCTGGACTTTAGCAAGGAAACGTGGCGCTATATTTTGCTGCCGCTGTATCTGGCGACTTATGCATATGGCAATGAGCGGTTTCAAGTGATGATCAATGGGCAATCGGGGAAGATTGCCGGACAGCGGCCGGTGGATTGGCGCAAGGTGATTGGGGTAACGGCCGTTTCCATGCTTCCCGCCATCCTGCTTGGTCTGCTCTCTCTCTACCTATCCAACAACGTCGCCACAGCCGATGTGGGCGTACCGGTTGGTTTTGTTGCTGTGCTGGCTCTGATTGGTGCGCTTGTTTTCATCATTCGCGCCGTGCAGACAGCGCTACAAATGGATGACGCTTAAAGGAGTCAGGCAACGGCACGATGATGCTTAATACCACCAAAACCACCTGGACAGATACATGGGGACAACCTTTGACGTTGGCGGGCTGCTGGCAATGTGATGGCGTGTTTTTGCTGCCGCCGCAACGGCCGTTAACCATCTGCCCCTACTGCGGGCAAGAAAGCCTGGATGCACTGGATACGGCCGTTGACCGCCCCGTCTACACGCAGCCGCCAGAACTGCTGCTCCCCTTCACCATCACCGATGTCAACATACAGGAAAATCTGGCGCAGTTTGCCAAAAAGACCTGGTTTGCTCCGGCTGATCTATCGCCACAAAATTTATTGGCGCGTTTACAGCCCATCTACTTGCCCTTGTGGCTGGTAGACGCCAACGCGCAGGCAACCTGGCAGGCAGAAATGGGCTACAACTATCAGGTGGTCAGCCACAAAGAAGCATTCCAAAGCGGGCAGTGGCGCACGCAAGAAGTGCGCGAAACACGCATTCGCTGGGAGCCGCGTCTGGGACGGCTCAATCGTCATTATGACAACCAAATGGCCCCGGCGCTTGAGGAACAACGATTACTTGAACTCGCCTTGGGCACTTATCAGCTAAATGGGATACGGCCGTATCGCCCCGACGACTTAATTCAAGCCGCTGCCCATTTGCCAAACCGCCCCCCCGCCGACGCCTGGACCGAAGCACGCGAAAGCTTGAAAAAGATTGCCGCCGAAGAGTGCCGTCAGGCGGCAGCAGCCGACCATATCCGCGAGTTTCGTTGGACGGCCGATTTTGATGCACAAAACTGGACACAACTGCTCTTGCCGTTGTACACCACCTTCTACCATGACGATGAAAGTCGGGTGCATATGGTCTTTATGAACGGGCAAAACGGTAATTTGCGTGGGCAGCGGCGTGCTTCCATGCAAAAAGCACGCCGTTGGGCCATCCTCATCGGCAGCAGCGCCGTTGTCATTTTTGTGATCAGTTTGCTGTTGGCCTTGTTGGGGCATTTCAGAGAGGCGATGCTGCCCTGGGCGGGCGCTGGCCTAACAATCGCGTTGCTGGTAGGCGTAACGGCCGTTTTGCCGCTTCTCGCCGCCTGGTATGTGAACAGATTCGGGCACTTTTACGATGACGGGCAGCAAGCCCTGGCCGAGCTAACCAATGTCGCCTGGAAAGCAGGCGAACAGCCCCCGGTTTAGCGCCTGACGAGAAAATACAACTTATGGCTTGCGCACAATCGGGCTGCGCGGTGATGAAACAGGGGATTCTGGCGTGGATGGGGAACGGCCGTAAACACCCGTCAATAAATTCCACCGAATACGGCCAGCTTCAAAAATATTCTTCAAATAATCCAGCTTGCTGACGTGCGTGCCTTCGGCATCAATCCAATTAGCCGCAACCATCTGAATCTTGTAGCCAAAACGGCGTGCCAGCGCCAGCGCCTCATCATCAATGCTCCACCCATTCATACGCGCCACAGCAAAAACCTGCTCCGCGACTTCGGCCGTAAACGCCTTAAAACCACAACGCGTATCCCAAATACCCGGCACCACCAATAACTGGATAATCAAATTGCCCGCATTCCCTAAAAAACGCTTAAAAAATGGCTGCGGCACAGCTTGCCGCGCCTCCGGGACATCTTTGCTGTCACGGGAGGCAATCACCACATCAGCCCCCTGCTCAAACAGGGGTTTCATCTTCTCAAAATGAGCAATATCGGTGGAATTGTCAGCATCCATAAACAGGCGGATTTGCCCTTTGGCCGCCAACATCCCTTCACGCAATGTGTACCCTTTGCCCTGGTTCACTTTCCGATCCAGCCAGCGCACATTCTCTTTGCCAACAGCAAACGCTTCAATAATGCGTAAGGTATCATCCGTTGGCCCATCCAGGGCAACCAGTAATTCCCAACTGTACGGTTGGGCAGTCAAGTAGGTGTAAACAGCGTCAAGTGTGGGCGCAATTCGCTTTGCTTCGTTATAGGCAGGAATGACCACACTCAAATAAGGTCCATTCTGATCCATGATCTGCGGTTCTCTATGTCCAGTAATCAAATTTTTCATCCAAAGTGGGCAATCTTACCGTTGCTCTGGAGGATCGTCAACCGGGGTCAAGCGCTGCGTCAGGGTTTCGTCGCTAATCCGTCGTTTGGCTTGAATCTGGCGGCGCTTCCGCCACATTTTGGGCAAGCCCCACAATCCAGCCAACTGCCCGCGCAGCCGCGCACGCGCCGCCGCCCCGCGCCAATGGCGCAGCGCCTCGCGTGTGATCGCAATCTGTGCCCTGGCAACGCTGCGCCAATGACGGCGCAGCAAACTGGTTGGGTAATTTTTCCAGATAAGGTAAAGGAAATTACGGCCGTCATAATAGCTGGCGATGGTATTGCCGCCCGTCGCTTTTAGCTTGTGATAGATAACGGCCGTTGGCACATACAACACACGCCACCCCGCCAGATTCGCCCGCCATCCCATATCGACATCTTCACAGGAAAAGAAAAAGTCATCGTCGAGAAAGCCAATCTCCGCCAACATGCTGCGCCGATACGCCGCCGCGCCGCCACAGGCGCTAAAAACCGGCTCCTCCTGCGCAAACTGCCCTTCATCCAACTGCCACACACCGCGATTGCCGGGAATGCCATCTACACGCACAAAGTCCCCGGCTGTGTGCAAATGGTCACGCCGGTCAAAAAGCAGCATTTTGCTGGCAACACTCCCCACATCGGGGTAACGCTGAAAAGCGCCGACGACTTCTGCCAGCCAGCGCGAATCTGCTTCCGTGTCGTTGTTCAGCAAGATGATGATCTCCCCTTGCGCCGCTGCCCAACCCGCGTTGCACGCCCCCGTAAACCCGCGATTCTGCCCCAATTCCAGCAAGATCACATCCGGGTAGCGCTCACGCACATAGGCCTGGCTGCCATCATGAGAGCCATTATCGACAAGGATGACCTCATAATCGGTGAAGGTTTGCCGTTGCAGCGATTGCAAGCAATCGTCTAGATGTTGTTTGCCATTCAGGTGGGGGATGATGATAGAGGCAGCAGGCATGATGTTTGCATTGTTACGCCCGGTGAACCGGGCCGCGTGTGAATTTTGTTTTGCCATGTCAGGCTAAACGATGGTTTTGCGCAGCCTGACATGGCCTGTCACTGAATTAATGCTCAGCCGTGACGCCGTCACTTACTTGAAGTGTATCCAGGATAAAAGCGTACTCAAACGCTGTGTCTTTCAGGTAATCGTAACGGCCGCTGCTGCTGAAATGCCCGGCGCCCATGAATACCTTAAACAAGAGGCGATTGGCATCTGTCTTTGTGCGGCGCAGCTTTGTCACCCATTTTGCCGGTTCCCAATAAGCGACGCGGGGATCGTTCAGCCCGGCCGTGACGAGAATGTGCGGATAATCTTTTGCTTCCACATTGTCATAGGGCGAGTAGGAGAGCATGTAGTCGTAATATTCTTTGTTTTTGGGATTGCCCCACTCCTCAAATTCACCCACCGTCAGGGGGATGGTTTCGTCGAGCATGGTGGTGACGACATCGACGAAGGGCACACCGGCAACGGCCGCATACGCCAGATCGGGAGCCATGTTGAGCACGGCGCCCATCAACAAACCGCCGGCGCTGCGCCCCATGATCACCATTTTCTCGCGGCTGGTATAGTTTTGGGCGATTAGATGCCGACCACAAGCGATGAAGTCGGTAAAGGTGTTTTTCTTGTGCAGGTATTTGCCTTGCTCATACCAGGCTCGCCCCATTTCTTGCCCACCGCGAATGTGGGCAATGGCGTAGATGAAACCGCGATCAAGCAAGCTGAGCAGTTCCATTTTGAAGCGGGGTTCCATGCTAAAGCCATATGAACCGTAGCCATAAAGAAAGCAAGGATTGTTGCCATCGCGGACAGTGCCACGGCGATACACGAGGGAGATGGGGATGTTTGTGCCGTCAACGGCCGTTGCCCAAATCCGCTCCGATACATAATGAGCCGGGTCATACCCACCCAACACCGGCATCTGCTTCACGACCGTCCAGGTCTGCGTCTCCATGTCGTAATCAATGTCAGAATCGGCCGTTGTCAGGGAAGAGTAGACAAAGCGCAATGTGCGCGTGGCAAACTCCGGGTTGCTCTCATGGAGATAGGTGTAAACAGGATCAGGAAAGGCAACGGCGTGCGTGGCATCTGTGCGCAAATCGGTGACGCGCATCGTTTTCAGGCCATTTTCGCGTTCGTACACCACCATGTGGTCGGCAAACAAATCGACATCGTCCACCTTGACCGCGGCACGATGGGGAATGAGTTCCTGCCATTGTGTACGTTCTGGCGCGGAAGCAAGCGCCGTCATCACCTTGGAATTGGTGGCGTTATCCGCATTGGTGACCAGATAAAATGTGCCATCCCGATGACCGGACAGGTTGTAGCGCAGCCCTTTCTCGCGCGGATGGACTATCTGGAAATCGGTTTCTGGCGCATCGGCATCCAAAAAATAACATTCGGTTGTTTCGATGCTGGCAGCGGTTAAAGTCAGGTAGCGCCGGTCGCGCGTTTTACCTATATAGACTCGATACAGCTCATCTGATTCCGCATAGATTAATGGATCGACTGCGGCCTCGCTGCCCAATGTGTGCCGATAGAGATAGGCGCTGCGCTTGGCCTCATCCTGACGCGTGTAGAAAAATGTCCGATTGTCATTGGCCCATTCGGCCGTGTAGCTTACCTGGGTGATTTGATCGGGCAGCAGGTCGCCTGTGGTCAAGTCTTTGAAGGAGACGACAAAATTTTCCGCGCCATCGGTGTCCAGCGCAAAGGCCAGGATATTTTGGTTTGGGCTAACTTTAAACGCGCCTAAGACAAGGTAATCATAGCCATTGTCTGCCGCCAATGTGTTCAGGTCGAGCAGCACCTCTTCGGGGGCATCCAGGCTGCCGTGTTTACGGCCGTAAACACGATACTGTTTCCCCGCCTCCGTCCGCGAATAGTAGTAGTAATCGCCACGCTTCACAGGTGCCGTCTGATCTGTCTCCTGAATGCGGCCAACCAATTCTGTGTATAGCTGCGCCTGCAACGACTCAGTATGCGCCATCACGGCCTGAGTATAGGTATTCTCCGCCTGCAAATGGGCAAGAACATCCGGATTGGTTTTCTCGCGCAGCCAGTAATAGTCGTCTACGCGGGTATGATCATGGGTGGTGATGGGATACGGCCGTTTTTCAGCCAGTGGGGGTATGGGTTGCTTATTCATCATGACCTCAAAATTATCTTTTGCGCTGTGTGAATCAGTTTTCACTCCTCAAATATGCAGCCAACGCCTCTTGCCAGGGGCGTAAAACAATCCCCAGTGCGCGTCCGGCAACATTGTGCAAAATTGCATAAGCCGGTGGCGTTGATGCTCGTTGATATGCCGTCGTGAGGATAGGCGTTATTGGCACTTCTGGCAAGCCAGCGCCATATTTTGCGTACCCAGCGCATTGGCGCGATAGGCACGCTGCGGGTCACGGGCACAGCCATCTACGTCTTCACAAAATGATAAACGCCAAACTGGCGTGCGGCTACCAACTGCAAGATGGCTGCGGCCAGGTCTGCGGCCGCTGTCGGACTGCCCACTTCATCGGCGACGACGTGTAAACGGCCGTTCTGTCGAGCCTGCCGCAAAATCGCATGGATGAAGTTACGACCCATCTTGTGCATACACCCAGGCGGTACGCACAATGTAAAAGTGGCTGAGGTGGTGACGCACATAAAACTCGGCTGCGGCCTTGAACGGCCGTATGCATTCACCGGATTCAGGGGCATCCACTCCTCATAACCAGCCGGACAATCCCCGGCAAACACTTCATTGGTGCTGATGTGAACCATCTCCGCGCCAAATTCCAGGCAAGCCAGCGTTACATTTTGCGTACCCAACGCATTAATGCGGTAGGCACGCTGTGGGTCACGGGCACAACCATCCACGTCGGTGTAGGCGGCACAATGGATGACCAGGTCAAGTCCACCTAATGCGGCAACGGCCGTATCCAATTGCCAGCGGTAAGCAGGGTTGGCAATGTCACCAGGGCAAGGAATGACACGTGTATTCGCAGATAGTTCAGCGGCAACGGCCGTTACCACTTCCTCGCGCCGCGACGTTAAAACAAGCTGCCAACCTGCCACCGCCAGCCATCGTGCCAGCACCAACCCCACGCCCTGCGTCGCCCCAGTCACCAAAGCGCGGCGCAGCTGGCTCAAGCGGCGATATGCTCCTGCACATAGGCGGCCAATGCCGCTTGCCAGGAACGCAGCGTAATGCCAATCGCCTGTCCGGCAATGTTGTGCAGCGCCGCGTAAGGCGGCGGCGTCGAAGCGCGTTTAAATTCTTTGCTCAAAATGGGGGTATTGACAATCGTTTCCAGCCCGGCCTGGCGCAAAATTTCATTGGCAAATTCCCAACGCGACGTTGCGCCGCTGTTCACAAAATGATAGGTGCCGTACTGGTGTGTCTCGATCAACTGGGCAATGGCTTGCGCCAGATCATTGGCATAGGTGGGGTTGCCCACTTCATCAACAACAACGCGCACCTGCCCCGTGTCGCGGGCACGGTTGAGGATGGCATGGATGAAATTACGCCCGCCAGGCGCATACAGCCAGGCGGTGCGGGTGATGTAATGGCGCGGCAAGATGTTGCGCACATGAAATTCGGCGGCGGCTTTGGAACGGCCGTATGCGTTCACCGGATTCATCGTCATCCATTCTTCATACCCATCCGGCCTGTCCCCGGCAAAAACCTCGTTGGTGCTGACATGAACCATCTCTGCACCAAATTCCAGGCAGGCCAATGCCACGTTTTGCGTGCCCAAACCATTGGCGCGATAGGCCAGCGCCGGGTCTTTGGCACAACCATCCACGTTGGTATAGGCTGCACAATGAATGATGACGTCGGGTTTGGCAGCGGAAACGGCCGTAAACAACGCCTCTTTTACGGTTATGTCTACTTCGGGCAAATCGAATCCTGTCACGTCATGGTCAGTCAGCGTGGCGCGTAGCGCCGTTCCCAATTGACCGCGATCACCGGTAAGCAAAACTTTCATGCAACATCCTCTCAAAAAGAATTCAACGCAAAGATACGAAGTGGGCCAACACACAAAGAAAAGAAAGCCACGTTTATGCCGCCCGTGTTGTCTGCTGGGCAAATTATACTGAGGGAGCAGAAGATGGGCGAAGATAACATTGCCAACACATGGCGGCGGCCGTCCCGCGCTTTACCTTTTTCAGATTCCGCTTTAGACTAGCGCCATGCGCATTGACATTTTCACCCTCTTCCCCGGCATGTTTCCTGCCTATCTCAATGAGAGTATGCTCAAACGAGCGCAAGAGATGGGCCAACTTGCCGTACATCTGCACAATATCCGCGACTATGCCAGCGGCAAACATCGCATCACGGATGAACCGCCTTTTGGCGGCGGCGGTGGCATGGTGCTAAAACCTGAGCCAATTTTTACGGCCGTTGAATCGCTGCTCTCCACGCTCCAATCTCCAACCGCGGCGATTGGCAATCCACCCATTATTTTGATGTCGCCACAGGGACGGCCGTTTACACAAGCCATCGCCCAGCAACTCAGCCAGCAAGAACACCTCATTTTGCTATGCGGCCGTTACGAAGGGGTGGATGAACGCGTGCGCACACACTTAGTCACCGACGAGATTTCCATTGGCGATTACGTGCTCACCGGTGGCGAACTGGCAGCAATGGTCATCGTAGATGCGGTGACACGATTACTGCCCGGCGTTTTGGGCGCAGAAGGAGCCGCAGAGACAGACAGCCATGCCACCGGCCTGCTCGAAGGTCCACATTACACCAAACCGGCCGACTTTCGCGGCTGGCAAGTGCCCGCAACGCTGCGTTCCGGACATGCCGCAAAAATTGACCGTTGGCGGCGCGAGGCAGCGCTGCGCCGTACCTGGCAGCGCCGCCCTGACCTGCTGCTAACAGCTCCCCTCACAGAAGAAGACAAATGGTTCCTGTGTCAATTGGCAGCAGAAAGCGTCGGCCATTCTTCCTAAAGGCAGCGTACGCACAAATGACGACACACAACTCTCTCGTAGCCCGTTAAGCAGCTTTGCGTCAAGTTGGCGTAGGAACTTTTCTGCTATTCTTGTCGTTATGAAACAAGATGCGTGTGGTTGAGGCAGAGTTCTGGGAAGGCTTACGCACAACCACACGCATCCTTTTGTACAGGAAGTTTTATTGAGGTATAGCTAAAACCATGTCAAAAAGTCGTCACGCGGAACAACCAACCATTCCCATGTATCCCTTGCCACGAGAAGCAGGCACACCCCGTGGTGCGGCAGCGCAGCCAACGGCCGAATCCCCCACCGAATTGTGGATACCCGTCCCGAAACCTGCGCCGCCGCGCCGTCGCCACTGGCTGCTGCGCATTGTTGTTGGCCTGGCAATCCTTGTCTTTTTAGCCATCGCCACCCTCATCATTGGCGGCGGTGTTTTGCTTTATGAAAGCAGTTGGCTGCTGCCGGGTGTCTCTGTGCTAGGGATAGACCTGGGCGGACGCAGCCAGGCTGAAGCGGTAACGACATTGCAAAATAATTGGCAAAGTCGCACCATCACGCTTGCCGCTGCCGACCACACCTGGAATGTGCCCCCGGAAACATTGGGCATTAGCCTGGACGTGGAAGCGACGGTTGCTGCCGCTTACCGGCAGGGACGCTCCTGGGGAAGTTTGCGCCAGGGTTTGCGTTATGGCTTGCGCTTTCCAGTTGTGCCTGTGTGGGAATTGGATGTGGAAGCGGCACGCGCTAATTTGGGCGCATTGACTAATGAGTTGCAGGTGCAGCCGGTGGATGCGGGCATGGAATTGGTAAACGGCCGTTTCGCTGCCACTCCCGCCACATCCGGTCAAGCACTCGACCTGGAGGCGACCCTGCGCAGCTTGCAATTGCAGGCTGCCGCGGCCGTGCTCAACGGCCGTTTCGACCTGATTACCACGACGATTGCCCCCACTGTCACCGATGTCAGCGGTGTGGTCGAACAGGCAAACGGGCTGCTGGGAACGGCCGTTGCCGTGCGTGTCTTCGATGCAGTTAGCGACGACAGTTGGACATGGACGCTCACCCCGGATATATGGGGGCAATGGCTGACCTTTGATGCGGCTGCGGCACAACAAGGACAATTCACCTGGACGCTCGACGCGGCGCAAGTTGGCGCACATCTGAATGCGCAGGTGACGCAGTTGGGCGGCAGTCGGTATGTGGATGAAGCAATGGCGGGAACGGCCGTTTCCCAGGCCATAGCCAGCCAAAACCCCAACGTCAGCTTGCGTGCTTACCATTATCCGCAGCAGCACGTCGTTCAATCTGGCGAAACCATCTCCAGCATTGGCCGCGATTATGGCATCCCCTACCCCTGGATTCAGCAGGCAAACCCCGGCGTAGACAGCCTCTTCGCCGGACAAATTCTGACCATCCCCTCCGTAGATGAGTTAATCCCGCTGCCCGTGGTGGAAAACAAACGCGTTGTGGTCAGCATCACCCAGCAAAAAGCATGGGTTTACGAAAATGGCAGCCTGAAATGGGAATGGGCAGCCAGCACCGGCATTGCCGACAGCCCAACGTCTCCCGGCATTTTCCAAATACAAACCCACGAGGAAACAGCCTATGCCGGCAATTGGGATTTGTGGATGCCTTCCTTCATGGGCATTTACCGTCCTGTGCCCACATCTGATTTCATGAACGGCTTTCATGGCTTTCCCTCGCGCAATGGGTCACAGCTTCTTTGGACCAGCAGTCTTGGTCATCCTGTGACCTATGGCTGCATTCTTCTGAGCAGCGATAATGCGCAAATATTGTATGATTGGGCAGAAGAAGGGGTAATTGTCGAAATTCAACCATAACTGAAGGTTGCCTGGCTATGTGTCAGGCAACCTTCTCTTTTTGAGGGTATTGATGATGAGTGTAAGTCTTATTTTCTTGCTTGGCGGCTGTGTCATGGTCGCCGCTGTTGTCGTGGTCGTCGTCTATTTTGTCGTTCGTGACCGCGAATAAGCACAATTCACAAGACGCAAATCTCATATCCCTTCTGGCAAGGTGAAGGAACCATCGGCGGCAGGAGGGAATGGGATGACATGGACAACCGCATCCAAACTGAGCGAGCCATAAATGTGGGGGAATTGCTGTCCCTTGCCATATAAATCTTCATACACAATGTCTGCTGTGATGCGTGCCGGGTCTAAGCAAAGCAGCAGCAGGTCTGTTTGCCCGTGAAAATAGGCATTGGCGGTGCCGATGACTTGTTCACGCGTGGAACAGTGAATGAATCCTTCACTATCCAGGGAATGTGTGCGGTAGTGGTTGGCGGAAACGGCCGTTTCCCAATCTTGTTTGGTCGTAATATGAAAAATCAACGTCATTCACCCCATTATGATGTACAATGACCAGTGAAGCAGGGATTGGATAAGGAATATTTTCGTAATCCGATCATCCTCTAATCCCCGCTATTTTCCAAGAAGACAACCTGAGCGCAAGCTCTCTCCAAGAGGTTCAGCAGGTCGGATTGCTAATCCGACTATCGGATTAACAATCCGATTTACAAAAGAGGTAAATCCCATGTCTACACTGTATGCCGGTGGTAAACCTGATATTAGCGATTTGTCCACAACGCAATCGACAGAAGAACGGATGCGTGCCCTGATCAACACCCTCAGTGATTACATTACCCATTATCATGGTGGCGCGGTCGAAATGGTCTCTTTTGATGGACATCATTTGCAAGTGCGCATGACCGGCGCTTGCGAAGGATGTGCCCTGGCTCCAGCCACGTTAAAAGGCTGGGTTGCGGGCACGGTCAAACAATTCTTCCCTGAAGTTAACTCTATCGAAGCCGTCTAATTCCCAATGGTCGGTACTGATTACCGACCATTGGCCTTGTCAATTGCTGGTTGAATCCTCCAGCACCGGGGAGTCGCCAAGGAGCCACGATAGCAGCAGGTTTGTGATCAGCGTCATTGACGCTGACGCCAGTGTTACAGATTACCCGCTACAAACGAGGTGGCTTCTCGCCATGATACTGATAATAGTTCACTTCGATACGGCCGTTATACAACTTGCGCACCCGGTCTGGTCGTGAACGCTTAAAGTAATCGGGGAACTTCTTGTCTGCCGTGAGGACATAAACAGACCAACCTTGCTTTTTGCGCAGCATCTTGTTCAGGGCAATATAAATCTCATTCATTTCCTGAAACTCCGCCATGCGCATACCATAAGGCGGATTAGAAATGAGGACACCATACTGCTGGTCAATCCACAAATCGCGCACATCCTGCTGGGCAAATTGAATATCCGCCCCCACACCAGCCTTAACCGCATTGCTTTGGGCAATGGCAATGCTCGTGGCATCCACATCGTAGCCATAAAGCTGTAAGGCGCTTTCCTGATCGATAACGGCCGTTGCTTCTTGCCGCGCCTTTGTCCACAGAGCGGCATCAATGGACGGCCACGTTTCAGCGGCAAACGTGCGCCGCAAACCAGGGGCAATGTTGCGCCCCAACAGCGCCGCCTCAATCAAAATCGTGCCAGAACCACACATCGGGTCTAGCAACAGGCGATCTTTACGCCAGAAGCTTAACTGCACTAACGCCGCCGCCAATGTTTCTTTTAAGGGTGCTTCGCCTGCTTCGGCGCGGTAGCCTCGCTTGTGCAGGCCATCACCAGAGGTGTCAATGGTCAATTGCACTTCGTCCTTCAGCAGCGACACCTGAATGGTGTAATCACCGGCTGCTTCGGCAAACCAGTTGGCACCATAGGCTTGTTTCAGGCGCTCGACGACCGCTTTTTTGACAATTGCCTGGCAGGTAGGCACGCTGCGCAGCGTGGATTTCACGGATTTGCCGATGACGGGGAAACGGCCGTCTATCGGTATCCACTGTTCCCAAGGCAGCGCTTTTGTTTGCTCAAAGAGATCGTCAAAGGTAACGGCCGTAAACGCCCCCACCTTCAACAACACCCGATCCGCACAGCGCAGCCACAAATTTGCACGCGGAATGTCAGCCGCCGTTGCCGCAAACTCAATCTTGCCATCCGCCACGCGCAAATCATCAAAGCCCAACGCCTTCACTTCATGCTTTACCACTGTTTCCAAGCCAAATGTCGCTGTTGCAACGAGCGTAATTTCATCCATGCCCTATCTCACTCACTTCAATTTACCCCACGCCTTCTGACTATCCCCAGTGTAACGCGATTTGGCAAATCGCGTTATAAGCAAAAAGGGGCGAACTCGCCGTTCGCCCCTTGCTAAGCCAAATGATCATCTTGCCTGAATCAAGCTATTCGTAGGCCAATGCCTGCACAATATCCAGTTTTGTGGCCTGCCGCGCCGGAATCAAAGCGCCCAAAATGCCAAAGCCCAACCCGACAACAATTGCCACAATGGCTCCGGCATAGGAGAAGGAGAAGGGAAAAACCAACCCGATTAGATTCATGGCTCCTACCAGGATGTAACTGAGCCACAATCCGGACAACAAGCCAAACAGCGTTCCTGTCGCCGCCAACAGCAGGCTTTCGGCGGTGATCATGCGCTTCACCTGACGCCGTGTTGCGCCGACAGCACGCAATGTGCCAATTTCACGCGTGCGTTCGAGCACATTGATCGCCAGCGTATTGATCAAGGCGATGAGCGAGGGAATCGCCAGGATGATCAACAAAACGTACATGCCATTCAGGGCCGACATGGTTTTCTCCATTTCCACCTGCCATTCAGTCAATGAATAGAAGGTGAAAGCGGGGTAATCAGGGGCCAGCGCTTGCAAGGATGCTTGTACGGCCGTTTCATCTGCCCCCGCCGCCTGATCCACCATGATGAGCAAATCCGTCGTCTCGTGGAAATCCTGTGCCAGATTAGCCTGCGAAATGTAACCCGTCGCCAGCTTGAAGTTGAGGAAATCACCGGCAACGGCCGCTACTTTGTAATCTTGCGTGCCATCCGGGGTTTGCAGCGTTAATGTATCGCCAACAGCCAGCCGATTTTGCGCGGCAAAAATGCCATTAACAATGATTAAACGGCCGTTTTCCATCTCCTCATACACCGTCTCCTCATCTCCGGCAGAAAAAATCAGTCCGGCCACCTGTGGATACGTGACAGGGTCAATGCCCACAAGCTGCACATCGGCACCATCAATGCGCGTCGTTGCCTGACGCAGCGTCGTCGTTGTCTCCACGCCGGGAATGGCATCAATCTCCGCCAGCAATTGTGGCCCAGCCCCAATATTGCCGCCGCCAAGAATCAACGACTGCGGCATAAACAGGTAATCGCTGCCCAGCGTTTTATCAATCCAGCCGCCCATCCCGCCCACCAATGTCGTGAGCAAACCACCAAGAGCCACCAACAACGACAGGCCAATCGTAATGGCCGACGCCGTAATCGCCGCCCGCCCCGGTTGGCGCGTCAGGTTGCCCTGCGCAATTTGCCCTTCACGCGCAAAGATGAGGCTCAGCAGTCGGCCAAAGATACGGGCGATGGGGTAAACAAGCGCCGGGCCAATCAACACCAGCCCCGTCAAGAACAGCAAAATGCCAAATGAGGCGATGCTGACGCTGCCCGTAACCAAGGTAATAAAGGCAATGACGATCAGAACCACGCCAACGATAGCGCTGCGACTCGCGCTGCGCCGTTCCACTTCAGCCAGAGACGGCCGTAACGCCTCCAACGGAGAGACACGCATTGCCGCCAACGCCGGAGCCAACCCGGCCAGCAGCGTAATACCGATGCCCATGCCAATGGACAAAGCAAACACCCATGGCGCAAACGATGGCCCACCAATGTTGGTGCGCATCAAATCTTCAATCAGGCCGCGCATTCCTATCAACAACCCGGCAGCCATGGCATAGCCAGCCAAAATACCCAGGCCCGTGCCCATAACACCCAGCACCAGGCTTTCGGTGAGCAACATCCCTAAAATGGTCTTGCGCGATGCGCCAATGGCACGCAGCATACCAATGTCACGGCGACGTTCCACAACGATGGTACGAAAGGTGATAAAGATGATGAAGCCGCCCAGGATAATGGCAATAATGCCAAACATGTTGTAAATGTAATTGGCCGCTTCCAGCGCAGAGGCAAATTCAGAGCCAGCCGTAGCACCGCCCAATTTGAAGCCGCTGCCCAGTTTGTCCAGCACAGCTTGGCGCACAGTTTCGCCATCGCTGTCGGCGGCGAATCTGGCTTCGATGGTGTTGATTTGTCCCGGCAGGTTATACAAGGCTTGCGCCGCCGCCAGTGGCATGAACAGTTCTTCGCTGCTTTGCGGCGGGCGGCCGGTGGTCACGCCAACAATTGCAAATGTAACCAAACCGCTGGCCGCAGGTAAATCGAGGCTGTCACCGACGCCAAGCCCGGTTTGCTGTGCCAAATTATTGGAAATGAGGATGGCGTTGGTATCGGCCGTTTGCAGGAAACGGCCGTTTGCCAGGGCAATGTGGTCAATCTTGTCCGCCAATTCCGGGTCCACGCCGCGCACGACAAACGAGGTAACAGACGTGCCATTATCGGCGGGAGTGATTGAGCAGGCGGTAAGATTAACGGCCGTACCAACGACGGCGCAACCAACGCAATCCCCGGCGTATCGGCCACTTTTGCGACGACATCGGCCGCAAAAGCGCCGCGCGTCTCGCTCGAAACCGTCAAGTCCACCTGGTCAGCCATGCCCGCCAAACCCCTTGAATGGCCTGCTGCATAGCTGGCAAAATGCCATTAAAGCCAAAGATCATCATCA
Organism: Ardenticatenaceae bacterium; assembly: GCA_020634315.1. Lineage (GTDB taxonomy): Bacteria > Chloroflexota > Anaerolineae > Promineifilales > Promineifilaceae > JACSRF01. Next base: position 50,716 of record JACKBV010000017.1, on the reverse strand, counting down.
CGCCAAAGACAATAGCCATAAGCGTGAGACCGGTGCGTAATCTGCGCCCGCGCAAATAGCGTAACGCCAGTTTCACCTGAAAGGTCATGACGCCACCTCCAATTTTGCACGCACCAACTGTTCTTGCCCGTTGTTGCGGCCGGATACGCCCCCATCAGACAGGCGTGTTTCATCGACAATGGTGCCATCCTTGAGGAAGACAATGCGACTGGCATGCGCCGCAATGCGCGGGTCATGCGTCACCATGAGTACCGTGCGGTTCCATTCGCTGCTGATCTGGCGCAGCAGGAGCGCAATTTCGTCAGCAGAGCGCGAATCGAGATTGCCGGTTGGCTCGTCCGCCAAAATTAAGGCGGGTTCGGCGACAAGAGCGCGGGCAAGCGCAACGCGCTGCTGCTGCCCACCGGACAATTGATCCGGGCGATGGCTAAAGCGGTCAGAAAGGCCAACACGGGTCAACCAATCTTTTGCTTTTTGCTGTGCCTCGCTTTGGCGCACGCCATCCAACACCAACGGCAGCGCGGCATTCTCCACAGCGTCGAGCACGGGAATCAGGTTGAAGAATTGAAAGACAAGCCCCACGCTGCGGCGACGCAGTTCGGCACGCGCATCGTCGCTGAGGTTAGACATGTCTTGTCCATCTAACAAGACGCGCCCGGATGTGGGCTGGTCTAACCCGCCAACAAGGTGCAGCAAGGTGGATTTGCCGCAGCCGCTCGGCCCCATCACGGCGACAAATTCGCCGGGTTGGATGTTGAGGTTGAGTTGGTTGAGGGCGGTAACGGCCGTTGCGCCTTTACCGTATACTTTCGTTAATTGTTCGGTTTTGACAATACTCATGGTTAAATCTCCAATATTCACAATCGGCTGCCATAATCCGGCAATGGATTACGGTATGGGTCACGACTCTCCCTTGGGCGGTCGCCCGCGTGGTCGCTCGCTCGGTTCGGGAACCGGCTGCCGGCAAATCTCATCCAGCCGCGCTTCCACCATTTCCAGCCAGCGCAGGTCTGCTTCCAAATGCATGATGGCCTGATCCATCAAGAGAAGGTAGGCCAACTCTGTTTGCGGATCGACCTGGCTGCGCTGTGCCGTCAGGGTGTGTAGTTCCTTGTAAAGACCGGCTCGCTGGACATAAATCAACCGGCGCGGATCGGCGTCGGGGATGGTCAGGCTGAGCATTAGCTTGAGGAAAAACTCATCGCGGCGGCGGTCGCTTAAGACTGGCTGCGCAAACCATTCTTGCAGTTCTGTCAGACCTGCGGCTGTTACCGTGTAGATGTGTTTTTCCGGGCCGCCAGCTTGCTCGATGCCATCTTCTATCACCAACCCTTTTTTCTCCAGGCGGGATAGCGTCGTGTAAACCTGGGCCGGTTTGATGTCCCAGTTTTGTTCGCCGCCCACCATGGCTTCAAATGCGTCGTGCAGTTCGTAACCATGTCGCGGGCGGTTGGCTAACAATCCTAAAATGGCGTTCCGTACAGACATAATTTATCTAATAAACAAGTTACTAGTTTCGGTTTTGAAAAATTATTATCTAAGTTACTAGTTTTGTCAAGATGGTTTGACTAAACATAAAACGGCCGTTTCCTGTGCGGAAACGGCCGTTTACAAAACAATATTCTTTTTGCGAAAAGTCTGCGTCTAACTTATTGCGCGACAGCGACGAAGTTGAGTTCGAGGGTCACTTCATCGGCAACGGCCGTTACCGCTTGCGACAACGGCACAGAAATTCCCCAATCCGCATACGTGATAATCGTCGTCGCCGTCCCTTGCAGGTCAGTCGCCGACGCCAGCGTCACCGTCGCCGCAAACGTCACTTCTTTCGTCTGCCCCACAATGGTCAAATCACCAACGATCTGGAAGTCATAGCTTTCCCCAACCGCAATGCTGTCCGGCAGCCCCACCAACTCTTTGGGCGTAAACGTAACATACTCATAGCTGTCCGTCAGCAGGATTCTGTTGCGGATGGCATTGTTGCGAAAATCACTGTCAGTCACAAAGTCACGCGCATTGATCACAATCTCCCCAATTTGGGTCGCAGCTGGATTATTGGCATCCAGAGAAACCTGCCCCGCCACATTATTGGTGACACCCACCACCTGGAAGTCTGATCCGCGCAGCACCTCGTCAATGTAGAAACGCGCTTCGGATTGTGCCGCATCAATTGTGTACACAGTCCCAGATGCGCTTTGACTGTCAGCCGCCGCCGCCTCTAAGGTAGGGGCAACGGCCGCTCCACTTGACTCTTCCGCTTCTTGCAAGGCAAAACAGCCTGTCAATAACAGCGCAAAAATGGTCAAAATGGACAGTAAATACAGTTTCTTCATTATCTATCTTCTCCTCTGAAAAAAGCCTCCCGGAGGTTCATCTCATGTGACGAGCCTACCATTGGCAACCTCCGGGAGGTTGGTTTTCATTCATGGTGGTCGGCGACAGCCGGTGTCGTCTCCCTTGAATAGCGCGGAGATGCAAGAACACAGCAAGATTCCTTCATCTCCAAACAGGCCCAATACCTATCAGGAAATACTATCGGAAACTTATTTAGAAAATGTTAGGGGGAAATGATGGGGCTATTAGAATTTCACCGCCCATCAAGCCACAACAACCCCGCTCACTTCACCAAACCCGACGCGATAACCATCGCCCTGACACCAACCGGTCAACGTCAACCGGTCGCCATCTTGCAAAAACGTACGCGTTTCGCCCGACGGCAAAGCGATTGGCTGTGTGCCGCGCCAGGTCAGTTCCAACAGCGAACCATAGCTGCCCGGCGTGGGGCCGCTGATTGTGCCCGACGCCAGCAAATCGCCCGGACGCAAATTACAGCCGGTGATGGTGTGATGGGTTAGCTGCTGTGCCATATTCCAGTACAGGTGGCGAAAGTTGGAATGTGAAATGGGGGTTGGCGCAGACATAACGGCCGTTTCCAGCCACACCTCCAGGTGAATGTCAAAAGCGCCAGCCTGCTTCGTTTGCAAATAGGGCAGCGGCAGCGGCTCTTGCGCCGGGCCGGGCACGCGAAACGGCTCCAATGCCGCCAGCGGCACCACCCAGGGAGAAATGGAGGTGGCGAAGTTTTTCGCCAGGAATGGGCCAAGCGGGCGATATTCCCAGCGTTGAATATCGCGGGCGCTCCAATCGTTGACCAACACCAGGCCAAATATGTGCGCTTCCGCCGCGGCGATGGGCACAGGCTGCCCCAACGCATTGCCAGGGCCGACGAAAAAGCCCATTTCCAGCTCGAAGTCGAGTTCTTGGGTGGGAGCAAAAGTGGGAACGGCCGTTCCCGGCTGCTGCACCTGTCCCGATGGGCGGCGAATGGGGTGTGCCACTGACCACAACAGAACTGGCGCGACCATGATACCCCACCGGCAAATGCAGCCAGTTATCGAGCAAGGGCACCTCGCGCCCAAAAATACGCCCAACATTGCTGGCGTGTTCCTGGAAGAGTAAAAATCGGTGTAGTCGCCAATGTGCGCGGGCAAGTGCATCGTCACATCACGCTGCGCATGAAAAGCTCGCTGCCGCAATGCCGCATTGTCGCGCAAAGTGGGATTGTCGTGCCGGAGCAAGGTTTGCAATGTGGCACGCACGCTTTGCCAGGCAGCACTCCCCAATGCCATCAGGGGATTGAGTGTGGCGGCCGTGAAAACGGCCGTGTCAATATCCGCCAAAAACCCGGCCTCAGCCAGCACAGAAAGGTCCAGCACAAAGTCACCAATCGCCACACCAACGCGTGGCATACCTCCTGGCGGGCTAAATATGCCATAAGGCAAATTTTGCAAAGGAAAATGCGAGGTCGCAGCTACATCAATAAAGGATTGTAATGGCAAATCACGACTCCTTTGGCGGTGATTCAGGCAACGCCTTGCACCGACGGGCAAATATCGTTCAGCGGGCAAATGGCACACTGCGGATTACGGGCAAAGCAGACACGCCGCCCATGAAAAATGAGCAAATGCGAGATTTCGATCCAATTTTGCGGCGGAATAATTTGCATCAAATCTCGCTCCACCTTTACCGGATCATCAGCCTCGGTCAATCCCAGGCGATTCGACAGACGCTTGACATGCGTGTCCACGGTAATGCCATCCGCAATGCTATAAATTTCGCCTAACACGACGTTGGCTGTTTTGCGGGCAACGCCCGTCAGGGAGAGCAAATCATCCATATTATCCGGCACTTCTCCACCAAAACGATGGACAATAGCCTGCGTCGCTTCCTGAATGAAGCGTGCCTTTTGCCGATAAAAACCGGTGGACTTGATGTCCGCTTCCAGTTCAGCACGATCAGCGGCAGCAAACGCATCGACAGAAGGGTATTTACGAAATAAAGCAGGGGTCACTTTGTTGACACGCTCATCCGTACATTGCGCGGACAGGATGGTGGCAACAAGCAGTTGCAGCGGCGTCTGGTAATTGAGTTCACAATGCGCGTCAGGGTAGGCCGCACGCAGGCGCTGGATGAGGTCGGGAATAGAAATGGCATTGGTAGTTGATTGTGTTGCACTCATAAATTCTCCTTTGCGCACAGCCTTCCGCAGCCTATCAAACCCATGAAACGTTTACAGGCCACATGCCCCTTTTTAACGTCAATCAGCACACCGGGCAACTATCGGTTTGTGGGCTGTATATTAACGTATCACCTATGTACCATAGACGTTATGGGGAGAAGCCATAGAATATGGATCATATTCTATACTCAACTGATGTGGGTTGCCGACATCCTAAATTCGCAGTCCGCATATTCACGAAGTAACTTTGCAGTACAACATATGGATGCAATATATACCGTACAGGTATTGGTTTTATTAACCAGTACTGCAATGGCCACTTTGCTGGCGCTACACGCCTGGCAGCGGCGTCCTGCTGTGGGGAGTATCCCTTTTGCGCTGCTCATGCTTGCCGTTACCTTATGGTCGCTGTCCTATCTCCTGGAAATTACGAGTCTCACGTTAGCAAGTAAGCTTTTTTGGGTGAATGCCCGTTTTCTAGGGGTTGTCATTATCCCGGTAACCTGGTTGATTTTTGTTTGGGAATATACGGGCCATGAAATTTGGTTGACGCGACAAAGGATTACGGCCGTTTCCATCATACCCATCCTGACAATGATTCTTGTATTCACCAACGGGGCGCACCACCTCGTCTGGTACGAAGTCAGCATCAATGCCCAATTTCCCCAAACCCATCTGGAACTCAGCTACGGAGCATGGTTTTGGATATATACGGCTTTTTCCTACACCTACTTACTCACCGGCGCCATCGTATTGATCAATCACTGGCGACAACAGCATCCACCTTTATATCGCTGGCAAACAATCGCCCTGTTGATTAGCATCTTTTTGCCCTGGCTTGGCAATATTTTGCATGTCGTTGGCGTCAGTTCATTAGACTTGATGCCCTTTGCTTTTGCCATCACCGGCCTGATGTTGGTGCGCTATGCGCTGCGCTTCCGTCTCTTTGACATCAATCCAATCGCCTACCGCAGCGTGATCAACAGCATGCAAGATGGCGTCCTGGTGCTTGATCGTAAATACTGTGTGGTCAGCATAAATCCTGCGGCGCAAACCATCATGCAAATCGAAACAAACCCAGTCGGCAGTCATCTATCCGCCCTCTGGCCCACATTAGAGCGCGTGATGAATGGCACTGTGGAAAAAAGCCTGGAATTGGCGGCTCCGCATAACGAGGATTGCATTTACGAAATAACCGTGTCGCCGTTATATGATTGGCGACAGGCATTACAAGGTCGCCTGTTAATTGTGCGTGACATCACAGAGCGCAAAGTAAACGAACAACTGCGGGACGATCTCACGCGCACGATGGTGCATGATCTACGCGCACCCATTAGTAACACGTTGTTTGCCTTGCAAATGTTGAAAGGAGACCTGGACAAGGTCGTCTCGCCGGACAACAGCATGTTGCTGGAACTGACATTTGCCAACACGGAAAAGACATTGCATCTGGTGAACCAGATATTGGACGTGCATCGTCTGGAAAACGGAAAAGTGCCCGTTGCTTTTGAGCAGTTTGTGCTGGCGGACATGGCAAAACGTGTTTTTGCCGCGCAGCAATCGCGCATGGCCGAAAAGCAGTTACAAGTTATGCTTGATTTACCGGATGATCTCCCACTCGTTTGGGCGGATGCCGGGCTGATAGAGCGCGTTTTGCAAAACCTGGTTGATAATGCGATTAAATTTTCGCCAGCAGGCGGGCGAATTACTCTCTCAGCGGTAGCGGCGAAAGAGGAACACCCTGGCAGCAACCAAAAGCTGTGGGTGACAGTGCGTGACGAGGGAAAGGGGATTCCAGCTTCTTTGCAAAAGACGATTTTTGAGAAGTATGTAACGGGCGACCAGGGGGAGACGGGAACCGGCCTTGGTTTATCGTTTTGTCAGATGGCTTTAGATGCACATGGGGAGTCGATTTGGGTTGAGCCTGCGGCAGAGGCGGGAGCAACGTTTGTGTTCTCATTAGCTACTGTTCAAGAGACAGAACTTGAACGATAACTGAGTAAATTCTCTGCGAACAGATGCTCACTTTCGCTTAATTCGATGAATTAAGTGTTTCATGATATGCTACATGCATATAATTTCCCACTCAACCATGATGGTTAAAAACAACGGTAAATGGTGAGATACGGCCGTATCCACTGTTTACTAAAATTGCGAGGGTATGGAGCATGTCATCCATATTATTTGATTTTGGACGTGAAGTTTGTGGGCATTTATCTGTAGCGGAACACCGGGAGTGGCTGGTCACCAACGGGATTGGCGGCTTTGCTTCGGGCACCATTGCCGGACTTTTGACACGCCGTTATCACGGCTTGTTGCTGGCTGCTTTGCGACCGCCGCTAGGACGCACGCTGTTGTTCACCAAGTTGGACGAGACGGTGGAATATGATGGCATTTATCGTGAAAGCGGCCGTTTCTATTCCCTTTACAACAATCGGTGGACGAGCGGTTCAGTTGAACCCAAAGGGCATCATTTCATCAATCGCTTCCATTTGGAAGGGACAACCCCAGTCTGGACATATGCCATTGCCAATGCTCTGCTAGAAAAACGCATCTGGATGCAGCCAGGCGCAAATACAACTTATATTCAATACAAGTTAGTTCGCGCCACCGGCCCCATGGATTTGGAAGCAAAAGCATTCATCAATTACCGTGATTATCACAGCACGACAATTATGAATGATTGGGACTTGGACAGTGAAGAAGTGGCGCATGGCTTATGCTTACAATTGTCAGAAACAGAAACGCCCCTCTATTTATTGAGTGATCGCGCCGAAATAACGCCCCAATTTGATTGGTATGAAGATTTCTTGCTGCGCGTGGAAGAGTATCGCGGGCAGCGTGATGTCCAGGAAGACCATCTCTATGCGGCACAACTTCGTGTCGTGCTGCATCCTGGCGAAACGATGACGATTGTTGCCAGCACGGAGCCAAATCCGGAAATGGACAGCACAGTGGCTTATGCGGCACGACAAGCGTATGAAGCGGCTTTAATCGCCCGCGCCCAGGCGCAGTATACAAAGCCACTGCCCATACACATCAAGCAGTTGGTGCTGGCAGCGGATCAATTTGTGGTGAAGCGTCCGACGGCGGCAGATGTAAACGGCCGTTCCATTATCGCCGGATACCCCTGGTTCAGTGACTGGGGGCGAGACACCATGGTCGCCCTGCACGGCCTGACCCTGACCACCGGGCGGGCGGAAGAAGCCGCCAGCATTTTGCGTACCTATGCGCAATTTGTAGACATGGGCATGATCCCCAATCGCTTCCCCGATGTGGGCGAACGACCCGAATACAACACCGTTGACGCCACCCTCTGGTACCTGGAAGCAATCCGCGCTTATCATGCCGCCACCGGTGACGACGCTTTGGTGCGCGAATTGTATCCCGTCCTGAAAGACATTGTGGCCTGGCATCAGCGCGGCACGCGCTACAACATCTACATGGATGAAAAAGATGGCCTGCTGCACGCCGGTGAAGAAGGTGTGCAGCTGACCTGGATGGATGCCAAAATCAACGATTGGGTGGTGACGCCGCGTATTGGCAAGCCGGTGGAGATTAATGCGCTCTGGTACAACGGATTGTGCAACATGGTGGCCTTCGCCGAACTGGCTGGCGACGATGCTGACGTGTATCGACAGTTGGCGGAGAAAGTGAAAACCGGTTACGGCCGTTACTGGAACGAAAAAATGGGGTACTGCTACGACGTCCTCGATGGCCCGGATGGGCACGATGGCAGCCTGCGCCCCAACCAACTCCTGGCAATCTCACTCCCCCACAGCCCGCTCACGCCAGCCCAACAACGCTCCGTTGTCGATGCGGCAGCGCGGCATTTGCTCACGGCACATGGGCTGCGCAGCCTTTCGCCCGATGACACAACCTACATCGGTCATTACGGCGGCGATCAACGCAAACGCGACGAAGCCTATCATCAGGGCACCGTTTGGGGCTGGCTCATTGGGCCATTTATCAGCGCCCATTTGCGTGTTTACCAAAACCCCGATCAAGCCTTCTCCTATGCAACATCGCTTTTCTACCATTTGTCCGATCATGGCATTGGCAGCATCAGCGAAATCTTTGATGGCGATCCCCCCTTCACCCCCCGTGGCTGCTTTGCCCAGGCATGGAGCGTGGCTGAATTGCTGCGCGTTTGGCAGCAAACCCAGGCTGACCGATAGCAGCAAATAGCAATTTGCAGTAATGGAACTGGGGTTATAATAGCAATTATCGAAAACAAGGAATCTTGCGCAGAGACGCAAAAGGAAAATTCCTGCGTCTTTGCGTTTTTGCATGACATAAAGTTATGCCTAATTCTATCTAAGTAAGTACTGATATGGCAACGCAACAACCCAAATTTGGACCAGAACAATATCCCAGTGGCTCATTGATTTTTCGGCAAGGTGATCCACCCGAAAAGTTTTACATCATCAGCAAGGGGCGTGTAGAAGTGATTCGCCAGGCTGAGGATGGGACGGAACATGTGGTGAATTGGCTTGGCCCTGGCGATTTCTTTGGCGAAATTGGCATGTTGCAATGGCAGCGCCGGTTAGCTTCTGTGCGTGCTTTAACCGATGTCTATCTGATGGTGATGGATCGCGCCACGTTTCGCAGTTGGATGAGCAGCTCGGCCATGACAGAGGCTGAGATTTCGGAGACGATGGCGCAACGTATCGCGCAAGATGCGGCCGTTCCCGATGAAGCACTGCCCCGTACAGGGCCGCTGCCGCCATTGCCCGATGAAACACAGGATACGGCCGTTTCCCCCACCGCCACGCCCAGCACAACCCATACCGATTCCGGCCCGGTACAATTTGCCGCCGGAGACACCATCGTGCATCAAGGCGACATTGCCGACACCTTCTACATCATCGTCAATGGGCGTGTGGAAGTAGTGGAAGAATTGCCAGATGGCTCCGAACGGCCCGTCGCCCAGCTGGAAAATGGCGACTATTTTGGCGAGATCGGCCTGATTGAAGGGAATGTCCGCATCGCCACCGTGCGTGCGCTAACCGACGTCCAGGCCGTGTCCTTCAACTATCACGCCTTTCGCCGCTGGCTGCAAAAATCGCCAGAGAGCGAGACCGACATCCTCAACACCGCGCACGAGCGCCTCACCCAAATACAACAAGCACATGACGCCGTAAATGACGAGCCGTAATCCAAACATCAGATTACGGCTCACAAATTACGGCTTACAAATTACGATTCCTGATTCACACCATTTGCCGCAATCACATCTCGATACCACAAAGCGCTGGCTTTAGGAATGCGCTGCTGCGTTTCATAATCAATCCAGACAAGGCCAAATCGCTGCGTATACCCTCGCGCCCACTCAAAATTATCCATCAATGACCAGACAAAATAACCGGCCAGCGGCACGCCATTTTGCAAAGCACGCCAGGCAGCCGCGAAATGGTCGCGCAATAGGTGATGCGCCGCGTGTCAGCGAACATGACCATTTGCATCTGGCCCATCGCTAAAACTACATCCATTTTCCGTAACATAAAGCTGCCGTGGCTGATATTCAAAATGAATGCGGTTTAACATGCTGTACAAGCCATCCGGGTAAATTTCCCAGCCCATTTCTGTGTGCTCTGCGGCGGGCGCGGCGAACACTTCCTGCGGCAAATTCTCGGACGCGCCGCGATCACGAGCAACGTGCCGCGTGTAATAGTTAATGCCCAGAAAATCGGTGACGGTGGCAATGGTTTCCATATCACCCGCGTGGATGAAATCCATGCCTTGCGGGAAATGGTTTTGATACAGCTTGACGAGATCGGCGGGATAGGAACGGCCGTATAACGGCTCCAAAAACCAGCGATTGACAAACCCATCGTGCAAACGCGCCGCGTTGCGATCTGCCTGGCTGGCAGATGCAGGCATCACCCAAGAAACATTGAGCGTAATGCCCACCTGTGCGCCGGGGCTGTTTTGGCGAATAATCGGCACCGCCAAACCATGCGACAGCAGCAAATGATGCGCCGCGCGAATACTCGCCGGCCAATCACGGATACCGGGCGCATGTTCCCCATTTTGATACCCCAACACCGCCGCAACAAACGGTTCATTGTGCGTGATCCAATGTTTAACGCGGTCGCCCAACGCTTCCGTCACCACATCCACATAATTGACAAAAGCCTCGGCCGTATCGCGGGAAGGCCACCCGCCTGCATCTTGCAAGGCCTGTGGCAAATCCCAATGGTAAAGCGTGACATATGGCGTCACATTAGCCGCCAGCAGGCCATCCACCAGGCGGTCATAAAAATCCAGCCCTTTGGCGTTCACCGCGCCAGTGCCATCTGGCAAAATGCGCGGCCAGCCAATGGAAAAGCGATACGCAGGCAAATTCAACGATTGCATCAGGGCAATATCGTCCTGCCAGCGATGATAATGGTCGCAGGCCATGTCACCACTGCTTTTATCATCAATGTGCCCTGGCGTATGGGTAAAGCGATCCCAAATGGATTCGCCTTTGCCATCTTCATTCCAGGCTCCTTCGATCTGGTAAGAGGCGGTCGCCGTTCCCCAGATAAAGTTCGGTGGGAAAGTCAGGTTTGTCATAATAGTCTCCTTCGTAAATCGGATTGTTAATCCGATAGTCGGATTAGCAATCCGACCTACAGTTTTCATTCATGGTAGTGCCTACCACGCATGTTGTCTCCCTTGAAAATAACCTCCCGGAGGTTTGTCTTATGCGGCAAGCCTTCCATTGATAACCTCCGGGAGGTTGCACATCTGGTGAAATCTCCTTGGCAAAAACCTCCCGGAGGTTTATCTTATGTGGCGAACGTCCCTCTGACAACCTCCGGGAGGCTTTTTGCAGCTTATTGATTCACTTGAAAAATGAAGGCGCCATTCTGACTGTAAAGCAACTGCAAAGCAGGGTTTTGCGCCAGTTTAGCCGGATCGAAAAAGCCACCACGCACACCCACAAAAATATGCGTGACGCCTTGTGCGTGCAGCCAGGCAGCTTGCGCCGGGTCTGACCAATCGGTAACGGCCGTTGCCACTTCATTAAACCCATTCACCTCTTGCAGCAATGCCCGATCATAAATGTAATCAGCCGGAGGCGTCGTGCCATAGCGGTGTGCCAGGGTCAGCAGCCAGGCCCCGCCATCATTCCCCGCCCAGGTATTGCCCAGCCAAAGCCAGCTATTCACCGCCACCTTGGCCGTCTCCGGCAAATGCGCCGCGGCCCAGGTCAACGCCTCGCGATCAGCCGGATAAGCGAGAATGGTCTGTTCATTCAAAATGCTCATTTGCTGCCGTGCGCCAAAAAGCAATGCCGCCGTCAGCGCAGCCCCGGCAAGCAAGTGTGCGGGAATTTGCAGCCAGACACGCTGCCGCTGCCACCAACGGCCGATTCGCTCCCACACAACCCCCAAAAAGATCGCCAGCGGCACAAACAGCGTGATGTACATGCTGTTCATATTCACCAGCGACGTTTCTGGCAAGCCAAGCCGTTCGCCAGAGAGCAGGAGGAAGAGCAGCGCCACCCACAGCACCAACGTAAACGGGAAGATGCTCCAGGCGCGGCGGCGCAGCGCAGCTAGCAAAACCAGGGGCAAACAAGCGACCGCCAGCCAGACAAATTGCACTTCCCAACCGGTTTGCAGGTAACTAGTGGGAAAGGTGTTGTATCCGGCAATGCGACTGCCCGCAATGGATGCTGGCTCGCTGGCTGCCCACAACTGCCAGATGCGTGGCGAGACGAGCAGCAAGGCTAAAGTGGTCGCAGCGGCCAGATAACGGCCGTTTCGCCCCATGCTCACCAGCCAGATCAACCCCCGCCAAAGGAATGTAAAAGAGAAAGACGCGAAAATGCACCAAAAACATGCCCGCAGCCAACAAGCCGACCAGCCACCACAACCGCCGCCAGGCACGCCCGCCGCGCAGCAGCATCCAGGTTGAGGCCAACAGCACCGGCATAATCAGCATAGCCGTGAGCTGTGTAAAGCGCCCCCAGGTGGCATAGTAAGCGGGGAAAAAGAAGGGCACGGCAGCCAGAAAAGCGGCCAGCACACCAGCCCAGGGGCGGCGCGTCACCAGCCAAACGGCCGTATAAATCGTCAGTGGAATCAGGGCATTGAGCAATTGCCCCAGATAGAGCAGCAAATCGGGCAGCGACCAGGGTGTCATCAACGACAAACTGGCCGAAAGCGTGTGAAAGCCAAAGTGATAAGGGAAACGCTCGATAGGTAAAATGGGCAGGTAATTGCTTGGCGTCTGCCCGGTTTCTGTCATCACTGTTGTGATCAACGCATGACGCCCGGCATCAACCCAGGGGGGAATGTTGATGTCGCGCACGGCCAGCAGGCGCACGCCAAAACCAAGCAGCAAAATCAAGAGCAGGACGATATGCGGATTGGTAAACGAAGCGCGGGAACGGCGGCGGGGAAAGTGGCGCATAATCAAGACGAGCCAGCCAACGACAAACAAGAGCCAGAGTGACCAGCCGCGCCAGCGCCCCCCCACCAAAGTCAAAGCATACCAGATGAAGGGCCAGGTAGCGGCTCCTAAGGCATAGGCGGTTCCCCACCAGGCAGCCACATCCCAGCGGCGGCGCGTGTAAGAGAGCAGCAGCGCACCGGGCAAGGGGATAAAGGCGAGCGCCAGCAGCAGATACACGCCTTGTTGGCGCAGTTGTTGGCCGAGTGTATGCAAAGGCACCGGCCACTGTTAACTGGTAACGGGTCGTGAAGCGAATATCTTGCACGGCCGTTTCCGGCACAAGCGCAGCAACCTGGGTGGGCACAAGCTGTAAACGGCCGTTGCCAATCACATCCAGGCTGTAGCCCCAGGCAGACAATGGATTGGTGGCGCTGCCGCCCAATTCCAGCGTGTATGGCCGCCCCGCCGAATTTGCTTGCACAGGAAAACGAAAGACATGTCCTTGATTGTGCGCCACGCCAAGCGAATTGATCCATTCTTCGGCGACGGTGTTGCCTTTGTCATCGCGCAGTTTGAGCCAGAAACGGCCGTTTTGCGTCTCGTCCCAACGCACCAACAGCAGCTCAATCTCGCGCAGGCCATCGTGGTCAGGCACAAAAGTTTGCTCAATGGTAAAGTCGCCAGTTGGCGCAGGTAATGCTGTATCCAGCCGGTGTTGATTCGCGTCTACGGCAATCAGCGGCGTAAACAACGCATCGAGGCGCACAGGGAGCCAGCCCAGCAGCCCCCATAACAAAAACACAATCCCGCCAAGCAGCCAGCAGACATCACGCCACCACCAGTTTGACTGGGTTGAAGATGCAATTTGTGGTTGGGCTTCGCTCATGGCACTTCAAGTGAGGGGATAAAAGCCTGGAACACAGTCTCCAACACATACGTATCAGCCGACAATTGGTCGCCCAAATTCCCGCCAATAGCATACAAACGCGTTTCGACATTGGTAACGCTCAGGTACGACCAATGGCCGTTGTCTGTGAGCATCGGCGTATTCACCACCTGCCACGTCTGGCTGTTCGGGTTGTACTCTTCACTAAAGGGAATCTCGTTGTCAGCAGTCAAGCCGCCGCCAATCACATAAAGCTGATTGAGCAAGACAGCGCCACCGGCTCCGGCACGCGGCGCAAGCATGTCTGGGCAATCTTGCCATGATTCAGCCAGGGTATCAAAGGCGGCACAAATGGCTAACTCGTCCTGGCCGTCGTAGCCGCCAACCACATACAGATGACCGGCGACAGCGCCGCCGGCGGTAAAAGCGCGGGGATGCGTCATGGGCGGCAGGGGTCGCCAACTGTTAAGGCGCGGGTTAAATTCGTAAGCTGTGTCCAGGTATGTGTCGCCGTCCCACCCGCCAAACACGTAGAGAAAGCCATCCTGGCTAAGCACAAGCGCCCCGGCAATGGGTTGGGGCAAGGCGGTTGCCAACCGCCAGGCATTGTTGGCCGGGCTGTAAACTTCGACAACATTGGTGGGCTGACCATCGGCCAGACGACCGCCGGGAATGTAAATTTCGCCGTAGAGAACGGCCGCTGTTGTATCGGCAACGGCCGTTGGTTTGGGTGTGCCATCGCGCCATGTGAACGAGGTTGTGTCGTAAATGCTGACCGTGTTGCTGACGCCAACGGCCGTTTCGCCGCCGATAATATAAACGTCCAGCCCAATTGTGGCGCTAGCCATGCCGATGCGTGCGCTGTCCAATGGGCGATTGAGCCGCCAGCGTGAATCGCCAATGGGGATTTCGGTAAATGGTACCGGTGTGGGGTGACTGTTACCGTGTCGTCAGGGCCAAACATCTGCCAGCCCACGAATCCCAACAGCAAGGCAATGAGTGTCACAGCCAGGACGATGCTGACGGTGCGCCAGCGTGTGGCTCTGGGCTTGCCCGCTGTGGTCGGTGTGTCAGGGCGGTTGTTGCCGGGGGTGGGGATGGGGAAACGGCCGTTTCCGCTTCCACCACAGGCGCTGTTGGGGATGGGGCAGCCGGGGTCTCGACCGTCACCGTTTCCATCCCCGGAACCGTAATCACCCCTTGCTGAATAGCGGCCGTGACGGCTTCCGTGCGCGTGGAAACGCCCAACTTCGCGTAAATACGGCGCAAATGAACCTTCACCGTATTCTCGCTAATCGACAACTGCGAAGCGATTTCCTTGTTTGTCGCGCCCTGCACCATACAATCCAGGACATCTATTTCACGGCTGCTAAGTGGTTCTCCAAATTCAGGCATGGGCAAAATCGTTAGAAATGGGGTTGGTTAACGGTTCTCGGTTCCTGGTGTCGGCAGGAAATTAGACGATGTACCGCCAAACGGCTGCACATCTGTAATCGGTACAGTGCCGGTGATGACACCGGGCGTTGGCGTTGCTTCCAGGCAGCCAGTACGCGCCGCTTCAAGTTTTTGCGCCAGTTCGGTGCTGTTACCTTGCCGCTGCGCTTCAACATAGAAATCGACCGCCGGACACCAATCTTGGGCAAAGGCGTATAAGTCAGCATAGGAAATTAACGAATCGCGCAGCAGTTCACAAGAGGATTGGTAGAAAGGAGCCACCAGGCACAAATCGCGGAAATAGCCGACAGCAATTTCCCAATTCACGCCGTAAAAGCCAATTCCTTGTAAATACCATTCCGCCCAAAGACGATAATCTTGAACCTCTTGCGGCAAATCGCCAAGTTCCTCGGCCTGGTTCAGGTAAAACAAGCCTAACTCGGCCTGTTCTCCTTCAATCAGGTTTAAGCCCAGCCCGACATAGCTGTCATAGAGCAGTTGGTTTGTTTCTTGCCGCTCGTAGTCGGGGAATTGGCGCTGGAATGTCAAAACGGCCGTTTCCGCTTCATCCCACTGCTCTTTTGCCACCAACAGGCGCAGGCGCTGCAATTCGGTCAACGGGTCCGATATTAAACCGGGCGTCGGCGACGGCAGAGGTTCGGGCGTCGGCGTCACAGTCGCCTGCGTGATCGGTGTCGGCGTGATATTGAGCAGGGTTTGCGCCGTTTCGCGCAGATTCACCGCCTCTGCATGGTTAGGCGACCGCTCCAGCACCCACTCCAGGCGGCGCAGCGCCAGCGTGTAGCTGCCCTGGTCAATGTTATCTTGGGCCAACGATACTTGCCGCGCAATTTGGGCAGCCATTTCAGATTCCTGCCGTTCCGCTAATTGCGCCTGCCCGCTTTGCCAACCCATATAACCCACTAATAGATAAAGACCCAATAATAAAGAAACGCCGATAAGCAGCAGCCCCACCAAGCGCATTGGCCGCCGTGGTGGTCGCGTTGGCGGTGCGGTTGAGGTATCTTCGTTGTGATCACTGGTTTGTGGTAAAACGTCGCTCATTCGTTACTACTTGTGATTCAGGATGTCTTGATAAACGGCAACTGTTTGCGCAGCAATTTGTGCTTGCGTGTAATGGGCCAGGACGCGCTGCCGTCCTTTTTGCCCCAATTCGCGCCGTTGTGTTTCTGATTGCATCAGGGTGAGCAGGTGTTGGTGCAGGCTGTCAACGTCTTCTTCGGGGAAGATCAGCCCGGCATCGCCAATGACGTGGGGAATTTCGCCGCTGGTGGAACCGATAACGGCCGTTTCACAAGCCATCGCCTCCACCAAAACACGCCCAAACTGCTCTTTCCAGTTGGGGCGCGTGCGCGAAGTCAACGCCAACACATCCAACTGTTGTAAATAAGCAGGCATTTGCGCCGACGGAATAACCCCATCAAAAATAACCCGATCCCCAATGCCCAATTCTTGTGCCAGGCGTTCCAGGTCAGCGCGTGCTGGCCCTTCACCGGCAATGTGTACCTGCCAGATACCCGGCAGGCGTGCTGCGGCTTGCAGCAGCAAATCAATGCCCTTTTCCGTCACCAACCGGCGATTAGCCGAGCCAATGGTAAACGCCCGCCCGCCGTCACGATTCTTCGCCCGTTGGTAAAGCGTCGGGTCTACCCCAAACTGGGGAATGACACGGTGCGGCCCCTGATACCCTTTGGCTTGCCACACCTCTACCGCTTCCTGATTTCCCATCAAAGCATAATCAATGCCCGCTAAAACTTGCCGTTCCAGATAACTAAATGGAAACGGGTAAGCGCGTTTTAGATTTTGCCAGGTGAAAAACAAGGTTTTTGCGCCAACCGCTTTGGCCTGACGCAGCGCCAACCAGGTCGCCAGGTTGTACGGTTCTTCGTCAATATGCACAACATCGGGGCGCAATTGCGCCAATCGCTGCTTCAGACGCGGAAAGTAATAAAGGTGGTAATTGCCGTTAAAGCGAATCGGGTCTACCAGCAGTTTGTAACCTTCTGTATGGCTGCGTTCCAGCCGCAGCGGCGCAGCCAAATCATCCCAAGATGGGGGGACGATAACGGTCAATTCTACGTTGTCGCACCTGGCGATTTCTTCCAGCTTTCGCTGGTAAGCCCCAACCAGGCAAGCCTTTGATAGCATTAAAATGCGCATGAATGTTGCTGCTCAACCCAAGAAAGTGTACGCAAAACAGTTAAGTGTATGGTTACTGTCAACTCGCGTACTCAATCGTATTTTGCTATACTTGCCCCGCTTTGACAACTTTGCAGCAGGCGCATCCTATGAAACAACATCGCGGCTCACTCCAATGGGGGTGGGCTTTCTTACTATTGGCGCTGTTGGTCGCGGCCGGGCTGCGTTTTTGGCAGTTGGGGACGTGGCCGCCGGGCCTATATCGAGATGAGGCGTATAACGGGCTGGACGCTTTAGCGGTGCTGGATGGGTATCATCCGCTTTTTTTTGCCGCCAATAATGGTCGAGAGCCTGTCTATATTTATTTAACGGCCGTTTCCATCGCCCTCTTTGGACAAACAGCATTAGCCGTGCGGCTGGCAGCGGCCGTTTGCGGCACACTCACCACCCTGGTCACATACAAATTAGCGGCAAGTTGGTTCGGGCAGCGTGTAGGGCTGCTGTCGGCGCTGCTGTGGGCCATCACCCTCTGGCCGGTTCACCTCAGTCGCATTGGATTTCGCACCATTTTGCTGCCGCCGCTGCTGGCATTGGCCTTTTGGCTGGGCACGCTCGCTTACCGGCGACGTGATAAAGGGTTGTGGCTGCTGGCCGGTCTCGTTTATGGCCTGACTTTTTACACTTACCTGGCCGCACGCTTCACGCCGCTGCTGCTAGCCGGGTATGGCGTTTTTCGCCTGGCAGCTGCCGTGTTGCGCAAGCGAAGCTTACGCCTCACCGAATGACGATTTACGGCTTACGGATTATGCGTATTTCGCCCTGGGAACGGCCGTTTCCCTGCTCCCCTTCGCCTTCATCATCCTACAACAACCAGACATCTTGCTAGGGCGCACGGGGCAAGTCTCCATTTTGAACCCAATCGTCAATGGCGGTGATTTGTGGGGCACATTGCTGCGCCAGACAGGGGCGGCGCTGGGCATGTTTGTGTGGCAAGGCGACACCATCTTGCGGCACAATCCGGCCGGCCGCCCCGTATTTGATGGATTGATGGCGCTGCCTTTTGTGCTCGGCGTGGTCTGGTGCCTCTGGCAGTGGCGGCGACCGGCGGCAACGCTGCTGCTGTTGTGGGTGGGCATCATGCTTGGCCCAACCATTTTGGCAGAGGATACGCCCCATTTTTTACGAGCCGTTGGTGTGTTACCGGCCGTCGTCATCTTTCCGGCGTTGGGGTTGGATTGGGTGTGGCGCGGGGTTGCCAGACGCATGCCGGGCAAATGGCGTTTTGTGCCAGGAGTATTGGCAGGGCTGCTGCTGCTGGGCAGTACGGCCGTTACCATGCGCGATTATGCCGCTTACAGCCAGGACGCCGACACGGGCTACTTATTTGAGCAGGCAGCACGCGAGCTGGGCGAGCAGATGAGCCAGGAGCACAATACGGCCAATGTGGGAACTTATTTTGTCGATCAGCGGTATTGGGATGGCTGGCCGTCATTGCCATTTTTGGCAACGTATCCACATATAGAAACGTTCACCCCGGAAATGGGCCTCGCCCAACTCCCCGCCGCGGCCACTGTTTTTGTGTGGCCGTATGCCGGGCGCGACTTTTTAGCCGAGGCGCTGCCCACAGCGGCCACCGTATGGCCGCAGGTTGGGCCGTTGGCACGCGGCGATTTGGAAGCCGAGGCGTATCCGTTGTATGTGCAATATGCCATCACGCCGCCGCCTGCGGCGGCAGCGGAGGTCCTGGCAACGTTTGGCGATGGGCTGCACTTGCATCGGGCTGAGGTTACGGCCGTTCCCGGCAGCTTGCAGGTGGATTTGCTATGGTCAGGGGAAACGGCCGTTTCTCCTGATTGGAAAGCATTCGTCCACATTGTCGGGGAAAATGGGCTGATTGCGCAAGATGACGCGCCGCCGGGCAGCGGCAGCTGGTCGGCCGCGTGGTGGCGTCCAGGATTGCTGCTGCACGAGCGGCGCACCATTCCCTTGCCGCAAGCGACAGCTCCGGCCCAATACCAGGTTTTGCTTGGCGTATATGACACAACGCTCACCCGGCAGCCGGTCTATGACAACGAGGGCACATTGCTGGGCGATGTGTGGGAAGTGCAAACGGGAGATTTGCCATGAGACAGTGTAAACGCCACAGATTGCAGCAGCGGCGCACGCTACGCGCTGCGCGCTGCGTGCTTTTGTTATTGTTGGTGTTGTGGGAACGGCCGTTTCCGACCTGGGCGCAAGAACCCCTGCCAACGGCAACGCCCGATGAAGCAGGCGTCATCTACATCGAGGTGCAGCCAAACGATTCGTTGTGGAACATCGCCGCGCAGGCTGGCTTAACCTTGAATCAATTGCTCGAATTAAATGGGCTGAGCGAAAATGCGTTCATCCAGCCAGGGCAGCGGCTGATCGTCGGCTATGGGCCGCCACCAGCGACAGCAACGGCCGAACCTTTGCCCACAGCAACCCTGCCGCCACCCACGCCACACCCCACGCAGCCATCGCCGCGCACGGCTATTTGCCTGCTGGCGTATCACGATCAGAACCGGGATGGCATACACGATGCGACAGAAACGCTGCGTCCGGCGGTGGCGTTTACCATTTTCAACGAAACGGCCGTTGTCGCCAATTACATCACCGACGGCCTCTCCGAACCCTATTGCGTAGAAGGATTGAGCAAAGGGCAGTACCACATCACCCGTTCCATCGGCCCCAACGAAGTGCTGACCAACGATGGCAATTGGGCTATCCGCCTGCGCCAAGGAGACGTGGCATTATTAGAATTTGGCAGTTATCTGGTGAGTCCTGGGGGAGAAGCACTCCCCACCGCCACCACCCAGGCTGTCAATGCTCCCACACAAGCAGCAACCGCTCAACCCACACCGCCAGCATCCTCGACGCCGACCACCCCACGAAACGCCACCGTTTTCCTGCTTATCGGCCTTGTCGTTATGACCATCTTTGTGGCTGTGATATTCTTGTTAATTCATAGGCAACTAAAGAAGTGAAGGAAAGATTTATGAAGAAGATACAGTTAATACTCTTGCTAACCATCTTGGTTACATTACTGGTTCCCGGTCATGGTGCGCCGACTGTGGCTGCGCAAGGAACCAATTTATTGCAAAACCCCAGCTTTGAGGGGCCGTATGATGACAAAGGGGCGGCTAGCTCTTGGGCACGCTGGCATCGTGAAAGCAGTGCCGACCAGTTTGGCGATTGTACAAACGGGTATCACAAAAAGCCGCGCTGGGGACAGGCAACTGATTTTGTCTATGATGGCGGCAGTTCACAATATGTGGGCAACAACTGGGACACCTGGTCTGGCGGTATGTGGCAAAATGTGACAGTTACACCGGGCAGCACATATCGGTTTCTCATTTTGGGCACGCGGCTATGGCTCAATGGACAGTGCCGATCCCTCCTATACGGGCCTGAATATGGCTATTCGTGCCGGGATCGACCCCAATGGCAGCGGCTTATGGAGTGATGGTGACGTTGTGTGGGGTGCGGCTGGTAACGCGCATGATCAATGGGTGCAGTTTAGCGTCGAAGCCACAGCCACAGGCAACACTATTTCTGTCTTTACATCGTCCAACTGGGCTGTGCCCGGCGTCAACCAATGTTACAAATTCCTCAACACGTACTTTGACGCGGCATCGCTGGTTGAAGTGGGGCCACCCCCAACCAGTACGCCATTGCCGACAAACACGCCATTACCGGCTCCGGTTGTGACAAACACGCCGCTGCCCACAGCAACGCCAGAATTCACGGCGACACCGCTCCCCACCCCGACCAACACCCCCTCGCCAACACCGGAACCACCGCAGGGCGGGCGCGTTTGCGTCAATGCCTTTGATGATCGCAATGCCAATGGGCAGCATGACAGCGATGAAGGGTATATGGGCGGCGTCACTTTTACCGTCGCCAACACAGAATTAATGGTTGGGCAGGCCATTTCCGCCGGTACGGCCGATCCGTTTTGCTTCGAGGGCGTGCAGCCTGGGTCATATCAGGTAACACAGCTTGTACCGGGACGGCTGGAAATGACAACGGCCGGGAATGCCACCATTGCCGTTGAAGAAGGCAAAACCGTCGGGCTGGAATTTGGCAGCCGCTTACAGCCGACAGATGTCGCCAGCAGCGACACATCCAGCCCGGACACTGTGTCTAGCGCGGCAGAAATCCCGACGACGGCCCCTGTTGCTACAGAGAGCGCAGCTCCGGCAGCGGACAGCGGCATGAATACAACCGTCATTGTCGGGCTGGTGGTGATTGGTCTGGCGGTGATACTGCTCGGTGGGCTGTTATACGCCTTTTTGCGGCGGCAAACGGGCTAGACGAGAATCTATTCGCTGTCAGCGCTGCCGGATTCCTGGCGGCGCTGACGGCTGATGCATAATAAATCATGACAAGATTGAGCGGGCGTGCTTCGCGTTTGGCTTCTCGCGTGTTCCGCATGAATTGGTTTTGGGCGGCGGCGCTGCTGTTGGCAGTGGTCGCCGCTTTGCCTTTGCTGGCGGAACCCGGATTGCTGAACACGCGTGGCGGCGGCGACAGCCCGTTTTTGTTGCAGCGGTTGCAGCAGTTGGAAACGGCCGTTCGCGATGGACATTTCCCGGTGCGCTGGATGCCAGATGCGAATTATGGCTACGGATACCCGTTTTACAATTATTACGCGCCGCTTTCTATTTACATCACGGCCGTTTTTCGGTTGTTTGGGTTTAGTTATGTGCGTGCCATTCAGCTGTCGCAGGTGACGGCGTTTGTGGTGGCGGCGGCGGGGATGTTTGCGCTGGCACGGCGCTGGTGGCGAAACGAATGGGTGGCCCTGGTAACGGCCGTTGCCTATACCATCGCCCCCTTCCACATGGTCAACGTGTATGTGCGCGGCGACTCACTCGCCGAATTTTGGGCGATGGCCTGGTATCCCTGGGTCATCCTGGCCGCAGACGGCATGTTCCGCATCCCCTATGCCGCATTTCGTGTGCCGTACAGCAAATGGCGAATTCCTGGGTTCACGCTGCCGCGACGGCAAATTGTGGCCCTGGCTCTGGTTTATGCCGCGCTTATTCTCAGCCACAACATCTCTGCGCTCATCTTTTCCCCATTTTTGCTGTTTTACCTGCTGCTGAAGGCGTATGCCGCATACCGGCATCCATATGCCGAAAAGCGCGAGCCAGCCCCAGAACAGGGCAATCCGCAATCTCCACGCTCTTTGCGTGCGCCTCTCTTTCCACTTTTTGCTTCTGCACTGGCGCTGCTGCTGGCGTTGGCGCTGGCTGCGTGGTTTTTTGTACCGGCGCTGGCGGAAAAGGGATTGGCACAGTTAGGGCCAGTAACCGAAGGATATTTTCATTTCAGCAATCATTTTCGCGGCTGGGACCTGGTGCAGTGGCGTTTGTTGTTTGACTACAACCCGGATGGGGGCAATGCTTTTCGTATGGGTGCGGTGCAGGCGGGAACGGCCGTTCTCGGTCTAGTAGGGCTGCTGGCACAAAAGCGCAAAGGGGCGGGGAACAAGTTGTTTGTCGTAGGCAGTTTGCTGGTGGCAACGGTGATGATCACGCCGTTGTCGCGCTGGCTGTGGGAATATCTGCCCCTGCTGGATTTCACCCAATTCCCGTGGCGCTTCCTCTCCATTCAGGCATTTGCCGCAGCGCTGGCTGCTGGTGGCATTGGCAATTTGCCGCGCCAGCGTTGGCTGGTGCCGGGCATCATCGCCCTGTTGCTGTTGAGCGGGTTGGGCGGGCTGCAAACAGATCATCTGCTCCTCACGGATAAAGATGTAACGGCCGAAAAATTGGCGCAGTACGAATGGTTTACGGGCAATATCGGCACAACGATTAGCGCGGAATATTTGCCACAAACGGTGCAGCCACGTCCTTACACCTCGCCCTGGCTGGAACGTGATGAACGGGATCGGGTGCAAGTGTTAAACGGCCGTGCCACAACGACATTGGTGGAACGGCAAACGACCCGGCAAATCTGGCAGCTAGATGTGACCGAAGCGGCAACGCTGGTGCTGCCAACGTTGTATTGGCCGGGCTGGAGGGCAGAGGTGGATGGGAAGCGGTGGCGATACGGCCGTCTCCGGGCAGCGGCCTGATCAGCCTGGATGCGGCGGTCGGTGCGCAGACGTTGACCCTGCGCCTGACGCGCACGCCTGTGCGCCTGTCGTCAGAACTGCTGTCGCTGGCGGCACTATTGCTCACAATCTGGCTGCTCAAACCGACCAAAATCAGCAAACCAGATCGCTCAACGGTGACAACCATCGCCCTCTACTGCTTCGCTTTTGCGCTTTTCATTCTTGCCGTGCATTTTTGGCCGCAGTTCAACCGCTCCAATGCCGATCTCACCTGGGATTTTGCGCAGATGGGATATTTGCACCACGATGCGGACGGGGTTTTGTTCAGCGATGGCGCACGTCTGGAGCAATATATGTGGGCGCGTGATGTGGTTGCACCGGGCGAGGAAATAGCCATTACGCTGGAGGTAACGGATGCGCAAGGAGAAATGGCGACGTTGGCGCTGACAACGCCAGCCACGCATCGCTTTGCCGATGCGCCAGTTTTGGCAAGTGAGACACGGCCGTTAACCGCGCACACCACCTTCTCGCTGACCATTCCCATCAATGCGCCATCCGGGCTGAATTGTGCCGCGCCTGACGCTGGCAAACAGCGAACCGCTGATGCCATCGGGGCAAACACGCGGCGAGCTGTTTTTGCGACCCTTGCGCGTGACGGCGGCGACGGGCGCTGTCGCCGGTATTCCGCAGCCGTTGGCTGTGCGCCTCGTTGATCAGAGCTATGTGGATGGCGCGTGGCAGTGGCAGTTGGCGTGGTACACGGAACGGCCGTTAACGCACAACTACAATGTCTCGCTGCGCCTGCTGGATGAGGCGGGACAGGTGTGGGCGCAATTTGACACACAGCCGGGCTATGGTTTCCGCCCCAGCAGCAGTTGGCCGACGGGGCAATGGATTGATGATTGGCTGGCGCTGCCCCTGCCAGATGGGCTGCCAGCCAGGGCAACATTAATGGTGCAACTCTATGAAATTGGCGGGGATGTGGTGCTAAATCGACGATTGGGCAGTTGGGCAGATGGCGCATTTCAGCCACAGCAGCCCAATTTTGCCTTGCCGCAGGAGATGACGCCGCAAACGGCCGTTTTCCGCGCCGACGACACCCCATTAATGCAACTGCACGGCTATCGCTGGCAGCAAACGGAAACGGCCGTTACGCTGACCCTCTACTGGGAAGCGCTGACCGTCATCGCAAACGATTACACGCGCTTTGTGCATGTTCTTGACGCGAGCGGGCAGTTGGTGGCGCAAAACGACGCCATGCCACAGGCCAACAGCTACCCCACCAGCCAGTGGAGTGTTGGCGAGATTGTGGCGGATACGGTCTCTTTCACCGTGCCGCCGACTGATTTTCAGGTAGTGGTTGGCTTTTACGAGAATTTGGGGAATGCGTGGCCGCGTTTAACGGCCGTTACCGCCGCTGGCTCCCCCTACCCTGATAACGTTGTGCCGCTGGACGTAAATAAAGAAGAGTAGAGATTGGACATTGCCAATCTCCAAATCTTTATTGCAGCGTCTTTAACGCCTGCTCGACACTATCTTGTGGGCTGATCTTCACCTGGACATCGGCCAGTTTACCTTCAGCATCGACCACAAAATGGCTGCGCACAATGCCCATGTACGCCTTGCCATACATCTTCTTTTCGCCCCACACCCCATACATTTCCGCCACCTGATGATCGGCATCAGACAGCAGAGCGTAGGGCAGCGTCAATTTTGCTTTCCACTTAGCCAGGGCGGCGGGATCATCGGGGCTGATGCCGATAACGGTGCCATTGGCCGATTCGATGACGGGGAAATTGTCACGGAAGCCGCAGGCTTGTGTGGTGCAGCCGGGCGTATCGGCTTTCGGGTAAAAGAAGAGGACGACTTGCTGCCCACGAAAGTCAGACAGGCTGACGCTTTCGTTTTCCGCAGAAATGAGTGTGAAGTCAGGGGCGGTATCACCAATTGATAACATTTGCTACTCCTTTGTTTGTTTAGGCGAGATTGAGAAGCAGCGGGTTTCCACCACTTTCCCAATCTGCGCTTTTTTATCCGGGGGTCTTTACCTGGCAGAATTGTAATGGGGGTTGCAAGCGAGGCCAACCAATCTTAGTGAGGTCTTAACGTTGGCGGCGCGGAGGGGAACGGCCGTTCCTATCGTTCGCACCCTCTGAAAAACGTGTGCTATAATGCCCTGCTTTTCAGGGAAACTGAAAACTGGAGACAGAAACTTATGGAATTCATCAGGACAATTTTCGATCTTTTCTTACATCTAGACACCTATCTGGATGAAGTCATTCGCAATTATGGCGTTTGGACGTACGGACTTTTGTTCGTCGTCATTTTCATGGAAACAGGGTTTGTCGTCACCCCCTTCTTGCCCGGTGACTCACTCTTGTTTGCGGCTGGGACATTTGCCGCTATTGGCTCATTTAAAATATTGCTGCTCTACCCTCTCTTATTTGCGGCGGCGATTTTAGGCGATACGCTCAACTATTCGATTGGGCACAAAATCGGTCCACGCGTCTTTGAACAAGATTTTCGCTTTCTAAAACGAGAACATTTGGAAAAAACACAGCGCTTTTTTGAAAAGCACGGCGGCAAGACGATTGTCCTGGCCCGTTTTGTGCCGATTGTGCGCACGTTTGCGCCATTTGTCGCCGGGGTGGGGATTATGAATTACGGCCGTTTCATCACCTACAACGTCATCGGCGGCTTCCTCTGGACAACCCTCTTCATCTTCGGGGCTACTTCTTCGGCAACATCCCCATCGTGCGTGAAAACTTTGAGTTTGTCATTATCGCCATCATCCTCATCTCCGTCCTGCCAATGGTCATCGAATACTGGCGCAACCGCCAAAAAACAGAAACCAGCCCCGCCGCCTAAATAAACTATGACCCAATCGACAACACAAACAGAAACACACACATCCAAAAAAACACGCACACTTCGTGACTACGCCGGATTGACATTACGCGGCATCGCCATGGGCGCTTCCGATATTGTCCCTGGCGTCTCCGGAGGCACAATGGCCTTCATCTTGGGTATCTACGAAGAACTCATCGATTCCATTCGCATGTTAGGCCAGCCAGAATTTCTCCAGGCAGCATTCAAATTACGCATCAAAGATGCCCTGACCATCTTAAACTGGCAGTTCATGCTTGCCGTTTCGCTCGGTATTGGCATTGCCATCCTCTCCTTGTCCCACCTGCTCGAACAACTGCTGGTTAACCAGCCAGTCTACTTGTGGAGCTTCTTTTTTGGTCTGGTGTTGGCATCCGTCTTTGTCGTCAGCAAACGCGTCAAACAGTGGACACTGCCCCTGGGATTGGCATTGCTTGGCGGTTGTATCGCTGCCTTTGTCTTGGTCGGACTTGTCCCGGCACAAACCCCAGAGGCATGGTGGTTTCTCTTTCTCAGTGGCGCACTGGCAATTTGCGCCATGATTTTGCCCGGCATTTCCGGCGCATTCATCCTTGTGCTGCTAGGAAAATACCAATACGTCCTCAGCGCCGTCAACAACCGCGACATCCTGACGCTGGCTCTAGTTGCGGCCGGCGCACTCGTAGGGTTGGTCACGTTCGCCCAAATCCTGGGCTGGCTCTTTCGGCGGTATCATGATGGCACGGTTGCCCTGCTCATTGGCTTGATGATGGGCAGTCTGCGCAAAGTGTGGCCCTGGAAACAGGATGAGGCATGGCTCACAGATGCGGCTGGCAGCTTTGTACTTGATGGCTATGGTGAGCGTATTGTCACGCAGCAAGCCGACATCTTACCATCACTCGCAAACAGCAGTGACATCACAGAGTTTGTCTTTGCTATTTTGCTGGCCGTGGTTGGGTTTGGCGTAATTTTGTTATTGGATCGCCTGGCTGGCGTACGTCAGCTTTGATTGAAGGGAAAAAGGGATGCCAAACATTACTGCCGTTTTATTTGATTTTGACGACACGTTGGTTGATTGGTCACGGCAGGCCACTCACGGCGGCGAAATCTATCGCCGCCACATCGACAACGTTTACACCTATTTACAAGCACAAGCAATCCCACTACCAGACCGTGAAACTTTATTCCATTGTTATCTGGACACAGTCATTCAAGCGTGGCAGGTAGCAAAGGCAGATTGGACCGGCGTTAGTTTTGCCGCAACCATGCAGCAAACGCTGGACAAACTAGAACTTAACATCAACGGCATTGGCCTGGACACACTCCTGCACGAATTTGCCTGGCAGCCCGTCCCCAACGTTGTCTTGTATCCAGATACGCTAACAACCTTGACGACATTGCGTGAACGCGGCTATAAACTGGGGCTAATAACAAATTCAATGATGCCAATGTGGATGCGTGACATAGAGTTAGCAGCTTACCAGCTCTTAGACTTTTTTGATGCGCGAGTCACGTCAGGAGATGTTGGTTATATGAAACCACACCCGGCCATTTACCACCATGTCCTTGAGCAGCTAGGCATTGTTCCTGAGCAGGCTGTTTTCGTAGGAGATCGGCCAGAAAATGACATTGCCGGGGCAAATGCGGTGGGTATGGTAAGTGTGATGATGTCGCCGCCACATCTTCAGTATAAGGATACGAAGATACGGCCGAATTTCACCATCAAACAGTTACATGAATTGCTGCCCATTTTGGCAGCACTAGAAAGCGAGGTGTCAAATGGACAAACCAGGACGGAATGACCTCTGTTACTGCGGCAGCGGCAAGAAATACAAAAAATGCCACATGCCCATTGATCAGCAAAAAGAAAAAGACAAGCGTGACTGGATTGCCGCCGCGCAGTTCCTGCGGCGTGATTTGCTCAAATTTGCGCGTGATGAGCGCTTTGCCGAAGCCTTTGCCCAGGCATTGCCCCTGTATTGGAACGAGCTGTACACCATTGACAATGCTGAAGAGATGAGCCAGGACGAGGCCCTGCGTTATTTTGACTGGTTCATGTTCGATTACACGTTGCCCGATGGCTCTCGTCCCATTGACACCTATTACGCCGATCAGCGAGAAGAACTGTCCTCTGTGCAGCAAGACGTGCTCGACAAATGGATGGCAGAAGCCAGTGCGGCGTGGGCGTACACCTTGACCGATTATGACGCCGAAAAGCTTGTGCTGAACGATTTCATGACAGGCGAGACGTTTGACGTGCATGAGCCGGGAGGCCGTGGCGCAGTAGAGATAGGTGAGGTAATCCTGTCACGCCTGGTTCCTGTGTATGATCATCTGGAATTCAGCACGACAGCCGCGTACTTGCCAGCCGCAGAAATCACAAATCTGGCTGAAAAGTTAGCCAAGGCCAAACAAGCTGATGGAGAGGCTCACCCGGAGGCGACGCAGCTTGATTTCATGCGCCGCAACAATCATTTGCTCATTCACCACGCACTGGAAGAGGCAAAGGTGCAGGGACGGCCCCCCGTAGCGGCACTTGACCCTAACCGGCCTGACAAAGCCGTACAGAAAGTTGTACATCAGGTGAAAAAGCGCTTCCAGTAAAAACGAATGTCGTTTCCTTCGAAAATAGCCTCCCGGAGGTTCGTCTCATGAGGCGAGCCTTCCATTGATAACCTCCGGGAGGTTGGTTTTTATTCATGATGGTCGGCGACAGCCGGTGAAATCTCTTCCGGAATGGGCAATGTCAGGGTAAAGATTGTGCCATGCCCTGGTTCACTGGTCGCGTAGATGCTTCCCCCATGCGCTTCAACCAAAGATTTGGCAATCGCCAGCCCCAAGCCTGATTCCCCCTCTTGTTGTGCGCGGGATTTTTCGCCACGATAAAAACGATCAAAGATATGGGGCAAATCTAGCGGATCAATGCCGGAACCGGTATCAGATACGGTGATTTGTACTTGATGGTCAGGAGTGGACGCAGCAGCGAGGGTGATGGTGCCGCCGCTGGGGGTATAACGCAGCGCATTGCTCACCAGATTATTCAACACTTGCGCCATACGCTCTGGGTCAACCAGAAGGATGGGCAAGCCAGGAGCCATTTCCAGGCGCAGAGCGACAGATTGGCATTCTGCCTGTGGGCTATATGCCAGCAGGGTGCGCTGTAGCAAGTCATCCGGGGCGACGGCACGACGAGTTAGGGGTAGTTCGCCTGCATCAGCCAGCGAAAGGGTACGTAAATCATCGACCAGATGGTTGAGGTGTTGTGCTTCGCGGTGCATGACGGTGTAAACATCGGGGGAGCCGGGCAGTTTGCCTTCACTGAGGGCTTCGGTATACCCCAGGATGACGCTGAGGGGCGTGCGTAAATCATGGGCAATATCGGCCGTCATCTGGCGGCGCAGTTGGCTGGCATGGGTTAAATCAGCGCTCATCTGGTTAAAGGAGGCTGCCAGTTCGCCGAGTTCGTCAGCAGAGCGCACGGGAACGGTTTGATCCAGGTTGCCCGCCGCCAGGGCACGGGTTGCGCCGGTCAACTCACGAATGGGACGGGACAAGGTGCGGGCGAGGATAATGCCGATGAGGAGGGCAACGGCCGTTGCTCCCAACGCACCCAAAAACAAGGCCTGATTCACCCGCTGCAAAAACGATGCCTCAGCGGACGCCGGTAAGCGGCGGTTTATATCCTCTGTGGGCAACAACCAGCCAACCACCTGCGCATCAACCTCAATAGGAAGGGCGCGTTCCAATTCACGCGACGAAACAAACTTCGTGGAGCGATGGCTCGTCCCATTAAACACAACTTGCCCGGTGACATCAATCAACAGAGGTGCCGCCAGGTCCACCATGTCTCCCGAACGATCAGAACGAGAGAAGCGCGAATAACGGAATACTGTGTTGACGCCTTCCCAACTGCCATTGGCCGCATAGTAATCGGCCAGATTATCGCGCAGGCCATTGAGCGCCTGATCGAGCATGAACTGGGTGAATTGGCGGCTGGTGGTTAACCCGGCAAAAATCGCCCCTAAAATGGTTCCAATCAGACTGACTAACAGAAATGCGATGACGAGTTTGGAGGAAAGGGAGCGCATGACGCGACACTAAGGCTCTGGCGCAAGGCGGTAGCCAATGCCGTAAACTGTTTCGATGTACTGGGGGTTTTTGGGATCGTCTTCGATTTTGGTGCGCAAATTGCGAATGTGAACGTCAATTGTTCGCTCTGATCCTTCGAAGGCGACGCCTTGTAATTTGTCTAGCAAATCGAGACGGGAGAAGGCACGGCCAGGAGCCGCCATTAATGTCGCCAGCAGCTCGAATTCGGAGGGGGTCAGATCGACAAATTGGTCGTTGACTTTGACGGAACGGCCGTTTCTATCCAACAGCACATTCCCCACACGCAGCACATCGGCAACGGCCGTTTCCCGACCTGTACGACGCATCACAGCCCGCACACGCGCCGTCAATTCGCGCATACTAAACGGCTTCGTCACATAATCATCGGCGCCCATCTCCAAACCCAACACCTTGTCCGGTTCATCCAGCTTTGCTGTCAGGATGATGATGGGCGTCTCGGCTTCACGCCGATAGACGCGCATAAAATCATAACCGCCCAGTTCGGGCATCATCAAATCCAACAGGATCAGGTCTGGTTTTTCCTGGCGGGCGACGAATAATGCCTCACGGCCGTCGCCCGCCGTCACCACACGAAATCCTTCCTGTGTCAAATAACTTTTGACCAGGGTGCGTAAACTTTCTTTATCATCAACAACCAGAATCGTCTTTGTCATCGGTCTAACTATCCTGGCAATCACCAAGTGCCGCTAACCGTTAACCGATTGCTGGTTGGCGATTATTGGCATTAATTGGCGGCGTTCGCCACAAAATCAATGTAAATATCAACTTCATCTTCAACATTGGCGACATTGGGCACACTGGGAATCTCCAGGCCATAGTCGCCGCGCAGCACAGTTGCCATCGCCGTACCACTAATTTGGGTCTCGCTAACGGCCGTTGCCGTCACCGCAAAAGTCACCTCAGTGGTAACGTCCCGAATGGTCAACTCACCAACAATGGTAAATTCTACCGCAGCACCGACCGCCACGCTATCTGGCAGGCCATTGATTGCCGTTGGCGTAAAGGTGATGAACTCAAACTCTTCTGTATCCAAAATTTCGTTATTAATGGCGCGATTGCGGAATTGGTTATCAGTGGCAAAGGTGCGGGCGTTGATCAAAATAACGCCAACCTGAGTAAGGGAGAGTGCATCAAAGTTGACCGCCAATTCGCCGGAAACCTGGTCTGTTTCGCCGATAACGGTCTTGCGTGCCCCGGCTAAATCCTCATCTAATTCAAAGCGAACCTGGGAATCAGCCTGGCTAATTGTAAAGATAATCGGATCGCTGGGTGGTTCTGTGGCCGTTGGCTCTGGTGTTGGCGGCTCTTCTGTTGCTTCGGGAACGGCCGTTGCCGGGACAGTCGGCTCTTCCATCGCGGTTTCAGCGGGCGTTTCTGTGGGGATGGCGGTGGCAGTGGGGGGCGTGGTCGCAGTGGCAACGGCCGTTTCCGGCGTGTTAATGACCAGGGGCACAGCTTCCAGGGTTGAACTAGGCGCGGGCGGGTCTTGCAGCAGTCCACAAGCCGTTCCCAATGCCATCACCCACAAAGCAGCTGCCCATAACAACAATAGTTTTTTCACGCTCATTACTCATTTGCTCCTTCATCTGAGTTTGATGCACAAGACATCGAAAGTATTGGCGTTTATTGTAATCAGGAATACGCGTGAAAAATGGTGAGCTAACTAAACCTTTATCCAAATTGGGCGATCTCAGCCAAGAACAATCCAACTTGCCAGTTCATACGTATAATCTGCGAATACGTGCCCAACATGACCAACAGGCAAAGAAAAAGGCCAGTACAAAATACTGGCCTCCCATAACTATGTGTGACAATGATGCCTTTAGCGATGATGATTATCGCAGGTACACCAGATTAACGGCCGTCTACAATAAGGACATAACCGGTGACTACGATGGCGAATAAATAACAATTTCATGCCTGTCCCTCCGCGTTCATACTTCCAACTATCCATACGCTCATTCTAAATCTGCCACTCTGCCATCGCAGTAAATGTCAAGATCAGAAAGCGTGAAGGCTTCGTGAATACGACACGCAATGGGAACCTTTTCGATTAGACACAGGCACACAGCAAATTCACCGAGAACACAGAAGGAAAACAGAGAAAAGCCTATCTCCTCATCCCCAATCTCCGCTTTTTATTCGTGGATATATGTCACCATCAGGAAATCTTTTTAGGGAAACGCATCTAACAACTCGCGAAAACGGGGATCCTCACGAATAAAATCAAAATCCGGGTCATGAGCAACCCACTTCTTTTCAACCTGGCCCAAATTTAAAGCAGCACGCAGCAACACCAGCGCCTCATCCGCATTCCCGCAAATCGACTCAAAACAGGCGCGATTATACTTATTTTCATCAGCCATCAACTGCCGCGCAACGGTGATCTGCTCCTCATACTCCGCCATACGCCCCAATTTGCGGTAAACCCCAGCCAAGGAACCACGAGAATAAGCATCGTCTGGATCAAGCGCAATGGCCTTTTGATAAGCAGCAATGGCCTGCCCCATATCCCCCAACGCATTGTAAACATCCCCCAACCCGCCATGCAATTTTGCCCGCTTCGGATTCAACTCCAACGCGCGTCGATAAAGCATGCTAGCTTCTTCCAGCTTACCCATTTCCTTATACAAATTACCCAGGCCATAATAAGCAATGGCATACATTGGATTTAACTCAATTGCTTTACGGTAAGCGGTAATCGCCATATCGAGTTTGTTCAAACTGTAGTAAACGGCTCCCAGGCCAGCATAAGGGCCAGCGTGGTCTTTGTCCTGGCGCAGCGCACGTTCGTAGGCAGTCAAAGCGTCATACGGCCGTCCCAGGCTCCAATACACATCCCCCAACCCCATGTATGGCGCAGCATAGCTGCGATCCAGGCGAATGGCCTGTTCATAAGCAGCAATCGCCTGATCATACTGCTTGAGGGCGCGGAACGTCTCGCCTAACCCATAACGTGTTGCCGGGCGTTTGGGGTCCAGGTTCATAGATTGCTGATACAGTTGCAGTGCTCCTTCTGTTTGCCCCAATTCCGTACGCGCGGCAGCCAACCCATTGAGATAATTGGGGTCTTTGGGGCGCAGTTGATAAGCATGCTCATAAATCGTATGCGCCTCTTCATACTGCCCAATATCCATGTAAATCTGACCAACCTGGTAGTAAGCCTCGGCAAAATCAGGCTCAAGCTTAATGGCCTGATAATAGGCTGTGAGCGCCGCTTTGGGCTTGCCAAGCGCGGCATTCACCAAACCCAGGCCATAATGGGCATAGGTGTTTTGCGCATTCAGGTGAACAGCACGACGATAAGCCACCAACGCCGGATGATACGCTTTCTGCTGATAACGCGCGTACCCCAGCCCACAATAAACCATGTCATCTTTGGTTTCCAGGTTTGCCGCTTGCTGGTATGCAGATTGTGCTTTTTCGTAATACCCTAAGCCAATATAGGCATCTCCTAAGCCACGGTAAACGGCCGTATTCTGTACAGACAACGTTTCGGCCGTTTCCAACACCTTAATCGCCTCGTGATAACGCTCACTATGGATATAGACAAACCCCAAGCCAATTTGCGCCGCAGCATACGTCGCATCCAAATGAATCGCATGGCGATACGCAGCCAACGCCTCCTCCCAATGACGCAATGCCCGCTGCACATCACCCAGGCCACTGTGCGGCGCAGCCCAATTCGGTTCAATTTCCAATGCAGACTGATACGCCATCAGCGCGGCCTCATACTGGCTGGTGGCAAAATAAACCTGCCCCAGCCCATAGTGTGGCTTCGCCCGCCCCGGTCGCATTGCCAGACTGCGCTGATACGCCTTAGTTGCCTGCGCCAATTCCCCATCCTGCCTATACAAATCACCCAAATAATCGTAAGCAGGAGCATAGGTGACATCAAGCTTAATGGCTTGCTGCAACGCATTCATCGCGCGTGCATGGTTGCCCAGGCGCAGGTAAATCCCCCCCAGCCCCACATGCGCTGGCGCATAGGTAATGTCCAGGGCCACCGCCTGTTTGTAAGCAGCCATAGCGCCATCAAGCTGGCCTTGTGCCGCCAACACTTGCCCGCGTACCGTATGCACAGTAGGGTCTGTCGCGTGAATGTCCAACGCCTGTCGGCAGTAAGCCAGAGCCTGCTTATATTGCCGCTGTTCCAGGGCAACGGTCGCCAGCCCGGTCAATGGTTGTATGAAATGGGGATCGAGTTGGCGTGCCTGTTGCAGCGCCGCAATGGCGTTGTCATACTGCCGAAACTGGGTGTAGATAGCGCCTAATTCAGCATGGTAAACGGCCGTTTGCGGAGCCAACGCCAAAGCCTGCTGATAAACATTAATGGCATCCTCCGCGCGATCCAGTGCCGCCAGCACTTTCCCCAGACTGGTCAAAGCAGCAACATGCTGCGCATCCAGCGCCAATGCCGCCAGCAGCGCCGCCCTGGCCGCATCATAAGCACCCAGGCGATAACAAACCTGCCCCATCCCCACATTTGCCTGCACATGGGTTGGATCCAACGTCAGAGCCGCTTCATACGCCGCTTGCGCCGCCTCATACTGCCCCAACGCACAGCGCACATCACCCAAACCAACATGCGGATCGGCCCAATCCGATACGGCCGTTATCGCGGCCATAAACGCGGCCAAAGCATCAGCCAACCGCCCTTGCGCCTGATAAACCACAGCCAGCCCATAATGCGCCGCCCCATTTTGCCCATCCTCAGCCAAGACAGCCTGATAAGCCATAATCGCCGCATCATACCGCTGCAACTGAGCATATACATCGCCCAACCCAAGCTGCGCGGCAATGTGTGTCGGGTCTAACTCCCGTACCCGCTGAAAAGCAGCAGCAGCCTCCTGCCATTGTCCATTTGCGCGAAAAGCCTGCCCCAATCCCAAATGCGCCGGAATATGGGTTGGGTCTTGTGCCGCCGCTTGCCGATACGCCACCAGGGCTTCCGCAAACGCATCGCGCATCATATGAACCTGTCCCAGCCCGACATAGGCTGGCGTCCATTGCGCATTGCGCGTCAATGCCTGCCGGTAAGCGTCAGCCGCGTTGGCCGTATGTCCACGCAAACGGTAGGCGTCGCCGAGATGTGTCCAGATAACGGCCGTATCCAGCCCCAATTGCAGCGCCCGCCGGTACGCCTGAACAGCATCATCGGCACATCCCTGCGCGGCATACAACGCCCCCATGCGCCAATGCGCCGTCCCATTTTCGGGATCCGTCCGAATGACCTGCTGCACAATACGCAAAGCTCGTCCGGTATCCCCCTGATGCTGATAAATGGCCGCCAGCCCCAGACGAGGCAGCGCCGCCTGCTTATCCAAAGCCAGCGCCTTCTCATAGGCGTCCTGCGCCTCCGCCCAACAGGACAACGCCAGATACGCATCGCCCAAACCAATCATCGCCGCCAACAGCCAGGGATCGAGCGCCACCGCCTGCTGATAAGCGGCAAGCGCCTGCCGCCAATCGCCAGCTTCTGCCCACAAATTGCCCATGCTGAAGTGTGCTTCGGCGCAATTGGGGTCTAGCGACAATGCTTGCTGGCTGACATCCCGTGCCTTTTCTGGTTGACCCAGACGCAGGTAAACGTGGCCCAATCCGGCACAGGCAACGGCCGTTGTAGAAGCAACGGCCGTTACTTCCAAATCACGCGCTTTGAGGAAGGCTTTACGCGCCTCCTCGAGCTGCTCCTGGTGCAAATAAACCATCCCCATGCCGACATAAGCGGGAGCGCTCAAGGGAGCCAGCTCTAATGCCTGCGCATACGCTTGCTGCGCCAGGTCAAAGCGGCGCGTGCGCCGATACGTATGCCCCAACTCGATTTGCAAAGCAGGCCTTTGTGGCTCAATCTTCACCGCTTGCCGCAGCGCTTGTAATGCTTCCTCAAAACGGCCGTATCGCGCATAAATCTGCCCAATCCCCAGCCACGCGTCCGCCTGCCCCGCCTGCAAACTAAGCGCCTGCCGGTACATTTTTAGCGCATGGCTACACTGCTGGCGGTTTTGATACGCGTCGCCCAATCCGACATAGGTAACGGCCGTACCACGCCCCACCGCCAACGCCTGTTCATACGCCTGCACCGCCGCATCATACCGCCCCAGAGCATTGTACGCCGCGCCGAGATGCTCATAAGGGAAGTTGGGACAATCAGGTGCAGCCGCCAGCGCAGCTTGATAAGCCGCCAGCGCTGGCGCATAAGCGGCCTGCGCCAGATGCACATTTCCCAGCCCCACCTGCGCCGCAGCCAGCGCCCCATCTAGCGCCAACGCCCTTTCATACCCTGCCTGCGCGGCTTGATATTGGCCCTGGTGATAGGCAACATCCGCCAGGCCAACATGCCCCGGCGCGTAGCGCGGAGCCAACTGCACAGCCTGCGCCAAAACCAGGGAGGCTTCAGTGACCATGCCCTGCGCCAGATAAACGTCGCCCAATCCGACAAGCGCAGGCACATGCTCTGGACTGCGCTGCAAGGCCTGACGATATGCCGCCTGCGCCTCTTCCCAGGCTGCTTCTCTGCGGCGCAACGCGCCCAGGCCAACGTAAGGGTCAGGCAAGGTGTCGTCCAACTGTATCGCTTGTTGATACGCCGCTGTCGCCGCTGGCACATCTCCTTGCTGCATGGCAATTTGCCCCAGCCCGACATGGGCCAGGGCTGCTTGCTCATCTAAGGCCAACGCCTGTTGGTAAGCCTCTGCCGCCTGGACAAATTGCTGCTGCGCCTGGTAGACATGCCCCAAACCGAGGTAGGGCTGCGGCGAGCGGTCGCCTTGGGCAATGGCCTGTTCATAGGAAACGGCCGCTTCCGGCCATCGTAACAGCGCAGCCTGTGCATTCCCCAATTTGACGAGGGACGACGCCGGACTGGAACCCAGTTTTACGGCCTGCTCATAAGCAGACAAGGCGTGCTCCCATTGCCGCAGCGCCATATAGGCATCCCCCAACGCAATCTGCGCTGGCGCATAATCGCTGTCCTGAGCGATGGCTTGTTGCAGCGCCGCAACCGCTGCCCGTGGCTGCTGCAACGCGATTTGCACGCGCCCCAATCCGACATAGGCGGCGGCGTGATGAGGATTAGCGGCAATCGCTTTTTGGAAGACAACTTGCGCATCCTGGAATCGCCCCAATTCGCACAACAACAGCCCCATCGCCGCCAATGTGTCCGCATTTTCTGGTTCAAGCAGGAGCGCTTGCTGGTAAGCGGCAAGCGCCGCTTCTGTCTGCCCAGTTTGCGCGTAGGTTTGCCCCAGGCCAGCATGGGCAGCCGCATCGTTTGGGGAAAGGGAAACGGCCGTTTCATAACTGGCACGCGCTTCCTCATCCCGGCCTTCCGCCAGATACAAAGCCCCCAAACGCAAATGCGGCGTGCTGGCCTGTGGTTCCAAAGTTACCGCTTTGCGATACGCCTTAATGGCCTCCGCACGCGCACCACGCTTCTGGTAAACCTCGCCCATGCCAATGTGCGGCGCGGCAAACTGCGCATTTAATCTGGCGGCCTGGCGGTACGCTTGCAAAGCGGCATCGGCATTCCCCAACGCTTGCTGCACGCTGCCAATGCCCTGATGGGCAATCGCGTATTTGGGGTCAATTTGCAACGCTTTCTCGTAATGGGCCAGTGCTTCGGGGAAACGGCCGTCTAGCTCTGTGACCACCCCCAGGTAATACCAGCCACTGGCTCGCTGCGGCTGCCAGGCGACAACCTTCTGCAAAATCGCTTCCACGTCGAGCGCTGCGCCGGGGTTTCCCGATGGCTGCACCCAAATGGCATGCCGCGCAACCCCTTCCAACGCGTCAGCCAGGTGCTGCCGTAAAACGATGCCAGCGGGCGGGATGCCCGCTTCGGCAGCTTCATAAGCCCGCAGTGCGGCCTCATAACGGCGCTGGCGCTGCGCCAATAGCCCCTGCCGCCATTGCAAGATCGCCTGCCGCTCGGCGACGCCTGGCCCATCAAACCAGCCCTGTTGGGCCATACGCTGCAAGACTTGCAACATATTGGCTTCATCTTCTAGCGCGGGTTGGGTGTTGTAAACGGCCGTTAAGCGCACATACACCTGCTGCCCACTTTCACTCAACTGCTCACGCCACCCCGCCAACACAGCCAACAAACCCCGGCACAAATCTGCATTGTAAGCCAACCCCTCAACAAAACGGGGCGTCAACCAATGCCACGTCTCCTTTTCATCGAGCCAGAGCAAAGATTCCGTCAAATCAAGCACCCACTGCACCCAGGATTCATCCTGGCAGCGCGTTTCGATTGGCTCCGTCTGCTTTTCCGCGTCACTGAGGCGCTGGCGCAGCACCGTCACAGCCTGTTGGTTCAACTGACGCACCAACGTCCCCGAACGGCGCACTTCTGCCTTCAAGTATTCGCGGATAAACAACGAGGGATCATCATGAAGGCGTGCGCGGTCGGCATGAACAGACGCATAATCCCGCTCCAAACGATGAATCAACGCATCCAGGTCAAACGCGCGGCTCTCCTCTGGCGCAACCATCGCACGCAGCACATCCACATCCCCTCTCGCCAGGGCCAATGCGTAAATCGCCTGCCGGTCGCTGTCTGCCACCACATGCTGCATATACCGGTCGGTCATGCGGCGTACAATTTGATCGCCAGGAGTAACGTCAGACAAATCGCCCACGACTTCGGCGAAGGTGGCTCCGGCACTCAAAACGTCGGCCGCTTCCTGTACAGCCAGCGGAATGCCACGCGTCGCTCGACTAATGGCTTCTGCTTCTTCTTTGGACAAGGCGCGATCTTGCGCCGCAAAGTATTGGTGAATATCGTCAACGGCCAATGGATGCATCCGATATGCCAGCAAACGTCGTGGGCTGTCGTCAGCATAGCCTTTGAAATATTCATTGCCAAACTGACGGCTGTGTACGAGATCGTTGCGGTCGCTGATCACCCACATCACGCGCGAACCGGCAGCACGAATCACAGAGCGTATCCAGATGTCAGCACGATCAACAACTTCGTACGAATCCAGGAAGACGATCAGCCGTTTTTTTTCGGCGACTTTAGCCAGCCCACGCGCCAGAGCGTGTGCCAGTTGTTCGTTTGGGTTGAGGAAATGGTCAAAAAAGCCAGGTTTGAGGCGAGCACGCAGATAAGTTTCGAGGATAGCGCGTAATTTTGCGGCTTGTTCGGCCCCCACCTGCACACCGGCGTCGAGGAATGTCTGTACCAGTTGTTCGCCGCTGTCACCGATGAGGGGGATACGCGTGCGGATAATTTTGGCAATTGCGCCAACGCCAACGCTGCGCAGCAACGCTAATTCTTCCCAGCTATCCTCACGCGTGAGGATTTCGGCGACTTTTTGCTCCGCCTCGTTTGCCTGCTCCAATGCTTTACGGTAAGCAGGGAATTGGCGCCCCCATTTTTTACGAATGGCTGCTGTATAGATGCCTTTGAAAACGACTTCGGCCGTTACGTTTTCACGCCCTACTTGTAAACCGGCAAGCTTTTTGCGCTCGTCTTCCCAGTCTACCCATAAATATTCGAAGGCGTCGGCAAACGGTTTTTCAACCGTCGCAATGTCACGAAATCGTTTGGCTAATGTGGTTTTTCCAATCCCACCATCGCCATGCAGCAAACATACATAAGGGAAATTATCTGATTCTGTTGCATCTAATAATTCTTTTAGAGCGGCACGAAATTGCTTCTGTTCTTCGACCCGTCCCAGGAACAGCTTATTGTCTACAGTGATGAACGGACTCAACATCATTCCCCCTTGTCTAAGATGGGAGAGACTATATTGCGGGCAGGCAAAAGTAAAAGAAGATATTGAAAACAGCCCTCTTTGACTTTTTTTGCCAGGATGCAGTCAGCCGTTAGTGGCAGAAACCCAATCGTCTCACCTGGTACATGACTCTATACCGCGGGAACAACCATGATGAAGCCAAGCGTTTGAAACTCAAGCCATTATGGGTGCCAAATTATTCGATTTTAATACTACACTAGGTATGTGTTGCAATACTACAACAAAACTACAGCGTTGTCAAGTTCACCGGCAAGCAGGCGGCTGATAAACAGATGTGGCGATAAAACAGCCCGCAATTAAGTTGACAGGGCGGGTGGATTTTTCTATGATGGCGCACAATCTGTAAACAGGCTCGTTCATTGAGAAGAGGAACGACTATCTCCACAAATAAAAAGGTTGAAAGAAAATAAAGGAATATGAAACGTGAAGGGGGGCGGATTGACCATGCGCGTGTGCGTGTTGTGGCAACTGGCGAGCGTGGTTTGCACGCGCTGGAGGCCATGCTCAGCGGCAATTTGTATGGCGCGGATTTTATTGCCATCCATACACAAATGACACAGGCGGTTAAATCGGCCGTGTCAACGCAAATTTTCGCCAGCGATGGGGGCGATGATGATGATCGCCCGGCTGAGGAACGGCCGTTTCCATCTGCTGCACGGCAAAAACTGTATCATGCGCTCAGCGGCGCGGATATGGTCATCCTTGTCACCAGTCTGGAAACAGCGGCTTGTGCCAGAGTCGCGCAGGTTGTCATCGAGACGACGCGTGCCCTGGACATGATGAGCGCATTGGTGGTGATACGGCCGTTTCCCGCCCATCTGCAAGAGACAACCCATACGCACATGGCCTTGCTGCAATGCGACGTTGATCTTTTGCTGGTGATTGGCGCACAAACAGCCGCATGGCAGCAAACCGAGCTGGATGTCGTGCGCACGATCCATGCCCTGAACAACCTGGTCAATGCCTCTGGTCTCATCAATCTGGATTTGGCCGATTTGAAAAGCAC
Organism: Ardenticatenaceae bacterium; assembly: GCA_020634315.1. Taxonomy (GTDB): domain Bacteria; phylum Chloroflexota; class Anaerolineae; order Promineifilales; family Promineifilaceae; genus JACSRF01. The sequence continues at coordinate 9,481 of JACKBV010000017.1, read as the reverse complement.
GACAGGTGGACAGGGAACAGCCATTTTGACAACCGGCGAGGCACAAGGCACACAATATGCGCGACGGGCGGCACGCCGCGCCTTATACGCGCACAGCCAGGGACGCGGCATTCATGGCGCACGACGGCTGCTGCTGCATTTGACCATTGGGCCAGAAGCCAATCTGACAGATGTTCAGGATGCGACGCGGATTTTGCAAGATGTGATCCATCCTGAAGCAAACATCATTTTGGGGGTGACGGTTGACCCGCGCTTTAGCAGCAAGTTGGCGGTAACGGCCGTTGCCGCCGACTTCTCCACAGAAGCATAACCCACGCATTCAGCCAGGAACCATCCATTTACGGCGTGAGTGCGCCAGCGACGGCCAAACCGGGCACGAGAAATTTATCGTCAATTGGCGCACCAGCCTCGTCCAGCACGGGCAAGCGACGCAAATCGGCCAACAGATACCAGCCCACAATCAAACGATATTGACCAGGGGGCATCTCGCCGCTCAACTGCACCACATAGGGGTCGGTGACCATTTCGCCCGGCGTCCATTGGCTGGTGGGGCGCGTCCCTTGCACCGGCCAGGCATCCACCTGCCCCACAATGCGGTCATCGCTGTCTAAGATTTGCACAAAAACGGTGTAATCGGCAGGGATGGCCGCCAATGCCTGCCAGGTGAGGGTGAGATGCAGCAAGCCCCCAGGCTGCAATGTCGTGTCGGGAATGGCGACATCAAGCAGGGCAATTTTGTCGTCAAAGTTGGTCGCCCCAGCGGGAAGCGGCGCACCATTCACCGTCACTTCCCCCAACACGCAACCGCGGCTGAGCGGTCGCAGCCAGCCACAACGTGCGGCCGAGTCTGTTTGCACAACAAGGGCATAACGGCCGTTTCCCATGTCCGTGTCCAGGCTCAAGGTTGTCGCAAAGGGAGAAAGATTGGCTACGGGAGATTGGGAATTCGTCACCCCTTCATCCCCATTGGCAGCGGTCAGGGGCAGCAAGGAAAGCTGAATGGCCGCGGGATCACCGAAGCCGGTGAGTGTGACGGGCAGCGGCGTTTGCGGGCGAATGGTAGCTGCAAATTGTGCGCCGCTGAGCATGGTGCCCGCACCGACTTGAGCGCGTAAGGAGTGCGGCAGCGTCAAAGCGGCCGTGGCGGGCACATTGACAGTTGTCACCGTTTCCCAAGGCAGGGCAGCGGCTGGCGTGAAGGGCGGCGCCAAAGCGACTTGTAGGGCCAACGTCTGCGCCACCGGGCTGACAGGGTGCGGCAGTCGGTAAAAATCAGACACCAGTTCACCGGCATCCCAGGCCAACGTGGGGTAATTGTTGTGTGCGGCGTGTTGGCCGCTGGCATTGAGCGGCGCTTGCCCCTGCCAACGCACATAAACGTACAAGGATTGGGTGATGGGTTGGGAAGTTTGCCAGTAAAGGGTAACGGCCGTTTCGCGTGCGCCATACGGAGAAGCAGACGCCAACACATAACCGGCCAGTTCAACACCTTGCCAGGATAGCGTCGTGGGCGTGGCCGTCGGCGGCAGCTGCGTTAAGGGTTTGGGGCTGACTTCGGTGAGGGGACCAAAGGCCCGCAAATGATAAATCCCCTCCAGCCCAGGCAAGAAGCGAGCCAGATAGACGGTTTGTCCGGCAGCGATGCGCTTGTCTAATTCGGCGCGATAGGCGGCTTCATCCGGCAGCACCATGATGTCTAAATCGGGGCGCACGCCTTCAGCTTGCTGCAAGTAGTAGAGCGGCGCGATTTTCTCGCTGTCCGCAAGGATGGCGGCATTGGCGGCAAGCGGGAGATCGAGAACGGCCGTTCCCCACTGCATCAAGCCATCATCCTGCGCCTGATCGACCAGCGGCCAGGTGGTCATAGACAAAAGCAGCGCGGGCATGAAGAGCAGCGTGTAAACCGCAGCCTGGAGAGTAGGAATTGCGGTGCGAACGGCGACAGAGCTAATGTGCAGCAAGGCGGCGGCGCCAGCCATCCACCACAGCGTGAGGACGACATGCGCCCCCATAAGAAAAACGGCGAGGTCAGGAACATAATAGTTCAGCGCGTAGAAACTGAAGCCAAACCAGGCCAGGAAAAGCAGCAAGGCTGCACGCCAATGGCGTATCGCCAGGTAGAGCAAGCCGATTGCGGCCAGAGCCAAATTAAGCGCACCCCAATTGTCCACCAAGAGCCGGCCGATAATGGCATAGCGAGTTGGGTCGTGCAGCCAGGCAGCCCATTGCAATGCGTCCTGAAAACGGCCACCGATCACCCAATCCAGGAAACGGCCGAATCCCATTCCTTCATCATGCAGCGCTGCCCAACGAAGGGGCAGATAAGCGTAAAGGGTGAGGGGCAGCAGAAAGAAAAGTGCAAATGTGAAGAGCGAACGGAGATTGGAGCGCAGCGATTTTTGCTGGCTGATGGCACCGATAAACAGGAGGGCAAGCCCCGCCGTGGGCAAAAGAAAGACAGAAGTAAGATGGTTGGTAAGACCGAGGCCAACAAGGAACACCATAGCCAATGGTCGCCAATCGCGCATCATCTTACCCGGTAATTGCTGATCGGTAATCTGCTGGCGTTCCGCAGCAGCCGGTTGCTGGCTGTTTTTCGCCAACTGTGTTGGGAGCAAGTGCAAGGCAAGCAGCAGCACGCTGCTAACGATGAGCGCGTGCAGTGAATAGACTTCGGCGGCAATGGCCTGGCTCCAAAAGGTGGGCGTGATGCCCAGCGTAATGGCTCCCAACAATGCCGGAATGGGCTGGCGCAGCAGGCGCAGTCCGGTTAGATAGAGTAATGTGGTAGCCAGCAAGGCGTAAACGGCCGTTCCCACATTCAAGCGCCAGGCCACCGACCCCAGCGGGATGAGCAGCGTCCACAGCTTGCCCAGCAGCAGGTAAAGCGGATAGCCGGTAGGATGGGCAATGCCCAATTGCGGCGCGACCACCTGGAATTCAAAGGTGTCGGCACGGCCAACGGCCGTAGACATTGTCAGCAAATAAATGGGAGCAAGCAGCAGCCAAAGCAGCAGCACGCCCTCGCGCCGGGGGTGCGAGGTATCGGGAAGGACAAGCAGAACAACCGCCAGCCAGATGGTCATAGCAAACAGGAAACGGCCGTTTACCAAATTTACATCCGGTTGGAGCAGGTAAATCAAGTTCAAGAACAAAGGCAGCCAGGCGGCACCCGATTTGGCGGGCAATGTGCGCCGGATGAGCAACCAGGCAGCCCCGGCAAACAGCAGCGCGAGGAGCATGGCGGGAAACGGCCGTGCCAGCCACAACCATCGCGGAAACAACAGCTCGTAGAGCAGGCGTGTTGCCGCCAACCCACCCACCACCAGGGGCAGAAGGGCAAAAATGGGATGGGAAACGGCCGTTATCCGCAGCTTGTTTAGCGCTACCATGAGGCCCAATTGTATCCATCCTCCCTAAAAAACAAGGGCAACGGCCGTGCGCACCACGTTCTCCCCACCAACAATCCAGTTGATTTGCTTAAATAATCGACACCATCTATACTCCCAATCCTTTTTTGTTAACAATTTGTTAACAGGACGTTCTTATGAGTTCAACACTAATCGTTTTACTTGTTTGCGCTCTCATTTTCGATTTTCTCAATGGGTTCCACGACAGCTCCAACATCGTCGCCACACCAATTGCCTCACGCGCCATGTCACCGCGCCGCGTGCTGTGGATGGCCGCCGCGGCCGAATTTTTAGGGCCATTCTTGTTTGGCGTCGCCGTCGCCGAGACCATTGGCAAAGACCTGACAGACCCTGTCTATGTCACCATGCCGGTCGTCATTGCCGCCATGCTTTCTGCCGTGATGTGGAATCTCATAACCTGGCGCTTAGGCATCCCCTCAAGCTCCTCCCATGCGTTGGTCGGCGGCATTGTTGGCTCAGTTGCCGTCAGCCAGGGCTTCGATGCCATTCAAACCAGCGGCTTAATCAAAATCACGACGGCTTTGTTCGTCTCCCCCATCTTGGGCATGATTGTCGGCTACTTGTTGATGAATGTGACTTTGTTCCTGGCACGCGGCGCAACACCGCGCATCAATCGCTTTTTCAAGAAAGCACAAATTCTCACTTCCGTTGGCCTCGCCTTAAGCCATGGTGCCAACGATGCCCAAAAAACAATGGGCATCATTACGCTGGGCTTACTGGTTAATGGCAACATTGATGAATTTGCCGTGCCGGTTTGGGTGATTGCCGCCAGCGCCAGCATGATCGCTTTGGGCACCGCGCTCGGCGGCTGGCGCTTGATCAAAACATTGGGCAGCCGCATTTACAAGATTCGCCCTGTACATGGCTTTGTTTCGCAAATTGCCGGTGCCAGCATTATCTTGGGAGCGGCCGTTTTCGGTGGCCCGGTCAGCACAACCCAGGTCATGAGTTCCTCCATCATGGGCGCAGGCATGGCGGAGCGCCTGACAAAAGTGCGTTGGAAGGTTGGCTACGACATGTTGGTGGCCTGGGTTTTGACCATTCCCATTTCCGCCGCACTGGCAGCCGGGAGCTATTTTGTCATGGTGCGGATTTTGGGCATGAAGTGAGCTTTCAGACTTTTTCAGGAAAGTTATTGAGTGGATAAGGTGGTGATAAGATGCAGATGGAATGGCTGCGGCGATTTTTCAAACCAAAACAAAACAACTTTATGCAAATGTTGGTGCAGCAGGGCGCTTATACGGTAACGGCCGTTGAAGCATTGCAAGGGTATCTCAAAAAACGAAACGAAAAAAAGAGTGCCTATGCGCGTGAAGTTGAGCAGCAAGCTGATGAAATTCAGCGCATTTTTGTGCATGAGTTGATGGACACATTTGTGACGCCTATCGACCGCGAAGATTTGTTTGCCTTAACCAGGGCGCTAGACAACTTCATTGATTATGTCTACGACACCGTTGAGGAACTTGAAATCTTCCAGCTCGACCCGCCAGCTTCCGTGATTGAAATCACCGACTTGCTGCGCGGCATGGCCAATGAACTGCATCTGGCGATGCAGCGCCTACTCGATCACCCTGGCGTCGCCGCGGAACATGCACGCCGCATCAAAAGCCTGGAAAATCAAGTGGAGCACGCCTATCGGCGCAGTTTGGCCGTCTTGTTCCAGGGGCCAGAGGACATGCATCATGTCATGGAAATTTTGAAAACGCGTGAAGTGCTGCGCCATCTTTCAAATGCGGCCGATCAGGGCGACATGGCAGCCGACACGATTTTAGATGTTGTGGTAAAGTGGAGTTGAGGGTGGATGCCGGTAAAGATACAGATTGGTCAATTTCAAAAATAAGGTGAAAGTGAAAATGACATTTCATGTAGAAACGTTGGCTGTTCATGCGGGAATGGAACCAGACCCGCACACCGGCGCAGTAATGACGCCCATTTATCAAACCTCAACTTACGCCCAAGAAGATGTGGCGGTACATAAAGGGTACGAGTATTCGCGCACCGACAACCCGACACGGACGGCGCTGCAAACGGCACTGGCCGCATTGGAAGGAGGCCAGCATGCGCTGGTTTTTGCTTCTGGCATGGCGGCCATTGATACGGTGCTGCGCCTGATCAAACCTGGCGATCATGTTTTGTCAGGGAATGATGTGTATGGCGGAACGTTCCGCCTGTTTGACAAGGTATTGGCGGATTATGGCATTGCCTTTAGCTTTGTGGATACAACGGACGCAACGGCCGTTGCCGCAGCCATGCAGCCCAACACCAAGCTCGTCTGGTTAGAAACCCCCACCAACCCGATGCTGCGCATCAGTGACATTGCCGCCATTGCGCCAATCGCTCATGCGCAGGGCGCATGGCTGGGGGTAGATAACACGTTTGCTTCGCCCATGCTGCAACGGCCGTTAACCCTCGGTGCCGATTTTGTCATCCACAGCACCACCAAGTACATTGGCGGCCATTCTGATGTGGTGGGCGGTGCGGTGATATTGAACGATACGGCCGTTTACGAGCGCCTCAAATTCCTGCAAAATGCCATTGGCGCCGTCCCCGGCCCCATGGATTGCTTCCTGACCCTGCGCGGCATCAAAACCCTGGCACTGCGTATGCAGCAGCACAGCCACAACGCCCTGCAAATTGCACAATTCCTGGCCGACCATCCGGCCGTCGCCGAAGTCATTTACCCTGGCCTGGACACCCATCCGCAATATGAACTGGCACAACGCCAGATGCAAGGCCCTGGCGGCATGATTTCATTTATCTTACACGGGGGAGAAAAAGCCGCACGCGCAGTCGCCCGTACCACACAACTCTTCACCCTGGCAGAATCATTGGGCGGCGTCGAATCCCTCATTGAGCTGCCAGCCCCCATGACCCATGCCTCGGTAGCCAATTCGCCATTAGCCGTAAATCCGGGGCTTGTGCGCATCTCAGTGGGCATTGAACATGCCCAAGACCTGATAGCGGATCTCGCCAACGCCCTGACACACGTCTAAACGGCGCTTGCGCTCGCCGTCAGATTTGCAGCCAAAAGAGATTGAGAGCTTGCCATCGAGCCTCTCAATCTCTCGTTATTTTTATTACAAGCGGGTGCGAAAGAGAATGTAATCCAGGGGTTCGGTGGGGAAGCCAACTTCGTGCAAAACAAGCGCGAGTTGACTGCGGTGCTCTGTGGCGTGGTTGACCACATGCTGCAAAATGTCTAACTGGCGAACAGAATAAGGTTGACCTTTTGTATTGCGATAATTAATAAACTTCTTGCAATCCTCATCGCTTAACCATTGCAAGTAATTGGCCCAGCCATGTCGAATTGGCCCCCATTGCGCACGCACAGCAGCGAAATCAGCAAAATCAGCCGCATTGAAAAGCGTGTTTGGGCTTTCACCGTGACAACGCACAAACCAAATCTGCTCGGCTGACATGCTATGCACAAGCAGGGAATGGATCGACCCTTGAAAAAGAGAACGGGGGGCATGGTAAGCTGTATCATCCAGCTTTTCGACACAAGCATAAACATGCTGCCACGCCCATGTGTTGTAAGAAAACAGTCGCCGCATCTGGTCGGCTATCATATTTTCCTCACGGCTAGAAATACAAAAAGCCTCAGCATAAAGTGACTGAGGCTCCTGATAATGTAGGATTTTGCTACGTTCCCAGAAATCGGTTATTTAACTTTTTTGAGGACGGGCAACCCGTTGCGGCTCTCAGAGACTTCATAACCAGCTGGTACGTCATCTAGAGCGCCTTCTTTCACTTCTTTCGCGAAGAAGTAAATGGTCTGGTTACGGCCGTTCTTCAACTGAGTTTCCTTCATATGCAGGTAATACGTGCGATTCTTTGAGTTTGTAAAACTAAAAGCCATGTTCATCCTTCCTTTACGCAGAGAATTTTGAAAGGCGGGGAAATCTTGTTTCCCCAGGAATTCACCCATCTTAAAACAAACTGGGGAAGCTGGCAAGAGATTAATATGTGAAATTTCGGGAAAACTAGGGTTTTTTCATAGTCAATAGCCAAATCGGGGTGATTTTTATCTCTTTTGACGCCCTATTTGATGGTTGTTATACTCCACTTCACCTTAGACCGTCAGGGCATAGATGCTTGTCTGGATGGCGGTGGAGTACACAAGCAATGGCAGACAAAGATAAACTTATTCCGCGCAGCGAAGATTTCAACGAATGGTACAACTCGGTTGTACTAAAAGCGGATATGGCTGATTATGGCCCTGTCCGTGGCACGATGATTGTAAAGCCATATGGATGGGCGTTATGGGAGAATATGCAGAAGGCGCTAGACGGCCGTTTCAAAGCGACCGGCGTGCAAAACGCAGGCTTCCCCATGTTCATTCCCATGAGCTTTTTGGAAAAAGAAGCCAAACACGTCGAAGGGTTCGCCCCCGAACTGGCAGTTGTCACACATGGCGGCGGGCAAGAATTAGCCGAACCCCTGGTCGTGCGCCCCACATCAGAAACCATTATCGGACACGCCTACGCCAATTGGGTGCAAAGCTACCGCGACCTGCCGGTGCTCATTAACCTGTGGAACAGCGTGGTACGGTGGGAACTGCGCACCAAGCTCTTCTTACGCACGTTGGAATTCTACTGGCAAGAAGGGCATACGGCGCACGCCACCGCCGCAGAAGCCGCAGAGCGCACGCGTATGATGCTCGACGTTTACACCGATTTTGCTGTAAACGAAGCAGCAATCCCCGTCATTCCTGGGGAAAAATCGGCGGCGGAACGGTTTGCTGGCGCGGATCAAACGTTGACCATTGAAGCGATGATGGGCGATGGCAAGGCGCTGCAATCAGGCACATCGCACAATCTGGGGCAAAATTTTGCCAAAGCATTTGACATCCAATACCTCGACCCCAACAACCAACTCCAACATTGTTGGACGACATCTTTTGGATTGAGCACGCGCTTTGTGGGCGCAATCATTATGACGCACGGAGATGACAATGGCTTAGTGCTGCCGCCCCGGTTAGCGCCCTATCAGGTGGTGATGGTGCCGATTTACAAGAAGGATGAAGAGAAAACGGCCGTTCTCACCGCCACCCAACGCATTGCCCAAGAACTAACCGCGGCCGGTGTGCGCGTCAAAGTAGATGACCGTGACAACGTAACGCCCGGCTACAAATTCAACGATTGGGAACTGCGCGGCGTCCCCGCCCGCATCGAAATTGGCCCCCGTGACCTGGAAAAGAACAGCGTGGCGCTGGCGCGACGTGATGTGCCTGGCCGCGAAGGCAAGCAATTTGTGTCGCAAGATGGGTTGGCGCAAACCGTACAAGCATTGCTAACCGAGATTCAGGCCAACTTGCTGGCAAAAGCGACCGCCTTCCGCGATGCCCACACCTATGACGTAACCAGCTATGATGAACTGAAGGAAGCGGTGCAAACGGGTTTTGCCCGCGCCTGGTGGGCAGGTGATGGCGCTGCCGAGCAAAAAGTGAAAGAAGAAACCAAAGCAACCATCCGCTGTTTCCCCATCAATCAGCCAGACGGGAGCGGCACTTGCTTCTACACAGGGAAACCAGCCGACAAAGTTGCTATTTTTGGACGAGCCTATTAGTTGAGATATGAGACTATCACTTGCTTTTGGAAAAACATTGCGTGACGCACCAGCCGATGCGGAGATGGTTAGCCATCAACTGCTGATGCGTGCCAATTATGTGCGCCCAATTGGGGCCGGTATTTACACCTTTATGCCATTGGGCTACCGCGTCATTCGCAAAATCTGGGACATTATGGCTAAAGAAATGGACGCCATTAATGGTCAGGAAATGTGGATGCCCAATTTGCATCCGGCGGCATTGTGGCAGGCAACCGGACGCTGGGACACAGTTGATGTGTTGATGAAGGTGCAGGCCGCAGGCAATCGGGAATATGCGCTGTCGGCAACGCATGAAGAAGTGGTAGTAGACCTCGCCTTGCGCGAAATAGAAAGTTATCGTGATTTGCCACGCGTGGTGTACCACATCAGCAAGAAATTCCGCGATGAACCGCGTGCGCGTGGCGGCTTGCTGCGCTTGCGCGAATTTATCATGAAGGATG
>JACKBV010000016.1 GCA_020634315.1 Ardenticatenaceae bacterium | reverse complement strand
CGGCTACTCTCGCACCACGCGCAGCCCCAACGACTCTAGCAACTGCATACTATCGGCCAGGGCAATTGGCGCAATCACGCGAAAATCTGACATCCACGCCCGCAGCGCCCGCACCTTCTCATCCCGATCTTGCGTCGCCGCCCGCGCGGCTCCCTTCGCCGCCTCCTGCCGCCCATTTGCCACTTCCACCGCCCGCACCAGCGCCAACTCATCTGCCAACCGCGCCGCGTTATAGCCAAAAGGGGCCATCCCCGCCAATAAATCCGGCGCGGCCAACAAATTCTGATAAAAAACCGTCGCCTGTTCCACCCAGCCGGCCAGCCCTTGCGCCCGCTTGCCCGTCAGCCGCAGCGCCACTCGCGCCTGCACATCTTGCTTAAAGGCAATCCGCGCAATCTTCACCGCATTCACATACACTTCGTGCGCCGCCGCGCGTGCCGCTTGCAAATCGGCCGTGGCCTCATACTGCTCCCCATAGGCCATCGCCTGCGCAGAAACGGCCGTTTGCGCAGCCGCCAACAACTCTTGCGCCGCCCGCAGCCGTGGCGCATCATAGCCAAACGGAGCCAGCGCCGCGGCCACCTTGGGCATCGCCAGCGCATTACGAAGGGCAATCTCGGCCATCCCAAGCTGCTCGCCAATAGAAGGATTCTTTTTCATGCAAAACCCCCTCTGAAAATCTCCTCCCGGAGGTTTGTGAACGACTGATAACCGTCGGGAGGCTGGTTTTCATTATCAAAGAACATCATAGTTCTTTGAAATGCCATCACGATACAAACAAAAACCTATCATAAATCATACAAAAATAATCTCAATTTATCCATACTCATCTTTTTTTATTTGATTACCATGCTGTTTTTATAAAAGACCATTCTGAAATGGATAAATATGATTGTTTTATTATTTCAGAATAGTCTTTATTGATTTCAGAATGGTCTTGTATGAAATAATCTTAATTTTTGTTAATTTCAGCTTGAGATTTATTTGTTTAAGTATGGTTTTGGTTAATTTCAGGATGGTCTTATATGAAATAATCCTGGTCTTTGATTATTTCAGCATGGGTTTCTTTGATTTTTGGGGGAAGTGGGGTGGAGGAAACGGCCGTTTAGATTGTTATTCTAAATCTTTGGCAAAAATGGCGGCAAACTGGCTAAAATCTTGCAAGGCAGGCTGGATGCTGTCATGCAAAATCTGGTAATCAATATCTTCGTAAAGGTGAACCAACACGTTTCGCATACTTGCCGCATTTTGCAGCCGTCCTGCCAGGTCTACAGGTAACAAACCATGTTCTCCAGCCATACGAAACGCTTCCCGGTAAGAATCGGGAGCCACAACAATCTCTGCTAACTTATGAAACAGGACGTCGGTCGCCGCCGCGACCAACAGCTCAAATAGCCGTTCCAGCTTGTAATGCTCGGCCTCAATCTCGGCCAGCGTGGCGTTTTCATAAGGGGCCAAATCGGTAAGCAGTTGGCGCAGGTAAAGAAGTTTGCGCAGCAATACGTCAGGAGCCATAGGGGTTCTCTTTGATGAATTGTTGCAATCGTTTATACGCGGCGCGGCGGAAGGGCAGGCTGTCATTGTAGGCGTGCCAGAGGCGGGAGCGCTCTTTGAGCCACAATTCAGGCTCGCGCTGGAAGAGTAAACGGCCGTTCTTCACAATCTCAAAGCCCAACACCGGGTCTAAATCCGGTGAGACAATAACCAGACTAATGTCATTTGCCACCAGCCGTTGCAACTCCGTCACCCATTGCAGCTTTTGTGCCGAAGTCAGGGGTTCGCTGGGCCACACAGCCATGTCTACGTCGCTGTGGGCATGGGTTCGCCCGGTCGCCTGCGAGCCAAACAAGACGCACATGCGTACCGGCTGCCTTTCACACCAGGCCTGAACCGGCTGAAACGATTCTGGGCAATCTACTTCGTAAATGCTCATGATGAAATCTTAACGAATTGAGAGGTAGGATACAAGGGAAACGGCCGTTTCTCTCTTTGCGCTAAGAGGGGTGGGGATGGGAAACGGCCGTTCAATCGCCAATCTTACATATTCCGCCGGTACTGCCCCCCAACCGCATACAACGCCCCCGTAACCTGCCCCAGCGAACACACCTTCACCGCCTCCATCAGCGCCGTAAACATATTCTCATTGTGAATCGCCGCCGTTTGCAGCGCCCGCAGCTGCGCCGCCGCCAGCTCTGGCTGTGCCGCCTGCAACGCCTGCACCTCCGCAATCTGCCGCTCCTTCTCCTCCATCGTCGAGCGAATCACCTCCTGCGGAATAATCGTCGGCGAACCCTCATCAGACAGGAACGTGTTCACGCCAATAATCGGCAGATCGCCAGAATGCTTCAAATGCTCATAATAGAGCGACTCCTCCTGGATTTTGCCGCGTTGGTACATCGTCTCCATCGCCCCCAGCACACCGCCGCGCTCCGTAATGCGGTCAAACTCCGCCAGCACCGCCTCCTCCACCAAATCAGTCAACTCCTCAATGATGAACGAGCCTTGCATCGGATTCTCGTTCTTCGCCAGCCCCAACTCCTTGTTAATGATCAATTGAATCGCCATCGCCCGCCGCACCGATTCCTCCGTCGGCGTGGTGATAGCCTCGTCATAGGCATTGGTGTGCAGCGAATTGCAGTTGTCATAGATGGCATAGAGCGCCTGCAACGTGGTGCGAATGTCATTAAAGCCGATTTCCTGCGCGTGCAGCGAACGGCCGCTCGTCTGAATGTGATACTTCAACTTCTGCGCCCGCTCGTCAGCCCCATATTTGAGCTTCATCGCCTTCGCCCAAATGCGCCGCGCCACACGGCCAATCACCGCATATTCCGGGTCCATGCCATTGGAAAAGAAAAAGGAGAAGTTGGGCGCAAACTCATTCACATCCATGCCCCGCGCCAGATAATACTCGGCAAACGTGAAGCCATTTGCCAGCGTAAAGGCCAACTGCGTGATGGGATTGGCTCCCGCCTCGGCGATGTGGTAGCCGGAGATAGAGACGCTGTAGAAGTTGCGCACGCGCTGGTCAATGAAGTATTGCTGAATGTCGCCCATCAGCCGCAAGGCGAACTCGGTAGAGAAGATGCAGGTGTTTTGCGCCTGGTCTTCTTTGAGGATGTCTGCCTGCACGGTGCCGCGCACGGTGGAAAGGGCACGCGCCTTGATTGTGGCGTACACATCGGGCGGCAGCACCTGATCGCCGGTGAGGCCAAGCAGCATCAGCCCCAGGCCATCGTTGCCTTCGGGCAGGTCGCCATGATAAGACGGCCGTTTCTGGCCCCGCGCATCATACAACGCCGCCAACTTCTGCTCCACCTTGCCTTCCAGGCCGTGTTCGCGGATGTACAGTTCGCACTGTTGGTCAACGGCCGTATTCAAAAAGAACGCCAGCATCGTCGGTGCCGGGCCATTAATCGTCATGCTCACCGAAGTTGTCGGGTCGCAGAGATTAAAGCCACTGTACAACCGTTTCGCATCGTCCAGGCTGGCAATGGAAACGCCAGAATTGCCCACCTTGCCGTAAATGTCCGGGCGGTGCGCCGGGTCTTCGCCGTACAGCGTCACCGAATCAAAGGCGGTGGACAACCGCTTGGCAGGCATCCCCAACGAGACGTAATGGAAGCGTTTATTGGTGCGTTCCGGGCCGCCCTCACCGGCAAACATGCGTGTCGGGTCTTCGGCTGTGCGCTTAAAGGGAAAGACGCCGGCCGTGTAGGGGAATTCGCCGGGCACGTTCTCTTGCAATGACCAGCGCAAAATGTCGCCCCAGCCTTGATAGCGGGGCAGCGTCACTTTGGGAATGGATGTGTGTGACAATGACTCTGTGCGTGTCGGCACGCGAACATCGCGACCGCGCACGCGGTAGACGTATTCATTCCCGGCGTACTGCGCCTTTTTGTCGGCCCACGTATCCAGGATATGCTGGTTGTGCCGGTCTAAATCGAGGCTGACTTGCGCGTATGGTGCTTCTAATTCTTGCGCGAGTTTGTCGCTGTCGGGGCGATTGGTGGCGTGAACGGCCGTTATCGCCTGCCGCACCCCAGTACAACTTGATCCGCCACTGCTGCCTGGGCGTTCGCCCAACGGCCGTAGCCGCGAATCGCCTCCGCAATCTCGCTCAAATAGCGCACACGGGCAGGGGAATGATGTAAATTTTCTCTGACATCTCCTCACCCGGCTGCAAATGGGACTGCAAAGCTGCGCCCGTCTTTTTGGGCGATGGCGCACATCACCGCCCGTAAAGCTGGTTGGTGCCGGGGTCATTAAATTGGCTGGCAATCGTGCCATAAACCGGCATCTCATCCACTGACTGCTGCCAAAGCTGGTGATTGCGCTGATACTGCTTCTTCACGTCGCGCAGCGCATCTTGCGCCCCACGTTTGTCAAACTTGTTGATGGCAATCACATTGGCAAAGTCGAGCATGTCAATCTTTTCCAACTGCGTCGCCGCGCCATATTCTGGTGTCATCACGTACAAAGTGGCGTCGGCAAAATCGACAATTTCCGTGTCCGATTGGCCGATGCCGGATGTCTCCAGAATGATCAGGTCGAACTGTGCCGCTTGCAAAATCGCCAGCACTTCGCGGATGTGGCGCGAGAGGGCCAGGTTGCTTTGCCGTGTCGCCAACGAACGCATGTAGACGCGCTCGTTGTAGACGCTGTTCATGCGGATGCGGTCGCCGAGCAGTGCGCCGCCGGTGCGCCGCTTGGAAGGGTCCACGCTGACGATGGCGATCTCTTTGTCGGGAAAATCGAGCAGGAAACGGCGCACTAACTCGTCTACCAGCGATGATTTACCGGCACCGCCTGTGCCGGTGATACCAAGAACGGGCACGGCGGGCAGCCCCGCCAATCGCTGATGCACTTCGTCCATGATCGGCTGCACCAAAGCTGGCTCGTTTTCCACGGCCGAAATCAGCCGCCCCAATGCTCGCGCTGTCACCCATTGTTTGACTTCGTGTAAAACGGCCGTGCCGCTCCCGTTCCCGGCCATGCGATCATACGCTTCGGCGATGGCTTCTTTCCATTTGTCTACGTCCAGTTTGCCGGTGGGGAAGTCGGCCTGTTGCAGCAGGTCGTTGATCATGCCTTGCAAGCCCAGGGAACGGCCGTCGTCGGGCGAGTAGATGCGCGTGATGCCGTAGGCGTGCAGTTCGGCGGCTTCGTCGGGCAAAATGGTGCCGCCGCCGCCGCCGAAAATTTTGATATGGCCGCAGCCCTGCTCGCGCAGCAGGTCGTACATGTATTTGAAGAATTCGAGGTGGCCGCCCTGATAACTGGTGATGGCAATGGCCTGGGCGTCTTCCTGAACGGCCGTATTCACAATCTCGTGTACGCTGCGGTTATGGCCGAGGTGGATCACTTCGCCGCCAGAGCTTTGCAAGATGCGGCGCATGATGTTGATGGCTGCGTCGTGGCCGTCGAAGAGACTGCCAGCGGTGACAAGGCGGACTTTGTTTGTGGGGGAATAGGGAGAAATGGGATTCATGTTTACCTCTAGCCTAAATGATAAGAGTGAACAAATTGACAAGAATTTGGGGATTTGGTATGCTGTCCTTAAAGAAGAAAGCCCTGTCCACTGTGAAGTCTTACGTGCCACGTAAGATACAAATTAGCAGTGACGGGGCTTTTTATTTTGGTTTTTTCTTGCTTTCGTCGCGCTGATAATCTGTCGGTACAAATAACCAATGACGATATGGTTGCTGCCACACATTTGCCCAATCCCCTTGCCTACCAGTCGTAATACCAATATTAAAATTAGGGTGCATTTGGCAAATATGTTGGCGAATGTGTTTATACAATTTTTCTTTGGCAATCGTGCGACTGCCTCGACGAACGCTATTTTGCGGTTTGACCTTATGCTGGTCATTTAACCGAAATTGCATCGCACCCAAAACCACATCCAAACATTGCAAAATATCATGCTGATGTGAATCAATCTCCGCAATCTGATCCGGCTTGATTTTGATGCGGGCGCGGCGAAAGTGTACCGTGTTTTGGAGACTGACGAGATATGCCTTAAATTGTGCGTTTTTTTCTTGAGTATCTGGCATTCTATCCAGATAAATGCGAAGGTGGATAGCATTGTCAGGGAAACTCGATTGACTCGATTACATCAGACCATATGTTGTCAAAGCGTGTTTGATAAATTGATTCTCAGTAATTTCAGATACAATTTCTTTGGTAGCTGTTTTCGCGTTGATAGGCGTCTAAATTCACCGGGACATGACTATTTTGGGTGAACATGATGCGTACTTTGATGATATCCTGCCTGAAAACCCAGATTTAACAGCAATTGGTTAAAAGTCGTTCATCATTTCACGGTTTTAACAAAAACAGGTATTAGGCTAGTTGAGCTTGATGGCATTTAATTTCGTTGTAAAGGTTTTGCTGCCGTTTGGCCTCATCTAAAGCATGACGAACATGGTCAATATGATCGGAACGAATCAAAACTCCACCGTAAAAGTTTGAATAATATTGCCCCTTTTGAGTAGATTCGTCGGCGTAAATGATGAACTCTTTTGTCATGAAATAATTTTATTGAACTTCGCTCTATTAGGTGTTTCTATTTGATTGGGATGAGGGTTAGTATAGCACAAGTGCGGGATAAACTAATCAGTGACGGCCGTTACGCTTGAGTAAACGTCTGCCAAATCAATTGACGCACAATGCTTTGCGCAACGTGCCTCGCTTCAATCTTTGTTTGCACCCAGTGCGTTCGCAAACATAATCGATTGACTAGGGGATTCATCAACCATTGCGATGTGACGCTGCGACGTGCAAAACATTTCAAACTCAACGCCAGAAACGCTGGTCAATTTCGTGCAACATCGATGTTCACGCCCTACCATCACTGGCACTATTTGTTGATAGTCTGACGATTTAATGGCTGAAGTCAAACGGCAAATTCGGTTGCTAGAAGCTGTTACAATGCGTCCGCAATCAGGGTGGATAAATCAAAGCATCGCAACATAAGTATAACTTTGCCTAACGGATATCCGCTTGTAACCCCAGCATAATCTTCAGCCAGCAAATAGCGGACGTTATGAGCGTTCAGTAATCGTAAGAACTCTTTGAAGTCGGGTGGTAGATGGATCGTAGCCATAAATGATTTGCCGCATTTGTTCAAGAGCGAGCAAACGCTGTTGGGGGGACTGATTTAACCAGTAAGCGCGTTCGTCTGCATCATCATCTAATGCTGTAATCAGCAACCTGGTTTTATCCATTTGCATTGTTATAAGTTGAGATTGCATGTCTGCATACGATGGTCTTGATCTCCTACACAATGCTACCATGCCTTCTCTGGCCAGGAGGAAAGCTGATGAACGGCCGTTCCCACCCCTTCCTCCATCTCGCAAAAGGCAACGGCCGTTTCCCGGTTACGCGGAATGTGTACCAAAATTTCCAGGTTGCCATAGGGAGTTACTGTAACCAATGGTGCTGTCAGAAAGTGGTAGCAGGCAAGCGAAAACTCTCCAGTATCGCCAATACTTGAGTGAGTACGGCCGTTACCTCTCCCCAAATTCACCACCGCGCAAACGTATAATGCGTCAGAATGTTTGAGTCTTTCGACAACAAGATGTCATCATGCACGGCCGCATTCGCCACAATCAAACGGTCAAAAGGATCGCGTGTCCAAGGCAGCGCCAACGCTGATTGGACAACTAAGTTAAAAGCCTTGTCACAAATTTGCAAGCCGATGCGCTGCGCTAAATCGCTGATGATAGCATTGCTATCGGTTGTCAACCGCTCAATCTCTCGCAAATAGGCCAATTCCAGACGCACAATTGGCGAAATAAAGAGTTCATGGTCATTAATCAATGCCCTGGCTGTTTCACTAAACTTATCCGTCAGCCCGGCATACAACCACACAACAATATGGGTATCAAGGTAAATCAAGGTTCACCTCAGCTTCCCAATTGAGCGCGACTAATTCCTCTGGGTCGCCCTGAATCACCTCTGGCCTGGGAATCAGGTTTTGGAGCTTGTCGGCTTTTTCCACAGGGGTAATTCGTAACCTTCGATCTCCTTTTTTGATTTCGATGGGCACGCCAGTTTGCAGCACTTCCTCAAGCAAATTGTAGATGTTCATCCGCAATTCTGTTGGTGTTATCGTTTTCATAAACCCTCAATACGTACATGTAAATAACTTTGTACGTACATGATAAATCATGAGTAATGGGCTGTCAATTGTGTGTCTTTACCATGCCTTCTCTGGCCAGGAGGAAAGCTGATGAACGGCCGTTCCCATCCCTCCTCCATTTCGCAAAAGGCAACGGCCGTTTCCCGGTTACGCGGAATGTGTACCAAAATTTCCAGGTTGCCGTAGGGAGTCACTGTAACCAATGGTGCTGTCAGAAAGTGGTAGCGCCCCGTTTCTGTCGATCCCATCTGGAAAGATTCGCCGCCCACAAAATACATCTTGTCTTCATAAAACACCTGCTCCCAAAACCAGCGGAACTCCCGATTACGCCGCAAGTGCCTGAGCAGCATTGAAAAATAGCTCGTCATGCGGTAAGGGAGCGAGACGCGACGAAAATAAATCACATTGCCTACCGCAAAGCGATGCCACACCTGCGGCGGCATTTGCTGGCGCATCGTCGCAAAATCGGCGGAGAAAATGAAGTCGAGCAAGTTTGTGCCGCCCGGCTTTTGCGCTCGTTGGTGCATCGTCGCTGGCGAAAGCTGGTACATGGGCAGCAGCAGCGAGTTCACGGCGATGATGTCCAGGTAGCGATCCAATAGCAAGGCGGGCAGACGGATGCTTTCCAGCAGCGCTAATGCCTGGGTGAGTACGGCCGTATCATCTTCCAACGACGGATAAATTTGCGGATGATCCAGCCCGGTGGCTAACAAAAAGAAGACGCGCCGCTCGCCAATGGTCAGCTTCAAGGCATCGGCCAGATTGAGCAGCGTTTGCTCATCAAGATTCACGCGCTCCCCGCGCTCAATTTTGCCAATCACCACATCGCTGAGTGGACTTAGCGGATCAAGCTGTTGGCACAACCGCGCCAGATTTGCTTGCGTCAGGCGCTCCCCGCCCTCATCGTACTGTTCTTTGCGTAATGCTGCGACCAGACTGCCAAATTCTTTGCGAACCATGTGCGAACCTCCTCCAAAAACAGCCTCCCGGAGGTCCGCCTTATACGGCGAGCCTTCCATTTGGTAAGCCGACTTACCGACAATGGCTGATTAAAGCGCCGTTCACCCCTATTATACGGTATCATAGTGACATTAACCTGGATCGAAAACTGCATCAAGCTCAAAAGGGGGTAGGTATGAGCAAGCAGCGCGAAATCACTGGTTGGGCCATGTACGATTGGGCCAATTCCGCGTTCAGCACAACCGTCGTCACCGCTTTCCTCGGCCCATATCTGGCCGCCCTCATCGCCGCCAGCCCAGAAGAAACTTTGCAACTGGGCGCATATGCCATCGAAGCCGACGCCTTTTACCCGTTCTGTGTCTCCATCTCCGTCATTTTGCAGGTGCTTTTTCTGCCCTTTTTAGGGGCGCTGGCCGATTACACCAATCTCAAGAAGCGTTTGCTGCTGCTGTTTGCCTATATCGGCGCAACGGCGACGATGCTGTTGGTGTTTGTGCAGGGCAATCTGGCCTTGTTGGGCGGATTGTTATTCATCGTGGCGAATTTTTCGTTTGGCGCGGGGGTGGTCTTTTACAATGCCTATCTGCCCGATTTGGCAACGCCGCAAGAGCAGGACAACATTAGCTCGAAGGGGTTTGCCTACGGCTACGTGGGCGGCGGTTTGCTGCTGGCGTTGAATTTGGCGCTGTTTCAACTGTTGGACGATACGGCCGTTGCCGTGCGTCTTTCCCTCGGCAGCGCAGGCTTGTGGTGGCTGTTGTTTACGTGGTTGTATCCACAGCGGCGGTTGGTGGTCAGGCAAACGGCCGTTTCCCTGCCCACAGACACCAACCCCATCACCCACAGCTTGCGCCAATTCGTCAACACCCTGCGCGAAATGAAAAACCAGCACCCCCTCACCTTGCGCTTTCTGCTGGCCTACCTCATCTACAACGACGGCATCCAAACCGTCAACACCGTCGCCGCCATTTTCGCCGCCAGCGAAATCGGCATGGGGCCAGAGCAGCTTGTCGGCGTCATTTTGCTCATTCAATTTGTCGCCGCCATCGGCGCCATCCTCTTCAATCGCCTGGCGCAGCGCATTGGCGCAAAGGCCACCGTCATCCTTACCCTCATCGGCTGGACGGGGCTGATTGTTTACGCCTTTGGCTGGCTGCAAACGCCGGGACAAGTGTGGGGCTGGGCCTTTTTCGAGGCGTTGGTGCTGGGCAGTTCGCAGGCTCTCAGCCGCTCCATGTTTGCCAAAATGACGCCGCGCCATCAAGAGGCCGCCTATTTCAGCCTGTACGAAATCAGCGAGCGCGGCACATCGTGGATTGGCCCCCTGGTTTTTGGCCTGACGGTGCAGCTCACCGGCAGTTCGCGCACGGCGATGCTGCCCATCATCACCTTTTTCGCCTTTGGCGTGGTCGTGCTGCTCATTACGGATGTGCGGCAGGCCATCGCCGCCGCTGGCAATGAAGTGCCAGCATTGGTCTAGCCGCCGACAATTGTTCAGACTTATTCTCCACAAATCGTGGGCACGATTTCCAAAATCATGGGCACGATTTGCAAGTAAGATGAAGGGCAATCAACACACAACTCAGCAAAAGACGAGCATCACACCATGACTTTCTGCGTGCAGGTTCATGACGTTTGCCACTAGACCAGGCGCAAGACCTCTCGGACAATGGGCGGGAATTAGAAGCAGGAGCTGACCAATGCATGCACAAAGGCAGGGAACGGATCCCATTCCCGACAGAGTTTCAAGCTGGAGCAAAGCTTTCAGCATATTGCTCATCCTGATCTTGTTATCTGGCTGTACCGCCGCTCCCACCACAACCTCTGCCCCTTCCCCAACGCCCACCTACACGCCGGACAGCTACGAAGGACGCCTGCTTAGCCAGGGCTATGTGCTGCTCTCCGCCAACACCGGCGAGATTTTCGACGAATCTGCTATGTCGCAAATAGAGTTGGGCGCAGAAAAGTATCGCCAGGTCTGCATGGCCTGTCATGGCGATTGGGGACAAGGCTTGACGCCGGAATGGCGTGCGCAGTGGGGTGATGACGGCAACTGCTGGCAATCTCATTGTCATGCGTCCAACCATCCGGCTAGCGGGTTCGAACTGCCGAAGGTTGTGCCAGCCTTGTCTAAGTCAAGCGATATGGCACGCATTACCAATGCGGCGGAATTGCAAGAGGTGATTTTGCAAACGATGCCCTGGTGGAATCCGGGCTTTATTAATGAAGAAGAGTCCTGGGCTATTACGGCTTTTCTCATGGAGAAGCGTGCGGAGTTAGGGCCAGACGTGACTTTAACGACGAGTAATGCGCCGGTATTTCGACTGCATGTCATGTATGCGCAGCCGGAAAATGTTCATCCAACTGTGTTCGGCTTGTTGACTTTGCTGCTGCTGGCAACGGCCGTTCTCATCAAACCCCATCATGGCTAAACGAGCAAGCTTTTTCCATCATCTACACCCGCCGCGCATTCCGACACGCGAAGCGCGTTGGCGTTATACGTTTGGCTTGGGGGGAACGGCCGTTTACCTCTTCATCATCCTCGCCCTCACCGGCGCCCTCGAAGTCTTCTACTACATCCCCAGCGCCAGCGAAGCCAATCAATCCCTGCAAGCCATGATGACCCTCGTGCCCTACGGCTGGCTGATACGCAGCCTCCATTATTGGGCGGCACAGGCATTGGTCATCGTCAGCGTCCTCCATCTTCTGCGCGTCGTCTTCACCGGTGCCTATAAACCACCGCGCCGCTTCAACTGGCTGCTCGGATTAGGACTGCTGGTGCTGCTGCTGCTCTTCAACTTCACCGGCTACGCCCTGCGTTGGGACAACGACATCGCCTGGGCGCTCATGGTCGGCACCAACCTGCTGCACAGCATCCCCTTACTAGGGCCAGATTTATACAACATGGTTGTCGGCAGCAGCGAAATCGGCGCGGCAACCGTGGTGCGCCTCTATGGCTGGCATCTTTTTGGCCTGATGTTGATGACATTATTCCTCATCTCCTGGCACATTTTCCGCGTGCGCCGCGATGGGGGCATTTCACGAGCACAGCCGCGCGAGGCGTCCATCCACCGCGATGAACTGGTGCGGCGCGAGGCCATTGGCGCGTTGGCCGTCACAATTTTGCTGCTGGTGATAGCCATGCTTTTCCCACCCGCGCTGGGGCCAACGGCCGATTTCAGCCATTTACCCGCCGAAGCAACCGCGCCCTGGTTTTTTCTTTGGGTGCAGCAGCTCTTGCGCTTTGGCCCGCCGCTGCTGATGGGTGTACTGGTGCCCCTGCTGCTGTTGGCCGCGTTGGCGCTGCTGCCTTACGTCGTTGACCGCCACACCACAGGCGTTGGTGTCTGGTTTAACCGCGAAGGACGAGCGGCACAGGTATTGACCCTGGTTATCATGGCCTTTGTTTTAGGCTTTATTTTGTGGGGGAGATGATGAAGCGTATCACGTTTTCACGGCGCAATGTGTTGCAGATCAGCCTTTCTTTGTCGGGCTTGCTGGTGCTGAACAGTGTCCGCAAGTTCTTGGGGTATCAGGAACCGGCAGTGCAAACGAGCCAATGGACGTTGGATGTGCCGGAGGCGTATGCGCCGGGCAGTGTTACGGCCGTTCCCGGTGGTCATGGCTGGATTGTGCGCGACGCAGGGGGGTTGTATGCGGTAACGGCCGTTTGCACCCATTTGGGCTGCCTCGTCAATCATGAAGCCGACGCCTTCACCTGCCCCTGCCACGGCAGCCGCTTTCGCGTGGATGGCAGTGTGCTGCATGGCCCGGCACTGCAAGCGCTGCCGCATGTCGCCCTCAGCCGCACAGCGGAGGGGCTGCTGCGCGTGGACTTGACACAGCAGGTCGCGGCTACGGAGCGACTGGCAGTGGGATAGGTAGCGAGCGGTCATAGCCAATGCAATGTTCCGTGTCAGCGTTCAGGGCGCGGGTGAGGCGGTTGGCGAGCTGCGGGTCATTCAAGTGCAGGCAGCACTCAAAGTTGGTGCGCAGCGCCCACAGGTCAATGTTGGCCGAGCCAAAGAGAATGTCGTTCTGGTCGTTCCACGCTTCTTTGGCGTGCATATAGCCCTCTGTATAGCGGTAAATGAACGCGCCGGAATGGGTCAATTCCCGGCAGAGGCGGCGATTGGCAACGTCAATCAAGGGCACGCGGGTATGGTGGGAGAAGAGGATGTGGATTTTCACGCCGTTTTCGGCCTGGCTGAGAAGGGCGTGCATGATTTCTTCGTCGGGCAAAAAGTACCAACTGCGCAGGTAAACGGCCGTTTTCGCCGACAAAATCAAATCCAGCAGCGCTCGACGGATGTCCTGGCGATGACCGGGCAGCGTCAGCAGCAGGGGGACGCCACCCAACTCCAGTTCCGCTGGCTGCGTAGAAGATGGCGCACCGCCACCAAACTGCCGCAAGTAACGGTGCAATTGCACCAGCCCATCACCTAAATTCCCTTCCAGACGCAAGTTGCTGTCGCGCCAGCCGGTGTAATGGTCGCCAATGTTGGAGCCGCCCATGAAGGCGATGCGGTTGTCAATGGTGCAGAATTTGCAGTGCAGGCGGTTCAGTTGACTCAGGCGACGGCCGTTCGGGCGAAACAGCGTCACCTGCACCCCAGACCCGGCCAACTGCGCCAACAACCGCTGGTTGCGCCAGCCATTGCGGGCGTTATCCAAATAGAGACCGGCCTCATCAATCAGCAGGTGAACGGTGACGCCGTTGGCCGCTTTTTGCGCCAGCAGATGGCCGAATTGCTGTGCCCAATGCCCATCGTCAAAGGCGTAGTAGGCCATGTGAATGCTGCTGGTGGCCTGGGCGATGGCGGCATACAAGCTGGTATAAAATTCGTGGACGTTGGTGAATAAGTGCTTGTTCATCAGAATCCCCCTTTTTGAGATTAGAGATTGGCGATTGAACGAATCTCTAATTCCTAGATCAGGAACGGCCACCAAACAATTTGCGCCAGGCGATGAACATGATGATGGTGGCAATGGCGATGCCAATCCAGACGCCGAGGGAGAGTTGGAAGCCGTAGGCGCCGATGGCCGTCATCAGCATGACGCCGGGGAAGCGGCCAAGCAGATTGGCGATGAAGAAGCGGCGAGGCGAGAGCGAACTCAGCCCGGCGACGTAGTTCATCACGTCGGAGGGGAAGATGGGCAGCATGAAGGCGAACATGAAGAAGAGCATCCCTTTTTGCGCGGACATGTCGTACCATTTGTCGAGCAGGTTGACCGGAGCCAGGCGCTCGACTAACGGCCGTCCTGCCCACCGTGCCAACAAAAACGCCAGTTGGCTGCCTAACACCGTTGCCGTCAGGCTAATCGTGAAAGCAAAGGCAAAGTTGTAGACGTACCCCCCGCCAATCATCAGGGCATGGCCGGGAATGGCGGCGACAATCACTTGCAGTACCAAGACGATGCCCAACAGCAGCGGGGCCAGCAGGCCAAATTGCTGCAAATAGGCGGCGACTGCTTCCCGGTCGCGCACCACTTGCAAAATGGCGATGAGCGGTTCGCGCAGCCACCACAACAGGGCGAGGGCAATGAGAACGGCCGTTGCCTGCAACAAGCGTTTAATCGTGCCGCGCTTCCAGTCCAAAACAGCAACTTGAGCAAAAGGAATGTTGGTGAACATGAGCTTACTCTCCGTTGGCAGGCAGGTGGGAACGGCCGTGCCTGCGACCAATCTCGACCTATTCAAATTCGATGGATAAAGGTGAAACGTTGTCAGTGTTGTTGATACTGTTAGTATGCCTGAGTGGGAACTGTTTTTTCTGGCTGTAAAAACTGGTTTGTGAAAGTGAATCTACCGATTTTGGAAGATTAGAGCTTTGCCAAATTTTGGGAATTTGGCAAACGAGAATGTTATGGTTTCCCCTTTTTCAGCCACGATGTCTTTGAATTTTATCCAAACCGTGTCTTTTTTTGCTGCCCCAGTGAATTCGTATCCATCGCATTTTAGCAACAACTGGTCGATAAAACTGGCACGAACCTTCCAAGTTTTCGTTATTGTTCCTTTTCCTCAACCCCATCTGTTGGTATTGGACATACATCGTAACCGGTTCCTGGCTGGGCGCTTCCTGCGGCAAATAAATCGCCGAAATGGTAACGGCCGAATCTGCGGATGCGGCATTCGTACACCAGTTCTGGCGTTTTCGCATCATCTCCTCAAATCCCCCTTTTGTTCAGAGGCATTCTCATTTATCATTGGCTACCTGGCAACTTGTTCACAAACGCAACCGGGCAGGGAATAAAGCAAAAAGAGGGGAAAATAGCAGATGAAGCGCATCAAAGTGATACTCAATCCGATGGCTGATCGGGGACGGGGCGGGCAGCGACAGGCGGCAATCGCCGCCCATTTGCAGGCGATGACGCCGACAGGGGCGGGCAGCGTGGATATGGTCGTGACGGAGCGTGCCGGGCACGCCGTTGAGCTGGCGCGGATGGCGGCCCTGGACGGGTATGATGTGGTCGCTGCTGCCGGGGGCGATGGCACGGTGCATGAGGTTGTGAATGGGTTGTATCAGGCGGGTAAAGCGGAGACGGCGCTGGGGGTGATCCCCATTGGCTCAGGAAATGATTTTGCTTTTGCTAATGGGATGGCGGGGGATGTGGAAACGGCCGTTTCCCGTCTCTTCACCGGCACCACCAAAACCGTTGACCTGGCGCACATCGTCGATGATCGGGGGCGCGAAAAGGTATTCGGCAACAACTTTGGCCTCGGCTTCGATGCCGTTGTCGTCATCGAGACCGAAAAAATCACGCGCATTCACGGCTTCCTGATGTATTTGTGGGCCGTGCTGCGCACCCTCGTGCTCTATTATGATCGCCCCCAAGTCGAAGTAACCTTTGATGACGAATTGGTCAAGCAGCACATCCTTTTCCTGGCAATGGGCGTGGGGCCGCGCGGCGGTGGCGGTTTTTTGCTTGTGCCAGACGCCAAACTAGACGACAATTTAATTGATAGCTGTACGGTGAATCCAATCAATCGCTTGCAGATGTTATGGATGATTCCAAAGACAATCAACGGCACACACACCACTTCCCGCTTTGTGACCATGCGTCGAAATCGGCGCATTGCCATTCATTGCACCACGCCCATGTCTATCCACATTGATGGGGAAGTGTTTGCCTATCCGCGCGATAATGTGCGGCAGGTGACAGTGACAAGTGTCCCGGCCGTGCTGCGGGTGATCGTGTAAGATTCATCCTAAACAAGACTATATAGCTGTCACGATAAATTTGTTTTCTGACTGTTGCAAAATGCCTATGTACACACTTGAACAAGCCTTTATGGAACATGAACTCATCGTTCTCCGCGTCATTGGGGAGTGGTGGGAGATGGATTTGACCGGGCGCGATAAGCTGGCCTGTGCCAAAGTGTTGGCTGACCGTTTTGCCGCGCTCGATTTGCCAACCGAAATTGAATATTTGCCACCGGAGGAAGGTGAGGCGATGCAAACCCTGGTCGCTGCCGGAGGGCGGCTGCCGGTGGCGACGTTTAGCCGCCAGTATGGCGAGGTGCGCCAGATGGGGCCGGGTCGCCTGGAACGAGAAGAGCCATGGTATGAGCCGGAAAATGTGGCGGAGGCGCTTTGGTATCGCGGGTTTATGTTTCGCGGCTTTGATGACACGGCCGAAGGCGTGATTGAGTATTACTATTTGCCGGATGAATTGATGGCGCAGTTTGGGCAGGGCACGGCCGTTCCCCAAGTCATCAAAGAAGCGCCCATGCCGATGCTGGCCCCGCTGGAAACGCCGCCACAAATGGAAACGGCCGTTACCAATGCCATTGACGACCTCACCACCTTGCTCGCCGAAGCGCAGCGTACCGGTTTGCAAGGAGAATGGCGCAAAACGGCCGTTCCCTTGCTGATGGAAGCGGATTCGGCGCGTCTCTCCCTGCTGTTGACCCTGGCGAAGGAGATGGGCATGCTGCGCCAGGGGGATACGGGATTGCGGCCAGCACGAACGGCCGTTTCCTGGCTGCAAGAAAGCCGCGAGAGCCAACTGCGGGCATTGGCTGAAGCATGGAGCGGCAGCAATTGGAACGAACTGCGGCGCGTGCCCGGCCTCATTTGCGAGGGAGAAGGGTGGCAAAACGATCCGCTGTTGGCGCGTACCGCCCTCTTCGACGCGCTGCCGCGTGATGAAAATTGGTACATCGTGGCCGATGTGATCGCTACCATTAAAGAGACGGAACCTGATTTCCAGCGCCCGGATGGCAATTACGACACCTGGTATATCCGCGACGAAGCCAGCGACCAGTATCTCACTGGCTTTGTTCATTGGGATGATGTGGAAGGGCGCTTGCTGCATTATTTGCTGCAAGCGCCGATGCGCTGGCTCGGCCTGGTGGAAGTTGGCTACACGGCCGAAGATGTGGCCGTGTATCGCCTGACGGCGCGGGCGGTGGCCTGGCTGGAGAATGAGCCGGTGCGGGCGCAGGATGTGCCGGTTCCCCTGGTGGTGCAGGCCGATGCCTCTATTCTTGTTCCCTTTAATGGGGATCGTTACCAACGTTTTCAAACGGCACGCATCAGTGAGGCGGAGCCGTATTTGGCCGGGAAGCCGTATCTGTATCGCCTGACGCCGGCGTCACTGGCGTTGGCGCAGGAGCAGGGCATTGCGGCGGATCGGGTGCTGCAATTTTTGGAGAAGGGGAGTGGACGGCCGTTACCGGCCAGCGTCAAACGCGCCATCGAGCGGTGGGCGCAAAATGGGGTGGAGGGGCGGCTGGAAACGGCCGTTGTGTTGCGCGTGCGCGATGCCGCCATCCTCGACACCCTGGCGCACAACCCCAAAACACGCGATTTCATCGGCGAGCGCCTCGGCGAGCTGGCCGTTGCCATTCGCCGCGACCAATGGGAGCAGTTTCGTGAAGCAACCGCACAATTGGGTCTGCTGCTTGATGTGTCGGTAAGCGGCGATCAGTAAGCGGTAAGCGGTAAGCGGTAAGCGGTAAGCGGTAAACGGTAAGCGGTAAGCGGTAAACGGTAAACGGTAAGCGGTAAGCGGTAAACGGTAAGCGGTGAACTGATTACCGACCACCGATTACCGACCACCGACCACCGACCACCGACCACCGACCACCGACCACCGATCAACGGAGAAGTACCATGACAACCCCATACGATGGCAAAATTGGCCTGATTTATTGGTCTGGGCAATCGGTAAGCGAGAACAGCATTGCCGAGCTGGCGGCAACCATTCGCCGTTGGGCGCCCAATGCCAAGGCCGTGTACGTGAAAACGTCAGACGGAGATGCCTGGCAGGGACAGTTTGACAAAAAGCCGCAGATGGCAATCAATGGCGCGGCCGATATTGCCCGCTGGATTGCTGTTTTGGCTGAACATGGCTTGGAGTTTCACGCCTGGTGCGTGTTAAAAGGGATCGACATTGCCGGGGAGGCAGAGCGTGTAATTGCCACCTGTCAGGTAGATGGCGTGCAGTCGATGCTGCTTGATGTGGAAGATGGCCCCAAATATTTTAGCGGTGGCGCTGGCGATGCGCGGCATCTCATCCAGCGTATTCGCCTCGGTGTCCCGCGTGATTTTCACCTTGGCCTTAATTTTGACGCACGCGGCCAGCATCCCAAGCATATTTTTGCCGATCAATGGCTGCCTTATGTCGGCAGCTTGCATCCGATGGTGTATCACAAGGATTTTGGCAAAACAATTGATGTGGCGCTGGCCGATGCCTTCACTGTTTGCCGCACCATGAATAAGCCCATTTACCCGATGCTGCAAGCCTATGGCGGCGTTAGTTCCAACGATTTGCGGCGCGGGGCAGAGATTGCCATGCAGCAGCATGGCGCGGGCGGCGTTTCCTATTTTCGCCTGGGAACGATGGGCGCGGTGGAGTTCAATGCCATTAGCGCCATCACGTTGACGCCAGAGCCGGGTGGCAGCAGTGGCGGCGGTGAGCCGGAACCGGGAGAAACGGTCATTATTCGTCCGGGCGATCCCGATTACAGCGATGGTATGTATGTCAGTGGGCAGCGTTGGTACACGTTTCAGGACATGAATGGCTGGCTGGTGAAATATAAGCCGCAAGCTAATCCGCAGCAGGCTTATGCCAGTTATAAGCCGCAATTGCCGCAAAAAGGACGTTATGCCGTTGAAGTGTTTGTGCCCAATAAGTATGCCGAGGCGCAGGCGGTGTTGTATTACGTGGTGACGTATGAAAACGGCCGTCGCGTCGAGCGCAAAATCGCGCTTGATCAATCTATCCATTACAACGAGTGGGCACAGCTTGGCGTGTTTGATCTGGACCCGACGCGCAAGGATGACGGCCGTGTCAATCTGGTTGATTATTCGATTGACCGCTCGGTGCGGCGGATGGCTTTTTCGGCGATTCGGTGGCGGCCGTTAACGGCCGTTACTCCCGACCCTGCCACCCCTCTCGCCGATGGCTTCGATGCGCCTATCGGCACAGAGACAGAGCGGCGCAGCAGCAAGTTGTGGCCGGGGCAGTGGCAAGACGCCAACGGCTACTTGAACCGCTACCAGGACAGCGCGGGCAGCACGGCTTACCACACCGGCGCCGATCTCAACTTAAATTATCCACGGTGGAATATGGATCGCGGCGCAGGCGTCTATGCCATTGCCTCCGGCGTTGTCACCTGGGCCGGGCGTGTTGGCGATTATTGGCGCAATATCATCATCATCAAGCATGATCCGCTGCCAGATGGCACTGTGGTTTACTCGCGCTATGCCCATGTGGAAAATATGCGCGTAAAAGTAGGCGACCGCGTGACGCGTGGGCAGCAGATTTGCGTGGTGGGCATGAGCGGCGGCAGCGGTGGCAATTACCATCTACATTTTGACATTTCACCGACCGATGTGCTGCAAACGGAGCCGGGCCATTGGCCGGGCACGAAGCGGGAAGATGTGGAAAAGCATTATGTGGAGCCGTTGGCGTTTATTCAGGGGAAACGGCCGTAACGGAACCGATGCACACATTTGCCTGCTGGTCACAATCAGGTTGCTGCGTATTGGGCCGCTTCCCAGCCTAAAATCGCCTTTTTGCGTGCGCTGCCCCAGCGGTATTGGTGGGTTTGTCCCACTTTGCTGATCACGCGGTGGCAGGGGATCAGATAGCCAATGGGGTTGTGGGCGATGGCGCTGGCGACGGCGCGTGTTGCTGTTGGCTTGCCCACCATTTGCGCCACATCTTGATAGGAGACCATTGCTCCGGCGGGAATTGAGAGCAGCGCTTGCCACACTTGTATTTGGAAGTTTGTGCCACGCAGAAGAAGGTGAAACGGCCGTTCCCCATCCCATGCCTCATTACTAAAAATGTGCCGCGCCGTTACGGCCGTTGCGGCGACATCTTCCACAAAGCTGGCTGCCTGCCATTCTTGTTGTAGAGCCGCCAGCGCGGCTTCCTCTTCTGCCGCAGCCACAAACCGCAGCGCACAAATTCCGCGCTCTGTTTGCGCCAGCAGGCAGTCGCCGAAGGGGGTGGGGTGGAAGCCGTAGGCAATGACCAGCCCTGCTCCTTGTTGTTTGAATTCACCGGGGGAAACGGCCGTAAACGTCACAAACAAATCATGCAGCCGCCCTGGCCCAGATAACCCCGCCTCTAAAGCCGTGTTCAGCACGCTTGCGGCCGTTTGCAGTTGTTCCTTCGCATATTCAATCGTCAAGTATTGCATAAACTGCGATGGCGAAATGCCCGCCCAGCGCTTAAACAGCCGTTGAAAATGGTATTGACTCAAGTTCACACTGGCGGCAATTTCCTCCAGGCTGGGATGATCACGGAAATTCGCCTCCAGAAATTGAATCGCCTGCTCAATACGCTCATAATCTTGCATTTGTTGGGAAGAAATCGTGTCATTCATATTGTGCAGTGTACGCCAATCCAGTCGTCCATTCCACCCGTATCTTGCGCTCATAACAACAGGGCCAGTTTTTACAAACTGACCCTGTTGCCCATAAGGAGAATGGTTTGTGCGTTCGCAAGGAAATAAATTTCACTTGCAAACTGGCGTAAATTAATCGCCAGAAATGGCCGCTATCGGCGTTTTCACCGGTTCCGCATCTTTCTTCGAGCGGACAATTGCCCAGCCCAGTGCCGCGATCAACACCACAACTGTGAGGACAACGCCAAAGTTCAACGTCTGGTACTGCACAATGATCGGCGCAATGATCAGGCTAACCAGATTCACAACCTTGATCATCGGATTCAATGCCGGACCGGCCGTATCCTTTAATGGATCGCCAACCGTGTCACCGACCACGCTTGCCTTGTGTCGCTCTGACCCCTTGCCCAAATTGGCGGCCGGATTGCGCACTTCATCTTCAATGGTCTTCTTGGCATTATCCCAGGCACCGCCTGCATTTGACATAAACACAGCCAGCAGCTGCCCGGAAAGGATGATGCCAGCCTGGAAACCGCCCAATGCTTCTACATTGAGCAGCAGCCCAACGACAATCGGCGTCACAATGGCGACAATTGCCAGATTCACCAAATCTTTTTGCGCGGCAATGGTGGAGATAGTCACGGCTTGTTTGTAGTCTGGTTTGCGTGTTCCTTCTAGAATGCCAGGGATTTTGAACTGCCGCCGCACTTCGTCCACCATCTGCCCGGCAGCACGGCTGACCGCCTTAATTGCCAGCGAGGAGAAGAGCCAGGGCAGTGCGCCCCCTAACAGCAGCCCGACAAAGACGACCGGCTCAGAGACGCGAATGCCGGATGCCAAGGCCATCGGGTCAATTTTGCTGACATCTGTGATGAAACTGCCAAAAAGGGAAACGGCCGCTATCACCGCCGAGCCAATCGCGATCCCTTTGGTGATGGCTTTCGTCGTATTCCCTACTGCGTCCAGGTCAGCCATAATTTGGCGGGCGTTGCCATCCAACCCGGCCATTTCGCCAATCCCATTGGCATTGTCAGCAATGGGGCCAAAGGAGTCCATCGCCACATTGTTGCCGGTCAGCGTCAACATGCCAATGCCGGTCATCGCTATGCCATAAAGCACAAATGCCACCTGTGCCGCACCGACGGAGAGGGCGCTGCCGTTATTCACAAACTGCTGCACCGGCATCCCAACGTAGATGAGGATGGCCGCGCCAATGGTCAGCGCAATGACAACCACTGACCAGACACTCGATTCATAGCCAACCCCTAACCCCGACAAAATCGTCGTCGCTGGGCCACTGCTGGTGCTTTCGCGAATCTCTTGTACCGGTTTGCCATGCGTACCGGTGAAGTAGTCGGTGAGGCGGTCAATGAGAATGGCTAACCCTACGCCAACGGCCGTACTCAGAAACGGCCGCCACCAGCCGCCGGGGACATCACGCATGTAGACAGCGGCGACAATGCCAAACAACACCACCGAAATGGCCGCCGACGTGAGAAAGCCCTGGAAAATCGCTTTCATGGCGTCGCCGCTTTCTTCAGATTGTCCTTTGACGAGATATGTGCCAACCATAGACGCCAGTACGCCAATACCGCGCACCAGCAATGGATACAAAATCCACTCAATGTGCCCGGTCATGGCGGTTAACGCCAGCCCTAAAATCAAGCCAGAGACAATGGTGACTTCGTATGACTCGAAAATGTCCGCAGCCATCCCGGCGCAGTCGCCGACGTTATCGCCTACCAGGTCTGCGACGACGGCCGCATTGCGCGGGTCATCTTCCTCCAGGTCTTGCTCGACTTTCCCGACCAAATCTGCGCCGACATCGGCCGCTTTTGTGTAAATGCCGCCGCCTACGCGCATGAACAGGGCCAACAGCGTGCCGCCAAACCCAAATCCGAGCAGGGCATCTGGCGCTGCTTTGCCAAAGTAAATGAAGATGATGGTGCCGCCAAACAGCCCCAGCCCGTCGGTGAGCATGCCGGTGATTGTTCCGGCGCGGTAGGCGATGCGCAGGGCGTCGCTAAAGCTGCGGCGTGATGCGGCCGCGACGCGCACATTCCCTTGTACGGCCATGCGCATGCCGATCTGGCCGACGCTCAGGGAGAAGCTGGCCCCCATCACAAAGGCGATGGCACGACCAATGCCGACAATTAAGCGGATGGTGCTCTCGCTATATTGTTCAAATCGTTCCATTGCTTCGGGGCTGGGGGGGACAATGTAGACGCTTAAGAACAGCGCCACGGTTAAAAGAAGGATAAATGGCAGAATGGTACGCAGCTGCCGTGTTAAATAGGCGTCTGCGCCCTGACGGATGGCTTCCCATACCTCCTGCATTTCTTTGGTGCCTTTGTCTTCATGCAAAATCTGACGTCTTAGGAAAATGGCATAAATGAGACCGAGAATGGCAATACCGAGTACAGCCCAAACGGCGGTGGTCTCGAATGTGGTCAAATCCATCGAATTCATCGTTTCACTCCTCTTGCTTGTCGCAAAACCACGTTATGTCTATATCTAGATCAAGTGTGGAGAAAACGGCCGTTTTCGATTAAAACACCAGGGTAATGTCATGCGCTTACCTGGCTTACCTCAGCGTGGGGACTGAAGCGAGCCGGTAATGAGGCTCATTACCCGACTTATTGTTCAAACACATATACGGCCGTTCCAAACCAATAACGAGAAACCAAACAACACACTATCTCACAACAAATATCAGCATTGAGCCGGAAATGATGCAGTGTGTAGTGCATGGCTGAGGCGCATGATTTGTGTTTGCTGCCAGGAATGAATGTTAGGGGGGGAAGGTTGCTTTCTTGTTCATGTGGGACCTCTCTTCAATTTTGTGGGATAGATAATAGCTTGCACTGCTTGACAAATGCCCCATAAACAAAAAAGCACGCAGGCACAGTGAGTGCGTTGCGTGCTAAAAAGCCTTCTACTAAAGTGGGTGATTATGGTAGACATAAACATCCCCATTTTCGTTTACAGGTGCCTTTGCCAATTGTCATGAGCATTCACCTAATTGTGACCACGGTGGGTAGTCAGCGGAAAGTGACGGATGTCACCCATTTTATATGCAATGTGTCATTGATCAAGAGGCAAAATAAACTTTCTCTGGAGTAAGCGCACCATTTGTACGCGGCATTGACCATTTGCAACGGTTCCAGCACACAAAACAAAACCGCCATCGCAAAAATTTGCAGATGGCGGTTGATAAACAGTTTTTGCCGAATAGCAATTGTTTAGACGTTAGCGGAACGCCACCAACGATAATATTTACTACGCAGTTCTTCGCGCGGCGGCAGCGGATAATAATTTAACTGCCTCGGTTTACCAATGAAAAGGCCGCTGTTAATCATCCGAAACGGAAATTCGATGGACTGCACACGATTGACCATCTTGGTATGAATTTCCTTCATTTGCAAATCCATTAAGCATTCACGTAGATGATGAATATACGGATAAGGCAAATCACGAACCGCGCCGTGTTCCGGGTCAGATGCCAGATCACCCAGTTGCAATTCGACGAAAGCAACAGCCGGTAAGTGAATCATGCTCTCAGGATCTTTAATAATGAAATCGTAAAATTTCACCGGGCTTAATGAACTGACAACCAACGGATTGACGGGAGCAATTTCTTGGTACATGTACAAAGGCAGGTCGTGTTGTGGGTAATTGTGGCTTTGCTCCAGCGCCAATGTTTGACCGTATCCTGTCACCAGGTACAGTTTACCCATCGCATTGAGCGGCACATGTTCAAGGACGCGATAGGTAGAGATATAAACAGATTTTTTGGGTGAACCATCCTCATGAGGCGTACAGCGTTGAACGCCTTCATCAATGCGGAAAAACTCATGGCGAAAACCAGGGTCTAACTCAACAAAAATAGCTTGCCCATGTTGTTTTTTGGTCGTGCCAACAGAATAGTATGTTCCGAAATCTTCGGGTGAAAGCATAGAAGCGATCAAAGCTTCGGGCATGAGAGATAGATAGAGATGTACCGTCATAATGTTTTCATCCTCTCCTTAATTGAAATATCGAAAGAGATATAGACATTATAACAGGTTTACTATCTGGCATAAAAACCTGAACAACTCATGATGATTTTTGAGTGTTGGTTTGACATGACTTGTGCATTTCGTTACAATCGCCGCCAACTCCCCCTTTTTAATGGGGAGTTTTTTACGCCTATAAACCATAGCGGGATGAGTTCCTGCTTTTTTTATTTCCCTATCACAATGTAAAGAATACATTTCGCGCGCAGGAGGCAAAGGTTATTTCTATGGAGACGATCTTTTTAGCGCAAGAGTCTGATCTGGTACGTCCGGCTCTGCCATTAATCTGGTGGTTAGCCCCAATCGGTGCCGTTTTGGCATTGGGCTACGCCTTGTATTTTTATCGTCAGGTCATGAAAGAGAGTGAAGGCAATGCCAACATGATCGAGATTGCTCAAGCTGTCCGCGAGGGCGCGATGGCTTATTTGAGCCGTCAATATCGTGTTGTTGGTATCGTTTTTGCGGCATTGTTTGTTGTATTTTTGATTATGTCATTTTTGGGTTTGCAAAATCCAATTGTGCCTGTTGCCTTCCTGACCGGCGGCTTCTTTTCTGCACTATGTGGCTTCTTTGGCATGAAAACGGCGACAAACGCATCGGCGCGAGCCGCTCATGCAGCCAGCCATAGTCTGGATGGTGGCTTAAAGGTCGCATTGCGTGCCGGTGCAGTTATGGGTTTGGTCGTTGTTGGCTTTGCCCTGCTAGATATATCTGCCTGGTTCCTCATCCTTTACTTTTTTGCGCCAGCCGATTTCATTCGGGAGGCGATCAACCCGCTGCCACAGATTACCGCAACGATGTTGAGCTTTGGCATGGGTGCCTCAACACAGGCATTGTTTGCGCGTGTTGGTGGTGGCATCTACACCAAAGCGGCTGATGTGGGCGCTGACCTGGTCGGGAAGGTGGAAGCCGGTATTCCCGAAGATGATCCACGCAACCCGGCAACGATTGCCGATAACGTTGGTGATAATGTTGGTGATGTGGCCGGTATGGGTGCGGACTTGTACGAATCGTATGCCGGTTCGATTTTGGCGACTGCTGCGCTTGGCGTGGCTGCTGTCGTTGTTGGGGCATCGGCCTTGGGTGTCGATGCCAGCGACGTAGAGGCAGTCATGAGTTTGCAGCTTCGTTACATTTCTGCGCCGATGGTGTTGGCGGCCATTGGTGTTGTTCTCTCGATTATGGGTGTGTATTTGGTGCGCACGGAAGAGGGAGCGAGCCAATCGCAGTTGATCAATGCTCTCAGCCGTGGTTTGTATGGCAGTTCCCTTGGTATTGCTGTCTTGTCGCTGCCGGTGTTGTTCATTTTAGATTTGCCAAACGCCTGGGCCGTATGGGTTTCAATTTTGGTTGGTCTGGTTGTCGGTATTGTTGTGGGAAAGGCGACGGAATATTACACGTCGCATGCTTATAAACCGACCCGCGAGATTGCCTTGCAATCAAGCAACAGCACGGCGACGCTGTTGATTGAAGGGTTGGCTGTGGGCATGGAATCGGCCGGTATTCCGGTTGTGGCGATTGTGACCGGCATTTCTATCAGCTTTTATGTGATGGGCGGTGTGGCGAATATCTCGATGGGGTTGTATGGCGTGGGCATTGCTGCCGTGGCGATGCTGTCGACGTTGGGCTTTACGCTGGCGACGGATGCTTATGGCCCAATTGCTGATAATGCGGGTGGTAATGCGGAAATGGCTGGTTTGGACCCGCGCGTGCGCGAACGGACGGATCAGTTGGATGCGGTCGGGAATACGACGGCGGCAATGGGTAAGGGGTTTGCCATTGGCTCGGCGGCGTTGACGTCGTTGGCGCTGTTGGCCGCTTACCTGGAAGAGATTCGTTTGTCGTTGACGCTGCATGGGGGCGGGAATTTGCCGTTGATAGACGGCCGTTCCATTGCCGAATGGACCATGCAAGATTTTATGACCCATTACAACGTCACCATGTTGAACCCGGCCGTGTTGATAGGCATTTTCATTGGTGCGGCAACCGCCTTTTATTTCTCCGCGATGACCATGCGTGCGGTGGGACGTGCTGCGGGTGGTATGGTGGAAGAAGTACGCCGCCAGTTCCGCGAAGACCCTGGCATTTTGCAAGGAACCTCTCGCCCTGATTACGCACGTTGTGTAGAAATCAGCACATTGTCGGCACAACGGGAAATGATTGCCCCCTCAGGATTGGCAATTTTGGTGCCGGTGGTGGTTGGCGTTATCTTTGGTGTTGCCGGTGTGTTGGGTTTGCTGGGTGGCACCTTGACGGCCGGTTTTGCCCTGGCGATTATGATGGCTAATTCTGGCGGTGCCTGGGACAATGCCAAGAAATATATTGAGGAAGGGCATCATGGTGGTAAAGGTTCCGATGCTCATAAAGGCGCGATTGTTGGCGATACAGTTGGTGATCCGTTTAAGGATACGTCTGGCCCATCACTCAATATTTTGATTAAGTTGATGTCTATGGCGTCGGTGGTTTTTGCCGGGTTGGTGACGTCTTTAGGGAATGGGCATGGTTTGCTCAGTATGTTGTTTGGCGGTTAATGACCGTAAACCGTGAGCCGTGAACCGTGACTGGTAAATGGATTACGGATGAAGGCAGTAGAATATGAGAAGGCTCAGGGGTGCAGCGTGGCTGCATCCCTGTTTGTTTTCGGTGTGTTATAATGTAAGCTAGTTATGTTGAATCTTGACATGAGGCGAACTGCATGAGTACTGCGTTTGTTTATGCGCCAGCATTGGCGCACACGCGGCGAAATCACCCGGAAAATCATCAACGTTTGGCGCAGCTGCTGCCGACGTTGGAGCAATTTGGGGTTTTGCCTGCGTTAACGGCCGTTAACCCCCAAACGGCAACGTTAGAACAGTTGGCACGTGTGCATACCGCAGAGTATATCGACAAAGTTCGGGAAGTGGCGCATCGTGGCGGTGGTGTGTTGGATCATGGTGATACATACGTAACACCGGAAAGCTACCAATTGGCGCGGCTGGCAGCAGGCGGGACGATTGCCGCCGTGGATGCGATGATGGCCGGCGCTGTGCAAAACGGGATTGTTTTGGTGCGTCCTCCTGGTCATCATGCCGAAGCGGATCGTGCTGGTGGTTTCTGCCTTTTCAACAATGTGGCGATTGCCGCGCGGCACGCGCAGACCGTTTATGGCTTGAAGCGTGTTCTGGTCATTGATTTTGACGTTCACCATGGCAACGGAACCCAACATATCTTTTACGAAGACAACACCGTCTTCTTTGCCTCTGTCCACATGTTTGCGCCCTATTATTTTTATCCGGGCATCGGCTCGTCTCATGAGATGGGGGAAGGGAATGGGCATGGGTATACGTTGAATGTGCCATTGCCGCCGCATGTGGGTGATACCGGGTACACGCAGATTTTTCAGGAATTGGTGTGGCCGAAGGCGACGGCGTTTCGCCCCGAACTGATTGTGGTGTCGGCGGGGTTTGATGCGCATTGGCAAGACCCGTTGGCGGCTGAAGGGTTGAGTTTAACCGGCTATGCACGTGTGACGCAGCTTTTGATGCAGATGGCGCAAGATTTGTGCAACGGCCGTATCCTCTTTGTCTTGGAGGGCGGCTATCAGCAAACCGCCTTAACATATGGCATATTGAATACAATTTATGCCCTGTTAGGGCGGGATGAGATTCATGATCCGCTCGGTCCCATGCCCACCCCAGAGCATGATGTGACTGATATACTACGGCAGCTGCGGCAGCGACACTTGATTTATTAGTGGAAACTTTGCATAATATCGCTTTAGTAAGTTGACAATAAATAAAGGTTTGCTCGTAAAATGTAAGGTCGCATGCAGTTACATTTTACCGCTTATGTTTTAAGCCAGAGGGATTCGTGTGGCTACAATTATCCTTCGTGAATATCTTGATCAGATAAACCAGTTGATAGAGGAAGGCCGTTACAGTGAAGCGAGTCAACACTGTCACTATATTTTGCAAGCCCACCCCCGTCATATCGATACCTATCGGGCACTGGCAAAATCGCTGTTGGAACAACGCCAGTACAAAGATGCCCGTGATATATTTCAACGTGTGTTGAGTGCAGACCCCAGCGATTTTATTGCGCATGTGGGGTTGGCATTCATTAACCGTGATGAGGGGCAGCTGGAACAGGCCGTCTGGCACATGGAACGTGCCTATGAAGTGGAGCCGCATAATGCGGCCATCCAGGAAGAGCTGCTGGAACTTTACCGGGCGCACCATGGGCAACGCCCACAAAAATTGTCATTGACGGGTGCGTCGTTGGCCTGGTTGTATTTCCGGGGGGAACTCTATCAGTTAGCTGTTACAGAATTACGCAAAATTTTGCAAGAACGAGCCGACCGCATTGACTTGAAGGTGTTGTTGGCCGAAGCGTTGTGGCGCGACGGGCAGCGCATGGATGCGGTAAATGTCTGCTTGCAGGTGTTGGATAAGCTGCCGAATTGTGTTCAGGTGAATGCGATTTTGGCGGAAATCTGGCTGCTGACTGGTCGCATTGATGAGGCACAGACTTATTTGCAGCGTTTGCAAGATTTAACGTTGGTGAATCAGGCTGATTATGACCCGGAAACGGCCGTTTTCCGTGCTTTTACACTGGTTGGTGCGCCTGACTTACCAGAAACCATGACCATCGAGTATTTCGATGAAACAGTCTCCGTTGCACAAAACGGCAAGGGCAAGGTGGATTGGCTAGACGAGGCCGACACCGTCCTTGAAGGCGGCGAATATTCCTGGTTGCAAGACCTGGGCACAGGCACAGACGAGCTTGAGGAAACAGACCAGGAAATCTCAGAAGCGGAATGGGCAGAATCGTCTACCAGCAGTGGGCTGCTTGAGTCTGATTGGTTTGGCGAAGAAACAATATCTTCGGCGACGCAAACATCCTATGAAGACGAAGGCGTCGATTGGCTGCAAGACATGGCTATGTCAGAGCAAGACGGCGATGTCGTCGTTGATGAAGCTGGCGAACCCATTAGCACGCCAAGTGGAATTGTCGCGGGGATGGCTAATTGGCTTGATGCCGATACGGAAGAGGACGGTGTCCCCGATTGGCTTGCAGGCAGCAGTGATGCGGAGTATGAACCCATTCATCTCAACCCGGCAGATACGGCCGATTGGCTAGCCGACCTGGCTGATGAAGAGGCAGACGAGCCTGATGATTCTGGTGTCAGCACCGGACACACCGATTGGTTTACCGATCCCGTCCAGCAAACCGATGAACTCAGCGCGGCAAGACCTGTTGAGTCGGATTGGTTTAAAGAACCAGAGGATGTTGCCAGTTCGGCAGCAGATTCATCTGCCGCTGCCGATGAGATGGATTGGCTGGCAGAAACAGATACAGACCTGGAGCCAATGTACTTGAATTCGATGGAATTTGCTGCATTGGGCAACGATCTGGCTGCTTTTTCTGCTGAAGATGATGATGAAGAAGATGAGCTAGAAGCAGCGTTTGCTGAGCCAGAACCGGAGCAAGGGCAAGAACCAGGTGCTGCCTGGTCTCCTGATGCCATCCCTGATTGGTTGATGACGGCTCCTTTACAAGCTGCGGCCAATCCCCCGGCTGCCCCCAAAATGGATGTCGAAGATGATGAGATAGAGTGGGGTGGCGGTTTGGCAGACTGGTTGAGTGATGAGGTGGCAAGTGATGCTGCATTAGAGGTGCAGGACGAAGAATTGCCATCAGGTGTTGACCTGGAAGAGCTGTTGGATGCGCCAGAGTTGGCGACCGGTCTGTTAGCAGATGAATCAGACGGAGAGAGTGTTCCTACCTGGTTGTTGAGTGGCGAGTCTGAATTGGAAGATGTGATGGCTCCTGATGAGCCAGATGATGATACTCTGGTAGATGATTTGTTTGGTGATTTTGGGTCGTTTATGGATGATGAGGAAGAGGAAACGGCCGTTGATCTGTTCGCAGATGACGATATGGAACTGGCTGATTCAGGTGAACTGGATTTGTCGCTGTTATCCAGCCGTCCGGAATTAGCATCTACAGATGGATTTGCCACAGAGGAAGATGATTTATCAGATTGGATGACTGGCGACACCTATGAAAGTCTCGAAGCGCAGTTGGCTGGCGAGATGGAAAGCCCGTCAGACGATTTTATGATGCCAGATTGGGTGGACGAGGAAGCGGCGGACGAACCTATTTTTGAGACTGATTTCGCTGCCGAAGAACCTGAACCGGAAGAAGCGCCACCGGTAATCGAACGTAGTTCGGGCTTATTGGATTGGTTACAAAACACGGCGTTTAGCGATACCGGGGATATGGAGGCTGCAGTGACTGGCGATATGGATAAAAAAGACAAGGATTTAGAAATTCCAGAAGACGATGCGGCACAAGAGCCAGATGAACAAGAGGATGCCCTTGATTGGTTGGCCGATTTGACTGACCAATCACCGCCTATGGACGATTTGTTTGCGTCTGACCTGGCTGCGCCGGAAGCGGAAGCGGCGGGTTTGCCTGATTGGCTCGATGATTTGTCCACGGATCATGCTGCGACAGAATCTGAGATAGAGGAAAGTGGGCTGACGGATTTGCTCGGTACGCAAACATTGGTTGAACAACCCACTGCGGCTGTGACAGAGTTGTTGGATTGGTTGGATGGCGATGCTGCCGATACACCCGATATGGATGCCGTTCCCGATGAGGCCGACGAGATATTGGCGGGGCTGGATGCCGACGATGAGATGTTGGATGACTCTAGTCTGATGTGGCTGGAGGAGCTAAGCCTTGAAGCCGAAGATGTGCCTGCGCCTGATTTCTTGGATGATGTGGTTCTTGAAGATGAGACGGTGCCGGAAACGGCCGTTCCCGCGACCGATGACGCCATTTCCTGGCTCGACGATTTAGGCGAGGAAGAGCTTCCCGAAGCCGAGACCGTGATGGACCTGGCCGAAGTCGCCGCCATGGACGAAGAAATCGATCTGGATGGCGCAGATGACGATGCCATGTCCTGGTTGATGGACTTAGACACAGAAGATGTTGCGCTTGATTCAGAAGCGATGCCTGCTTTTGCCGCCGCCGAAGATGAAACCGATGAGGCAATTGCCTGGTTGGACGATATGACGGCAGAGGCAGAAGACGAATTGGCAATGCCGGTTGTGGCAGCCGATGCAGGACTATTTGCTTTTGCTGAAGAAGAGCCAGCCGCCGAGCAAGACGAAACGGTGCAGGATTGGCTGGATGATCTCGTGTCTGTTGACGAGACGGAATCTGATTTGGAAACGCGTTACGCGGCTGAGGTGGAACCGGCGGCGGAAACAGATATGTTGGCGCTGGACGATTTCTTCGGCGGCGCAGCAGATGACGAGGATGTTGAGAGCTGGCTTGATGATTTGGCGCGTGAAACAGAAGAGGAAGAGGCCGAAGCCGAGCTTGTCATGGAATCGGCACCACTCTTGGATGATATGTTTGCCGATGATACGGTAGAGGCGTGGCCGGAAGCCGCGGAAGCGGAAACAGAACCCGCTGCGGAGACAGAATTTGAACGCGTCGCGCTGCTGTCCGACCTGGATATTTCTGTGGGCGAGGAGGATACGGCCGTATCCGATTGGTTGGATGATCTGGCTCTGGATGGGGAAATTGAACTGCCCGATCTGGAGATGGAAGAGTTCACGCTGGATGATTTGCTGGCCGAAGCCGCAGAACCGGCAGAAATGGCTGCTGAAGCGGAAACGGTGGATTGGCTAGACGATTTCGAGCAGGAAGAGCCAGATTTGTTCGCTCCTGAGGCAGAATTGCCAGGAGAGAGCGACTGGCTCACCGAAGTGATTAGTGATGAAGTCGAGGAAACGGCCGTTGATGAACTGGCGGAATTCGAGGAAACGGCCGTTGCTCCTGTCGCTTTTGATGACGACACAGCCACTTTTGATTGGCTGGAAGACCTGGCACAAGAAGAGCCAGAGCTTGCCGCAGAACCACTCGAAGAAGCAGAAGCTGAACTAGA
This sequence comes from Ardenticatenaceae bacterium, assembly GCA_020634315.1. Taxonomy (GTDB): domain Bacteria; phylum Chloroflexota; class Anaerolineae; order Promineifilales; family Promineifilaceae; genus JACSRF01. The sequence goes on along the minus strand of JACKBV010000016.1, from coordinate 61,155 downwards.
AATGGTTGACTTTGCCCTGCCAGAACTGGACTTGGAAGCAGAGGCAGATGGCGAAACCGGCGCACTCGATTGGCTGGGTGATTTGGCGCAAGAAGAGCCAGAACTCACCGCAGAACCATTTGAAGAAGTGGAAGCTGAGCCGGAAATGGCTGACTTTGCTCTGCCAGAACTGGACATGGAAGCAGAGGCAGATGGCGAAACCGGCGCACTTGATTGGCTGGGTGATTTGGCACAAGAAGAGCCAGAATTGTTTGCAGAACCATTTGAAGAAGTGGAAGCTGAACCAGAAATGGCTGACTTTGCTCTGCCAGAACTGGACATGGAAGCAGAGGCAGATGGCGAAACTGGCGCACTCGATTGGCTGGATGATTTGGCACAGGAAGCGCCAGAGCTTGCCGCAGAACCACTCGAAGAAGTGGAAGCTGAACCGGAAATGGCTGACTTTGTTGAGCCTGACTTGCCCGCTGATGAAGGCGAGGATGTCATGGCCTGGTTGGACAGCTTGGGTGCTTCTGATGAAGATGTGGCGCTAGATGAGGCGGAAACGGCCGTTTCTATGCCCCTGGACGAAGTGGACGAAGACGAACCGGCGGACGCGATGGCCTGGTTAGAGACCATGGCGGCCGAAATTGACGAGGAACCGGAAGAGACAACCTTTGCCGCCGAGCCTGAATTGGACAGTGGTATCGTCTTTCCTGAAGATGCCATGTTCCCGCGTGACGTAGGCGAACCAACCGATGTGCCCGACGAATTAGACGACACGATGGCCTGGATCGAGCAATTAGCGGCGGAACAGGGCGTTACCCTCGACTTGTCTACGGAAACAGGCGCTGCGGCTCCTGTGGAGGTGGCAGAGGTCGTTGAGGAAGAAGTTGCCGCTGTGGAAGAGATACCGACGCCCGCCCCCGCCGTCGAAGAAGTGGACGATCCGATGGCCTGGCTGGAACAGCTTGCTTCCGAACAAAGCACGCCGATAGAAGCGTTGCCTACCGTTGCGGATCGCGCTTTGCCAGAGACGGTTGTCCCACCTGAATTAACAAAACCTGCATCTGTGGCAGAATTTGCAGATGAGGATGCAGAACCCGCAGCAGAACCGGATGAAAGTGTGGAAAGCTGGCTGGCCGATTTGATGGCTGACCAGGGCGTGGTTGATGATTTTACCGCCGCCGAAGAGGAAACGGCCGAACCTGCCGTTCCAGAGCCTCCAGCGCTTCCCGCAGAACCGGAGCCACAACCCGAATTAGAGCCAGTTGATGAAATAGCTGCTGATTTGGATTGGCTGGAAATGTTAGCGGCAACCAGCACTCCTTCGTTGGATACTTTGTTGGCGGAGACAAAACCCGTTACAGACCCTGCCGCCTCCGATTTGTTTGCTGCCTTGGATTGGGTTGAGAATCAGTTGACGAAAGCGCCTGACTCGGTGCCGACTTCTGCGCCAGCCGTTGATGATGATATTGATCTCAGCCAGATTCCAGAAGACCCGGAAGAGACATTGGCCTGGTTGGAGCAGATGTCTGAGCCTGATGAGGATGTGCTGGTGGCGGAAATGGAAACGGCCGTTTCCCCACAACCGCCTGTCATTAGCGAAGGCGAATCAGACTTTTCGCTGGCGATGTGCCCGAAGACCCGGACGCGGCTGTTGCCTGGTTAGAGACTTTGGCCGCACGCCAGGGCGCACCGCTGGAAGAATTGCCCACTATTAGTGAGTGGGATGTGCCGCCTGTCGTTGAGCCAGAACCGCAACCGGAACCAGAACCGGAACCGGAAGAGGATGGGCCATTGATCGCCGCCACCGCCGCCGATGCCTTTAGCGTGCCAGAAGCGGCAGACCTGGTTTTCCCTGAAGATGCCATGTTCCCGCGCGGCGTCGGTGCGCCCACGGATGTTCCGGAAGAGCTGGACAGCAGCATGGATGATTGGCTGGCCGACTTGATGGCTGAGCAAGGGCTTGATTTGGAAGAAGAAACGGCCGTATCCGAGCCAGAGCCGGAACCGGTTGTCGCAGCCGTTGAGCCAGAAGTGGTGGAGATCGCACCCCCTGCTGTTGAGCCGGAACCAGAGCCGGAACCGGAACCTGAAGAGGATGCGCCATTGATTGCCGCGACCGCCGCCGATGCCTTTAGCGTACCAGAAGCGGCAGACCTGATTTTCCCTGAAGATGCCATGTTCCCGCGCGGCGTCGGTGCGCCCACGGATGTGCCGGAAGAGCTGGACAGCAGCATGGATGATTGGCTGGCCGACTTGATGGCTGAGCAAGGGCTTGATTTGGAAGAAGAAACGGCCGTATCCGAGCCAGAGCCAGGAACCAGTTGTCGCGGCCATTGAGCCAGAAGTGGTGGAGATCGCACCACCTGCTGTTGAGCCGGAACCAGAACCAGAGCCGGAAGAGGAAGCGCCATTGATCGCCGCAACCGCCGCCGATGCCTTTGGCGTGCCGGAAGCAGACGACCTGGTTTTCCCTGAAGATGCCATGTTCCCGCGCGGCGTCGGTGCGCCCACGGATGTGCCGGAAGAGCTGGACAGCAGCATGGATGATTGGCTGGCCGACTTGATGGCTGAGCAAGGGCTTGATTTGGAAGAAGAAACGGCCGAACCCGAACCAGAACCGGCCACGTCCTTCGTGGAACTGGAAGCGGAACCCGAACCGCTGGTTATTGTAGATGAGGAACTGGAAACGGCCGTTGCTGCGCCTGAACCAATAGAAGAAATGACCGAACCCACCCTGGAACTATTTGCTGAGGTTGATGGCAGCCTTGATTGGTTGGATGATCTTGGCGAGCCGGTAGAGCTAGATTTTGAGGCAGATGTGCCTGACATCGAAACAATGACTGCACCCACCACAATGGCCGATCCCTTTGCCGCCGTTGCTGATCGCCTGGACGCCGGAATCGGCCATCCTGTTGACAGCGCCTTTTCTTCGGATGATCTGGAAGAAACTTTGTTCGCCGATACGGAAATCGACCTCGACAATGAACTGGCGGACTCCTGGCCTGAATGGCTTTCAAATGATGAGGATGAACAGCCGGGACTCGGCGAGACTGGTTGGCTGCGGACTCTGGCCGAGCCGGATGTGGCTGGCTGGCTGGCGGCTGAAGAGCAAGGGCCGGAAGAGAAGGAATTTGGGGATGTTTACTTTGGCGAACTGGAATCGGTGACACGCGCGGCGTTTGATGTCGGGCCGTTGCCGGAACCTGAGCCGGAAACGGTCGCCGATCTCTCCGATCCACGTATCACGGTACCGATTCTTTCTGTTAACCCGGATGACCTGGAATCGGCACGCAAGGCGATGTCTGCCGGTAAGTTTGGCAATGCGGTGCAGGCTTATCAGACATTGGTGGAATCTGGGCAAGGGCTGAGTATTTTGATTGCTGATTTGGAAACGGCCGTTCACCGTCATCCCGGTCAGCCATCGGTACGCCGCCTCTTGGGAGATGCCTACATGCGCAATGGGCAGCTGCAAAAAGCATTAGACACCTATCGGCACGCCCTCGATTTAATGTAAGCACAGTTGCAAAACTGCCACAATCGTTTATCATTTGGCAGTCAAACGGTAATTAAAAAGCGAACGAGGCAGCGGAAGGCAAACATTGCCGCTGCCTTTTTCTTTGCCTAAATCTTTTCAGCGGAGTGAAAAAATGGAACGTACATTAATTTTAGTGAAACCAGATGGCGTACAACGTGGTTTAATTGGCGAGATCGTCAGCCGTTTTGAGCGTCGTGGCTTGAAGTTAGCCGGTATGAAATTTATGCAAATGTCCCGCGAACTGGCGGAGCAACATTACGGCATCCACAAGGGTCGCCCCTTTTACGATGCACTGGTTGATTACATCACCTCTGGGCCAATTGTCGCGATGGCTTGGGAAGGGAAAGAGGCGATTGCCGCTGCCCGTGCCACCATGGGAGCGACAAACCCTGTCAGCGCTGCACCTGGCACCATTCGCGGCGATTTCGGCATGGAAATCGGCCGTAATCTGGTGCATGGTTCCGACAGTGTGGAAAATGGCGTGAAAGAAGTTAGCCTCTTCTTCAAAGAAGAAGAATTGGTTGCTTGGGATCGCGTAACCGACAGTTGGATTCGCGAGTAAGCCCGTATCTTGATGATTGAAAAACCGGTTTCACATGAAACCGGTTTTTTTATTCCATCTGTAGAACGGTGTGGGCGCGGTTCCACAATTCTTCCAAATTGTAATATCCGCGTTTTATGGGGGAGAATACGTGAATCACTAAATCCCCAAAATCAACCAAAATCCATCCGTGCTGCGGCTCCCCTTCCACCCCCAAGGGTAATACCTGCGCTTTTTTCTTGGCATCTTCGGCAATGCCGTCAACCAAAGCGCGTAACTGACGATCATTCTCCCCATTGCAGAGCAGAAAATAATCAGCAAAGATCGCCTGGTCACGAATGTCAAGTAAAGTGATATTTGTACCTTTTTTATCGAGAATACTTTCCACTAACAAATGAGCCAATTCTAAACTTTCCAGATAGCACCTCCGAAATCTAATACATTAACGTGATACAAAATTTTATCATGGGCATGATGTTGGTGACAAACTGCCAATCTTCTTGGTGGTGAATGTGCTGCCAGCGGCTTTATGCGCTGCGGGGAGGTGAGCGGGAATGCTGGTGTGTAAAAGCTTTGGCTGCTGCTTGCGCAAACCGCCTGTTGCCCTTTACAATTAGCGCAGATGTTCTACAAGCATGGAGGTTGACATGTCTTACGAAATTCCCCCACGTCATGTACCGGAAAATGATGCCGGTTATTTTGAGAAAATCACGCAGGCTGTGTTTCAAGCCGGGTTTAGCTGGCAGGTCATTCGCAGCAAATGGCCTAATTTTCAGGAAGCGTTTGCCCATTTTGACGTGAAGCGTGTGGCTGCATTTACGGAGCAGGATGTGGAACGACTGGTGGAGAATAAGGGGATTGTGCGCAACGGCCGTAAAATCGAAGCCACTATCCACAATGCCCGTATCTGCCAGGAATTGATCGCCGAACACGGTTCGCTGCGTACCTGGCTGCATACCCTGGACGCCGATTATTACACACGCGAAAAACAGTTCTGCAAGCGGTTCAAGTTTATGGGGCCAATGGGCGCGTTTTTCTTTTTCTGGTCGGTGGGGGAAGATGTGCCATCCTATGAGGAGTGGCGGGCGCGGCAGGAAAAGTAACAGCGAGAGGAGCGAACAATGAGCTTTTTGCGTGGGGTCAGTTCTGAGAGTGAACCCTGGTCGGTGAGTGAATTGACCGGCTATATTCGTGAACTGTTTGCGATTGATTTTCGTTTGCAGGATGTGGAGGTGGAGGGAGAAATCTCGAACTTCACGCAGGCACGATCCGGCCATTTGTACTTTACGCTGAAGGATGCGAATTCGCAGTTGAAGTGCGTGATGTGGCGTTCGGGGGCGGAGCGGCTGCGCCTGCTGCCCCAAGATGGCGACGCGGTGATCGTACACGGCCGTATCTCCATTTACGAAGCAGGCGGCATTTACCAGCTTTATGCCGACACCTTGCAGCCAGCCGGACGTGGCGACCTGGCGCTGGCCTTCGAGCGCTTGAAGCAGCAGTTGGCCGACGAAGGATTGTTTGCCGAAACACACAAGAAACCGATTCCCCAATTCCCACGCAAAATTGGCATTGTGACTTCAGCCGATGCGGCGGCGCTGCGCGATATTCTCAATGTGTTGGCACGGCGTTGGCCGCTGGTGGAAGTGCTGATTGCGCCAACATTGGTGCAGGGCAACGATGCGCCGCCGCAAATTGTGCGTGCTTTGCAATGGCTGGATGGGCGCGATGACATTGATACGCTGATCATTGCGCGTGGCGGCGGCTCGCTGGAAGATTTATGGGCATTTAACGATGAACGGGTTGTGCGGGCCGTTTTCGCCGCGCAGCATCCGGTTATCAGCGGCGTGGGGCATGAGGTTGATTTTACGATCACTGATTTTGTGGCTGATTTGCGTGCGCCAACGCCATCGGCAGCCGCCGAGTTGGCGACGCCGGACATTGCCGAGATACGGCCGTTAGTGACCGCCTTGCAAAACGAGTTGGTGGTCGTGATGACGGATGAGTTGGCGGCAAAGCGGAGTGAGGTGCAGACATTGCTGCGCCATTTGGGGCATCTTAGCCCGCGCAGCCGCTTAGACAGCCACCGGCAGCGCCTCGATATGCTGCACGGCCGTTTCTTGCAAACCATGACACGCAAATTGGAGCGGGAGCAAAATCGGTTGGCGCTGCTGCAAGCGCAGTTGGCGGCGGTGGGGCCATTGGCGACGCTGGCGCGGGGGTATGCCATTGTGCGCGATGAAAACGGCCGTATTGTGCGCCGCGCCGACCAGGTGACAGGTGGGGATGAGCTGACCGTGCAGGTGCAAGACGGCCAGTTTGCTGTCACCGTACAGCAATCGTAGACGAGCCATGTACAAGTCATGCCTGCGCTTCATAACGGCCGTTTGCTACCATTATTGCCATGATTATTTACGACATTGAGAACCTGACCAAGATTTATGCCGGGCAGACGGAAGCGGCCAATCGGGACATCACGTTGCAAATTGAGCAAGGGGAGATTTTTGGCCTGTTAGGGGACAATGGCGCTGGCAAGAGTACGTTGGTGAAGCAGATGGTCAATTTGGTGACGCCTACGGCGGGGGAGATTCGGCTCATGGAACGGCCGTTTCGCACGCTGCGCGATCCCTATTTCATCCCCATGCACGTCGGTTACATGCCGCAAGATGGCCTCGCTTTTAACAGCCTCACCGTTGCCGAAGCATTTTATTTCACTGCCCATTTGCGCGGGCTGACGCGACACGATGCCCTTGCCGAGCGTGACCGTTTGCTGGCATTGTGGCAGTTGGAGCCACTGCGCGAGCGGGTGCCCGGCAAATTGTCCGGCGGGCAGCGGCGTTTGCTGCAAATTGCCGCGGCGATGGCCGGTTCACCGCCTATCCTTATCCTGGATGAGCCGACAAATCACCTCGATCCGCAGCGGCGGCAGCAAGTATGGCAAATTTTGCGGCAAATGAACCGTGAGCAGGGGACGACCATTATTTTCATCACCCATGATGCGCTGGAAGCGGAGAAAATCATCCAGCGCGTCGGTATTATGCGTGCCGGATCGTTGGTGGCGTTGGGCAAGCCGAGCGAGTTGAAGCGGCAGGTGGATAATCAACTGCGCCTGGAACTTTTTTTCTCGCCAGCCGCGCCACCGGCGCTGCCGTCCCATTTGACGCCGCTGGAGTTGGATGCCGGACGCTGGTTGGTTTATCTGGGAAAGGAGGATGTGGCGGCGGCGCTGCATCTGTTGGAGTTGAGCCAGGTTGATGATTTTCGGCTGCATTCGGCGACGTTGGAGGATTTGTATTTGCATTTTGCCAATGGGCAGGAGGTGTGAGTGATGGAAAGAAGTGTGGCGCGGAAACGGCCGTCTCTGCTCACCCAACTGGTCGATCTCACCCTGATCCAATTGAGCAATTGGCGCTGGTCGTGGCGGCGCATGATCACCACCGGCATGGTGGCTCCCGTCATCAGCCTGGTGGCATTGGGGTTATTTGCCCGCAGCAGCGGGCCAGAGGCGTTGGCTTACGTCTTCAGCGGCAACATTGTCTTAGGGTTAATGTTTGAGAATTTGGGCAAGGTTTCCAGCAATTTCAGCTTTATGAAGGCGATGGGCACGCTGCATTACTTTGCAACTTTGCCGGTTCACCGTTACGTTTTGGTTTTGGCGACTGTCATCTCTTTTTTCATCATGTCCTTGCCGTCAACATTGCTCACCATTTGGATTGGGCACATTATTTTAGATGTGCCCCTGGCGCTGCATCCTTTGCTGCTGGCCGTGATTCCCCTCGTGGCGATTCCCCTGGCGGCGCTCGGCGCGTTGATTGGAGCCAGCGCACGCACACCGGAAGAGGCAGGAACGATAACGACGCTGCTCATCTTTACATTGACGGGATTGGGGCCGGTGGTGATTCCGCCCAGTTTGCTGCCAGAAGTGATGGTGTGGATCGGCCGTTTCTCGCCAGTTACCTATGCCGCTTCGGCTTTACGCCAGACCTTGTTGGGGCCGGTAACGGAGCAGTTGGGGTGGGATATGCTCGTGTTAGGGGGTGTGGCTGTGCTGTCTGGTTGGCTTGTTAGCCGTCGCATGGAGTGGCGGCAGGTATAGGCGTTCATATGAGGAGTTCTCTAGTCTCATTGAATCGCCTGAGAACCTGACCTATAATTGGCAGGTTGAGAGGAGACTTCACCGGCGGTCGCCGACCACCACGAATGAAAGCCACCCTCCCGGAGGTTATCAATGGCAGGCTCGCCACATAAGACGAACCTCCGGGAGGCTATTTTCAAGGGAGTGAAACATGTCGGTAGATATTGCTGAACTCAGTTTTGAAGCAGCTTTACAAGAATTAGAAACCGTTGTGGCGCAATTGGAATCGGGCAACCTGACGTTAGAAGCGTCGTTGACCTTGTTCGAGCGAGGGCAAAAGCTTGCCGAGCGTTGTAATTTGCAGTTAGAGCAGGCGGGTTTGCGCGTAGAACAGTTAACGGCCGATGGGGAAATTGTGCAGCGGTAAAAGAGGGCGGGGGTTAAGCGGGTACACAATACCCTAACCTCGTCATATTCAGGAGAGACGTTTTGTTTAAGAGTATTCGCGATTCGCTGAAGCGCACCCGGCAGTCCGTTTTTGGGCAAATTGTCAGTGTCCTGGGCATGGGTGAAATCACTGACGAGACCTGGGACGATTTGGAGGCCTTGTTGATTCAGGCGGATGTGGGCGTTCCCACAACCCTGGAATTGGTAGATGCCATGCGTGAGCGCGTGGCGCGTGATGGCCTCTATCGCGCCGATCAATTGGTTGATGCCTTAAAAGAGGAACTGCGTGCGATTCTGGTGCAGCCAGCCGTATTTGAGCTTGAAGAACGGCGCTTGCTGACGGTGTTAATGGTGGTTGGCGTTAATGGCTCCGGCAAAACGACGAGCATTGGCAAGCTGGCGCACTATTATCAGGCTAAGGGCAAGAAAGTGATGTTGGCGGCGGCCGATACCTTCCGCGCCGCGGCGATTGACCAGTTAAAAGTTTGGGGTGACCGGGCTGATGTACCCGTCATTGCCGGGCAGCCAAATGGCGATCCTGGTGCCGTTGCTTATGATGGCATTCGCGCCAGCCGTGCGCGTGGATATGATTTTTTGATCATTGATACGGCCGGTCGTCTGCACACCAAATACAACTTGATGAAAGAGTTGGAAAAGGTACACAGCGTGTGCAAGAAAAGTGTACACGCTGCGCCGCATGAGGTGCTGCTTGTGCTGGATGCGCCCACCGGGCAAAATGCGCTGACTCAGGCAAAGAAGTTCAAGGAGTCGGTGAATGTGACTGGCGTGGTGTTGACCAAGCTGGACAGCACGGCGAAGGGTGGCATGGTGTTTGCCATTTACCGTGAGTTGGGGCTGCCGGTGCGTTTTATTGGCACTGGCGAGAAGATTCAAGATTTTGCCCCGTTTGATGCGGATCAATTTGTGAATGGCTTGTTTGAGGAAAATTAAGGAGCGTTTCCAATTGCCACGCTCTATTTTACGAGGTGATGAATCATGGACGAATTAATTTCACAGCTTGAATTGTTGACAGAGACCGTAGACCATTTACGGAGGCGGCTTTGACGTAGCCGACAAGCAGGCAAAGATTAAGGAATTGGAGAAGGTAACGGCCGTTACCGATTTTTGGAATGATTCACAACGCGCACAAGACGTGATGCGCGACTTGACACGATTACGCGGTCAGGTATCTGTGTGGGAGAGCCTGAGCAAACATCTATCCGATACACTAGAATTGGCGGAATTGGGCGACGATGAATTGTATGACGAGCTGGCGCATGAAGTCGAAGCGTTGCAGCGAGAAGTCAACGATCTGGAATTTCGCGCCCTGTTTGCCGGTCAATATGACCAGGAAGATGCGATTTTAGCGATTCATGCTGGCGCCGGTGGCACAGAGGCACAGGATTGGGCGCAGATGTTGCAGCGTATGTTTATCCGCTGGGCAGAAACGCATCAATTTAAGGTGGAAATTTTAGACACCAGCGCGGGCGATGAAGCGGGCATTAAGAGCTGTTTGATGTCGTTTAAGGGCGATTACGTATACGGCCGTCTCAAATCTGAGCGCGGCGTCCATCGTCTGGTGCGCATCTCCCCGTATGACTCTTCCAGCCGCCGCCATACTTCATTTGCCAAAGTCGAAGTGTGGCCGGATGTCGCCGAAGACATCGAAGTTGAGATTGACGAGAAGGATTTACGCATTGATCGTTTCCGTGCCAGTGGCGCGGGTGGGCAGCACGTGCAGAAAAACGAAACGGCCGTTCGTCTCACCCATTACCCCACCGGCATTGTCGTCTCCTGCCAAAACCAGCGTTCGCTGACGCAAAACATGCAGGTGGCGATGAGCATTTTGAAATCGCAGTTGTTTGACCTCGAACGGCGCAAGCAAGAAGCGGAAATGAATGCGTTGAAAGGTGAAGATGTGGATGCGGGTTGGGGCAATCAGATACGCTCCTACGTGCTGCATCCGTACAAGATGGTGAAAGACCATCGCACGAATCATGAAGTCGGGAATGCACAGGCGGTGCTAGACGGCCGTTTAGATGACTTCATGGAAGCCTTTCTCCGCTATAAAGTTGGGCAACCGGCATAAAAGTTACAGGCCATTGCCGGAAACGGATCGATTGAGGATCGCTTATTGGCTATGATGCACTCAGATAAATTACACCGCCCATGTTACGTGATGGCTATGGTTAGCATAGTGCTCATCGCGTGACACCTGATGTAAGGAGATTGCAAATGACACGAGATGATGATGTGCAGGATAAGTTAAAGAGACGAACCATTGCTTCTCAGGCGCAAACCGCCAAGAAAACGATTTCTAAACAGCGGGTACGCCCAAGTGTGAAGGCCAATGAGCGCCAGCAGCAGCGCCAACAACGAACCTTACCGACTCCGCCTGCCCGTCGCCCGGCAAAGACGACGCCACCGGCGGCTGCGCCACGTCCGGCAAGCAGCACACCAACTGCGGCAGCAACAGGTGGCGTGGAACCTGCGGAACGAGTTCGCCAGCTGCAAAATGAGTTTGCCAATTTGGAAGCGAAAGCGCAGTTGAGCCAGATTTACGACACCATCGGCACGATAGAAAAGAATCTGATGGAGTTCCCGTTGACGTTGGAAAAATTGCGCGACCAGGGCTATGTTCATAATGGCGGGCTGGAAGATTTGCTGGAATCGCTTGACGACAAATGGGACGAGCTGCGTCCCCGTGTCGAATCTGCCTTGCAGACACATGTGCAGCGCCTGGATCGTGAGCTAGAACAGGCGGATCGCACGATTGATCGCATGCAGCCCAATGCGCAATCCATTCGGTTGGGAGAGACGATGATCAACAGCCTGTCCGGTCGGGTTACAGCGGCCATAGATGCCGTTTCCGGGCTGTATCAGGGCGTGGAGAACGAGTTGAACCAGGCTGGTTGGACTTTGTCGCGCCTGACACAAATGATGGACTTGATTGCCGAATCGCCGCACATTCGTTTGCAGGCGGGTGAAGGTCCCCTGGTTGCGGTGAAGGCTATCTGGCATCGTGACGGTGATAAAGGGCCGGAAGGGATTACTGTCTTAACTGACCAGCGCTTTTTCTTTGAACAGCGCGAGGAAGTGGTCACCAAGCGCAAGTTTGGCCTGTTTAAAGCGGAATCCGAGATGATTCAGGAACTGCACATTGAAGCCAAGGTGAGTGAAATTGAGCAGGTAGAAGCCAAGGAAGAAGGCGGTTTCCTGGGAATGGGTAAGGCGGATATTTTGGAGATGGTGTTTGCGGCAACGGCACCGGTCTCGCGTGCTCGTTTTCACCTGAAGGGTCAGGAGTCGGCTGATTGGGCGGCGCTGATCAAGAAAGCGCAAACGGGTGAAATTGACGGTGATCGGGCAGATGCGTATGTGGATGAATTGGAGGCGTTGGCGGAAACGGCCGCTTCCTTCCCCACGTCTTGCCCTAATTGCTTTGCCGCGGTGGAACCGCCGGCACGCGGCGTAACCAGTGTTACCTGCGATTTTTGTGGCGCAGTGATTACGCCACAGTAACTTGAGGATATTATGTCTGGTCTTGATCTGGCTACATTGTTAGCGCGCGCCATTGTTTTGGTGGTGGCGTTTACCATTCACGAACTGGCTCATGCGGTGACAGCCGATTGGCTTGGCGATCCAACGCCGCGCCGCATGGGGCGGATTACCTTAAACCCCATTGCGCACCTTGATCCGATTGGCACGATTGCGCTGCTGGTGGCCGGATTTGGTTGGGCCAAGCCGGTTATGGTGAATCCCTTGAATTTGCGCGGTAATCCGCGTACTTCCATGGCGATTGTTGCCGCGGCTGGCCCTGCTTCTAATTTGTTAATGGCTATATTGTTTGCGCTGCCCCTGCGTTTTGGGTTGGTTGATCTAGCCTTCTTCAACAATAGTTCACTGTTTCCGTCGCTGCCATTTTTGTTGGTGCAGTTTGTCTACATCAACTTGATTTTGATGTTTTTTAATCTGATCCCGATTCCGCCACTTGATGGCTACAAAGTGTTGATGGGCATTTTGCCACCAGAAATGTCGTATCGGTTACGGCCGTTAGAGCAGTATGGATTCATACTTTTGCTGATGGTTGTCTTTCTGGTTCCCAGTGTGTTAGCTGTTTTGGTTTCCCAACCCTCTTTTACAGTGTTTTCTTTTTTAGTAGGCGCATAAGGTGGGGGTATCGTATCGGGCTGGGCAGTTTTGGCGCTTGTTAAAGGCGTCTGAACTGCCTGACGCAGCGCAAGCAGAGATAGCGACCGTGCTCACTCCCAGGCAGCAGCAGCTTTTTGCTTGTTTTACAGCTGGGGATCAATGGCATAGTTATCAGGTGTGGCGTATGCTGCAAGCGGCAGGTCATACGCATCCAGATTTGCAGGTGGCGGCGCTGCTGCATGATGTTGGCAAAACTCGCGCACCATTAACTGTTTGGGAGCGGTCCTTGATTGTGTTGGCGCAAAAATTATGTCCTCGCAAACTGGCAGCCTGGGGACAAGGGGAAGCGCGGGGCTGGAAACGGCCGTTTGTGGTGAAAGCGCAGCATCCAGCCTGGGGCGCAGCAATGGCTGCGCAGGCTGGATGCAGTTCATTGGCAATGACCTTGATTGCTCGTCACCAAGATGTGTTGCCGGAAACGGCCGTTTCCGAGACTGACCAACTGCTGCGCTGGCTGCAATGGGCCGATGATCAAAATTAGGTAAATGAGCGAGCGGCGAATATTAATCGCCGTTTCGCGTTATGGAGTTCAGGTATGAAAGCACAAACTGTCACGCTGATTGGCGTTAACCGTGCCAGCGCTTCGATTGGGCTGGCCTTAAAAGCATCTCCCTTAGAAATGGTGGTGGTTGGGTATGATGCCGACCGGGCGCGTGCCGAAGAAGCCAAAGAAATCAAGGCGATTGACAAGACGGACTGGAATTTGATTAGCGCCGTCAGCAAAGCCGATATTTTGGTTCTGGCTTTATCGGCGGCTGAATTACAAGAAACGATGCCGCTCTTTGGCGAAGATGTGCAGCCGCATGCCCTGGTTTTAGACTTTTCTAGTTTGAAAGGGCAGGGGATTGCCCTGGCAAACAAGCATTTGCGGCGTGGTCATTATGTTGGTGTGCAGGCGGTATTGTCGGCAGCGGCATTGGCGGACGGCCGTTCTACGGTATCCACTGCGCAGGGTGATATGTTCCGTGACAGTGTGTTTTGCCTGATGCCTGCGCCACAAGCCGATCCAAAAGCGGTGGAAACGGCCGTTAATTTCGGCCGTATTTTGGGTGGTACACCGTATTTCGTTGACCCTCACGAATATGATAGTTTGCTGCAAGGAATTACCACGATCCCCGGTTTAATGGCAGCAACCGTTTTTAGCACAGTTAATCAGGCAACGGGTTGGCGGGACATCTTGCGTTTTGCCGATCTGCCTTTTGCGTTAACCACAGCTCCTCTGCAAGATGGCGCAGAAATCACCCATCTGGCCTTGAATAATAAACAAGCCACCTTGCGCTGGCTCGACGCCTTCATGAATGAACTCAAAGAAATCCGCCGCCTGGTTGAGCAAGAAGATGGCGAACTGCTGTTGGCAACCCTCACCGATTTACAATATCGGCGCGAAAAATGGCTGCATGAGCGGTCTGAAAATAATTGGGTGGAAATTCCGGCACAAGATGTGCAGTCGCGCAGTCTGCCAGAACAAATGTTAGGAGGATGGCTTGGTGGTAAACGCAAAAAAGAATGAGAAAAGCACCAACGCCATCGCGCAGGTCAGATAGTTCTCCCATGCGTATTCTCATGATAGCCCCCACCTCCTTTTTCAGCGATTATGGGGGCCATATTCGTATTCTCGAAGAGACACGCCATTTACAAGAGGCTGGGCATCAGGTCACTATCGTTACCTATTATAAAGGTAGTGATATGCCCGGCTTAGATATTCGCCGCACTGCCCCGCTGCCCTGGCATACCGATTATGAAGTCGGTTCCTCGCGGCATAAAATCGCGTTTGATGTCTATCTTGCTGTGCAAGCCTTGCTTGAAGCGCGTCGGGTACGCCCAGACATCATTCATGGTCATATGCACGAGGGGGCATTGATTGGCGGTTTGTTGTCACGCATGTTACACATACCGCTTGTCTTTGACTTTCAAGGCAGCCTGACCGGTGAAATGGTCGATCATCACTTTCTTGATCCTAATGGGGCGGTTTATCCTTGGGCGTACCGTCTGGAACAGTTCATTTGTCGCCTGCCGCATGCTTTTTTAACCAGTTCGGTGCGTGCCGGTCATCTATTGGAAGATGAGTTTCGCGTATCCAAGAATCGCATCTACCCCTTACCGGATTGTGCGGACATCGTGCGCTTTGCGCCAGATCGCTTTACAGAAGCGGATAAGTTGAAACTGCGCCATCGGTATGGCATTCCTGAAGACCGTTTAATTGTTGCTTATCTGGGTTTGTTGACGGATTATCAAGGAATACCGCACCTCATTCGTGCCGCATCTTCCTTAAAGGCGGCGGGAGAAAAGGTGCATTTTTTGGTTATGGGCTACCCGAATGTTGACCAATACAAAAAGTTGGCACAGCAAAAAGGGGTAGCGGATCACATGACGTTTACAGGAAAGGTTGAATATCGTGACGCGCCGTACTTTTTGTCATTAGGTGATATGGCGATAGCGCCAAAAGTGTCAGCGACAGAGGGTAGTGGCAAGGTGTTGAATTATATGGCGATGGCACAGCCGGTGGTGGCTTATGATACGGCCGTTCACCGTGAATACCTCGCCGATCTGGGTGTCTATGCCGAAGCGGGGGACGTTACCGCCTTAACATCTGCCATCCAGGAACTGCTGCATGATCCGGCACGCCGCCTTGAACTTGGGCAAAAACTGCGCCAACGCGCCACTGTTGCATATAGTTGGCAGAGCGCCACCCAGCACATTATTGAAGTTTATAAAAAGTTGACAAGCTAAGATTGCCCCCATATAATACACGTTCGCATAATGCAAAAATTATAAATGGGTACAGTCTCCTTAATTTACACAACCTTCATGGGGTGCAACAGAGGCGTTGCACCCCATATTTGTGATTAAAAAGTATTAGGTATTACCCATAATAGGGAGCAGGTGAAAATTAATGCCGATGAAAGACCCAATTACACTCAAAACCTATGCTCGAACAACCGATCCACTTCCACTACCTACACTCATTGATGTGCAGCTAACTTCATTTGATGCATTCATTGAAGAAAGCCTCGCCGAACTATTTGATGAGATCTCGCCAATTGAAAGTTTTAACGGCGATCTCAAACTGTATTTCCCATGTAATCGACCAGAAACTGAAGGTTTCGACCTGAAATATTGGTTTGGTGAACCTAAATACAGTGTGGAAGAGTGTGTGGAGCGTGACATGAGCTTTGCGGCTCCTTTATATGTCAAAGTCATGCTTTACAGTCAGGATTTGGATCAACCAATCGTGCAGGACATCTTTATGGGAGATTTCCCTTTGATGACTCCTGCCGGTACGTTTATCATCAATGGGACAGAGCGAGTCGTTGTTAGCCAGTTGATTCGTTCCCCTGGAGCATATTTTGAGGTAGAGGAAGAACGTGCCACGGGACGGCCGTTGGCAATGGGTAAACTGATCCCGGATCGCGGCGCCTGGATGGAGTTTGAAACACGTAAAACCGACTACATCACGGTTAAGTTCAATCGGAAGCGTACCGTACCAATTACGATGTTCTTGCGTGCGTTGGCTGCGGTAGATGATGGCTTGGGTCAATCCCTGTTGACGGATGGTGCCGACGAAGAAATCTTGGCGCTGTTTGAAGACATTGATACCAATGCGGAACATTTGTTTATCCAGGGCAGTCTGGAGCAAGAGCCGCCGTGGGATCCTGGTCGCCCGGTTACAGAACAGGCACTCATTGAATTCTACAAGCGTATGCGTCCTGGTGATCCGCCAACTTTGGAAAACGCAAGCGATTATCTGCGTGAACAATTGTTTGACCAACGTCGCTATGATCTGGCTCGTGTTGGTCGCTACAAGTTGAACAAACGCCTGGGTTTGCAAGGGATCGTGCCTTTGACCCATCGCACCATTACACAACATGACATTGTGCAGTTGGTGCGCCGCATGATTTTGATCAATAACGGCCTGGAAGGGGCGGACGACATCGACCATCTTGGCAATCGTCGCGTTAAAACAGTAGGCGAGTTGCTGCAAGCAAAACTGCGTGTTGGCTTGCGTCGTATGGAGCGGGTGGTGCGCGAGCGTATGTCTATCCGCGACAGCGATAATTTAACGCCTGTCTCGTTGATTAATATTCGCCCGGTTGTTGCTTCTATCCGTGAATTCTTTGGCAGTTCGCAGTTAAGCCAGTTCATGGAACAGGCGAATCCGTTGTCGGAACTGACGCATAAACGGACATTGTCGGCGCTTGGTCCGGGTGGTTTGCGGCGTGAGCGTGCTGGCTTTGAGGTGCGTGATGTGCATCATAGTCATTACGGCCGTATCTGCCCCATTGAAACCCCAGAAGGTCCGAACATTGGTCTGATAGGGCGGTTGGCTTCATACGGCCGTGTCAATCGATATGGCTTCATTGAAACACCGTATCGTCGCGTCCGCAATTCCATTCCCGCCGATAGCGACGAATTAATAGGCCATGACGCCTTCACCAACATCGTACATCCCGAAACAGGTGAGATCATTGTAGCGGCGGGTGAAACAATCACGGCCGATCATGTTCAAGAAATTCGTGCTGCCGGTATTGAAACCGTTGCCATCACACCCTATCTCACTGACGAGATTGTCGAGATGACGGCTGATGAAGAAGATCATTACACAATTGCCCAGGCAAGCTCATTGTTAGACGAGCGCGGGCAATTTGTCGAAAAACGTGTCTCTGCACGGCGTAACCAGCAGTTCCGTTTTTCTTCTGTACAGCGTGTTGATTTTATGGATGTGGCTCCACGCCAAATCGTGGGTGTTTCTGCTGCTTTGATCCCCTTCCTTGAGCATGATGATGCGAACCGTGCCTTGATGGGATCGAACATGCAGCGTCAGGCTGTGCCCTTATTGCAGCCCGACGTTCCCATTGTCAGCACGGGGATGGAGTTGCAAGCCGCTATCAATTCCGGGCAGGTCGTTATTGCCCAAGATAATGGCGAGGTTGTTAGCGTGACGGGTGATCAGGTCGTTGTTCTAGAGAAAAATGGCCCCCGCACCTATCACTTACGTAAATACAATCGCTCCAATCAAAGCACATGTATTGACCAACGCCCAGTTGTCGAAAAAGGTCAACACATCCAAAAAGGTGAAGTGCTTGCCGATAGCTCCTCTACATCTCGTGGCGAGTTAGCACTTGGGCAAGATGTTGTTGTTGCTTTCCTGTCATGGGAAGGTGGTAACTACGAAGACGCCATTTTGGTGAGCGAAGGCATGGTGCGTCGTGATCTCTTTACCTCTGTTCACATTGAAAAACATGAAGTTGAAGCCCGCGACACAAAGTTAGGCCCCGAAGAAATCACCTATGACATCCCCAATGTGAGTGAAGATGCGCTGAAAGACTTGGATGAGCGCGGCATTATCCGCATCGGTGCTGATGTCAAAGAAAATGATATTTTAGTGGGTAAAATCACCCCCAAAGGTGAAAAAGAGTTAAGCCCGGAAGAGAAATTGCTGCGAGCAATCTTTGGCGACAAAGCCCGTGAAGTGAAAGATTCTAGCTTGCGCCTGCCCCATGGTGCGCGTGGTAAGGTGGTCGATGTGCAGGTCTTTGACCGGCAGCATGATCGTGACTTACCCGCCGGTGTTGAAACGATGGTTCGCGTCAGTGTCGCACAGCGTCGTAAGATTCAAGAAGGCGACAAAATGGCCGGGCGACATGGGAACAAAGGTGTTATCTCACAAGTTGTACCCATTGAAGACATGCCTTATCTGGCTGATGGTACACCAGTAGACATTATCCTCAGTCCCTTGGGTGTGCCCGGTCGTATGAATATTGGGCAAGTCTTGGAAACACATCTTGGTTGGGCAGCTCATCGCCTTGGTTTCCGTGCCATTACACCCGTGTTTGATGGTGCAACCGAAGGCGAGATTGCGGCAGAACTGGGACGCGCCTGGCTAATTGATCGTGCATGGGTAATGGTCACAGAGTGGGCATGGGATTGGCTCGTTGAGATGGAATATGATCTTGATTCGTTGAAAAACGATAACGAGGCACGCCGTCTGTTTGTGACGAGTTGGTTAGGTGAATTGGGTTACGATGTGACCAAGTTAGAAACCGAATATCACTATGCCCGTCATGCTGTCGCTCGTGAATGGTTGCGTGGCCGGGGTTGGGAAGCTGATGCAATTCTCCCTGACAATGCAGAAACCTTGCGTAAGAAGGACTGGGTTCCATACAACGAAGCGGTAGTAGATGCCTGTGTTCGTGAATGGTTCATCGTTATGCTGGAGAAGCATGGTGATGATTTGCCGGAAGCTGTCCATGTCGATCCCAAAACAACTCCTTTAGAGACCTTAAAGGGGCTTGCTGATCGCATTACAATGACAACACATGTTCCTTTGCCAACATTAGGGAAGGAATACCTGGTTGATGGTAAGACGGGACGGCCGTTTGATCAACCCGTAACCGTCGGCGTCATTCACATGCTCAAGCTAGCCCACCTTGTCGAGGACAAAGTGCATGCTCGTTCTACTGGTCCATATTCTCTCGTTACGCAGCAGCCATTGGGTGGTAAAGCTCAATTTGGTGGGCAGCGTTTTGGTGAAATGGAAGTCTGGGCATTGGAAGCATATGGTGCGGCCTACACATTACAAGAAATGCTTACGGTAAAATCTGATGATGTGCAGGGACGTGTCAAGACTTACGAATCCATTGTCAAGGATGAGCCTATCGAAGAACCAGGTGTTCCGGCTTCATTCCGGGTATTGGTTAAGGAATTGCAGAGCCTTGGTTTGGCCGTAGAAGCCGTAACTGATTCTGGTGAAGTTATTCGTTTCGGCAAAGAAGACGATAAACGTGGGCGTCGCTGGTCAGGTACTGATTTGATGGGTGGGGGTATGTCCCGCCGTTGATCACATGTTTGTTGAGATGGAAGTTGGCTGGTTCTGCCCACCAACTTCCCCTGGTTGCTGCTTAGGTGTTGAGAAACCAGTAATTGTTTGACAATCAATGTGTTTGTGTTAGAATCGGCTTTCGTATGTCTGCCGAATAGGAAGCTGGGTAACTGTTTCCAGGTAAACGTTGTTACCGAATTTTATAGGCGAATTTAATTTTTGGAGGCCATCGAGTTTTTTACTGCGATGGCCTCCATTTGTCGGAAAGTGGTGGTGTGGTGATATGTCCCACATCATTGTTTGCCCGCCTGTTTTCAGGCTATGGAGCGACAGGTTCAGTAAAGGAGAAAGGATAGAGTGCCTACAATTAATCAACTTGTACGCAAGGGGCGAAAAGCCCGCTCTAAGAAGAGCACGGCACCGGCCTTGCAATGGACTCTGAATTCATTTAAACAACGCCGCACGCGTCAGCCGAAGGGTGCGCCACAGAAACGTGGGGTTTGTACACAAGTAAAAACAATGACCCCCAAGAAACCGAACTCTGCACTGCGCAAAGTGGCTCGTGTTCGCTTGACAAATGGTATTGAAGTGACCGCGTATATTCCAGGTGAAGGACACACGCTGCAAGACCACTCGGTGGTGTTGGTGCGTGGTGGCCGTGTTAAGGACTTGCCTGGTGTCCGTTATCATATTGTGCGTGGCACATTGGACGCCGGCGGTGTGGAAAATCGCAAGAAGGGTCGCTCGAAATACGGTACAAGAACACCGAAGAAATAATTAGTGCATGGGGAATTGAGAAATGCCAAGACGTTACCGTCCTGAAAAAAGTGTAGTTGAACCAGATCTCAAATATGGAAATTTGCATATAGCGATGTTTGTCAATCGCTTGATGAGAGATGGAAAGAAAAGCACGGCATATCGCGTGTTGTATGACAGCTTCGATATTGTTGAGACGCGTGCTAAGCGCAGCCCTGTTGAAGTTTTTGAAGAAGCTTTGAAAAACGTGATGCCACAGATTGAAGTAAAACCGCGTCGGGTTGGTGGTGCAACTTATCAGGTTCCTATTCCTGTTGAGCCTGTCCGTCAAGTTTCTCTGTCCATGCGGTGGTTGCTTGCTGCTGCACGCAGCCGAAATGGCAAATCTATGGCAGAAAAATTAGCAAATGAATTTATGGATGCGGCAAGCAATCAAGGTGCCGCTGTGAAGAAGCGCGACGATACGCATCGTATGGCTGAAGCGAACCGTGCTTTCTCGCATTTCCGTTTTTAATTGAGGTAATAGATGAGTCGTCTGTCATTAGATCGAGTCCGGAATATAGGTATTATTGCCCATATTGATGCCGGTAAGACAACAACCACAGAACGTATCCTGTATTACACCGGCCGTATCCACCGTATGGGGGAAGTGCATGATGGTACCGCTACCATGGACCATATGGTGCAAGAGCAGGAGCGTGGTATTACCATTACATCTGCGGCGACAACTACTTTCTGGCTGGATCATCAGATCAATATCATCGATACTCCAGGGCATATTGATTTCACCGCAGAAGTCCAGCGCAGTTTGCGTGTGTTGGATGGTGGTGTTGTCGTTTTTGATGCTGTAGCTGGGGTAGAACCGCAGTCAGAAACGGTGTGGCGTCAGGCTAATGAGTACAATGTGCCACGCATTTGCTTTGTTAATAAGATGGATCGGACTGGCGCTGACTTTGTGCGTACAGTCAATATGATTCGTGATCGGCTTAAGGCACGGCCGATTCCGGTGCAGTGGCCCATCGGCGCTGAATCTGATTTTCGTGGGATCGTTGATCTTCTGACCATGGAAGCATTTGCCTGGGAAGAGGGTGATTTGGGTGCTGAACCAAAGCCGATTGACATCCCGGCAGAAGTGGCAGAAGATGTGCAAAAGGCGCGGCGCAACATCATAGAATATATTGTCGAAACAGATGATGAATTGATGATGCGCTATTTAGAGGAAGATGACATTGCCCCTGATGAGCTGCGCCAGGCTTTACGCGCTGCAACCATTCGTGGCGATGTGAATCCCGTTCTTTGCGGTACAGCTTTGCGTAACAAAGGTGTGCAGCGCGTTTTGGATGCGATTGTTTATTATCTGCCTTCACCTTTGGATGTGCCTCCGATAGAAGGGTTTAATCCGAATACAGATGGAACAGAAGCGCGTGTGGCATCAGATGATGAGCCATTGTCTGCACTTGTTTTCAAGATCGTGACAGATCCCTATGTTGGCCGTCTGGCCTATTTCCGTGTTTATTCCGGGGTTTTGACCAGCGGTTCATCTGTGTTGAATTCAACCAAAGACAAGAAAGAGCGAATCGGCCGTATCTTGCGCATGCATGCCGATCACCGCGAAGATTTGACAGAAGTTCGTGCCGGCGATATTGCGGCAACACTGGGTTTAAAGCTTACGTTTACCGGCGAGACCCTTTGTGATCCCAAGGCTCCGATTTTACTGGAATCTATTGCTTTCCCTGAGCCTGTGATCAACATGGCGATTGAGCCAAAGAGTAATGCCGACCAAGATAAGCTAGGAATTGCTCTAAAAGCACTGTCAGAAGAAGATCCCACATTCAAGGTTAAGACCGATGAACAAACAGGTCAGACAATTCTGTCTGGTATGGGTGAACTTCATCTGGACGTGTTGATTGACAGAATGTTGCGCGAGTTTAAAGTAAGCGCAAATGTCGGAGCACCACGAGTTGCCTATCGTGAAACGATCACCAGAACTATTGAAAAAGCAGAAGCTCGCTTCGTGCGTCAAAGTGGTGGGCGTGGTCAGTACGGGCATGTTATCCTTCGTTTAGAACCATTGCCGCCAGGTTCGGGTTTTGTCTTTGAAAATGGTATTGTCGGTGGTGTTATCCCCAAAGAGTACGTTAAGCCAATTGAGTCAGGTGTTCGTGAAGCCATGGATAGTGGTGTTCTAGCCGGTTATCCGTTGGTAGATTTGAAAGCAACTGTTTATGATGGTTCTTTCCACGAAGTAGACTCCTCAGAAATGGCTTTCAAAATAGCAGGTTCCATGGCTCTTAAAGAGGGCGCTCAGAAAGGGAATCCTGTTTTGCTTGAACCTATCATGTCTATAGAAATTGTGACGCCAGAAGATTATACCGGTGATGTCATCGGTAACTTGTCATCGCGTCGCGGCATGATAGAAGGAATGGAAATGCGCACGGATGGTGTTCAATCTATTAGAGCCAGAGTGCCGTTAGCCGAAATGTTTGGATATGCAACGCGGTTGCGTTCTATGACGCAAGGACGTGGCACATTCACGATGGAATTTGATCATTATGCACCTGTTAGTGAGGATATCGCCAGAGTTATCTTGCGCGGTGCTTAAAGCGAAGGGTGTGTTTAAGAGGGATTGGAAACCTAATTAGCAGAGAGGGAAGTAATTATGGCCAAACAAGCATTTGTACGCGAGAAGCCACATGTGAACATAGGGACCATCGGTCACATCGACCATGGGAAGACAACATTAACCGCAGCAATCACCAAGACATTGTCCCTGAAAGGATTGGCGAACTTTTCCGCCTTCGATCAGATCGACAATGCACCGGAAGAGAAAGAACGCGGTATCACCATCGCCATCTCACACGTGGAGTACCAGACAGAGAGTCGGCACTACGCCCACGTGGATTGCCCCGGACACCGGGACTACATCAAGAACATGATCACCGGCGCGGCGCAGATGGACGGTGCCATTCTGGTCGTAGCGGCTCCAGATGGGCCGATGCCACAGACACGGGAACACGTTCTGTTGGCGCGTCAGGTAGAAGTACCGGCAATGGTCATCTTCCTGAACAAATGCGACATGATGGATGATGAAGAGCTGCTAGAGCTGGTAGAGCTTGAACTGCGTGAGCTGTTGGACAGCTACGAATTTCCTGGGGACGAGACCCCCATCGTGCGTGGAAGTGCCTTGCAGGCATTGGAAAGCGAGAACAAAGACCCAGACGCGCCAGAGTATGCGCCGATTTGGGAGCTGATGCGCGTGGTGGATGAGTACATTCCACAACCCGTACGCGACATCGACAAGCCCTTCCTGATGTCCATTGAAGACGTCTTCAGCATCAAGGGACGTGGAACCGTGGTGACCGGTCGTGTGGATCGTGGCGTCTTGACCCCGATGAGCGAAGTTGAGATTGTCGGGTTGAAAGAAGAGATCCGCAAAGTCGTCGTGACCTCAATGGAAATGTTCCGCAAGACCTTGGACAAGGTAGAAGCCGGGGACAACGCTGGTTTGTTGCTGCGCGGTGTGGCTCGCGACGAGATAGAGCGCGGGCAGGTCTTGGCGAAGCCGAAGAGCATCACGCCACACACCGATTTCGAAGGCGAAGTATACGTACTGCGCAAGGACGAAGGCGGGCGGCACAAGGCATTCTTCCCAGGGTATCGGCCGCAGTTCTACATCCGGACGATGGATGTGACCGGCGAGATTACCTTGCCAGAGGGTGTGGAGATGGTCATGCCTGGTGACAATGTGAACCTGGTTGTGAAACTGATCACGCCAGTGGCATTGGAAGAAGGGCAGCGCTTCGCGATTCGTGAAGGTGGTTTGACTGTTGGTGCTGGTGTTATCACCAAAATCTTGAAATAAAGCTTGATTGAATTGATGGGGCGTTGGTTACTTAGTAGACGGCGCCCCAATCTTTGAGGCAAAACATGGCTAAACAAAAAATTCGTATCCGTTTGAAGGCTTACGACCACCGTGTTCTAGACCAATCCGCAAAGCGTATCGTGGGAACGGCCGAACGCACTGGTGCTCGTGTTGTCGGTCCTGTACCGTTACCCACGCGTATTGAGCGTTTCACTGTGCGGCGCAGTACATTTATTGATAAAGATTCTCATGAACACTTTGAGATTCGCACACACAAGCGGCTCATCGACGTTATTAATCCTGATTCCAAAACAATCGACACATTAATGCGGTTAAATTTACCCGCTGGTGTTGATATTGAGATTTCTATTTAAGGCATTTGGCCTAATTAATTTCTTTAAGGATGATGCAGCTTTCGCCTGGTAGCTGACAGTCCTGGGAGGTTTATGTTGAAAGGTTTACTAGGCATAAAAATTGGTATGACTCAGGTGATGGATGAAGCAGGTGTTGTTACACCTGTGACAATTATTCAAGCCGGTCCATGCTATGTGACACAAGTCAAAACAAATGACACAGATGGTTACGAGGCGATTCAAGTTGGTTTCCGCGAAATCAAAGAAGCACGCCTGACAAAAGGCGAGAAGGGTCATCTGGGCCTTTTGAAGAGTGACAAGAAACATCCTAAACGTAAGCGCAATGCAGGAGTTCCTGCGGTACGATATCTCCGTGAGTTTCGTGCTAAGGATACCGCTGATTATAAAGTTGGGCAGCAATTGACAGTTGAGCAATTTGCACCCGGCGACCGCATAGACGTTACGGGTAAGACCAAGGGGCGTGGCTTCGCCGGTACCGTGAAACGCTATGGTTTTCGTGGTGGCGTGCGCACGCATGGTCAGTCGGATCGTCATCGTGCCCCCGGTTCAATTGGAGCCGCTTCCGGTACCGCACATGTATTTAAGGGGAAGCGTATGGCAGGTCGTTATGGCAATGTCCGCTTCACGGCCCAAAACCTCGAAGTTATTCGCATCGACACAGAAAAGAATTTGATTGCTGTGAAAGGTTCGATTCCCGGGGCGAAAGGCGGGTTTGTTGTGATTCGGGATGCAGCAAAGAGCTAGCGGAGGCGATGTGATGAAGATTCCAGTATACAACGTGGCCGGTGAGGAAGTAGGAAACGTCGACCTTCCTGCTGGCATTTTTGAAGCAGACGTAAATCGTGGTTTGATGCACCAGGCTCTTGTGCGGCAGTTAGCAAATGCCCGTTTAGGCACGCACAAGGTGAAGGGGCGTTCTGAAGTAAATCGCACCACGGCAAAGGTATATCGTCAGAAAGGCACCGGTCGTGCTCGCCATGGCAGCCGTCGGGCGCCAATTTTTGTGGGTGGTGGTGTTGTTCATGGGCCACAACCTCGTAAATATACCAAGAGTATGCCGCGCAAAATGCGCCGTGCAGCCCTGCGTTCAGCACTGACTGTAAAAGCCAGCAATGGTGATATTGTTGTGCTTGATGAAATCAACATGGAAGTTCCAAAGAGCAAAGAGATGGCGTCGATTATGGGCCGTCTGACTGGTGGCACAAGTGCTTTGCTGCTCTTGGCTGAACGAAACGAAAATGTTGAGAAGTCGGCGCGCAACTTAACCGATGTAAAAACATTGCGTGCAGGGTATTTAAACATTCGCGACTTGCTGGGATATGGGAAGATCGTGATGCCTCTTTCAGCATTGGAAGTGATTGATGGATTCCTCAATGCCGGTGAAGATTTAATGGAAGAGGAGGAATAAGTGATGCATTGGCGTGAAATTATTAGACGTCCAGTAGTGACTGAAAAAAGCAACTTTGCGGCCGATGAATTGAATCAGTACACATTTGTGGTTGATTCACGGGCCAATAAGCTCCAAATCAAGCAGGCTATTGAATTGGCTTGGCCTGATGTTACTGTAGATAAGGTGCGTGTTGCCAATATGCCCGCAAAACGCTCCCGCCGCTGGCGTCGTGTGACTGTACGCAAGTCAGGCTGGAAGAAAGCGATTGTGACCCTGGCTTTGGGCGACAGCATTGATTTGTTTGAAGGTGTTTAGTTAGAGGATAAAAATCTGAGCAGGGATGAGGATTCTGCAATAAATAGGGTGATGTTCCTGTTTGTTGTGAAGTCTAGGTTCCGTCTCTGGAGGAATTATGCCAATTAAAGTCTTTAAGCCAACTTCTCCAGGTCGCCGCGATATGAGCGGGCAGACATTTGAAGAAGTTACACGTTCATATCCTGAACGTGGCCTGACTCATGGTTTGCGGAAACGAGGCGGCCGTAACTTTCGCGGCAAGATCACAATCCGCCACCGTGGTGGAGGCCATAAGCGTCGGTATCGTGACATTGATTTCAAGCGTAATAAGTTTGGTATCCCCGCACGGGTAGCAACAATTGAGTATGATCCGAATCGTTCGGCGCGTATTGCATTGCTTGTTTATGCCGATGGTGAAAAACGTTACATTATTGCTCCGCTCGGTTTGCGAGTTGGCGATACGGTAATGAATGGACCCAATGCAGAAATCCGTCCTGGAAATGCATTGCCATTAAATAATATTCCGTTAGGAACGCAGATTCACAATGTTGAGTTGCAGGAAGGACGCGGTGGTCAGTTAGTGCGTTCGGCTGGTACTTCGGCGCAATTATTGGCGAAGGATCATCCGTTGTATGTGACCTTGCGTCTGCCTTCTGGTGAAGAGCGCTATATTCCCAAGAACTGTATGGCGACAATTGGCCAGGTTGGGAATGTGGAACACGGCAATATTAAGTTGGGTAAAGCGGGTCGGAAGCGTTATTTGGGTATTCGGCCAACGGTTCGTGGGTCGGCAATGAACCCGAATGACCATCCACATGGTGGTGGTGAGGGCCGTTCGCCAATTGGTATGGCTGGTCCCAAGACGCCGTGGGGACAACCGGCGCAGGGTCGGCGGACACGCCGTAATAAGCGTACGGATAAGTATATTTTCCGTCGTCGTAGCAAGAAGCGTCGGTAAGGAGAGAAGAAGAACATGTCACGTTCATTAAAGAAAGGACCATATGTAAGTCCGAAGTTGTTGCGGAAAGTAGAGAAGTTGAATGACACGAAGGGCCGTCAGGTAATCAGAACGTGGTCCCGGACGAGTACAATCTTCCCGCAAATGGTCGGACATACGATTGCTGTGTATGATGGACGCCGCCATATTCCGATTTATATTACGGAGAATATGGTAGGCCATAAGCTAGGCGAGTTTGCTCCGACGCGCACTTTTCGTGGGCATGTCAGAGCCGAGAAGAAGGGGCGTCGGTAATTATGGCTGAGGTATTTGAAGTTAGAGCTGTGGCAAAGCATATCCCGATTTCTACGCAGAAGGTTCGCCTGGTGGTGAATGCGGTGCGTGGTAAGAGTGCTGAAGAGGCGCTTGACACGCTGCGCTTTATGCCTCAACGTGCTGCGGAACCGATTTTTAAGTTAATTCAATCGGCCGTGGCAAATGCAGAGGAAAACTTTGGCCTAGAGATTGATGAGCTGGTTGTCCATCGTATTCATGCGGATGAAGGGCCGCGCCATCGCAAGGCTCCGTATGGTGGTCGTTTTGCTGGCCGTGGTCGTTTTCGGCCGATTATGCGCCGCTCATCGCACATTACGGTTGTACTGGCTGAGCGGGAGATTGAGGACTGAGGATCAGTGATCGGTAATCAGTAAGTGGCATCTAAGTGAGATTGGTTGCTGAGTACGAAGAACTGATTACTGAGACGGAGGAAACTAAGTTGGGACGTAAAGTACATCCAGTAGGATTCCGTTTGAAGGCGTTCCGTGATTGGAATACACGCTGGTTTGCCGAGGGCGAGCAATACCGTGAGCTGCTGCGCGAGGATTTTGCTATTCGCAAGTTGATCAAGAAGGAATTGCCGGCGGCGGGTGTTTCGCATTTGAATATTGAACGTGCGGCACCGAATCAGGTTATGGTTGTGATTCACACAGCACGCCCTGGGATTGTTATCGGCCGTAAAGGTGCTTCTGTTAAGGAATTGCGTGCTAAGCTGCGTTCTTTGACGGGAAAGGCTGTGCGCCTGGAAGTGGAAGAGATTGGGCAACCTGAAGGGGATGCTCAGTTGATTGCTGAGAATATAGCTGGTCAGTTGGAACGACGAATTTCTCACAGTCGTGCGATGAAGCGTGCTGCTATGCAGGCGATGCGTCAGCAGGGTGTTGAGGGTGTTCGTATTGAGGTTGGTGGCCGTTTGGGTGGTTCGGAAATGGCTCGTAAGGAAAAGATTTCTGATGGCCGTGTGCCGCGGAATACGTTACGTGCAAATCTGGAGTATGGAACGGCTAATGCGCTGACCACGTTTGGTATGATTGGTGTCAAGGTTTGGGTCTATCGCGGGGAAATTTTACCGCAGCGGGCCGAGGCAACTGACGTTTATATTAGTGAGTAAGAAGCGGAGAGTAGACCATGTTAATGCCTAAACGCGTGAAATATCGGAAGCAATTCCGTGGTCGCATGAGAGGTATGGCGAAAGGTGGCACCGAGCTGCAGCATGGTGAGTTTGGTCTACAGGCTCTTGAACCCGGCTGGATTACTAGCCGACAGATTGAGTCAGTTCGTCGTGCCATCGTTCGTAAAATGCGTCGCCGTGGGAAGTATTGGATCCGAATCTTCCCTGATAAGCCGGTGACTGCAAAGCCTGCTGAAACCCGTATGGGTAAGGGCAAGGGTTCTGTGGATCATTGGGTAGCGGTAGTCAAGCCGGGTCGTATTATGTTTGAGATCTCCGGCGTACCGGAAGATATTGCGCGAGATGCGTTGCTGTTGGGTAAGTATAAGCTGCCGATTAGAACGCAAATCGTCTCACGAGAGGAGGCTCTGTAATGTTAAACATTGTGGAACTTCGTGAAATGAGCGGTGCTAAGCTGGAAGAGATGCTTGAGAATGCGCATGAGGAAATGTTTAACTTGCGTTTTCAGCAGGCGTCGGCCCGTTTGGAGAATTATGCCCGTTTGCAACAAGTGCGCCGTGAAATCGGTCAACTGCAAACGGTGTTGCATATGCGTAAATTGGCAAAGGAAACGGCCGTACAAGAACCAGAAATTGCGGCTGCCTTGGCTGGTAAAGAATGGACAGCGACAGCTCGTTTCAGTTATGAAAACAGTGGTTGGCAAGTTGAGTTTTCCGATAAAGACGGAAACGAAATTGCAACAGCTCTGGTAAACCTGAACAAAAAGCGTGTACAAGGGCGTCGTGCCCGGCAGGCACAAAAGCAACCTCGCCTGGTAACACGGTATGAGATTGCAAGGTAGGTGAAAGATGAGAGAGCAAAGAAAACGCCTGACGGGTGTCGTTACCAGCGACAAGATGGATAAAACAGTCGTTGTTACTGTATCGGTGACCCAGCGTCATCCACGATATGGTAAAGTATTGCGCCTGGTGAAGAAATACAAGGCGCATGACGAGCGCAACGAATGTCGTCTCGGTGATCGTGTTCAGATTATCGAGTCACGGCCGGTTAGCCGACACAAGCGCTGGGCTGTCGTTTCCATCCTGGAACATGCTAAATAAGAGAGAGGATTAGGCAATGATTCAGCGGGAAACTCGGTTAACTGTCGCAGACAATTCGGGAGCGCGTGAACTCCTGGTCATTCAGGTAATGGGCGGCTCGAAGCGTCGGTATGGAACTGTTGGCGATGTGGTGACAGCAACGGTGAAGAAGGCTGCGCCTAATTCGACCGTAAAGAAAAGCGCCATTGTGCGTGCTGTTATTGTGCGTACAAAGAAAGAGTATAAGCGCGAAGACGGTAGTTATATCCGTTTTGATGATAATGCGGCTGTTATTTTAGGTTCAGATGGAAAAGCCCCTGTTGGGACGCGTATCTTTGGGCCAGTGGCTCGTGAACTGCGTGACAAGGGCTTCAGCCGTATTTTGTCGCTCGCGCCTGAGGTACTGTAGAGGTTAGTCATGCGCATTAAAGAAGGTGATGAAGTTGTCGTAATTGCCGGCAACGACAAAGGTGTAAAGGGAAAGGTATTACGCGTTATCCCGAAAAAGAACCGTGTTGTCGTTTCTGGCGTGAATGTGGTGAAGAAGCACCAGAAGCCGCGCCCAACAGGTGGGCGTGGTGGGCAGACACAAGGCGGTATCATTGAATTTGAAGCGCCTGTGGATGCATCGAATGTGATGTTGGTTGATCCGGAATCGGGTGATCCGACACGGGTGGGGCTTCGCCGCGACGAGAATGGGCGTCGTGTCCGTTTTGCTAAGAAGAGCGGCGCCGATCTCGACTAAGTGAGTAGGCTTGTAAGTAGCAGAGGTGAGCCAGGTACCATAAACGGTAATCAGTAATCAGTAATCGGTAAGCAGTAATTGATGGAATGATTGCCACCTACCGATTATTGATTACGGGTGAAAGCCCTATGCCGTTGGTTTATCTGCCACTCAACTCGGAGGATAAAATGGCATTTACGCCACTGCAAGAACAATATAAAGGTGAAATAGTGCCTGCATTGATGAAGGAGTTTTCCTACAAAAGTGTGATGCAGGTACCACGTATTACAAAAGTTGTTGTAAACGTAGGGCTGGGTGAAGCTCTGGATAATGCAAAGGCGGTTGACTTTGCGACAGATGATATTGTGGCTATTACCGGGCAAAAACCGGTGGTCACAAAGGCAAAGAAGTCAATTGCTAGTTTTAAGCTACGTGAAGGGCGTTCGATTGGACTTAAAGTGACGCTGCGAGGAGAACGGATGTGGAGTTTTTTGGCCCGTCTGATTCATGTTGCACTGCCGCGTACGCGTGACTTCCAGGGGATTTCACCAGATTCGTTTGATGGACGTGGTAACTATACGTTGGGTTTGCGTGAGCAGCTCATTTTCCCGGAAATCGATTATGACAAAATTGATAAAATTCGGGGCTTTGAAATAACGATTGTGACCACGGCTCAGACTGATGAAGAGGGCCGTAGCTTGCTTAAAATGCTAGGCATGCCTTTTTGGCAAAATTAAGGTTCAGTCCCTTGGAATTGACGGGAGAAGAAAATGGCTAAAAAATCGATGATTGCGCGAGATGAGAAACGTAAGTATCGTGTCCGCGTTCGTAATCGTTGTAAGTTGTGTGGTCGCCCTCGCGGTTATATGCGTCGCTTTGGTCTTTGTCGCATTTGCTTCCGGGAGCAGGCGTTGCAGGGAAATATCCCTGGCGTTGTCAAATCTAGTTGGTAAGGTGAGGTGTCATTATGTCTATGAGTGATCCGATTGCCGATATGTTGACACGTGTGCGTAATGCAATGCAGCGGGAACACCCAACCGTATCTATGCCTCACTCCAGTATTAAGGAAGCAATTGCGCAAGTCTTGCAGGAAGAGGGGTATATTGAGGGTTATGAGGTGCTACCGGAGCAGCCACGTTCCGTGTTGCAGGTTAACTTGAAGTATATTGGCGGACGTCGTGAGCGTCGTTCTGTGATTACGGGTCTGGAGCGTGTAAGTCGGCCTGGACGTCGCATTTATGTTAGTAAAGATGAAATACCCTGGGTATTAAGTGGGATGGGCATTGCTGTTCTGACCACTTCGAAGGGGATTATGACTGGACAAAAAGCTCGTCAGCTCGGTGTAGGTGGCGAAGTGATTTGTAAGGTTTGGTAGCAGGAGGTGTGGCATGTCTCGAATTGGTAAAGCGCCGATCCCTGTACCAAAGGGTGTAACGGTTGATATCAAGGGAACGGCCGTTTCCGTTAAAGGTCCCAAAGGCGCATTGTCTCAAGAATTCCACCCCGACATGATGGTGGAATTGGAAGATGGGGTTCTTTCCGTTAAGCGGCCCAGTGATACTCGTCAACATCGGTCCTTGCATGGTTTAACCCGTGCTCTTTTAAATAACATGGTTACCGGTGTCAATGAGGGATTCAAGAAAGTTCTACAGATCGAAGGTGTTGGTTACCGCGCTGAGATGAGTGGCAAAGTCTTGGTTCTAAATGTGGGTTACTCCCATCCCATTCATTTCGATCCACCAGCTGATGTCGAATTTGCTGTAGAAAACCGCAATAAAACAATTATTGTCACTGGTATTGACAAAGAAGTCGTCGGTGAATTATGTGCACGTATTCGTCGCACAAGACCCCCGGAACCATATAAGGGGAAGGGCATTCGCTATGACAACGAAGTCATCCGCCGTAAAGCTGGTAAGGCTGGCAAGGTATAAAAGAAGAGGGTTTTGAAATGGCTACAAAATCTCGTATTGCACGCAAACGCCGTCACCAGCGCATCCGGATGAGCATTTCGGGAACGGCAGAACGGCCGCGTCTCAATGTTTTCCGCAGTCTGGAACACATCTATGCTCAATTGATCGATGATGTGGCTGGGCAAACAATTGTTTCTGCCTCAACAGTAGATAAAAAATTGGTGGCAGAAATGGAAGGCAAAAACAAAAAAGAACAAGCTACCCTGGTTGGCAAGACTGTTGCCGAGCGCGCATTAGCTGCCGGTATCAAACAAGTAGTCTTTGACCGTGGTGGGTATCTGTATCATGGTCGCGTCAAAGCTCTGGCTGATGGCGCTCGTGAAGGTGGCCTGGAGTTCTAACAGTTAGGAGAATCTGATGGGTCAAAGACGACAAAATATTCGTGAACAAGAGCGCAGTGAATTTGATGAACGCATCATCGACATCACCCGCGTAGCTAAAGTTATCAAAGGTGGGCGTCGTTTTGCTTTCCGTGTAACTGTTGTTGTGGGTGATAATAAAGGGCGCGTAGGCGTTGGGACTGGCAAAGCTCGTTCTGTGCCAGATGCGATCCGCAAAGCCCTTGATGCAGCTCGCAAAGCGATGGAACCAGTGGCAATTGTTGGCACAACCATTCCACATGAGGTTGTTGGTCAACATGGTGCTGCAAAAGTGTTGCTCAAGCCTGCTTCCCCTGGTACGGGTGTTATCGCCGGTGGTGGCGTGCGTGCCGTAGTTGAAGCTGCTGGTTACAAAGATATTCTTTCAAAGTCACTTGGAAGCTCAAACGTTTTGAACGTAATGATGGCAACGATGGATGGTTTGAACCGTCTGAAGAGCTTCCAACAAGTTGCGGCCGATCGTGGTAAGGATTCAGCCGACGTCATGCCGTTTTGGAGTCGTAAATGATGGCGAAATTACGGATTACATATCGTAAAAGCGCGATAGGATACACTGAAAGGCAAAAAGCCACGATTAAAGCACTGGGATTCCGTAAGTTGAACCAGACGGTTGAACAAGAGGATTCTCCGGCGATCCGTGGCATGATTAGCAAAGTCGAACATTTAGTTGATGTGGAAGAGGTGAAGTGATGGAACTACACGATCTGCGTCCAGACAGCGGGGCAAAGAAAAAGCGCAAGCGAGTAGGTCGTGGTGCTGGTGCTGGTCAAGGTAAAACGGCCGGCCGTGGTACCAAAGGGCAAAATGCACGCAGTGGCGGCGGTAAGGGCCTTTATTTTGAGGGTGGTCAGCTCCCTCTGGCTCGCCGTTTACCCTACAAGCGTGGGTTTACAAATATCCGCAAAGTTTACTACACGCCGGTTAACTTAAAGAACCTGGCTGAGTTTGACTTTGGTGATGAAGCTGTGACGCCCGAAATCATGGCGGCTATTGGCCTGATCAAGAAGTCCACAGATCCAGTTGTCGTCTTAGGTGATGGCGAGATCAATACGTCCTTAGTTGTAAAGGCGCATCGTTTCTCTGCTACCGCTAAAGAGAAAATAGAGGCAGCAGGCGGTACTGCTGAATTGCTTCCTCTCAAATAACGTGTTTGGAGGAAAACTATGATCGAGTCTGTACGTGCTGCCTTTTCTTTACCCGATTTGCGCCGGCGCATCCTGTTTACGGTGTTGATGCTGGTTATTTATCGTTTAGTAGCAAATATCCCGGTACCGGGCGTTGATTTAGCTGCTTGGTTACAATTTACAAGCTCGCAATCAGGTAATCAAGTTATTGACTTTATTGACTTGTTGTCTGGTGGAGCGGTACGTAATTTTTCGGTAATGGCGATGGGGGTTTACCCCTACATTACAGCATCTATTATCATGCAGTTGATCACCCCGATCATCCCCCAGTTAGAAGAGTTGCAATCTGAGGGTGAATCTGGTCGTAACAAGATCAACCGGATTACTTATTATCTGACGGTTCCGTTGGCATTCTTGCAAGCGATTGCTCAGGTTCGCCTGATTGGGTTTAGCCTTTCTACATCTGGTGATGGCTTAGCTCTGATCATGCCGAACTTCGGTTTTGGTGCTACTGAATTGCTGCCGACGTTAACGACGTTGTTTGCAATGACAGGCGGAACGATGTTTGCC
Source organism: Ardenticatenaceae bacterium (assembly GCA_020634315.1). Taxonomy (GTDB): domain Bacteria; phylum Chloroflexota; class Anaerolineae; order Promineifilales; family Promineifilaceae; genus JACSRF01. The sequence continues at coordinate 26,612 of JACKBV010000016.1, read as the reverse complement.
ATTTGGATTGGTGAACGGATTACTGAAGAGGGTATTGGTCAAGGTATATCACTGATTATTTTCGGCGGTATCATTGCTCGATTCCTGCCGAATGCGGCCCGTTTGTTTGGTATTGATGAAGTAACGGCTCGTATTTTTACGATTGTGGCGTTCCTGGTCATTACTATCCTTTCGGTTTTGGTAATTGTCGTCATCCAAGAAGGTCAACGGCGTATTCCAGTACAGTATGGGCGGCGAGTCCGTGGTCGTAAAGTTTATCAGGGTCAAAGCACCTATATTCCTTTGAAAGTGAATACGGCTGGTATGATCCCGATTATCTTTGCCCAATCTATCTTGACGTTCCCCCCATTGATCGCCAACTTTTTTGTTGGTGATATGAGTGTGGATGGCAATTTCTTCCAAAATATTGCACGATCCATCAGTGGGTTTGGTCAGAATCCATATTCACCGGAAACGGCAACCTTCTACTTTTACTGGATTACTTACTTCATTTTGGTGGTAGGCTTTACATTCTTCTACACAGATGTGATGGTGCAACAGCAGAATTTGCCGCAGACATTGCAGCGTCAAGGCGGTTTTATCCCTGGCATTCGCCCTGGGAAAAGAACGTCTGATTACATCACTTCGGTTGTGCGCCGCATCACTTTTATTGGGGCATTGTTCTTGGGCATTATCGCAATTATGCCGGGAATTATGACCTTGATTGGTGTGTTGTTGCGGATTGATGGTCTCCAGCAAAGTGTATTGATTATAAGCGGTTCAGGTTTGATCATTGTTGTTGGTGTTGTTATCGACACGATGCGACAATTGGAAGCGCAGCTGTTAATGCGTCATTACGAGGGTTTTATAAAGTAATGAAGTATGTCATCTTGATGGGAGCCCCTGGTGCTGGTAAAGGCACACAGGCAAGATTACTACAGGAAGCATTGAATCTTCCTCAGGTGGCAAGTGGTGATTTGTTTCGCCATAACCTGAAGAATCAGACTGAACTTGGTCGCCTGGCACAATCATATATGGATAAAGGGGAGCTTGTTCCCGATGATGTAACGATTGCCATGATACGGGAACGGCTCTCTATCTCTGATTGTGTCAATGGGGCGATTTTGGATGGATTTCCACGCACGTTATCACAAGCGGTTGCTTTGGATGCGTTGTTGGCTGAGTTTAACGGCCGTATCTGTGCAGTCCCGTTCATTCGTGTAGAGACCGACGTACTGGTTGCACGTTTGTTGAAACGGGCTGAAATCGAAGGCCGCGCTGACGACAATGAGGAAACCATTCAAAATCGCATGACGGTTTACCATCGTCAAACAGCACCACTGATAGATTACTATCGTGAAAAAGGCGTGCTCGTTGAGATTGATGGGGATCAACCGATTGAACAGGTACAACAAGAATTGCTCCACGCAATCGAATGTGCTGCCGAATAGTCCGATTTTCTGGACAAATTCGCATAAGTGTGCATAATTAATGAGTTTGGCTTGTTGCCATTACTTGATCTATGGCAACAAGCTAATATAAGAATTTTTACTAGCGTAAATTGGATAAGGGAGTAGACAAATGAAGGTATCAGCATCTGTCAAGCGTCGCTGTCCTAAGTGTAAGATTATTAAGCGCCGTGGCGTTGTTCGCGTGATTTGCGTTGATCCAAATCACAAGCAGCGTCAGGGATAGTTAACGCATTACGGAGGAAACATGGCTCGTATCGCTGGCATTGACATACCACGTAATAAGCGGGTTGAAGTAAGCTTGACCTATATCTATGGTATTGGTCGTTCCACTAGTATTGATATTTTGGGCAAAGCAGAAATCAACCCCGATACACGTGTGAAAGATTTGTCTGAGGCAGAAGTTATGCGGTTGCGTCAAGTTGTTGACAGCGACTACATCGTAGAAGGCGATTTGCGGCGCGAGGTGGCAATGAACATCAAGCGCTTGCGTGAAATCGGTTGTTATCGTGGTTTGCGTCATCGCCGTCATCTGCCTGTGCATGGACAACGCACAAAAACAAATGCGCGTACACGCAAAGGTCCGAAGAAGACTGTTGCTGGGCGCGGTCGTCGCAAGGGTAAATAATACTTTGTGGATGTGGCTTTTTTTGAGGAGATGACATGGGACGACGGAGAAGACAAACGACGCAGCGTAGAAAAGTAAGAAAGATGGTGCCGCAAGGGCAGGCCCATATCTACGCAACATTTAACAATACGATTGTAACAATCACTGATGTGAAGGGAAATACAGTTTCTTGGTCAAGCGCTGGCAGCGCGGGCTTTAAAGGGTCACGAAAAAGCACCCCTTACGCAGCCCGTTTAGCAAGCCAAAATGCTGCCCGAGAAGCACAAGATAATGGCATGCAAGAAGTTGATGTCATTGTCAAGGGACCTGGCCCAGGCCGCGAAGCGGCGATTCGGGCACTGCAAGCATCTGGCTTGCGGGTACGGTCTATTAATGATGTGACGCCGGTGCCGCATAATGGTTGCCGCCCTCCGAAGAAGCGTCGCGTCTAAGATTTATCTAGTTGTTTTAGTTGCTAAGAGGGATGAAAGGTTGCCACACCTGTAAACCTCTTGCTGAAATTCATGTAAATGGAGGATAAAGTTGGCAAGATATACTGGTCCAGTATGCCGGCTTTGTCGCCGCGAAGGCGAAAAGCTGTTTTTGAAAGGGTCACGTTGTTTGACCCCAAAATGTTCTTTTGAACGTCGTTCTTATCCCCCTGGGCAACATGGGCGTGAGAATCAGTTCCGTCGAGGACGTGCTTCTGACTATTTGCTGCAATTACGCGAGAAGCAAAAGGCACGTCGTATTTATGGTGTTATGGAACGCCAGTTCCGTAACTATTTCCGGCGTTCTACGCAACAGATAGGTTTGACAGGTGTGAATTTGTTGATCTATTTGGAGCGCCGTCTGGACAACGTGGTTTACCGCTTAGGTTTGGCAACATCACGTGCCCATGCACGCCAATTGGTGCAGCATGGACATTTTATGCTAAACGGCCGTAAAACCAATATCCCATCAGCTCTGGTTTCACCGGGGGATACGATCTCCATTCGTCCCGAAAGTTTACGGCGTGCTTATTTCAAAGAGCTGCGCCAGGACTTTGACGACCGACACATCCCACGTTGGTTATCTGTCAGCGGTGATTTAGTGGGCAGTGTGTCACATCTACCCGCACGCGATGATATTGATGTACCGTTGAACGAGCAGTTGATTGTAGAGTATTACTCTCGTTAATGCAGTTGACCAAATCTACCCGAGTGATATTGGGAGGAGGTTTCGGCCTTGACTATTAGTAATCTTGTTTTACCAAAAATTGAAAGCACGGCGATGTCACAGGAATACGGCCGTTTTGTGATCGGACCTTTGGAGCGAGGCTATGGTGCGACTTTGGGAAATTCCCTCCGTCGTGTACTCATGTCTTCATTGCCTGGTTCCGCTATCACGTCGGTGCGTGTCAGTGATGTGCCTCATGAATTTGCTGCTATTCCGTTTGTACGCGAGGATATGATGCAGTTGATTCTTAATCTGAAACAATTGCGTCTACAGTTGTATGATACCGATACGGCTCGCCTGCGTCTGGAAGTTCATGGGGCAGGAACCGTGACGGGAGCAGATATTCAGGTTCCGCCAGAAGTCGAAATTATCAACCCTGATCTTTACCTGTTCACGGTTGATTCTGATGAGGCGTTCCTGGAAATCGAAATGACTGCCGAGACTGGTCGTGGCTATTCTCCAGCTGAAGAACGTGGTCGTTTGCCCATTGGTGAGTTACCGGTGGATGCTATCTACAGCCCAATTCGGCGCGTGTCGTATGACGTGGAAAAAACACGTGTCGGCCAAATTGCCGACTATGATCAGCTAACCATGCAGATCTGGACGGATGGCACCATTAAACCGGAAGATGCATTAGCACAATCATCACAGATTTTGATGCAGTACCTACGTCCATTGGCGGGTGTCAGCGAAGAAACTTTCTTGCCCATTGAGGAAGAGGAAGAAGAAGAAGCGATCCCCAATGAAGTGTATGATACGCCAATCGAACATCTTGATCTGAGTGTGCGTGTGTTCAATTCGTTGAAACGAACCGGTATCACTAAAGTTGGCGAAATGTTGGAGATGCTCGAACGGGGCGAAGAAACCATGCTGGCGATTCGTAACTTTGGCGAAAAGTCACTGGATGAATTAAAGCAGCAGTTGCGCTCCAAAGGGTTCCTATCTGACGAGGAAGAGACAGCGGCCAAAGCGTAACGGCCGTTCTGTTATCAGCGATACCTGGAATGGCACCAATACCATGCCAGGTATCTTGCTGAATCACCACTGATTGCGAGGAATAACAATGCGACATAGAGTACAGGGTCGCCGCCTAAATCGTAACACTGCACAGCGCAATGCCTTGCGCAAAAACTTGGTTGCGGATTTGATCTGCTATGAAAAAATCCTCACGACAGAAGCAAAGGCACGTACGATTCGGCCAGCGGCAGAAAAAATGATCACACTGGCAAAGCATGGTATTGTCAAAGGTAAAGAAGATCCGGTTCGTGAAGTACACGCCCGCCGTCTTGCAGCTTCCCGGCTGCCACGCACGCGCGTTGTTGAGGGTGAAGAAGTCAACGTCGTCAAAAAACTATTTGGCGAATTGGCTCCTCGCTACGCAGAACGCCCCGGCGGTTATACGCGGATCATCAAAGTTGGAAAACGCCCCGGTGACAATGCGGATATGGCCGTGTTGATGCTTGTAGCAGACGACGAGGGATAATATTTGCCTCGTTACTTCGCTCTGGTGGAATATGATGGGTCGTCCTATCATGGGTTTCAGCGCCAACGTGCTGAACAACCCACCATCCAGGGAGAAATTGAGCGGGCTTTAGCATGTATTGTTCGTCGTCCAGTTACTGTTACTGGCGCCGGACGTACCGACAGCGGTGTACATGCACTCGGACAGGTTGTTAGCTTTGATGTAGATTGGCAGTATCGGTCACTAGATTTGCAGCGAGCACTTAATGCAAATTTACCGCACGACATTGCGATTTTACAACTTGAGATAACTAAGCCTGAGTTTCATCCACGATTTGATGCCCGATGTCGGGTGTATCAATATCACATTTACAACCAACCAATTCGTAGCCCTATACGCCGTTTGCGCAGTTGGCACGTCACCCGTTCCCTGGATATGTCCCTGATGAACGCCGCCGCGCAATCTCTGATTGGTGTACATGACTTTGCTACATTTGGTACCCCTCCACAAGGGGATAACACAGTTCGCGAAGTGTTTGCTGCACATTGGCGGGAACAGCATGATGGCTTGCTCATTTTTGAAATTGCCGCTAATGCTTTCCTTTACCGAATGGTGCGCAGCATTGTGGGGAGCTTGAAGTTGGTTGGTGATGGCTCTTGGTCTGTGGATGAATTTGTGACTGTATTCCGGGCGTGTGATCGTGACCGTTGTGGTGCGGCAGCCCCGGCACATGGACTTTATCTGGTATCTATTGAATATAACGAAAATTTGTAACGTGATTGATTTAATGAATGGCGTTACATCTTCACAGGAGAAGGGGCATGAAAACCTACGTAACAAAACCGGCTGAAGTGGAGCGGCGCTGGTACGTGGTAGATGCTGAGGGCAAGACGTTAGGTCGTCTTTCTTCTCAGGTTGCTGCCATTTTGCGTGGAAAGCACAAGCCGATTTATAGCCCGTCGGTAGATTGTGGCGATTTTGTCATTGTTGTGAATGCCGACAAAATTGCTGTGACTGGCCGACGCATGGAACAAAAAATGTATTATCGCCATTCCGGTTATCCGGGTGGGTTGCGCGAGTTCACATTGCGCGAGCAGTTGGAAAGACATCCGACGCGTCCAATTGAACTGGCTGTGAAAGGGATGCTGCCGAAGAATCGCCTGGGTCGCAAGATGATCAAGAAGTTGAAGATCTATGCTGGCCCAAATCATCCGCATCAAGCACAGCAGCCTGAGGTATTGGAGCTTTAGGGAGGAATAGATGGCTTACGAAGGTAGACAATATTACGAAGGTGTTGGGCGGCGTAAGAGAGCAACTGCTCGTGTTCGCATCTATATTGATCCGGAAAGCACCGGTAGTTTCATGGTGAACGGTAAAGATGTGACGGATTTCTTCCCGCGTTTTGGCGACCACACGATTTTATCGGGACCGTTGGCTGATACTGAGATGATGAGCAAGGTTGACGTGACGGTTTTGGTGAATGGTGGTGGTGTTACCGGGCAGACAAGCGCAGTACGTTTGGGCCTGGCACGAGCACTGGTCAAGTATGACGAAAATATGCGTAGTGCTTTGCGTGCGAAGGGGCATTTGACCCGTGATGCACGTATTAAGGAACGCAAGAAGCCAGGTTTGAAACGCGCTCGTAAGGCTCCGACCTATACCAAGCGTTAATGGACTTGACAATGTGGGCATCGGTGATTGGATAATTGCCGATTTCTCACTTGGCGATTATTTGTAATAGTTTATGTGGCGAGACGATGTGCTCGCCTTTTTGTTTTGGGAATGTGGTGGGGTTCATTGCGATGGGAATTACGATTGTAGGATTGGGGCCGGGAAACGGCCGTCTTTTGACCCGTGATGCCTGGGAAGTCCTGACGAATGCGGGCGTTGTCTATCTCCGCACCAGTCGCCATCCGGCCGTGGCTGATTTGCCAGACTCTGTACGGTGTGAAAGCTTTGACGAAATATATGATGCGGCCGAAACATTTGCCGAAGTATACGACACGATTGTGGCCCGATTGCTGCAATTGGGGCAGGCTGGCGAGATTTGTTACGCGGTGCCTGGGCATCCTTTCGTTGGCGAATTTACGGTGACACGTCTGGTGCAAGAGGCAGAAGCGCTTGCTATTGCGGTAACGGTTGTGCCGGGGTTGAGCTTTGTGGAGCCGATGCTGACGGCTGTTCGCCTGGATGCGCTGGATGGCGTGCAGATTTTTGACGCAATTGATTTAACCCGTTTTCATTACCCGCCATTGAATCCAGATGTGCCTGTGCTGCTGGGTCAGGTTTACAGCCGGATGTTGGCGAGTGAATTGAAGATGGTGTTAACGGCCGTATACCCTCCCGAACATCCCGTGCAGCTTATCCACGCAGCGGGAACGCCGCAAGAATTGGTTGAATCCGTCCCCCTTTACAGCATCGATCATAGTGACGCCATCGACCATTTAACCAGTCTCTACGTGCCGCCGCTGCCTTACAAAGCTTCGCTGGCGACTTTGGCCGAAACAGTGGCCGTGCTGCGCAGTCCTGAAGGCTGCCCCTGGGATCAGGAGCAAACGCCGCAAAGTATGCGGGCTGGCCTTTTGGAAGAAGCGTGCGAAGTGTTAGAGGCGTTAGATCAAGATGATCCTGTTGGTCTGGCAGAAGAGCTTGGCGACATGTTTTATCATTTAGTCATGCAGGCACAAATGGCGGCAGAAGTGGAAGATTTTCGCCTCAGTGATGTGCTTGCTGGCATCGAGATGAAGCTGAAGCGACGACACCCGCATGTGTGGGGAGATTGGGAGGTGGCTGATACGGCCGAAGTGCTGCGCAATTGGGAAATCTTAAAGCAGCATGAAAAGCCCAATAAGCCAACTTCCTTGCTGGACAATGTTCCGTTGGCGCTGCCGGCCTTAGCTCGCTCGCAAAAAATTCAGGATCGTGTGGCGCGTATTGGCTTTGATTGGCCTGATATGGCTGGTGTGTACGCCAAGTTGACGGAGGAAGTCGGCGAACTGCAAGCCGCGCAGTCGGATGCTGAACAGCAGGCTGAACTGGGAGATGTCTTGTTCGTGTTGGTGAATCTGGCTCGTTGGCTGCATGTGGATGCAGAAACAGCCCTGCGCGAGGCAAATATCCGTTTTGCACAGCGCTTCCAGCAGGTTGAGGCGCTGGCTGCTGCGCGTGGATTGGAGTTGGCAGCGCTGGATTTTGCCGCATTAGATGCGCTTTGGCAGGAGGCGAAAGAAAACCTTGCCAATGGGGGGGCGTCTGTTAAAGTATAGTTGATATATTTAATTGTTTGATGGAGGCGATGTGACGGCCGTTTTAAATATTGCAATTCCTGCTTTAGCCATCCTTTGTGTGATATTGGCGTTGGTGTTTGTCATCCAGGCGCTTGGTCTGCGCGGACGTGTTGGACGCCAGGCTTATGGTGTGGGGCAGGTAGAAATGCGGCGCAAAGTGCAGATTGGGTTTTTGCGAGCGATTGCTACGTTTATTGTGGGTGCGCTGCTGTTGGGTATTTGGGGGTTTATGTTGACGTTTGTGGATATGGAGCCAACCGTGATGGCGACGCCTTTGCCGACGGCGACGATTGAGGCTTTACCTGAGGTGGTGCCAACGGAAACGGCCGTTGCCATTCCTTCGACCCCATCCCCATCTTCTCCCTCGGCTTCTCCGACACAGGAGCCGACATTTACGCGTCCGGCGGCGACAGAGCCACCATTGCCCACGCCGACCATGACCACAACCCCGTCACCGCCAACCGTAACGGTGAGCAGCGGCGTCGGCGTTTATTTGCGTGCAGAGCCGAACACCGATGGCGAGCAGATCGAATGGGTATTGGATGGAACCGTGCTTATCTTGTTATCGGGGCGTGTGCAAGGGGACGAGTTCGAGTGGCAAGAAGTGCGTAGTCCAACAGGTAATGAGGGCTGGGTTGCCGTACCCTTCATTCAATACAATCAATAACGCGTAGGGAGTCAATCCGATTTTTTGCCGGTTTCTTCCTGGCCGTTGACCAGGAATTCCATTGATGAGGATTGGCGAAAGCCACGACTTGTGTGGTAGAGCAGCATCCCGCCGAGGATGGAAATGATGCCCAGGGCAATGCCACCCAGTTGCAGAGGGCCAACAAACGGCCGTTCAAACTCATTTGCGGCGACATGCGTGCCAATGCCAATTAAGTCAGACAAACCGGAAACGTAGCAAAAAACCAATCCGGTAGCCGCCAGCCGAACACCAATGTCTGCTTGCAATGAACGCGGCGCGTTAGCTGGTCGCTGCTCCCGTAAAAAAATGAAACCGGATAGGGTGAGGCTGGTTAAGGCCAGCAGCAGTTGTAGCATCTGCACCATGCCAAAACCCGGTGTGAAGTCTAGCCCTAGCAAATCTGCCAGCAAGGCGATGCCCCCCAACAAAAGACCGGCGATAAAGAGCATCCATGCCGTAATACTGCGAATTTGTGTTGCCTTTTCTTTGCTCATAAGCCTATGTTAAAACAAAACGCCGCGTCGATAAACGATACGCGGCGTTTGTGTTTTTCCCTGGTCGGGGCAGCGGGATTCGAACCCACGACCTCTTCAACCCCATTGAAGCGCGCTACCAGGCTGCGCCATGCCCCGAACGTTGCGTATTATAGCAAAATGAGTGCCCGATGCAACAATTGGTCTGGTTCATTTGGCAGGTGCTGAGAAGACGCTGTTATTCAAGATCAAGGCGGGGAGGTAGCCTTCAGGAGAAGGTTTTCCCGTGCCACGCGCTTGTCTTTGCTTGCGGTACATTACTCCTACTTTGTTTTCATTTTTGCGCTTCCTTCATGGCTGGTACAATGGGGTCTACTTACACTTGCCGTGATGGAGCATGATGATAAGTAATAATTTTGGTTTGATTTTCTTAATTGGTATTGGAGCCTATTACGCATTAGTGGCCGGGTTTATCCTGTTCAGCCCGCGCTATCGGCAGGGCGTGAGTCGCTGGCTGCTTGTATTCCTCATTGCCTCTGGTGCCTGGGCTTTGAATTTCACCGTACAGCCGCTTTGGTTGCAAGAACGTCTGGTTGGCTATGCAATCTTGTGGTTGGCGCTGACCTTTTTTTATTTGAGCTATACCTTTTTGCACCAGGATGAGAGTGATCGTCGCTGGTGGCTGATCTTGTTGGTTGTTTCCCTGCTTTTGCTGGGGTTGGATGTGCTGCTGCCAGCTCCAACGCGCCCCTGGTTGTTTTGGCAGACGGTTTCACCCTGGTGGTGGGGCGTCCTTTTTGTGGTATGGGGTGTGGTGATGGGGGGAACGGCCGTTCTCATTCAGCGTGCCTACAACCAGACAGAACGCCGCCCATTGCACCGTAACCGGCTGCGTTATTGGCTGCTCATTGCCGTCTTATTGGGCATTGGCGACCTGTTTTTCTTTTTGCACATTCCTGTCCTGGCGCACATTTTGCGTGCCCTGGCGGCCACATTAGCCGTCTATGCGACGGTCACTTATCGGTTGGTTGACTTGCGGGCCACGATGCGGCGCTCAATCGGCCGTTTCCTGGCTGTCATTTTAACGGGCTTCCTCTATGTGATCATTTTCTTGTGGTTAAATCGCCAGACCATGTTGCGCTCTGCCTACCATCCCGCTTTGCTTGGCGGCAGTTTGGTCACGGTGTTGGTCATTTTCTTTCACCCGATGCAGCAAGGTTTGCAGCGGTTGGTGGAGCGCCTCACCGCAGAAATTGATTACGATCCAAATCGTACTTTGCGCGAATACAGCCTGACTATCAGCACCATTGTCGATCTCAGCCAATTAGAAGCGACGGTCGTCTCGTTGATCAGTGAAGCCATGGAAATCACCTATGGCACGCTCTTTTTGGTGGATGTGGGCGAGGACGTGATTGGGCGAGACGTTTACCAATTGATCAGCGTGCAGGGTTTTGGCACAGAAAAGTTGGAGTTGGGGTCCTTCGAGGCTAACAGCCCGGTTGCCGCATTTTTGGCGCAAGAACATCGGCCACTGCCGCAGTATGACATCGATTTGCTGCCACAGTTTGAAGAGACGACGGAGATGGAAAAGGAGTGGCTGTTTGGTTTGGGCGTGGAAGTGTATGTGCCGATTTACTCTAAGGGAAAGTGGATTGGGTTGTTGGGGTTGGGGCCGAAGATGTCTGGCAGCCGTTATTATGAACGGGATTTGCTGCTGCTCAGTACCTTAGCTGACCAAACGGCCGTTGCTCTTGAAAATGCGCGTCTGGTGGCCGATTTGGTGCGTTTGAACCATGATGTAAAGCAGGCGTATGAAGACCTGGCTCTGGCAAATCAACAGTTGCAAGAATCTTACCAGCTTAAATCAGAGTTTATTGGCATGATTACGCATGAATTGCGCACACCGTTTGCCAATATTGGCTTTTCGCTCCGTTTGTTGCAGCAGTATGGCCTCGATAATCTGACGCCAGCGCAGCAAGAAGAGTGGGTTAAATTGCAGCAAGGCATTAACGTGGCACGCGAGATGGTCGAGAATCTGGTGAAGTTTGCTGCTTTTGTCAATAAGCAAGGTGTGCTGCGCTATGCGGAGTTTGATTTTCGGACGCTGGTGGTTGAGGTGATACGGCCGTTGCAAACACTGGCCGAAAACAAAGGAATTACCCTGCACGTGAACGGCGCAGCGGAGCATTTGTATGTCCACGCGGATCGCGAGCGTTTAAGCGATGCCGTGCATCACCTTGTCCACAATGCCATCAAGTTTACCGACACCGATGGCACGATTCGCATCCGTGCCTGGCAGCAGCATGATCGTTTGCGTTTTGAGATACAGGATACCGGCATTGGCATACCGGCCGAAAAATTGCCCACCTTGTGGGATGGGTTTGCACAAATGGCCGACCCGGTGAAACGCAGCGCCGAAGGTGTTGGCTTGGGGCTAACACTGGTGAAATACATTGTCTCTGCACACAATGGGGATGTGTATGCCAACAGCGAGGAGAAAGTTGGCAGCGTCTTTGGCTTTGCGATACCACTAAAACAGTAAGCTGTCGGGATGCTTATTGAATGAAACGCTCCAGATAAACGGCGAGAAGAGATAGCAATCCTAAAACGAAGTTGTAGCCAAAGTGGACAAAAATAGCGACGCTGGTGTTGGTACGCTGCCGAATGTACCCCAATGCCGCGCCGATAATAAAAACGGCCAGGGTAATCAGGGTAAACCCATATTGCACATGGGCGATGGCAAAAAGAACGGCCGTAAACCACATGCCGAAAACTGGTTGCAGCGCCCCGCGAAACAGTAATTCTTCACCCATTCCCGCCGCCAGCGCCAGCACAAACCACTCCCAAACTGTATCAAAGTCGCCAAACAATTCGCCGCTGATGCCGTCAACAAGGGCGGATTGTTCCGGATTGGTTAGCATCCACAGCGCACCGATGGCCCACTGCACAATCACGAGAATGATAATCCAGCGAATGCCGAAACGAATGTTTACGGCCGTTAATGGCCCCAATCCCAGCCGGTCAGAAATGGCGTGCCCTTGCCGCCGCACCAACAGCCCCACGCCAAAGATAGCCAGCAGCACGAACATCCCTTGCTGTAACACCACTTCGCTTAGCGTCGCTGACTGTGTTGTGTTGGCTAATTCTTGCAAGCCACCCTGGGTGAGGGTGATGAAGGTGTTGGCAACCAGCCAGGCGCTGAGCACCAAAGCCAATGTGTGTACAGGTGAAGAGGGGTTTAGCGGCAGCCAGCGTGCCATGAATTGGCGTACCCGGAACTGACTAACGGCCGTTGCCCAGGCCATGATGCCAATCAAAATTAAGCCAACGGCGGCAAAGTTGTCCAGGGGCATCCCGGCGTCAGCCAGCGTGGTCGCAGTGTCGCCTGGCAGCAGCAGGAAAGCGGCGCCAACCAGGAGAAACGGCAGATGAAACAGCATTACCATGCGATCAAATAGCCGCAATAAGGAAGCGTTTTGTGTGGCAGCAATTGTGTTGGTGAGCACAATGATGCCGATAATCATGAGAATAATGATGATGAGAGATTCCATAGGAGGTGGATAGGTTCAAATGGATCAAAATGTCCGCAGCGATGGCGGTAAATGATCCCATAAATTTAGATGTACCAGGTGCCAGCGCCCGCGCTTCCACTCAATCAGGTTAAGGCTGGTGTTATAAATCCAAAAAGAGATCGCGTCGCTGCCTGTTGCCAGCCGTAACAGGGTGGAAATGAGGCCGCCGTGGGAAACTGCCAGGACGGGCATGTTGCTGCTTTCGGCCGCGGCGACCAGGTTGTGCAGGGCTTGCTGCGCCTGCTCTTTGAAGGCGCTGTATTCGGTTGATGGGGTGTAAGGGGCGTGTGTTTGATAGGGGGAAACGGCCGTTGGTAGATGGGGCGCAATGTAAAATTCAGTTTCGCGTAGGCAGTCGTCCGTGTGGGAGGGAATGTGCAGGGCGTTGGCAATGGGAACGGCCGTTTCCTGTGCCCGTATGAGCGGACTGACCCACACCTGTCCAATTTCCAGCCGTGAGCCATTGTCTAAAGCCTCGTGTTCAGCCAGCCATGTGCCCAGGTGCTGCGCCTGTTGTTGTCCCAGTTCCGTTAGCGGGCTGTTCCAATCCCCTTCCGTTTGTGTCACCTGCCATCGAGATTGTCCGTGTCGTGCCAGATAAATCTTCATAGCAGCATAAATTATAAAGCAGTTGCCGGGGTTGGCACAGCCTTGTAGGTATTTTCACATCAAGCGTAAGGCGCAGTAAGCGATGATTGCAGCAGGGGTGTGCAGCCATTGCGGAATTGGCACAGAGCGTGCTGAATCTTTTCGTCAACGCTGTTGACTGGCGGACAGATGAGAAAAATGGGAAGTTCACTCAATGGCAGGTACAGGTTTGTCACCAGACGACCACGATCTGATTTTTGGGTAACAATCCGCATTTGCCACATTTGTGAGCGATCTCGCAAATTTAGCCCCTGCAAACCTAGTGAATGGACTAAGTCAGCCAGCGCGATATATTGCTTGTTTTCGAGTACGGTGACGGGAATTTCGATGCCAAATAGCTCAACGTGCATGGTAGTCTCCTCTTTTCGTTAATGATGCAAGAAATAGATTAACTTTTGCATTACAGTTTGTTGGCAAAAACCTTGTCACGCTATTGGCCTGGGTTACAATCGCACAGATGAGCGAGAGTTTGCAAGCGAAATTGCAACGCCTGGGCGTTGTTAAAGGCACACGCAATCTAAAAGTGCCGCCATCCCGTCCCCATGCTCCGGTTGTCCCACCACGAGAGGTGGAACCGGTCAGCTTTCGCCCTTCTTTGTCGGGAAGGCAGGATGATGATCCGCCGCCCTTGTCGGCATTGTTGCCGGGTGGCGTGATTGTGGAAACGGCCGTTGGCGGCTGCTTCGTCCTCGATAAAGTGTATCCGCTCACCTACCAGCATGGAGATGACATACTTGCTGATTTGCTGGCGTTTTCGGCCGCAGATGTGGGCGCATTTACGCAAGATGCACGCTTCCACGATGTCCAGTTTCGGCAGATGCTCTTTTTGGACACGGAGACGACCGGCTTAGCCGGTGCGGGAACGTTGGCCTTCATGGTCGGCGTCGCTTTTTTTGAGCAAGAAGCATTGGTTGTCCGCCAATATTTTTTGCGCGATCACGGCGACGAAGCGGCCATGTTAACATTGCTGAGTGATTTGTTAGCTGAAAAGAGCGGGTTGGTGACGTTTAACGGCCGTTCCTTTGACATTCCACTGCTAGACGGCCGTTACCTGATCAATCGTATGTTTACCGATTTGCGGGAACGGCCGCATCTCGATTTGCTGCACCCGGCACGCCGTTTGTGGCGGCAGCGGCTTGGTTCTTGTGCGCTTGGCTCCTTGGAACAAACCTTGTTGGGCCTGCGCCGTACCCAAGAAGACGTCCCCGGCTGGCTTATTCCTACCCTCTATCAGGATTATTTGCGCACGGGTGATGCCCGCGAACTGCTGCGTGTTTTCTATCATAACCAGATCGACATGCTTTCAATGGTGACACTCGCCGCACGCGTTATGCACCTTTTTGCCCATACCACACCCAACCAGCACCCCGTTGACCTCTACAGTCTGGGCAAATGGCAAATAGACCTGCATTTGCCGGAAGCGGCTGAACAAACATTACAATGGGCAGCAGCCGGTGATTTGCCATTAGAGCTATATCATCAGGCATTGCAGCAGTTGGGGCAGCTGCTTAAACGGCAGGAACGGCGTGACGAGGCTGTTCCCTTATGGCAGCAAATTGCCGCCACCAGCTTTGATAGCATTGACGCGCATGTTGAATTGGCGAAGCATTATGAATGGCAGCAGCAGGATTATGAAACGGCCGTTTACTGGACAGAAGCCGCTTTAAAGTTGACAAAAGGGTGGGGCGCCGGTCAGGCGGCGCTTGTGCGTGGAGAATTAGAACATCGCTTGCAACGCTTACAACGAAAATTGAAGGAGCGAGACACAAATCTCACAGGCGATAGTTATTCGTAACCCATTCATAGCTATATAGCTAGAAACCGGGTTTTCTCGGCAAATGCAAGAGATTGGCGTTTGCCAAAACCGGATTTCTTGAAAAATCATTACAACAATTGGAAACCTGTTGCGAATACCTATCCTGTGGCTTCTTTTGTGTTCATTGAAGGGTGAGAGCAAGACGATTTTTGCCAGTCTGGATACTGCTACTTTGGTTAGCAGGATGCGCACAGCCAGTTCCCATTGTGCCAACACAACTGCCGCTGGCGGTTGTGCCCACTGCGGTTACAGTCACACCCGCCGCCACGGTAACACCTTTGCCGACATCGACAGCCACGCCCACACTGACCCCAACCGCGACATCGACACCAACTTCCACACCCACACCGACGCCAAATGAAATCCCTCCATATACCGTGCAGGATCAGATAGTTACGCCATTTTTGGAAACACCGCCTGGTTCAGTTGCTTGTGATGGCACGGGTGTCATTTTTCGCAGCAAATTCCCCAGCGAGTATGGCGGAGATCGCTACTATACGGCCTATTTGCCCCCATGCTATGGTCAACAGGGGCGCGTTTATCCAGTTCTTTACCTGTTTCATGGCTCGATTCAAACAGATAGCCATTGGGTAGAGTTGGGGCTGCCGGATATTTTGGATGCCGGGATTGCTTCTGGACAATATCCGCCCTTTATCGTCATCATGCCGTACAACACGACGGTTGGCAACAACACTTCTGGTGGTGATCACAGCATTGAAGGCATCACGGTAAATGCCATGCTGCCTTACATCGATGCGCATTATTGCACCTGGGCGGCGGCAGAGGGACGCAGTATTGGGGGGATTTCGCGCGGCGGTTATTGGGCTTTAATGATTGCCTTTCGCCACCCCGATCTGTTTACATCTGTTTCTGGGCATAGCAGCCATTTGCGCTATGAAACGGACAAAGCTGAATATAATCCGCTCTCTACATATGCCGAGGCGGATTTAAGCCAGATGCGCATCTGGTTAGACTGGGGCGAGAAGGATTTTCTCTATTATGGGCAGAAGACTTTGCATGAATCGCTGGAAACGGCGGGGATTGTTCATGAAGCGCATGTTAATGAGGGGGGGCATAATACCACGTATTGGCTGGCGCATATTCAGGAGTATCTGGATTGGCACGCCGCAGCCTGGCCCCTTGAGCCGCTTACGTCCGCAGATTGCATGAATTAAGCGGAGACGAGAATCAAGCCTGAAAAACAACCTCCGGGAGGTTTCGTACGTCACAGAGGTTGTTTTTGGAGCCTCCCGGAGGTTTACGACGCCTTGATGTCTAAAAATGGCTCACACATGAACAGTGCCAGGGCGGATGGCGCGTCGGTGATTTCACCTGTGCGTGCCATATGCAATGCTGTGGCAGCGGGGAAAGTATGAATGGTCATCACTTCGGTTGGTTCGTGTTCGGTGGGCTGGTTTAGTTTGACGCCTGCTGCCAGGAAAATGGTGCCTACTTCGTCGCAAAAGCCATTGGAGAGGTAGAACTGGTTGATGAGCTGCATGTGAACGGCCGTTCCCCCAATCTCTTCGCGTAATTCGGCAACGGCCGTTTCCAATGCCGTTTGTCCTGGCTTAATGCCTCCGGCCGGAACCTCCCAACACCAACTATCAACTGTATAGCGATAATTATGAATCAACACAATCTCGCCAGCCTCTGTGACCGGCACAATCCACACCGCATTTTGCTTGGTGACGGTATTGTAGACGCCTTGTTTGCCGTCCGGTGTAACAATTTCATCCTGGCGCACACTGTACCAGGGGCAGCTCCAGACAATACGGCTGGAAAGAGTTTTGTAGGGATGTTTGTCCATAATGGTGTGATGAGGAAGGAAGAGTGAAGAGAGAAGAGTGAAGAGTGCTTTTCCCTCTTCTCTCCTCCTCTCTCTCTCCTCTCTCTTCTCAGAGCGATTGCAGCAGTTTGCTGGCTTCTTCGACAGAAATAACACCCTTTTCCAGCATGTCCAAAATGCGCAATTGCGCAGCGGGCTGGGAGGATGCTTCTTTGGGAGAACCGCCTTGGGGCTTGGCTGCTGCCGCAGGAGATGTATCTTGGGTCGGCGCGGCTGCTTTCGGTTGGGGTTGTTGTGGCCCTGGCTGCGGATCTGTTTCTGGCGCGGCCAATTTTTGCCGGGTTTTGTCCATTGTCGTGGTTGCTTTTTGCAGCGATTGCTCCACTTTTTGTTCCGCTTTTTGGAAGGCGACCATGCCAGGTGTGACAGGTGGTGGCGAAACGGCCGTTTCCCCGCCTCCACTTTCGCCTATTCCCAGACCACCACGCGCTAACTCAGCGGCAATAGCTTCGGTTAGCTTTTCCTCCAGTTCCAACGCGGCAAAGCGGCGGCCCCATTCCGGCCCCAATTCCAACTCCAACCGGTTGATAACATTGGTGACACCTTGAGAAACGGCCGTGCCAATTCCCACCCCGACCGTTTCCATCGCTTCCGTCATTTCCACATCTGGCGCGGGAACTGGTTCCGTAAAGTCAAAATCAGTTTCGGCAAAAGCAGGCTCGCCACTTTGATCCCATTTCACCAGGCCAATGCGCCCCGGCGTTTTCAACACCAGAAACGTCTTGCGATGCTCGATATAGCCGGTCAGCGTCACCTTGTCCCCATCCGTCGTCTCGCCTGCCTGCCGCAAACGCAGGCGATTGCTAATCTTGGTTGCCGTGGCGATCAAATTAACCGGCGCAGCGCTGGGCCAATAGACGAAAATGTCTCCTTCGCTGGTGAAGATATGCTCGCCAGTGACCAACCCACCAACCAGAAAAACAGGCCCTTTGACCTGGGGAAGGTTGTTTTGCCCGCCCAGATTGCTTAATTTGACGCTGCCGCCTGCCTGGGCGATGCTCAAATCCTCGCTCACTGTGTGCAGGTCAATGTCGCCGCCAACTGTGCCCAAGGTGATACGGCCGTTTACATAGCGAATAGATACCCCTTGCTGTGCTTGCTGCACGGACACATTGTGCGTGTTGCGCAATATGACAGCTTGCGCCACCTCGCCAACCGTCACCGGGCCATCAATCCCTTCTCCATTGAGCGCTCCATGCACGCTGTCCACCTGCACGTCTCCCACATTTTTGAGCGTCAAATCACCCTGCACCTGACCAATTTTTGCCAATCCGGCCACATGCTTAATCGTCAGGCTGCCCGTCACCGTTTCAATCGTTAAACGGCCGTGCCTGGGCAGCATAAGCTGCAAATCATGGGCGGTGGTGATGGTAATGAGATTTGCTTCAGGCGATTCGGCCGTAAAAGATTCACCCGTTGCCGTGACAGCCTCGCGGATCCAACTGCCAATTGTGACAGTTCCCTCACACTGTTGCAGCATCACATGCGGCGTACTATTTGTGTCAAAACGTTGTTCGTTCACCGGTATTTTCCTCATCAAAAAGCGGGCAAAAACCTCACCAGCCCGACAATTTGCCAATTTGCTAAAGCCAACTTCATATTAAACGCTTTTGCTTTTATGGACAATGAAACATCCCGTTTTAATTTGGTGTGAGCGGTTCCTATGAATCATTGCCGTTTTTTCTGTGCTGGCATATAATTCCCCCCGCTTAAAAACCAAGCCCGGTCCCCGTGACCGGGTCTTTTTATGTAAAATAATCATTTAGATGAGAGTATAGTTTGCTCAGGAAGATATGAATCAACCAATAACCAACATCCGTAATATCGCTATTATTGCCCACGTCGATCATGGCAAAACCACGCTGGTGGATGGCATGCTGCGCCAAACCAACGTTTTTCGCAGCAACCAACAAGTTACCGAGCGTGTTCTTGACTCCAACGACCTGGAACGGGAACGCGGCATCACTATTTTGGCAAAGAATACCAGCATTGAGTACAACGGCGTCACGGTCAATATCGTTGATACGCCCGGCCATGCCGATTTTGGCGGCGAAGTGGAACGGGTGATGAACATGGTTGATGGTGTGCTGCTGCTCGTCGATGCGGTGGAAGGGCCAATGCCACAGACGCGCTTTGTGCTGCGGCAGGCGCTGCGGCGCGGGCACAAGGTCATCCTGGTGGTGAATAAAATTGATCGCCCGGCATCACGCCCGGAGTATGCGGTCAATGCCACGTTTGACCTGTTTGTAGACCTGGAAGCAACCGAGGAGCAGGCTGATTTCCCGGTGATTTATACGCGAGCGCTGGAAGGGAAGGCGGGATATGACCCGGATAAGCTCGATGAGGATTTACGGCCGTTATTCGACACCATTCTCGGCTACATCCCCGCTCCGGTCGTCAATCCTGATGGCCCCACCCAATTGCTCGTCACCACGCTGGAATACAGCAGCTACGTCGGCAAAATAGCAGTTGGCCGTCTTAGCAGCGGCACCATTCGCGCCGGGCAATCCATCGCCCACATCACCGCCGAAGGCGAGATGAAAATGGGCAAGGTCGCGCAGGTTTTCACTTTCCGCGATTTGAAGCGTGTTGCTGAAACAGAAGTTTATGCCGGGAATATCATTGCCGTTGCCGGTATCCCCGACGTAGGCATTGGCGATACCCTGGCTGATCCTGATGATCCACATCCGTTACCGCCCATCACCGTTGAGGAACCGACGGTACGCATGACCTTTAGCATCAACGACAGCCCATTTGCCGGCCGTGATGGCAAATATCTCACCAGCCGTCAGATTCGTGATCGGTTGCAGCGGGAATTGGAAAGCAACGTCGCCCTGCGTGTGGAAGAAACAGACAAAGCGAGCGAGTTTGTTGTTTCCGGTCGTGGTGAACTACATCTGGCAATTCTCATCGAAACAATGCGCCGCGAAGGGTATGAATTTTGTGTTAGCCGTCCTGAAGTGATTTTCAAGGAAGGGAATGATGGCGTTGTGCTTGAACCAGTGGAACATATTTTCCTGGAGGTTCACAACGATTACCTGGGTGCGGTGAGTGAAATGCTAGGGCGGCGGCGTGCCCAGGCAACGGGCATTCGCTATGGCGATGATGGCACGGTTTATGCTGAATATCTGGTGCCAACACGTGGCATTCTCGGCTTCCGCCAGCCGTTCCTGACGGCGACACGTGGTACTGGCATTTTTCATGCGCTGTTTCATGGTTATGAGCCGTTCTTAGGCGAGATGAGCACCAAAGAGCTGGGTGCTATCGTCTCCCTGGAAACGGGAGATGTGAGTGCCTACGCGCTGCTGAGTTTGCAGCCGCGCGGCACATTTTTCATCAAGCCGGGCGACGAAGTGTATTCCGGGCAGGTTGTCGGGCAGCATACCCGCGAGGATGAATTGGTGGCGAATGTGTGTCGCACCAAGCATCTTACCAATCATCGCGCTACGCCGCAGTCGGTGGCGGAGTCGCTGACACCGCCGCGTGTTTTATCCCTGGATGATGCGATTGAGTATCTGGATAAGGATGATTTGCTGGAAGTGACGCCCAATTCGCTGCGCATTCGCAAAAAGGAATTGCGGCACGATGTGCGGCAAAAGCTGGCAAAACGGGCGAAATTGACAGGTTAGGACTGTTTATCGCAACGAGGCAAAGGAGTTCCTTTGCCTCGTTGTATTAATGGGTTGGGTTTGTTCAGGGGGTGGAAACGGCCGTTTCCGCTTCTACTTCTCTCTCCTCTTCATCTTCCCCCCACGGGTCCACATCTAAAATCTTGGCATAAATGTAGCGTGCCAAGACGCCTACCGAGCCAATTACCGGAATCACAATCAAAGCTGCCAGAATGCCTGCTAACGACAGTGCCCCCACAATGCCAATAAAAATCACAGCCGGGTGTAGGCGCAGCGACTGCCCCATGATGCGTGGCCGCAGCCACACATTTTCCAGACCTTGAATACCCATGTGCAGCCCTAACACAACCATCATAAACCAAAAATTGGAAATATCGAGGTAAGAGGAACCGGCAAAAAGCGCCACCAGTAAGGCCGCGATCATGACCATGGCTGGCCCAATGGTGAGAATGGCATCTAACAGCCCGGCAAACAAACCAAAGACAACGGCCCCCGGCAGTCCAATCGCCGCCGAGCCAATCCCCGTCATCAAGCCAATGAGAAACATGAGCAATAACTGCCCGCGCATATAGCGCCCCCAGACGATTTTCACCTCTTCGTACAGGCGGCGCATGTCGGTACGATATTCCAAAGGTGCCAGGTTAAAGACCCATGTGCGTAATTTTGCCCAATCGAGCAGCAGGTAGTAGGTTGTTACCAAAATAACCACAATCCAACCGAGATTGGTCGTCGTCGCCTGCACCAATTCCAGGATCATATCTGCGCGTAGAAAATCGGTGGAAAGCACGGGCAAATTTGCCTCTAATTGCTCCAATGAAATTTGAAAGCCAAGCACCGTAATCGGCGTGATTTGCAGCAAGCCTGCTTCAATTTGCAAAATGATGCGGGTAACTTCGTCAGAAGCGGCGGCCAGTTGGTCGGGCAGGGTGGGGACGATGAGGAAACCGATCCCTACGAGCAGAGCGAGGGAGATCAGATAAACGAGGGCGACAACAAGTGTGCGTGGCAATTTTGTGTGTGTGTTGACGATGGTTACAATCGGATTGAGGACATAGGCGAGCAGCGCGGAAATTGCCAGTGGCCCAATCAAATCTTTGGCGGCAATGATTAACCAGATGGTACCGGCAAGAATCAGGGTTAAAATAAAGTAACGGGTAGGGACACTCCAACTTTTACTCATAACAATTGATGAATACCTTCTGAATGTGAATGGCGACAATGAGACGTACAGGCAATGGGTTTTAGGTTGTTCGTCATTGCAAACTGCGTCAGTGCCCGATGTGTTAAACGATTCCAAGCCTTATGGTAAGAGCAGAATTATACAGTTCGCCTGACGAAAATAATACGAGACTTATCAAAATTTGATGCAGCAAGAAATTGTCAGGGGATAGAGTGCCTGAATTCTTACCTGTAACTCATAACTGACGGGTTGCCACACACGAGAAGCAATGAAAACCAACCTCTCGAAGGTTATCATTGAGACACGCATTTTATGGGCTATGAGGTAAAGCTCTTCATAACGCTGCTTTTTTGTTTCTGTGCTGCTTTGCGTTACATTTCCCCAACTTTTTTCATGGAGGGTTGCGGTGTTTGCCTATTTGTTACAAGGATTGGTATTGGGCGGCACGGCCGCTATTCAGCCGGGACCGTTTCAGGTTTATTTGTTGTCGCAAACATTGAAGAATGGCTGGCTGCGTACCTTACCGGCGGCTTTGGCTCCATTGATTAGCGATGGCCCGATTATCGCTTTGGTTGTTTTTATTTTGACACAGACGCCGGCATGGTTTTTGATTTTGCTGCGTCTTGTGGGTGGGCTGTTTTTGTTGTATTTGGCTTGGGGCGCCTACAAAGGGATGGGGAAAACGGCCGTTTCCGACCCACCTGCAAATACAGCAACGCAGCAAAGTGTGTTGAAAGCGGCACTGATGAATGCCCTTAGCCCCAACCCTTACATTTATTGGGCAACAATTACTGGCCCCATTTTGATCGAGGCCTGGCGTAATAGCGCCTTGTCTGGTCTTGGATTTTTGCTTGGATTTTATGGCGCATTGGTCGGCGGTTTTGCCGGTTTTGTTATTTTGTTTGCATTAAGTGGGCGATTAGACGCGCGTGTCAATCGCGTGCTGGGTGGCGCATCGGCATTGGCCCTGTTTGCTTTTGGGGTGTATCAGTTGTGGTTGGGGGGAACGGCCGTTATCGCATTGCTGTGATATGGCTCAAATAAAAAAGCCGGGCATTTGCCCGGCTTTTATCATTCTCCTGGTTTGGGTGGTCGTGGCCCTTGTGGTGTTCGGTCGAGTGGCCCACCATTTCCACCGGGTGCCATGCCCGGCATCGCACCGCGCCCTGGTGCACGTCTGGTTTCTCCACTCGATACAGATTCCATCAAGTAAAAATCCACTTTTGTGTCATAGAATAAACGGAACCGTTCTAGCGTGTTCAGACGTTCCATATGATCGTCGTTGAAACTGTCCAGAACCTCTCGTAGTGCATTCATGCCTTCAACAGTCAGTTTGCGTTCGTAGGCGGCCTCAATTGCCTTTTCTACATGCTCTGGCATGACAATTGGCCCAATCTTAACATCTTGTGGTGGAATCTCTACGAGGCCATAAGCTTTGCAATTCTCGAAAATTTCCTGACACAATTCAGCTTCCAATGTTTGAATTGCCTTATCCGAATGTAGTTCCGCAATTCCTTTGCGCTCGATATTGTGACGTAAGGCACGTAACGCTTTGCCTCCTACCATTTTTTCTGCATTCTTAGGCAGTGCGCGTGCCATTTTGTATTTAATACCATCTGGTATGCGTTGGTATTCGATGCGGAATGAAACAGACCAGGTAACGGTCACTGGCACACCTTCTTTGGTGCGAATCATGGACGTGGTACCAGTTGCATCTCTTGTACCTTTGGTCATTTTCGCTGTCATTCGTTCCAGGAAGGGATTGATAAAGTGTCTGCCTGAATCCAGGAAACGGGAGAAATTACCCCAGCGATCAAAGACCACACCTACTTCTAATTCATTCAAATAAACGACTGCATATTTCAAAAGAACACCCACTGCCAGCATTGCCAGCATGAATGCACTAAAGAGAAGAAATGCTGTTGTATTCCAAAGGAAATAAGCTGCGACAAGCACAACCAGAACGAGTAACACTATCCAAATCATGAGAACCTCCGCTTTGTCAGCACCTTGAGGGCATTAATACTACCGGCAGACCAGGCAGTTGATGATGTACTGTTAAGAGGAAAAATTAATAACTGCCATATTTTATGTATTGTAATAGGAAGGAAGCGGGGGATCAATGACTAATTTAGTCAGTTGACTTAAAGGGGTACACAAGTCCTGGCGTCTTTGGTGAGATCGAAAGGTTGTGTTGTATCAGCAAAACAGCTGACAAACGGTTGACAAACCATGTTTGTTAGATTATTATCTAATACATTAGATGACTGTCTATCTCATTAGATGGGCGACTAACTGATTTAGAAGCAGTATAGCATCGTTCTCCCGTTGGCACAAGAGTGCGAAACCACCACAGCAACCATTACATCATCTTACCTGGGTATTAGAACACCTAAAAGGAGTATGATCATGAGTGAGTCTTTGACCTTTACGCAAGCTATTCAAGCCTCTTGCGAAGCTGTTTATTATGCGTTGACCAACGCAGCGGCATTGACGGAATGGTTTTGTGATGATGCCCGTATCAATTTGCAAGAAAACGGCCGTTTACATGTTTGGTGGCGCAATCATTATTACGTAACCGGCGAATTTACACGGTTGGTGCCGAATGAAGCGCTGGCGTTTACCTGGTTTGGACGGGGTGAACCGGGAGTGACTCAAGTTGCAATTGAACTAGCGGGGGAAAACGGCCGTACCCAGGTTCAGGTAACGCATACCGGTTTCGGTCAGGGCGAGGCTTGGGATGCAGCCCTGCCGGGATATAAAAAGGGATGGGAAAGCGGCCTGGCAAATCTCAAATCTGTGTTGGAAACGGGGTTGGATAAACGTGTTTATGACGTTCCGTTTATAGGTATTTTGCCGACAGCACAGCTCACGGCGGAGCAGATGGCGGAGTTGGGGAGTGATGCTGTTGGTGGCATTCGTATTGGTGGCGCAGTCGGCGGAACTGGCGCGGCTGCGGCTGGATTACAGGAAGAAGATGTGCTGGTCAGTTTGGCGGGCACGCCAATTCCAACGTTCCAGGATATTGGCAAAGCTGTTTCTGCGCACAAGGCTGGCGATGAAATTGCCGTTGTTCTGGTGCGTGATGGCGTCACACAAACGGCGCATATGAAATTGTCGCAGCGCCCGGCTCCCAATGTGCCGGATACGGCCGTTGCCTATGCCGAAACAGTGCGAGAGTTGTATGACCAGCTGCGAACAGAGCTGGATGATTTGTTGGCGGATGTGACTGAGGAAGAAGCTGCGCATGTGTTGGATGAAGATGGCTGGAACGTAAAAGAGGTGTTGGCGCATTTGGTGCAAAGTGAGCGCAACTTGCAGTTGAGTCTGGCGCTGCAAATTTCTGATCAGCCAGCAGCCGGTTTCCCCAACAATCCCCCGGCGTGGACCAAAGCGGTAACGGCCGTTTATCCCACCTTGGGCGATATGGTTGCTCTTTGGCAGCGAACCCTGGCCGAAACTGTTGCGCTGGTCGCACATTTCCCCAATACCCTTATCCAACGCAAAGCGACCTATTTGAACACGGGGACAACGTTGTTATTGGGCTTCCCCAGTCATACGCGTACCCATTTCCGACAAATCAGAGAAGCCATCCAGGCGGCGCGACAGGCGTAATGGTTGCTTAGCGGTAGCTGGTAAGCCGTTGCTGTTGTTGCTGGAAGGCGCGTGTAGTGAGCATTTTTGGAGATGACAGATGATGAATCATGTGACAAGTACACCTTACCAGCCGCCGACGTGTGCAGGCAAAACGGCCGTTTCGCACCCACAACCGCGATACAAAACGGCCGTTTCACAACCAAAATTTCATATTCGCATAGACAGTTTGGACACAAAAGAAAACAAATTCTCTATCAAGATGCCCCTCGAATTATTTCGTGTTGGTCTGGCCATCGCCCGTAGTTATAACCTGCGCCTGGCGCAGCTAAATTGGGACGACATGCAGACAAAAATCGAGAAAATGTATGTGGGCGCATTGTTAGACGAGCAAGACGAGGTGCGCAGCGAGCGTATCCAAATCTTCATTGAAGCAGAAGGATTGCATTGATGAGCATGAATCAAGCACAAAAGATGATCTTACAAACACGGCAGGTCGGCCCATGGGGCATGAATACATATGCCCTTATTTGCCCGGAGACAAAAGAGAGCATTTTGTTTGATCCTGGGGATGATGCGGACGTGCTGGTCGAAATGTTAGCAGATAGCAAGCCCATCGCTATCTTGCTGACGCATACCCACGCCGATCATATTGGCGCGTTGGCTGAGATGCGCAGACGGCTGCACGTACCTTTGCTGGCGCACTCCGGCCCACATGCCAATGACATGTTCCTGGATGCCGACCGTTGGTTAGAAGATGGCGATGTTGTCCAGGTTGGGCAGCACACGTTGCATGTCTTTTATGCGCCGGGACACATTGGCGACCAGATTTGCCTTGCCATTGAAAATGATCATCGCGTCATTGTCGGCGATACGATTTTTGAAGGCGGTCCGGGTAAAACCTGGTCGAGTGCCGGGTTTCAGACCACATTAAAAACATTGCGCGAAGTTGTGCTGCCATGGTCGGATGAGACAGTTTGTTATCCGGGGCATGGCCCCGCTTTTCGCCTGGGTGATCAGCGGGCTGCAATAGAGGCATTTTTAGCCAAGGATCATGGTGATTTCTTTGGTGATGCCACTTGGGAGATGTAAAAGTGTCGCTGTGAACGTGGCTATGTCACGAAATTCCGACACCGCCGGC
>JACKBV010000015.1 GCA_020634315.1 Ardenticatenaceae bacterium | reverse complement strand
TGAGGAAACAGCAGCTGCTGACCCGAATGAGTTGCCCCGCAACGAAACGCTGTACTTCAATGGCCAGCAGTGGGGTTCAGTTGTTGGTTGGAATCCCTATTCCAACAGCAACAACAATGCCATGACCATTGCCCAACAGGACAATGCTCGTGTCACCATGTTCGAAACCCCCTATCTGTATGACATGCTCGATGGTCAGATGTATCCATTGTTGGCCGACGGCCCCTTTGAATGGAACGATACACGCACCGAAATCACCTTCAAACTCAACCCTGCTGCACACTGGAATGATGGCACGCCAGTAACCGCCGAAGATGTTGCTTATACCTGGGCTACCCATGTTAAGTACAACACCCCCACTGGCGCTGGCAACATCGACTACATCGAAGACATTGTCGCAGCTGACGAACAAACTGTTGTCATTAAAGCCAAACTGGATGCAGATGGTAACGCCGTCAATCCGTTGATTGTTGAGGCTTATCTGAGCAGCAACTACGTCATCCAAAAAGCCTGGACCCAGACCCTGGAAGAACGCGTTGCTGGCGATGCTACCGCACTCTTGGCTGATCCTGCCGAGGATGTCGCCTTTTCCGGCCCCTATTACAAATACTTTGCTGATGATTCCAAGGTTGTCCTCATTCGTGATGATAACTACTGGGGTCAAGATGCTTCCATGTGGGGCAAACTGCCAGTTCCGAAGTATTTGGCGCACGTAATCTTCAAAGACAACGCAGCCGGTACAACCGCTTTGCAGGCTGGTGAAGTTGATGTTAGCCAGCAGTTCAATTCCAATGTTCAGGCATTTTGGCTGGAAGATAATCTGCCGATTTCCACTTACCTGCCAGAAGCTCCCTATGGCATTGGCGCTAGCCTCCCAACGGCTTTCTACAACCTGGAATCCTATGGCCTGGATCAAATTGCAGTGCGCAAGGCCATTGCTATCGCTGTTGATTACCCGACCATCATTGCCAACGCAATGACCAATCAATCCGCCACCTTCGATCAGGTTCCGCGTTCCTTGATGAACCCGACCCCAGGCGAGCAGGCTCTGTACGATCATGACGCCGTTGCAGATTTGCAATGGGCTGGCAATGACATCGAAGGCGCTATCGCGCTGCTTGATGAGGCCGGAATTGTTGATACAGATGGTGATGGCTGGCGTGAATACAACGGCCAAAAGCTGAGCTATGTTGCTACCTGCCCCAATGGCTGGTCTGACTGGCAAGCTGCGATTGAAGTTGTTGCCGCCGCTGGTAAAGAGATTGGTATTGACATTACCACCAATTATCCCGAATGGTCCGTCTATCAGACCATTGTTACCAAATCCGATGCTCCATTGCCCGAAGGTTATGACATCTTCATGATGTGGAGTGATGGTGCTGGCCCGACCCAACCTTGGGGTCGTATCCGCAAACTGCTAAGCTCTGAATTCATCGGTATGGCAAGCAACTGGAATGGTAACTGGGGTCAATATTCGAATCCTGATGCCGATGCTTTGATTCAAGCAATCCCCGGCGAAACGGATGCTGATGCCTTGAAGGAAATGTACACGGAATTGGTCACGATTTATCTGACAGATATTCCTTCCTTCACACTCATGTATCGTCCACAAGCGTTCCACACAGTGAATGAGAGTGTTTGGACCAACTTCCCGCACGACGGTGATGGTACCAATCCACCTGTTCCCCCGCTCGACCTGACCGATGGTTGGAGCATTGCAGGCCTCTATAACCTGGAGCTTGTTAACCCGTAAATCGTAAATCAGTAATAGCAGCCATGTCTCGCCAAATGAGACATGGCTGTTTTTGTAATAAGCAAGTGATAGTCACACTGAATTTTTATGTTCAGTGTGACAAGTCTCTGAAATCGTTGAACCATTTTGGGTTTGAGTAGGTGTTTTTCACCTTATTGATGCGATGCTTATTATCTTTACGAGGAGGTTGTGTTGAAAGGATACCGAAAGTATTTCTTAAACAAGCTACTTTGGTTCTTGATCACATTAGTTACCGCTTTCATCCTGAATTTCATCTTACCCCGTTTGATGCCAGGAGATCCTGTGGCTTCTATTGTGTCGAGGCTTGCTCAGGGCATGAGCAATACGACTGGCGTTCAGGCGATTTATCAGCAGTATTCTGACTTGTTTGGCACGAATAAACCCATGCTTGAACAGTTTTGGCTTTATATGAGAAACGTGTTCCGGGGTGATTTTGGTTTTTCGTTTAGTCAATATCCCAGAACGGTGGCTGATGTTATTAAATCTTCTGTCTGGTGGACAGTCATTCTCCAGTTCCCGGCCATTATTGTTGGCTGGTTGATTGGTAACACACTGGGTGCTCTGGCGGCTTATCGTAAAGGTAGCTTTGATAAGGTTCTCATGCCTGTCAGTATTTTTATCAGCAATTTACCGGCATTTGGTATGGCGATTATTTTGCTGGTTATTTTTGGCGTTTCGCTGAAGTGGTTTCCAACTTCGGGTGGGTATGGGTTTGATCTGATTCCTAACGCAAGTTGGAAATTTGTATGGTCTGTCATTGTGCATTACCAACTGCCGTTTTGGTCGGTTGTGTTGATTACGATTGGTGGTCAGGCAATTGGTATGCGTTCTATGGCGATCTATGAATTGAATGCGGATTATGTGAAATATAGTCGTTTCATGGGTATTAAAGATCGCAAGATTGTTGGCTATGTGTTTCGGAATGCGATGCTGCCGCAAATCACTGGTTTGGCGCTGTCAATTGGTACGATGGTTGGTGGCGCGTTGGTGGCGGAGATTATCTTTAGCTATCCGGGGTTAGGCTCGACGATCTTAACGGCCGTTTTAGGTCAAGATTATCCATTGATCTCGGCAACTACGCTGATCATCACGATTATGGTGTTGGCGGCGAACTTTTTAATCGAGATTATCTATGGCGTTCTTGATCCGCGTATTAAAGCGGCACAGGCTGATTGATTGGGGGAAATATTGCTATGAAACACACACTTCAACAAGTTTTTCACTCTGGTAAATTTGTGACAGGATTTTCTATTTTTGTCGCAATTTTGCTGATTGTGATTATTTACCCTCTAATCATTACAGATCCGCCGTTGAGGATCATTGGCCAGGGTACCTTTTTTGAGCCTGGCATCTATGTCAATGTTTACGACAGCATCAGTTCTCCTCATTACACGTTAAATCTGGATGATGCAGCGGCAAAGCGTATTGCCAGTAAGTTGGGTGAAGATGATCGGATTGCTATAAAGGATTGGCTGGTCGCGGTTGGGATCCCTGAAAGTGAAATTGATACGACGGATACGGCGAAGCTGTTGGATCAGTGGGTAAATAATTACGACCCCGCAACAAGGATTTCGGGGATGACGAATGCCACGCGTAATTACTATATTCGCCTTAATAACTCGCTCAAAGGTCTGCTTTCGACGGATGGTGTGAGTATTGCTGTGGCGAACCCGGAAACGGCCGTTCTCGAAGAAACCAGCACCATTGTCCAATCCGACTACGTCAACGTCAATCAGGTAGCAAACGTGCGCGTTCTACCGCTCGGCACCGACAACTTTGGTCGAGACGTTCTGACAGAATTAGTCGAAGCTACTCGCGTGTCCCTGCAAATCGGTTTCGTTGCTGGCGTCATTGCCACCTTAATCGGCTTAACCTTGGGATTACTGTCCGGTTATGTGGGCGGCTTTGTTGATGACATCATCATGTTCATCACCAACCTTTTCACAGTCATTCCCAGTTTTGTCTTGTTGATTCTCATCTCCTTCAGTATCGGGCAAGACAGACGCGGACCTGTTACCATCGCTATCGTCATCGGGTTTACCTCTTGGGTATGGACAACCAGGGCTGTGCGCTCACAAGTGATTTCATTACGCAACCGTGACCATGTCAATCTATCCAAACTATCGGGACATTCACTCGTTCACATCATCGTTACCGATATTTTCCCATACATTGCCTCCTACGTTGTGATGGCACTCATCCTCCAGATTTCCTCCGGTATCCTGGTCGAAGCCGGGTTATCAATCCTGGGCTTAGGTCCCCGCACAACCGATGTGCCAACACTAGGTCTGATGATGAACTGGGCGATGATTTACCAGGCACATATCTTAGGCAAATGGTGGGCATACTTCCCCGTCATCGTCACGATTGCGCTAATTGCCTTTTCGATGAATTTAATGAATACAGGTCTCGATCAGGTATTCAATCCGGCTTTAAGGGATTAGGTGGTTGAAATGTCAAATGTCATGTTAGAGGTTAGAGAACTAACAACAAAATATATTACCCGGTTTCGGGAAAATATTTACGCAGTCGACCACGTTTCTCTGAAAGTCGAAGAAGGGAAATCGCTGGGCATTGCCGGAGAATCCGGTTGTGGAAAATCAACACTTGCACTTAGCTTGATGGGCTATTACTTCCCGCCGTTACACTACACCAGCGGCGAAATCATCATCGATGGTCATAATATCTCTGGAATGAATCCTGACGATGTTCGCCGGTCGATATTGGGTACGGAAATCGCCTATATTCCCCAAGCTGCCATGAATGCGCTCAACCCTACCCAAAAGATCATCAACTTCATTGAAGATGTTATTGAAGCGCATAACCCAGTTGCTACCAAGAAAGAGATTTTTGACATTGCGAAAGGGCTTTTTGAAGCTTTAGGCCTTCCCGTAGATGTGTTGCAAAAATACCCTGTCGAATTATCGGGCGGTATGAAGCAGCGTACCGTGATCGCAATTTCAGTGATCCTTTCCCCACAGGTACTCATTGCAGATGAGCCATCCTCTGCCCTCGATGTCACGTCGCAAAAGATGGTCATTAAGATGCTGCGGAACTTGATGGACAAAGGTTACATCAAAGCGATGATCTTCATCACACATGAACTGCCGCTGCTCTACAACGTCACCGATGACATTATGGTCATGTATGCAGGACAGATCGTGGAGAAGGCTAGCTCAAAAGATGCCGTTTTTGATCCGCTTCATCCCTATTCCAAAGGCCTCATGGGTTCCATTATCGTACCCGAAAGCGGCTTACGGAATGTGAAACTGACGGCTATTCCTGGTGTACCCCCTAACCTGAAAAAACCACCCTCTGGCTGCCGCTTTGCGGCCCGCTGCAAATACGTTCGGCCAGAATGTAAGACACTTTCCATTCCGCTTCGCGAAGTGGCTGGTGGCCGTACTTACCGTTGCATCCTCTCAGAAGAAGAGCTGAGAGAGTTATATGCGTGGGAGGCTCGTAAGAAAAATGAGTAGTGAAAAGAAACTATGTCTGAGCGGGTCAGGAGTCACTAAGGTATTTGGGTTTGGTCGCAATACAACCCTTGCCGTTGATCACGTAGATTTTAACTTCTACGAAGGTGAGATCATCTCCATCGTAGGCGAATCGGGCAGTGGCAAAACCACTTTAGCAAAGATGCTTTTGGGGTTAATCAACCCTACTGAAGGGGAAATTTACTTTCAGGGGGAAAAGCGCGATATCAGCACGCATCGCAAGAAGAAGGAATACTGGAAAAGCATTCAAGCGATTTTTCAAGACCCATTCTCTTCTTACAACATCTTTAACAAGATCGATACAGTGCTTTTAGACTGCATTCGTATGCGTGGCGGCGGTAAGCTGCCATACGAGCAAAAAGTTGAGATGATGACCGAAGCATGCAGCTTCGTGAACCTGAAGTTCGAGGAATTAACCAACAAATATCCCTTCGAACTTTCCGGTGGTCAGCAGCAGCGTTTAATGATTGCTCGCATATTTCTGCTAAAACCAAAAATCTTGTTGGCTGATGAGCCTACATCAATGATTGATGCCTGCTCCCGTGCAACGATCTTGGATATGTTGATGCAACTGCGCGATGAAATCGGCATGACCCCCATTTTCATCACCCATGATATTGGTCTGGCGTATTATGTCTCTGACAGCGTCTACATCATGGAGCGTGGGAAATTTGTTGAAAGTGGATCTGCCGATGATGTGATTTTGCATCCCAAAGAGCCATATACCAGACGCCTGATTAGTGATGTTCCGAAAATCTACGAAGAATGGGATCTCTCGACAGTATAGAGGTCATTTTTCTTGATTCTGAACAGAAACAAAACATCATAAACCTAAAACTCAAAGCGACATAACTTTGAACATACTGCATGCATCGAAAAATTACTCTAAATTAAGCTTGATTCTTCTGGCTTACGTGGCTTTCATTGCCTTGGGAATGCCAGATGGACTGTTAGGAATTGCCTGGCCTTCTATGCGGGTGGATTTCGGTATTCCGCTCGATTCTTTAGGGATGTTATTGTTTGCCAGTGTGACAGGCTACATGACTTCCAGTTTTTTGAGCGGTTTCTTAATTGCACGTATGGGCGTCGGCCGTTTGTTGACAGTGAGTTGTGCCCTAACCGGTTCGGCTCTGGTTGGTTACACCCTTGTCCCAACCTGGTGGATGATGGTCTTGCTGGGTGTGATGGCCGGTCTCGGTGCTGGCGCTATTGATGCCGGTCTAAACACCTATGTCGCTGCACACTTTGGGGAAGGGTTGATGCAATGGTTACATGCCAGCTATGGAATTGGCATAACGATAGGCCCCATCATCATGACCATGGCCCTGACTGCGCTTAATTCATGGCGTGTTGGTTATCGTGTCGTGGGGGCTTCCAGTTTGTTATGGCAATCAGCTTCCTCATCACCTTATCTTGGTGGAGCACGCAAGATGATGAACCTGCTGAGAGTGAACAGGAAAAGCGTTTAACCGAGTATAAAACCCCAATGGGAGAGACGATGCGTCAACCCAGAGTTTGGCTCAGTGTTTTGCTTTTCTTTCTTTATGTAGGGCTGAAATATCACTGGGTACCTGGGTTTACACTTTGCTGACTGAGTCGCGCGGTGTATCACCACAAGCAGCAGGGCTTTGGACTGGTAGTTTCTGGGCTATGTTTACAATTGGACGCATTCTTGCGGGTTGTTTGCTAATCGTCTGGGAAGCAATACGCTGGTTCAAGGTGGCATTACGCTCGCCTTGTTGGGCGCAGTCTTGCTCTGGTGGCACCCATTCCAACTGGCAAACCTGTTAGGGGTTGCTGTGATAGGGGTTGCGATTGCCCCAATTTTCCCGGCTATGATGTCTGGCACAAGTCAGCGAGTTGGCGCTCATTTTGCAGCCAACACCATTGGAATGCAAATGGCAGCTACGGGGCTGGGTGGTGCGCTTATTCCAACGATAATAGGGGTACTTGCACGCCGATTCTCTCTAGAGCTTATTCCCGTCTGTCTGGTGTTGGTATTCCTGGGATTATTGGGGTCTTACCGATTATCTATGACGAGTCGGAATCCAGAAGGCAATGAACTCGCTTACTAATGGCCAAACAAACCGGCTGCTTGGATTCCCGGATGATGCTCGCTTATTGATTATCAATGCAGATGACTTTGGGATGTGCCATGCGGTGAATGAGGCCATTATAGGCACGTTGAAAGAAGGTATTGTTCGCTCAACAACTTTGATGGTTCCTTGTCCCTGGGCTTTGCATGCTATGCATTTCCTCGCTGACCACCCTGAAATCCCCTTTGGTGTACATCTTACCGTTATCTCTGATTGGGTTGATTACCGTTGGGGGCCAGTAACTCCCCGGCAGCAGGTGCCATCCCTGGTTAACAAGGAAGGTCATTTCTATAACTTTGACCAAATGCCTGCGTTTTTTGCACAGGTTCAGTTAGATCAGTTGGAAATGGAATTCAGGGCACAGATTGAAGTTGTGCTGGCAAAGGGGCTTCAACCTACACATCTGGATTGGCATTCCCTACGTCTTGGCGGCAAGGAAGATATTTTGTCGCTTATGTTGAAACTGGCAAGGGAGTATGGGTTGGCGCTCCGCGTTATTGGACAGCCCTGGATTGCCAAAGTGCAAAGCCAGGGTTTGCCGACTAATGATTACGATTTTTTAGATAGTTATTTGCTTGATTCGGTTGATAAATTTGCCGGTTTTGCCCGGCTGTTGCGTGAGTTACCACCCGGATTAAGCGAGTGGGCTGTTCATCCTGGTCTGGCTAATTCTGAATTAATGGCTATTGACTCAGGTGGTTATCACATTCGTCAGGCGGATTTCGATTTTCTTGTATCTCAGCAAGCAAAAGACATCGTGGAAGAAGAAGGTATCGTTCTTTTAGATTACCGTGCTTTACAGGATGTTTGGAAGGAAAAGTAAATTCACAGGAAAAATACACATGAACATTCAATCTATTATTAAACAAATGACACTTGAAGAGAAAGCGGCGCTTTGCACTGGCGCTAGCGCGTGGTCAACGACGCCGATAGAACGGCTGGATGTGCCTGAAATGATTGTTTCAGATGGGCCGCATGGTGTTCGGCGCGTGCCTAATGTCCATGAGATGGCACTCAATAGTTTGCCGGCCACTTGCTTCCCGACGGCATCTTGCCTTGCCTCTACTTGGGATGTGGATTTGATCCATAAAATGGGTGAGGCATTGGCTGAAGAGTGTATTGCTCTGGATGTGGATGTGGTTCTTGGCCCTGGGGCGAACATGAAGCGTTCGCCATTGGGGGGGCGGAATTTTGAGTATTTTTCTGAAGACCCTTACCTTGCAGGGGAGCTGGCGGCCAATTTTATTAATGGTGTGCAGAGCAAGGGGGTTGGAACTTCGCTGAAGCATTATGCTGCTAATAATCAGGAGTTCCAACGTTTCAGCATTAGTGCGGAAGTGGATGAGCGCACGCTGCGTGAGATTTATTTGCCAGCCTTTGAGAAGGCGGTCAAACAGGCTCAACCGTGGACGGTGATGTGCTCTTACAACAAGGTGAATGGCACGTTTGCTTCTGAACATTACCATTTGCTGACTGAGATTCTCAAGAATGAGTGGGGCTTTGAAGGTCTGGTTGTTTCGGACTGGGGCGCTGTGCGTGATCGGGTGAAGGCGTTGAAAGGTGGGTTGGATTGGGAAATGCCAGGCCCGCAAGAGCGCCGAGTGAAGGAAGTTGTGGAGGCAGTGCGTTCCGGTGTGTTGGACGAGGCTGTGTTGGATGAATCTGTGCGCCGCATTTTGCGCATTGTTCTTAAAGCAAAAGAAACGCCGAAAGGCGGTACGTTTGATGTGGATGCGCATCATGAGTTGGCGCATCATATTGCGACGGAAGGCATGGTGCTGCTGAAGAATGATGGTTTGTTGCCCTGAAGGGACAGCAGCAAATCGCCATAATCGGCCGTTCCGCTGAACATGCCCATTTCCAGGGTGGCGGCAGTTCGCACATCAACCCCACAAAAGTGGCTGTGCCGTTCAAGGAATTTCAGGCTCAGGCTGAGGGGGCTGAACTGACTTATGCTGAAGGTTATCCGACTGATAATTCTTTCCGTCAGGATATGATTGATGCGGCTGTGACACTGGCCCAGTCTGCGGATGTGGCTGTGTTGTATATTGCGCTGCCGACTTTTAAGGAATCTGAGGGTTATGACCGCACTGATTTGGACCTGACGGATCAACAGGTTGCGTTGATTAAAGCGGTTGCCCAGGTGCAGCCGAAGACCGTGGTTGTGTTGAATAATGGTGCGCCGGTGGCGGTGCGTGAGTGGATTGATGATGTGGCTGCGCTGCTTGAGGGTTGGATGATGGGGCAGGCAGGTGGTATCGCCATTGCTGATGTCCTGTTTGGTAAAGTTAATCCATGTGGCAAACTGGCCGAAACTTTCCCGTCGAAATTGGCTGATACCCCTTCACATCTCAACTGGCCTGGTGATGCAGGCAGCGTGCATTATGGCGAAGGGCTGTTCATTGGTTATCGTTACTATGATGCCAAAGAGATGTCTGTGCAATACCCATTTGGTTATGGGTTGAGCTATACCACATTTGAATATAGCAATCCTCAAGTGTCGGCCAGCAGCTTTAAGGATGTGGATGGTGTGACGGTTACGGTGGATGTAACCAATACGGGGAGTATGGCGGGCAAGGAAATTGTCCAGGTGTATGTCCATGACCAAAAGTCGGGCCTGGTACGGCCGTATAAAGAGCTGAAAGGGTTTGCTAAGGTGGAACTCCAGCCAGGTGAGACAAAAACCGTCTCTATCGATCTCGATTTCCGCGCTTTTGCTTTTTATCATCCTGAGTATAAGCAGTGGATTACTGAGGATGGCGAATTTGACCTTTTAATTGCGGCTTCGGCGGCGGATATTCGCCACACATTGGCGGTGACGCTCGAATCGACTCTGGATTTGCCTTGCCTTCTTGACAAAGAATCTACCATTCGCGAGTGGATGGCTGATCCACGTGGCCGGGCTATTTTTGGGCCGTTTTATGCGCAAATGGAAGCTGAGTCGCGCAAGATGTTTGGTGGGGATGACGAGCGGTATGGCAATGATGGCGCCATTGGTATGGATGTGATGGAGATGTTTAGTGACATGCCGTTGGTGAGTGTGCTGATGTTCCAACAACATGCACTGCCGATGCATCCTGAGGATATGGTTGCTGGCTTGTTGCAGCAGGTACACAACTAGGGCGAGAATCAAAGTGTGAAAATAGAGCGAGAGCGAGGGTGTGATTGCTTCCTCTCGCTCTCGCTCTCGCTATTGAGGACCTATGATGAATGTTCAAACTTTGACGGGCGCATGGCATTTTCGACAAGTTGGGACAGAGGAGTGGCTTGCCGCGACTGTTCCTGGTGGCGTGCATACGGATTTGCTGGCTCTGGGGCGTATTCCTGATCCCTTTGTCGGTGATAATGAAAAACATGTTCAGTGGGTGGCTGAGGCGGATTGGGAATATCGCTATCAGTTTGCGGCTGAGGCGGATGTTTTGCAGCAATTGCGTGTCTGGTTGGTTTGTGATGGGTTGGATACGCTGGCGGCGGTGACGTTAAACGGCCGTTTCCTGGGCCAAACCAACAACATGTTCCGCCAATACCGCTGGGAAGTGAAAGAACTGCTCCAGGCTGAGGCCAATGAACTGGTCATTGCCTTTGCCTCGCCAGTGCAGTTTATCACCGAAAAGCAGGCGCAACGGCCGTTACCCGGCGTTTCGCAAGCCATTCCTGGCGGGTCACATTTACGCAAAGCCCCCTGCCAGTTTGGTTGGGATTGGGGGCCACAGCTTCCTCCCATCGGCGTTTGGAAAGAGATTCGTTTAGAGGGGGGCGGTGACGCCCGCCTGGCAGATGTTCATTTACAGCAGCATCATGCTGATGGACAGGTCAATGTATCGGCTGCTTTGTCAGTTGAACGATGGACGGATGAGGCGTTGACGGCACGGCTGCGTGTTGTGGCGCCTGACGGAGAGGAGAATGTTGGGGAAACGGCCGTTTCCCCAACAGCCTCTGCAACCGTCAACCTCCCCATCGCCAACCCCCAGCTTTGGTGGCCCAACGGGTATGGCGAGCAGCCACTCTATCAAGTCATTGTCAGCTTGCATCAGGGCGATGTCGAGCTAGACCAACGCGTCTACCAGCTTGGCTTGCGCACCCTCAAACTGCGCCAGGACGCCGATGAATGGGGGCGTTCCTTTGAATTCATGGTCAATGGCGTGCCTATCTTTGCCAAAGGCTCCAACTGGATTCCCGCCGACTCTTTCCCCACCCGCATCAGCGACGACTATCTGGAAATGTTGATTCGCGGCGCAGCCGAGACACACCAAAACATGCTGCGCGTTTGGGGCGGCGGCTTTTTTGAGGAAGATCGCTTCTACGATTTGTGCGACCGCTACGGTATCCTGATCTGGCAAGATTTCATCTTTTCGTGCAGCGTTTACCCGCTCAACGATCCCGATTTCCTGGAAAATGTGCGCATCGAAGTGTCGGAAAACGTGCGCCGTTTGCGTCATCGCACCAGCCTGGCGCTGTGGTGCGGCAACAATGAAATGGAATGGGGTTGGGTTGATTGGGGCTGGAAGCATCAGTCTGATTTAGATGAGCTGAAGATAGCGTATGACCGCTTCTTTCACCACACACTGCCCGAATGGTGTGCCGCCGCAGACCCGGATACAGCATACTGGCCCAGTTCTCCCTCGTCGGATACGCCTTTTGAGAATCCAAACGGGCAGCAGCAAGGGGATGCGCATTATTGGGATGTGTGGCACGGCCGTAAACCATTCACCGCCTATCGCAGCCAATACCCCCGCTTCATGAGCGAATTCGGCTTCCAGGCATTACCCCCGCTGGCTACGATCCGCACCTATGCCGAAGAAGCCGACTGGAACATGACTTCCTACATCATGGAACGGCACCAAAAGAACGACAGCGGCAACAGCCTCATGGTCGGACAGATGCTTGACACCTTCCGCCTGCCCAAAGATTTCTCGTCCCTGGTTTATTTGAGCATGGCGCTCCAGGCCGAAGGGATTCGCTATGGCGTGGAACATTGGCGGCGGCATCGGGATCGCGTCGCGGGGACGCTGTACTGGCAGCTTAATGATTGCTGGCCGGTGGCATCCTGGTCTAGCCTTGACTATTTTGGCCGCTGGAAGGCGTTGCACTACGCTGCACGCCGTTTTTATGCACCTGTGATGCTCTCTATTGAAGATGCGCCGCCACGACAGGGCGTTTACGTCACCAGCGATTTGCGTGAAACCTGGGAAGGTAATTTGCGCTGGTCATTGGAAACACTTGCCGGTGAGGTGTTGGCTGCTGGCGAGGAGCCGGTACAGGCTGCGCCATTAGCCGCTACCCATATCCAAACCTATAACCTGAAAGAGTACGTTACCGATGACAACCGGCGGAATCTGGTTTTTATTGCTGAATTGTGGCAAGGCGACCGTCACGTAACCACGCAAACGGCTTTCTTCGCGCCCACAAAACACCTGCGCCTGATCGCTCCAGCCATACAAGCCACCTGTTGCCATGAAGATGGTGTGCTCTATATCGAGTTGGCTGCCCATTCCCTGGCCCGGTTGGTGGAGCTGTCTCTGGATGGTGTTGATGTTGTCTTCAGCGACAATTACTTTGATTTGCCTGTGGGCCGCACGATGACCATTACCTGCCCCTTACCGGCAGGGTGGCAGCTGTCCCAGGCTGAAGCCGCTTTGCGTATTCGTTCTGTTTATGATTCTTTTGCCAACTAGGTAAACCGCACCAAGTTTTGGGACGCCTGTGCGGTTTACGTAAGTAATCGGCAAGAAAGCGAGAAAAATTTCTTGCCGATTACCTGGCTACACTGAAACGAAAGTTTGGTAGAGTTTTTTGCATTTTAAGAAGAGAGAAGAGTCCATGCAGGTTTGTGTCGCCTAGTGTCCTGACTGAGAGAAAGGAGTCTGTCATGACAGATATTTCAGGTATCGTTGCTAAAATGACGTTGGAAGAGAAAGCTGCTCTGTGTACTGGAGCAACTTCCTGGACAACTACGCCTGTAGGACGATTGGGTTTGCCTGAATTGTTGGTTTCTGATGGCCCGCATGGTATTCGCCGTATGCCGAATGTTCGTGTGCTGACGCAAAAAAGCTTGCCAGCCACCTGCTTCCCCACCGCTTCCAGTCTTGCCGCTACCTGGGATACAGCATTGTTGTATGAAATGGGGCAGGCCTTGGCGGAAGAAGCCATCGCTTTGAAAGTTGATGTTATTTTGGGGCCGGGTGCCAACATGAAGCGGACGCCGCTGTGCGGCCGTAACTTTGAGTATTTTTCGGAAGACCCTTATCTGGCGGGGGAATTGGCCGCCAGTTTGATCAATGGCATCCAAAGCAAAGGTGTCGGCACGGCATTAAAGCACTTTGCGGCGAATAATCAGGAATTTGAGCGTTTTTCGATTAACGCTGAGATTGATGAGCGTACGTTGCGTGAGATCTATTTGCCGGCGTTTGAAACGGCCGTTACCAAAGCCAAACCCTGGAGTGTGATGTGTGCCTACAACAAGGTCAATGGAACCTACGTCTCCGAACATCATCATCTGCTCACCGACATCCTCAAAGGCGAATGGGGCTTCGAGGGTTTCATCGTCTCCGATTGGGGCGCAGTTCATGATCGTGTCGCTGCTTTGCGTGCCGGACTAGACCTGGAAATGCCTGGCCCCAAGCAAGCGCGGGTAAACGCTGTTGTCGAAGCCGTGCGTAACGGCGAATTAGACGAAGCTGTGTTGGACGGAGCCGTGCGGCGTATTGTGCGCATCATCTCGCAGGCGGCGCAAACAGCCAAGGGTGGCGGCTTTGATGCGGCTGCACACCATACGCTGGCCCGTCGGATTGCGGCCGAAGGCATGGTTTTGCTCAAAAATAATGGGCTGCTGCCCTTGCAAAATCCGCAGCACATCGCCGTTATCGGGCAGGCGGCGCAGCTCGCCCATTTCCAGGGCGGCGGTAGTTCGCATATCAATCCGACTCAAGTGGATGTGCCGTTCACGGAACTGCAAAAGCTGGCCGGAAATGCTGAGTTGAGCTTTGCTCCGGGGTATGCTATGGATGATTGCCTGAACCCGGAACTCATTGCTGAAGCTGTCGCTGCGGCGCAGGCTGCGGATGTGGCGCTGCTTTACATTGCCTTGCCTGACTCCAAGGAGTCGGAAGGATATGATCGGCCAGACCTGAATTTGACGCAGCAGCAAGTAGCCTTAATTCAAGCGGTAACGGCCGTACAGCCCAGCACCGTTGTCATCCTCAACAATGGTGCGCCAGTCGTCGTGCGCGATTGGATCGATGGCACAGCGGCCATTCTCGAAGCCTGGATGATGGGGCAGGCGGGCGGTGGTGCCATTGCCGACATTCTCTTTGGGCGCACCAATCCCAGCGGCAAACTGGCTGAAACCTACCCGGTCAAGTTGACGGATACACCTGCTTACCTCAATTTCCCCGGCGAAAATGGCGAAGTGCATTATGGCGAAGGGTTGTTCATTGGCTATCGCTACTACGACGCCAAAGAGGTGCCGGTGCAGTTCCCCTTTGGCTATGGATTGAGTTACACCACGTTTGCCTACAGCAATCTGCACGTTTCGGATACGACTTTTAAGGATACGGATGGCCTGGTTGTCTCGGTGGATGTGACCAATACGGGCAGCATGACGGGCAAGGAAGTTGTCCAGGTGTATGTTCATGATCAGAAGGCGCGTTTGATACGGCCGTATAAAGAGCTAAAAGGGTTTGCGAAAGTGGAACTGCAACCGGGGGAAACCAAAACCGTTTCCTTCACCCTCAATACTCGCGCGTTCGCCTACTACGATCCAGCCTATCAACAATGGATCACCGAAAATGGCGAATTCGACATCCTCGTTGGCGCATCGGCAGCGGACATTCGCTGCCGTGCTACCGTCAATTTGCAATCGACATTGCAGCTGCCATCCATCTTGCACAACGAATCCACTATCCGCGCCTGGTTCAATGATCCAGTCGGCAAAACAATCCTCCAGCCAATGGTTGTTGAATTGATGTCCAATGGCGGCCTCTTCAATAATAGCGACCCCAGCTATATAGGTATGGATAAACTCAACTTCTTGCTGGATTTACCCTTGCGAAGCTTTCTCCACTTTCAAGAGGATTTTCTCACACAACCGGCGGACGATATTGCCGACATGTTGCTGCGGCAAGCACGCAGCGTAAGACAGTAGAAAAAATCAACATAAAAGCACGATGCCTTAATGCCTCTTCGTGCTTACAGGGAGTTCACATGTTACCTCATTGGCGTGACGCTTTTGTCACAGTAAATAATCTTGAGTTGCATTACACGCGCACAGGGGATGGCAATAAGCCTCCGCTGGTGCTGCTGCATGGTTTTTCTGACAATGGGCTGTGTTGGCTGCCCATTGCTCAGGCACTAGAAGAGCAATATGACGTCATCTTGCCCGATGCCAGAGGGCATGGCCTTTCTGCACGCGTGCAGCCTAACGAATCCGTTGACAATGCGGCTGATGTTGCTGGCCTGATTATGGCGTTGGAACTGGATAAACCAATCGTCGGCGGCCATTCGATGGGCGGTCTGACGACCTCAGAACTTGGGGCGCGTTACCCGCATCTTGTGCGTGGGTTGATTTTAGAAGACCCGGCGTGGATCGACCCATTGCCTGATGAAGGATCACACATGAACCCATTTTTTGAGTGGTTATTGGGTCTTGATCGCGTTCCTTTAGATGACATTATTGCTCGAGGGAGAGTGGATAATCCGGCATGGTCGGAGGCAGAACTCCCTGCCTGGGCCGAATCTAAACGCCAACTCGACAAAAATGTCTTTTCGGTCTTGGATGTCCGCAAGCCTTGGCGACAATTTGTGGCGGCGTTTACCGTTCCCACATTGCTGATTACCGCCGAGACGGCAAAGGGCGCAATTGTCTCGCCGAAGGTTGCACGGGAAGTGGTTTCCCTTTCGCCATTTGTGCAGGTAGCCGCGGTTGCCAATGCCGGGCATAACATCCGGCGCGAAAATTACCCGGCTTTTATGCAAGCTATGCAAGCTTTTTTGAGCCAAGTAGTCGGGTCAAATACGAATTAACGGTGAGTGTAAAACACCATCATGAATGAAAGTCAAACTCTGGAAGGCTGTCCTCGCCACGTATTAACCTGCGGGACGTTTTTCGGGAAAGGATATATGAGATGAACGGTGAATTTCCGCAAGGATTTTTATGGGGAACGGCAACGGCCGCACATCAGGTAGAAGGGAATAACACGAACAGCGACTTTTGGGCGATGGAGCATGTGCCGGATACGGCTTTTGCCGAACCGTCGGGTGATGCCATTGACCATTACCATCGCTATCCCGAAGATATTGCTATGCTGGCTGAGTTGGGCTTTAACAGCTATCGATTTTCGGTGGAGTGGGCGCGTGTGGAACCGGAAGACGGCCGTTTCTCTACCGCCGCCCTCGACCATTATCGCCGCATGTGCGAAGTGTGCCTTGCTCACGGGCTGAAACCTGTTGTGACTTACCATCATTTCACCTCGCCGCGTTGGCTTATTGCGCAAGGCGGGTGGGAGAACATGGAAACGGCCGTTAAATTTGCTCGTTACGCAGGCAAAGTTACGCAGCACTTGGGCGATCTGGTTGAAGCAGTTTGCACAATCAATGAGGTCAATATTCCGCACATGGCCGCCATAAGTTGGATGGCTGGTGGCGTCGATGAAACTTTTGCCCGGCAGGCGGCGCGTGCTTTGCACACTACCCCGGAACAATTTGCGCCGTTTCTGTTTGCCGGGACGGTTCAAGGGCGCGATGTAATCCTGGCGGCACACCATCAGGCACGGGCGGCGATCAAGGCGGAACGGCCGTTGCTCCCCGTTGGCCTGACCATCGCCATGTCTGATATGCAAGCTCTCCCCGGCGGTGAAACTGTACGCGACAAAATACGTTGGGAATTGCAAGATGTCTTTCTCGAAGCAGCCCGCGAAGACGACTTTGTCGGCGTGCAAACATACTCACGCGACCGTTACGGTGCAGAAGGCGATTTGGGACCAGAGGAAGGCGTCGCATTGACGCAAATGGGTTACGAATTTTGGCCGCAAGCCATTGGCGCAACCCTGCGCCGTGCCCACGAAATGACCGGCTTGCCTCTTATGGTCACCGAAAATGGCATTGGCACCACAGATGACAGCCATCGTCTGGCCTATTATGAGACAGCGCTGCAAAACGTGCTTGCCTGTTTGCAAGATGGATTGGATGTGCGTGGTTACTTTGCCTGGTCTGCTTTCGACAACTTTGAATGGATGTTAGGGTATCGCCCGACATTTGGCATCATCGCCGTTGACCGTGATACCCAACAGCGCACTGTAAAACCCAGCGCTCGTTGGTTGAGCAAAGTTGCCCAAACCAACCATCTGGCGTAAGGCAGCGCCATTTATTCAAGCGGCGTTGTTGGCGAGAAACACATGGAAAGCAGAACAAAAGTA
Organism: Ardenticatenaceae bacterium; assembly: GCA_020634315.1. Lineage (GTDB taxonomy): Bacteria > Chloroflexota > Anaerolineae > Promineifilales > Promineifilaceae > JACSRF01. Next base: position 79,038 of record JACKBV010000015.1, on the reverse strand, counting down.
AAACTGTCGCCAGAGAGCATTCAACAGCTCGTCAGGCATGCTTGTGGCGATGTGATAGTTCCAACGGCGTGAAGAAAATTTGGCACATTTTGTGATTCATGTTATTATCATGCGGCTCTCACGCCTCCCAAGGTGAGTTAGAGTTAACACACGGAGGACTGAACAATTGGCTAACATAAAATCCGCCAAGAAACGCATACGGCAGACAAAGAAGCGGACGATGCATAATCGTATGTACCGCAGTGCGGCTCGGACTTATATCAAAAAAGCACGCGTGCTTATTGCCGCGGGTGATTTGGAAGAGGCCGAAGTTGTAGCAAACAAAGCTTACAGCACACTGGATAAAGCAGGACGCAAACGGATTGTACATCCGCGTAATGCTGCCCGACGCAAGGGTCGTTTGATGGCCCAACTGGCTGCTGCCCGCAATGCGGCTGCCTAGTAATAAGTTTTTATCAACTTTTTGTAACAAAAAACACCACCTACGGGTGGTGTTTTTGTTTTTATACGCAGATTACAAAGTCAGCAGATAACTGGATTGCGACGCTTATGGTTCTGGGTGTAGTGCCGACAGCCTGAAAATGTACCCTTTGCCGCGCACTGTCTGCAACAGCTTTGGTTTTGCCGGGTCTTCTTCGATGCATTCGCGCACCCAGCGAATGTGTACATCCAGGGTGCGTGTGTCGCCGATATAGTCGGTTTTCCACACGTTTTGCATGAGTTGGCGGCGGCTGATGATTTCTTCAGGATGACGCAGAAACTCTTCTAATAGCTGCAATAGTTTTGGAGTCATCCGTTGTTCGCCACGTCCCAAAAGTTCTACGGATGATTTTGAGCGGTACAGGATGATTGACCCGAAATAGATGATTTCTTCTTTGGTTATGTCGGCCGGTAAAAGTGCGCGAACCCTGTTCAGCAGTTTACGTGGTGTGTAAGGGTGTTCCAGGTAAACGTCTGCGCCGATACTGGGGTCTTCGACGGTTCCGGCTGCGCGGCTGTGGATGATGGGGGTGTCACCTAACATGCGCCGCAGGCGTCGACATGTGCGCGAGCCTTTTGAACGCATCGTGGATGAGTCGAAGATGACGAGGTTGGGATGCCCATGTGATTCGATCCAGGCAAAAGCGGCCGTGCCAGTATGCACAACTTCAAAGTTATATCCTGCTTTCTTGAGAGCGGATGTCGGTGAATTGGTGCCTGCACCTTCTCCCTCTACTAACAGAATAACAGCATTTTGCATGGATACCTTTTGCCCTGCTTGATGGCTAAGTGGGCGAGTTTTGGCGTTTACTGGCCCGGTTTGGCTAGACAGCCTTGTTGCCAACAATGAATGTTAAAAAATTCACTCTTTACGAGTGTCATTATAAAGATAAACGAGGGGAAAGCAACTTGAAAAAACAAAATTTGTTCAATGTTCACACCTGTATTGTTTCTGTTTGGCGAGCTGTGAAACAAGCATGTGCCCGATGCCAAGGCTTGTGTATGATGAAGCTGAAATATGGGTTGCCGGGGTGTCACGGCGGCGTTATGATTCTGCCACGTTAAGGAGATACTATGCGGCGGTTTGCCCAATTTGTGATTGCCTGGGAATGGGTTTGGTTATTGGCATTGTTGCCAGTGGCTCTGTTTCTGCACGGTTGGATAAGCCTTGTTTTGCTGCTGCTGCCGCTGTTGTGGGGTGTGCGTTGGGTGGCGACCCGTCGTTTCAAACCAGCAACGGCATATGATACGGCCGTTCTCCTTCTGGCGATCACCGTTCTCATTAGCCTGTATGCCGTTTTTGATATAGCCCTCAGTTTCCCCAAAATCATTGGTGTTGTTTTCGGCATTTTTCTGTTTTATGGGGCAGTTGCCGTCACGCGACAGGTTAAGCATGGGGTTTGGTACCTGACCGCTTTCTTCTTGTTGGCGGGAATAGGAATGGCCTTTGTTGGCTTGATTGGTGTGTCGTGGACGGGGCCAGTGGCGTTTCTTAATCGGGTGAAGGGGGTACTGCCAACGGCCGTTTCCCGCATCCCCGGTACAATCGGTGGCGTCATTAATCCCAATGAAATGGCTGGTGTGCTGAATTGGGTTGCGCCACTGCTTATCGCCCTCACCATTGGCCTATGGCGCACTTTATGGGCGCAACGCCGTCAGGTGTGGCTGCTTGCCTTACTTGGCATGGCTGGCTTTGCCACATTTATGCTCATTGCTACCCTTTCCAGGGGCGGTGTCTTGAGTTTGGGGCTGAGTTTGCTGATCATGCTGGCTGTTGCCACCCGTTGGGGGCGCTGGCTGCTCGTTGTCGCCATTATTGCTGGCATTGGCTTCGCTTTTTACCTTGATCTAAACACAATCTTTAGCGGTGATTTGTCTGACAGTGGTCAGGAACTAGGATTCTCAGGGCGATTAGAAATTTGGTCGCGGGCCATTTATGGACTACAAGACTTTCCATTCACAGGCATGAGCATGAATGGGTTTCGTCGTGTTGTCCATATTCTCTACCCACTATTTTTAGTTTCTCCAGATACCGATATAGTCCATGCCCATAACCAATTACTTCAGGTTGGGTTGGATTTAGGTATTCCCGGTCTCATTGCTTACCTTGCTATCTGGGGCGTGAGTGTTGCCTTACTTTGGCAAAGCTGGCATCAGACTAATTCTCCTGTGTCTCGCGCCTTAATCGTTGGTTTGAGCGGCGCATTGGCCGGTGGGTGGTTCTTTGGTATGTTAGATGCCATTACACTTGGTGCACGCCCCGGATTTTTATGGTGGATACTCTTGGCACTAATTGTTGCTGCCTGGGATACAGCCCAGTCTGCTGATTCGATTTAGGATTGACTTGTTTTTTGGAGCGTGTTATACTTCCACCGCCTACCATAATATATGCGTGAGCCTTCCCTTGTTTTCTTAAAATCTATTGGTGTTTATACTAGTTTTAGCTTTTTCGGTAGGACTCCCCGGTACAGGCAGCTTGAAAATTGGTCTTTTAGGATTTTATTCCCAATTACTGGTCTACCAGTTTATTAAATTGATACATTATTGTGCATGGGCAAATGCAAGATTATGGTTTGCGCATCATCAGGGAGCAACCGGGTTACTGTGCTTCTGAATCAGCCGATTTGCTTATAATTTCAATCGATATCGTGGTATGTGCCGCGAAACCAGGAGATTGATCCTGCTTCCCAGGCAGGGTGGTTTGTAATCAAACACAAGTGGAGAAATTCCCTATGGATATTACAGAGCTAGCTTCAAAGAAACTTAGCGAATTGCGGGCGATAGCTCGCGAAATGGAAATTGCTGGCTTCAGTACGATGAAGAAGCAAGATTTAGTTTATCAAATAATGGCTTCGCAAGCCCAAACAAGCGGCCTAGATTTTCGCGGTGGTGTGCTCGAAATCATTGAAGATGATAAACAAACAATGGGCTTTTTGCGCACCCACAATTATTTGCCAGGCGCCAACGACATCTACGTCTCAAATTCGCAAATTCGTCGCCTTTCCTTGCAAACTGGCGATATGGTAGTGGGACAGGTGCGTGTCCCCAAAGATAATGAAAAGTATTACAGCTTGCTGCGGGTGGAAGCTGTAAACGATGGACCACCAGAACTGGCTAAAAGTCGCCCCCGCTATGAATCTCTTACCCCCATTTTCCCAGACCAAAAACTGAAGCTAGAAACACGGCCGAATATCTTGTCAACACGCTTAATGGACTTGATTGCGCCAATTGGTCGTGGGCAGCGTGGTTTGATTGTGTCACCCCCTAAAGCTGGTAAGACAACAGTATTGAAGGAAATCGCCAACGGTATTTCTGAAAATTATCCCGACCTGCATTTAATGGTCGTGTTAATTGGTGAGCGTCCTGAAGAAGTAACCGATATGCAGCGGTCAATTGAAGGCGAGGTCATCAGCTCTACCTTTGATGAACCGGTACGGCAACATTGTAAGGTTGCGGAAATGGCGCTGGAGCGGGCGAAGCGGCTTGTTGAATCAGGACGCGATGTGGTTATTTTGCTAGACTCGATCACACGTCTGGCACGCGCTTATAACCTGACAGTCTCCCCAAGCGGCCGTACATTGTCCGGTGGTTTGGATCCGACGGCGTTGTATCCGCCCAAACGCTTCTTTGGTACAGCCCGTAATTTGGAAGAGGGTGGCAGTCTGACTATCATTGCTACCTGTCTTGTGGACACGGGCAGCCGTATGGATGACGTGATTTATGAAGAGTTCAAGGGGACGGGTAATATGGAACTGCTGTTAAGCCGTCGTTTGCAAGAACGGCGTATTTTCCCGGCCTTCGATATTGAGCGTTCCAGCACCCGCCGTGAAGATTTGCTGTTGTCGGGCGATGAATTGCAGCGTGTCTACACCATGCGCCGGATGTTGGGCCATTTGATGGATACGCCTGGATATGACATTAGCAGCGCAACAGGTGCTGTTTTGCAGCGGCTGCGCGGTACAAAGAATAATTACGAGTTCCTGGAAACTCTGACAAAAGATATGATGTAATTTGCCTTAATGGCAGATAAGTGATGTTACCAGAGAACGGGCCAGCTAAACTGGCCCGTTTTTGCTGTGTGCTCGCTTTGTGATAGCATCCAACTTTGTTGGGAGCGAACTATGAATGAGATACAAAGTTTGTTACGACGATACGGGGGGCAACTGGTTTTACTGTTGGCGTTGCTGTTCCTCTGGATTGGTTGGCAAGTAAGTCGGCCAGAAGAGGGAAGCGAAGTGGATACGGCCGTTTCCAATCCCGATGCCGCGTTAGTAGAAGTCACCCCCTTTGTTGTTGATATTGATCCGGGAGCACCCACCCCTGCGGTTATTTTCTCCCCTGGTGAGCTGCCCCAGCTTGTCGATGACGCCCTTTCCCCTGAAATGGTGCCGCTTACCTATCAAGGGCAGTTGCCCGAACACACCTTCGAGACATATGTCGTTGAACGAGGCGATACGCCAGGGGGAATTGCCGAAAAATTTGGCATTAAGCCGGAGACTTTGTTAGGCGGAAACGCCTCATTAAGCCAGGAATCCAGCTTGCTCCAAACCGGAGTGGAGTTGGTGATATTGCCCATTGATGGTGTTTTGCACGATGTAGCGCCGGGTGACACGCTGGAAAGCATCTCCGCGCTGTATGCGGTTCCGGTTGAGGACATTATCGCCTACGAACCAAACCGGCTGGAATTTCCTTATCGGTTGTACCCGGAAACACAGATTATGGTGCCAGGGGCTGTCCGCGAGGTGTTTGTCTGGAACCCGCCAACGCTGGAATCAGTTGGGGGGACATCATGGGAAGGGCGAAACATCAAGCCGCTTATTGTTGGCTCTGGCGTTTTTATTTACCCGGTCGGTTCGCGTAATTTCACCCAGTATTATTGGTATGGGCACCGCGCCATTGATATTGGGTTGGTGGAAGGCACGGCCGTTTACGCCGCCGACGATGGCACAGTAACATATGCTGCCTGGAACAATTATGGCTATGGCAATTTAATTGTTGTCAATCATGGCAATGGCTTTGAGACATTTTATGCACATCTCAGTTCGATCAATGCCGTGCCAGGACAAATTGTTTACAAGGGCAATCTCATCGGTCTTTCTGGTAATACGGGCAACTCATCTGGCCCGCACATTCACTTTGAAATCCGTTTGAATGGCAACCAGGATGATCCTTGTTGGTATATTGGTTGTGGATGAACCAAGAGCGGGATAGGCGAAAGTTTATCCCGCTCTTTTTTGTTTTTACGCGTGCCAGTTCGACTGCCTGTTGTGGTAAGTCGCGCGTCTATATCAAATCTTTATCACCTCTAAATTACCTGTAAACGCCCCCGGCTTATACTTCCAAGAACATCTGACTGCCCAGGCGCTTGTGCCGGAGAGTGATTCGGCACGCGTCAGCAGCCGCAGGTGGCTTGCGTTATGTGATGTGGCGCGATTGATCGGTATGCTGGGTGCAGGCAAATGGTACGGCCGTTTCCCGGCTAGATAATTTATTTGCCTGTAGAGTACAATAAAGCGCATGACACAAACAATTCTGGTCGTTGACGACAAAGCAAATGTACGCACACTGCTCCGTGAATATTTAATGGAAAATGGGTATCGCGTGGTAACGGCCGAAAACGGCCGTGTCGCCCTTTTCACCGCCCGCCAGGAAAAACCCGACCTGATCCTGCTCGACATCATGATGCCAGAGATGGATGGGTACGAATTTATTCGCATTCATCGTCGTGAGGCCGATACGCCGGTCATTTTGTTGACGGCACGCATCGAGGAAACAGACAAAGTGCTTGGGCTGGAATTGGGTGCAGATGATTATGTGACCAAGCCATTTGGCATGCGCGAACTGCTGGCCCGCGTGCGTGCTGTGCTGCGCCGCGTTGGTCAAGAAGAAGTGGATATGGATGTGCTGCGCGTCGCTGACGTGGTGCTGGATAGAAACGGCCGTCGCGTCACCGTTGCCGGAAACGATGTGCAGCTTACCCCCTCCGAGTTCGATTTATTGGCGATTTTAATGACTGCGCCGGGGCGTGTTTTCACACGGTTAGAGCTGCTCGAAAAGCTGCAAGGCAGCGCACTGGAAGGAATGGAAAAGACGATCAACGTTCATGTGCGCAACCTGCGCACTAAAATTGAAGCAGACCCGGCCCATCCGCATTATGTGGAAACGGTCTTTGGCGTAGGATATCGTTTTTGTATGGAGACATGATGGGGTTGATGCGTTCTCTGCGCGTGAAGCTGATCTTCACCTTTCTGGCAACCAGTATCACCGGCATATTGCTGGCGTTTATGGTGGTGCGCCAATCGAATGAACGCGCTTTTGCCGATTTACTGCAAGAGCAGCGGCAGGCGGAGTTTGTGCAACGAGCACTTTTTTATTATCAGAATACCGGGTCATGGGTTGGATTTTCGCAGGCTTTCCGCAGCCAGGAGACACAGCCCGCCACACAACCCGCTGCACAGCCCTTGACGCAGCCTGTGCCGGGACAGCTTGCGCTGCCGCAGCCTCTTTTTGCCCTGGCCGATGCCGATGGGCGCATTGTTTTGCCCGCGCCTCCGTACAACCCCAATACCAACGCCCCTGAGGACGCTTTAACCAAAGGCATTCCCTTGTATCTGGACGGCGTTTTGATTGGTACGGTGCTGCCGGTGGATCAACTGCTGCCGCGCCGCACTGAAGAGGACGCCTATGTCAAACAGGTTAACCGTGCGTTGCTGTGGGGGGCGGTGGCGGCAACGGCCGTTGCCATTTTCCTGGCTGTCATTATGGCGCGTACCTTGACACGGCCGTTGCAAGAACTATCGGCTGCCAGCCGCGCCATGGCCCAGGGAAGCCTGGAGCAGCAAGTGCCGGTGCGCACGCAAGACGAATTGGGCGAATTGGCAACGACATTTAACCAGATGAGCAGCGCCCTGGCCCTGGCAAACCAGCAGCGCCGCCAAATGACAGCCGACATTGCCCATGATTTACGGACTCCGTTGACCGTGCTTTCCGGCTATCTGGAAGCGATGGAAGATGGCACGCTGTCGCCAACCTCGGCCCGCCTGGGCTTGATGCACCAGGAGGTGCAGGCGCTGCAACGGCTGGTGGAAGATTTGCGCACGCTTTCCCTGGCCGACGCCGGTAAATTGACGCTGCAAAAAGAGCTGATCAATCCGGCAGATTTGTTGGCTCAAGTACAGGCGAGTTATGCGTATCAGGCTGCGCAGCAAGAGGTGGATTTGCAGGTGCAGGCTCCGGTTAACTTACCGGCAACGGCCGTAGACCCAACACGTATGCGCCAGGTTCTTGGCAATTTGGTTAGCAATGCGCTGCGTTACACGCCTGCCGGTGGTGTTGTTACCCTTGCTGCGGCCTCCGTGCGTAAGGCTCCCCCCGTTGCCGAACACCAGCCCTCGCTTGCCAATGACGGCTTGCAGATAACCATTACCGATACCGGCTCTGGCATTCCCGCCACCGATTTGCCTTACATCTTTGACCGTTTTTATCGTGGCGATAAGTCGCGGCAAGAAGGGGAAGGGGAGTCGGGATTGGGATTGGCGATTGTCAAGTCGTTGGTAACGGCACATGGCGGCGCGATAACGGCCGTTTCTCCCCCTCATCCCGGCGCAACCGGCACACGTTTTACCATTACCTTGCCCCTGGCTTGATGGCGCAGGTGCTTTGATCAAGAACGGCCGTTTCCCCACTAAATGTCGCAGGAAACGGCCGTTAACGCCCCATCAGGTGTACCCTGGGGGATATAACAATTAAGCCAGTTCCGGGATTTGCAAAACCTGCCCGACTTTAATCATCCCCGGATTATCGCCAATAACTTCCTTGTTCGCCTCGTAGATAGCCATCCATTTTTCTTTTGCGGCCGACTTGTAATATTGCAAGGCGATGCCGCTAAGCGTGTCGCCACTGACAACTTTGTGTTCGGCGATAAATTTGGGGGCATTGACGGCCGGTTTGGGGGCCGGTGCAGATTTTTCTATTTCGCTTGCGCCCGCAGCTTTGCTCGCCAACCCAGGTTTTTCTTCTATCCCGTGCTGCCGTTTTCTCAGTTCATAAGCTAATTGGGCTTTGTTTTTCTGCAGGTCCTTTTCCTTATCAAACGCTTCCTTATCAGGCATTTTCCTTACTCCTTACTAAATTGGATTGTACTGTGTCACAAAAAAAGTGTACCGAATCGCGTGGTAGAACACAAGCCCCTCTCATCACCTATGGCGGATAGCCCAGGCTAAACCAGGACCTTGGTCGCTTCTGCCAGGTTCAGGCGATTGACGCGGCGAATGGCGGGCCAGGCGGCCAGCAGCATGGTCAACAAAATGCCAAGACTGGTGATGACATAGCTGGTGGGCGCAATGGTGATGTCCAGGGAAAAGAGTTCTGAGCTGAACGCATCCCCTAGTTGCAGGGCAACGGCATACCCCAACAGCAGCCCCGGCACCAGACACAACAGCCAGAGAACGACATTCTCGGCGGTGATTTGGGCGGCAATTTGCCAGTTAGATGTGCCTATCGAACGCATTGTTGCCAGTTCGCGCTGTCGTTCCAATACGTTGACCGTCGTCGCATTGAAGAGTAAGGCAAAGGCCATACCCAGAGCGAATAAGAACATGACGCCCATGAAGGTGTAGAACAAGTTGAGCATTTCCAGCAGATCGTTGTACAGGTCTGTCTTGCGGGCAACGCTGGCGGTTCCTGGCAGGTGATAGAGATCGGCTTTGATGCGGCTGACGGCCGACGGCTCGACTTGCAGGTAGAGGCCGTTAAAAATAGCCATGGGGAAGGGGGACAGCGCCAGCGCATCGTCGATGCTGACGTAAACGGCCGTACTCACCAATTCCTTCGTCGTGCTGCTAACTGTAAACGCCTGTTTGCCAAACGGCGTGTCTACCGTAATCTCGTCCCCGGCGTGCAGCCCCAACTCCTCGGCTAATGCCTGGGACAACACAATCTGGTTGTCGCCCAAAACGGCCGTTGCCGTGTCGCCTTCGGGCAGTTGCAATGCGTGCATTTGCTGGTCGGGCTGAACGGCCGTTAACAGCACATCCTCGCGCTCGTCACCCGTTAGCAGCGTCACCGGCAGCTGAATGATTGGCTCGGCGGCGATGACGCCATCCCAGCTGCGCACCAGCTCAAGGGTGGCGTTGTTTTGTGGTTTGTCAAAAACGGCCGTGACGTCCCAGCGTTCCACTTTCTCAAAGTTTTGATCCATAAAAATCGACATCGAATCAAACATCGCCCATACCATCAGCACCAGGATGAAGGCAAAAACAATACCCAATCCTGTTGTCAATGAACGACGGCGCATACGCAGCACATTGCGCAAAGGCAGCCGCATCTCCAGCGGCAGGGGCAGCATCCTTTCCAGGAAATTCTGTCGGCCATTCACCAGCGCGACCGCCGGATCAATGCGCATCGCTTCCGCCGGAGCCAGCCGCGCGGCGCTGCGTGCTGGCCCATAACCGGCTAACAGACAAAGCGCCAGGCTGATGAGCACGCTTTGCATGACCAGGTCTGGGTAAAATTGTGTTTGCACAAAGGGGATGCTCAATTCTTGCGCATAGGTGCTTGTCACCCATCTTGCCAGGGGGATACCGCCACAGACGCCGAGCACCAGCCCCACCAGGCCAATCACCAGCGCAAACAACAGGTAATGGCGCAGCACATCGCTGGTGCCGTAGCCTAGCGCCTTCATCAACCCTACCTGCGGCTGCTGTGCCCGCACCATTCGCCCCAACAGCACATAGACAGAAATGGCGGCTACTAGCAAAATGATCGCGGGCATCATGTTCGCCAGCTCTTTGTACCCGGCCACATCTTGCTGCAAAAGGGCGTTGGAAGGCTGGTCGGTTTGCAAAATGGTGGTTTCTAGCTCGTAGGGCTGCAAAATTTCCTGAATTTGGCGGATGACGGTGTCGGCAACGGCCGTTTCGTCTAGCAGCACGGTAAACTCGTTGACGACGTCGGCATTGCTGCCGGTGAGGATTTGCACAGTGGTCAATGGCAGCCACAGCACGGCAAAGGTGCGTGCAGAGGGAAACATGTCTTGTTGGCTGGGGCTGACGATGAGGTATTCAGGGCTGATGCCGATGCCGGCGACGCGCAGCGGCACGCTGTCGCCATTGATGATGGGCGTGACGGCGTCGCCGGGCTGAATGCCATAGATGTCGGCGAAGTGTGCTTCGACGAGGCTGGTTGGCGTTGCGCCATCGCTAAAGAACTGCCCTTCTGCAATGACAAGTTGATTGACATCGGGCTGTGTGGTCTGGGGCAGGCCGATCAGGCGGGCGCGAATGGGTTCGCCATCGGGCAGTTCGTAACCGGTGTCGCGGATGAGGCGGGGGGTAACGGCCGTTACGCCAGCTAGCGCACGCAGTTCATCGGCCACGGCCAGCGGCGCTTCCGCCACCGCAAATGTGGCATCGGCAAAATGCAGCGTCTCGTAAGTGCGATCATACGAGCTTTTCAAATCGCGGTACGAACCAACCAGCGCCACATAGGCAGCAATGCCCAGGGCGACAATGAACATCAGCGCCACACTTTGTGCCCATGATGCGCGAAAATCGCGCAGAGTCTTTCGCATAAAAAGCTTGTTCATGGCTTTTCCTTTGTGCTGTCGCTACCACGCTAACTCAGCTACCAGTTCTGGCTCATCCTGCACGGTGATCGAGTCAATTTGCCCGTCGCTGAGACGCACGATGCGGTCAGCCATCGGGGCAATCGCTGTGTTGTGTGTCACCAGGATAACGGTTGTCCCTTCCTCGCGGTTCAAATCGCGGATGGCTTGCAAGACCTGATGTCCCGTTTTCACATCGAGATTGCCGGTGGGTTCGTCGCACAGCAGCAGCGCCGGATGATTGGCGAGGGCACGGGCAATGGAAACGCGCTGCTGCTCGCCGCCGGAAAGCTCGGCGGGGAAGTGGTTGGCGCGTTCGCGCAGCCCCACAATGTCTAACAGTTCGAGGGCGCGGCTGGCTGCGGAACGGCCGTTGCTGCCATTCAGCTTCAGCGCAAATTCCACATTTTCACTGGCCGTCAGCGTGGGAATCAAATTGAAAAATTGAAAGACAAATCCCACCTGCTCGCGGCGATAACGAGTCAGTTGTTTCTCGTTGTAGCGGGTGATGTCTTCCCCGCCAACCAACACCGCTCCTCCGGTAGGGCGGTCTAGCCCGCCAACCAGGTTCAGCGTCGTCGTCTTGCCGGAGCCGGATGGCCCCAAAAGCACAATGAATTCGCCGGTGGCAATTTCCAGATTTAGCCCGCGTAAAGCGTGTACGGTTACAGCGCCCATCTTGTATTGACGGGTCAGGTCACGGCAGAGAATGAGGGGATTGTTCATTTTCTTTTCTCCAAGAATGTTGTGTCAGCAGTCAGTGACTAATCGTCGTGCCGTTTCTTGCGCAGCAGCAGCCCCAGGGCAACGGCCGTTCCTGTCAACGCCAGCAGCGGCCAGGGGCCATGCCCTTCTTCTAACACCAGGCGCGGACGCATGGCGATAAAGGGAATATGGTCTGCGCCAACTTGCCGGTAGCTTGCATCACTGCCATCCACCTGGTAGCCAATCAAGCGCGACAGGTTTTTGGCTGCGTTTGGGTAACGATGGGCGTATTGCACCATCATGTCTCCCGATTCTTCTGGCCCTAAAATGGTGGCGGTGACGGCTAATTTGCGTGAGCCGACCTGGATGGTCACTTCCGGGTTGGCCTGGATGTTGCGGAACCATTGCGAGGAACGGCCGTATCCCGAAGCCACAAAATAGGTGTCCGTTTCCCGCTCATAATGCACCACTTCCAACACCGCCTGCCGTAACTGCCCGCTTTTCCGCCCGATATGGTTGAGCAGCAGGAAACGGTTGCCCATCAATCCGCCCAGTCCGGCGCGAAACAGGTAAATGGGAGCGCGAAAAGCCAATTTGCCCAGGCCGGTGGGCGGTTTGACAGTGGGCATACCTTGTTCTTGCGCGGCTAATCCCTGGCGCACATCGGCGACGTGTTCGTGGAAATGGAGTGTCAGGTAATGGAACATGTCGGCAATGCTTTGGCTGCCGCTCAAATTTTCATTGATGTTGGGATATGGCTCAGCCAATTCCCACTCGTCTTCGCGGATCGAGTCTAGCAGCGCGAGAACGGCCGTATGTGCTGCATCATATTGCTCGGCCAGTGATTGCCGCGTTTGCCCGCGTGCAACGAAGCGGGTATAGGGCACATTTAGCCAGTTAAAGAGTGCCGCCGGCGGTGTAACCCATCGTTTTTGTCGTATCATCTTGATGTCCAGCGGCAGCATTTTCGGCGCGAGTATGATGTGTGTCATCATTTCACGGATGTTCCAGGCGGGGTTGGCGCTGGGGCGCTCCCAGGCGTCGTCTGGAATTTCTGCCAGCAGCGCATGGTAAGCGGCGCGGGTTTCTTCTAGTTCTTGGTGTAAGGTTTTTGCATGATTTACTGTTGTCATGGTTCCTCCAAAGGGGTGTGGTCGGTAAACGGCCGTTTCTTGTACAGCTAGAAAGTATTCAGCATGAACGTCACAAATGACGCCCGTTTAATAATGAACAACCTCTACAGGCTCGTGATGCAGAAATTGTGCGGTGAAAAAGCGTCTGATTAAGTCAGGATCATCCCACTGTTCCATAACCGCTTGAAACGCTTTCGCTTTTTGCCGGGCAGATTCGTCTGCCAGCAGCGTGTCAATGGCGGCGCACAAGCGATCTGGCGTAAAACGGTTCTTGCGGATGCGCATGGCAAACCCTTTACGCACCAGACAGTCGATATTGGCTTCCTGCTCCATCATCATGGCAATGCCCACAACGGGTTTCCCTGCCAGGCAGGCGGTCATCACGGTGCCAATACCCCCATGAATGACGGATATATCCGCCATTGGGTTGACCTTATGTGCGGGCAGCCAATCAGTCACGATCACGTTATCGGGGATGTGGACATGGTTTACTTTTTCCAAATGTGCTCTTACCGGGGCAATGACGCGATATGGCTTTCCGGCAAATCCTTCAATAATGCGGGCGATGACGGCCGGTTGCCCAGAACTCCCCATTGCAAAGTAGACAATTGGTTTGTCGTGGGGAATATTTTGCACTTCAGGTGGAATGGGCGTGTCCAATTTGCCGATGAGCGGCGGGATATAGTGAAAGGATGGCGGCAGGTCTAGCCCGCAAAATTCTGCCGGTTCGGGCAGCAAATTAAAGTCGCCAGTGAGCCATTCTGTGAATGTTTTGAGCTGGTTGATGCCATAAGCTTGTGCCACCTGGCGAAACGGCCGAAAAATCAAAGCGGTCATCGCCATAGATTTTACGCCCAGCCAGGTAAGCCAGCGTTCGGGCAGCCAATTGAGGGGCGGCACGTCGAACATATCTGGATAGGTTGCCAGCCCATTCTTGTAAAGGATGTCGAACAGCCAGGTGGATTGCGTCAGCCAAATGAGAGGAACGCCAGCCACACGGCAGGAAATACTGTTGCTGAAGTTAAAGCCGGTAATGACGGCCAGCGGCTGCACATCACGCAGCAAATCAAGTTCATTTTGGACTTGCTCTTCGACTTCTGTTTTCGTGAAGAAATACCCGATGGCCTGCCCTTGATCGACTTTGTACAGATGATCTGCCTTCTCTGGTGTGACTTGTGGCGTCAGGTGGCGCATGGGAAAGCCTGCCTCTGTGATCAAATGCTCGAATTTGCCGCCATAACTGGCGAATAAAATGTCAAAATCGTGTCGGCATGCTTTGGCGATTTCGATTGCGCGTGTGGTTTCGGCCAAATTGTAGGCTGCCGGTGAAAAAAGCAAGGTGTTCATGTGTGTTTGCGTACTCCTTCCAGGAAAATGTCAACGGCCGTTTCCGCCAACTGCAACAAATTCATCGTTTCCGGGTCAATGGCCCACAGCAAAATCAGCCCCTCGAATTGCGCGGTGAGGGTGATTGCCGTTTCACGAGCATTGATAGGGCGAAACTCTTCGTTATCCATGCCTTGCTGAATGAGGAGGGCGAAAAGTTCGATGAACTGCTGCATGTACACCAGCATGCGATCCCGAAAAGACCCCTCGCGGGCGGCGACCGCGTAGAATTCCAACCAGATATTCAAGTAAGCGTTTAATTCTTCGACCGTGTCAGCCATCATTTGGGTCACGAGCTGACGTAATTTTTCACTTACGGAGAGGGGCGCCATCAAGATTTCGTTGATTTCGTCCATTTCGGCGGAGAAGAATTGATCGAGAACGGCCGTTACAATGTCATCCTTACTCTTGAAATGCCAGTACAGCCCTCCCTTGCTCAGGCCCGATTCTTGCACAATGTCATCCATACTCGCCTGATAGAAACCTTTGCGTGCGAAAACGGCCGCTGCTGCTTCAATGATTTGTTGTTTGCGCATATCTGGGTCTAAACGTTTATTCATACATACTCCAATTGTGCATACCGACTAGTCAGTTTGTAAGCATCATACTCCTGCCGCTGGTGCCTGTCAATAGCAAACCGACCAATCGGTTTGTTTTGTGGCGGGCGTTGACTGTGAGAAGCGGCGAAGGGAATTCGACGCTTCTTCGCCAGCCTGTTATAATGCCGACTTTGGCTGGCACATTGCCACGTTTTCTTAAATTTCAGGCAGGATTTGCCATCGGCATGGTGAATCCTGCTCATCTTGTTAAAGAGGTACAGACGATGGATTTCCAACCACTAGCGCCATATGTGAGCATTATTGAAATTATTTTAGGGATCGCTTTAACGATCCTGGTTTTGTTGCAGATGAAAGGGTCAGACCTGGGCGGGTTCCTGGGTGGTGGCAGTGATTTGAGCGGTGGTGTGCGCACCCGTCGCGGTATCGAAGCGACCATGCATCAACTGACAATCATCACATCTGTGATTTTCTTCATCAACACAATCCTCGCTTTTTTGGCCTGGGGCTAAACCGAAGAAGCTGTTTTTGGGTTTGCAGGTCTGTTGCAGACTTGCAAACCGATACCCCATGTTCATGACAGAAATTTCATGACACTGTTTGTTTCACCTTTTCGCATATGAAGCTCAATTTACGCTGGCAATTGCTGCTAGCCGTGCTGGGATTTATCTTGATCCTGGCCTTGCTCTCTTATCAAGAACAGGTACAGTCGGTAAGTTACTGCACCATCACCGAGCCAGCTCCGGGGGGAACGTTTGTAGAAGGAGTGGTGGGCGCACCACGTTTTCTCAATCCCTTGCTCAGCGATAGCAATCCGGTAGACCAGCAGTTGGTGAGCCTGATTTTTGACGGGCTGACGCGGTATGATGAAAACGGCCGTATCGCTCCCGCTCTGGCTCAATCCTGGCAAGTTAGCGATGATGGCCTGACCGTCACCTTCACGCTGCGTGACGACGCTGTCTGGCAAGATGGCGAGCCGGTCACGGCCAATGACGTCGCTTTCACCTATGGCTTGATGGCCGACCCTGCTTTTCCTGGGGCGACATCGGCCGCGCGTTTGTGGCAGAGTGTGACGATTAATGTCCTCGATGCACAAACTGTGCAGTTTGTGCTGACGGAGCCGTACTCGCCTTTTTTGCAGGCAACGACGCGTGGCATTTTACCGGCGCATCGTTTGGAGGGGGTAACGGCCGTTACCCTTGCTGACCACCCCTTTAACCAATCTCCTGTGGGCACCGGGCCATTTATGGTGCAGGCCAACCAAAACCCGCAGCTTACTGGCAGTCTCACATTAACCCCCAATCCCCTAAATTGGCCGCAAATCAAGATCGCCAATCTAGAAATGCGCTTTTTCCCCGACGAAACCAGCTTGTTGGCGGCGTATGCCGCTGGCGAAATTCACGCCATCGACTCCGTGTCGCCAACAATGCTGCCAGAGGTGGCGGCGCTGCCGGAGACGCGATTGTTCACGGCAACCGTGCCGCGTTACACAGAGCTGCTGTTCAATGTCAGCGAAACAGGCGTCGCTGTGCCGCAGCTTGCCGTGCGCCAGGCGTTGGCCTACGCATTGGATCGTGAGCAACTTGTGGATGCTGTTTTGCATGGGCAGGGCGTGCCGCTGGAAGGTCCTTATTTGCCTTCATCTTGGGCGTACAATGCCTCGTTGATGACGCGCTATACGCCTGATTTGGCCGCGGCGCAGGGGTTGTTGGATGGAGATGGCTGGCTGCTGCCGGAGGGGCAATCGGTGCGCCAACGTGATGAAGAGACGTTGACGCTGCGTCTGCTGCTGCTGGATAAGCCAACAGACCGTGCCCTGGCAGAGGCCATTGCCGCCCAGTGGAGTCAGGTTGGCGTGGCGGTGACGCAGACAAGAGCCGCCAGCCTGGATGAGTTACGTGCGGCGCTGGCAAGCCGTGAGTTTGATGTGGCGCTGCTGCAAATTGCGCCACCGGCCGATCCCGATTTGTATGATTTTTGGAGCCAGGAAGCGATTATACGCGGCAATAATTACGCCGGTTGGAATCAGCGACGCGCCAGTGAGGCGTTGGAAAGTGGACGGCAGACGTGGGGACAGGTTGATCGCAAGCCGTTTTACGATGTGTTTTTGCGCCGTTATGATGAGGAATTACCGGCGTTGACGCTGTACCAACATGTGGATACGTATGCATTGAGTACGGCCGTTCACGAAGTCGAAATCGGCCGTATAGATACACCGCGCGACCGTTACCAGACGCTGGCAGATTGGTTTTTACTGTATCAAGACGTGGAAGTTTTGTGCCCGGATGGGGAGAGCTAACAGGCGGGCGTCAGCAGCACGTTGGCGAATCCGTGCCTACCAACGCCCGACCAATTAATTACGCTGCATCCCAGGGGGTTAAAATTTCTGGGCCATTGTGGGTGATGGCAATGGTGTGTTCATACTGAGCAGACAGTTTGCCATCGCGAGTGATGACCGTCCAGCCATCAGGGAGCAAAATCCATTCGTGCGTGCCCATGTTGATCATTGGCTCGATGGTGAAGGTCATGCCGGGGCGCAATTTGGGGCCATGATCTGGCTGGCGAATGTGCGAAACGGAAGGCGCTTCGTGTAACCTGCGGCCAATGCCATGTCCGCCCCATTCGTGTACCACCGATACCCCTTGTGTGTCCGTAAAATCTTCAATGGCACGGCCGATATCGTAAAGATACCCACCTGATTGTGCCGCCTCGATGCCGAGATAAAGTGCCTTTTTCGTGATGTCTAGCAGGCGTTGTGCCTGTGGCGAAATGTTGCCCACCGGGAATGTGACGCAGGCATCGCCACAAAACCCTTTGTATTTCAGGCCAATATCGACGCCAATGATGTCTCCCTCTTTCAGAATGCGATCATTGGGCAGCCCATGACAGATTTCGTGGTTGACGGACGCGCAAATGACGCCAGGAAATGGGGGATGTTCGGCTGAACTGCCCTGGTATCCTTTGTAGAGCGGTTCGGCATCATGTTTGGTGATGTAATCTTCAACCATTTGGTCGAGCAGACGAATATTTACGCCTGGTTTGATGTTGTCGCGCAAGATAGCGAAGCAGTCGGCTACCATTTGCCCGGCGACGCGCATACGCGCGATGGCTCTGGGATTTTTGATGTTCATAGGATGTGATCCTCGTTTTGATTTGCAAACTGGCCTCTGACAAAAATTAAATTCAGTTGAGCAGAGGAAATGCGTTTGAACCTTTACCTGGAGAGAATTTAAAGAGTGCCAGTGCCGGATTGTAAGTCTGTAAATTGTAAGCGGTTTGGTGTCCGTTAATCGTAGTCGGTAATCCGTAAACGCCAGCCGCTACCTCTGGAAAACCCGTCGGATAGTGGGGTGTCGTTAGACGTTTGATGACTGTGTTGCGGCCACCAGAAAGCGAGTATAGCACAGAAAAAAGCGCACTGCATGAGTGGACTGGCGGTTTTGTGTGTGGGTTTCCTGATTCTGTGTTGACCACATTGGAAAGGTGGCAAATCTGGAAATGCCTCTTGACATTTACAATCTATTTTGATATTAATCTATTTAGATAGAAATCGAAATAGGAGGTGCGATATGGAAGGTTTCCAAACGGATGCACTTATGCACTTTTTCCGCGCTGCGGGGCAGCCGGAACGATTGAAGATATTGGGACTGACGGCAAATCGGCCGTATACGGCCGTTGAGTTGGCACAGTTGTTGGATATGCGTGAAACGGCCGTTACGCATCACTTACGCCGCCTAAAAGAAGCGGGGCTGATAACAGAAGCCATTGTGGCCGGTAACGTGCAGTACGAACTGCGGCGCACATATCTGGATGATCTCAATGCCGTTGTTGTTGATGGGCAGGAAATAGAGGATTTTGAGACGCGCACGCTGCACAAATATTTGAAGGAAGATCAACATGGGAAGCGACTGAAGCGTATTCCTATGGATCATGAGGAGCGGGGTGTTATCTTGCGCTGGCTTGCCGATGATTTTGAGGCAGGGAAGCAGTATTCGGAAGCGGCCGTGAACATGATGATTACGCGCCGTTTTCATAAGCAAGAGACATTGCGACGATACTTGCTTGATGCGCATTTGTTAAAGCGCACAGGGGGTATTTACTGGCGACCCTTGCCAGAAGAAGGAGGCCAAGATGCCACAGGAACAATTTGATGAACTCCTCCGCTTTTTCAAAGTGTTGGGCAATGAGAGCCGTCTGAAAATCCTTGGTTTGCTGGCGGCTCAGGAACGTAGTGTTGGCGAGTTGTCAGAACTGCTGGATGTTAAGGAGCCAACGGTTTCGCATCATTTGGCGGCAATGAAAGAACTCGGATTGGTGACAATGCGTGCCGATGGAAACGCGCGTTTGTACCAATTGGACACACAGTTTTTGATTCAGATGAGTAAGGATGTGTTTTCACAAGAGAGTTTGGCGACGCTGGTAGATGATACGGCCGTTGACGCCTGGGAACAAAAAGTATTACGCAGCTTTCTGGATGGGGAACAAATTAAAGCCATTCCCTCTCAATACAAAAAGCAGCGCGTTTTAATGGCCTGGATGGCTGAACGGTTCGAGCGGGGCGTGCGTTATGAAGAGCGTGAAGTCAATGAAATCATAAAACGTCATTATAACGATTATGCCTGGTTCCGCCGTGCGTTAGTCGATCATCAATTTATGGCCCGCGACAAGGGTGTTTATTGGCGTTTATGATGTAAAAAACTCGGTTTCTGACCGCGAACAACGCAGATTGTGCTGTGGCAGAAACCGAGTTTTTGAGATTACCGATTACCGATTTTCACGTTGTAATTGCGCAGCGTTTGTGGATGGAGCAGCCAGGCCAATCCTAGCAGCGGTTGAATCAGGGGGAGATAGCCGTAATCCTTGCCAAAATATTGCCAGACATTTCGCCCCAGCAAGCCAGGGCTGGCGTAACTGAGCGTGCCGACAAGTAAGGTAAGCACTGTTTCTAGCGCCAACACGCCCAACGAGATTTTCCATGCCTGTGCAGGTTGCAATGCACGCCACCAGCGTGCCAGGAAAAATTGGCTCGGCGCTTTCGGCTTGCTCTTTTTGGGAGCCGGGCGCGGTTGTTTGAGAAAGCCAACGGTGGCAATGGTGTAAAACAGGGATGCGAGCAGGGTGAGCCAGGGAGAATTGGTGGTTTCCCCTTCGGCGATCTGGTAAATGGCACGCACGCCGGTGGATAAGGCCAGTACCGGGTAGGAAATCGCCAAAATCGAACCGGCTGCAAATATGAATCCGGCGAAGGCGCTGGATGTAGGGGTTTCTGGTTGTGTTGCCTGATTGTTTGTTTGCTTACTCATGGGCGAAATTGTATCACACCCGTTTGCTTGCCAAAACGAATGATTCCTAAGTAACGGTGTAGAGCCAACGGGAGTTGGGCGGTGGCTGTGCTAAAATTTGGAGACATTGATACGTATGGCATGTCGCCAGATTTTACCCGTAACCGAGAATGGATCATGATGAATGACGAGTGGGAACCGTATACACCAAATGAGCCTGCCGGGTCGAAGAAAAAGCGTTTTGTTTTTGGCTGTCTTTCGCTGGTTTTGGTAGTCACTTTGCTGGCTTCGGCAGTGGGCGGTGCGGCCTGGTTTTGGTGGGGATGGCAAAAGCAGCAGGCGGCTACGGCCGTTTCCCGTCCAACCATCGAAGTGATTCCCACGCGCTCTTCTGAAGATGAGGCGGAACAGGTGGAAACGGCCGTTGCCACAACCCCCTCCGCCGACTTTCCCATCAATCGCATCACCTTTGTCAACACGGATGGACAGGTCGCATCTATCGCCCCTGACGGCAGCGAACAACACACCCTAACCGATACCGAACTGCGTTACCAATTTCCGGCATGGTCGCCCGATGGGCAGCATGTCGCCGTCATTGGTGGTGGTTCGCGTGGTGCCGGAATTTATTTGCTGCAAGACAATGCCAGTGTGCAAGAGCCACAGGAACGATATTTTAGCCGCACACAAACCCCACTTTACCTTTACTGGTCGCCTGACGGGCAATACGTCAGTTTCCTGGCAAATCACGTTGAAGACGCCATTGCATTGTATCTGGCGACAACTGAGGGAGAGGTAGAAAATCGGGTGCTGGCGACGGGCAGCCCTTTTTATTGGCATTGGGCTGCAAATAGTGAACAAATCTTAATTCATTCCGGGGCAAACAGCAGTGATGCACGCGTGGCTTTGTTGGATGCCAGCGGCGAAGTGGATAAGGTGGCCGTTGCTGCCCCTGGTTTTTTCCAGTCGCCAGCTATTTCACCGGACGGCCGTTACTGGGCATATGCCACGCAGCGCGAAGCTGGATTGAGTTGGCTGACGGTGACGAATGCAGAAACGGGCGCTGTGTATGAGCAGCGCCACGCGGGAGCTTTGGCCTTGGGGTGGAGTCCGGTGGGAAACCAATTGGCAATTATCAGTGGCCCACCCGATACAGAGGCTTTTTATGGCCCGCTGCGCCTGCTGGATGCGGACACGGGGGAAGGGCGTTTGTTAAGCCGCGAAACGGTGTTGGCGTTTTTTTGGTCGCCAAACGGCCGTTACCTGGCTTATCTGAGTTCACCCCGTTTGAATGAGGACATTCAGGCTAATGCCCTTTCCGCCAGCCAAAAAGTGTTGGCGCGTACACAGCCTGTGCAAGCCGGACATCTGCTGCGCCTGCACATTTTAGACGTGACGACGGGCGATGATCGCCATGTCGCCTCTTTTCAGCCGACCATTCTCTTTTTATCTCAGTTTTTGCCCTATTTTGATCAATATGCCCATAGCCACTACCTATGGTCGCCAGACAGCAGCGCCTTGGTATTGTCCATGCGCAAAGATGGCGAAAATCGTGTTGTAATCGTACCGGTCAATGGGGAGCCTTTACGCGATTTGGCAGCCGGGGATATGGCTTCTTGGAGTCAACAGTAAGCCATATGATGCCGAATCAACGTCGGTGCCACCCCTCCCACTAACAAACGAAGGTAACGTAATTTACATCCACTTTGTCTGGCGAGCCGCAGCATTTTCTCGTGTAGCTGGTACAGTAGATGTTGTATTTTAGGTCTTATTTAGTGGAAGGGAGAATTGTTTATGTTTATTCATGGAGTCTCGTCGAAAGAGGAGCGTGTTACAAAATCCGCACCACAGCCTCCATCGCCGATTAACTTGCCGCCACAGACACGAGCGGCAAATCTGGTAAAAGCTACACTCGATTACCTCATTGTCTTGCCAGCACTTGTTTTTATCGCTCCCCTCTTATTGGTCATTGCGTTATTGGTGAAACTGGATTCGCCTGGCCCGTTGATTTATCGGCGGCGTGTTTTGGGGCGAAACGGCCGTGAATTTGACGCCTTCAAGTTTCGCACGATGTATGTCGATGGTGCGGCAATTTTGGCGCAACATCCGCGCTTGCAAGCAGAGTTGGCGCAAAACTACAAGTTGAAATGTGACCCGCGCGTGACCCGTGTTGGTTATTTTCTACGCAAGTTTAGCCTGGATGAACTGCCACAGTTGATTAATGTGCTGCGCCGCGAGATGTCTCTGGTTGGCCCGCGCATGATTACGCCGTGTGAGTTGGCGATGTACGGCCGTTGGAGCGACGCATTCTTGACGGTTTTGCCGGGCATTACGGGATTGTGGCAAGTAAACGGCCGTTCCAACACCACCTACGATGAGCGAGTTCACCTGGACATGACCTACATTTATAACTGGTCTATCTGGTTGGACATCAAAATCATTTTTCTCACCGTTCCGGCAGTGCTCAAAGGTGAAGGGGCATATTAAGTGCCTGATGGCATGCCCCTTCGCATAGAGAGTGTGATGGCGCTATAGCGCCGCGCCTTGCCAGGCACAAATGAGCAAGAGCACGGCAAACGCGATCAGGCTGTAGAGATTCTTTTGTTCGCTGGCATACAGCAAGCGTGGTGGCGCAAACAACAGCCCGAGACAGATGTAGATGGGGAGCAGCCAAAGGAATGATGGATCGGGCATGATTGCTCGGATTTGCGCCGTTGCCAGTAGGAGCAGGGCGTTGATCGCTGCCAGACCAAACACCTTTGCTCCCCAATAGCCGCTGCCACCACCTGTCATGGCTGGCCTGACAGGGAAGGCGAGCACGAAAACATAAAACATGGACAGGAACAGCCAGGCTCCTGGCCCAAAGACAAAGAGAGAGGAGGAGCTTCCCTCGTCCATCACTTCTGGTCCCGCTGTCATAAACACATCAAAATAGCCGAGTTGATACGCAATGCCGGTCATCATGCCGAGGCCAAAGAGCACGGAGAGCACGGCGCGTATTTTGGGTTGCAGCCAGAATGTGAGCCAGGCGGGCAGCGATACGCTGGATTCGGTTGGGGCCAGTTTGCGCAGCAGGAAAACGCCGATGAGGAAGAAGATGTAGATGCCGATGAGCAGCAGGGCGTTTGTACCGGCTGGCGTTGCCAGTTGGGTGGAGAGGGTGGGCACGGCCGTTACCAGGGCAACGGCCGTTACCAGATCCATGACAACCGGTAAATAATCGATCCCGGTTTTTTGTGGCGTTTGTGTATCACGCATAGCAGTCAAGACTCCCTTTTTCCTCGGAGCTTAGCCAGATGCGCGAAAATTTACAAGATATTGCGCTCGATATTCAACCAGCCATTGCCTTGACGCCTATTTTTCGCTGGCGTACACTGGGCTGTAAATGTGGGTAAGCAATGAACTCAAACTGTTCAACTGAAACAGCTTTGAGGAGGAATGGACGAGATGCTGGCTGATTTGGGAAGCAAAGTGAACCTGGGAACGGTCTTGGAACCGGCCGCTTATTATCTGCAACGGCCGTTACGCCTTCTCCGCACCTACAACCGTGACAAAATGCGTTCAGACCTGATTGCCGGGATCACCGTCGCCGTCATCCGGCTGCCGCTGTCCATGGCCTTTGCCTTAATTGCCGAACTGCCGCCCGAAATGGGTTTGTATACGGCCATTGTTGGCGCTATTTTTGGCGCATTGTGGGGGTCATCCGACCAAATTATCACCGGGCCAACAAACGCGCTTTCCCTGTTGGTTGTGGGGGCGCTGGCCGGAATTTTGCCATCCGGCACCGCAGAGTTTGCCATCGCTGCCGGTTTAATGGCGCTGATGGTCGGCGTTTTTCAGTTAATCATGGGGTTGGCGCGTTTGGGCATATTGGTTAACTTCGTCTCCCATTCGGTCATTGTCGGCTTTGCTACTGGCGCGGGCATTCTCATTGCCATCAAGCAGGTTGGCCCCCTGCTGCACCTCTCTTTTCCAACGGATAATTTATTCCAGGCCATTTATGGCTTTTTTGTCAATTTACCGCAGACGCATCCGGCAACGGCCGTTTTAGGGCTGGGAACCATGCTGGTCATTGTCATCTTGCAGCGCATCAACCCTCGTTTGCCGGGCGGTTTGTTTAGCATGGTGCTGGCCTCCGTTGTCGTCTACGTGTTTGGCCTGGATAAAGCGGGCGTGGTGGTGATTGGTCAACTGCCGCAGCATTTGCCGCCATTTGTGCATTTGCCGCTGCTCAACCTGGATTTAATTGCCAAGCTCTCTACCGGCGCGTTGGCGCTGGGGGCAATTGGCCTGGTGCAGACGACGGCCATTTCGCGCTCGATGGCGATGCAGACGGGGCAGCGCCTGGACAGTAACCAGGAATTTGTGGGGCAGGGATTGGCAAACATCATGGCTGGCCTTTTTTCTGGCTATGCGTGCGCGGCGTCATTTTCGATAACGGCCGTTAATTTCAAAGCCGGTGCCCGTTCTCCCTTTGCCGCCGTGTTCGCCAGCCTTTTTGTGTTATTGGCAATGCTGCTGCTGGCGCCATTGGCTGCGTATTTGCCCAGGTCGGCGCTGGCCGCTGTGCTCATTCTCACCTCCTATGGCATGATTGATCGCGCCGAAATCGGCCGTATCTGGCGCGGCACGCGCGGCGACGCCGTCATCATGGTTGCCACACTCATCGGCACACTGTTTTTGAGCATCGAGTTTGCCGTGTTAGTCGGCATTTTGCTCTCGTTTGCCCTCTACATTATGCGTACCAGCACCCCGCGCGTGTTGGCTGTCGTCCCCGATACAAACTTCAAACATTTTGCCCATCAGCCAGATCGCCCACAATGTCCGCAGCTCGGCGTTGTTGACATTCTTGGCGATTTGTACTTTGGCGCAGTTAACCATGTCGAAGAGGTCATTTTGGCGAATTTGGAGCAGCAGCCAGAACAGCGCTTTCTCATCATTCGCATGAACCACGTCAACCATTGCGATTTTAGCGGCATTCATATGCTAGAAGGAGTTGTGCGCACTTATCGGGATCGCGGCGGCGATGTCTATTTGGTGCGCGTCAATCCCTCCATCCATGCCTTGATGAGTTCGACCGGGTTTGTATCTCTGCTGGGCGCCGACCATTTCCCCAATGAAGATGACATTATCAGCTATATCTTCCAGCGTGTTTTAGACCCCGCCATTTGCATTTATGAATGTCCGGTGCGGGTCTTCAAAGAGTGTCAGAACTTGCCCAAACGGGTTGATTTGACCCCCATTCCGCACATCCGCGAATTCTCGGAGATGGGCATCATTGATATTTCGCCGCAAAAATTGTGGCAAAGCTTGCACAATGGGCATGATGGTCTGCCGCCGTTGGTGCTGGATGTGCGCGAACCACGCGAATATCGCCAGGGGCATATTCCCGAAGCGCAGTTGGTGCCTTTGCCCAAATTAATGGGGGCGGATGTCAAGCTGCCAAATGATCGGCAAATTGTGTTGGTGTGTCGTGGTGGGCGACGCAGTCGGCGTGCTGCCCAGGCGCTGCGGCAAATTGGGTGTATGAATGTGACTGTCCTGGCGGGCGGCATGCTGGCCTGGGAAGCGGCCGGTTTGCTGGAGGCAATCGAGTAGGAAGAAGGGAGAGAGGCATGGAACAACACAGCCCATCGCGTAATTTTGGCCTGGATTTGGTGCGGGTAACGGAAACGACGGCCCTGGCGGCTGCCCGTTGGACGGGTTCAGGTAATTATGAAGAAGCGCATCGTGCCGCCAGCCGGGCGATGTCCAGCGCTTTAGGGACATTGGACATTAACGGCCATGTTGTCATTGGCGAAGATGGGCGCACGGGGACTCCCTACAGCTTGCAGAGTGGGGCGAGTGTGGGTACAGGGAATGGGCCAGAGCTGGATGTTGTGGTCGATCCGATTGATGGCACAGACCTGGTCATTAAAGGGCGGCCCAATGCGATTTCTGTTGTGGGCATGGCTCCGCGTGGCTCGATGTGGTCGCCAGTTCCGGCTATTTACATGGAAAAAATTGTTGTGGATCGGGAGGCGGCAGAGGCGCTGGTGCCAGAGTGTATGGATGCGCCGGCCGCGTGGACGTTGGCTCTAATTGCGCGGGTGAAGAAGAAGGCGGTACGCGATATGACCGTGATTATGCTGGATCGGCCGCGCCACCAGGATTTGATAGAAGAGATTCGCACGGCCGGTGCGCGGATTATTTTGCGTGATGAGGGGGATGCGGAGGGGGCGTTGCTGGCGGCAACGGTGGAATCTGGCGTGGATATTTTGATGGGCATTGGCGGGGCGTCGCAGGGGGTGATTGCTGCCTGTGCGGTGAAGGCAATGGGCGGGGCGATGTTGGCACGCCTGTCGCCGCAAGATGCTGAGGAGCGGGCGGCTGTGCGCCAAGCGGGGCTGGATATGGACGCGATTTTGTCGGCGGATCAGTTGGTGAAGAGTGACGAGATATTTTTTGCGGCGACCGGCATCACAAATAGTGTGTTGATGGCTCCGGTGCGCTTTTCCAGCTCTCATGCAGAGACGTATTCGCTGCTGCTGCGTTCGGAGACGGGGACACGTCGTTTTATTCGTGCGGAACATGCAACCCGATTCTGGTAACAATCACAACAGTATACGACGCGGTTGGCGTGAACGATGGCGGGCGCTGCTGCATCGTTTACGGCCGTTTCTCCCAGGAACGGCCGTTTTGCGTGGTGCCAGCATAAGCATGGCGTTGATGATGTGGCTGTTTGCTGTCATCATGGCCTATCCCGCTTTTGTGCGTTTTGCCTGGTGGAGTTTGCCGGCGTATGCGCTGGGGTTGGCGCTGGCGACTGCGTTGGCTAGTGCTGTGGGCGTGCTGCTGCTGCGCTGGTTGGCGCGTTGGCCGCGCCTGTTCGTATGGGGGATCGCCACGGCCGTTTTGCTGCTGCTGGCGACGTTTGCCAATGGTGGGCAGCGGGCGCTGCCTTTGCTCATGCCTTTGCTGCTGTTGCTGACGGGACTGGTGGGGGCGGGTGTGACTGTGTGGTGGCGACAGAGGCAGGGGGAAACGGCCGTTCATCCACGTCTCAGCGCTTTGGGGCTGCTGTTGGGAGTTGGCGGACTGCTGGCGCTGGGCGGCTGGCTGTTGTGGCCCGGCGCACCGCTGGTGATGCCACCCAATGCGGCCATGTTGGCCTGGGAGGAAAAGGGCAAGGCGACATCGACGCTGCCCGATCCGGCGCAAACTGGCCCTTTTACCGTGCAAACGCTTACCTATGGCAGCGGCACCGACAGGCATCGGCCTGAATTTGGCGCAGATGTGGATGTGGTGACAACGTCGGTGAATGGCGATGTGTTTTTGTCCGGTTGGACGAAGCTGCGCACGGCTTATTGGGGCTTTGGGGAGACGGAACTGCCGCGCAACGGCCGTGTCTGGTATCCGCTTGGCGATGGCCCGTTTCCGCTGGTGCTGGTTGTGCATGGCAATCACAGCATGGATGAGTTTTCTGACCCTGGCTATGCTTATTTGGGCGAGTTGTTAGCCAGCCGTGGGTTTATTGTTGTGTCGGTGGATGAAAATTTTCTCAATGGCTCGGCGGTGGCTGATTGGCTGGGGCAGGAGAAGCTCAGCGAGGAAAATGATGCGCGTGGCTGGCTGTTGTTGGAGCATTTGCGGTTGTGGCGTGCGTGGCAGGAAACGGCCGTTTCCCCTTTCTACCACAAAATAGACATGACGCGCATCGCCCTTATCGGCCATTCGCGTGGGGGAGAGGCGGTGGCCGTTGCTGCTGCATTTAACCGGCTGCCGCGTTATCCGGACTATGCCACGATGCGCTTTAATTATGATTTTGACATTCGTGCCGTGATCGCCATTGCCCCTGTTGATGGGCAGTATAAACCGGCCGATGTGCCGCTGCCGCTGCAAGATGTGCATTATTTGGTGCTGCAAGGGTCGCATGACATGGATGTGACCACGTTTATGGGGCAGCAGCAATATGACCGCGTCCATTTTAGCGGCGGGGATTGGTTTAAGGCGGCGGTGTATGTGTATGGCGCAAATCACGGCCAGTTTAATACGGTTTGGGGGGATACGGATCGTTGGACGCCGGGGATTTTGCTCTATAACCGGGGGCAGCTTTTGCCAGAGACGGAGCAGCAGCGGGCGGCGCAGGTCTTTGTGACGGCGTTTTTGGAGGCGACATTGCATGAAACGGCCGTTTACCGTGACTTTTTCCGTGATTATCGCCCCGGCGCGGCCTGGCTGCCGGACACCATTTATCTAACGCGCTATGAGGATGCACACATGCAGTTTGTGCTGACTTTTGAAGAGGACATTGACGTGACGACGACGACGCTGCCCGGTGGGCGCTTGGGTGGGCGTTACTTGTCTGTTTGGCGTGAGGAGGATGTGGAGCAAAAGGGAACTGACCTGGCGACGCACGCGGTGACGCTGGGCTGGCGGGAGCGGGCGGATGGGGAAACGGCCGTTTACACCATCACCTTACCGCCGACACTGACCCTCCATGCCGAGCAAGCGCTGGTCTTCTCGTTGGCCGACGCTGGCCCGATTGCGGCGGCGGATACGCCGCGTCCTCCCATTGATTTGCACATTGAACTGGAAGATGGGCAGGGGGAAACGGCCGTGTTGCCCTTGAGCCATGTCGCTTATTTGCAGCCGCAGTTGGACGCGCAGTTGATGAAACTTGCTTTTTTGAGCCGGGGAGCGACGGCGGAAGTGGTGTGGCAGTCGTTTGTGCTGCCGTTGGTGGATTTTACGGCCGTTAACCCTGACGCTGGATGTCACCCACCTGGTGGCGGTGCGTTTCTTGTTTGATGAGACCGAGACCGGCAAAATTGTGCTGGATAACTTCGGTTCAGCTACGCTGCCCTGGTGCGCCACCTGGAGCGCAGCCGTGACCGTCACGGCGATGGTTATTACCACATTATCCATTTTGATGTGCATGGCAGTTTGCTCACCTTTGACCAGTACCAAAAGCTGGAAACGGCGTTTCCCCTCATCTCTTCAAAGGCGGGTACGGCCAGACGGAAATCAAGTCCTATGATGGTTGGCGTGCCTTCCTCTCTTTTAGCGGTGACCAGCCCGGCAGCCGTGATCTGGTGGCCGACGAGGTCATCGCCGCCCTGCTGCAAAGCCATCAGATTCCCATCGCCATCCTCAATGCCTGCCAGTCGGGGATGCAGGTGGGCGAGAGCGAGACGAGCCTGGGCAGCCGCCTGATGGCCGCCGGAGTGCAAACGGCCGTTGCCGCCATGGGCTACTCCGTCACCGTCAGCGCTGCCGTCCTCTTTATGACCCACCTTTACCAACACCTGCTGGCGGGCTGCCGCTCTCCCAGGCCATCCGCCGCGCCCGCCTGGAACTGCTCAATGTGAAGGAGCGCCGCGCCGCCTATAACCAGGTCATCGAACTCGAAGATTGGCTGCTGCCGGTGGTTTACCAAAACCAGCCGGTGGCCCTGCCCATCAGCGATTTCCCCAGTGCCGCCGCCGAAGACGCCTACCTGACGCAGCAAAGCGGCCGTTACCGTGCTCCCATCCCTACCTATGCTTCTTTGGCCGTGATGTAGACATTTGGAGATCGAAACCCGTCTCCTCGTTGCCACCACCGCCGTTGCCGCGTCTACCGCCGTTGCCACCAACATCTTGCTCATCCAGGGCATGGGCGGCACAGGTAAAACTACGCTCATCAAGCATTTGCTGGAATGGTGGCAGACCACCTGCCTGGCGGCGCATGTCTTTACTTTGGCTGCGACGAGAAGGCGTATACCCTGGAACAAATTCTGGATGGTATTGCCCGTGACCTGTATGGGGCCGACTATGACCGTACCTACTCCCTCTCTCGGCTGCCGCCAAGCAGCAAAAGCTGGTGCAGGCACTGCGCAGCCAACGCCATCTGCTGGCGCTGGACAACCTGGAGTCGATCACTGGCGGTGCCCTGGCTATCCAGCACACTCTGAACGCGGTGGAACAGGGCCGTTTGCGTGACTTCCTGGCGGCGCTGGTCGGGGGCCAGACGCTGGTGCTGCTGGGGTCGCGCGGGCCGGAGGAGTGGCTCATTAGGGGCAAGCTGGTAACTCGCATTACGAACTGCCGGGATTAGACCCGGGAAGCGGCCAGCGCCTTTGACGCAAGAGATTTTGCGCCGCCTGGGACGCAGCGACCTGCCCGCCGATCCGCAGCACGGCCCTTTTGCGCCAACTGCTGAAGCTGTTGGATGGCTACCCGCTGGCCCTGGAAATTGTGTTGGCAAACTTAGGGGCGACCGTCCCGCCCGCGCCAGGACCCTGCCGACCTGCTGGCTGCCTTTGGCGGCGGAAGCGGGCATTGACGCCGCCGCGGGTGGCGATTTGTGGCAAGACAAAACGAAAAGCTTGCTGCGCTGCATTGAGTACAGCCACAGCAACCTCTCTACCGAGGCACAAGCGCTGCTGGCCTGCTGGCCCCATTTACCGGCGTTTTTAATGCGGGCTGGCTGCCCACAGTACACGGCGCAGTTGGGGGGCACAGCCCGCGCTGGCTGACCTGCCCTATGACCGCTGGAATGAGGTGCTGACTGAGGCGCTGCACTGGGGGCTGCTGACGCCGCACGAAATGGGGGCTACCTGCGCTTGCAGCCGATTTTGCCGTACTTTTTTTGCGGCAGCGGCTGGCTGCCCCATAGAGGCTGTGGCCGGTGTCTCCCGCGCCCCTTGCGTGTGGCTGCCGAGAGCGCCTTCCGTGCCCACTACGACGGTGTGGGTGCGGCACTGGCGCAGTTGATGGAGTCCAAACAGCCCCAGGAGCGGCAGTTGGGCCAGGCGCTGATCAACCTGGAATATGAAAACCTGATGACTGCGCTCCGGCTGGCGCTGGCGCAGAAACAACCGTTTTGGAACATCTACAGCAGCCCGGCAGAATACTTGCGTTCCAGGCAAGGCTTCCGTGAAGAAAAAAAGCAATTTGTGAACTGATTCTGGCAGCGCAAGATCAGTATCCGCCAGAAGTTGTTGCCAGCGAACTCGGCGGTGATTTTTTTGATCTTTCTTTGTTAATTTGGGCAATCATAATCTTGATCTCAAATTGTATGACGATGCCCGGCAAACGTATGAAATCGCCCTACAATTGATTCCACAGCTGGAAGCAATTTCACTAGACAACTGTGGTCTGCCACCATCTCACCACCAGTTGGGCAGGGTGGCGCAGGAGCAGCGGAGTGGGCGACAGCCGCGTCCCATTACAACCGTGCGTTGGCCCTCAAAATCGAATTCAATGACCGCTACAGCAGGGCGTCCACCTACCACCAGTTGGGCATTGTGGCGCAGGAGCAGCGGGAGTGGGCGACCCATTACAACCCGGGTCCCTCCATTTATTACCGCTACAGCCAGGCGTCCACCACCACCAGTTGGGCATTGTGGCGCAGGAGCAGCGGGAGTGGGCGACGGCCAATTACAACGCCCTATCGAATTCAATGACCGCTACAGCCAGTCCACCTACCACCAGTTGGGCATTGTGGCGCAGGAGCAGCGGGAGTGGGCGACGGCCGCGTCCCATTACAACCGTGCGGGCGTTGGCCAGCGTACAATTACAACCGGCGCCCTCAAGGGTCTGGCAGGAGTCCCCGGATTTTGAAGGCTCGCCATCCTCAGCAGGTATAATTCCGCCGGGTCGCACATATGTTAACCCAACCACACCTTCCCGATTGGCTGCGGAGCGTTCACCACGACGGCTCCGCAAATTATGTGTCTCATTTGCAGCCGAGGCTGAACGACGTTGTGCGTGTGCGCCTGCGCCTGCGGCATGATGCGCCCGTGCAGCGCGTTTACCTGCGCACGTTTCCCGATGGCGAGCAATTAATCACGCCAATGCAGCAAACGGCCGTTTCCCCGCCTGTGCAGTGGTGGGAAGCAGACCTGGCAATCAACCAGCCAACCGTCCATTATCGTTTCATCTTGCAAGCAGCGGATGGGGTTTGGTTTTACACAGCCGCCGGACCAACGGCACACGTGCCGCTGGACAGGACGGATTTTCGCCTGTTGGCAGATTATGTGGGGCCAGCATGGGTGAAAACGGCCGTTTTCTACCAAATCTTCCCCGACCGCTTCCACAACGGCGACCCACACCTCAACCCGCAGCCAGACGACTTCGAGTTTCACGGGATGCGTCCGCAAACCTTACCCTGGGGTGCGCCGCCGCCCGCCGATTCCTTCAATCCTTTCACCTTTTATGGCGGCGACTTGCCCGGCATTGCCGCCAGGCTCGATTACCTGGCCGACCTCGGCATCAACGCCATTTACCTAAACCCCATCTTCACCGCCTACACCAACCACAAATATGATGTGGCCGACTATTTCCACGTAGACCCGCACTTTGGCGGTGATGAGGCATTGGCGGCGCTGCGGCAGGCATTGACGGCACGCAATATGCGTTACCTGTTGGACATTGTGCCCAACCATTGTGGCTATGGGCATCCCTGGTTCCAGGCGGCGCGGCAAGACATAGGCGCAGCGGAAGCGGAATTCTTTACCTTCTACGAACATCCCGACAAGTACGCGCAATGGCTGATGGCCTGGGTGCTGCCCAAGCTCAATTACACCAGTGCCGAACTGCGCCGCCTCATGTATGTCGGCGAAGATGCCGCCTTTCGCCAATGGCTGCGTCCCCCCTTTGCCGCTGATGGCTGGCGCGTAGATGTCGCCAACATGCTTGGGCGCCAGGGTGCGTTGCAGATGAACCGCGTTTTGGCTGAAGGAATTTACCAGGCTGTAAAAGAGACACGCGCCGACGCGTATTTGATTGGCGAGAATTTCTTTGATGCCACCGAAAGCATGCAAGAGGGTGGGCAGTGGGATGGCATCATGAATTATGCCGGGTTTAGTTTGCCCCTGCTGCATTGGCTGCGTGGGCTGCACATGGGCGCTATTGGTCTGGAAGGGGAGATTGTGTCGCCTGTGCCCTGGTCAACGGCCGCATTGGCAACAACGTGGCAGCAGCATCTGGCAGCGATTCCCTGGGTGGCTGCCTTACAGCAGTTTAATTTGCTCGGCAGCCATGACACGTCGCGTGTGCGCACGCTGCTGGGGAAAACGAGGCGCTGCAACGCCTGGCGGTGACGGTGCTGATGACGTTTCCCGGCGTGCCCAGCATTTACTATGGGGATGAGATTGGCCTGACGGATACGCCGGGGCTGTCGCAGCGGGCGTGTATGCCCTGGGATGAGGCGGATTGGAACCATGATTTGCTGGCGTTTTACAAGGATGTGATTAAGCTGCGGCGAGAAACGGCCGTTTTGCAAAATGGCGGCTTCCAATTGCTGCTGTTAGAGGCAGACACCTTCGCCTACCAACGCGAGGATGCCACCAGTTATGCCATTGTCATTGCCCATCGTGGGGAACGGCCGCGCCCGGCTGCACCTTTGCCTGTTGCCAATGGCGGCATAGCCGACGGCGTGCGTTTTGTCGAGTTCTTTACCGGGCAAGAGGCTGTGGTCGTTAATGGGGCACTGCCGCTGCCGCCTGTCGCGCAAGGCGTGATGCTTTGGTTAACGGCTCACTGATTGGCGATTGACGGCCCATCTTCTTCCCCCAACACCTGGCACCCTGCTTCTGTGGGGTGATCGAGGACGCGTGCGCGGCGTGGGACACGGCGCACTGCCAGCAAGACGGCGAGATCGCCGCCTGCGGCAATCAGCATGAGCACGCCAAAGAGTGTCCACCACAGCGAGCCGATGGCGATGCCGACGATGCCCGGCAGGAGGCCAAGCATTAATCCTGGCAGGGCGATGGCGACGCGGTAGGCATTCACTGAGAGGGGGGCGCTGCAATGGGCGTAGGGAGCCATCATTTTCCAGCTAAAACCTACTTTAACGGCCGTTCGCGGCGCTCTGCCCACAACGAGAAAGCCGAAAATGTGCAGCAGTTCGTGTACAAGGATGGCTAATGCAAAAAGCAGCAGCGCCTTTAGCAGCGACGGCGGGCTGCTTAGCTGCCGGGTCATTTCATCGCGCCAGACGAGCCAAAAGGCACCGCCGAAAAGGATGAAGCTGAGGGGCAGCAGCAGCATGGCGACGGCGTTGGCTTGCCCCGGCGGGATGGTGGCGTCGTAGGCGATTTTGCCGTGTTCGGAAACGGCAGGAGCGGGGGTGGGGGTGGGAACGGCCGTTTCCAGGGTGGCGGCAATCGTCGATAAATCTGGCATACTCCAATCGCCATCCGCTTTGTGCATCAAGGTATGGTCAAAAAAGGAGACCAACACCTGTCCATATGCGTCGGGGCGGGCGTGCCAGCCCTGCCCATGACTGCTTTCCGGGATGAGCCACAGCAGTTTGGGGTCGGGCGCAGCGTCGTAAAAGCGGCGCGTGAGCTGTGCCTCCATGCCTTCTCCGGTGGCGATGAAGAGGCTGGGTTGGGAAAGGTGGGGCAGGATGCTGAGGTTGGGGGGAAGCGGCCGTTTCCGGTAAAAACGTTGGAGCAAAGCCATGTAATATGCTTGCAGCGGCCAATTGACGAGGCGATTGAGCCAGCCTTGCGGCGCGGGCAGGTCGGCCATCGCTGTCAGGCTGGGGCCATCGACGGCGACGGCGCGAATGGCGACGGTGGCGGCGGCTGCGTGCAGCGCGAGTGTGCCGCCTACGGAGATGCCAAAGATGCCGATGCCGCCGGGGTTGATGTCGGGCCGTTTGCTGAGATAGGAAACGGCCGTTAACACATCGTCCCGCTCCGCTTCACCCCGTCCAAACACCTTGCCTTCGCTGCTGCCATGCCGCCGCAGGTCAGGCATCAACACGCCATAACCGGCGCTTACCAGCTTTTCGGCGTGATACATGGCTCCCAGGCGGTTGCCGCTGTGCCCATGCAGCAGCAAGATGGCGGCACCATTTGTGGAAGGGATATACCAGGCGGAAAGGCGGGTATTGTCGGCGCTGGTTAAGGTTATGTTTTCATATTCCGGGGCGAAAT
Organism: Ardenticatenaceae bacterium; assembly: GCA_020634315.1. Taxonomy (GTDB): domain Bacteria; phylum Chloroflexota; class Anaerolineae; order Promineifilales; family Promineifilaceae; genus JACSRF01. The sequence goes on along the minus strand of JACKBV010000015.1, from coordinate 43,984 downwards.
CAACTGGCGTGCGATAGGTGACGCGCAGCCGTGGCGGGCGTGTGAAGCCATAGGCGGCGTAGATGGGGCGGATGATGATGAAGTAAACGATGGCAAAGACAAGAATTTTGGCAAGTAACATATGTGTATTCTACGCTTTCTTGTGCCGTTTAACCATTGCCTGAACAGCCTCGCGGAGGCTGCTATTTGGCAGGATCGCGCTTGTGGCGGGAGAGTAGTTTAACCATTGCCTAAACGTTGCCTGTGTGAGTTGTCATGAACGGCCGTCTGCCTATAATTCTGCCTGCTATGGATCGAAAACGGAATCATTGTAATTGTGATTCGTTTTTGGTTGATTGGATATGATTTATTCATGTATGTAGAAATTCATTTAGGCGACATTGTTCGTTTGCGCAAACAGCATCCATGTGGGAGCTATGAATGGGAAGTGGTGCGCCTGGGGGCGGATATCGGTTTGGTGTGCCAGGGGTGTGGCCGCAAGGTGTTAATACCACGAGGTACCTTCAATAAGCGTCTCAAAACGATTGTCAAACGAGCAGACGAAGATGCGGCATGATTCAGTTTCTTGGCAGTTTATATGTGTTGACAGTGGCGGCAATGTCCATCTATGGCTTGCTGGGTTTGTTTACGATCTGGCTCTATTGGCGACATCGGCATGATACGTTTCCGGCTCCGGCAGTGGCTCCGGCCGATTTGCCAACGGTGACGGTGCAGCTTCCTACTTATAATGAACGGTATGTGATTACGCAGTTGGTGGAAGCGGCCGTTTCCCTTGATTACCCCCGCGACAAATTGCAAATTCAGATTGTGGATGACTCCACCGATGAAACGGCGCAGTTAGCGGCGGCGTTGGCGGCGCAGTACCAGCAGCAAGGCGTTAACATCACCTGTGTGCAACGCGCGGAGCGTGTTGGGTACAAAGCGGGTGCGCTGGCAAATGCCTTGCAGCAAGCCACCGGTGAGTTTGTCGCTATTTTCGACGCTGACTTTCAGCCCAAACCCGATTTCTTGCAGGAAACAATTCCCCACTTTTGTGACAATCCGCGCCTGGGCATGATCCAGGCGCGTTGGGGGCATTTGAATGTGGATGAGTCGCCATTAACGGCCGTTCAAGCTATTGCCCTCGACAAACATTTTGCCATGGAGCAAACTGTGCGCCATCGTGCCAACCTCTTCCCCAAATTCAACGGCGCGGCGGGAATCTGGCGGCGCGTCAGCATTGATGATGCCGGTGGCTGGCTGGATGATACGGTGTGCGAAGATTTGTGTTTGAGCACGCGTGCGATTTTGAAGCAGTGGGAGTTTCGTTTTCTGACGGAAGTTGAAGCGCCAGCAGAGCTGCCCGTTAGCATGAATGCGTATAAAAACCAGCAGGCACGTTGGGCGAAAGGGTCGATGCAATGTTTCTTGAAATACGGCCGTGCCATCTTAAGCACACCGTACCATACAATTGGCGCTCGCCTCTATGCCTTGTTGTCCATGTCCGCCTACATTACCCACATCTTTATCTTGCTGCTGCTGCTGTTACAAGTGCCACTTATCTATCTCAATTACCATTTTTCGCCTTACATGGTGGTCTTTAGCATTGCCGGAGTGGGGCAGCCGGTGCTGTTTGTGTTAGGGCAGCGCGTGCTTTATGCAGATTGGGGGCGACGATTGCGGCACTTTCCCACGTTACTGATCATTGCCATTGGGATGGCCCCCAATAACAGTCGGGCATTAATTGAAGCGGCCGTGCGGCGCACACATGAATTTGTGCGCACGCCCAAAAAAGGGTTCGGCGGCCAGCTTGCTAACCAAAATGTCTACAAACTTCCATTTGATTGGATTGTCCTCATTGAGCTGTTTTTAGCTCTATATGCCAGTTTGGGTCTTGGCCTGGCCTTACAGAAAGGGCAGTTTGGCGCATTATTTTTACTGTCCACCTGCCTGTTGGGTTTTGGCTATGTCGCTTATCTCAGTCTGCGTGAAATATTTACGCAATCAATTTAAATAAAAACGCAGAAAATTAAATAATATTTCACATCAAATTAATTTTTCTGATAAGAAAATTGATAAATTTAATATATATTATTGACTTGGGTGATTTTTGCTTTATTATCTACTTAATCGCCTTGATAAAATTTACATGGATATAAGATTTTAAAAGGTTGGTAGGATAATGAAGACATATCATTTTGAAGAACAAGTCGAGGCAAAAGAGTGTCAACTTAACGTGTATGTGGAAATTGGCAAAGTTTCCATTCAACCACACGATGCGCCCCTTATTGTTGTCGATGCCGAAGTAGAAAATATGTTGTTTCGCGTGACGCATGAGCAAAACATTGTTCACGTGTATGCCGAACATGATGAGGGTTGGGAGCAGCACCTCAAGCGTTTGCTGGCTGGTCAGAAAACCAAGGCGAACTGTCACCATTTATGTTCCCAGCACTTGTGTTGTCCAGGCGAAGGTTACGACCGGACAACTTCGTGTGCAGGGTGTACAGGCACCGGTAACGGCACGTGTCATCACCGGAGATGCCAAATTGGCTAATTTAGGTGGGGCAATTTATGCGCGTGTCGTCACTGGTTCGCTCGATTATCAAGGCAGTTTGAGCAGTGAGGCACACTCATTTAAAACGACAACGGGTCAGGTGAAATTACGCCTGCGCGAACCTGATGCTCAGCTCGATGCACGCACAACCACAGGGCATATTGTCTGTGATTTACCATTGGCACAACGCTCACAGCAGCATCATCTTGTTGGCAGCAAAGTGAGTGGCGTGTTGGGTAAAGGCGCGGGGCGCATTAAGGCGCAAACAGTCACCGGCAGTTTGCATTTAAGTTCAATGGCGGCGCAAGCTGCATAATACAAGGGAGACAACATGCGTGGTACGCACCACCATGAATGAAAACCGTAGGTCGGATTGCTAATCCGACTATCGGATTAACAATCCGATTTACAAGGGAGCAAGCGATTCATGAATCCTGTTATTGGTAAATGTCCTATTTGTCAAGATGATTTAACTGTCACCCGTCTGCACTGCCGTAGCTGCGACACTTCATTAGAAGGGCAATTTACGTTGGGGCGGCTCTACCAATTGGCTCCGGAACAGTTGGCCTTTGTGGAACTGTTTGTGCGCTGCGAAGGCAAGATTAACCGGGTGGAGCAAGAATTGGGGATGTCTTACCCGGCGGTGCGTGCACGTTTGACAGAGGTTATTAATGCAATGGGATATGAAGTGGGCGAGCCGGAACGTGGCCCTATCTCTGAAAGTACCCGTCGTGAAATCTTGGCCGAATTAAACACGGGGCGACTGTCAGCAGAGGAGGCATTGCAGTTGTTACGAGGAAATCAGTAGTCAGTTATTGAAAGTTAGTGGCTGCCAATCACTGGCTACTGCTCACCGCTTAATGAGAGCGATGGAGGTAGATAATGAGTCACCCAAGTAAGATTCGGGTTATGGAGCCGTTTTTGTTGATGGTGATGATTGGAGCAGCAATGGTCTATCTGGTGAATGCGTTTAACAGTGGTACCTGGTTGTGGTTTCAATCAACGGCGACAAATGTACGGCCGTCACGGATTGTCATTGTCGATAATGGACAGCGCACTGTTTTGAGCGCGGGTCATGCTAATTTTGATTTGCTGGCTGATGCTGCCAGTACGTCGTTGAGTAAATTAAACAACACGGACCTGGTGAGTATTGGTTTGTCGGATCAGACGTTGGAAGATTACGCGACAAAATCGCTGATCGTTGAGTTGTATTTTGACCAACCGGTGCAGTTTAACACGCTGGCGCGGTCGGGAAAGCCAACCCAGTTGTTGATCCCGATTGAGGGGCGTCATGCAGGTGGTGGTTATGTTTTTCGCGGGCAGAATGGCAGTTGGTGGTTTGGGGCAATCCGTATGGCTGACCCGGCACCGCTGTACAGTGCCTTGCAGCAAATGGGATACACGGCCGCTGTTTTACAGCCGGCCAGTTAAATGAGAAAGGTGCAAAGGTGTGATGATGATTTGGCAGTCCCATCACTCCCTGCACCTTACCATACCGGGCAAAATGCCCATCTGATAATGGAGGTTATATCATGTCTGTGGAATCACGCAAAGAGATTTTAGATTTGCTGGCCAATGGGAAAATTGGTGTGGATGAGGCGGCAGAAATGTTGGCAAAGGTAAGTGCGCCAGCGGCTGCTGCTCCGGAACCCGCTCCCGCTCCAGAAGCAAAGCCTGAACCGCCGCTAGCGGCGGCTCCGGTAAAGGAAAAGCCTGTTGTTGAGAATGGGCAGAATCCAGGCTGGTTCCGTATTCGGGTTAGCAACCTGGAAACGGGCAAAAGCAAGGTCAGTGTCAATATCCCGCTGCGTATGTTGAAGTTTGGATTTACGCTGGCAAGCCATTTCACGCCAGAAGTTGCCGGTTTGAATATGGAAGAATTGCAGACGATGTTGGCGGATGGTGGCAGTGGCATTCTGGTTGATGTGCAGGATGAAGAAAGCCAGGAACATGTGCAGATTTATATTGATTAGGCTCTGTATGATGATTTTGCAAATTACACAACAGAGGGAGCAAATCCTATGACTGATAAATATGAAGTTGGTAAGATGCCCCATTTATTGATTGAGGCTTGTCGTGGCGACCTGGTGGTGAAGGGCTGGGGTGATATGACGGTGATGGTGAAGGGGGATGATGTGCAGGTGGATGAGGTTGACGGTGGGCTGACGCTGCGCAGCAACGGCCGTTTACGCCTCTCTGTCCCCGAAAACAGCAGCCTGGCCGTCACCCATGTGCATGGCGACACCATCATTCGCGGTGTGCAGGGAGATGTCAGCATTGGCTCCGCTTCTGGTGATGTCATCCTCTCGGCCGGAGCTGGCGCTAAACTGGGTGATGTGCAAGGCGATTTGTCCGCGAAAAACATTGATGGCGCAGTCAGCGTCAACAATATCAGCGGCGACGCCGTTTTTCGCCATGTTGGTGACATGCGCGTAAACGATGTGTTTGGCGATTTGTCGGCTCGTGGTGTGAACGGTTCTGTGAGCATCAACACCGTTGCCGGAGATGTTGGTTTGCGCAATGTTACCGGCGATGTAACGCTAAAAAGCGGGATGCGTGACGCGAATTTCCGCTTTTTGGGCGGACAAACGGATATTGGCGAGATTCAGGGAGACGTTCGCCTGTATGGTGAATTGGCTCCGGGCAAACATGCTTTTACGGCAGCCGGTGACATTGTGCTGCGTTGGCCGGTGCAATCCCCGTTGCTGCTAACGGCGACCGCGCCGCAAATCTCGAATCGTTTGCAGTTGGAGAAAGTGTTTGAAGAAGATGGTTCTCTGTCTGGCTCGATTGGGGAGGATGGCCCGGTGGTGTCGTTGACGGCAAACGGCCGTATCATCTTGAAAGATTTGCACCCAGTCAATGATGAGTGGGACAGTTTCCGCGATGAGGACATGGATTTCGATTTCTCCATTGATCTCGAAGGGCTGGGCGCACAAATCACGGCACAAGTTAACCAACAGGTGGCGCGTGTGACGGCGGAGCTGGAAAGCAAATTTGGGACAGATTTTTCGCAAAAGATGTCTGAGAAAATCGCCCGTCAGGCAGAACGAGCCGCTGAGCGTGCCGAAAAAGCCGCCGAGCGCGCCCGGCAGCGGGTGGAACGGCAGCGCACAGAGTGGCAAACACCGCCACGCCGTCCAACGCCGCCGACACCGCCGCAGAAACAGAAAAAAGCATCGGCTGAAGAGCAGCTTAAAATCTTGAAGATGGTCGAGCAAGGATTGATCACGCCGGATGAAGCCAGCATGCTGCTGGAGGCTTTGGAGAATTAGTTTTCGTAAGCTGTAAGCCGTAATCGGTGGGGATGGTCAATTGTTTGCAATGTCCTGACTGGTCATCGATTGCGGTTTACGCTTCACGGAGAACGGGTTAAACTAATGGGAATCTTAACTGGCACCATTGCCTTAAATCATTTTTCTGCTGACATGGGCAGACTTTATGATAGTTACAATTCCCGCACCAAATTGGCCTCCAAATGGGCCTCGCCCTATCAATCTTAAGCAGGACGTACCTCAGGTTGTTGAACTGCTGGAGCTTGCTTTTGGCGAAAAGATGGACCAGGGCGGACGAAGTATTGTCCGTCATGGCAGTATGACCAACCAGCCGGATTTTTTGTGGCGGTTTCATCCTCGTTACAATCGTCTGGCACCTGGGTATATCTGGCAAGAGGGTGATCGCATTGTTGGCAATGTGACCTTGATTGCGACAAAAGTACCGGGTCGCCACATTGTGGCAAATGTGGCTGTGCATCCTGATTATCGGCGGCGTGGGATTGCGCGGGCGTTGATGGATGCGGTGATGAATCAGGTACGGGCGCGGCATGGCAATGTCGTCATGCTGCAAGTTGTTAAAGACAATTACCCGGCTATTGATTTGTATCGATCATTGAACTTTCACAAAATAGGCAGTATGGCTTTGTGGCGTGGTTCGTTATCGCGGCTGCGCGAGATTCCTGCGGCGCGTGAGGGCAGCAAGCCCCCCGTCATTCGCCCGTTGTCGCGGCGACAATGGCAAGAGGCGTATCAGTTGGATGTGGATTGTTTGCACCCGGATTTGAATTGGCCGGAACCGTTGCCGAGTGGATTTTATCGGACGGGGTTTATGCAATCTGTGTCTAATTTTATGAATGGGCGGCAGCAGGAGATGTGGGGGATTGTGGATGATAACGGCCGTTTAGTGGGCGTCGGGTCGCTTGTCGGTGAATGGCTGCAATCGTATGAGCTTTCTGTGCGTGTGCATCCACAGTGGCGCGGGCATTTGGAACGGCCGTTGCTGGCAAAACTCGTTCGCCGTGTGCGTACCATGTCGCGCCGCAATGTGCGCATCAATCACCCGGATCACGATGAAGTCATGAGCGACTTGTTGGAACAAGCAAACTTTTCCATCCAACGTACATTGACCCACATGCGCTGGGATGTAACTTATGATCGCAGCGTGATTTAATCACGACGACTAAAAACGAATACCGATTACGGATTAGAGGGAGTGTCATCGTATGGCAACCACAGAAGAACGACTACAAATTTTGAAAATGATTGAAGAAGGCAAGATTAGTGCGAGCGAAGGTGCCGAATTGCTGCGGGCCTTAGATCAGGACACACAAGGGGAAACGGCCGTTCCCCTCAAAGGCGCCAGCAAGCCACGTTGGTTCCGCGTGCGCGTCACCGACCTGAACCAGGGGCGCAACAAAGTCAGCGTCAACATCCCTATGGGGCTGGTAAACGTGGGCATCAAAATGGGCGCACGCTTCATTCCTGATGACGAAAACGTTGAATTTCAACAAGTGATGGAAGCCATTCGCGGTGGGCAGCAAGGCAAAGTTTTCGACTACACCAACGAAGAAGATGGCGAACGTGTTGAAATTTTTGTCGAGTAGATAGCTTGTATGCAGACAGCTTTGAGAGGCGCTTCGCCTCCTGATTAACACTCGGCCACCTGCCTGCCTTGTTTACTTTTCCCCCATCTCCGCTTATAATGCCCATCATAATAGGGTATTATGACAAGCGGCCAACTAATAATTCCCGAAGGTAAATACATTAGCCCCACAAAACTAAAACAGTTCATTGTTACTGCTTTCAGTGACAATGAACTGCGCGATCTTTGCTTTGAAGTGCGGGTCGATTATGAAAGCCTTCCACCTGGCGGTAAGGCTGATAAAGCGCGTGAACTGGTCTCCTACATGGAGCGCAACCAGCGCCTGTCAATATTAGTTGTTGTCGTGCGCCAATACCGCCCACAGTTTGATTGGGTTAGCCTGCTCACCGATCAGCAGGAAGAAATCAGCTTCCCCATAGTTACCCCGCCAGCCTCCATTCCCCGTATGGGGCACGAAACACAACTGATCAGCAAAGGCATCACAACCCTGGTACACCTCCTGCGCTCGCCCGAAATGCGCACAGTCCTGGTTGCTTTTCAGACCGATTTCCAGGCGACTTCTGACCAAATCAAAAACGTGAACATCTATAAACAACTGCATGATTTAATGCAGCAGTTGGAAAACCGTTACTTTTTGCTCTACAACGACCAGCGCCGCCTGCCAGATGACGATGCCGCCTGGGACAGCATTTTGCTCAACGAACCCGAACTGCGCGGCAAAATAGACGACCTCGTTCTCGCGGCAATGCAAGGGGAGCTAGACGCCACAGAAATGCGCTGGACAAGCCAGCTAGAAGAGGCGAAACGCGAACTAACGACAGCAATTGAGAGCTTCGAGTTAGAAAATCTGAAATCAGCCACCCGGCTTATTTACCGTGTTCTCAACCGGCAGCCTTCGCGCATCAACGCACAATTGGTAACGACCGCCGGTAACTTGCGCCTCGATGGATTGGTTGCGGCATTGCAAACCATCAAGGAAAAATTGGCAAACATGGAAGCGGCGCTGTCAGCGCAAGAGCTGATCGAGCAAAATGAGAAAGCGATTGCGGCTCTCAGCCGCATGGATATTCAGCTCAAAGCTTTGATTCAGGAGCATAATGCTTTGCAAGAGCTTGATGATGAACTGCGCCGTGTTGAAGCGACGCTTTTGCAAAGCGTTGATGAGCTAGAAGATGCCTGGTATGACATTCAGCCGATGGTCAAAGGATTGTCTGACCTGAGCCAGGAATCTTGGGTGGAAGGAACACAAAAAGCGGCTGAGGAATTAGATGCAGCCTTGTCGGCTGGCAATGTGGTGGTAATCCGGCGTGCATTCCGCCGTTTTCGCAGTCAGGTTGGGCGCAGTTTTCGCTTGGTTGACATGCAAACATTGGCCTTGTGTCAGGAATTGCAAGAAGTTGGCGGTTCTTTAGATTTGTTATCTCTGGATTTGTTGTGGAGAGGTTTTCAATGAGTGGACCAGACAGTGTGGCCCATATTTCTGAAAATGATGCGACCCCTTTTCTGTCATTGTCTGCATTACGCGCAGGGCATCGTGATTTGCTGCAACAGCGACGGGGCGATAATCAGGCGGATGCGTTTTACGCGGATGTCCATACTTTCATTGCGCGGGGTCGGGCAGCAGGCGCTTACCTTGAGGAAGATGAGGCGCGTTGGGAAGCACAAAATTTGCTTGATTACTGGGAAAATGAATTATTTCGCGCGGGGCAGGAGCCTGATGATGCGCTGCTGCATGATTTTGACCCGGCGTTGCAGCCGGAAATCCCCGACCATTTGTGCCCCTATGTTGGTTTAGATGCGTTTCAACTGCAAGACCAAGCGGTGTTTTTTGGTCGAGCGCAGTTGGTTGAGGAATTGGCAAAGCAGGTGAGCGCCAGCCGTCTGGTGGGGGTGATTGGGCCATCCGGCAGCGGTAAGTCGTCGGTGGTGCTGGCTGGTTTATTGCCGCTGCTGCAAGCGGGTACATTGCTTCCTGGCAGCGACGCCTGGCATTATTTTCCGTCGATTGTCCCTGGCTCGGCCCCGTTGGCAAATCTGGCGCGTTTAATTGTGACGCCGGACGAGGATTTGCATGCCTGGCTTGATCATATCGAAGCGCTGCGCCAAGATGCGCAGTATTTGACGAAGATGGTGACACGGGGACGGGAAACGGCCGTTGTCATTACCATCGACCAGTTTGAAGAAACCTTCACCCTTTGCCTGGATGAAGAAGAACGCCGCGCTTTTGTCAACAACCTGCTTCACCTGATGCAAACCCCCGAACAGCGCCACACCGTCATTCTCACCATGCGCACAGATTACGAAAGCCATCTGGCAACCATGCCGCTGCTGCAAGCATTGTTTGAGCAGAACGCCGTGCGCGTTACCGCTATGACCGCCGTAGAACTATATGACGCCATCTTGAAACCGGCAGAGAATGTGGGGCTTAAATTCCAAGAAGGTTTGGTGGATGAACTCATCCGCGAAATTGTGGGGGAACCGGCCGCTTTGCCGTTGTTGCAGTTTACATTGTTGCAGTTATGGGAAAAGCGGCAGCGTAATCGCGTGACCTGGGAAAGCTTCCGCCAGTTGGGCGGCGTTGCGCAGGCTTTAGCCAGCACCGCCGATGCCCTCTACACATCGCTCATTCCAGAGGAGCAGGTGACGCTGCGCCGCATTTTGCTGCGCTTGGTGCAGCCCAGTGAAGGGCTGGAAGTGACGCGCAATCGCATTCGTCGCAAAGCGTTGTATCAGGCAGGCGAAGCGCAAGATCGCGTGGATCGCGTTTTAGACAAGCTCATCAGCTCTCGCCTTCTTCATCTCACCCGCAGCAGTTCTACGAATGATGACCAGGTTGAAGTCGCGCACGAAGCGTTGGTGCGCAATTGGCCGCGGCTGGTTGAATGGCTCGATGAGGAACGGGTGGTGCTGCGCAAACGGCTGCGCCTGACCTCTTTGGCGCAAAATTGGGAATCCTTAGGCCGCGATGCAGATGCCCTGCTGCGTGGTGCGCTGCTGCGTGAAGCGTTGGAATACAGCGATTTGAATGAGTTGGAGCGTGAATTCATCACGGCCAGTCAGGAAGAGACTGTGCGTGCCGAGCGCGAAAAAGAGGCCGCGCGTTTGCGCGAACTAGAAGCAGCGCGTCAGCTGGCAGAGGAGCAAAAGCAACGTGCTGAAGCGGAGAAGGCACGCGCAGAGGAGCAGAAGCAACGCGCTGAAGCGCAGGCTGTGGCTGCGCGGCGTTTGCGGCAGTTCAATGTCGCTTTGCTCTTCATCCTGGCGATTGCCATTGTCGGTGCTTTGTTATGGAGCAATTATCTGCAACTGCAAACGGAGGCGGAGACGATTGCCGCGCAAAGTACCAATGAGGCTTTGCTTGGGTCGTTGGCCTTGGCAACGGTGCAGGCTGAGCAAACTCATACGGCGCAGCAAGTGACACGGGAAGTGGCGACCAGTCAAGCCCAATCGGCAAGCCGCGCGACTGCGGCCGCGGCGGAGGCGGCGACGATTGCTGCGGCCACGGCCACGGCGCAATATGAAGGGGCTTTGGCAACACAAGAAGCAATTGTGGCACAGGCAACCCCGACATTGGTGGTTACACAGCCCGTTGTGGGGGAAACGCCGCAGCCGACGGCGACGCCAGACCCACTTGTCTTGATGGCGCAGTTAAGTGTGCAAGCACAGTTGAGCGCGACGGTTCGTATTCAAGATCAAATGCCGATGTTGTATATTACCGGGCATACTTTTTGGATGGGTGCGGTGGATGATGCCAGTGCGGCAGCGGACGAGACTCCTGCACATGAGGTGACGCTGTCTAACTTTTATATCGACCAATATGAAGTCAGTGTGCAGCAATATGCGGCGTTTTTGAATTTTTTGGGTGGTTATCGGCAGAAATGTTTGGGGTTTGATTGTGTGGCAACGGGCACGGAGACACAGTTCACGTTTCTGCTCAATAATTTGGGTTTTTATGAGCCGAAGACGGGTTATGAACAGTTTCCAGCCAATTGGGTGACGTGGTATGGCGCTCAGGCGTATTGTGAGTGGACGGGTGCGCGGCTGCCGACTGAGGCGGAGTGGGAGTATGCGGCTAAGGGTATAGACGGCCGTATCTATCCATGGGGAACGGCCGTGCCAACAAGAAACCTTGCTGTTTTCGACGATCCTTCCTTAAATAGCAACATCTTTTCGTCGTCGCTTCTTCCGGTTAATGCCTTGCCTGAAGGGATTAGCGTTTTTGGCGTATACGGGATGGCGGGCAGTATGTGGGAGTGGGTTCAGGATTGGTATACCCCAGACTATTATGTAACCAATCCTGGCGGTCAACCGAATGAAACAGATACCGGTCTGCGCGTTTTGCGTGGCGGCGCGTGGGATAGTGCTGCCGATGATTTGCGCACAACGGCGCGTTTTGCTGCTGTGCCGACCATTCGCTTTGAGCGCATTAGTGAAGAGTTGTTATACCGGGGTGTTGGCTTCCGTTGCGCGATGGATGTGATACCAGATGCGTAAGTAGTAGACCTGTTGTATGTAGGTGTGGGTCTTTCTTTTCGGGGTTTGAACACAGCTTGCGTATTGCGTATTGCGTATTTAACGATAGATACAAACCCTGCGAAATCCGAAAGATCCAAGGTTGTTTGATAGATGTTACATGTGCCGGTACATGGCTGCCGGTTTATACGCCAGTGAATCTTATGAACCGACGTCGTAGAATGCATTCACCGTCACCCGCGTCTCTTCCCCTGCCGATTAAGCGGCTGCCTTTATTGCTTGTTCCCTTAAGCCTGTTTGTTGTTCTCTCTTTGTTTAGTATGCGGCAAATGAATCGACACACGGCTGCGGCTACCAGTACCGCGACGGTGGCTGCTCGTTTGACAGCGGTGGAAATGACGACGGCACGCCAGGGAATGGCTGGGACAATCGCCACATTGGCGACCCATATTTATGGAGAGAATAAACGGCATGGTTTGTTATTGGCCGTTGAAGCGTACGATCTCATTAAATGGGAAACCAATCCGCCGCCTGCCATTAAACATGCTATCTGGCAGGTGTTGACGACGGGGACGGTCATGACGACAACGGGCACGCTGAAGATGGAAACGGCCGTTATGCACAATAAAAAATGGGTGGTTATTCGTGAGGCAGACGAGACATTTCGCCTGCTCGATTTGGACGCGGACAACCCATCTAACGGGTCGCTGCAAATTGCCATTGATGAGCCGCTCGAAATCCTGGATGCCTTCGTTAGTTCTGATGAGCATTGGCTGGCGGTTCGCACAAAAAGCAATCGGGCGTTTCTTTATGATTTGACGCAAAGTGATTTTTGGCGTGAGCCGATTGTGTTAACGGCCGAATCCGTGATTGAACAGCTTCTGTTTAGCCCCAACAGTGGCTGGTTGGGGACTGTGGGGAAAGATTCTCATCATGTTGAAGTGTGGCAAATGCAGCAGGATGGTGTTAGCCAGAAGATTCTGCTGCCGCCGTTGGGAGATGGGGTGGGGGAAACGGCCGTTTCCCTTGCAAATGTAACCAGTATGGGGTTTGATTTTTCCGGGCAGTGGGCGGCTGTGGGGTATGCAGATGGCACCGTTGCTTTGTGGGATTTGCACATGGTTCAACGACAAACCGAGATCGTGCCGATTTTGTTGCAGACGAATGGTGTGACGATAACGGCCGTTTCCTTTGCCGCCAATAACGAGTGGTTAATGGCTACAACTCAGCAGGCTGACGGATCCCCAATCAACTATCTTTGGCATTTGGATATCGAGAGCTTGCTCAAACAGGCTTGTGCCACTGCTGGAGGAAATTTCACTGACCAGGAGTGGGAAAATTATTTTTCACCGCTGCCATATCACGCCACTTGCACAGGGTATTAACGTGCATTTTAGAGAAAGGTGGCGATGTCGGCCAACGGTTTTTTTGTGATGACGGGGACTTCGGCGTCTTCGGCCGGATAGCCAACGACGAGGAGTAGAAACGGCCGTTCCCAGGCTGGCCTCCCCAGGATTTCATTGAGGAATTTCATCGGGCTGGGCGTGTGCGTCAATGAGACTAACCCGGCATGGTGAACGGCCGTTATCAACATACCCGTAGCAATCCCCACCGATTCCTGCACATAATAGTGCTTCACTTTCTTGCCCTCTTCATCCAGACTATAACTTTGGGCAAAAATGGCGATTAGATAAGGGGCAATTTCCAAAAATGGCTTGTGTGCATCTGTCCCCAACGGCGCTAATGCCTCCAGCCAATCTTCTGATGCACGCCGTTCGTAAAATTCCTGTTCTTCAGCTTCGGCTGCCGTGCGGATTTGCTTCTTAATAGCCGGATCGCTGACTACGACAAAATGCCATGGCTGCATATTTGCCCCATTTGGGGCAGTGCCCGCCGCCTGCAAACACGACTCAATCACTTCTTGGGGCACCGGTCGCTCTGAAAAGTGCCGCACACTGCGCCGCCGCCGCATTTCTGCATAAAATGCCGCCGCACGCTGTTTCATTTCAGATTCTGGATAGGGTTGGTAATCGGACAAGGGCATAAATTGTGCTTCTTTCATATTCCGCTTCTTGCTTGTGGGATTTGTTCTTGGACAAATAAAATGGAAGGTGTATTGCATTAAAACGGCTATGTTTGGTTCATTGTAGCGCAAAGAACTTGTTCCTGTCAGTATGCCCAAAACTCGAAAACTCGAATTTGCACTTGCAAACCCGCCCATATTGCGATATTATCACCCGATTGTGTTATCACCTTTTTCTAATATGAAAAGCGTTGACATATTGAAGAGTGTTGATATAATGACGCCAGTCGTGATAAGCATTGGCAGTAAGAGCGTTGGCAAGCCCATACGCTCTTTTATGTGTTTATAAGAATTTCCCTGTTTTTAGGGGGGCTTAAAAACATTGTTGGAAGAAGGGTTGGAGCTTTACTACTTTTTTGGGAGGTCAACTAGGTGGAGACAACAGATTTCCGTTCGTTGCGCATCAGCTTAGCATCCCCAGAACACATTCGTTCATGGTCATACGGCGAGGTTACAAAACCTGAGACAATTAACTATCGCCGTTTACGCCCAGAGAAAGATGGCTTGTTCTGTGAAGCGATCTTTGGGCCAACGCGTGATTGGCAATGTTACTGTGGTAAATACAAGAATGTTCGTTACAAGGGTATTGTTTGTGATAAATGTGGTGTAGAAATTACGCGTTCTTCGGTGCGCCGGGAACGGCTGGGACACATTGAATTAGCTGCTCCTGTTGCCCATGTCTGGTATACACGACGTGTTCCCAGCTATATGGGTTTATTATTAAATATTTCACGCCGGAATTTGGACCGCGTCCTCTATTTTGCGCAATATGTTGTGACACATGTTGACGAAGATGCGCGGCAGCGTGCCTTGAAACGCCTGGCTGAAGAACTTCAAGAAGCAGAAATGCAGCTTGAGGTTAAGTTGCAGGAAAAAACAGGCGAAGCAACCGGTGATGTATCATCACGTTTGACGGAATTAGAAGAAGGTCTTGTCGAACTGAATGCGTCTTTTGATGATCGCTTGTCTGCGGCAACCGATGAGGTTGTGCGAGAAGCGAAGCAAATGGAGCAGCGTTTGGCAAACTTGATGGGAACGGCCGCTTCCGAAGATATTAAACTGGGCGGCGCTGGGATTGCCAAGAAAGGCGAAGTAATCGGCCGTGAGCACACCGTTTTGGTGCAAGAGATCACGACAGAACGCCTGAACCTCGTGCAGAAAGAAAGCGAAGAAGATCACCAATCAGAAGTTGCTGCCATGCAGCGCGAGCTTGTCGAATTGCGCAGCGAAATAGGCTCTGTGCAAGATGATCTTCGTGTTCAGCTTGAACAAAAACTGGTGCGTATGCGCCAACAGGCTCAGGCCAATAAAGAACTATTGGAAAGCCTGGCGCAAATGCAATTCCTGAACGAAAACGATTACCGTGACCTGAAAAGCAAATTCGGGAACGTCTTCCGGGCAAGCATGGGTGCTGAAGCATTCCATGAAATTTTGCGCAATATGGACCTGGATAAGTTGGCGCGTGACTTGTGGCGTGAAGTTCGTACGACACGCTCCAAGCAAGCAGCCAAACGTGCGACAAAGCGTTTACAGGTCGTCGAAGCGCTGCGGGCAAGTTCCAATCGTCCTGAGTGGATGATTTTAACTGTGCTGCCTGTGATCCCGCCAGACTTGCGCCCAATGGTGCAGTTAGATGGTGGTCGTTTTGCCACATCAGACCTGAATGACTTGTACCGTCGTGTCATTAATCGCAACAACCGCCTCAAGCGCCTCTTAGAGTTGGGCGCTCCTGATGTGATTGTGCGTAATGAAAAACGTATGTTGCAAGAAGCTGTTGACAGCTTGATTGACAACAGCCAACGCGGTAAGGCTCTCAGCCGTCGTGGTCGGCGCGAATTGAAATCCCTGTCCGATATGCTCAAGGGGAAGAAAGGGCGCTTCCGTCGCAACTTGTTGGGTAAGCGCGTTGACTACTCTGGGCGTTCTGTCATTGTCGTCGGTCCCAAACTGAAGCTTGGCGAATGCGGTTTGCCCAAAACAATGGGTTTGGAATTGTTCCGCCCGTTTGTTATTAGCAAACTGGTGAAATATGGTTACGCCAGCAATGTGAAAGGGGCCAAGCGCTTTATTGAGCGACAGCCACCGGAAGTGTGGGAAGTGCTTGAAGAGGTCATTCAAGGCCGTCCTATTTTGTTGAACCGTGCGCCTACTTTGCACCGTTTGGGTATTCAAGCTTTTATGCCCAAATTGGTGGAGGGGAAAGCGATTCAACTCCATCCACTGGTATGTTCTGCTTTTAATGCGGACTTTGACGGTGACCAGATGGCTGTGCATGTTCCTTTGTCGCAAAAAGCGGTAAAAGAAGCCATTGATATGATGATGGCAACCCGCAATTTGTTGAAGCCGGCCGACGGGCAACCGATTGTTGGCCCTTCAAAGGACATGGTGCTTGGCGTTTACTACTTAACGTTAATTCATGACGGGCGTCACGGCGAAGGGCGTATGTTCAGCAACCTGGATGAAGTCGAACTGGCTTACGATCTGGGTTTGGTGGATATTCATGCGCGTATCAAGTTGATGACCGAAACCTATTTTGACGATAACAACAAGCGTTATCCTGATGGGAAACCACAGCGTCGGGTCATTGAGACTTCGCCGGGACGTGTGTTGTTTAATCGCGCACTGCCCCCGGAATGGCGCTTCATCAACTGGTTGCTGGACAAGGGCGGCGTCAATCGTCTCATTAACCGGGTCCATCGTGACTTGGGTGACGATGCCACCATTGACATGGTCGACAGCATCAAGAACGTTGGCTTTAAATATGCCACGGTCTCCGGTGTAACGGTTGCTGTTGCTGACCTGACAATTCCCGAAGAGCGGGAAGAGATTTTGTTTACGGCGCGTAAGAATGTGGACGAAATTGACCGCCAATATCGTCGTGGTTTGCTGACGGAAGAAGAGCAATATCAGCGCACGGTGGAACAATGGAACAACGCCAAGGATGCTGTGGCGAATGCAGTGCGGAAAGCGTTGGATCCGGCCGGCCCTATGGCTGTTATGGCGCTGTCTGGTGCGGGTAAAGGTGGCTTTGGTCCCATTACGCAGTTGGCTGGGATGCGCGGTATGATGGCTGATCCTAGCGGCCGTATTATCGTGGTTCCGATTCAGTCTAACTTCCGCCAGGGCTTGAACGCGATGGAGTATTTCATCTCGACACACGGCGCACGCAAGGGTTTGGCTGATACCGCTTTGCGTACAGCAGATGCTGGTTATCTGACACGCCGCTTGGTGGATGTGGCTCAAGATGTAATCGTGATGGCCGATGATTGCGGCACGACGAATGGCATTTGGGTGCGTCGTTCCGATAACTTTGGCAAGCAAACGTTGGCTGAACGTGTCTTGGGACGTGTGGCTGCTGCGCCCATTCCTGACCCTGATACCGGTGAGTTGGTTATCAATACAGGTGAGTATTTCACGGAGGAGATTTCCGAGCAGGTTGACACGATAGGTGTTGAAGAAGTCTATGTGCATTCGCCAATGACTTGTGAGCTGCGCTTGGGAATTTGCTCGAAGTGCTATGGTATTGATTTGGCTCGTGGCAAGCCTGTTTCACAGGGAACGGCCGTTGGTATTGTCGCGGCACAATCCATTGGTGAACCGGGTACCCAGTTGACCTTGCGTACCTTCCATACCGGCGGTACGGCACAGTCGGGTGGTGACATTACACAGGGTTTGCCCCGTGTTGAAGAGTTGTTTGAAGCACGGCAGCGCCCGAAAGGTGAAGCCGTCATCACAGAAATTGGTGGCATTGCCGAAATTCGTGTGATTGATGGTGTCCGCCATGTGTTTGTCACAGAGAGCAAACTGGTAGACGATGTCTACGAGATTCCTGCTGGTTGGGCAGTCAAAGTCCAGAACAACGATGAGATCGAAGTCGGTGGCATCTTGGCCGAGAAAGATGACGACATTATTTCGGTGCGTCGTGCTGGCCGTGTAGTGGTTGACAAAGACCTGGTTAAGGTTGTTTGGGAAAGCCGGGAAGAACGGGATTACGAAATTCCCGCCGGTATGCGTATGTTAATTAATGATGGACAGCGCGTTAACCCAGGCGATCAGCTAACTGAAGGTTCCAAAAACCCGCACCGGATTCTTGACATTCTAGGGCGTGATGCCGTTACCCAATATTTGTTGCGTGAAATGCAGCAGGTATACCGGCCACAGGGACAGAACATTCACGACAAGCATTTCGAAGTCATCATTCGTAAAATGCTCAACAAAGTAGTCATCACGAATTCGGGCGATACGGAAATGCTGCCCGGTGAACTGGTAGACTCACCCACATTCCTGGAAATGAATGAGCAAGTGATTGAAGAGGGTGGTCAGCCAGCACAGGCAGAACCGGTCTTGTTGGGTATTACCAAGGCATCCCTGAATACGGAAAGCTTCTTGTCTGCCAGCTCCTTCCAACACACGATTCGCGTGCTTGCCGGTGCTGCCATTGCCGGTAAGGAAGACCAACTGGTCGGCTTGAAGGAAAACGTCATCATCGGTAAATTGATTCCGGCCGGGACTGGCTTCCAAATATCAAAGAACCGTGGTGAGGAAGCTGCCTTACCTGAACCTGATGAGTACGAACTGGAACATTTGATGGAGCCAATTGATTTGAGCAGTACATTAATCGACGACAATACGGAAGACGATATATTGGCGGCGATTGCTGCGGCTGCGGCCGATGCGCGAACAACTGGCCATGACGACGATGATGATGACGAATATTATGATGAAGATTAATGTTCGTTAGAGCGTAATTTGAAGAAAAGCCCGGTGGGAATCAAAACCACCGGGCTTTTTTGTTGTAGGTTTGCGGTTATTTGGTTTGTGGTGTGTTAGAAATCGCGGTGAAGCAGCGTGGCCGTAAGTTGGTTCAGGGCTTGGGCTGCTTCGCCAACAGGATTGGCTGCGTGCAGATGTTGCAATGCGTTTTCTGAATGGGTCGTCGCTTTGCTGGCAGCAAATTCGTGCGAACCAACTTCGTCTAAAATGGCGATGACACGGGGCACAAAGTCGTCATTGGGTGTGTCGTCGCTGTACAGCTCTTGCAATGCCGTACTTCTGGATAGTCCGTCAAGGACGGGCATGGTCTTTTTGCGCGTGATGATGTCGGTCGCGGCCGATTTGCCAGTGCGCTTTTCGTCGCCCCAAATGCCGAGAATGTCATCGATGACCTGGAAGGCAAGCCCCAATTCGAGGCCATATTGCGCATAATGATTGATGGTACGCGAATCAGCCCCAGCAATGAGCGCACCGACTGCGGCAGAATAAGAGACGAGAACGGCCGTTTTCCCCGTAATCATCTCAATATAATCAGCCACACTCACCGTATCCCGTTTTTCGAAATCCATGTCTGCATATTGACCTTGCGTCAGGCGCAAACAAGTTTCATCGAAGCGGCGCAGCGCTTCCACGACAATCGGCGCTTCCACACCCCGCTCTAACAAGCGCACCAATGCCAGATGTGCCAAAGCAAACATGGCATCGCCGCTGTTGATTGCCTGCGGCACGCCCCATAACTGCCAGACCGTATCGCGGCCACGGCGCGTGGGGCTGACGTCTTCGATGTCATCGTGAATGAGCGTGAAGTTGTGCAGGATTTCAATCGCGGCGGCCGCTGGCACGGCCTGCTGCCAATCTCCGCCTGCCGCCTGACAAACGAGGAGGCAGAGCAAGGGGCGAATCCGTTTGCCAGCATGGACGTGCGCTGGTTGTAAATTGGCGTCAGCCCAGCCCATGTGGTAGTGCATCATGCCATAAAACAGGTCGGGCGTGCCGTTGTTTGCCTTGAGAACGGCACGCATTTCTGCTTCAACGGCGGGTAACATTTCTTGTGAGCGTATGTCGAGTTCGCTTTTCATCATCATCTCTTAAAATTGGGTGTAGAGTGGTGTTTGTGACAGCGCATGCAAATTGGCTGCGCCGCTGCAAAACATGGCGACGCGTAGTTCGTCGGTGATGGTTTCGGCCAGCTCGATGACGCCAGCCACGCCGCTTTTGTCAGCCGCGCGGAGGAAATCGCCCGCCAGCCCGGCTATGTTGGCGCCCAGGGCGATGCACTTGGCGACGTCGATGCCGTTTTTGATGCCGCCGCTGGCGAAGATAGGCAGGGTGGCGGTGGCGCGGCGACATTGTTGGATGGAAACGGCCGTTGGGATGCCCCAATCTACAAATGCCCCGGCCACGCGTGCCAGGCGCGGCGTGGGAGCGCGATACATTTCCACCTGGCTCCAGGATGTGCCCCCGGCGCCAGCAACGTCGATGGCCGCAATGCCGACATCGGCCAGGCGGCGTGCGGTCGCTTCGGCAAAGCCCCAACCAACCTCTTTGGCAATGACCGGCACGGACAAGTCGCGGCAAATCGCCTCGATTTTGGCATACAGTCCGGCGAAGTTGCCGTCTCCTTCAGGTTGTACCGCCTCTTGCAGCGCGTTGAAGTGCAGGATGAGGGCATCGGCTTCGATCATGTCTACGGCGCGGCGACATTCGTCCAGGCCGTAGCCGTAATTGAGCTGTACCGCTCCCAAATTGGCGAAAAGGGGAATGTCTGGCGCGACCTGACGTACCTGGTAAGTGTCGGCGAGGGCGGGGTCTTCGATGGCGGCACGCATGGAGCCAAGCCCCATCGCCATGCCGGCACTTTGTGCTGCTTCGGCGAGGATGAGGTTGATGGTGCGGGCGCGGGCCGTGCCCCCGGTCATGGAGGAAATGAGTAACGGCCGTTGCAGTTCCTTCCCAAAAATTGTCGTCCGTGTATCAATTTGTGCCAGATCCAATTCTGGCAATGCCTGATGCAGGAAAAAATAATTCTCTAAGCCGGTTGTCAGCTTGCGAAAGGCGACATCCTCTTCAAGGTTGATGCGAATGTGGTCTGCTTTGCGTTGTTCTGTGTCCGGCGTAGCTGAAGTTATTTCTTGCTGTGGCGCTTCATTTGCAAGCATACTTAACTCCGTGTGCGTTGATAGGCAAAAGTATACCGTGATGATAGGTGATTTGCGAGTGGGGGCGGGGTGGGAATTGGTAAACTGCGACCGATTATCGTCGATTTGTGAAGGTTTGCTGCTCGTGGTAGGTAACGAGTTTATGACGTTTTATGTACGGATGGTGCTTCGGGTAGGCTAAATCTGGTGGGCTACGATACAATAGGCGAAATTATGTGATTTAGCAAAGCTTAGAGGAGACTTCACCGGCGGCTGCCGACCACCATGCATGAAAACCAACCTCCCGGAGGTTGTCAATGGTAGGCTCGCCGCATGAGATGAACCTCCGGGAGGCTATTTTTGAAGGAGGCAAGATGCGCGTATTGATTACCGGAGCCGCCGGCTTCTTAGGATCACATTTAAGTGATCGTTTTATTCAGGAAGGACACACTGTGGTGGGAATGGATAATCTCATCACAGGTAATATGGATAACCTGGCCCATTTATTCGGGCATGAGCGGTTTAGCTTTATTAAACATGATGTGAGCAATTACATTTATGTGCCAGGGTCGTTGGATGCTGTGCTGCATTTTGCCTCGCCTGCCAGCCCAAATGATTATCTGGCACATCCTATTCCCACCTTAAAAGTAGGATCGTTGGGCACGCACAACACGCTTGGTTTGGCGAAAGCGAAAAATGCTCGCTATTTGTTGGCTTCTACATCGGAAGTGTACGGCGACCCGGAAATAAACCCGCAGCCGGAGGATTATTGGGGGAATGTTAATCCGATTGGCCCGCGCGGCGTGTATGACGAGGCAAAACGTTTTGCCGAAGCAATGACGTTGGCTTACCAACGGTATCATGGCCTGGAAACGCGCATTGTGCGCATCTTCAACACCTATGGCCCACGCATGCGCTTAAATGATGGGCGTGTTGTGCCTAATTTCATCGCGCAGGCGTTGAAAGGCCAGCCCATAACCGTCTATGGAAATGGCAAACAAACGCGCTCTTTCCAATATTACACGGACCTGGTTGAGGGGATTTACCGCCTGCTCTTTTCTGCGGAAAAATTGCCGGTGAATATTGGTAATCCGGTGGAAATGAGCATTTTGGAGTTTGCGGAAGCGGTGGTGGAGATTGCTGGCAGCAAATCGGACATTGTGTTTGTGGAGCCGGGGGATGATCGCTTCACGGATGATCCGAAGGTGCGCCGCCCGGATATCAGCAAGGCGAAGCGGGTGCTGGGATGGGAGCCGACGGTGAATCTGGCTGAGGGATTGCAGCAGACGGTCGATTATTTCCGCAATCGTGTGTAAGGATTGGATTGTAAGTGGCCGTAACCTGTTAGCGGAAAGTGCTGGATGGGTTACGGCCGTTTCCGTTTTTAGTTCGGTGTATCGTTGCCTGTGAAATTAGCTGTAGCGCACATCAAACAGCAGTTTGGGGGTTGGTTGCCATTCCTGATCGCGGTGTTGTTGGGATTGGTTTTGGCCCGGTTGTCGCCTGTGCAGGGGGCATTGCTGGTGGGCGGAACGGCCGTTTTCCTGCTCACCTTCATTCAGCCGCTCATTGGTCTGGCCGTCACCCTGCTGTTAGGGCCACTGGGCGCGTGGGAAGCCTTGTTTTTAGGCCCCACGCCGCTGGACAGCGGACAAGTATTGCTGCTGCTAACATTAGCTGCCTGGTTGGCGCGTGGACTGCGTGACCGGCGTTTAACCATTCCCCGTACACCGCTGCTGCTGCCCCTGAGTTTATTTGCCTATGTTGCTTTGCTCAGCCTCTTGGCTGCGCCTTCTTTTACCGCTGGTCTGCGCGAATTGCTGAAATGGGGGGAAATTGCTCTGGTGCTGCTTTTGGTTATCGATGAGGCGTCGCGGCTGCGGCAGGCGCATTGGTACCTGTTGGGGGCGCTGTGTCTGGCGGGTGTGACGCAGGCGATGTTGGGCATCTGGCAGTTTGGCTTGCGTGGCGATGGCCCGGAGCATTTTTTGGTGCTTGGCCGTTTTTATCGCGCTTTTGGCACATTTATGCAGCCGAATCCGTTTGGCGGCTTTATGAATTTGACGCTGCTGCTGGTGTTGGGGGCGTTGGCGGGGAGTGTGAAGAGGGAGAAGAGGGAGGAGAGAAGAGGGAAGAGGGAGGAGAGAGGAGAGAAGAGGGTGGGAGATGGGGGTTGGTTTGGCGTCCGTTGTCTCTTGTCCTGGCGGTTGTGGTGGTGCTGACTGGTGTGGGGCTGGTGGCTTCGTGGAGTCGAGGGGCATGGTTGGGGGCGGTGGCGGGAACGGCCGTTCTTGTGCTCTTCTTTCCGCAAAAACGATGGCATGGAATTGGCCTGGCGCTGATTGTTGGCGTGGCGGCAGTGGCCGTGCTCGGCGTGGGTATCTATTTTAATCGGCTGCCAACGAGCATTGTGGAGCGCGTCACCAGCAGCTTTAGCGATGATTTGCGCTTTGATGATGTGCGCGGCATTGACATCACCAACGACAATTATGCTGTGCTAGAGCGTCTGGCGCATTGGCAGGCGGCATTGGGCATGGCGCGAGATCATGTCTGGCTGGGCGTTGGTTTTGGCAATTATGAGGCCGCTTACCCTGATTATCGCCTCATCAATTGGGCTGATGCCTTGGGACATGCCCACAACTATTACCTCAACTTGTTGGCCGAAGTTGGCGTGTTGGGATTTTTGGCCTATTGTCTGTTCTGGACGGCCGTTTTCTGGCAAAATATACTGCTTTTACAACGATTAGAATGGCCGGAACGAGGCATTGCCCTCGGTTTGCTAGCCGTCTGGACGGCGCTCACCGTTCACCACCTGGTTGATAAGTTATACGTCAACAACATCTATGTGCATCTGGGTGTGCTGTTGGGGCTGCAACAAATTTTGTGGGGAACCGAGGCAAGCCATTCATAAGAGAGACGCTGTTTTTTACCGGTCTTTCGCATTTCGCGGGGTCCAGGTTTGTTACATATTGACCTGACGTAATACGCAACATGCCCCCCCAAAAAAAGAACCATGTTAGAGGAATAAATATGATTTCTGTTTTTGCAACCCTGGCCGGCCGCTTTGGCATGAACCCCAAAGAAGCCGAGCGATTTTTCAAATTTCTGGTGGTGGGCACCATTGGTTTTGTGGTCGATTTTGGCACGTTGACACTGCTTAAAGAGTTGACTCCTTTAGCGACGATTGTTGCCAATACGATTTCGTTTACGGCAGCGGTGGTCAGTAATTTCACGTTTAACCGTTATTGGACGTACCCTGATTCGCGTTCTAAGCCGCTGATGTCGCAGTTGGGGCAGTTTGCCGTTGTCAGCATCATTGGTCTGGTCATCAATAATTTGATTTTGGTTTCCTTGGAAGGTGTTTTTGATGACTTGCTGGCGAATTGGGATTTGTCAATTCGTGGGTATATTCCGGCCAAAATAGTCGCGACGATTGTTGTGCTGTTTTGGAATTTCTTTATCAATCGCTACTGGACTTATAACGACGTAGAATCATGACGCGAATTGGCATTGATGTGACATCTGCCGTGGTGCAGGGCGCGGGAATCGGCCGTTATACGCGTGAGTTGGTGCGTGCTTTGGCCCGTGAAGCGGAGCCGTATCAATATGTTTTGTTTTCGGCGAAACCACCGGCTGTGCTGCCGGTGGCAAATCCGCTGCCGGTGGGGGCACACATTCGCCATCGCGCTGCGCCGTTGGATGAGCGCTGGTTGTACCGTTTGTGGTATCGGCTGCGATTGCCGCTGCCGGTGCAGTGGGTGACGGGGGAATTGGGTCTGTTTCATTCGCCTGATTTTGTGCTGCCACCGGTGCGCGGGAATGTGCCGACGCTGCTGACGGTTCATGATTTGTCGTTTGCGCACTATCCGCATGTTTTTACACCGGCGCTGATTAACTATTTGAATACCGTTGTGCCCTGGTCGGTGGCGCGAGCGACGCATATCCTGGCTGATTCGGAGGCGACGAAGCAGGATTTGGTGCGTATTTGGCATGTGCCGGAGGCGAAAATTACGGTGTTGTACAGTGGCGTAGACGGCCGTTTCCGTCCAGTGCAGTCGCCGGATGAAATAACGGCCGTACGCGCCAAATACGATTTGGGCGAACAACCCTACATCGTCAGCGTTGGTACCATCCAGCCGCGCAAAAATTACCAGATGTTAATTCGCGCTTTCGCGCCGTTGGCCGCAGAACTGCCACACAATTTGTTTATTGCCGGGGGAAAGGGGTGGCTGTATGAGGAGATGATGGCTGAGATAGAGCGGCAGGGGGTAAACGGCCGTGTTCGTTTTATCGGCTTTGTCGATGACGATGACCTGCCCGCCCTGTACAGTGGTGCCAGCCTCTTCGCCTTCCCCAGCCTTTATGAAGGCTTTGGCCTGCCCCTGCTCGAAGCAATGGGATGTGGCGTGCCGGTACTCACCTCAAACGCCTCCAGTTTGCCAGAAGTAGCCGGAGAAGCGGCCGTGCAGCTTTCCCCACACGACGAAACAGCCTGGACAGCCACCATGCGCAGTTTGCTGCAAGACCCCGCGCAGCGCACGCGCCTCGTCGCGGCCGGATTTCGTCAGGCTCGCCAATTCACCTGGCAAAAATCAGCGCAACAATTACTGCAAATATACAAACGCTTTCTCCCTGCCTGACACCATTGCATAAACATAAACCCTATCCACCCAAAACGCATCAATCTGCAAATGATCTCAGCAGTTTTTCAAACGCTTGATTAACGGCCCTGTAACCTGCCGGATTCAAATGCAATTCATCGCGGCCGTATTCCTCCGCTAATTGCCCATCTTCATCAGCAAGTACAGCAAAAGCATCAAAAATAATGACTTGCTCGCTTTCCAACGATTTAATAAACGAATTTACCTCATCTATTGCCACTGGAATATCTTCAGACCAGAAAATGCGCCTCTCCAGAGGGAATTTATCAGTCGGGAAAACTGTACTTAACATCACTAAAACCCCGTGGTCATGGGCTTTCTCAACAATTTGCTCAATATTCTCTTTGCATGTGGCAATAATCGCTGATTTCCTTTCTGGAAACAGAGGGATTGTCTTAATGTCATTAATGCACACTTGCACAACTAGCACATCTGGGTTCAATGGCGTGATATGTGCATCATAGCGCTGCATAACCTGGCTTGACGTTTGTGCCCCAATCCCACGATTAGCAAATTCAAAGCCATCGAGAGATGGGGCAGGCCATTCAGCCGCTCTTGAATCGCCAAAAAACACCACAAAGATGGCTCCAGTATCCGATTCACCTTGTTGCCTCATTTCACTTGAAAAAGAATCAAGCCCTAATGGGTCGAGACGTGTCCCATTAAGTTGCAGATAATATTGCTTGCTGAAACCGAACAGGTAAAAGTTCAAGGCAATAGAAGTTATGAGTAATGCCAGTAAGACGGCGAACAAATGTACGGAATATTTTTTAGATTTCATTTCAATGTGGTTATGACACATCCCTGCTCGAATAACACCCATAAAATCATCTAGAGTGACATTTGTATGCAAATGAGTACGCACCGCGATTTGATGAGGGACAAACGAGCCAGGTTTGTATGTATTCTTGTTTCTATAACTGTTGGCGTCACGCTTTCTGGCTGTTAGCTCGCTGATCGACCATTTCGTCAATCGAATCGGCTAACATTTCGGCAAATGCTGTGTTTTTAGCATTCAGTACACGAAGGGTCACTAACGTGGCTGGCTGTAGAGTCATGTCACTAGACAGCCAATAAGGCTGCACCGTCATACTTAGACTGTGCCCAGGAAATTCGTAACGATAGGCATCATCTTCCGATTTTCGGTAAAAACGAATGTATTTGTTCTTAAACACGGTTCGAAAGTCGCGTTCAATTTCCTTGTAGTCGAATTTCAAGATGCGTACCATCGAATTGGCAAAACGATTCTTGAGAATGAATGCCAATGACACTCTCATGATGATAAAAACAGCCAGGAACAGTAGACCCGCCGCTTCTATCTCAAGAACCCTGAGCGACAACAACAAAATTACCAACAAGATAGAAGCTGCCGCTGAGACAGCCCAAACAATTTTCCGTAGGTGCATGTTCTGTTTTTGCCAACGAGAGGACACCATTTTTGTCACAGTTCACACTCCTGCTACGGTAGAAGGTAAGCGGAAACAAAGTAAATATTGCTGTATAAAATTATTTGATGCCATTTGCTACCCCGTTGCAGCAATCCGAAAATTTGCTCCATACCCCATTCTTACCCATGCGCCAGTTTCTTCGCTATCTTTCGCACAACCCCTTTTTTATGCTCCAGATTCTCCTCAGCTATCCGCTGTACTTCACGCTTCTTCCCCGGCAGTATGGCTGCTACGTTGCCTAAGCCCTCTAAGGCTTGCTTTGCATGTCTCCCCTCCCACACCTGTGCCGACCGTTCTAATATCGGATACGCCTTTTCTGCTGCCGTTTCACTCGTTTTGCTATAGTTGCCGACCGTATCAACCGCGTAATCCCTGACAATGACGCTCTTGTCTTTTTCGACGATCTCCATCAATTTATCTAGCATCGGCTCGATTATCTCAGGAATATATTCGGCAATCAATGCGAAACAGTGCATTGCTTCCCAACGTGCTCTATTATTCTTGTTGTTCAATAATCCTGGCAGCAGATGCCCGTACGGCGCTATCCACACTGGTTGCACCTTTGCTATTTCTGTGAGCACCTCTGCACAGTCGATGACAATGTCGTTGTCACGATTTACTGTCCCTTCAATGATTCCTGCAAGCAGCGTTTTATCTTGCAGGCATTGGGCTGCTACCTCATAATTAGCCCTGCTGTTCCCTGTTTGCGATGACAGCTGGTTTAACAACATCTCCATAATTGCTTTCCGCCCCCGATGGCCTATAGCAAGAATCTGACTAACGGCTCGGCGTCAGCCGCGTTGCCACTTCAACGACTGACAATGTTGGCGAATAATGCCTAACAAGGCGCTACGGGCAACGTCGGCTGCACGCCATGTTGGGCCGCCGCCGTGACGTGCTGGCGCACAAAAACAGTTGTGTGTCTCTACCAACTTCTGTCGGTAGAGATCAACAAAGAGATTTTCCCCGTTGTGGTCAGATATTGATGCCCGTGATGTACTGCGTCATCATCAGTGAAAGGGTCTAGCAAACCCATTACTTCTTCCCATGTATCTTTTCGCAGAATGCACTCAAAGATTGCACCATCACCAAGTTGTCTGACGCCCAAATCAACTTGTCCAACTGACGCGAACAACTGGCAACCATCAATGGATGAATAACCGGGAAATTCGTGAATGGCGAGCCGACTCGTTAAGCCAACAACTAATCTTTCGATGGCGAGGCGCAGGTTGCGCGCCCCAACTGCTTCTGACCCATAGATGAGTATCAAAGGACAATCGCTGCAGTCTCCTGCAAAATACTCAATCTTCATTGGTCGGCTTGTCCCATCGGGAGAGTCTGTGTCGTCGCATGATCTCATCGACTTCAAACTCATCTGCGTTGAAATCCATATCACCTATGAGGCGTGCGTAGGCGTCTTTCACGGGTTGATAAAGTCGATCAAGGGGTGTCTCTGCAAGCGTTGCATTGTTCTCGCGCCGATACTGCTTGACTGTTTCAATGCACTCAGTATGAATCTTGGAAATGACGGCAAATTCCTCTTCGTCAAACATTGGTACATCTTTTCGGCAGTATCTGCAATATCGAACCTTCACTGCTTGTCTCCGGTTTAACAACGGGTACTGCACAGCGGCCCAACGCCGCCATCAGGTGCGCTGGCGCAGTTGACCAGAGCCTTTACCATTCACCAAGTAGCAAGCCGTCCGAGGCATCGCGCCAGCGTCACCTGCACGGAATGTTAGGCTGCCAGTGTTAACGGCCGTATTTCTTGCTTGGGTCGGTTCATAGCCAAATCATAATTTGCCTGCAAATTGAGCCAGAACTGGGGGGTTGTCTTAAAAGCACCTGCCAATAACCAGGCGGTTTCTGGCGTCACACCTCGTTTACCGCGAATCAATTCGTTGATTCTCTGGGTAGGAACTCCCAGGTGTTTAGCTAAAGCAACTTGCGTAAGTCCTAAAGGGGTTAAGAACTCTTCTTCTAGTACAACCCCTGGATGAGTCGGAATGCGGTTTTCGGGAATCATTTTGTCACACCTTTAGTGATAATCTACCACTTGAACGTCATAAGCGTTTCCGTTTTCCCAACGAAAGTATAATGCTCCCCAAAAACTGGACCACAGGCTAAGGTACAATACACAAAGCTTGTGGTCTAGTTTTGGGGGGGCATTATATTTGCTGCTCAATAAGTTTCATTTAGTTTATAGATTGATTTTATCGATTACAAACGCGGACCAGTAAGATTACCCTCGCATCCACAAACGTGCATCTTACATCGCTTACACATTCCGGGATAAACAGACCAAGCCATTTCAGATAAAGTACCTAGTTCAGGCATTTTCATCGGAATCGCAACTACCCAAGCAAACACATCAGCTATTTCAACGGAGTAGTTATCAAAATCATTTCTTCTCAGAAGGGAGGCAACTTCGCCTATTTCTTCCATTAGATGAAAACCAATTGAGGCACGTGAAAGGATTCGATTTACATTGCCAAAGATATTTTTAAACATTTCTTCCCAAGATTCCAAACTATCTGGTTTACTATTGTTCTTTTGGTAGCGGTTGAGCCTTCGACTATCATAAGAGCTAAAGCCTTCTGAAATACAGACACAATTATTACTTCTCAAGCAGTACGGACATATTTTAGGATATTTTTCCCAGACGGCTTGCTCAATCTTGATACCTGTTTGATTAGAAAAGGAACATAACCATGCAAATAAATCTGGAAGATCATTTGCAAGACTTGCATAATCCTCTTTTCGCATATCCCTAGCCACTTCCCCAGCTTCCTCCATTAAGTGAAGCCACATTTGGATTGGTGACAAAGTGCTATTTGTTTGCCCATATACAAGATTAAACATTTCTTGCCATTCATTCAATGTAATGGGTTTTTTGGGTGTAGTCATTGATGCTCCTAGTTTATTTGAGGTTGGTATAGTTCAGCTTCATACAGGTAATTTATTGCCTCTTCAATTGACAGCAAAACTTTATTTGCTCCATCAAAAAGCACATCGGATGACAATCCTATTTGGTTATTTCGGTGAACTAACTTCTTCCACTCTGATGAAGATGTCTCTATTTGTTGAAGGTGAGAAACTAAATTTTTATCAAAACTCGGCACTAATATGTAGAAAGTTTTGGTTTTGTTGATTTGAATTAGATGAGAGCTTACACCTTGAAACAATCTTAGTAACGTTTCCTTCTCGATTGAGGAATTCTTGAGGTTTGAGAAAGATAAACGTAGTGTATTTACTGAATCTTTTACTGACTTTGATATGGTATCTTTTTGGTGAAGTAGTGGAAGAAATGGTTCAGTATGTGGAAATATATCTAGATATTCGATACAGGCTTCAAGCAATTGCAACTTTATTTCATTTAGGCTATTGATTCTTATCTGCTCCCACTCTATTGAATGTTTGATCGCTAAATAATTCTCTACTATATCAACCGATACCCAAACCCCAATTACTGCTCCAAGCACTCCAGAAAATGTATTTACTAGGAACCCATTCCAATCAAGAACTAAACCTGAGACTGACAAAATTATAGATGCAATAATTAGCCATTTTAGTTTATTTACCCTATTAAGATACCTCACATTAACACTCACAAGGATTAGATTTGCAATGATGACATTGATATTGTTGTTCAGAGTTGCTATAAAATTCTCTCCATAAATATTTGGGCAGTATATGGGTCGAGTTCCAACTTGTTGACAGCGATTCTGGTTTATCTTGACTGCCATTAAAAGCTTGTACTAATCTATCTGCATCTTTCGCTAATGTTGATAACTTGCTCATTATCGCAAATCCCCAACCCACAACATCAGCAATTTCTTCAGGAAGTTGGATATTATAAGGAACCAGCTCTCGATGACGGCCTTTTCCATCTTCTAAACTTGTTATACATGAAGCTACCTCCCCAATTTCTTCAAGAAAGTGAAAAGCTATGCTTTCAAGTGATGAGCCGTAGTGAACCTGACCATAAATGTCTTCGAACATATTTGACAAACCCGAGATGGTTTCTGGAAGTATGCCATCTTCTTTGGCCTGTAAGTTAACTTTGTTTAATCTTAATCTCCGTTCAGATTTGCTTTCGCGCTCTACTGTTTTGCGCATGCTTGAACACTTACAAGGAACTCCGCCACAATAAGGACATATACTTGGATACTTAGATAACACAATATTTGTAAGGCAATTGTGTGGCTTGGAATCAGATCCCAGGAGAGCTGGTTTCCCATCAAATTCCAACTTTAACAATTTCGTACTGCTAGTGATAACCCATCCAAAAGTGTGTGTTAAATAAAGCATAGCTTCATACGCATCTGATTTACGAACTGCTTCACCAACCTTGCTCGCATCGGATACCGCTCTTAACCACATTTCTGAAATAGAACGTTGTTCGTTCCGCTTTCCATATATCTTGTCCAAAATTAGTGCCCATTGTTCAAACGAGGCGTCTAGGTAATTGTTTTCTGTCAAGATTGATTGTTCTTGCTTTGTCATCACTAATTCACCTTTTATGTCCGCCATTCAGTTGCTTAAGCTGCGCGCTCGTTTCCTTTGGCGCGTCAGCTTTAAGCTATTGTTAGGGTGGCGTTTTGGTTTGCAGAACGGCCGTAAATTACCAGGATTTTTGTGTCCGGCACAACGAAACTTTACATAAGCCGCCCTAACGGCCGTTTCAGCCGTGATTAGCGTCGGCTGCAAGCCTTGTTTTGCAGAATTCATATGCCTCGTTTGGAGTTCTGCCATTCTTTAGGATTCCACATTACAGGACAAGCCCCAACAGGCTGAAATGAAATTCTGGGGTCGTTGGACTGTACCATCGCTATGAGTCTTTGCCCGGTTAACAAGAATCGACGGGAAGTTCCCTCTATGATATCGAGCATTGCCTGCGCGACGCTGGGCATCTGTTCTGCGAACAGGTCAAATCTCATAAACTGAAGAATACAACCGCTCGTTGTCGGGACATCGATATCAATAAGGCTATCATTCAATGCATCCAAATTTTTGTTGTAGTAATCAGGAAGTGAGAGAGTGCGCTTGAGATCCAAATGAAATGCCTTTTCGGATGTCCATTGAGAGCAGTCAAAATGATAGATTTGGTAGCCATTCTGCTTGAACCAAGCAATATCTTCTGAAAGAACATCTTGATCAAAGTAGAGGCTTATCGCTCCATTTAAAAGAAGTCTCCAATCGAGACTTTCCCATTCTTCAGGATTACGCTGAAAGGATGCCATTTGTTGATGCCTTTGTATGTGAGCACCTAAATAGTATTAGACTTGCGCAGTCTAAACCTTGATTTTATGGTTTAGGTTACGCAAATTTGTGGCCTATTTACCTCAATTGGGCGAATTAAATCGCATGGCTGTTTCATAAACTGGTTGTCCCTTCTGGGTGGCAACAATACACTTGAAAGTATAATTGATTTGGAGATGGGGGACAATAGTATTGTGCGTATATACAGGCTTTTCCAAAGCCCATTTTTGTATTTATCATCCCTATGTAGGCGGGGCTATTTTATGCAGGACAATGGATTTCCGTCTGCACGGGAATGACGTTTTATGACTTTGGTAAGAGCCTGGCTGCATCTACCTGTATTTGGTGTGGTGGCGACAGCAGGTCAATACGCCAAGGCGAGCGCTTGCGGCTGCCATTTCTTTGCAATACGTGATCGCAAAGCTGTTTTCATCCTCCTTCGATCCTCCTTACATCCTCCTTATCGCCTGCTGAAGAAATTGAACAGTTGTTGACCGCATTTGGTATCCTTTTCCAATCGCCGCTACAATCTTGCCAACGATCAATTGCTGCGAGAAGGTGGAAGGGAATGATGGATATAGAAGAAAGAGTTACCAAACTGCGTGACGAAATCAATTACCATTTGTACCGTTACCATGTCCTTGATGCGCCGGTAATCAGCGACGCCGAGTATGATGCGCTGTATCGCGAACTGCTGGCGCTGGAAGCGGCGCACCCGGCATTGGTGACGCCGGACTCGCCGACGCAGCGTGCCGGTGCCGAACCGTTGGACGCCTTTGCCAAAGTCACCCATCCCGCGCCTATTCTCAGTCTGGCGAACGCCTTTAACGTAGAGGATTTGCGGGCGTGGCGGACGCGTATTGGCCGCTTGCTGCCCGATCCGGAAATGGCGTTGGCCTTCACCGTTGAGCCAAAGCTGGATGGTTTGAGCATTGTGCTGACGTACCGCGATGGCCTTTTTGTGCAAGGTGCTACACGGGGCAATGGCGAAATCGGCGAAGACGTGACCCCCAACCTGCGCACCATCCGCAGCTTGCCGCAGCGCATCCCCGTCTCCCAATCTCCCAGCACGCGGCTGGGTGCTGACGATGAAGTCTCCCCGCTTCCAGCTCCGCCTGCTTACCTGGTGGTGCGCGGCGAAGTGTTTTTCCCGCTCGATAAATTTGAGGCGTTTAATCTGGCGCGGATGGAGGCGGGCGCAGCGGCGTATATGAATCCGCGTAATGCGGCGTCTGGTTCGCTGCGGCAGTTGGATTCGGCAATTACGGCGGCACGGCCGTTAACCCTTTACCTGTATGATTTTGTGGCCTGGGACAGCGGCGACCAAGGGTCGGGCGATGTGCCCGATGAACAGTGGGCGCGACTGGACCTGCTGCGGCAGTGGGGCTTCCCCGTTTCACCAGACAGCCGTTATTGTCCTGACCTGGACTGCGTTGCGGCCGCCTATGAGGAATGGGCGGAAAAGCGCAATCATCTCAACTACGAGGTCGATGGCATTGTCGTCAAAATCAATAAACGGCCGTTAGCCGACAGCCTCGGCTTTGTGGGCAAAGACCCGCGCGGAGCCATCGCCATGAAATTCCCGGCGCAGGAAAAGACGACGAAGCTGCTGGACGTGGTGGTGAACGTGGGGCGCACCGGCATTTTAGCGCCGGCGGCGGTGCTGGAGCCGGTGGAAATTGGCGGCGTGATTGTGCGCAATGCCACGCTGCATAATTATGACGAGATTGCCCGCAAAGATATTCGCATTGGCGACATGGTGATTGTGAAGCGGGCGGGCGAGGTAATTCCGTACATCATTGGCCCGGTGGCGGATTTGCGTGATGGCTCGGAGCGCGTCGTGACAAAGCCGACGCATTGTCCGGTTTGTGGGGAAACGGCCGTTCAGCCTCCCGATGAAGTCGCCATCTACTGTGAAAACCCGGCCTGCCCGGCGCAGTTGGTGCGCCGCATCGAGTATTTCGTCAGTCGTGGGGCGATGGACGTGGATAACTTTGGCGCCAAGACAGGCGTGCTGCTGGTGGAAGCGGGGCTGATGCACGACATCGCCGATATTTACGCGCTTGACCGCGAATCGCTGCTGGCGTTGGAGGGATTTAAGGACAAAAAGGTGGACAATTTGTTGGCGGGCATTGCCGCCAGTAAAGGGCAGCCGCCGGAGCGCCTGTTGACGGCGTTGGGCATTCGCTTTGTGGGCAGTGTGGTGGCCGGGCTGCTGCTGGATGCGTTGGGCAGTATCACCACGCTGGCGGCGGCGACGCCGGAGCAGTTACAGGAGATTGAAGGGATTGGCCCGGAAACGGCCGTTTCCGTCACCACCTGGTTTGCCAATGACAAGAACCGCGCCATTTTGGAAAAACTACGCGCGGCCGGGCTGAACTTTGCCAAAGCGGTTCCGGCAGCAGATGCGCAACAGCCCGCCACACTTGCCGGGCTGACCTTTGTCATCACCGGCACGCTGCCCACCATGAGCCGCGACGAGGCGAAGGCGTTTATTGAGGCGCATGGTGGTAAAGTGACCGGCTCCGTGAGCAAAAACACGGACTATTTGCTGGCCGGTGAAAAAGCGGGGAGTAAATTGACCAAAGCGCAGCAGCTCGGCGTATCCATTCTCAGCGAAGACGAGCTTCGCGCTTTGGTGTAAAAGGAAGCTGGCTTATGGGTGAACATGACCTGGCAGCGTTGTCCATGTTCACCCCGCGAATCAATTCCCACTGTTTTGATGGTTGAGTGGAAACATCCTTTTTTAGAGCAACGGCCGTATATCCGCCCCTCGCTCAATCAAGCGCGTATTGTGGACTTGCCCGGCGTCCATTTGCCGTGGGATGTGCGCGGCAAAACGGGCTACCAACTGCTCAGCTCACACTTTTGGCGGCAGCGCATCCTGGCCGCTTTCCCCGAATTGGCCGCATCTCCCGACGTTTTCCGCGCCTTTGACCGTTATCTGGCGGATGGCGTCGGGCGGGCGCTGCTGATTGGCGAGGAATACGGCCGTTCCCTGGGGTATCTCCTCCTCATGCTCAAACGGGGCGACGCCGTTAATCGCGTTGTTCGCCCCGATTGGCAAGCCGTTCATTGGCAATTTTGGCGCGAGATCACCACCATCTGGCTCGGTGGCGGCCTGATGGCCGGACATTTAGGGCAGCTAACGGCGGCCACGGCACAAGCGGTGCTGCATCGCCACCACTTCCCGGAAATGACTGTGTCTTGTGCGCCCTATGCCGCCGCTTTGCCGCTCATGGGGGTGGCGCGGGCTGCGCCAGCCGCGGCAGCGGCGATGTTGGTCTTTGATTTTGGGCAAACTTCGTTGAAGCGGGCGGTGGCTGTTTATGATGCGGGCCAGCTGCTGGCTTTGCATCCATTACCGGCATGGCCTGCTGCTTGCACCCACATGGAGGCGTATAACAATGTGGAGATAGCACGGCATACGGCCGTTTCTCTGCTTCAGGTCATGGCGCAAAGCTGGCAAGAGGCGGTTCGCGCCGGATGGCAGTTGTCGCCGCACATGGCCGCTTCCATCGCCTGCTATTTGGTGAATGGGCATCCGGCGCTGCCCTGGGACATGGGGTGTTACGGCCGTTTACAACTGCTCACGCCCCATCTCCCCACCTATCTGGCGGCACAGGTTAGCGAATTGGTCGGCTCTCCGCTAAAATTGCAACTGTTTCACGATGGCACAGCGGCGGCGTTGACGTATGCCGCTGCTGGCAAAACGGGTGCTCTTGGCAAAACGGCCGTTTTGACGCTGGGCACAGCCATTGGCAATGGCTTCCCGCCCGCTGCCACAACTCTTCGTCCCATTCACGCGGACTTTCAATTGGTGAAGTGATCGTATGCCCGAATTTTTCAACGTTCTCCCCCCCGATGCCGCACGTGCATTGCTGTTTCAACACCTGACGCAGGTCATGCCTGCCGAGACGATTCCTGTGCAAGAGGCGGTGGGACGGGTAACGGCCGTGTCCATTCCCGCGCCGCACCATTTGCCCACTTTTCGCCGCAGCACCATGGATGGCTATGCCGTGCGTGCGGCCGACACCTACGGCGCGTCAGAGAGTTTGCCCGCTTTCCTGCAAGTGATTGGCGAAGTGCCAATGGGCAAAGCGGCCACCGTCACACTTGGCAGCGGTCAGGCGGCTATCGTGCATACCGGCGGCATGATCCCGGAAACGGCCGATGCCGTTGTCCAGGTCGAACACACCCAGGTTATTCACCAGGCGCAGCAGTTCCCCCACGAAATTGAGGTCTTTCGTGCCGTTGCCGTCGGCCAAAATGTGCTGCAAATCGGTGAAGATGTCCGTGAAAACAGCGAGGTTCTCCCTGCCGCACATTGGCTGCGCCCGCAAGATTTGGGCGGGCTGCTGGCCCTGGGCATTACGGATGTTGCCGTGACGCGGCGTCCGCGTGTGGGCATTTTGGCGACAGGTGATGAGGTTGTGCCACCCACGGAAACGGCCGTTCCCGGCCAAATTCGGGACATCAACAGCTACACTGTTGGCGGACAGGTGCAGCAGGCAGGCGGCCTTCCTATTTATGGCGGCATTATTCCCGACAATTTTGCAGCGCTGCAAACGGCGGCCGCGCAAATGTTGGCGGCGTGTGATATGCTCGTCATGTCGGCCGGTTCTTCTGTCAGCGTGCGCGATATGACTGTCGAAGTTGTGGATGGCTTGGGTACGCCCGGCGTTTTGCTGCATGGCGTGGCAACCCGTCCCGGCAAACCGACCATTGTCGGAGCCGTAGATGGCAAGCCCGTGATTGGTCTGCCCGGCAATCCTGTATCCGCGATGATCCAGTTCGATATGTTTGGGGTACCGGCCATTTATCGGCTGCAAGGGCTGCAAACAATGCCCCGGCGCGGACTGGTATGGGCGCAGTTGACGCAAAACATCGCCAGCGAAAGCGGCCGTGAAGATTACATCCCGGCACGCCTGGCCGATGGCGAAGCCGGACTGCTGGCGACGCCCGTTTTTGGCAAAAGTAACTTGATTTATACGCTCGTTAACGCCGACGGCCTGATTAAAGTCCCTTTGAATAAAGGTGGGCTGGTGGCGGGTGACATGGTGGAGGTGCGGTTGTTTTAACGGCCGTTATCGAGGTTTTTGAGCATTTAAAAATGGCATTTCGGAAACTTCTTTCCGCTCTTAATCTTTCAGTCTCGCTTTATCGAGGAGGAACGCAAATGGGTGACACTTTATTAGACCAGACAACAACGCAGCGCCGCCAATTTTTTAAGAAGGAAAGCGCTTTGTTGGCAAAACTTGTTGCCGAAGGGCAGCATCCGCAGGCTTTGTTTATTGGTTGTGCGGATTCGCGTGTGACGCCGGAAGCGTTGTTGGGCGCTAAACCGGGGGATTTGTTTATGCTGCGGAATATCGCCAACGTCATTCCCCCTTCCACACAAACGGAAAATGGGATTGTGTCTGTGTTGGAATATGCTGTGCTGGGCCTGCATGTGCCGCATATTATTGTCATGGGGCACACAGATTGCGGCGGCATCAAAGGGTTAGACGCACAGCTTAACCGGCTGCGCGAACCGGCGTTGTCGCGTTGGCTGGATTTGGCGCGTCCGGCACAGCGGGATGTGGATTTGGCTCTGCGCGGGGCAGCAGCGGATGTGCGTCATCAGGCTATTGTTGAGCGCAATGTGGTTTTGCAGTTAAAAAATTTGCGTAGTTATGCGTTTATTCATGAGCAGGTTGAGTCGGGGGCGTTGACGCTGCATGGTTGGGTTTATTATCTGGAAGCGCCGGGCATTGGTTATTATGATGAAGTGAGCGGTACGTTTGTGCATGCTGATGGGTGATTTCGCGGCGTGAGACCTGACAATCTTCACCCTTAAATTCATGATGCAGCGCGTCAAGAAGTTGGGTACAATTAACGGCAAGTGCTGGCAGAAAAAGGGTTTTGTCAGCAGATTATCGCCATGATAGACTTGACAACATGGGTTGGGGATGGGCTGTGGGAAACGGCCGTTATCACCACCTGACAACAGAGAGGGTACAGCATGTTAACAACTACCGAAAAACTCCTGTTTGCCTTGTTGGTCGCCATTTCCGCGATGGCAACCTACAACACCTTTGGACAAATGGCACGCATTGTGCTGCGCGGCCAGGGCAAGCTCAACTTCAACAATCTCTTCAAGCGCGTTGTAGACGGGCTTGTCGCCCTGATTAGCCAGGGCAAGCTCATTCGCCGCCGCAAAATTTCCTCCATTTTCCATTATGGCGTGGCTTGGGGCTTCATTTTTTACTTCCTCGTCAACGCGGTTGACATCATGGAAGGCCTCATTCCTGGGTTCCACTTTCTCGAAGACAATATCATTGGCAATCTATTCCGGCTGGCTGCGGACATCTTCAGCTTTACCGTGCTCATCGGCGTTCTTTACTTCTTGCTGCGCCGCTTTGCCGCCAAAGACCCCGTGCTCTCCATCCGTGACAATGTGATGCTGATGCCGAAAGTGCGCGAGGGGGGTGTTTGGAAAGATTCGCTTGTGGTTGGGGTGTTTATTTTATTGCATGTGGGGTTCCGCTTGTTGGGCGCATCCGCG
Organism: Ardenticatenaceae bacterium; assembly: GCA_020634315.1. Classification (GTDB taxonomy): domain Bacteria; phylum Chloroflexota; class Anaerolineae; order Promineifilales; family Promineifilaceae; genus JACSRF01. The sequence continues at coordinate 5,188 of JACKBV010000015.1, read as the reverse complement.
CTGCTTGCACAGCATGGCGGGGATCCCTGGCAGCCGTTTGGTTCCTTTGTTGCCAGCACACTTTTTGCCAATAGCAGTGCATTTGGGCAGACCTTTGTCTGGCACCTGGGTTGGTGGATGGCAATTGGGTTAATTTTGCTCTTTATGCCGTACTTCCCGTACACCAAACATGCGCATCTTTTTGTCGGCCCCTTCAACTTTATGACCGCCCCCGAACGTACGTATCTGGGGCAAATCAAATCCTTGAATTTTGAAGATGAATCGGTGGAGCAGTTTGGTGCCAGCACGTTGTTTGACCTGGAGCAGACACGTATTGTGGATGCGTTTGCCTGTATTATGTGCAACCGCTGCCAGGAAGCGTGCCCCGCTTATAACACGGGCAAAGAGTTATCGCCCGCGGCTCTGGAAGTGAACAAGCGTTACTTCCTGCGGGAGAATATGGCGGCTCTGGCAAATGGCGAACCCGCGCCGATGCCCCTTATGGAATTTGCGATCAGCCCCAGTGCCGTATGGGCTTGTACGACCTGCGGTGCCTGTATTGATGCCTGCCCTGTGGGCAATACGCCAATGCTCGATATTTTGGATATTCGCCGTGACCAGGTATTGATGGCTAGCGAATTTCCTGGCGAGCTGCAAGGCGCATTTCGTGGCATGGAGCGCACCGGCAATCCGTGGCAGTCAACGGAAAGTCGGATGGAATGGATGAAACCGCTGGAGTTTGATGTGCCAACGGTGCTGGATAATCCAGACTATGAATATTTATTGTGGGTTGGTTGTGCAGGCGCGTTTAATCCAGAGGCACAAAAGACGGTGCAGGCGGTGGCGACGATTTTGCATGAAGCGGGCATTAGCTTTGCCGTGTTGGGCGATGATGAGTCTTGCACCGGTGATTCGGCGCGACGCGCAGGCAATGAGTATCTTTTCTTTGAGATGGCTTCCGCTAATATTGAGACGTTGAATGCGGCTAAGGCGCATGAGCGTAAAATTGTGACAAGCTGTCCGCACTGCTTTACCACTATTGGTAAGGAGTATGGCGAGTTTGGCGGTCATTATCAGGTGTATCATCATACGCAGTTGATTGCGGATTTGGTGGGGAAGGGCAAGCTGCGGCTAAACGGCCGTAACCTGGAAAAAGTCACCTTCCATGATCCCTGTTACCTGGGGCGGCACAACGGCATTGTGGACGCGCCGCGTGATGCATTGGCGCAGGCCGGCTTCACCTTGCTAGAAATGGATCGCACGAAAGCCAATTCGTTCTGTTGTGGTGCGGGTGGCGCACAAATGTGGAAAGAAGAAGAACATGGCACAGAGGCGGTCAATATGAATCGCTATAAGGAAGCACACCAAACCGGCGCAGAGACGTTGGCTGTGGGCTGTCCCTTCTGTGCTACCATGATGCACGATGCCAACCGCGAAGAAGGTTCGCCCATGCGTGTGAAAGATGTGGCAGAATTGGTTCTGGAAGCGGTGCATGGCAAATAGCGGTTATCAATAAACGGTAAGCGGTCATACCAATGACCGACTGCCGTTAGTGACAACCGACTACCGATCTTTAGGAGATAAGTGTAATGCAGCGAAGAAAGCATGTTTGGCTGGTTGTCATGATCTTGTTGTTGGGGTTGACGGCTTGTTTAGGGCAGGGCGGCCCTTATCAGGAACGCTTTGATGAGCCGGGCGACTGGCGTGTTGGCGATGATGCGGATGCGTTGGGGCAGGTTGTTGACGGCAACTATGATTTGCTGGTCAAAGCGGATACGTCGTTGATCTGGACGACAGCCGGGAAAGAGTTTGCCGATGCGACGTATCAGGTTGAGGCAACTCAGGTGGAAGGCCCATTGAACAATGGGTATGGCATGTTATTCCGCGTGAACGATGATCGGGATGATTTTTATGTGTTTGAGATTAGCGGTGATGGGTATGTGTGGATCGGCCGTTACCGCAATGGTGGCACTGACGAAGTGCAACCAATTGTGGGCGAATGGTGGTTTGAGTCAGATGCCATTAACCAGGGCTTGAATCAACTCAACCTGTTACGCGTAGAAGCCGAAGGGGCGAATTTGCTCTTCTATGTAAATGACCAAGAGGTTGGACGGATCACGGATGACGCCTTCAGCAAAGGGGACGTTGGCCTGATGGTGGAAACCATGGGTGTTGGCGGTGTGCGTGTGCAGTTCGATAACTTCCTGGTAACGCCCAAGATGCAGTAAATGAATTCTTGTGGGGTGGCGATTCGCGGTTATGATGCCTTGAGTCGCCATCCCACGATATGTGTGCCAGTTAAGCTTAATCTTTATCGTAATCCATTCCATTTATAAAGAAGACGTATGAATTTGTGACAAATTTCCCCTCACAAGTTGTTTTGCGTTACAATCATTTTCTATAACCCACTCATTATCCCATCATGAAGGAGGCGTATTGAACCGATGCAGCCTACCCCTAGTTAGCACAAAATCACAATCCTCGAATTCTTTGTTGTTTTTCACAATCACTATTACTCATTAACGGTATAACAGGCATTTTCCTGGTAACGAGCCTGGGTGTTTGCGTCTGCTTGTGACCTGCGAAGAGGTGCATGATGTGAGCCTGTTTGCTTGCAAACTTGAAGTGATACGAAGTGCCGGTCTATGACCTCTGTCAATGGGGTGTCGCTGGCAGCGTTGTTTATAAAGGATGAGAAAATATGGCTGGAACAATTCTTGAATTGAGCGAAAGTGAAGAGACGCCTGATTTAGATGACTTGCTTGATCCGGCAACCGTCCTGACAGACTATCGTCTGGCTGTGGAGAGCCGTCAAGTAAGTCTTATTGGGCGGCGTGAAGTATTTAGCGGCCGTGCTAAATTTGGTATTTTTGGCGATGGCAAGGAAATACCGCAAATTGCCATGGCAAAAGCGTTTCGCAAGGGTGATTTTCGCTCTGGGTATTATCGAGACCAGACCTTTATGTTTGCCAAAAAGATGGCAACGATTCATGAATTTTTTGCGCAGCTTTATGCGCATGCCAATGTAGATGCGGATCCCCAATCGGCTGGGCGCCAGATGAATGCTCATTTTGCTACCCGTTTGCTGAACCCGGATGGCAGTTGGAAGGTGCAGACGGAAATGTTGAATACGTCGGCGGATGTTTCTCCGACCGGCTCACAGATGCCGCGCCTGGTGGGGTTGGCTTATGCGTCGCGTGTTTACCGTGAACTGGAAGCCTTGCAGTATATGACGCAGTTTTCGCGCCGGGGGAACGAGGTTGCCTGGGGCACAATTGGTAATGCGAGCTGTGCGGAAGGGATGTTTTGGGAGAGTGTGAATGCCATTGGCGTGCTCAATGCGCCGGCCGTTATCTCGATTTGGGATGATGGGTATGGTATTTCTGTGCCCAATGCCCACCAGATTACACATGGGGATTTGTCTCTGTTGTTGGCGGGATTCCGCCGCCAACCGGATTCTGATCACGGCTTTAATCTTTATACCGTGCGTGGTTGGGATTATATGGAGTTGGTGCGTGTGTATCATGAGGCGGCGGCGATAGCGCGGCGTGATCATATCCCGGCCATTGTGCATGTGGTTGAGTTGACACAACCGCAAGGGCATTCGACATCGGGCAGTCATGAACGGTATAAATCACCGGAAAGGCTGGCCTGGGAAGAAGAGTTTGACGGCATTAAGAAGCTGCGTGAATGGATTGTGGAGCGTGGTTTGGCTTTGCCGGGGGAATTGGATGATATTGAATATGAGGCACGCGAACGGGTTGAGCGTATTAAGTCGGAGGCGTGGCGTGCTTTTACGGCTTCGTATTATGAGGATGTGCAAACGGCCGTTCACCTCATTGAATCTGTCGAAGCCGCCTGTTCCTGCCCCACGGACGTTGCGCAAATCAAGCAGCGCTTGTTGAACAAGCCCAATCCGCAGCAGCGCGATATTTTGAATGCTTTACATGACGTGCTGCTGGCTATTAAAGATGAAGACTCGCGGGCACGGGCACAGTTGATTGCCTGGAAAAATGAACGATTAACGGCAAATGTGCGCCGCTATGGGGCGCATTTGCACAATGATGAACGTGGCTCAGCTTTGCTTGTCCCGGAAGTGAAGCCGGTGTATGCGCCAGATTCTCCTTTGGTGAGCGGTTTTGAAGTGCTCAACACATTCTTCGATGCCATGTTGTCGCGTGATCCGCGCGTGCTGGCTTTTGGCGAAGATGTTGGCAAGTTGGGCGGCGTTAACCAGACGTTTGCCGGTTTACAGGCGAAATATGGGGCGCTGCGGGTGGCGGATACCGGCATTCGCGAAGCGACTATTTTGGGGCAGGCGATTGGTCTGGCTATGCGCGGTTTGCGCCCCATTGCTGAAATTCAATATCTGGATTATGTCCTTTATGCGTTGCAGCTTATGGCTGATGATTTGGCGACGCTGCGCTGGCGCACGGCTGGCGGACAGAAAGCGCCGGTGATTGTCAGCACGCGCGGCCATCGTTTGGAAGGTATCTGGCATGCCGGTTCGCCGATGGCCGGTATTATTAACCTGGTGCGTGGTATGCATGTGCTTGTGCCGCGTGACATGACGCGGGCGGCGGGCTTTTACAATACGCTGCTGCAAGGGGATGAGCCGGGTTTGGTTGTCGAGGTATTGAATGGATACCGCTTGAAGGAGAAATTACCGGCAAATATTGGCGAGTTGACGGTGCCGCTGGGTGTGCCGGAGGTGCTGCGTGCGGGGGATGACGTGACGATTGTGACGTATGGCGCGTGCTGCCGCATTGCCCTGGATGCGGCCGATAAATTACAGCGGGTTGGTGTTGAGGTGGAAGTGGTCGATGTGCAATCGCTGCTGCCTTTTGACCGATACGGCCGTATCCTGCAATCGTTGCAAAAAACAAGCCGCATCCTGTTTCTTGATGAAGACGTGCCCGGTGGCACAACGGCTTACATGATGCAGCATGTGTTGGAGAAGCAGGGCGGCTTTTGGTGGCTCGATGCGGAGCCGCGCACGCTTACGGCGAAGGAGCATCGCCCCGCTTATGGTTCCGATGGCAGTTATTTTTCTAAGCCGAACGTGGAAGAGGTATTTGATGTGGTCTATGAGATGATGCATGAGGCGGATCCGTCGCGTTATCCGTTGTTTTATAAATAACGGCCGTTTCGCATTATTTCTTGAAACCCGTTTTACCGGGTTAAAACCGAACTGCGTAAACAACATGAT
>JACKBV010000014.1 GCA_020634315.1 Ardenticatenaceae bacterium | reverse complement strand
GGGATGCTCATTACCGGGCTGCGGCTGGCGACCCTGCTCCGCCCCTGGCTCACCGTGCCAGACATTTATCCCACATTAGCCGCGCTGATTTTCACGCTAAGTGCAAGCTGGGTGATATGGCGTGCAAAAACAGTGGAAAATGGCACCAACGTCTACAACCGCATCACCCGAATTGGCGTCACCCTCATTGCCATTTTCACGCTTTATGTGATGGGCAGCCATCTTTGGCGAGAAGTGGCCTCCTACCATTACCTCATTTTGGGCAATGCGCAGCGTGACCGTGCGCTCAGTATGAGCGATTTGGATGACCAAACTGCGTCCGTGAAAACGGCCGTTTCCTCCTACACGCGTGCTATGGCTATCGCCGAAACCCCCATCCTCGGCATGCGCAGCAGCGATGGCCTGCGTGTCCCGATAGGCATTCCGCTGCCCATCCACACAACCTGGTTAGCCTCCCTCAACAGCCGTGCCGCTATGGAATCGCAGTTAGGGCTGTACGCCGCCGCCGTTTACGATTACACAACGGTGCTGGCCTACACCGATAGACCGGAAGTGCTGGTTAACCGCGCCATCGCCTATCAGGGATTGGGCACAGAAACAGACGGCCCGATGGGCGAAATGGACATTGAGCGAGATGATTACCAGCGTGCCATCGCCGATTTCAACCAGGCCATCGACGATGCGTCAGAACAGGCTCGCTATTTGCTCTGGCGCGGCGTCGCTTACCACGCGCTGAACCGCATCACATTGGCTGACGCCGATTACGTTGCCGCACTGGCGATGGAAGGCGACGGTGCCTTGACCCCCACACAACGCGCCCAGGCGTATACCGGTCGTGGTTGGATTGCATATGCACGCAAGGATTATGAAACGGCCGTTGAGTATTTCCAGGCGGCGGTTGACGCGGCCACCATCGGCGAAGATGAAAGCTCCGCTGCCGACCCGCCGCAAAACGAAGCATCTACCGAAGCTTTGCTTGGCTTAGGCTATGCCTACTACTCGCTGCGCCAATATGACGCAGCCCTGGACGCCTGGAACCTGGCTGCCGACACCAACGCGCAGCTGCCACAGCCCGACCCCGGCGTTTACGTCTCGCTGGGCACACTTTACTGGCGTGTGGGCACGTTGGGCGACAATTACGATGCGCGTGGCAGCAACCAATGTGTGCAAAGCACGCTCTCCACCGCCGACAAGGAAGCAACGGCCGTTGAGTTGCAATCCTCCATCGACAATTTTGAAGCGGCAACGGCCGTTGGCGGGCAGTCAGACGAAGAGTTGGCTTTCACTTATCGCACCTTGGGGCAAGTTTACTTCCTGCTCGCCAGTTGCCCTGGCTACGATGAAGCAGAAACCTTATTGAAAGCGGTGGACAGCTACAGTCAGGCTATCGAATTAACGCCGGACAACGCCCTTTACTGGCACATGCGCGGCCGGCTGTCCTATGCCGCCTGGCAGGTGCTCCCGGCCGATTCTGGCATTGCGGCACGCGAACTGCTGCTGCAAGCATTGGGCGATCAGGAACAGGCGCTGGCGCTAGACCCGGTGCAGCAGGGGGATTATCGGCCGCAGGTGTGGTATGACCGCACATATGGACCGGCCGTGAATGGCACATTGGCCAGAGCGGCTGAACTGGAAGCCGCCGGAGACGCAGCAGAGGCCGCCGCCTATTACAGTCTGGTGGCGGATTACGCCGCTGATGTGCCGTCGTTGCTATACGGACAGGCGTTGACGGCCGCAAAAGCCGGGGATTGGGAAACGGCCGTTTCCCTTTACCATGAAGCCACGCTGGTTGCCGCACGCAAAGAGGATTTGGGCGGCGTGAAAACGGCCGCTTTTGCCCTGCGCGATTATGTGCTGGCGCAGCCGCGCCTTGACGTACTCACCGCTTACTGGCCGCTGTTGGGGGATGAACGGGCATGGGAAACGGCCGTTTCCCAACTGGAACGCCCCGACCTGTATTGGCGCTACCGTGCCGAATTTGGCTTCCGCTTTACGCTGGAACTATTCAAACAGCGCCCCGGCGACGAAGCCAGCTACGAAACCATCTACAAACAAATCATTGCCGACATCGAACGCGCCTATCAGCTTAATCCTGAGGCACATCAAACCTGGCGCGACTTCTTCGTCGATGGCAATCTCGGTTGGCTTTACCTGCGCCGCGCCGACGATTATTACGCCGCCGCCGACTATGCACAGGCGTTAGCCGACTACAGCGAAGCTGCGGCACGCATCCAACCAGACAGCGACAATGCCCGCAGCGATCTGGCTGACGCACTTTTCCGCGCAGGTCTTACAGCCTTGCAACTGCAAAACTATCGCGCCGCCGACCGCTGGTATGGTGAGGGCCTTGCTCTGGCACAGCGGTATAATCTAGACGATAAAATCAGCGATGCAGCGGCAGCCCTGGAAACATTACTGGAAAATAACCCAGAATTAGCGCCAAACGGCCGTACCATTCTGCAAGATTTAGGCCAATAGACCAGCTCTTACACAAGAGAATTTACGAGTGTGACGGATCACCGACCATGAATGAAGACCCGCTTCCCGGAGCGTATCGTTGAACTCTCTAACGCATAGGATAAACCTCCGGCAGGCTGGTTTTTGAGGAATTCACCATGAATGGGCATAGCGAACCATACGTCCCTTTATACGAATTGTTAGCCACCCATTTCAACCTGGAAGAGCTAAAAAGCCTTTGCTACGATTTGCGTGTTGAGTATGAAAACCTGCCCGGCGAACAAACGCGACTCGGCCGGGCACGCGAATTGGTACGCCTGATCGAGCGCCAGGGACGTCTGAGCGACTTGCTCAATCGCGCGGCCGCCTTGCGCTCTCATGTTGATTGGCAGCGTTGTTCTGAGCGGTCTCGCAGCGAAGAATCCCGAACCCTTGCCTGACCAGGACCCTTTTGACCAGGGGACTGGGGTGCTTCGTCGCTGCGTCCTCAGCACGACACTTCATCAATGTTCGCAGTCGCCAGCTCGCTTCCTTTTGGCGACTGATGCTCGTGCTTAGCGCTTCAGCGTTCTGAGCGGAGTCTTCGCACGAAGAACCTGAACCCCTGCCCCCCAGAGACCTTTGAGCAGGGGACTGGGATGCTTCGTCGCTACGCTCCTCAGCACGACACCTTCATGGGCAGGTCGTTCTGAGCGGAGTCTGCGCAGCGAAGAATCCCGAACCCCTTGCCCTGACGCGGACTCGCTTTGCGTAGGGGACTGGGGTGCTTCGTCGCTGCGCTTCTCAGCACGACATGTGTGTGGTATAGGCACACACCTTATTCCCGTATGTGTTGCTGCAAAATGGCTTCAAGTAGGGGTTTGATTTGTGGAATACGATTTTTTATGGTGTCCCAAACAATCCTTTATGTACGTAGGAGCCGAAGACGCCGAGAATCTGCACGCCGTAACGCGCGGACAGGTAGGGCTTTTGCGCTTGCAAAATAGCTTTGATTTCATCCAGGGTCTTCATTGTGTTTCATTATACACTGAGATGGCTACAATAAGGGCACAGAACGGCTCTTTGGGAATTGAGGAGGGGGTTTAACAATAGAAAGAGCACAAGGATTTGTGAGGGCTATTATGACATTAACCACTATCATTTTTGACTTGGGCGGCACGCTTGTCGAATATGCCGGGCCGTATGGGGTCTGGCCAGACCTGGAGACGCCGGGTTTGCAAGCTGCTTACCAGCTTTTGCAAGAAAAGGGCGTGCGCCTTCCTGATTTTGCGCAATTTCGGGATACGGGTTTTGCGCTGCTGCCAGGGCGCTGGCAAGGGGCGGTAGAGGGTAAACGCAATTTGCGCCTGGTTGATTTTTTGCATGAAATTTTGCATGCTTGCTGTGGTGTTAACGGTATTGCTCCGGCGTGGTTGGATGCCGCAGCCACGCAGTATGAGGATGCGATTTGTGGGCAGGCGCATCCGTTGGCGGGCGCACAGGAGACGTTGGCCGCGTTAAAAGCGCAGGGGTATCGGCTGGGGCTGCTCTCTAATACCATGTTTACGGGAGCGGCGCATATCAATGATTTGCGCCGCTTTGGGTTGGATGGCTATTTTGACGCGATGCTTTTTTCGGCCGATGTTAATAAGTGGAAGCCGCAGGCTGCGCCGTATGAGCAGTTGGTGGCGGAGTTGGGTGGTGGGGTGGAAACGGCCGTTTTCATTGGTGACAGCCCCGAACACGACATCATCGGCGCACACAACGCCGGACTGCGAGCCATCCTCATTCGCTCTAACCAGCGCTTTGACCTGCCCGACCATGTGCAGCCTGACGCCATTATCTATCGGTTGACCGAACTTCCCGACCTGTTGGCGCAGTGGTGAGGGGTTGGGTGTTGCGTATTGCGTATACGTAATACGCAATACGTAACAATCCCGACGACAAATCATTTATACAAGATATAGAGTGCCGCCATGTTTACGCATATCTAACACAGGCACTTGTATACTCAGCGGTATGATGGATGAACAAGACATTATGCAGCAGCAGGCATTGATTTTATTTGACCGGGCGTATCGGCATCATCGGCAGGGTGAACTGGCGGAGGCGATGAATTTATATAAGCGTTCCATTGCCATTCAGCCTACGGCCGAAGCGCACACCTTTCTGGGATGGGCCTATGGCACGATGGGGCGGCATGATGAGGCTATTGCCGAATGTGAGCAGGCTATTGCCGTTGACCCCAGCTATGGCAATCCGTATAACGATATTGGTGTTTATTTGCTGGAGATGGGCGATGCGGAAACGGCCGTTTCCTGGTTCCAACAAGCCCTGACAGCATCCCGTTACGAAGAACCCCAATTGCCGCGCTTCAACATGGGACGCGCTTACGAGCATATGGGTGAGCCACTGCTGGCCCTGCGCTGGTATCGCGCCGCGCTAGAAATTGACCCTCTCTTCTTGCCCGCCGAGCGTGCCAAGAACCTGCTCTTGGGCAAATTGAATTGATTTTTAGCCGTAACCCGCATTCGCAGGCCATGCGATGGCTTTCCCATCGCATGGCCTGCGGGGTTATGGCTGACCGCTCACGAACACTATGCCTCTTTTCCCCGGACACATTCAGGTAACGGCCGTTGGCAAACTCAGCGCCAAGCATTGGTTAGCCGCGCAAGATGATTACGCCAAACGGCTGCGCCGCTATGTTGACCTGCAATTGGTTGAAGTGAAGGATGTGGTTGGCCGGGGACAGCCAGATGTGGTTGCCATGCAAAAGGAGGGGGAGCAGCTTCTCAAAGCCGCCGCCGGAGTCAATCGCCTGGTTTTGCTCTCGCCGGATGGCGCAGTTATGAGCAGCCCCGCCTTGGCGCAATGGTTGCAGAAGCAGTTGGAAATATACGGCCGTATCGCCTTTCTCATTGGTGGGCCAGTTGGCTTTTCCGAAGAAGTCATCGCCGCCAGCCACGACCAAATCGCCCTTTCTCCCCTCACTTTTACCCACGAACTTGCCCGTGTCATTTTGCTTGAACAACTTTACCGGGCTTTTACCATTCGCAACAACGAGAAGTATCACAAGTAAATATCCTCCGGGAGGTCGGAGGTTGTCTTGCCTGGCGAAAATAACCTCCGGGAGGTTCGGAAACCTCCCGGAGGTTGCGATGTTTTGTGCTGCCTGACGAAACAAACGGCGCAACGTGTCTAGACCTGTTGACAAACGTGTCTAGACTTGTTGACAAACGTGTCTAGACCTGTTGGCAAACGTGTCTAGACTTGTTGACGAACGTGTCTAGACTTGTTGCTTAACAGGTCTAGACCCATTAGCGAACACATCGTGCCAGGCGGCGCAAAACATCCCATTTCCCAAGGCAATACAAGCCTTGGGTTGGCAAAGCTTCTTCGGATTCTGCGCGGCGCAAATGCCGCTTAGAATGACGCCATTATCAATTGTCAGGCAGGGTTTCCGGAAATCACGACCACGTATTCCCCCCGTGGCTCCTCATTTTCCAAAGCAGCTAACAATTGGCTCAACGTGCCGCGCTGCACCCCCTCAAACATCTTGGTCAGTTCATTGGCTAAAGCGGCGTCGCGGTCGCCATAAACAGCCAGCGCATCAGCTAGAAATGCCTTCAGGCGGTAAGGGCTTTCATAGAAGATGAGTGTATGCGGCGACGCGGCATCTACTTCCAAAAAGTGGCGGCGCTTGCCGGGCTTGCGCGGTGGGAAGCCGCGAAAGGTGAAGCTGTGTGTCGGCAGTCCAGAAAGAACGACGGCCATCACCACAGCCGATGCACCGGGGATCATCGTCACGGGGATGTCTTGCGCAATGCACGCGCGTACCAACACAAAACCGGGATCGGCGATGCCCGGCGTGCCCGCATCGGTGACAACGGCCACCGACTGTCCGGCTTGCAACATGCCCATAATGCGCGGCAGTACCTTTTGCTCGTTATGTTCGTGAAAGGCGATTTGCGGCTTGCTGATCTCAAAATGCTTCAACAGCAGTCCGGTTTTACGGGTGTCTTCGCTGGCAACCACGTCCACGGCCTTTAATGTTTCCAATGCTCGCAGCGTGATGTCAGATAAGTTTCCAATTGGTGTGGCGACAAGATAAAGCATAGCTGCCTCTTTTTACAAATGTGGCATTAACAAAATGACGGGACTCTGGCGGCTGCCGATGCGTCGTGATGGATGGTAAGCCATTGGTGTCCGGTTACAGGTCGCCACATGCTTGCAAAGTCAGGGTGGCGGCGACGATAGCGGCCGTTTCTGCACGCAAGATGCGCGGCCCTAATGTGACAGGAATCAGGCCTTGTAAACGGCCGTTTTCCACCTCACTCTCCGCAAATCCACCCTCCGGCCCAATAAACAAAGCCACCGAGCGAACCGGCTGCGCGGCCAGGGCGGCAGCAAGCGTGATTTGCGTGGCCTCTTCCCAAGGGATGAGCGCGATGTCGGCTCCATGTGCGGCGGCGGCGGTGGACAGCGGCTGCGGTGCAGTCAGCTCTGGAATGCGACCGCGACGACATTGCTCGGCCGCTTCGGTAAGGATGCGCTGCCAACGTTCTTGTTTATTCGTTTTGGCGGCAACAACCGTGCGTGCCGTCAGCAACGGAACAAACCGGGTCACGCCGATTTCCGTCCCTTTTTGCAGTACCCATTCAAAATTATCCCGCTTCAACAAGGCCATGTATAACGTGATGTGCGTGCCGGGTTCACCACCCGCCGCATACCGTGCCGTAATCTCGCCCAACACTTGCCGCTTCTCGATGTGGGTGAGGGTGACATCGTATGCCTGCCCGTCATTGTCGAGGACAACGACGGCATCGCCGACGTTCATGCGCAGCACGGTGCGTAGTTGGTGAGCCTGTTCTGGCGGAAAGGAAACGGCCGTATCGCTGATAAACTGGGGGTCTACAAAAAAACGGTGCATAGTCAATGGGTGAAGCGAAAATCAGTGCGTTTCGCTCGCGTTTTCGCCTTTGTGAATGCAAAAAACCAACTCGCCCTCAAACAGCAGTTCCGTAAGAGGCCAATCATGCCCGGCGATGAGCTGCTGCATGAATTCACGGTAACGATTGACCAGGTTGCGCCCGCCGTGCGTGCTCACTTCGGGAAAAGAGAGGACGAGCCAACGCACATTGAGTGCTTCCAGTAACGGCCGTCCCAAATCCCCATAATTGCGTGCAAAACGGGGCATCTCCTTCAAAAACAAAGCCACATCTGCCTGTTCTTGCGGGAATTGCAGGGCGATGTCTTGCACTTTTGCCAGTGGTGGCAGCCCTTGCAGCGCAAAATAATGGTTGATGAAGGCGATGCGCGGCTCGTGAATGTCATAAGCATAAAAGGCGGTCGTTGCCGGCAGTTCCATCCAGGGGAAGGCGAGTGGGTTTAAGCCGCAAGCGATGTCTAACAACGACTTGGGCTTGCCGGTTATGTGGAAAATCTCGCGATAGAATGTTTGCAAAATGGGCAGCCGCTCTCGTGTTGAAAGGTGGTCGTACAAAATGGTGCGGCAGGTTTCTTTGATTTGAACGGGGTCTTGGGTCGCAAAAACGGCCGTTAAGCGTGCTGCCGCTTCTTCATAAACGGGATCGCCCAAATAGGGAGCCATGATGCTGTGCAGTTGGGCGCGTACTGCTTTCAGGGCTTGCTTGGGCTTCTTGTAGCGGCGCAGCGCATCTTCAGCCAATTCACGAATGGTGTCTTCGTAGGTGTCCGCGTATTTTTTGGATTGTTTAACGGCCGTTACCAGTGCGGCCACTTCATCTTCATGTGCCATAGCTACTATGATAAAGCGAGAGGAACGGCCGTGCCAACAAAGCGGTAGATTGGTATTCCTGTAACAACCTTTTCATTTCTCCGGCGATGGCGTAACATAATTGTGATGCAGCTCATCACCTCTATCATCATTCAAGCAGCGGAAACGGCCGTATGGCAAATTCTCACTGATCCCCAGGTGACCAGCACCTGTATGCCCGGCTTGGTGGAGTGGGAGATATTAGAGCCAGCACGCCGTTTTCGCATCGTCGTTGCTTGGGGCGAGTCAGGCAATAATGGAGGTGGTTTGCGGATTCCGGCCATTATCGAATGGACTGAACTCATTCCACCGACACAATTGTGCATCAACATCAGGCTCTTTTTAGGCAACAACACGTTGGACATAGCAGGCACAGCGCAATTACAAGAAATCGAAAATGGGCAGACACGCCTGGAAATCAGCAGCAGCTTCGACGCGCCCACTCCTGTTATGGCACAAATGGTGAGGAATGCCTTAGCCAAAATCTTAAAACCTTTTTTCCATTGTTTACGCAATCAGGCGGAACAACTTTCCCTGTAATTTGAGGAGCCGGTTCATGAAACTAGCAGGATCATATGCATTTACTGCGCCTCAGGAGCAAGTTTGGGCCATGCTGCGCAATCCGGTGACCTTTGCCGAAGCTGTTCCCGACTGTCAAAATTTGCGCTGGGTACACGACAATCGCTTTGCCGGTACGCTGCACATTCATGCGGGGCTGTTTCAAAGCAAAGTCACGGGCACGCTGACGCTCACGACCACCGACAAGCCGTATGAGGTGGCGCTGCAAGCTGTGGGACACAGCGCAGAGGGCAATCTCTCCGGGTCTGGGCACATCTGGCTGACAGCGGAAGCTGCGCAAACGATGCTGCATTATGATGGGGAGATTAGTGTGACGGGGAAATTCGCAGACGCCGGCACGCCTTACTTACAAACGGTGGCACGCTCGATTGTGCGCCAAAATCTCACGGAACTGGAACGCCATTTACAACAAGGGATGTCTCAGGAGGATGCGGGGGAAACGGCCGTTATCCTGCCTGCCATCTCCCACAAGCGCACATTGCTAACGGCTCTGTCAACGGCCGTTCTCCTTGGGTTAGGCGGGCTGCTGCTCTTGCGCAAACTTTATCAGCGTTGGCTGCAACACCTGGCTCGCCAGGTTGCCGCATTGTTACAGGACTAAAGGAGAATTGAAGATACATCTCTTTTCAGTTAAAATGCGGACGTTTTGAGCAACCTGACAGGAATATGAACAAGTTACATGAAAGACCAACCGGTCATTGAATTTGAAAACATCAGCAAACGTTTTGTTTATTCTGCCGCCAGCCCGCGTACCATGCTAGAAATGCTGGTTAACAGCGTTTCCCGCAAAGACCAGTTCCGCCAAGAACAAGATTTATGGGCCGTCAAAAATCTGGACATGGAAATCCGGCAAGGCCAATGCCTGGGGCTAATTGGTCGCAACGGCAGTGGCAAAAGCACGGTACTGAAGCTCATCACCCGCATCTTGCGCCCCACAACAGGGCGCATGGTTGTGCGCGGGCGAGTCAGTGCCTTGTTAGAGTTGGGCGCTGGCTTTCATCCAGACCTCACCGGGCGTGAAAACGTCTATTTGAATGCCTCCGTGCTGGGGTTGAGCCGTACCGATGTCGATCAATCATTTGATTCCATCATTGCCTTCTCCGAATTAGGCAATTTTATCGACATGCCAGTCAAGCATTATTCCTCTGGCATGTATATGCGGCTGGGGTTCAGCATCGCCATTCATGTGCGCCCCGATGTGTTGATTGTGGACGAAGTTCTGGCTGTTGGCGACCAGGCATTTCAAAACAAATGCATCGAGCATATCTATAAAATGAAGCGGCAAGGCGTGACCATTGTCATCGTCAGCCATCACGCCAGCACGATTCGCAGCTTATGTACCCACGCCCTCTGGCTGGACAAAGGCAGCATGAAGGCGTATGGGCTGGTACAAGAAGTGCTGCCGCAATATGAGTTTCACCAGGAGCAAAGACGCGCGGATCAGGAGCATGCTGTCAAGGAACAAGCGGAAGCTGTCGACAAGGCAGGCATTGAAATTCACGCGCTGCGTTTTCTGACGACAGAGGGGCAGGAGCAATCGACGTTTACAACGGGCGATGAAATGGTGGTGGAAATGGCTTACACGCCCCATGAAACTGTGCCTGACCCTACTTTTGAGCTGATGCTGGTGCGTGCCGATGGCATTCAGGTGCATACGGTACAACAGCAGTTTACTGGCGTTACACTGCGCCCGGAGAATGGATTAGGCCAAATTCGCTGCAAGTTGGGGGCGCTGCCGTTGTTACCAGCGGCGTATCAATTGAAAACGGCCGTTTACGGGCCGACCACGCAAGCAAATGCATATGATACGTATGAACGGCCGTTTCAAATCACGGCCCCGACTCGTCCCCAAACCGGCGGGCTGATCGACATCCCCATCGAGTGGGACTGGCTATCGCCAATATCATAGAACCCAAATCTTCATCACGAGGTAATTTTCATGCAAGAGACACATCAATCAGGGGCAATATTCCGCCGAATCATCCCCTTTCTTGTCCTCAGTTTCGCTCTCTTAATCGTTCTGGCACAGACACATCTTGCCAGTCAGTCGGCACAGGCCAGCGAGAGCATCCCCCTCATCACGCCCAACGGCGAAACAAGCAGTGCCCCTAACTGTCGCTATGGTGCCACCCCCTTGGGATCAGACCAAATCCCTTTACTTAACACGCTGAGAGCCGGGTGGTATGTCACTTTTGGCTCCGCTGCTGGTTCAGTCGATCCGGGTAATGGTGCGCAATTTGTGCCTGTGATCTTAGTAAAACAACAAAAAGACGGGGCTGGCAACTATTATCCACAGTATTTGATTGGGCCAGATGGCCTGACCGGCAGTTCCGCCCGTAACTATGTAAAAAATCTAGTTAGCAACAACCCAGGCGGTTTATGGCTGGTGGGCAACGAAGTCGACCGTGGGCCAGACCCGGATGAAATCGAAAGTGGGCAAGGGGATGTCTTTCCCGATATTTATGCGCGTGCTTATCACGATGTCTATTATTGGATCAAGGAAGAAGACCCAACGGCCCAGGTTGCTGTCTCTGGTTTAGTGCAGGTAACGCCGGGACGTTTGCAATATCTGGACTTGATGTGGAATGCTTATCTGAACGCCTACGGCACTCCCATGCCGGTCGATGTTTGGAATATCCATCTGTACATCTTGCCAGAAGTCAATCCGCAAGGGGAACCTAACGGGATTGCAAACGTGGCTTTGGGAACAGATCCAACCCTTGGGCGCCGCGAGAGTGGTGGCGTTGCGTCCGTATGCGGGCAGAATAGTGTCTACTGTTTCGCCGAGCATGACAGCATCACAATTTTTACCGAGCAAATAATCGACATGCGTACCTGGATGAAGGAGCATGGACAACAAAACAAGCCGTTGATTCTCACGGAGTATTCTATTCTCTATCCCTATGAGGAAGATGGCGGCTCTTGCTTTTTACAAGATGAGCATGGCAACTGTTTTACGGAGGAGCGCGTTCATCAGTTCATGGTCGATACGTTTAACTTTATGGAAACGGCCGTTGACCCCAATCTAGGCTACCCCCTGGACAACAACAAACTCATCCAACAATGGATGTGGTTTGCTGTCTATACCCCCTACCAGACGGGATCGGCCAGCCAACTGTTCGACGAAAATCTAGTCAACCTCACAACCCTTGGACAGCAGTTCCAAACATCGGCGAGCGCATCGGCAACGCCGCCCAATCTGTTGATCGAACGCGTCAATACGCCTGTCATCTTTACGGGTGGCGGTGGCACGGGCAGTGCAACCTTATCCGTCAGTATCCGCAACAATGGCAATACAGATGTCACCGTTCCTTTCACCGTTCGCTTTTATGCCAACAGCGCCCTCACCCAGGAAATCGGGTCAGTCGTTGTCAATCCCACTGTACGGGGTTGTACGAACGGTGTACACACTGCCTCTGTCAACTGGGACAATTTAACGCCTGGCCCACATTCGTATTGGGTAAAAATTGATAGTGGCAACGCCGTCTCCGAGACAAACGAGGGTGACAATATTGGGCAAGGCATCGTCTTGGTTGACCCGCAACAGGTGTTGCTGCCAATTGTCCGCAATCGTTAACAAGTTGTAAGAATTGCCATAGGCAAGTAAGAATGAACTTTACCTGCCTATCAAAGAAACAGATTTTATCAATTTATGAGATTGGCAGAGGCTGGCTTTTGCTGAGCATAACTGCCAACCCAATTCAAGAAAATCTGTAGCGAGGTCATTACAGACAATGGAAAAAGAAAAAGTTGTCATTATTGGATCAGGGCCGGCCGGATTAACGGCCGCTCTCTACACAGCACGTGCGCAGCTCAATCCACTCGTCATTGCCGGGTCACAGTTGGGTGGACAGGTCGCGCTTACCTCAGAAATTGAAAATTACCCTGGCTTCTTCCGCGAGGAACATCCGCCCACAGGAGCGGAACTGGTTGAGGTTATGCAGAAACAGGCGGAGCATTTTGGCGCACGCCTGGAGTATGATGAGGTAACGGCCGTTGACTTTAGCAAAGGCTCCCCGTTCTACATCAAAACCTACGGCAAAGAGTACATGGCGGACGCCGTCATCGTCACCGCTGGCGCTTCGCCGCGCCGCCTGGGCATTCCCGGCGAAGAAGAATTCATCGGGCGTGGCGTCAGTTACTGCGGCACATGCGATGGCTTCTTCTTTCGCGGCAAGGACGTCATCGTCGTGGGCGGTGGGGACAGCGCCCTGGAAGAAGGCATCTTTCTGACCAAATTTGCCACCACCGTCACCGTCGTCCACCGCCGCAGCGAACTGCGCGGCGGCCCGGCACTGCAAAAACGCGCCTTTGCCAACGAGAAAATCAACTTTGTGTGGAATACAGTCCTTGATGAAATTAAGGGCAACGGCACAGTGCAAAGCGCTACTCTGCGCAATGTGGAAACTGGCGCAACACAAGATCAACCGATTGATGGCGTGTTCGTCTTTGTCGGCCATTATCCAAACAGCAAGTTCCTGGAAGGGCAGCTAGAAATGGACGAGCATGGTTACGTCATCACAGACGAACTAATGCGTACCAGTGTCCCTGGCGTTTTCGCCGCTGGCGAAATCCAAGACGCCATCTACCGGCAGGTTGGTACATCGGTCGGGCAGGGCGTGGCGGCTGCCATGCAAACTGAAAAGTGGCTGAGCGAAAGAGAGTGACGGTAGGCAGTAAATGGTAAGCGGTGGCCGGTTTTGTCCCGCTTACCGCTTACCAATGATCAACAATAGTATGTTACGTTTTATTTGGGCCTGGTTGGTCTACACATGGGGCGGGCTGCACCGCTATTTTGGCAATAAAAATAACATGCGCGGCGAACATGAAGCGGCCATTCGTTATTTCTCGCGTGCTTATGCCATTGACCCGACCTTTTATCAGGCACGGCTGGCGCGGGCGGTGTTGTTGTGGCGAGAATTGGGGCGGCTGGATGAGGCGCAGGCAGACCTGGATGCCTTGTTGGCAGAACAGCCGGATTATGCCGATGCGTTGTTGAATCGCGCAATGGTGGCTCAGGAAAACGGCCGTTTCCATGACGCCCGCACCGATCTCGAAGCGTATCTCCGCCTGCCCCGCGCCGACTACAAAGCCGAAGCGTCACGGATGCTCGTCATCCTCAACGACATTACGGAAGAGAAGAAAGAGGAGGGAGGAGAGAAAAAAGAGGAATAGACTTCCTTATTCTTCTCCTGGCCCTCCTACTTCTTCATACATTGCCAGTAAATCCTCGTACTGCTTGATTTGCCCCACTTTTTGCAAAAATGCGTGCAGCGATGGGCTGTCATCACGGATAACGCGCAGCATCGGGCCGATTGGATCACCGCCCGTTGCTCCTGGCTGCGACGCATAAGCCCCATAAAAGGCGAAATACGCCTGGTTTAGCTTGCGAATGGCATACCCATTTGCCACAAAAAACTCGCGCCGCTCTTCCATGTATGCCTCGGCACCGTCTACCTGACCTGCCGCCAGCAGTTCATCGACGCGGAGCCGCGTCTGCGCCATCTCTGCACGAAAATTGAAGGGAGGCGGCGTTTCCGTCGCTGATGATGTGTTCGTTGGGGTTGATGCCGCCGGGGCTGGCAAAAAGTCTGGGTAGAACTGCGCTATCACAATGTCGCGGATTTCCACATCGACCATAGAGGCCACTGTTTCGTTAATGATGCGCATTTGCGGGTCTTGCGCGTAGCGAACGCCCAAGGGTTGAAAGGTGAGCCAATGGTGTGTCCATTCGTGTGCGGTTACTTCCGCCAGCCAGTTGATGCTGGCTGTTTCCATAATCATTGCCGGATAGGTGCCCATGCCGCCAATGGGCACAACCAGGGCAGACAGGTCTACGTTTTCGTAAACGGCCGTTTCCATCTCTTCCTGCACCGGCGTCGTCAACCCGTGATACAGCGAAACCTGATAGATACTCTCCACATGATCACGCGGCGACACCACCAACAGCAGCGGCAGCGGCGTCATATGCATCATCACCGGCGGCCACGTTTGCCCCAACAGCGTAAATCCCTCCTGCCGCAGCGCCCAGGCTACCTGATCTTGCACAATGGCTTCCGCCAACGGTTGTAACGCAGCGGCATCATCACGCACTTGCGCCAGTTCCGCTTGCAGCACAGGCAAATGAGCCTGTGCTGCGGTGTCCGCATCCGGCATATCTGCCTGGATGTAAATGGCATCGATTTCCCCGTTCAAGCGATCAATTTCTGCCATCAACGCCAGATAATTCAACACAACTTGCTGCTGTGTCGTTTCATCCAGATAAGCCTGCTCATCTGCCAAAACGGCTTCCGCTTTTTGCAAGATCGCCTCTGTTTCCCACAGCAGGAAATCAAAGCGGCGCAAACCGACAATGGCGTCAATCCGGTAGGAATCATCGGCAAAAACAGGCCATTCCGGGGCTATTATCAGCACAAAGAGCACAATGAGCGGCACATATGTGGACATACGCGCCAGGTGATGTTTTATACGCAAGATGGTCATGTGCATGATAATAGAAAAGAGCGCGGAGTGGTTCAATGGCAACGGCCGTTGCCCTCATCCACCCTTAACCCATCTTAATGCCGCACCATCGGCAGCCATATCTGGTACACCTGCTCCACAACGCGGAAGGTCATCGCATTTGAAAGCAAATCCCGCTCAGAATCATAAACCGTCACCTGAAACGAGCCTGTTTCATCCAAATCCGCAGCGGGAATAGCCGCCGTGAGCGTTTCCGCGTTCACATAAGTCGTCGTGCGCGGCACACCATCCCACTGCACCACGCTTGTCGCGGTAAAGCCAACCCCGGATACAGTTAATGTCAACGCTCCTTCGCCGAGGCCAACAAAAGGTGGGTTTATAGTGGTGATGACAAGACCCCCGCCAAACTCGTAAGCGCCAATGTCGCACGGGCCATTGCGTGCAAACCCACGCTGATCCGTTAATGGGCAGTTGTTAGCGGCGTCAATAGCCGGACTGCCTTGTTGCAACGGCAAGGTTTGCGTCGGGCCTCCATAAGAGCCAAATGTGCCTAAAAGGGGATTAACGGCCGTTTGTCCGCCAAAACATTCATAATCATTAAAATTGCCCGTCGTCCGCTGTGGATATTGAATATTTTGGCCGCCATTCGTCAATTCATCCGTGCAGTTTTGCTGGATGTCCCACGGATTATCGCCGCTGTTTTGCGACACAATCGTATTGCGTGTCGTTGCTCCTCCGGCAATAGCCCCGCCAACAAAGCCCGCTGTGTTATACGCCAACGTGCTGTTGATAATCGTTGTATTGTCGCTGGTGCGAATTGCCCCGCCAAACCCACGATGCCAATCATCGGCAGGCATGGTGTCGTTTTGCGAATGGGTGGCGTCGTTTTGGTAAAAGGTGCTGCTGGTAATCGTTACCGGCGCATCCAACAGCCAGAGTGCGCCACCCTGGCTGGCCGAAGTCAACGGCCCAGATTCGGCACGATTGCCGACAAATGTGCTGTTGTCGATGGTCAATGCGCCATTCCCGGTCGCGCTTTGGTGGTAAATTGCGCCACCTTGCCCGCGATTGGTGGAAACATTGCTGACAAACGTGCTGCCATCAATATGTGTTGCGCCTGATCCTTCTGGGAAGCTAAACATGGCCCCGCCCAATTGATTGGTGCTGTTGCCGTCGAATGTCGCATTAACAATGCGCACTTCGCCGCTCATGCTTTTGGTGCCATCCATGTAAATGGCCCCGCCGCCGCCGCCACCGACATTGTTTTGGGCGATATTGTTGGTAAAGGTAACGGCCGTTACCAACAAATTACTATGCAGCAAATGAATCGCGCCCCCATTGGCCGCCTGATTCGCGCTAAAAAAGCTGTTCTCTACCGTGCCTGCCGACCCGCCAGACAGATAAACACCGCCACCGCCGTGTCCGCCACCTGCCAGCCCTGGGCCAGTTGCCGTATTTTGCGTAAACGTGCTGTCACGAATCGTGACAACAACACCGTCATCTTGCGCTCCCCAACCATTGGTCGCCAATCCGCCGCCGTTAAAGGCCACATTTCCGCGAAAAGTACAATCTTCTATGGTCAGTGTGCTCAAGCGTTCGGCAAAAACACCACCGCCGTCCGTGCTGCCACTGTTGCCGTCCGCAATTGTAAGGTGGCGCAGCGTAACCTCCGCCCCATTTTGGATGTTGAGAACACGCGTACTGCCGCCGCCGCTGAGCGTAATTTGCCCGCCGCCGTCGATAACCGTGTCCGCTGTGATTGTTTTCTCGCTGCTAACAGTGATTGTATGCGCTCCCCCACAGTTGAAGGTGACAGTGCCGCCACCCGTTAGCGCAGATGTCAAGGCTGCTTCTGTACAGCTTGCCGGTGTGCCATTGCCCACCACGCCAGCCCCATGCACGGGCTGCACCGTCCAGACAGCAATCATCACGCCCAACGCCAACAAACGAATCATTATACCTGTCATATTTTTTATCATATTAATTCCTCTCCACAATACTCCCCACTGATAACAATGTATGAAAATAGCGCCTGCGGCAGTACCGACTGCGGACATAGGTTATTGTGAGTGAGGAAACGGCCGTAAAGAAGGGGACTTTAGTACCACCCATGCTAAAATCAAGCCAAATGGAGGTTCTATGCGCTTTTTAGTAACCGGCGGGGCGGGCTTTCTGGGCACAGCCCTGGCTAACAAACTAACAAAAGATGGGCACACCGTCTATGTCCTTGACGATTTAAGCAATGGCAACGCCACGTACTTGCTGCCACAAATCCAATTTATCCGGGGAGATGTCGATGACATTCCCCTGCTCTGGTCATTATTACCCGATGTCGATTGTGTTTACCATCTGGCGGCACGCGTCTCGGTGGCACAATCCATCCTCTACCCACGCGATTACAGCCGCGTCAATGTCGGCGGCACGGTTAGCTTAATGGAAGCCATGCGCGACACGGGCGTGAAGCGCGTCGTGTTCGCCTCGTCTGGCGCGATTTATGGCTTTCAGGCAGAACAGCCCGTGCATGAAAACGACAAACCCAATCCAGACTCGCCTTATGCCGTCAGCAAATGGGCAGCCGAGCAATATATCCATACCATTGGCGAATTATGGGGCATAGAGACGGTCGCTTTGCGCATTTTCAATGCCTACGGGCCACATCAAAGCCTGCCCATCTCGCACGCCCCGGTGATTCCGCGCTTTTTGCAGCAGGTGTTAACAGGCGGGTCGGTGGTGGTGTTTGGAAACGGCCGTCAAACACGCGATTTCGTCTACATCACCGATGTCGTCACCGCGCTTGTCACCGCCGCCAACGCCAAAGAAGTGAACCGCAAAATCATCAACATTGGCAGCGGCAGCGAAACCAGCCTCAACGAACTGGTGGAGATCCTGCAACAAGCCTCCGGTCACTCGGCCAATATCATCCACAATCAGCAAAAATCAGGGGGTGTGCCACGGCTCGTTGCCGACATCAGCCGCGCACGGCTGCTGCTGGGCTATCAGCCTATGGTCAATTTAAACGACGGCTTGCGGCAGCTCCTGGCAGAGGATGAACGGTTTGCCCAATACACCTCATAGCTAGATCGGTCACTGGCACAGGAAATGTAAGTTGTGCGGGCTTGTACGCGGTGGCTGTCGCGCAAAATACCAACAAAAAAAGCACCAGCTTTGCTGCTGATGCTTTTGATGCCCTGGAGAGGACTCGAACCTCCACGCCCAAAGGGCACAGGCCCTCAACCTGCCGCGTATGCCAATTCCGCCACCAGGGCATTGGTTAAGTGCTGCGTATTATAGCGACAAGCCGTCGCTGCATCAACTAATTGGTGACATTGCTGCGATCAATCAATACCAAGACATTGATACGCTTATGACCGATTGGGATAGACCGTTTTTCTTGCAGGGTGCTGAAGGCCTGGCAGGCTCTTGTGACGCCTGGCAGGCCTTTCTTTCAGGCCGGCAATGGGGCGATTCGCAAACAACAATGCGCCAATTATAATTTCCAAGGCGCAAATAAAATTTTCCAATGCGGAAACATAGCAACTCCAATGCGGAATTCGCTATCGTACACGCATTGGCAAGGCCACAAAATCACGCGCATATTTTTTGTCAGGTAATGAGGTGCCGCCTGACAATTTGCCCCTGCTAAAATTTCACGCATAATTCATTGGGTTCACCCGGTTCCTTTCTGGGAACCTGCCGTACAATTGAAGCGGGTAACAACATGAACGAGGCAAGATTGAACAAGTACGACGCAGTATATGCCAAACTCAAGGCTGTTTATGGTGAGCCAAGTTGGCAACAACACCTGCCTCCAATTGATGAGCTTGTCAACACCATTCTTTCCCAATCAACCTCCGACATCAATCGTGACAAAGGATTTTACGCACTAAAGGAACGGTATCCGCATTGGGAAGATGTGCTGCACGCGCCTGCTGCGGAAATCGTCGAGACGATTCGCCCCGCCGGGTTGGCAAACCAGAAAGGGCCGCGTATTCAGCAGGCATTGCAGCAAGTGTATGAACGGCAGGGTCGTTTAACGCTTGACTTTCTTGCCGACATGCCATTAGATGAAGCTGCCGCCTGGCTTACGAGCATTAACGGGGTTGGCCCCAAAACGGCGGCCATCATTCTGCTTTTTGCTTTTGGACGGCCGGCGTTCCCGGTGGATACACACGTTCACCGCATCACCCAACGACTGGGTTTGATCGGCCCTAAAGTATCTGCCGAAAAAGCACACACTATCTTTGCTACCCTTGATCGGCCCGACACCTTCTATGCCATGCATCTCAATCTCATTCGGCATGGCCGTGAGGTGTGCCAGGCTCGCAATCCGCACTGCGCGGTTTGCCCTTTACAGGAACTATGTGATTATTATCAGCAACTTGAACAATAGAGGTTGGCGATCTGGCTGCTATGTTGTCAGCCTGAATCACCAATCACCGATTTCCTTATGAGTACAGATAAAGACAACAGCCAACAAGCCCGTCTAGCCGCCCTTTATGAAGTAAGCTCGCAGTTGGGGACGTCGCTGGATTTATCGGAAGTATTGAATCAGGTTATGGATGCAATCATCCAACTCACCGGTGCAGAACGCGGGTTCCTGATGTTGTTTGACAGTGTAACCGGTAAGTTGCAGACGATGGCCGCGCGTAATGTGGATCAGGAAACGATAGACGGCCGTTCCATGCACATCAGCCGCACCGTCGTCGAACGCGCGGCCGCCACCGGCGACGGCATCCTCACCAACAACGCCCAGGAAGACGAACGTTTCTCCACGCAACAAAGCGTTGTCGGCTATCAGCTGCGCTCCATCATGTGTGCGCCGCTGCGCGCACGCGGCCGTACCATTGGCGTTGTCTACGTTGACAACCGCTTTTTCACGGGCGTATTTGAGCAAGCAGACCTTGATTTGCTCAGTGCCTTTGCCAATCAAGCAGCCATTGCCATTGAAAATGCACGCCTCTTCACGCAAACCGACCAGGCATTAGAGCGGCGTGTACAAGAGCTTTCCCTCTTTCAAAGCATCGACCAACAGTTGAACAAGTCTCTAGACCTCAACCGTGTGCTCAGCCTGGCACTTGATTGGGCAGTGGCCTACACCAATGCCGATGGTGGCTCCATTGGCTTGATTGAGTGGGATGACCAGGAGCAAACACGTTTTCTCCGTTTGCTGGCCTACAAAGAGTACAATCCGACCAGCATTACCGACATCGTGCCTGCTTCGCATCCCGTGCTGGCCCAAATCTTGCAAACCGGGCAATCCGTCTTCACACAACACGTTACGCCTGAACAGGCCATTGACGGAACGCCAACGGCGATCCAGTTTGCCGTTCCCGTCAAACGTGAACAAGATGAGATTATTGGCTTGATTACTCTGGAAGCAAACCAGCTAAACGCGTTGGATGCGGAAGATAAAGCATTTGTAGAACGTCTGGCAGATCGTGCGGCCGTTGCCATCAAAAATTCGCGTCTGTACGAAGAAATTCGCGCCGCCAACAAAGCGAAAAGCGACTTCATCTCTATTGTCACACACGAATTGCGTCTGCCCATGACCTCTATCAAGGGGTATACAGATTTGCTTGCCAGCGGTATGACTGGCGCGTTAAATGAGCAGCAAACTCAGTTTGTGGATGTGATTCGTCGCAATTTAAGCCGCATGAATACGCTCATCAGCGACCTTTCTGACATTAACCGTATTGAAAGTGGGCGCATGAAGTTTGAAAACAAGCGTTTCTTCCTGCAAGATGTCGTTGAAGACGTTTCCAACAGTTTGCAGGAAGCGATTGCCGGTCGCCAGCAAACGTTAACTGTCACGATGCCCGAAGATTTGGCTGCCGTTTACGCTGACCCTACGCGGATTGGTCAGGTTCTCTCCAATTTGGTGAGCAATGCCCATAAATACACGCAAGATGGCGGGGAAATCGCCGTTGTCATTGAGCCGCAGCAAACATATGCCCGTGTCTCTGTCATTGATAATGGTTATGGCATTTCTGAGGAAGACCAGACTAAGCTGTTTACGCAATTCTTCCGCGCAGAAAGTCGCGAGGTACGCGCACAACAAGGTTGGGGTTTAGGGTTATCCATTGTTAAGAAGATGGTTGAAGCACAAGAAGGGGAAATCTCATTCCAAAGCCAACTAGGGGAGGGGAGTACATTTACTTTTACTATCCCTTTGGCTAAGATAGATGCATCGTAAAAAGTGATGACATTGGAAAAATCATGGATGACGTTTTAGGATTTAAAGTATTGCTCAGTTACGAAATTAAGCAGGACATGCTGCAAGATTATTATCAATTTGTGACTGGGCGCTATATTCCGGCTATGCAGTCGCTTGGCTTTCAGATGAGCGAAGCATGGCATACAGCTTATGGCAATGCACCCAACCGGCTGATTGGCTTTGTTTGCAAGGATCGCCTGACGATAGATGATTTGCTTGTCAGTGACATTTGGTTTGATATTAATGAGAAATTGGAGTCTTATGTCACGGATTTCAATTATAAAGTGATTCCTTACCGGGGTGGGTTTCAAATTTAGGAGCCGCCTTTCCCCACCTGTGCAGCTATCACCCCAGTCTTTCTCTCTTTTCGCCACCCAGTTTGCTTCCTATTTTCATGATTTCGGGAACTAAATCGCGCTTTGTGTCGTTGTAGAGGCAATGGCAAAACGAACTTTGCCCAGCAAATAGATACAAAGGAGTAAATCTCTTAATCATGAAAAGTCGAGTTGAAGTAACTATCTTGTTCTTGTTGGTTTTTGTGCTCATGAGTGCCTGTACAGCGACAACGGGCAATGAGCCAAGCGCAAATGAGCTTTTGGACACGAAGCCGGATATGCCATTGGCGGACACGGCCGTTCCCTCCACCTTAACACCCGGCACAAACGAGGATACGGCCGTTGCCGCCGAATCCGACACCACCACAAACCTTGCCGCCATTCAGGGCATGCAAATCATGCTCCTCGAATCCTTCCCGGTGCAGGTCAATGTCGCCATCTTTGGTATGCTGCCCGATGGTTGTACCAGCCTTGGCGCCATTGATATTGAACAAAACGGAAACACCTTCGACATTACGGTTCACACCGTGCGCCCCAAAGGCATGATGTGTACACAGGTCGTTTCTGAATTTGAGGAGTCCATCTCGTTGGATGTTGTCGGCCTAAAAGCAGGCACCTACACCGTCAACGTCAATGGCATGAGTGATACCTTTACCCTGGATGTGGACAATGGCTCTGCCAATGAGGAAGCATCTGAGCTAAGCGAAGTTGATTTGCAAGAATTGCTGCGCCAGACGTTGACAATGGCTCTCGTAGACCAGTCTATTCCTGACTATGGCTTACTGGCGGGTCAGCCCAACATCGTCCTTTCCAACGAAGGCATTGACCCAGACATGCTCCCCACGTTACCTGGCGTTGATCTGGTTGTCATGTCGCCGGAAGAAATTCAAAAGCAGGCAGATGAGGATGGCGACTTTTTATATTTGCGCTTTGACGAGATAACGGCCGTTTCCGCCACCACTGCCCGCGTCTCTCTCAGCAGCTTCTGGGCCGTCGCCAAAACATCAGACATGCTCTACCTGAGCGGCGGTGGCTTCGCTGTCGAATTCACGCGCACCGCCGATGGTTGGCAAGGTGAAATTTCTCTGCAATGGATATCCTGATAACAGACCTGCGTTTACATAAAAAAAGGCCCAGCATACCTGGGCCTTTTTTCATACAGCAATTGCATCATTTATAGAGCCGCAAAACCACCTCTTATTGAGCAATCTCTGCTGAACTGGTATGGTAATTGACTTGTTGCAAAGCAAGCTGCCGCCTTTCCTTGGCTTGTTCGGCTTCCAAAACCGTTGGCGGCGCGGCACGCACTTCACAATCCAAAAGCGGACAGCGTTCACACGTTTCATTGATGGTCACATGGGCAATGGCCGGATCATTCAGGAAGCGGATTTTGTTATATAAATCCGGCGTCAGGCGGAAACCAACCGTCACACTGCTGTTCACTCCAGACGTTAACAGCAGCGACCGCGCAAATCCCAACGCCACAAATTGATCGGTTGAATTGTAAAAACGAGAAATATGTATGTCCGGCGGGGGGAAACGTTCCCACTCTCCCGTTTCCTGGGCGGCGCTAATCTCGCGCAGCAGACGCACCGACAGCCAGCGGCGACAAAAATGCTCATCCAGGCCAATGCCACTGGGCACCATCAACTGATTCATGTTCAATTCCTTGATCAGCCGATACTTCTCCCCAATCTGGTGATACCGCAAAAAGTGAATCTTAATGCCAAAATGCTGCGGGATTAGCTCGCTAAACCGATAAAAGAGCATCTCTGGCGTCACATCATAGCGGGCTAACATGGCGTTGAGTACATCAGGCTGCCAGGTTTCCAGGCTAAAGAACTGTTCCAGGTCAGCGACAATGGTCGCCCGTGGCATCAACAAAGCGCCGCCAAAGTAAGCGGCTTTGAAATCGTGCAATAATTGGTTAAAGGATGTGACTTCGTCGGGGGTCGATGTTGTCGAGCGTTCTTGCAGTTGCAAATATTGGTAGCCTAACTCGCGTGCCAGCAAGAATTTGATTTGGCGTGGGTAGAGCCGGTTGTTGATGAGCAGTAACGGCCGTTCCCCGGCCACAAACACAGAGCGGTACCCATTCAACTCTGACTGCTGCGCAATCATTTCATTGTCAACCTTGTAGCCATATTCCTGCTGCAAAATCGCCAACAACGTGTCCTGATTCAACGGCGCATCAGCTGGAAAATCATATTTCGCGCCCAATTCATGCGTAAAAGCCTGTGCCGCTTGCTCCAACTCCGGGAAGTAATTCTCGTGGATTTCCTGATACGAACGCAGCGCCGCCCGCAAAAAGTCCTCCTCGCGCAAATCATAACGCCGCGCAATCTCCAAAATAGCGTGCAGCAAAGCGCTCGCCTTCTCTGGCTCACGCGTCAACAAATTCACCAGGTCTTCCCGCTCAAAGCCAAACTCGGCAAAGGGAAAGCGCCCCAAAATAGAAGAAGACAGCGCCGCTTCCAGGTATCCCAGCGAAGGGCGCAATTTAATCGACACCAAATCATCGTACTCTTTGCCCAACACAGACGCCATGCGCATGATTTTGTCATTGCGCGGGTATTTGCGCCCTTTCTCAATTTCGGTCAGGTACGAGGGCGATAAGCCCGCCCGCTTCGCCAGATCAGATAAGGACAGGTTCACTTCCGTGCGTGCCTGTCTCACTTTCATGCCAAAAATAATGTTGACGAGGTCTGTACTCATGGGAATTTCATATTCCATATTATTGTGCCGAGAACCTGCCATCTAAAGATATGACAAAAGTCATGGGTCAAAATAGGCAGCTGATACTACCGTTACTCGACTAAAACTCGTAAGCTGTTTGTTGGGAAGAAGCGTATTTTGGGGAGCCATTGCCACAACTCCCTTCATCATTCTAGCGAATTTTCGCTATTTGCCCAAAATCGCCAATTTACCCTTGACAAAAATAGCTGTTTATTTATACTTGCTTTCACATCTAGCGAATTTTCGCTGATAGCTATTCTACACTAAAACGACAGCTTTCGCTAGAGGTGTGGCAAGGATTGAGCAAAACAAAAGAGTTTTGCGCTGACAGAGGAGGTTGTTTTTGATGATTCCTGAAGAAGTAAAAATTTTAGGACAGGTATCCTCCGAATATTCGCAAATTTTGACGCCAGAAGCCCTGGCGCTGGTGGCAAAATTAGAGCGAACACTGGGGCGTCGTCGTTGTGAGTTGTTACAGCGGCGTGACGAGCGTCAGGCAGAGATTGACGCGGGTAAGATGCCGGACTTTTTAGCAGAAACGCAGCACATCCGTGACAATGAATGGACAGTTGCGCCTGTGCCGGACGATTTGCAAGATCGGCGGGTTGAAATCACCGGCCCGGTAGATCGCAAAATGGTCATCAATGCGCTCAATTCTGGAGCCAGTGTGTACATGGCGGATTTTGAAGATTCCCATTCCCCCACCTGGCAGGCAACGATTGAGGGGCAAATCAATTTGCGCGACGCGGTGAACGGCAGCATTACGTATAACGACCCTAATTCTGGCAAGTTTTATAAGCTGAACGAGAAAACGGCCGTTCTCATGGTTCGTCCACGCGGCTGGCATCTCGTCGAAAAACACGTCCTGGTAGATGGGCAGCCCATTTCTGCATCCCTCTTCGATTTCGGCCTTTACTTTTTCCATAACGTGCGCACGCTGTTAGATAAAGGAACTGGCCCCTATTTTTATCTGCCCAAGTTGGAAAGCCACCTCGAAGCGCGTCTTTGGAATGATGCCTTCAACCTGGCGCAAGATGAACTAGGCATTCCACGCGGCACAATTCGCGCCACCGTCCTCATTGAAAACATCCTCGCTTCCTTTGAAATGGACGAGATTTTGTGGGAGCTAAAAGATCATTCCGCCGGGTTGAACTGCGGGCGCTGGGACTACATCTTCAGCATGATCCGCAAATTCCGCAATCATCCCGAATTTGTCATGCCTAACCGTGCTCAGGTGACGATGACAACACACATGATGCGCTCCTATTCGCAGTTGACCATCAAAACTTGCCATCGGCGTGGCATCCATGCCATGGGCGGCATGGCGGCACAAATTCCGATTAAGGGTGATGAAGCCGCAAACGAGACAGCGCTGGCGAAAGTGCGTGCCGACAAAGAGCGTGAAGCCAAAGATGGGCACGATGGCACCTGGGTTGCACACCCTGGCCTGGTGCGCATCGCCAAGGAAGAGTTTGACAAATACATGCCAACGCCCAATCAAATTGAGCGCAAGCGTGAAGATGTGCAGGTAACGGCCGTTGATTTGCTAACCATCCCCAGCGGCACCATCACAGAGGAAGGGCTGCGCACCAACATTGATGTGGGCATCCTCTACATGAGCGCCTGGCTGGATGGCAATGGCTGTGTGCCTATTTACAACCTGATGGAAGACGCGGCCACGGCCGAAATTTCCCGTTCGCAGTTGTGGCAGTGGGTGAACAATGACACGGCCGTTCTCGAAGACGGCCGTTCCGTCAATGCCGACCTTTACCGCGAAATCGCGCCACAAGTGCTGGCCGACATCAAAACGCGCGTTGGCGCAACAGCCTACGCCAGTGGTAAATATGAATTAGCCGCGCAGCTCTTTGAAAAGCTGATCACCGGCAAAGAGTTTACCGATTTTCTCACCTTGACTGCATACGAATATTTGAATTAAACCGTGTTCGGTAATGGGTGATTTTTCAAAATATTGGTTACGGAACAGCAAATATTGACTATCCAAGAGGAGTGTCCCATGATAAACAAACAAGAAGCAAAAGCCCTGGAACATGATTGGCAAACAAATCCACGCTGGCAAGGCATTAAACGGCCGTATTCCGCCGAAGACGTGCTGCGGCTGCGCGGTTCCATCAAAATCGAATACACCCTGGCGCAAATGGGCGCAGAACGGTTGTGGAAATTGATGCAAGAAGAAGACTTCGTACACGCCTTGGGCGCATTAAGCGGCAACCAGGCTGTACAAATGGTTCAAGCTGGCCTCAAAGCCATCTACCTCAGTGGCTGGCAGGTAGCCGCCGACGCCAATGTCGCCGCACATACTTACCCTGACCAAAGCCTTTACCCGGCAAACAGCGCTCCCATGCTCGCCCAGCGCATCAACAACGCGCTGCGTCGCGCTGACCAGATTTACTCCGTCAATGAAGAAAGTGACGTTTACTGGTTTGCGCCCATCGTCGCCGACGCCGAATCTGGTTTTGGTGGCAATTTAAATGCCTATGAATTGATGATGGCGATGATTGAAGCCGGTGCGTCCGGTGTCCATTTCGAAGACCAGCTTTCCTCCGCCAAAAAATGCGGGCACATGGGTGGCAAAGTTCTCGTCCCCACACGCGAAGCCGTGCAAAAATTAATTGCCGCGCGTTTGGCTGCCGACGTAGCTGGCGTGCCTACCGTCATCATCGCCCGCACCGATGCGGATGCCGCCAATCTGATCACCAGCGACATCGACGACAATGACAAGCCATTCGTCATTGACGAGCCACGCACGGTGGAAGGTTTCTATCGCACCAATGCCGGTTTGGATCAGGCAATCAGCCGCGCCCTGGCCTACGCTCCCTACGCCGACGTAGTCTGGTGCGAAACTTCCGTGCCCGATTTGGAAGATGCACGCAAATTTGCCGAGGCTGTACACGAGAAATTCCCCGGCAAACTGTTGGCCTATAACTGCTCTCCATCCTTCAACTGGAAGCTAAACCTGGACGAGCCAACCATTGCCGTTTTCCAAAAAGAATTGGGCAAACTGGGATATGCCTTCCAATTTGTAACCCTGGCCGGATTCCACAGCTTGAACGCCAGCATGTTCCAATTGGCAAGCGATTACCGCGCACGCGGCATGGCTGCTTACGCCGATTTCCAGGAAAAGGAATTCGACCTGCACACCGATTATGGGTTCCGCGCTATCAAGCACCAGAGTTTTGTTGGCGCTGGCTATTTTGATGAAATTCAGACGGTTATTGCCCAAGGGGAAACCTCAACGCAGGCGCTGAAAGGTTCTACCGAAGAAGCGCAATTTGAAAGCGGGCAAATCGTTGAAGTGACACACCAACATGCGCATGTCTGAAGCGTGGTAAACGGCGATCAGTAATGGGTAATCGGTAACTAATTCACCGATTACTGACGACTGATCACTGACCACCGTCCATTGCATTTCTCCTTATGCAACGGGACGGCCGTTTTCGGGGAACGGCCGTCCCGTTTGCATTATCACCAACAAAAAAGCCCCGGTCTCATTGCAGACCAGGGCATACATACACATGACTCAGTTTCAGCAAGAAACCAGGTCTTGAAGGCGATTACTGATTGTCGCCCTTACGCATCCTCTCGAATGGTCACCGATTCCATTACATCGCCCTGGCGAATGGCATTGACCACGTCCATGCTGCTGGTCACTTTGCCAAAGACCGTGTGCTTGCCATCCAGATGTGGCTGTGGCGAATGGGTGATGAAAAACTGACTGCCGTTCGTATTTGGGCCGGCGTTCGCCATCGAGAGATAGCCAGTGCCATGCTTGTGCGGATTGCCGCGCGTTTCATCCTCAAAGCGGTAGCCGGGGCCGCCGCGCCCTGTGCCTGTCGGGTCGCCCCCCTGAATGACAAAATTGCTGATAACGCGGTGGAAGGTGACGCCATCATAAAAACCTTCGCGTGCCAAAAAGACGAAATTGTTCACTGTTTTTGGCGCCTCGGCGGCAAAAAACTCGATTTCGATATCCCCTTTGTTCGTGGCGATAGTCGCTGTATAGGATTTTTTCGGGTCAATTTGCATTTCGGGCGCGTTTGACCATTGTTTCTCTGCCATGATTTACTCCTTTATTTGGTAATTGAGCATAATTCAACTGTTCATTACAAATTGTACGCAAGATGAACAACACCGATAAGGGTACTGTTATTGTCAGGGTAGTTGTGCATCTTGTCAATTTTCCTCATCATTTTTTTGTCCCAGCCGTTTGTTAATCCAATTTGCGGCACCAGGTAAGCCAGAGCTGTGGATATTTGACCACTCGGCTGCATCACCCTTGGGCGGCAGCGAAGATGGGGAAGATTCTGCTGCATCCTGCTGGCGCTTAATGGCGTTTGCGCGTGTTTTTTTCTGTTTGGGTTGGCGGCGTTTGGGCTTGAGGGCATCCAGGCCAGGGAAATCGTCGCTGGCAACGGCCGTTCCGTCCCCCAACTCCCGCCACCAATCCGCCCATTGCGGTTGGATGTTGAGCGTTTCGTGCAGGTTGTACCGGGCGACGGCCGTAAAAAAGCGGCACATTGTTTGCGCAACGGCCGTTTTCACGCTCTCCTCCACATCCCACCATGCCTCAAAATAACGCTGCAAATGCAGCGCCGGGACCGTTTGCGCCAGTTGCAGCGCCTCGGCTGCCTGCCAGGTGGCCGGGTCGCGCACGAGTATTGTGTTGACCTGCTGGATGGCGAGCAGCGCCGCTTGCCAGTTTGCTTCGCGCAGGAAACGAGACGGCCGTTCCGTTTCCGTCACATACAAAAATAAATCTCGCTTCGTGCGCGTCAGCGCCACGTAAAAAAGCCGCCGCTCTTCCTCCACGTCGGCGGTGCGCATGGCGTTAAACGGCATGATTTTCTCGTTGCACTGCGCCACCAACACGACCGGCCATTCCAACCCCTTTGCCTGGTGAATGGTAGAGAGCGTCACCGCCGGGCCATCGTCATTGTGCTGCCCGGTATTGGCTGCCGCTAACTGCGCCACATGTTTCATGAAATCCAGAAATGAGCCTTTGCCCTGCGCATAAGCCAGGAAAGATTCAACGCTGGCTGCGCGTCCATCGCCTGTTTGTGGAAAACCGCTGGAGAAACGGACGAAATTGACATAATCGAGGCGTTCGCTCAACTGCGTGAGCACGACATCAGCCGCCTCCTCCAGATTAGCGGACAGCCAGGCAATGTCATCGGCGAGCGTGTCCAGCCGTTCGGCAACCCACGATTCGACACGGTTGCCAAACTGGGTGATTGTCTGGCTAAAGGGCATGGCACGCGCCGTGCTTCCGGCCACAAAATCACGCAAAAGTTGTTCGCGCAAGGGGGCAGAGATGTAGCGCTTGGGGCGATTGCAGATGTCACGCCATGTTTCGCCCAATTTTTCGCGGGTGGTTTCGTTGGTTAACGGCCGTTTCCCATGTTGCAATTCACGTTCCAACCAGGCGAAACGGCCGTAATGAATCAACGTCTTGATCTCCGTCCGCTCATAAAAAGGTTGGCTGACACGGTACGGAACTTTGGCGGCAATCAACGCTTGCTCAATGGGCGGTGTTTGCGCGTTTAGACGCACCAGCACGGCAATGTCATCCAGCGCCACACCCTGCTCTTGCAACTGCTGGATGTGCTTAACCATGCGGCGGCTCATCGTGGATACATCCGCTGTCGTTATCACCTCCGTCTTGCCATGAAAGCCACGCGTCAGGCTGAGATGTTTGGGTTCCCGTTTCTGATTATGACCAATGACACCATTCGCCAAAGCCAGCGGCGCAGCCGGGCAGCGAAAATTTTCGCTGATGAGGTAGGTTTCCGCATGGTAGCGCTGGGCAAAGCCCAAAATGAAACGCGGGTTAGCGCCGCGCCATTCGTAAATAGTCTGGTCATCGTCGCCCACAGTCATGTAATTGCTGTGTGGCGCAGCCAGCAAATGCAAGATTTCAGACTGTGCCAGGTTAATATCCTGGAATTCATCTACCACCAGGCATTGATAGCGCTTTTGCACCTGCTCCTGCACATCGGCATGGGTAACGAGAATTTCCCAGCCAGTCAGGAGCATATCATCAAAGGTAACAGCGCCACGCTGCTGCCGTACCTCTTCAAAAAGCTGGTACAAGTCAAGATACCAGCCCAGCGGGTCAGCAGGGGGCGGTGCCTGCCCGGCCGTTTGCCGGGCATCGGCAGGCAGTTCAACGCGCTTTAAGTTGGGGTAAAGCAAGTTGCCTTTGCAAAAACTGACATAATCAAGGAAGTCGGCGCGATCCAGACCATCCAGCTCAAGTTTGTACGGCAGATTGCGGCGGCGAGCTTCGGCCAGGGTCTGATTGAGGAGGGATTGCGTGTTATGACCATTCCCATTTAACTGTAAATGCGAACAGTACCCCATTTGCAATGCCTGTTGGATGATGCTGCGCCCCAATGCGTGCAGCGTACGAATATCCACAGGCTCGCAATGGGGCCAGGGTGCCAGTGCCTGCCGCAAATCTTGCACATTGGCACGGCCGAATGAAGTTGCCAGGATGTGTTGTGGTGCAAACACGCCGGTACGCACCAGGCGTTCAATGCGATGCACCATCGCCGTTGTCTTGCCTGCCCCGGCGACAGCAAAAACCAATGCCGGGCCTTCATCGTGGTTGACAACAGCTTGTTGTTGTGCAGTAAGTCTCATGAATTAAATTGCCAGGGTGGCAGGCAGATGCCTGCTACCAATTTCCCCCTCTTTCAAAATTGCCTGTTATAAAATAGCGTTGATGTGCGACATATTATACAGATACACAAAACAGAGGAAACCTCATCCTCCATCCTTCAAAATTCATCCTTTCCTCAATAGGGGGTGTGAATGATCACAAATTTGGTAATGGCCGCCCCAGAAGCGCTGCCGCTGCTCGAAGAGGAGCAGGCGCTGGTACAACAGGCGCAAACGGATTTATCTGTTTTCTCGCAATTGTATCAGCGCCATGTGAAGCGGGTTTATCGCTATTTGCTGGTGCGGGTAGGTAATGAACAAGATGCACAAGATTTAACGTCGCAAACATTTTTGGCGGCGATGGAAGGTTTGCATACCTATCGCGGGCAGCAGCAGTTTGTCGCCTGGTTGTTGGGTATTGCCCGGCACAAGGTTGGCGATCAATATCGCCGCCGCCGTCCTGATTTGCTGCCGGAAACGGCCGAATCCTTGCCCGACCATAACGATGGCCCTGATGAACTCATTGATCGCCGCCTGGAAATTGAGCGTGTCGCCCAAAAATTGAGCGCCATTGCCCCGGAACGGGCCGAAGCGCTGTCGTTACGCTTGTTTGCCGGGCTGGAGGTGGCCGAGATTGCACAGGTTATGGAGAAAAATGAAGCAGCTGTGCGCATGTTGGTTTTTCGCGGCTTACGCGATTTACAGGCGCAGTTGCAAGTGGAGGCAGGAGCATGAACAAGACGGAACAAGAATTGGCATATGAATTGGATGCTTTTCTGACAGCACAACTGCAAGGGTCCCGTCTGCCTTCGCTCGATGAGGCTGTAACGGGTGAAGCGCAACTGGCAGCGGATTTGCTGCAATTGGCAGCGAACCTGGAACCGGACCCGGTTTTTTTATCAGATGTGGAGGCGCAACTGGCGGCTGCGGCCTCCCGCCAACAAAAATTAAGAAATATGCCGGAACGGCCGTTGCCAGCGAAACGGTCGTCATTCTGGCAAATGATAAAGGAAGGATTTACCATGAA
The DNA here is from genome assembly GCA_020634315.1 of Ardenticatenaceae bacterium. GTDB lineage: Bacteria > Chloroflexota > Anaerolineae > Promineifilales > Promineifilaceae > JACSRF01. Next base: position 65,497 of record JACKBV010000014.1, on the reverse strand, counting down.
ACGAACAACTTTAGCTTTTGGTACATTGATCACCATTGTTGTGGTCGGAGTTTTTGCCTTTTTCTTGATGCGTGGCAACAGTGGCACAGAACCCGAAGCCATTGCCGGTATCCCGGAAACGGCCGTTGCCACTGAACAATCAAATACAACTGATGCCAACACAAACGGGGAGACAACCCCATCATCCACCGAAACATCACCGTCCCCTGCGCCATCTTCCACAGATACCAGCAGCCTGCCCAAATTACCCGTTTTGGGGCAGGGCGGCGGTGCCCGTGGCGTAGGTGGTGGCGGTGGTGGGGTCGCCACAGACGCCGCCACAAGCGAAGAAGCACTGCCGGTAGAAAGCGACATGATGATCGACGAACCATTCATCTGGAACCCGTTGGCCGAAGCGCAATACACCCTCAATATACCGTTCCCAACCGAACCAACGGCCGCAACCGTCTACCAACAACCCGGCAAAGACGTGTTCACCATCGAAGAAATTCAGCAAATTGCCCAGCTTTTTGGCATGAATGGCCCCATTTACACAGAAGTTTATCCAGAACCGGTATACGATACGGTGGAAGGCGAACCAGCACCAGACGTTCGCGAATGGATTCCGCCAACCTACTATTATGTCTTTGACGGACAGCGCCAACTTTCGTTCTACGATGCAAACATTTACTATTTTGACCAATCCGTCACACAAGATTACACGGTCGAAATGATGCCCTTCGAGCAGGCTGCGCCTATCGCTGAAGCCTTTTTGCAAGAACGCGGATTGCTGGACTTCCCTTACGTCATCTCTTCCCCCTGGGGCAACGATGTCCAAATCATGCGGGTCATCAACGGGTATGTGAACACAACGGCCGAATTCTATATTTCGGTCACGCAAAACGGAGAGATCATGTCGCTCTCTTACCAGCCCTTTAACAAATTGGCAGCATTGGGTGATTATCCTTTGCGCTCAGCCGAAGAGGCGTGGCAAGACTTGCTGACAAATGGCATTGATTACATGCACAGCTACTGGATCACATATCCCGGTACTGACTACGTCATGCCAGAAGTGGGCGAATATGTTCCCTCGCCCTGGGAAGAACAATACCGTTATTGGCAGCGCACTTTTGTTGACGGTGATCCCATCACCCTGGTCAGTTATCCGCTCGTTTATCTGGCTGTCAATGGAGATGCTGCGCCGCACATCATGGTTGACCAATATCTGCTCAATGGAGCGGATGCCGATTTGCAAGCGCTTGCCGCCTACGCCGGGCAACCCGTACGCATCGAAGGCATTGTGCGCGGCGGAACGCCTAACATTGCGATTGAGTTAACGAATTGGGCACCGGTTGACAATCAGGAATGGCAATATATGGCCGGTACGGTACGTCTGGATGGTGACCAGGTACTCTTTGATGCGGATGAAGGCGAAACGTTTGTGATTCCCAGTGCGCCCGCTGATCTGACCGATGGCGAACGCGTCAACCTGAGCGGCTGGAGCATTGAACGAGGCGACGGTGCTTACCGCGTTTTCAATTGGTCGAACATGGATCGCATCATCAATTGGGAAGAGATACCGGTGGTTGATGAACCCATGCCGGTAGAACCTATTGAAGACCCATACCAAATTACAGATATTGTCATTGACACCATTGACCTGGTTTATCAATATTCACCGGTCATTGAAGAAAATGTGGGTGTTGTTTCCTTCTTGTTGCAGCCCGCGTGGCGCTTCACGGGAACGACAAACACGAACGAAATCATTGAGATTTACATGCAAGCTGTCCCCAGTGAATTTGTGCAAAGCACCGGACAATAACAGGTAAGCGGGAGATTGGCAGGCCAATCTTTGGAATAGAAAAAGAGGCATGACCATAACGGTCATGCCTCTTTTGTTTGTCAGGGAACCGGTAACGAGCTGTGCTACTCAATCGTTACCGGGTTGTTGTAATGATAGGGGACAACCTGGAACCAGGTATTGCCAACTTGCAGCGGCACCGGGTTTCCTTCTGCATCATAAAAGGTGAGCATATCGCCGCGCTTTTCCCGTTTCCAGGTTGCGGCATACTGCTGTCCATCACGGATGATGATGGCATCTCCTTCGCCCCAAATCTGGATTTCTGTCGAGTTCGCATTGCAAACCGTGCCAGATTGGCTTTCGCAGATGGACAGGACTTGCTGGTGAATGGCATAAACGATGACGACGTTGGCGGCACTGACTTGTTCCATCGTATTGGCGTCGAGATGTGGTTCGCCATCTGTCCAGCGCCAGTAACGGCCGTTTTCCGCATCATATTCCCATTCAACCAACGTCCAATCGCGGTAATTGATTGTCACCTTTGTTGCCGCCGCGCCAGCGGCCGGTGGTTCGCTGGTAAACGCCATGACCATCGGGTAATTCGGCGGCTGATTGATGTCCATCGTTTCCATGCGCGTCCACAGGTCGGCAGGAATGGCATGCAGGCGATGTTCCCAAGGCTTCTCTTCTTCATCTGTGCGGAAGTAGCCAATTTCCCCGGCGATGTCGCGCACCAGATATTGGCGAATGTCGGAAGCGGCAAGCCGATTGTAGACGCCATCGGCACCGCTGCTGGCCCCGGAAAAGACGAGGGCAGATTGGTACATAGCCGGAATTTCGACATCAATGAGGCGGGCGCTGCGAATGGGGCCAATTTCCGGCGGGGTCTGGCTGTAGAAAACGGCCGTAAAGCGTGTAATTGGCCCTTCCGTGACATGTTCAAACACCAAATCAGCCTGGTTAAGGCCAAATTGCGGGCGTGTGTACTCTGGCGGAGAGTTTGACAATTTCACAGCTATGGGGCGGCGCTGCAAGTTTTCTGGATCAGCGACCAATTCGCCGGTAAGCGGGTTGCGATCTGTGCCAAAATCTGCCAGCGCAAAGAGGGCAACCGGTTCTGGGGTGGCTGTTGCTGTGGGCGATGGCGTGATGGTGACGGTGGGCACGGCCGTTGCCGGTGCGGCTGTCGGTGGTGGGGGCAGTGTTGGCTCAGCGGTGGCCGTGGCAACGGCCGTTGCCGTCGCCTCGGCTATGGCCGCAGTTGGCACAGCGACAACAGCCGTCGGCACGGGTGCTGGGGTAGGGTCTGCCTGACCGCAAGCCACCAACAAAAAAATAACGAGCAATAATGCAAGCCTTTTCATCATAAATAACTTCTCCTGATTGCTGCGTCATGGTTGATCGTATGCTGACGCCCGACGCCCGGCGTTCACCGCAACTGTAGCAAAAGGGACGCGTTCACACAACGGCCGTTTCCGTGTCATAGGTCAGCAGCACTTGAACGGCCGTTTCCGGCTGTTCATCCAGCAAGCGATAAGCTGCTGCGGCATCGGCAAAAGAGAATCGGTGGGTGACTAATTGTTCCGGACGCAGGTTTGCCAACATTTGCCAGGCAATTTGCATGCGGCGTGTCTTGCTCCAGCGTCCGCTCCACTGCGGCGCAATGTGGCTCACCTGGCTGCTAATCAGGCGCATGTGGCTGCGATGAAAGCGGCCACCCAGGTTAAGCGGCGCTTGCTTTTGGCCGTACCAGGAACCGACAAGAATACGGCCGTTATACCCTGTTATGTCAATTGCCTGATTTAACGCGGCCGGGCTGCCGCTTAGTTCATAGGTCAAATCTGCCCCGGCATAAGGGCTGTCTGCCTGCAAATGAGCCAAAATGTCATCATCCGGGTGCAAGCTGGCATGCGCACCCAAGCGTTCTGACCATTCGCGACGCAATGGGTAATGATCCACTGTCATTAAACGGGAGAGTGGGTGCTGCGCCAACAATGCTGTCGCCAACAGCCCAACAATGCCCTGACCCAACACGGCTACTTGCTCCCCAATCATCGGTTGGCCGTCCATGAGGAAGGAAACGGCCGTTTCCATGTTGGGTAGGAAAACGGCCGTTTCTGGCAACATGTCTGCGGGCAGTGGCAGCAATTGTTCAGGGCGTGCCAGGAAATGCGTTTCATGCGGATTAAAGGCGAAAACCAATCGTCGGTGCCATGTCTCAGAAACATTTGGCCCAATGGCGACAACTCGCCCAACGACGGCATAGCCATATTGCAAGGGATACAGCGTCGCCCCGGACAGGGCTGTGATGGTTTCATCAAGAACGATGTCCGTCGGTAATTGCCCTCGATAAACCAGCATTTCTGTGCCAGGACTGATAGCGGAAATCAACGTCTGTACCAACAGTTCGCCATCACTCGGTGGCCGCAAAGGCTTCGGTTGAACCGTCACCGTATAGGGGTTTGTAAAGAAAAGCGCATGACTGTTCATGCCGCACCCCAATCGATGTCACCCATAAAAACCAGATCGTCATCCAAACGTTGGTAACGCACGTGGTGCAGCCGGGGGAGTTTGGGAAGAGAATGGGGTGTCTCCACGGCATGTAGCCCACCCACTAAGACAGGTGCGATTGTGACCACAACTCTATCGACTAATTGTTGTGCTAAAAAGTTTGTAATCACTCGTGCTCCACCTTCAACCATCAATGTGTTGACGCCTTCCAGACGCAGCCGGGCAAGCAAGCTTGTCAGGTCGATTTGTCCATTTGCATTGGTGGGCACGCGTAAAATGCGTGCGCCAGCCGCTTCTAAAGCGGTTTGACGTTCTTGAACGGCCGTTTCGCTGGCAACGATCCACGGGGTATGTGTCGGGTGTTGTAAAATGCCAGCCTGCAAAGGCAGGCGCAGTTGGCTGTCCAAAATGATTGGTTGTGGGTGCTTGCCCTCTACCAGGCGCACTGTCAGAAGCGGATCATCAGCCAACACCGTGCCAATGCCGACTAATATGGCGTCATGTGTCGCACGCAGTTTATGGGTGAAGGCCATGCTGTCATGGCTGCTAAGGGCTGTCGGCTGACCACGCCGACTGGTGATGGAGCCATCCAAACTTTGTGCATAGCTGATGGTGACAAACGGCCGTTGCGGGGTGGGGGAACGGCCGTTGACTGTTGCAATCGCGTCAACAGATAAACCAGACTGGTGAATTGGCAGCAAATCCAAATTCAGCATATGCCGCATCTTTGCCACTTTCGTCGCCAGATAAGCAGCATTTTCATTAGTCACCTCTGTATACAACGGCACGCGCTCATGCACCACAAGCCCCAACGCCTGTAAACTTTCAATCTTAAGCGGATTATTCGTCAGCAAGCGCATCGAATGAATCCCCAGATCGCGCAAAATCAAGGCCGCAATCGTATAATCACGGGCATCTGCCTGATGACCAAGCAACAAGTTTGCATCAACCGTGTCATACCCTTTGTCTTGCAAATTATAGGCTCGCAATTTATCGAGCAGGCCAATGCCGCGCCCTTCCTGCCGCAGATAAACAATTACCCCCTGTCCTTCTGCCGCAATTAACTCCATAGCCCGCTCTAACTGTGGCCCACAATCACAACGATGTGATCCCAATACATCTCCGGTAAAGCATTCGGAATGAACACGTACCAATACATCATCTTGTCCATCCACATCGCCCATAACCAATGCCAAATGCTCTTTGTTCTCATAACTGTTGTGATATAAGCACAAAGAGAACGTGCCCATGGCAGTCGGCAGCCGCGCACATGCCATTTTTTGTACGGTTATTCCATTCATCACGTGTCTTACTCCACTCTCAGGGTTTAACGTTTAATTATACTCAACCCGTTATAGATGTCTTTTTTGCTCATCTGCGGTATAGTCGAATATGCTGTGACAGTACCTGTCACAAATTTAGGGACAGTTAAGTGATACTTTAGTGGCATTTGCCACTTGTGAAGAACCCGTTAATAGCATAGGACTTGCCTGCCTTATCCATATTATCTATAATGTCTGGCGGAAAGGTTGGAGATGAAGACGGGAAGAGGTAATATTTGATAGCTGAAACGATCATACCCTGGGTGTTGGGCACATTGCTTTTGCTCACCCTCATAATGTTAATCAGCTCTGTAAAAGCCTGGCGTGAGCTGAAACGATCGCCATACTTTTTCTTGAGACAGCAAGCTGAAAAGCGTTTGCAGCGGTATTCGTCTACGAGCTTCGTGCTTTTGCTCATGACTATGGCTTTTGCCGCTTACGCTTGGCGTACCCCCCAAGACACAATTATTCGTGTCGCCCTCCTCACCAATGCCAAACCCCCTGAAGAAGAAATTGTAGCGTTACTTGATAGACGTAATGCTGAAGCAGAATCACTTGTGATAGAACCGGAAGTTGTGAATGTTGTCGATGTTTTGCGCCTTGATAGCGATGCATCTCTGGCAACACCACAATTACCCGCAGAATATGACCGTTTTGAGCCAACTGCGGACTTGAATCCAGACACAGCTTTGGGGGAGATCCTCTTTTCGACTGAAATCACAGATAATTATGAAGCTAAAAATCCTGGCCGGATTTTCCCGCAAGGATTTTTTACACTCTATGCAACATTCTCGTACGATGCCATGGCTGATGGTATGGAATGGGCTTGGGTGTGGCGTCATAATGGTGTTGTCGTCGATGGTGGCAACGAGTTGTGGGAGTATGGTGACAATGGCCCCGGTTACATTTTTTATGGGCCAGAAGAAGGATTCCAAACAGGCGAGTATACACTTGAAGTTTGGGTAAATGGCGAACTACTCACCTTTGGTTCGGTTATCATGAACAGCGCTGCCGCTCTTTCTGGTAACTAACAAATCTAAACTATTTACACAGACATGATAGCCCGGCTTATGCCGGGTTTTTTGTTTATTGACGATTTCTTGGCTCTATCAAGGAACCGTCGATGATTTGTTGCCGCGTTGATGTTTACCCGCAATGACCAATCAACTACCACTGCGTTTAACATGGCAGGGAAATCATGAGTTATCTGGCTAATGCTTGAGGATTAAATGAAGCGTTGCAAGGCACGTTGTGTGGTTTGCCAGAGCCAGTGAATTTCTTTGACTTGGAGAACAAAGCTCAGGCCAAAGTAGGCGACAGCGCCAACTAAACCACCCAAGATTAACTGCAACAAAATGCTTGATTGAGCAAAGTAATCGACTACTGCCCAACTGGCAATGCCCATAACAAGTGTTGCCAGCCCCATACGCCAGATGCCGTCGAGAAGGAAACGGCCGTTTAACCGCCCCATTTTTCGCTTTAGCAGCCACAGCAAAACCCCAACTTCCATAAACCCAGAAATGCTGTAGCCAAGCACCAGCCCCCCTAATGACAGCCACCCCAACGCGGGAAATATCCACTCACTAAGAAAATAGCCAAAGACAAACATCAGAGCAATCTGGACGGCTCCGGCCAAGACAGGAGTCGCGGTGTCATTGAGCGCATAAAAAGCGCGTGCCACGACTTCCAACGACAGCAAGGCAATCAGACCCACCGCATAAAAAGCCAGTGCAGCAGCCACCAACGCTGTGTCTGCGGCCGTAAAATCACCACGCTCAAATAAAATGGCAATGACCGGTTTGCCCAGCGTAATCAACAAAGCCGTAGCCGGTAAGCCAAGGAAAAGCAGCGTGCGCAGCGAGTCGGTAAGAATTTGGCGCATTTCGTCGAGCGCATTGCGTGCAGCCAGAGCCGCTAACGTGGGGAATGTCGCTGTGCCCATCGCCTGCCCCAGAATTCCTTGCGGCATCATCATCACTCGTGAAGCCAACGTCACGGCCGAGATACTGGCTGGGCCGATCCGCCCTGCCAGGAATACCATCGCTAGTGGATTGAGATAGCTAAAGGAAAGCCCCAAAACGCGAGGAGCCATCAATTTAAGTACCTGCTGCACGCCAGCATCGCGCAATGTGAACAGAGGCGTATAGCGTGCCCCTTTCCAGCGCAAACCGGGCAACTGCACCAGCAAATGTCCACAAGCGCCAATGACTGTGCCCACCGCCATGCCCATCGCTTTGCCATCACCCAGGTCAGCAGGCCAGAGGACGGCCCCGGCAATGATGCCCAGGTTATAAACGATGGGAGCCAGGGCAGGCAGCAAAAAATGTTGCCGCGCATTGAGTGTGCCCATGATGACTCCGCTGACGCTAAAAATCATCGGCGTGAGCAGCATGACGCGCATCAGGCGCACCGTGAGGCTGAATAATTCGGGATGGTCAATGATGGATTCTTGCAAAAAAAGACGCGTCAGTGTCGGAGCAAAGATGAAGGTGAAAAGGGAGGCAAGCAGCGTAACAATGAAGGTCAGGTTGACAATGGCTGAAAATAGCCGCCAGGCACCTGATTCATCGTCGCGGGCAAAGTAAGCGGAGAAGGTGGGGATAAAGGCCGAGCCTATCGCGCCGCCCGCAACAACGGCAAAGATGAAGTTGGGAAACTGCTGCGCGGCGTCAAAGGCGGCCGCCTGCACGGAGAGAGCCAGATAATATTTAGCGACTATGTCGCGCCCTAAGCCGACAACACGGCTGACAAGGAAAGCGGCGCCTACCAATCCTGCCGCTTGCATGACCTGACGTCGACCGGAAACGGCCGTTTCTTCTGTATGGTTTTCAGACATGAGCGGGGATTATACGCGGTTTTGACGGTTGTGAAAGGCAAGAATCGCGGACAGCACCGCGCCGCCCAGCGCCAAAGCCTTGTCCGAAATGGTGAAGCAATGGTCACGGATACCACGCGGATCGACATCGCCAATTTTTAAGCCAGGGGTAACGGCCGTTTCTGCGGCAATCAAACCACGAACCACACCAGCAAACGGGGCCAGAACAGGCACGCCATCCACATCGCCTATCACATTGCCTGCTTCCACCGAATCGCCAATTGCCAACTGCCAATTTACTTTGCCTGCTTGTGGCGCACGCAAAACCCGTTCCGCCCCTTTCCCAGCGACAATACCCGGCGTGCCCGTGTTTGGTAGGGCACTGCCCGCCCAATACACACGCCCCAACGAATGCCCGCGCATCGTCTCGATGACGGCATGGCAATCGACACCAGCCGTAAACCCTGGCCCCATGCCGATGACCAGAGGTGCCTGACTGATATGCGTGTCAATATTGCGCTTGGCAATCCGTGCATCAACTAAGATGGAGATGGGTGTTTGGAGATGAGTGATGACAGGGGCAAGGTCGGGAGCGACGAGAACGGGGACGGTTTCACTGTGGACAAGCTGTTCGGCTTCGGCGACGGAGTGGACGAGTTGCCCATGCAGGTCTTCGATCTGCACAGAGCCAGCGAGAACGGCCGTTGCCAGGGCCACTTTGCGCCGCACGACTAACGGCCGTTCCAATTCCAACACAATAATGGGAAATCCCGCCTGATGCAGACGATAAGCAACGCCAGTTGCCAGGTCGCCGCCGCCGCGAATAAGTACAAGTTGGTCAGAAAACAGCATGATGGACCTTAATAGGCACCCTTGCCAAACAGCAGCACAGGAATCGTGCGTGCAATCAAACTCAAATCCAGGCCAAACGACCAGTTGCGGATGTAATACATGTCCAGGCGCACTCGTTCCTCATAAGTCAGATCAGAACGGCCGCTTACCTGCCACAACCCGCTAATCCCAGGACGCATCGTCAGCAAATTCACATCCCACTGGTTATATTTGGCTAACTCATTCGGCGCAATCATGCGCGGGCCAATCAACGACATTTCTTGCCGTACCACGTTAAACAATTGCGGTAATTCATCCAGGCTGTACTTCCGCAAAACATTACCGATTCGTGTAATACGTGGGTCATCTTTCAATTTATGATTCCGCGCCAGCTCCGCCTGCAAATCTGGATGCTGCGCTAAAATCTCATCGCCATTCACATACATCGTGCGAAACTTAAACGCATCAAACTCCTTGCCATTCACACCAACAACACGCCGTCTGTGAATAATTGGGCCAGGCGAGTCCAATTTGACAGCAATAGCTAACGCCAAAAGTATCGGCGACCCAATGATTAAACCAGGAATGGTGATGAAATAATCGGTCAACATCTTTGTGAGTCGTGCCGTGCCCGTCAAACGCACTTTGTTAATGTGTGCCAGCGGGACACTGGCGATCTCTTCGACCTTGACCCCGGTAGTAATCATTTCAAACAAACCAGATGTCAGGCGCAGATTGATGCCTTGAGCCACGCCATAACGCTTGAAAAGTGACAACAATTGCTCCTGATCCAGCGATCCAGTTGAAATGATGATCTCTTCAATGTTGTGATTGCGAATCAATTCGTCGAGCTGCGCAATAGACCCCACAACTGGGAAATTGCCCCATTTGGCTCCCACGCGCAGGTTATCATCGGCAAACCCAACAATGCGTATGCCGGCGCTTTTTGATTGTGCGAACTGTTCTCCCAAGTAATAACTTTCCGGGCTAACACCCACAAGCAGCGTCGGAACTAACAAATGGCCTCGTTTTCTAATCAAATAGATGATCAAGCGCACGCCAGATCGTCCTAAACCAACCATGAGGAAGGAAAGCCCCCAGGCGACCATCAGCCACCATCTGTCAATAACCGTGTACTGCCACATATAGCCGACGAAAATAATCGCCAACGCCCCGGATGTTGTCGCCTGGAAAATGAGCCGAAATTCATGAGCATTATTGAAAAGACGTCTGCGTCCATACAAGCCCGCAATTCCATAAATGACAATCCAGGACAAAATGATGAAGACTGTGTAGGTATTATTTGTTCCATCAAGCGTCATGGCGGGATTGACGGCCATCGCAACGACTTTGCCTATATGAAAAGCCAGTGTCATCATCAGCAAATCGCTGAGGATGAATAAGACGACAATCAAGTTTCGCAGCAGTTGTTCTGTTCGTGATTGAATTGGTTGATAAATGCTGGTTTGAATAGAATGATTAACCCACTGTTTTGCTTCCATAGTTGGTAACTTCACAACCTGTTTTTCCGTATTTGCTGGTATTTTTGGCTCCAACCACCTTTACGCATTTACTTGTGGCATACCAGCCCCTGAATTTTCATAAGACTTCATAGAAGAAGAATGCGTGCAAAATCTACCCTATAATGTACGCTCTGATGGCTTACAATCCGCCTTACACGTCCACAGCGGCTTTGTAAGGGCAAATCTCTGTGAGCCGCAAAAAACAAACCCCCTGTGTTGAGGGGGTTCGCTCATATGTCTGTTTGCTATCAGCAGATATTTGCTATGCGGTTGATGCTTCATGCTGCCGCAGTTTGGCAATCACATGATATGGTAACAATGGGATTTCATCGAACCAGATACCGGTGGCATCGTGCAGAGCCGCAATGATAGCGGGAGCTAATGGCAAGAGTGGCATTTCCGCCATACCACGTGCCCCCCAAGGGCCAGTGGGGTTGGGGATTTCCATAATCACCGAATCGACGCGCCCCGGAATATCTTTGATGCCGGGGATGAGGTATTGGCTGAAGTATGGATTTTGAATACGGCCGTTTCGCACTTGCAAATCCTCCATCACAGCATAGCCAAATCCCTGTGTCACCGCCCCCTCAATTTGCCCCTCAATGATCTGCGGATTTACAGCTTTGCCGACATCGTCGGCACAAACGACACGTTCAACAAAAATATGGCCTGTTTCCACATCCACCGTCAGGTCAACGGCTTCAGCCACATAACCGTAGCTGAAATTGGGCATACAGACGCCAGTCTCCGCATCATACATCTCCGTACGGGGCGGCACATACGTGTAGTGAGCGATAGCCGGACGCTCTTCGTTTGTCCACGCTTGTAAAGCTTGTTCGGCCGCGCCGCGAATGGCATTGCCCGCCATAAAGGTCATGCGCGATGCGGACACAGAACCGGAATTGGGGGTAACGGCCGTATCCGACATCACCAACTCCACCCGCTCCACCGTGACGCCAACAGCCGCCGCGGCCATTTGTCGCAGCGCCGAATGCGTGCCCTGTCCCACTTCGGCCGCCGCATGGCGCAGCACCACGCGCTCAATTTCCGCTTTGCCATGCAATTCAATAATCGCATCACAACTTTCCGGTGCCGCAAACGAAAACCCGATATTTTTCAGGGCACAAGCAAACCCACGTCCATGCCGCAAAGCTTTTGGATTTGCCGGTAATGATTGCAAACTGTTGTGCGCCACATGGGCAGCTTTGGCTCCCCACGCTGCCTTTTCGGCACAGCCACTAACCACCTCTGCCATGCTGACACCGGGCGGAATGGGCGTTTGCACAGTTAGCAGGCTGCCTTCGCGCAGCACATTGCGCAAGCGCAATTCGACCGGATCGATGCCCAGCACTTCGGCCAGCTTGTTCATTTGCGTTTCGGCGGCAAGTGCGCCCTGTGGGCCACCAAAGCCACGAAATGCGCCGCCGGGCACGTTGTTGGTGGTAATGGTATAGCTGTCGATATGTGCGTTAGGCACTTCATAAGGGCCAGTTACCATGAGGTGCAGGTTGCCCAATACTTTGGTGCTGGTATACATATAAGCACCGCTGTTCGTATAGGCTTCAGCGGAAACGGCCGTAATCTTCCCCTCTTTCGTCGCCCCCCACTTTGTCCGCACCACCGCTGGATGGCGTTTGTGATGGCCGACAATACTCTCCGTGCGCGACCAAATGATGCGCAACGGGCGATGAACCCCCATTTCATGCAGACGCATTGCCGCCAAGCCCATCACAATTTGCAGCGACATATCCTCACGACCGCCAAATGCGCCACCGATAGCCGGGTAAATAACCCGCACCTTTTCCTCTGGCACACCCAACGCATGAGCAATTTGTTCGCGGTCTTCGTGCGTCCACTGTCCAGCAATTTCGACAGTAATACGCCCCATTTCGTCAATGTAACTAACGGCCGCTTCCGGCTGCAAATATGCATGTTCCTGATAAGGCAGCTTATATTCCCCTTCAATCACCACATCTGCTGCCGCCCAGCCAGCATCCATATCCCCTTTGCGGATTTTGTAATGCTTGAGCACATTCGTATCCGTGTCAGGATGGATGATGACCTCATCTTTCATTGCCTCAAATATATCGGTGATCACCGGCAGCGGTTCCCAGGTCACGTCGATGAGTGCGCGGGCTTCCGCCGCCGCTTCTTCCGTCTCGGCAACGATGACGGCCACCTGATCCCCTTCCCAGCGGCTGATTTCGGCATAGGGCTTACTGCTGCCCAAGCCAACCAGCACTGGCTGGTCAGACGTGATCAGGCCATACTCATTCACCGGCACATCTTTCGCCGTAAAAATGGCGATGACACCAGGCACAGCCAGCGCCTTATCCAAGTCAATCGCCAACATGCGTGCATGTGGCTGAGCACTAAAAAGAATTTTGCCATGCAGCAAATTATCAGGGGTAATATCGCCGGGATATTGAGCCGCGCCCGTAATTTTTCCGACGGCGTCAACCCGATGGAGTGATTGGGAAGATAGTTGGTTTAGCGAGGTCATGGTTATTATTCGTATTTATTGTCGAGCGGATCCTCATTGCGAGAATAGAGCGAGGGTGTTCCTGTTCTGCGCCGCCCTTCATGGCTGGTAAAAAAGAACCCGATAAAGAAGATGAACTGCATAATGAAAACGATAATGAGCATCACGCCTCCTAAAAGAACCCATTCAGGCACTTTGCTGGAGGGGATTTGGAGAGCGCTGTAAATTTGTCGGTATGTCACCAGCCCATTACCGGGTGCCAGGATAACCAAATTCGCAATAAAGTAGGCAACGAAAAACGAAATGCCGAGCCATATCAACTGAATGATAGTTTTGTTAGCCTGGCCTTTTCGTTTCGCCAGTTCCGCGTCTCTTTTCTTTTCTAATCGCATCGCTTAAACCTCCAAAAAATACGTGATTCAGCCAATCGCCTTATTCAATATCATATCATGCCGGGCTTGATTCTGCGGCTTTTTCCACCGCTTCGATGATTTTGTAATAGCCCGTGCAGCGGCACAAATTGCCGGTGAACGCCTGTTGGATGTGTGTATGGTCAGGATGTGGCTGCTCTTCAAGGAGCTTGGCACCGGACATGAGAAAGCCAGGGATGCAGTAACCACATTGCACGGCGCCCGTTTCGACAAAGGTTTGCTGCAATGGGTGCAACTGCTCGGCAGCGTCTCCCAAGCCCTCAATCGTGACAATGGTGGCTCCGTGTGCACGCGGCGCAGGCACCAAACAAGACATGACGGCCATGCCATCCAGGTAAACGGTGCATGCGCCGCATTCTCCCTCGGCGCAGCCTTCTTTTGTGCCGGTCAGGAAGCCTGCTTCGCGCAGCCAACGCAGCAAGGTTTTATGAACGCCAACGGCCGTTACCGTTTTGCCATTTACCGTTGCTGTAATTGGCGTGTCGGGATCATGCGTGGCGGCAAAATTCTCGCCAGTGGGATACAGCCCTTTTGTGTCTCCCCAAAGCATTACCGGATCATGCGGCCATTGTGACCGCTCTTCGCCGTCCCGAATTGCCTCCAGCGCCCGTTTGCTCATCACGCGCACCATCTCGCTGCGGTAGGCGGCCGGGCCGCGCACATCATCAATCGGCGTGGCTGCTGCCGCTGCCAGATGAGCCGCTTCCCCTATTGTCTCCTCGGTCAACGGTTTGCCGCTTAGATATTCTTCTGCCGCTGGCGCGGCAATGATGGTCGGCGCAACGCTGCCCAAAGCAATGCGTGCTCGCTGCACGACATCGCCAGCAAAATCAAGCACCAATGCCAGATGCACAACGGAGATAGCCTGCGCACGGCGTAAGCCCAATTTCACAAATACACCGCGTGCCGTTGCGGGCAAAGCCGGGAAACTGATGTCTACGAGCATCTCGTCGGGCTGCATGACGGTGCGGCGCACGCCCGTGTAGAAAGCGGTGAGGGGCAGGGTGCGACGGCCGTTTACTGATGCTAACGTCACGCTGGCCTCTAAAGCATGTAAAGCGCTGATCGTGTCGTTGGCTGGGCTGGCCGTAATCACATTTCCGGCCACGGTGGCGCGATTGCGAATTTGCGGGGAAGCCAATTCCCAACACGCCTGGGCCAATGGCAGCCCATATTGCACAACCAGCGCCGCATCAATCACCTGATTGTGCGTCACCAATGGCCCCAGATGAATGTGGCCTGCGTCATCCTGTGTAATCTGGTTAAGGCCAGGGATGCGCGTAACATCGATCAACGTCGTTACATCGGGGCGCTGTCCACGCTCTAGCTCCAGTAAAATATCGGTGCCACCAGCGACTAAACGGGCGGAACGGCCGTATTCGGCCAGCAGTTCCAGCGCCCTTTCCAGCGTCGTTGGTGTTTCATAACGGGTAATCAAGTGGGGTTTTGTATTGATCATAGGGACATCCGTTTTCCATCGCCGCCACGTCGCTGCATAATGACTTCTGCCAAAATGCTAACGGCTATTTCGGCCGGCGTTTCTGCGTTTAATTCTAGCCCAATCGGGGCATGAATGCGGGTTAATTGGGATTCTGTGACACCATCGGCGAGCAGCAACCGTTCTGTTTCCATCCAGCGGCGACGGCTGCCCATCACGCCAATGTAGGGGGCAGGGGTGTCGAGCAGCAAGGGCAAAATGCGGCGATCTACTTCAACATTGCGCGTGACAACGACAATGTATGTACTGTGGGTAACGCGGTGCTGCGTTAATATGGTGGCAAGGTCGCCAGGCAGGTAAACGTCCGCATGGGGAATTTGTTCTGGCGTCACTAACTCAGTGCGATCATCGGTGACGACAACCTGGTAGCCTAACCAATGGGCCAGATCGGCAACCGCCTGACCAACATGCCCACACCCAACGATGAACACGGCTGCCGGTGGTAAGTATGGCTCGATGTAGACTTCGATTTCGCCGCCACACACGCCGGGGTCGCCGCGCTCTGGGTCGATAAATGTGTAAGGTACAATACGGGGTTGGTTGTCGTTGAGGGAAACGGCCGCTTCCTGCACCACACGCGCCTCCATTTCTCCGCCGCCAATCGAGCCAGAGATACGGCCGTTTTCGTAAACCAACATTTTTGCCCCAACATGGCGTGGCACCGACCCGCGTGCTTTGACAATCACCGCCAACACCACCGGCTCTCCGGCAGCCTGTGCTGCCGCTAATTCCGCCAGGAGTTGTGAGTTAAAGTCATTGTGCATGGAGGTAATCTCTTTACTTCAATCGTGACCGACCACTATCGTAATCTTCTAAAAGGCCAATTACGAACTGATAACCGATCACCGATTACCAGATAGAATTATTGTGGTGCAGCTAGACACCACCCGGCTACCCATCCCGATTTGCCATCTGGTGCAATAACATTGTAGAAATTGATCGAAAACTGCTGCCCGTCGGATACTTGCCGGAGTACATAGGGTGTAACCCCGTTAATCGATACACGGGTGTCAATGGGGAAAAACATATCGTGGCTATTTGTGAGTGGCTGAAAAACACCCCCTAACACAACTGTTCCCTGCTCCGCAGTCGTGCCGCACTGACCTCGTTCCCGACAAGCCTGACTACAAGTCGTTATCGCTTCAATTTCTAGCTGCGTATCGTGTCCTAGGGTAGCAGCAGAGGCGTCCCGATTTAACAAGCTGCAAGCAGTCAGTACAAGCATCACCCATCCCAATACAATCCGTATCAACTGTTTCTCCCAATCTATGCGGGGACGGGTACTATACATGCTCTTGCTATCCATTCTCCGTAATCTGCTCGTTGTGAGCCTGACCAATTACGGATTACCGATTCGTTATCGCCAATCCCAGACGACTTCACCTTTCAAGATGCGTTCGACTTGCTTGACAAACTCTGCCATTTTCAATGGTTTGCTGATGAAGCCATCAAAACCTAGTTCGCGGGCTTTGTTCACATCAGCGTCCAGCGTACCGGCCGTGACAGCCACAACTTTTGCACTGGCAAATTTCTCGCTGGCGCGTACAGTTTCGAGCAAATCATAGCCACTTTGCCCCGGCATGTTAATGTCTACCAGGAACAAATCGACTTGCGGCAAATTCTCAGCATAGGAAAGCGCCGAGGCTACTGATTTACGCGCATAACAACGGGTAGCGCCACCCAATCGCAGCAAATCCAGGGTGATCAGTTGGGCATTGGGATCGTCTTCAACAACAATGATGTAAGCATCTTTTAGTGACGTGTTCATTGGGCAAAGTGTATCAAATTGACCTGAAAGAGACAATCCGGCACGAGGTGTAACAACCCAGCGCAACCCTCCTAAAATAAAACAGCCTCCGACGAGTTCGCCGGAGGCTGTTGAAAACCAGGTTTGAGATGAATGGGAGTTAAAGTAACCAGGCCAGGAAAATCATGGCAACGGCCGTTACCCCCAACGCTTGCCCCAAAAAGATCAGATTCCACTGGGTTTCACCGGAGCGGCGAAAGCTGAGGATTCCCATCCCCAACGAAGCAATCGCCACACCCAGCGGCCACATTGCCCAGGCAACCAACCCTGTAAAATGCGGCCACAGCATCGTGAACAAAGTGCCCAGCCCCAGGCCAAGCACAACAGCGATGCGCACAGGTGTCAAAATGGTTTTGGGTTGCATATTCATTGTTGTGGGATTTTCCACTATTTGGGCAAACATAGTAACGATTCTCCCGTTTTCGTTTCTACCAGTATCCCTATTTTCGTTAGTTGGGTCTGGTCGTTTTTTCTATGCCAATACTATACTTTCCCTACGCTGTCGTTGATGTTAAATAGATAACGTTTATGCTGTTTGAATAGTTCCATTGAATATGTACCAATCAAGAAAAAAGGCCGCCAGCGTCACGCTGGCGGCCTTTTGCCTCTCAAAACGCTGAGTTTCCAGGTTATTGACTATACCCTTCGCTAAAAATATCAATCATGAGGCGTGCATCACCAAGTGGGTAAAGGATGGGGCAAGTGCAGCCATTGTCCATGTATTCGCGCACTTTCGCCTTCGCTTCCTCCGGCGAACCGCTCGCCGTACACATTTGCACAACATCATCCGGCACCAGCTTCATTGCCTCGCGAATCTGGGCATCGGTCGCCGGCCAGGTCAGTACCTGGTGAATGTCATCGAGTAGTTCTTGGCTGACGCCGCTGGCTTTCATCAGGTGTGGCTGCTGCCCTAAATATTGGGTGATCATGAAGCGGGCTTTGTCCAGTGCCTTTTTGCGATCATTATCTACGGAGCAAATGACTAGCTGCGGACGATCAATATCATCAAGGGTGCGCCCCGCTTTCTTTGCGCCGCGTTCCAGGGCATCGAGGGCTTCCAGGTTGTATTTGGGATTAACCAGGTAATTGAGGACTGCGCCATCAGCGATTTCACCCGTGAGTTCCATCATTTTCATGCCGGTGGCGCCAATGTAGATGGGAACGTTACGTGGCTCTTTACGGCCGTATACCACATCCAACTGAATGCCATCTACATGATGAAATTCACCATGAAATGTGACATTCTCCAAATTGAGGAGATGGCGCAGCACATCCACCGTCTCGCGCATTGCCAGCAATGGCTTGCGTCGTTGAATGCCAACTTTACTCGCCAACGGATCCCACCATGCGCCAATGCCACAAATAATGCGATCTTGCGCCAGATCATCAAGCGTAAGGAAGGTGGCCGCAAGTAGGCCAATGTTGCGCGTCCAGTTATTGGTGACGCCGCTGCCAACTTTAATTTTGCTCGTCACGGCAGCAAAAGCAGACATGGGGACGATGGCATCACGCACCAGGCGGCTTTCAGCCTGCCAGACGGCTTCAAAACCTCTTTCTTCGGCATATTGCACCAGCTGCATCCCTTCTTGCAAAGAGTGAGCATCCTGTAAATAGAGGGCTACGCGGTCTTGTGACATGGGATTCTCCTTTTGAACATATCGTGTATTGCGTATTCTCAATTCCATGTAGAAGGTGCAATACACCTAATAAATGACAGGTATTTTGGGGTTAGGGCTTGGGGTACGCTGTTGATATTTCTGCCAATCTGTTTCCGTGTCCAGGTCAAATTGCAGGCCAGGGGTGGTTGTGACGACTGGTATACGCTGCCGCCGCCGGGCTTCGGCCAAATGTTGTTGAAAACTACCTGGCCCATAGTGAAAGGTAAACGGTGTTGTGGGATAGAGCAGCAAGGCATTGGTCCCTGTTCGCTGTTCATCGGGGCAGATAGCCATGTAGGCACGGCCGTTTCCCTCATGAACCCGCACTGCATCAATCATCATCGTCACATCGCCCGGCGTCATAAAGGGCAAATCGGCGGGAAGAATCAAAATGCCGTCGGCATGGGCATGAACGGCCGTTTGCAAACCCCACTGCACCGCCGCATTCAACCCACGTGGTTTTTCCTCGGCCAACACCTGTGCCCCTTGGGCCATCGCTGTGGCATGGACAACGGCGTCGCTGCTAATCACCCAACTCCCGGCAATAGCAGGGAGTTGTTGCAAGACAGCTAAGGTGTGTAACAAACAATTGCGTATTAAATCAGCGCGTTGTTCAGCAGATAGTACATGCGCCAACCGTGTTTTGCTGGTGCGCAACGGCTTGACGGGAATGATAGCCCAAATCCCGGACATAATGGTTAGGTGCTTTCTTCCTCAAAAATAGCGGGGATTAGGGGATTGACAGCAATGAGAAAGCCAAAACCTTCCAATCCCAGCTCTCGGCTTTACATTCAGGTAAGTTCCAGGGCAAAATCAAGCACATCTTGTGCCAGACGTGCCCGATCCGCAGGTGTCCGCATGATGGTGTCCACACACAACGAGGCCAGATCGCTGCCTTCTAACAGACCTGCATCCTGGGCGTCGTAAACAAAACCATCAATGAGATCGCCGTAATAATCGGCAACGGCCGTTGCCGACACCGCCATGCCCATCTCCTCCATCATCTTCGCGGCTGGCCCCTTCACCGCCTGCCCGCCAATAATCGGGCTGACAGCCACAACCGCACGCGGCAAATCCTCGATGATGGGGCGAATGGGGTACGCATTAAGAATTGGATCGATACTGACAAAGGGGTTGGATGGAGCAATGATGATTAAGTCTGCCTTTTCCAGACGCGCGGTAACTTGCGGTGTCGCGCGTACATCTTCTGGCAGGTGAATTTTGTGGATCGGTGGCTGCCAGCGTTCTTTGACAAACCAGGTTTGGAATGGATAGATGACACCGTCACTTTCAATGTGTGTAGGTGCGGGCTGATCGCTCATGGGCAGTACAGCAGGTTGAATGTGGAAATGATGGCAGAGGTGGCGGGTAACGGCCGTTAACGACTGCCCCTCTTGCAATAACTGCGTGCGCACCAAATGCGTCGCAATGTCCAAATCGCCCAAACGAAACCAATCCGCCCCGCCCAATTCCACGGCAGCCGTAATCGTCCGCCAGCTTTCGCCGCTGCGTCCCCAACCCGTCTCCTGATTCGCCACCTGTCCCAGCGTGTACATCACCGTGTCCAGGTCAGGACAAATCGTCAATCCCAAATGTTGAAAATCATCACCCGTATTGACAACGATAGTCAGGTTTTGCGGCGGTAAAATGCGTGCCAACCCATCAGCGAGCTTGGCACCACCAACACCACCCGCCAGGCAAACAACATTAAGGTTCGTAAAAGAAGTATGATTCGACATAAATAAATCGTATCGTGAATGTACTGCGCAAACGCCAGACCAACGCGCAATGCGTAACAGGCAATATGCCCATTACCCTTCGTTATTATTCATCACATATTTGGCCGCCGCGTGCGACATAATGGCTACGCCATCAACCAGTGCCCGCTCATCAAAATTAAACTTAGGATGATGGTGCGGGAAGGTATACCCCAACTCTTCATTGCGTCCGCCAACAAAAAAGTAACAACCGGGAATCTCTTCCAAAATATAGCCCATATCCTCAGAGGCCATGGTGCGTTCATTGAGAATATTTTCTTCTCCCATCACCTGAGCCGCCGCATCATAAACAACGGCCGTTGGCTCCTCTGAATTATTCACAGCCGAGACAATTGCCATCGTTTCCATACGCGCTTCACAGCTAAACGCGGTGGACATATGTATAGCCATTTCCAGGATACGGCGGTATGTTTGCCGATGTAATTCCTCATTGTAACTACGCACTGTCCCCTTCAGGATGGCGCGATCCGGAATAACGTTAAAGGTTGTGCCCGCCGTAAATTGCCCAATCGAGACAACCACACTCTCTTGCGGATCCGTGTTGCGGCTGACAATACTTTGCAGCGCTGAAACGATATGCGCTGCCGCCAAAATCGGGTCTTTCGCTTGCTGCGGCGCGGCTCCATGCCCGCCTCGTCCCTGCACAGTTAGCGAAAAGACGCTAGACGAAGCCATGACCGGGCCAGAGCGTACGCGCACTTTGCCATATGGGGTTGACGTCCAGACATGCATAGCGAAAGCCACATCCGGGCGTGGATTTTCGAGCACGCCGTCGGCAATCATGGCAAAGGCGCCACCCAATCCTTCTTCCGCCGGCTGAAAAACAAACTTTAATGTCCCGGCGATTTTTTC
Source organism: Ardenticatenaceae bacterium (assembly GCA_020634315.1). Classification (GTDB taxonomy): domain Bacteria; phylum Chloroflexota; class Anaerolineae; order Promineifilales; family Promineifilaceae; genus JACSRF01. The sequence goes on along the minus strand of JACKBV010000014.1, from coordinate 44,209 downwards.
CTGATATTTTGACATAATGCGTGCTATGGTTAGCCCCATCGTGGTGTGGCCGTCGTGACCACACGCATGCATTACGCCCTCATTTTTTGAAGCGTAGGGGAGATCATTTTCTTCCTGAATGGGCAGGGCATCCATGTCAAAGCGCATCATGACCACAGGGCCAGGTTTGGCCCCTTCAAGGATGCCGACGACGCCAGTTTGTCCAATACCACGCTGCACTTCAATGCCTAAATCGGCCAATGTGTCGGCGACAATGCCTGACGTGCGTGTCTCCCGAAAACCGAGTTCCGGGTACATATGGAAGTCACGCCGTAAGGCTATCATGTCGTCAAAAAGTGCTTGTGCTTCCTGTTTAAAATCAGGTATTGCCATATAAAAACTTCCGTGGGCTGCTACACAGCCTCCTTTTCGTCGAATAAATTGTTGATGAATTGGGGAAATTATACCTTATTTTCTATATTAGGGGGTGTCTAGGGGGAATTGGCAAAATGGGGTTCGCGCTACTTTTGTCGGGTGGCAAGCAGGTAGAGAATGGTGTTTTGCCATGACACGTTTTGGTCACGCAGGTAACGGCCGTATCCATTCCTCACCTCTTCCACCTCCGCCGCCGTCAACCCACCTGCCAGCAGCCGCTCCCCATAACTCGGCCGGTCTAGCGTGCCAGGATCGAACCAACGCGCCAGATGTGCCGCCGTAATATGCCGCTGTTCGGTTTGTCGCTCAACCGTTGCGTGAACTTCCAGCCCCGCTGCACGCCAGGCAGAGATGAGATCGTTTTCATCCCAGTTGACGAGCGGGTCTGTGTTGTCGTGATAAATTGCCTCTTCGATGGCGACCACTTTTTGACGCAGGGCATCGTCGCGCCACTGCACCAGGTCATAGAGACGTTGTGTGTGACGGGGAATGGGCTGAATGAAGCAGAAACGGCCGTTTTCCCCTAACCAACCCGCCAACAACGCAAGCGTGCGCGGCCAATCGCCAGCTGCAAACAAATTCCGCCCCATAATGCGGTCAAAGCGCATGTGCGCTTCACCGCGCAGCGTCAACAGTTTTTCCAGGTCGGTGAGCGGGCCAATGAGGATAAACGGCCGTTCCAAATCCGGTAAACGCGCCGCCATCTGGCGCAAAGCATCCCCTTCCGTTGTATCTGCGGCCAACGCCCACACACCCCCTTCGGGTGCGCGTCGCGCTGCTTCCCAGGTCAGCAAACCGCTGCCTGCATTGACATCCAACACGCGATGATGCCGCTGCACCGCCGCCAGGGTAAACAATTTGTCGCGCTGCTGCGCCAGATTCGTTCCTGCTTGCGAAATCGCACGCTGCAACCACGCCTCTTTCCCCTTGTTTACCGGGCTGGTCGTGAGCACCTCGCCAATCTCTACACGCCAATCGCCGCTTTCCACCATCGCTGCCAACTGTGCTTCGCGCCGCCGCGCCACCGACTCCTGAATGGCACGCTCATATCCCTGATCGCTCGGCTCATAAAACAGCTTGCCCTGCAAACTATCCGGCAAATACTGCTGCGCCACCCAATGGTCGCGGTAAGCGTGCGGGTAAAGATACCCTTCGCCATGCCCAAACCCTTCCTTGTCTCGATTGCCATCGCGCAAATGGTTAGGCACTTCTGCCTCGCGCTCTTTTTCAACCGTCGCCAACGCATCAAAAAAGGCAAAAGCGGAGTTGGATTTCGGCGCTGTTGCCAGATAAGTGGCCGCCAACGCCAGATGAAAACGACCTTCTGGCATGCCAATGCGCTCAAACGCTTCCCAACAATTCACAACCACGCCCATTGCTTGTGGATCAGCCATGCCCACATCTTCGCCAGCGAAAATGCCCATACGCCGAAAGATGAAGCGTGGGTCTTCGCCCGCATACACCATTTTTGCCATCCAGTAGAGGGCGGCGTCGGGATCGGAGCCGCGCAAACTTTTGATGAAGGCGGAGATGGTGTCGTAATGAACGTCGCCTTCTTTGTCGTAAAGGACAGCGCGGCGCTGAATGGATTCTTCGGCAACGGCTAAATCGACAACAATGACCCCATCAGCATCAGGTGGTGTGGTTTCGACAGCCAGTTCGAGGGCGTTGAGCACGCCGCGTGCATCCCCATTCGCAATGTCCACAAGATGGTCGAGGGCTTCCGGCGAAATGTTGACCTGGAAACGGCCGTATCCCCGCTCCTCATCCAGCAACGCCTGCTGCGCAATGGCGTACAAATCGGCAGACGTAAGGGGCTTTAACTGGAAAATGCGGCTGCGGCTGACAAGCGCCTTGTTCACTTCAAAATACGGATTCTCCGTCGTGGCACCGATGAGGATGATCGTGCCATTTTCCACCCAGGGCAGCAGCGCATCCTGCTGTGCCTTATTCCAGCGGTGAACTTCATCCACAAAGAGCGTCGTGCGCTGACCGTACAATTCACGCCGTTCCTGTGCCGTGGCAATGGCTTCGCGGATTTCTTTGACGCCAGCGAGAACGGCATTGATCGTGATGAAATGGCTTTGCGTTGTGTTGGCGATGACCATTGCCAGGGTCGTTTTGCCGGTGCCGGGCGGGCCATAAAAAATGAGGCTGGAAAGCTGATCGGCCTGGATGGCGCGGCGCAGCAGCCGCCCCGGCCCAATGATGTGCTCTTGCCCGACATATTCGTCAAGCGTGCGCGGTCTCATGCGGTGGGCGAGTGGCGCTTCTTGTTGGATTTGCGCGGAACGGCCGTATTTGAACAAGTCCATAAGTCATCAACAGTCAACGTTTAAGATGGGTCAATTATATCATGCTCTTTACGGCCGTTCCTGGCAATAAAAAAGCCCCAGACATCAGTCTGAGGCTGCAAGATGCGACACGCTTTTTTCATTTTGCCCGACGTATCACTCTGGATACGTCGGGCTTCTGTGCTGGGATGAGATTTTTACAGGTTACGGTGTTTCATCTAATTGCAAATCACGATCATTTAAGGGTTGCAACGGGCGATTATTACCATCGAAAATAGTGGTAAAAGCCGCGATTTGTTCAGCCGACATCTCAATAGGGGCAGCCATCACTGACCATAATACGCCTTCCGAACAAGGGGGTGTCGTCAGAGAACCATTGTAACGATAAAACAGCTGGTCGGCGGGCAGTAATTCAGCCGCATTCACCATCATGCCTGTTGCCACTGCATCAGTTTCCTCGGCTGGCAAATTATCCCACACCGCAGTAAAGGCTGTGTTTTCTGCCCCTTGTGTGACAAAGACCCCGACAACAGCCAGATTGCCATTCGCATCAGCATGAACCAAGTGCATTTCGATGGGATACAGTGAACCATCTATCGCATGTTCGCTCGGTGCATGGAAGTGGAACTGTACCAGATTGTAGGTGTGTCCTTCTATCTCAATACTGCTGCCCTCATCATAATTGACCTGGATAGTGTGCCCATTATTGAGAATATTAACGTCTGATTCAGCGTAATTGAAGGTAATGTTGACCAAATCTGCCGCTGATGAACCGGTCAGGTCTATAGGGGACTGTTCTAAACCCGCACCACAAGCTTCATACGCATTATCTAACTCAGCCCAATGGTCTGGCCCACCTTCACCTTCGTAAGACCAATGGGGAACCTCACTATCTTCATGATTGTCCATATCTTGATGATCACTATTGTTTGCAGGCATCGATGTTGGCGGGTTTGATTCTTCGTTGGCTGACGATTGATTGGAATCTGTTCCGTTACAAGCGACTAATAAGGTAAGAGCGAAGCCGAGCAAGAATAGGGTAAATAATCTTTTGTTAATCATTATATGTTCCTTTATTGTTTGGTTGTTTCCGATAATTACTGAATACAGGTTGCGGATGATCCATTATGGATTACGCAAGATAAGGGGCAAGTAGATAAAGGTTGTTGGGTTGTTAACCGGTGAGACCGTGACCGTAACCGTCGTTGTACTGACAAACAGGCCGTCGCTGATGGTGTAGGTAAAGGTGTCTAAGCCCACAAAATTCAGGTTAACGGTATAGAGAATGCCGGTGCCACTGATAACGGCCGTTCCGTTCATCGGCTGTCCCACACTTTGCAAAGTTGGGGCGCCATTCCCGCCAGGAAGGTCATTCGCCAATACGTCAATAAACACAGGCGAGTTTGCGGTGGTGGTAATGGTATCGGAAACGGCCGTTGGCGCATTCGTGTCTTCCCCAATTAAGAAACTAGAAAAGCCAGGGGTCGTCGCCTTGACCCAGGTGTAATCCCCATTCGTGCCAGTGGTAGAAGCCAGCTTGGCCCAGGGTGGCACGTGCCGGTAAATCGCAGGGGCAGTGATAGTCGGGCTGATGACAGTGATTTCACTGGTCAACGCCCAAAAAGTGAGATCGGCCGGCAGATTGTGGGTGGGGTTAATCGTGTAACATCGGCCGGCGTAGGGCAGCCCGGCTGGCAGTGCGCTGGTGCAATATTCGTTGTTCGTCGTGTCCACGGCTTGGACCATAACAGTGACATCCCCCAGGTCATTACCGAAACCACTGGTGTCGATTTCTACGCCCCGATACTTCACGGCAGCGGCGCTATCCTCAATTTGCAAGAAAGGCATATCGGCATTGTTGACAGGGCGAGTTTGGCTGATGATGCCACCCGTATGGATGACGCTGCCACCGACAATGAACGTGTAAACAGACGGGTCGGCGAGGGCGAGAGTCCCGCTGTACACCTCAAGATTACCCGTGAGGGAAATGCTGCGATGATGGCTGATGGTGCCATTGTAACCGGATTCAACGACCAGGCCGCCTAAGGTAGCAGAGAAACTGCCATCGAGGATACTGTTTTTGCTGGAGGTACTGTCGAAAACAGCGACATCGCTGGTGGCAGGTACGGTATCACCACTCCAGTTGGCGGCGGTCGAGGCGTTGTTGTCACTGCCACCGCCATCCCAAATGGCGGCGTTGCGCCAGCGACCTAAGTAAGCGGATGATTTGCCCCCGGCGTTGACGAAGTTTCCCCCAACATAGAGGCTGCTGTAGTCACCGTCCGCATCCCAGGCGAGAGCAGCGACGCCGCCATTCACACCAGCACCCAGTGCTGACCAGGAGGAACCATCCCAGCTGGCGATATGGCTGGCCGGGTCGCCTCCGGCTGTGATGAAGTTCCCCCAGCAAAGAGGGTATTACTCGCTGCATCCCAGGCGAGGGCATAGACGGGGTTATCCACACCAGCGCCCAGAGCAGACCATGTGGAACCATTCCAACTGGCGATACGGCTGGCCGGATTACCCTCAGCCGTGGTGAACCACCCCCGCAAAGAGGGTGTTGTTCGCCGCATCCCAGGCGAGGGCATAGACGCTGCTACCCACACCAGCGCCCAGGGCCGACCAGGAAGAACCATCCCAACTGGCGATGTAGTTAGCCGGTTGCCCCCGGCTGTGGTGAACCACCCCCGGCAAAGAGGGTGCTGCTCGCCGCATCCCAGGCGAGGGCATTGACGAAGTTATTCATGCCAGCGCCCAGAGCAGACCATGTGGAACCATCCCAACTGGCGATACGGCTAGCCGGGTCGCCCCCGGCCGTGGTGAAGTTCCCGCCAACAAAGAGGGTGCTGCTCGCCGCATCCCAGGCGAGCGCCGAGATGGAGCCATCCACACCAGCACCCAGGGCTGACCAGGAGGAACCATCCCAACTGGCGATACCGCTGGCCGGGTTACCCCCGGCTGTGGTGAAGTTCCCCGGCAAAGAGGGTGCTGCTCGCCGCATCCCAGGCGAGAGCGCCACGACGCTGCCATTCATACCAGCGCCCAAGGCCGACCAGGAGGAACCATCCCAGCGGGCGATATAGGAGCTGGGGGAGGTGAAGGATCCCCAACATAGAGGTTCGTGCCATCCCAGGCGAAAGCGTTGATCAGGTTATCCAAACCAGAGCCAAGGCCAAACCAGGAGGAACTATCCCAACTGGCGACACGACTAGCCGGATTGCCCCCAGCCGAGGTGAAGCTTCCCCCGCAAAGAGGGTGCTGCTTGCCGCATCCCAGGTGAGAGCGAAGACGCCGCTATCCATACCAGCGCCCAGCACCGACCAGGAGAAACCATCCCAACTGGCGATACCGGTACCCCCAGCTATGGTGAAGTTCCCCGGCAAAGAGGGTATTGCTTGCTGCATCCCAGGCGAGGGCATAGACGACGTTATCCACACCAGTGTCCAGGGCTGACCAGGAGGTGCCATCCCAACTGGCAATACGGTTAGCCGGGTTGCCCTCAGCTGTGGTGAAGGCCCCTCCGGCAAAGAGGGTGTGGCTAGCCGCATCCCAGGCGAGGGCAAAGACGGCGTTATCCATACCAGCGCCCAGGGTCGACCAGGCGGAACCATCCCAGCGGGCGATACGGTTAGCCGGGTTGCCTCCAGCTGTGGTGAAAACACCTCCGACAAAGAGGGTGCTGCTCGCCGCGTCCCAGGCGAGGGCGAAGACGGCGTTATCCATACCAGCGCCCAGGGTCGACCAGGCGGAACCATCCCAACTGGCGATGTAGTTAGCCGGGTTGCCCCCAGCTGTGGTGAAATCGCCTCCGACAAAGAGGGTGCTGCTCCCCGCATCCCAGGCGAGGGCGCGAACGATGCCATTCACACCAGCGTCCAGGGACGACCAGGAAGAACCATCCCAACTGGCGATGTAGTTAGTCGGGTTGCCCCCGGCTGTCGTGAAGAAGCCCCCACAAAGAGGGTATTGCTTGCCGCATCCCAGGCGAAGGCGCGAACGGTGCCATTCACACCAGTGCCCAGGGCTGACCATGAGGAACCATCCCAGCGGGCGATGTAGGGACTGGGGGAGGTAAAGGTGCCACCAGCATAGAGATTCGTACCATCCCAGGCGAGGGCACTGATTGGGCCATTGAGCATATTGCCAGCGAAGCGTGGGTCCCAGTTGGCATCGTCACTGCCGGCAAGGGTGGTTACAGCGGTATTGGCGGAAAAGCGGGGGGCTTCGCCAGGGGCGCTAATGAGTTGATAACCGCTGGGGTCAATACTCCCTTCGATGCCACCGGAGGGGAGGTTGAGGGTGCCATCTTCATTGAGGAAGAGACTAAGGCTCCACTGCTGACCGCGCAGGGATTGGGTCTCATCCGCTAGAGCATTGCTCGTTGCGAAGATGCTAAAAAGCAGAGGAAACAGCGCGAGTATGGGCAGCCAACGTATCAGGCCGTGATATGAGCGAATTGCTTGAAGCTGGTGCTTGACTTGATAAAACATATTTATTCTCCAGGATAAATAGTTGATAGGTAAACCGCAGAAAGTTTTCGGATAACCGACACGCCTAAATCTGCGGTTTCCTTCAAGGAATCGGCAAGGTTTCGCGTGATTTACTTCTGAAAATTTCTTGCCGATTACCTGATGTCAAAGACAACTATGGATTACGCAAGATAAGGGGCAGGTAGATAAAGGTTGGGTTGTTAACCGGTGAGATCGTGACCGTAACCGTCGTTGTACTGACAAACAGGCCGTCGCTGATGGTGTAGGTAAAGGTGTCTAAGCCCACAAAATTCAGGTTAACGGTATAGATGATGCCGGTGCCACTGATAACGGCCGTTCCGTTCATCGGCTGTCCCACACTTTGCAAAGTTGGGGCGCCATTCCCGCCAGGAAGGTCATTCGCCAATACATCAATAAACACAGGCGAGTTTGCGGTGGTGGTAATGGTATCGGAAACGGCCGTTGGGGCATTCGTGTCTTCGCCAATTAAGAAACTAGAAAAGCCAGGGGTCATTGCCTTGACCCAGGTGTAATCCCCATTCGTGCCAGTGGTAGAAGCCAGTTTAGCCCAGGGTGGCACGTGCCGGTAAATCGCAGGGGCAGTGATAGTCGGGCTAATGACAGTGATTTCACTGGTCAACGCCCAAAAAGTGAGATCGGCCGGCAGATTGTGGGTGGGGTTAATCGTGTAACATCGGCCGGCGTAGGGCAGCCCGGCTGGCAGTGCGCTGGTGCAGTATTCGTTATTTGTCGTGTCCACGGCTTGGACCATAACAGTGACATCCCCCAGGTCATTACCGAAACCACTGGTGTCGATTTCTACGCCCCGATACTTCACCGCAGCGGCGCTATCCTCAATTTGCAAGAAAGGCATATCGGCATTGTTGACAGGGCGAGTTTGGCTGATGATGCCACCCGTATGGATGACGCTGCCACCGACAATGAACGTGTAAACAGACGGGTCGGCGAGGGCGAGAGTCCCGCTGTACACCTCAAGATTACCCGTGAGGGAAATGCTGCGATGATGGCTGATGGTGCCAGTGTAACCGGATTCAACGACCAGGCCGCCTAGGGTAGCAGAGAAACTGCCATCGAGGATGCTGTTTTTGCTGGAGGTACTGTCGAAAACAGCGACATCGCTGGTGGCAGGTACGGTATCACCACTCCAGTTGGCGGCGGTCGAGGCGTTGTTGTCACTGCCCCCGCCATCCCAAATGGCGGCGTTGCGCCAGCGACCTAAGTAAGCGGATGATTTGCCCCCGGCGTTGACGAAGTTTCCCCCAACATAGAGGCTGCTGTAGTCACCGTCCGCATCCCAGGCGAGAGCAGCGACGGAATTGTCCACACCAGAGCCAAGGGCTGACCAGGAGGAACCATCCCAACTGGCGATACCGCTAGCCGGGTCGCCTCCGGCTGTGATGAAGCTTCCCCCAGCAAAGAGGGTATTACTCGCTGCATCCCAGGCGAGAGCAGCGACAGTGCTATTCATACCAGCACCCAGGGCCGACCAGGAGGAACCATTCCAACTGGCGATACGGCTAGCCGGGTTGTCCCCGGCCGTGGTGAAGTTTCCCCCGGCAAAGAGGGTATTGCTCGCCGCATCCCAGGCGAGGGCATGGACGGAGAAATTCATGCCAGTGCCCAGAGCTGACCAGGAAGAACCATTCCAACTGGCGATACGGCTAGCCGGATTACCCCCAGCCGTGATGAAGGTTCCCCCGACAAAGAGGGTGCTGCTTGCGCCATCCCAGGCGAGAGCCGTGACAGTGTTATCCACACCAGTACCCAAGGCTGACCAGGAGGAACCATCCCAACTGGCGATACGGCTGGCCGCGTTACCCCCGGCGGTGGTGAGGTTTCCCCCGGCAAAGAGGGTGCTGCTCGCCGCATCCCAGGCGAGGGCAAAGATGGGGCTATCCACACCAGCACCCAGGGCTGACCAGGAAGAACCATCCCAACTGGCGATACGGCTGGCCGAGTTGCCCCCGGCTGTGGTGAAGTTCCCCCCGGCAAAGAGGGTGCTGCTCGCCGCATCCCAGGCGAGGGCATAGACGGCGTTATCCACACCAGCGCCCAGGGCCGACCAGGAGGAACCATCCCAGCGGGCGATGTAGGAGCTGGGGGAGGTAAAGTCCCCCCCAACATAGAGGTTCTCGCCATCCCAGGCAAGGGCACGAACACGATTATCCAAACCAGAACCAAGGCCAAACCAGGAGGAACTATCCCAACTGGCGATGAAGCTAGCCGGGTTGTCCCCGGCTGTGGTGAACCACCCCCGGCAAAGAGGGTGCTGCTTGCCGCATCCCAGGCGAGGGTATTGACGAGGCTACTCACACCAGCGCCCAGAGCTGACCAGGAAGAACCATCCCAACTGGCGATGTAGTTAGCCGGATTGCCCCCGGCCGTGGTGAACCACCCCCCGGCAAAGAGGGTGCTGCTCGCCGCATCCCAGGCGAGGGCAGAGACAGCGCTATTTGTGCCAGCGCCGAGTGCCGACCAGGAGGAACCATCCCAACTGGCAATACGGTTAGCCGGGTTGCCCCCGGCTGTGGTGAATTCCCCCCCCGCAAAAAGGGTGTTGCTAGCCCCATCCCAGACGAGGGCATAGACGAAGAAATTCATACCAGCGCCTAAGGCTGACCAGGAGGAACCATCCCAGCTGGCGATGAAGCTAGCCGGGTTGCCCCCGGCTGTAGTGAAGTAGCCCCCTACAAAGAGGGTGCTGCTCGCCGCATCCCAGGCGAGAGCCGCGACAGTGCTATTCATACCAGCACCCAGGGCCGACCAGGAGGAACCATTCCAACTGGCGATACGGCTAGCGGGGTTGCCCCCGGCTGTGGTGAAGTCGCCTCCGACAAAGAGGGTGCTGCTCGCCGCATCCCAGGCGAAGGCGCGAACGGTGCCATTCACACCAGCGTCCAGGGCCGACCAGGAAGAACCATCCCAACTGGCGATATGGTTAGCCGGGTTGCCCCCAGCCGTGGTGAAGACACCTCCGGCAAAGAGGGTGTTGCTCGCCGCATCCCAGGCGAGGGCATAGACGGGGTTATCCACACCAGCGCCAAGGGCCGACCAGGAGGAACCATCCCAGCTGGCGATGTAGGGATTGGGGGCGGTAAAGGTACCACCAGCATAGAGGTTTGTACCATCCCAGGCGAGGGCATTGATTGGGTCATTGATCGTATTGCCCGTGAACTGTGGGTCCCAGTTGGCATCGCTACCGCCGGCAAGGGAGGTTACAGCGGTATTGGCAGAAAAGCGGGGGGCTTCGCCAGGGGCGCTAATGAGTTGATAACCGCTGGGGTCAATACTCCCTTCGATGCCACCGGAGGGGAGGTTGAGGGTGCCATCTTCATTGAGGAAGAGACTAAGGCTCCACTGCTGGCCGCGCAGGGATTGGGTCTCATCCGCTAGAGCATTGCTCGTTGCGAAGATGCTAAAAAGCAGAGGAAACAGCGCGAGTATGGGCAGCCAACGTATAAAGCCGTGATATGAGCGAATTGCTTGAAGCTGGTGTTTGACTTGATAAAACATATTCATTCTCCAGGATAAATAGTAGGTGATAGGTATCTATTCTGGTAGACGTGTCAGGTTTACTCTGGGCGTAACCTCTCATAGAGGAAAACCTGACACGTCTTTCCAGAAAAGCTGAATAGTTACGGTGATAGAATCAATTGCTGCCCCAGGCCAACTGTAATGCTTGCTTGGGCAATGGCAGAGGAACAAGGTCTTGGGTGCCATCAAGCGACATCCATAACCACTCGCTATCTGTAACGGGCCAATATGGGCTTTCTCCCTCCTGTTCCCCATAAGTAAGCTGCCGGACGAGAATGCCACTTCCATTCGATGCCCACAAATAGTTTCCAGGTTCATAGCCAAAGGCAACAGCATCACTCCGCAAACTAACCAGGTTTGCCACATCACCGGTGGTCAAAAACTCAGGGGTTGTTTGGTACAGCGTATAAAGTTTGGGAGCGTCTGGCCAAATAAACTCTGGTCGGCTGTCAACAAACAGATACAACTGACCAGAATCGGTTTCATAAGGTGCGTTGGTCAGCGTGTAAGGCGCGGCTCCAGCGTAGGTCAGCAGTGTGACTTCGCCACCCGTCTGCGTGTCATAACGCATAAATGCCGTGCTTCCATAAAGAAGATTACCAAAAGACCATAGGTATAATTGCAGAGAATCTTGACTCCATAAATCGAGGAAACCGGGCGAAATACCACCACTGATTGGAACGCCATCGATGGCTGGCAAGGTCAAAACAGTTTGTGTTCCGCTGTTCACATCTTCGACCAACAAACGGTACTCACTGATATCTACTGTTAAGATTTCTTCCTGAAGGAATAATTTGGAACCATCTGGTGACCATGATCTGGGCTGGACAATGTGTCCTAGATAAGAACTTGGTTGATTTTCATTTTTCAATTCATCCGTGACTGTGTTATCGATAATGTGGGAAGTTTGCCCTCCGGTACGGGGGACAATGGAAACCCCTCCCCAACCAAAAGCAATCTGATCACCTGTTGGCGACCAAAGCGGGTTGTACATCTGTTGTGTCAGTTCCCAAATGGAATAGCCGGGAGTCCACGTTGAATCATTGGCTGCATTGCTCAGGAACTCAGGCGGCGGCAGTTCGCCCTCGGCCAACACCGTTTTATTTTGCCCCGATACATCCGTCAAAATGAGCTTGTTTTCACGATTAACGTAGACCAATGCCTCGTCGTCTGGTGAAAGATCAAATTTATTTAGAGGCATTGCATCGTTGGCAATCTCTGAGGTCGTAAGGCTTGTTGTATCCAACCGCATAATCTTTTCACCTGCCTGATAGTACAAGACGGTACCGGCCGTTGCGAGCTGCCAGTGAGTCAGGTCGGTTGCGGTGACTAAGGGAGATAGGGTTGTTCCATCTGTTTCTAGTCGGCTGATTGTGGTATCTGTACCAAAGTAGAGCGGCATTGGCAGAATGGACTCTTCCATAGGGGAAAGATCGGTTGCTGGTTCGGTGACGACAATGGTGCTTGCCGGTAGTGGAGTATTTGTCGGTATTGGCGTGGTTGTCGATTCGGCCGTTGTGGTTGGGGGCGCAAGTGTGTCCATAGCAGGTTCCACGACAAGGGGTTGACCGTTATCTACTACGAGAGATTGGGTACTCGTACATGCACTTAGGATGACTAATACGAAGCAGGAAGCTAAGATGAGAAAGGGTTTGGTAAACATATATTTCTCCTTATAATAAATAAGTTGATTGAAATGGATTTCAGTTGAGGTGAAGCCGTTCCTGATGGATTAAAGCTTGGTAGGCATCTTGGATCATGGAGAGGGCTTGACAGTTTGTTTCCAGACAGGTCGGTGTGGGTGGGGCTGTGTCTCTGTTGTCTGGTATTGTGACAGATTTCAGTTAGATAGTGGGGCCTCCTTACGTTTTTGTTTGTGCGCATAACTGTAAAAGTAAAACGCCTCAAAAACGCCTCAAAAACGCTTCAAGACATTGGTGGGTTGCCCAATAATGCCATCTAAGCCCTTCCTGGCAGCCAAATCTGCCTAAAATATAGAATCAGTGAAAGCTACCAAATATCATTTACTGTAGTGATTGATAGGCGGAGTGAGAGGGAGTTCCCAATGATCCATAACCAGCATATGGGGCATTTATTACGCATTCGACTCTTTGGTGGGTTGTTTATAGAGTTGAATGGGCAACCTGTCACCGGTATCAAGACACAAAAGGAAGCGCTGCTATTGGCATATTTGGCGCTGGGGCAGCAGCCATATACGCGTGAGACCTTAGCGACTTTGTTGTGGGATGAACGAGACCAGGCCAGGGCTATGTCCAATTTGCGCACATTGTTAAGCCGGCTGCGCAAGACGGTGGGCGATTATGTGCAGATTGAGCGGCAAACTGTGGCTATTCAGGCAGACAAGGTGTGGGTGGATGTGCTGGCGTTTAGCAACGCGTTGACTATCGCTCGCGAAGATGAGTTGGGGAAAGCCGCGATTGCTGAGTTGGAAACGGCCGTATCGCTGGCCGTCGGTCACTTTTTAGCCGGGGTTTCTATTACCGACAGTGAAGGGTTGCAAGCGTGGCAGATGTTGGTCGGAGAGCAACTGTATGAGCAAGTGATTGCCGTGCGGCGGCAGTTGGCACAACATTATTTATCAAATGGCCGGGACATGGCGAAAGGGATTGAACACGCGCGGGCTTATGTAACCCTGGCCCCTTTGCACGAAGAAGCCCATCAACTGTTGATGCGTCTGCTGGTTCGCGATGGACAGCGCAACGCTGCCCTGCAACAATACCAGGTTTGTGCCGCCATTCTGGCGCAGGAACTGGATATAGAGCCGAGCGCAGAAATGAATGCCTTGTATGAACGGATTCAAGCTGGCACCTTTCCCCCTCCGCACTGCCTGCCTGCGGAGCCACGGCCGTTTGTGGGGCGGGCGGCAGAACTGGCTCTGATTGATCATTACCTGGATGACCCGAACGGCCGTTTACTGACCATCTTTGGGCCGGGTGGGGCCGGCAAGACCCGGCTGGCCGTTCAGGCTGCCGACCAGCGGCAGGGTGAATTTTTGCACGGCATCATCTTCGTTCCCCTGGCGGCCCTGACCGCCGCGAGCCACCTGCCGATAGCGATAGGCAATGCCCTGGGGCTTCAGTTTGCCGGTCAGGCACCCGCGCAAACACAACTGCTGCAATTTTTACAAACCAAAGAGATGCTGCTGCTGTTGGATAACCTGGAACAACTGTTGAACGACAGCGGCACCGTCTCCTTGATTCAGATGATCTTAGCCGAGGCACCAGAGGTGAAGTTAATCATCACCTCGCGGGAGCGGCTGCGGCTGCGGGCCGAGCAGGTGGTGCCGGTCACTGGTCTCTCTTTTTCAGACACAGAGGCGGTGGAGCCAGCCCAGTTTGAGGCCGTACACTTTTTTCAGCAATGTGCTGCCTGGCAAGGGGTGGAAACGGCCGTTGCCGACACCCCTACCGTCATGCACATCTGCCGCCTGCTCGAAGGCCTGCCCCTGGCGATTGAACTGGCTGCGGCCATGTTGGATGTCTATTCACTGGCAGAGATAAACGCCCAGATTCAGAGCAACCTCGATTTTTTAACCACATACATAATCGACATGCCGCCCCGCCAGCAGAGCATCCGGGCCGTGTTCGACCATTCATGGCAGTTACTAAATGTGGCAGAACAAAAGGCACTGGCCCAATTGTCTGTCTTCCAAAGCGGCTTTTCCCGATCCATGGGCACGGACATCACGACTGCGTCGGTCAGCATTTTACAAAAACTGGTGCATAAATCGTTGCTACGTTTGGAGGGTGACGGCCGTTACCGGATGCACCCACTGCTGCAACAATTTGCAGCCGAGCAGTTAAGCCAATTGGGTGTTGTGGCTGAAGAAACAGCGGCACAACACGGCCGTTACTACTTGAACTTTGTCGCCCAACAGGCACCCCAATTTCATGGCTTAGAATTATCGGTTGTGATGGCAGCCATGCAGCAGGACAATGATAACATCGAGGCCGCCTGGCAATGGGGGATCCGCCACACCGCCTGGGATGCCTTGCATCCGGCCATCCCAGGGATGAGCCACTATTATCGACACAGCCATCTATATGAAACGGGAGCAAATCTATTTGGTCAGGCCGCACAGCAGCTGCGGCCCCAGGCACAGAACCCATCACAACAGGCCATCATTGCCCGACTCTTGCTGGAGCAGTCATTTTTTCTGGGGCGTTTAGGACATTTCGAGACGGTGATAACGATTGCGCAAGAGGTAATCGCCCTGGCTGCTGTCTGTCAGTCGCCGGATATGGAAGCCGAAGCGCGTTATAGATGGGCCAGGGCGCTGTACACACAAGGGCAATATGCCGCCGCCGAGGAGCAACTTGCCCCTGTCCTAAACGGCCCGCAAGACCAAATTCATCCCCTCAACCATGCCCGTCTGTTAACCCAAAAAGGGCACCTCTGCTTTTTTCAGGGGCAGTTGCAGCCAGCACATCAGTGGCTCGAAGAGGCGCTGGCTGTTTACCAGGCGGAGGGCGATAAAGGGAATGAAGCCAAACTTTTGCATCAATTGGGCGAAATTGCCTTGCACATGCAGGTTCCTGATCAGGCAGTTGTTTATTTGCAGCAGGCTTTAACCATTGCCCAGGCTCGAGATGATAAAGAGTTAGAAAGTAATACGATTGCTACACTGGGCAACCTCAGCCTGGATGCCGGCGATTATGTCCAGGCCATGGCCTACTATACACAGGTGCTGCACACAGCACAGCAATATGGCATCAAACAAATCATGTGTGCCCAACATGTTTGTTTGGGTACGGTTATGTGGCACCTGGGACTTTATGAACAGGCAGATGTTCATTATCAGTCTGGCTATCGCCTGGCTAAGGAATTAGACTTAGTGTTTTCCCAAGCGACGACGCTCGTGAGTTGGGCTTATCTGGCCTATAGTCGCGGGCAGTGGTCGCAGGCCATTTCCTGTGCCCAACAAGCGTTGACTCTCATGGAACCGACTTCCGGGGTGGTGGGTGACGCGTATCATGTGTTGGGAAACGCCCTAACGGCCACTAAGCGTTGGGATGAAGCGAAAGCCGCTTACCAGGCTGCGCTTTACCAACGTGAGCAGGCAGAACGGAGTAATTTTGTCTTGGAGACGCTGGCCGCGTTGGCACATTTGGCGCTTGTGCGTGGGCAGATAGACCAGGCTCGCGTTTATGCAGAAAGAATCATCATCCATTTACAACCAGAAACCGTTGCCGGAGCGGATGAACCGTTGCGTATTTACTGGTGGACTTACCAGGCGTTGGCGGCGGCGAACGATGCACGCGCCGCTGAGGTCTTGAAATCTGGCTATGAGTTTCTGCAAATGCGGGCAGCAAAAATTGATGATGATCTGATGCGTCGCTCTTACCTGCAAAATGTAGCTGTGCATCGCGATATTATGATGGCTTATGAAGAGCGATGGGCGGCACGCTCTGGCAGCACGGCCGTTAACCTCAACAAACCCCGATACACGGTTCTCAACAATAGCCATTATCGGAAGTCAACGCCCCCCTCGTGACCTGTAAAAACGTCGCGCCCATAATCCGGGAGCAAGTTTTGCCCGCTAGTTCAGCCTAAATCACCCCCGACAGGGTTGCTACACCATTATTTGCTTTTGGCGGCGCGGCGGCGGCGGGTCTGTACACGTTCGCGTAGACCATCGCGCACGGCCGTTTCCTCGTCAGGGCTAAAGTGCATCAGGCGAAAAACGGCCGTATCGAGCGCCAGCCGATCCGCCTGGTTGAGTTCTTCTTCAATGTCCAGGCACGGCCGTTGCGCCAATTGCGTGAACAAATGCGCCAACTCCTCTGTTTGTGCGGGGCTGAAGCTGCGAGGATCGGGTAAGCGTAAAGCCGCCAATTCATAGGCAGCCAGCCAGAGCACGCCCGCGCCAAAGTTGGTACGGCCGTTTAGCTCACATTGCAGCATAAACCAGGTGCAGTTCAGCAGCGCCGCTGCCGCCAAAACGGGCACATCCGCCGCCAGGTAAAATTGATAAAGCTGCTGATCAACCGGCAGCGGTTCCGCTAACAGCGGAGCGAGATGTCGCCGCCAGATGCCTTTGGGCAGGAGCATGGGCGCGGGGTTTTGCGGGGGCAGGCTGTACCAGAGGGCGCGGACGGCGCAGGTGTGCCGCTGGTGGAACCCTTGCGTTTCGCCCCAGGCGATGTAGTCGGCAACGGCCGTTCCCGTCAACGTGGCGTCTGGTGGTACTTGCAGCAATTCATAGCGGCAGTCGGCACGGGTAAGGCGCAGGCGGTCAATGCCACGCAGCGATTTTACAACCGGCTGGCGAAATTCAGCTTCAATGCCCCATTTGGCAATGGTTGGCGTGTCCAGGTAAAAAAATTCGTTGGCTCCGGTTGTGTAGCCGCGCTGCACCGCAGCCCAGGTTTGCAGCGGCAGCAGGTCTGCCTGCTCGCGGCGTTGGGTGTAGATGGTTGGGGCGCGTAGGTGTGTGCCCCACCGCGCTGTGGGCAGCAGTGCTCGCTGCGGGATGATTTGCACATCATATTCGCTGCTGTGGCGCGATTGTCCGGGCAGCAAACGTGTGACGAGCCGCTCGACAGCCTGGGGACGACGGTAATCGTTGGCGGTGGTGGGGAAAAGGTCGGATAACGGCCGTTTCAACCGTATCAACCTGACCAGATTTTCGGCACGCCGATTTGGCCCGCTGCATTTTTCCAAAATGACGAGGCATGTGTTGATTTTGGCTTCATCGAACCAGCGTTCGACGCCAGATTCAATAATGGCGATGAGTTTAAATTGGGAGAGCAAAAATTGCTTGAGTTCGACGCCATAGGCTACATCGAGCCAGCCATTGGGCACGACGAAGCCAAAACGCCCGCCTTCACGCAAAAAATGGACGCCGTGCAGAAAGAAATAGGCGTGCAAACCGGCACGCGGACTGAGCCGTGTCCACAAATCGGGGGGGATGATGTGCGGCGTGGCGTCTTCGCTCATTGGCGCAGCCCAATCGAAGGTGAGCTGCTGCGCGGTTTGGCGCAGTGCGCCCAGCCATTCGGCGCGTGTGTAGGGCGGGTTGCCGATGATGGCATCGTACAGGTGCTGTGGATCGGGTGGCAAGGCGAAGAAGTTTTGGTTGCGAATGGTGGCCTGGGGGAGGTTGGTTTGTGCGGAAACGGCCGTATTGGGGTCTAACTCAACGCCACAAAGCGTATCCGGGGGGATGTCATCGGGGGCGGCGGCAATCCACTGCTGCCATTGGGCGGCGCGGCGCAGCAAAGCGCCACTGCCACAACTTGGGTCTAGCAGCCGGTCGCTGGGGCGGCGCAGACAAAAGCCAAGCAATAAATCGGCGACATCGGGCGGGGTTTCAAATTGACCAAGAGCGTGCTGTTTATCAGGCATGGGGCCATGTCCAGTCTAAATTGAAGCAATCAATGTGCATAGTATACTGGAAACGGCCGTGTGGCGGGCGTTAATTTTGCGGATTTGTAACGGAATGTGTATGGCGTGTCATTCTTGAGCGACACGCCATACGCATTTCACATTATGGCATTTCTAAAATAGGGATGTAGAGAAAGGTTGATGGTAACACGGCGGTGTGTTCTGTGTTCAGGTTGTTTTGCCAGCGAATTTCCGCTTTGTCGGAGGTAACTTGGGCGGGGAAGGGCATGTCGCCGCTGCGGTTGCCCACGCGCAGGTCAATGGTAACGGCCGTTTCCTGGTGTGCGCTAAAGTTGCCGAGCTGACAGGTGATGATGTTGGCCTGGCGCTGACAGACTGCCGCCGGGGTCATGCCGAGAAACAGCGTTTCTTCCGGCAGCGTCGCCGTCAGAATCACATTTGGCATGGCAATGGTCGTCTTGTTGATCACGCGCAGTTGGTAGCTTAGCGGCCATCCTGCCTGCACCGGATCAACAGAATCGGTGATCACCAGCGCCAAATCTTCATCTTCAACCTCTTTTATTTCTGGCAGGCATAAGGCGGTTGCGGTGCCCTGGCGTGGATGAATGCCGCGCTGTGTCCAGTAGGCGTCAATGACATCGGCCCATGTTGGTTCGCTGCCCCCAATAAATTGGTAAGGATGCGGGTTGAGCACATCAACCTGGGTGCTGCCGATCAGAACATCTTCCGCGATGACCAGCGTGTCTGTGTACCAGAGCGATTGCCAGGGGTGGTACAGCTCGCCATTGACCGCCATTGGCTGCAACGGCGCAAAAATGGCGATGCCCGAAACGCCGTTGAAGTTCCAGGAATCGGGCTGTGGGTCCCACCACGGCAGGCCATTTTGGTTGATTTTGAGGGTAACGGCATTGTTGATGGCTTGTTGTGTGTCGAGAGCTGCCTGCGCCACGTCTGGAGCCAGACTCATGAATTGCTGGCTCAAGGCTAATGCAAATCCGCCCATATCGGCTAACGCATCGGGGGGCGCGAGTTGGTAATCGCTGTGTTCGCTACAGAAGGTGGTGTCGTAGAGGCTGGCGGTGCTGGCGGAGGCGGTGTAGGCATTGAGCAGGGCAACGGCCGTTTCCCCTGGATTGTTCGCAAAACTAGCCAGCAGCCCGGCGGCGACATCATCCCATTTTTGCTTGATGGCTGGCAGTTTGCTGTTATCGACGGCCACCAATACATTGGGATGCTTGTAGGGCGGAATAACGGCCGAATAGCTGGTGGCGATACTGTTCGCCATTTCGACGGGGGACATGCTCAATTCCAGGTCTGCCAGGGCCGCACCCAACATGGGCGGGTCAAAGAATGCATAGTTTGGCGCGGCTACGGCCGTTACCGCATAGGGAGCCACCTCTGTCAATTGCTCAATGGAAGCGGCAAAGCAGTGCAGCATGTCGAGCACGGCAATTTTGTTGGCACCGCCATCGGTGGCGATGTCTAAGGCGAGGGCGAGATCGTAGGCTGTTAACAGGCTGGGTTGGTCGCTGTCGGGAACGTGATGGTCGGTGAAATTGGGGTTCATGCCGACGCGCGAGGGCATTGGAATTGCTTCGCTGATGCGATTCAGCGCGGCATTGGTGTCTGTGGTGATGCTGGCAATGTCTGGTGACGTGTCTGGAGCCAGCGGTGTGCCATGCCCGACGTAGGAGACGATGGTTTGGGTGGCGGGATAATTTTGTTGTGCCCAGAGCAAAAACCCACCCAGTGTGAGGCCGTCGGTGGTGTCATATTCGTTTAGGGTGGGGTTTAGGCTGCCGTTGGCGTTGGGCAGGCCGAGAATGGCTGTTGTTTCGCCGTTGTGGGCAACCAGGATGTGGGTGTCGTCTGCCTGGTCGAGGTCGGCAAGGATAACGGCCGTTACTTGTGCCAGTTCATCCGTTGCCGCCACCAGGCTTTGCACGGTTGGCGTGTATTTATAGGTCAGGTTGATGCTGTCATCCGCTTCACGGTCGTTGTCGAACGCCAGGACATAAACGGCTAGTAGGGTGGCATTGTCTGCTTGTTGTGGGGAAACGGCCGTTGCCTCTGCGTTTTGTGCTTGTGCAAATAACACACCTGTGAACAGAAACAGCGCCAGGCACAGCAGCAGCGCTGCCTCAATTCCACCACGTCGAACCACTTCATAGGAACGATCTTCTTTTTTCATTTGACGCTATCTCCATCAATCATAGACTTCACCAGGGGGGTTCATTGTTGACTGCCATGAGATGGGAAGAACTAATTTACCATCTATACGGTAGCACAGCCCTGCTCGTAATGGAATCAAAAAGCCTTTAGCGGCAAGGCCAGATTTTGGGGCAATCCCTGTCTGCCTGCTGTAGAGATGGGATGATTTAATAAACTACATTTGGATAATTGGGATGATTTTACGCCAGAGATTTATTTGTGTCACCGATATGCCACATAGGATTTTTGGGGGAGGGCTGCGGCTTCTACGCAATAGCAAAAATTCACATAAATTACACCGCTGCTTTCTTGGCATTTCCTGGGCTATCGCTTACCATAAAGGTTAGGAAGACGGAGAAGCCTGTGCCACCCTCAGGCAAATTCCTTTTCTTGTGATGACGGTGCTAAACTAGATGGACTTAAACAAAAATCGCCATCACCTAGCTGTACCAGGTGAGAGAATGCCTGCATCGGAAGTTATCGCCAACCGTTTTGTCATCCAAGACCTGCAACGGGACATCATTGGCCGTGGCGGTATGGGGACTGTTTATCGTGGCCAGGACACATTTACAGGCGAAGTGGTTGCCATCAAAGCCTTAAATCCTGATTTGGTCACGGGCAACCCTGATATTGTCACCCGTTTTCACCGCGAAGCCGAAGCCCTACGTCAATTAGATCATCCCAATATCGTCAAAATGATTGCCGCCATTGTGGCCGATGGTCGCCATTATCTGGTGGTCGAATATGTCGGTGGCGGCAATTTGCGCCAGTTGTTGGATCGCGAGAAAAAACTGCCGATACAGCGCGTGCTGCAAATTGCCCTGGAACTGGCTGACGCTCTCGGCCGTACCCATCACTTACGCATCATCCATCGTGATTTGAAACCGGCAAATGTGCTGCTGGCTTATGATGGCACGCCCAAATTGACCGACTTTGGCGTTGCCAGAATGGCGGATAGCAATCACTTGACGCAAACGGGGATGTGGGTGGGCACACCGCATTATCTAAGCCCGGAGGCGTGCAATGGCGAAAAAATTGATGCCCGCGCCGACATTTGGGCTTTCGGCGTGATGCTTTACGAAATGCTCGCCGGGAAAGTGCCGTTTGCCGGTGACACATTGATGGCGACATTGACGGCAATCTTTCGCCACCCTTTGCCCGATTTGTCCCTGATGCGTGCCGATGTTCCGGAGGCGCTGCAAACGTTGATGCAGCACATGCTGGTTAAGGATCGTGATCGCCGCATTGGTAGTATGCGTCTGGTGGCGGCCGAATTAGAGGCGGTTTTGCAGCGGAAGCCGTCGCCCGGTCAGCTAAAATCGCTGCAAACAGATGAGTCGGTTGATTTGACACAACTGCCCCTGCCAGAGTTTGAAGCGATTGTTGGGGAGTCGTTGAAGCATTATCGTGAGGGTGATTGGGTGGGTTTGTCGGATTCGCCATTGGCGCGGAGTACGCTGGTCGAGCCGTATTTTTTGCCGGGTGAACCCGTTACCGGCGATACACGCGCACAGGCGCTGCAAGTGATGCTGCGTTGGGTGATTGAAAAGTTGAATCCTGGCGGTCAGCATAGTTGGTTGGGGAGTTCGTGGCGGCATTACAATATCCTCTATTATTTTTATGTGGAGGGGCGGCGTGTGTCGGACCTGGCGGAGTTGATGGCGATTACGCAGCAGACGTTTTATAGTGGCTGGCGTCCACAAGCGATAACGGCCGTTGCCACAGTCCTGCAAGAAGAGCTAAAAACCGGGCGTGAAGTCCGTGACCGCCAACGCTTCGCCATTATTGAGCGATACCGCCGCTGCGAAGCGGCCGAACGCCAGCTTTTGCGTCTGCTCACCGTCTTTTCGGCGGGGGAATTTGTGGCAGTCGATTGGATTTATAACTTGCTGCCCGATATAGACGTGCCCATTGCCCTGCACCATCTGGCAGACGCATACCTGCTGCAATGGAACCAACAGCTTACGGCGGTGCGCTTGCAAACGCAGATTCATACCCATTTGGTGGGGCTGCTGCCCTTACCAGAGCGCAGTCGTTGGCATCATGCGGCCGGTACGCTTTACATTCACGAGCAATCCTTTCTAGAGGCGGCACGCCATTTTCGCCGCGCTGGCGATTATCGCCGGGCGGCACAGGTGCTTATCACCCATCGGCAGGACATCTTTGATCGGTTACAGGTCGAAGAGCTGCGCGTGTTGTTGGAACAGTTTCAGCTTGCCGAATTGGTAGACGAACCCAATGTTTGGGCACAGCTGCGGCTTGTGGCCGGCAAAGTGGCCGAATATTTGGAAGATTTAGAGGCGGCCATTGTTGCTTATGGCGAAGCGCTGGCCGCTTCTGAACTGACAACCAAGGCTGAGGCTTATTACTTGCGTGCGAAAGTGTTTCAGCGCCATAACCTGGATGAGTCGCTCGCTCATTTTGCCTATTGCATTGAGTTGGTTGAACATGCCTTGCTGAAGGTGTATGTTGCGCCTGACATTGGGCTGATGAAACTGCTTGTCCACATGTATATTGACCGTGCCTGGATTCATATTCAGGAGCGCCCGGATTGGGAAAGAGCAGACACAGATTTGACGAGAGCGGAAGAGATTATGACGGTCATTGCGCCAGAGGATCGTTTGGTCTGGTCTGATTTGTATAATGCCCGCGCCGAACTGGCACATCGCCGTGGTCATGCGGAGAAGGCGATTGATTATCATCAGCAAGCGTGGCTGGCGGCCAGCGAGACGCGTGATGTCGAGTTGATGGTCAAGACTGCGTACAATTTGGGATTGGATTACATTTGGGCCAGGCAGCACCGAGAAGGGCAGGCGTATTTGCAAAAAAGCATTGATTTGTCGCAGAAGGTGGGCAATGTGCAGGCGCAGGCATTGAGCATGAAGGCGCTGGGGAGCAGTTTCTTTTTCCAGAAACAGTATGAACAGGCCATTGCCTATTATTTGCAGGCGTATAGAATGCTGTTGGCGGCGAAGAATTTGAATTGGTTGGCCTCAACCTGCCAGGATTTGGCGGAGGTGTATGCAGAAACGGGCGTATGGCAAAAGGCACGGAAGTTTTATGAGGAAGGCGTTGCCATTGCTCAAGAGTTGGGGCATGAACGTTATTTGCATGAATTTGCGGAGTTGGTGCGACGTTATCCGTCGCTTGTTGTGGCGATGAATGAGCGACAGACGACTGTACTGCGGCATGTGCAAACGCAAGGCACTGTTACGATGCAAAGTTATATGGATATAACCGGTGTTTCGCGGAGCCAGGCGCACCGGGATTTGAGTGATTTGGTGGAGAAGCAGGTCTTGCAGCGGGTGGGGCGAGGCCGGGCGACACGTTACCTGTTAGTAGGGGGTAAGTCGGACCATTCATGACGGTGTTGTCACGCAATAAGTTTTTGCAAACGCTGCCAGCGTTGGTGATTGCTGCGCTGCCGCAGCCTTTACAAGGTATTCGCGTGCATCAGCCCTGGAATTGGCTGGTGCAGTTTCATTATGGGGAGGCGCGTTTGCATTATGAGGTGTCGCCGGTGCGTGGCGGGCGGGGCTGGGAGTTGGGTTTTCATTGTGAAGCGCGTGATACGCATTTGAATCGGCTGTTGTTATATGGTTTTCGCCGACATTTGTTTGAAATTAAGGATGTGCTGGGGGAGTCTATTGAAGCGGAGATGTGGGACAAGGGGTGGACGAAGATTTATGAGGTGTATCCGGCGGGGGAGTTGACGGTGGTGTACCAAACGGCCGTTTCCCAACGTATGGCTGATATTATCATTTGTTTGCATCCGATTTATGTGAAGCTGCGCGATGAGGTAACGGCCGTTAAAGGATATTGACACCGCCTGAACCTTTGGGATGGTTTGTTTGGGGAGCACAATACGAGCAAAGAAGGGAAACAACATGGAAAACATACGACGCAAAAAAGTGACGACCTGGCTCTTGTGGGTGCTGATATTGTTGGCAATGGTTCTGGTGGCTTGCGACTCCGATGAGACAAATACAGCCGCAGACGAGGCAGCAAGTTCAGCGGAAGAAGCGGTGACGCCTGGGCAAAGTTTTGCGGAAGATTACACGGCCTTTATCGAAGAGGTGATGGCAGAGGAGAACTTGCCCGGAACGGCCGTTGCCGTTGTGCGTGGCGATGAGATCATCTTTGCCGAAGGGTTTGGTTATCGTGATGTGCAAAAAGGGCTGCCCGTCACCACCGACACACTGTTCCATATTGGCTCAACCAATAAGTCAATCACCTCAATGCTGATTGCCACATTGGTAGATGACGGCTTGTTTGATTGGGACACGCCGGTCGTCGAAATTTACCCTGACTTTGAGCTATCTTCCCCGGAAGCGACAGAAGAAGTGACCATTCAACAGTTGTTGAGTATGCAAAGTGGGATACCGGACACGGCCGAAGATGAGTTTGATGTGGACAATGCCTCCGGGGAAGATGTGTTTACCTATATAGCTGATGCGGAATTGCTGGCAATGCCGGGCGAGGAGTTTAGCTACAGCAATATGTCTGTGTCGCTGGCGGGCTATGTGGGCGTGTTGGCGACGGGAGAAACGTACAACAGTTTGTATGATGGCTATGCTGCGCTTTTGCAGGAGCGGATTCTCGATCCGATTGGCATGGAAACGGCCGTTGTGCGGGTCAGTGACGCCCAGAGAAATCCAAACTATGGACATTCCTATGTGCTAGAAGGCGGCGAACCTGTCGCCGCCGAAGCCGAAGATTTTGATGGCGATCCCCTGGCGCCGTCTGGCTGTCTCAAAGCGAGTGTGATGGATATGGCGTATTACATCAGCACACAGCTTAATCGGGGGCAGGCGCCCAATGGCACACGGGTTGTCTCCGCCGAAAATCTGGCAGAGACCTGGGAACCCGGTCTGGAAAATTATGGAATGGGCTGGGAAATCAGTGAGTATGAGGATGTCACGCTCATTGCCCACGAGGGGTCATTTGACAATTACCTCAGCATCATTGGCTTTGTGCCGGAACTCAACATTGGCTTTGTCATTTTGACCAACTCTGAAGATGCTGGCGGGCGCTTAATCGAGGAAGGTCCCCAGTTTATGGTCGATTTGTTGTTGGACGATTGAGAAACGGCCGTGCCAACTCCAGCAGTTCAGGCGCGGTCAAAAACCCTTCGGCCGCGCCTGTCGTCCCAATTTTATAGGAAGCAAAAACAACGGCGTGCTGAATGGCCTGGTAAGGATCGGCCGTTTGCGCGTATATGTGATTGAACGCCGAAAACAAGGCGTCGCCCGCCCCAATCGTGTTGACAACCGGGCGCGTTTGCACCGCCGCAATTCGCTCGCGGAAGTTATCCGCTTTTACAGCCAGCAGTGCGCCGGCGCGTCCCAACCCAATGACGATGATGGGTGTGCCATACCGATTTTGTACGCGCCGTGCCCATTCTTCCGGGGCACAGGGTAACTGTTCGTCACTCATAAATAAAATTGTGGCGGCGGCCATGAAGTCGCCATTGTAAGGATCGTCCAGGCTGCTAATGGTATGCACATCGGTGGCGATGGGTTTGCCCGCTTGTGCGGCGTGCGCCAGAAACGGCCGATTCCAATTCACATTACACAAAATCGCCAATTCACAGCGGGACAACGCCGCGTTAAAGCGATCCGCCGGATAGGCCTGCTCCTGAATATCCTTCAAATCCACATGAATCATCCGCTTGCCTTCGTCATTGTAAATGATGACCGACTGCGCCGTTTCACGCAGTTGCGGCAGCACATCCACACGCGGAATATTAGCCTCCGCCAGGATGCGCTGAACCATGCTTCCCCACATGTCCGTGCCCACCAGCGACAAAAAACGCACTTTGTCGCCCAAGGTAGTCAACGCTTTAGCCAGGTTATACCCCACGCCGGATGCTGTGCTGCGCACGCCCCAAAATGGATAGCGCACCGGCGCATATGTCACCGGAAATTCCTCAACCCGCAAAGTTGTCTCAATATTGATCAGGCCAGATACCAAAATTTGTGTCATGACGTTATTATACGGGGGGATGACTCACAAGAATAATAAAAAGCGGGGATGATCTTTAATCCATTCCCCTTCGCAACCAGCCTCCCGGAGGTTTGTTTCATGCGGCGAGCCTTTCATTGATAACCTCCGGGAGGTTGGTTTTCATTAATAGCCTCCCGGAGGTTTGTTTCATGCAGCGAGCCTTTCATTGATAACCTCCGGGAGGTTGGTTTTCATTCATAGAGTTGAGCTTGCGCTCATATCGTCTCTTTCGTAAATCGGATTGTTAATCCGATGGTCGGATTAGCAATCCGACCTACGATTTTCATTCATGGTGGTCGGCAGCCGCCGGTCTCCCCAAGGAGTAGATATGCAAATTGCACCGTTTGCCATTGAACAATTTTTTGCGGAATATGAATTTTCGACTCCCTATCTGTTGTGCGCGTCGGATTGCGAAACGATGACGGTGGCGGAGCTGCTGCGCCTGGCTGAGATGTCGCTGTCTGAATTGGGAGATTTGCGCTTGCATTACACCGATTCGCAGGGGAGTTCTGACCTGCGTGCGTTGATTGCTGCGCAATATGGGGCTGGAAACGGCCGTATCGAACCCCAATCCCCCAACGCCCTTCCCGTCACCGCCGCCGACATCGTTGTCCTGACTGCGCCAGAAGAAGGGATTTACCTGTTAATGCGCACCTTGTTGGAACCGGGCGACCATGTCGTGGTGCTGACACCGGCATACAACTCCTTGCTCAACGTGGCCGAGCACGTCAGTGGCAACGTCAGTCGTTGGCAAATTCAGGCAACGGCCGTTGGCTGGCAGCTCGATTTAGACGAGCTGGATCGCCTCCTGGCAGCTGGCGCAAAACTGTTGATCGTCAATTTTCCCCACAACCCGACCGGCTTATTGCCAGGCGCAGAGGAATTTGAGGCAATCATCGCCTTAGCGCAAAAACATGATGTCTGGCTCTTTTGCGACGAAATGTATCGCGGTTTGGAATTGGGCGGACGCGAGACGCTGCCATCGGCCGTGACCCGCTACGAGAAGGCCATCGTTTTGGCCGGTTTATCAAAAGTGCATGGTTTACCGGGGCTGCGCTCTGGCTGGCTGGTGCTGCGCGATGCGCAGCTGCGTGCCGATTTCATCAACTGGAAACATTACACGACCATTTGCCCGCCCAGCCCAAGCGAATTCCTGGCGCTGGCCGGGCTTCGTGCGCAGGCACAGTTGACAGCGCGTAATCGGCATATTATTGAGACGAATCTGGAAACGGCCGATTCCTTTTTTGCGCGTTGGCCCGGCTTGTTTACCTGGCGTCGCCCGCAAGCGGGGTCGGTGGCATTGGTAGAACTGCACACGCCTGCTGTCACTGCATATTGCCATACGCTGGCTCGCGAAGCTGGCGTGCTGCTGCTGCCGGGCGAATATATTGATTATGCGGCGCAGTTTGTGCGCTGGGGATTCGGCCGTGTTGATTTCGCGCAAGGTCTTGCGCAGTACGATGCTTATTTGCAGCAGAGCATGCCATCGGCAGCAAATGCAGATTAACAAATAATTTTTCCAAGGCAGGTTTTTATAGCATGAATCAGAGCAAACAGGAGTTTTTGCAATTTGAGTCGCAAGCGGCGTTAGAGGCATGGCTGCGTGCCAAAAAAATTGATATAGATGCGTGGGGGGGCAATGGCGCGAAACGTATCGCGGATTTGTGGGAGGAGTTGCAGTGTGGCGACTGCTTTTTGCAAGACGATCCGCCGCTGCGCTCAATTCACCTGGCGGAAGTGATCATTGAGCGTGATGGCAAACGGCTCATTGAGGCGGAGCAAGAGTTGGGCGACGGCACACGGCGGCAGCGGCGCATTCCACCGTCGGAGAAGATGCGACCTGATGAAGATATACTGCTGGCTGCTTTGCGCGGACTGCGCGAGGAGCTACAGGTTTCGCCCGAAGCGATCACGCTGCTGCCGCAAACACATTGGCAGCGACAGCGGGAGCTTGATTCTCCTTCGTACCCTGGGCTGCCCACCCAATATACCATTCACCGCATCGAGGCAGTGGTCGATGGGCTGCCAGACGAAGATTTCTGGTGTGATAATCTGGCATTTGCTCATGGCGACCCGGTGCGACGGCAGCGTTGGACGTGGGTAGAAAGATAGTTAGAGGTTTATACCGTTTGTGGGTTCTGGGGGAGGCAGCAGTTCACGCCAACGGCTGAGCGTCCGTTCCGCCTCTGCCTGATTGCCGATGGTGCGGAATATGGCGAGGCTTTGTTCGTAGTAACGGCGGGCATTGTCATCCTGCCCTAAGGCGTGGGCGGCATTGCCTAAATTGCGCAAAGCGAAGGCTTGCCAGCGACGGTCGCCGACGCTTTCGCTGATTGTCAAACTCTCTTGGAAATATTCGTGCGCTTTTTGATGTTCGCCGGTAGCCTGGGCAATGCGGCCAAGGTAGGTGAGGGAGATGGCTGTGCCCCAACGGTCGCCAATGGCGCGTTTGATGGTCAGGCTTTCCTGGCACAGCGTGCGTGCCTGCTCATATTCTGTCTGCTGCGAGGCGATTAGCCCCAGGTTGTTTAGGGCAACGCTGGTGCCAAATTGATCGTTGTTTTGGCGGGCGATGGTGAGGGCGGTGTTGAGATGGGTAACGGCCGTATCCACATCCCCCAAATATCGTGTCACCGCACCCAAATAATTCAGCGTAAACACAGATTCCGCATCAGCTTGCCAACATTGCAATTGTTCCAGACTGGCATGCAATATCTCTGCGCTTTCCGCGAACTGCCCCAAGTGGAACGAAAACCATCCTGCCCATGCCTGCAATTGGGCTAACAAGATACCGCGCTGTCGTTCGGTTGGGCGTTCTCCCACAGTTGTTGCAACAAATATTCATAGGCTCCCATAAAAGTGTCTGACCCTTCCTGGAACCAGTTACGCATCTCATAATAAGTAGCCAGCCCGACAAACGCCGCCTGAAGCCAATCGCTTTGCCCTTGCTGCACCGCCCATTGCCATGCCGCGCGACAATTCTCAATCTCCTGGCGCACATCAGCCAGCGCTTGCTGCTGGTTGATGCCGGGTAAAATGGCGGTGTGGTCAGCCAGAAATTGTGTGTAATAGGCGGCATGGCGATGGCGCAAGGCACGCAAATCCTGCTCCGTGAGATGGGCGATGGCATATTGGCGCAGCACTTCCTGAAAGTCATAGCGCATACTGAACGTGTTATCTTGTGTGCGGTGTAGAAAAGATTTGTCCAGCAAAGCTGCCAGATGGGAAAGGGAAGCGCCAGCCACAATAGCTGCGGCATGACGATCAAACCCCCCACGAAAGATGGCTAATTGAGCCAATGTTTGTTGTTCCGTTTCCGGGAGTAATTGCCAGGAGTGGTCAAACACAGCGCGAATGCTGCGATGTCGTGTTGGCAGATCGTACATGTTGCTTGCCAGCAAATCGAGGTTGCGGGCAATTTCTTGCGCGATTTCCTGGCAGGTGAGGACATGAACCCAGGCTGTTGCCAGTTCAATTGCCAGCGGCATTCCTTGCACAAGCTGGCATACCTTGACAACGGCCGCACGTTCGCGCGGATTCCGCGTGTCCAGGCTAAAACGGGCATCAACGCGCCGGGCACGCTCCGTAAAGAGCTGCACCGCCTGATACATATCCAGTGACGACATGTCATCGGCATTGGGCGGGACAGATAATCCGCCAATGTCTAAAACCCATTCGCCATCCAGGTGCAGCCGTTCGCGCGAGGTGAGCAGCAGTTGCACGGTGGGGGCTTGCTGCATGATGCTCTGCACCAATTCCCGTCCGGGCACAACCAGGTGTTCAAAGTTGTCGAGGATGAGGAGCAAGGTTTTTTGTTGTAAGTAGGTTAACAACTGCTGTTGTGGCGTTTGCGAGCCAGAGAAGGTGAGGCCGATAGCGTCGGCAATTGCTGTGATGATGCTGGTTGGCCCATCGACATCGGTGATCGGTGCCAGTGGCACGAAGAAGATGCCGTGCATGAAGGGGCCGATGAATTGGGCTGCCGGCGCGATGGGCCTGCTTCGAGGGCGAGGCGTGTTTTGCCGATGCCGCCCATGCCGATCAGGGTGAGCAGTTTTCTTTGGGCGTTAATCAGGTGTTGATGAATTTGTGCCAGTTCTTCGGCGCGGCCGATGAAGCTGGTATCTGGCAAGGTGAGGTTGTGCGGCCGTTTCTCGCCAACAAGGGCGATCTGGTCTCGCAAAACGGCTGTTTCCGGCATCAACTCCACGCCCAATTCCCTGTCGTATCAGGTCGCGGAATGCGTTGTAATGGGCCAGGGCGACATTGCGCTGCCCCTGGTAAGCCAATAAACGCATCACCTGGCGTGTTGCTTCCTCGCTCCAGGGATTCATTTCCAGCCGTCGCCGCGCATAAAAACAGCCAGCGCATACTCGCCGCGCCTTTCGTGGTAAGAAGACAACGCTTCCACCAGCGCGTGCGCTCGATATTCCAGGCGCGTGCGCTGGAGTTGCAGCCAATTTTCAAAAGCGGGGCAATCTTCGAGGAAAAAGTCATCCAGGAATGGGCCTGTATAGAGCATCACCGCTTGTTGGAACTGCCGGATGCAATCTGCGCACAACTGGTTGGCTTGTGGTCGGTGTTGAGCACAACCGGCAATCAGCGTTTCGAATTCGGCAACATCTAAGTGGTAATCGCTTTCCACGTTAAATTGCAAGGATTCGCGTTGCTGCCGTAAAAACGAGGGCGTTGTCGTCTCGCTTTGCAAGGTTTTGCTTAACCGACGTAACGTCTGGCGCAAATTGGTGCGGGCATCTTCGTCGGTCATGTCGGGGAAGAACAAACCGACTAACGATTCGCGGCGATGCGCCTGCTGCCTTTCCATGACGAGGTAAATCAGCAGCGCTTCGATTTTTTTGGAGCGAGATTCAGGCAGCGGCTCACCATCGAGCACTGCCTGAAACTTGCCCAATAAGGAGAGCGATAAGTGCATGGTTATCGGTGTGTTATCTGGGTGCGCGCTGCGGCACGAGCTTTTTGCTCGTTGACCAGCGCAAGCAGCCCCAACCCAACCAGTAAGAAGAGGCCAATGGAGAGGATAGCCAGGCGCTGTCCCATTTGTTCGGCGATAACGGCCGTTTCTCCGCGTCCCTCAAACCATGTGGCTGCACCTGCGGCTAACAACCCATAAACTGTTGGCCCAATGAAAGAGGAAGTGCGTCCGGCAACGGCAAAAAAGCCATAAAACTCGGCGCTTTGCCCTGCTGGACTGAATATGCCCACCATGGTGCGGCTCACAGATTGTGTGCCCGCCATAGCAAACCCGGCTACCGCCCCAATGATGAAAAATTGCGTGCTGTTTTGAGCAAAATACATGGCGATGATCACGGCAATCATGAGGCCAATGGACAGTGTTAATGATTGTTTGCCGCCCAGGCGGTCGACCCATAGGCCAAACACGTAAGCGCCAATGACGTTGGTGATTTGCACCAAAATCACAAAAATGATCAGGTCTTGTTGGGTTAGCCCAAACAAAACTGCGCCAATGATTGCCGCAAAATCGAGCGCCATGATCACGCCATCGTTGTAAACCAGGAAGGCGACCATGTATTTGACAAACTCTTTGAAATGCCCGGCGGTTTTGATGGTGCGGCTCAGTTGTTGTACGGCGATGCTGAAGTAGGTTTCCCCTTGGGTAGGGTTTTGGGCTGCGCACGCTCTGGCAGCCAGAGAAAGATGGGGATATAGAGGGCAAAGAAAACGGCCGTTATCACCAACGTCAGCCGAATCACCAGATTCTCCTCCAATGGGATAATCCCTTGCCCTTGCAATACAATGAGCGGCAGCACCAGCACCAGGCAGATCACGCCGCCAGCCGTGCCAATAGCCCACCCATTGCCAGAGACACGCCCAATTTCTTCCGGAGTGGCGATTTCTGGCAGCAAGCCATTGTAAAAAACCTGGGCACTGCGATAACCAATTTCCGCCAGGATGAAAAACCCCATGCCGATAGCAACCTGCCCCGGCGTGGCGAAAAATAGTCCGGCTGTAAACACCACTGACATAATTGTGTAAAACAACAAAAAGCGTTTCTTTGAGCCGGAATAATCAGCAATTGCCCCTAAAAATGGCGACGTGAGCGCCACAACCAACATGGCGATCCCCACCGCCAACCCCCATAAACGTGATCCTTCGGCTCCCGTCACACCGCCCTGAAAATAGGCGGAGTAAACGGCCAATAAGACGACGGCTGCATATGCCGAATTGCCAAAATCGTACAGATACCAGGCCCAGCGCTCTTTGCGCGTAGCAATAGAACCAACTATTTCTGCCGGTGCCGCTTTTGTGGCCATTGGGCGTCTCCTTTTTTTGTGGTGGAATAACTGGGTAAATGATAGTGTACGTTTATCCAGATTATTTGCGTTTTGTCAACTGATTACAGAGGGGAAATAACCCATACAGTTTTCAGGAGGTGTGTCAGGGTGAGGTTTGTTGCGTGCGGCTCATGGTCTGTGGTTGTTGGGGCGAGCCGCTTTGCGGCTGTTTAAGCTGCTGCCGCTGCCAGCCTTGGACGGCGGGCGCATTTTATTTGTGTTGATTGAGGTGGTGCGGGGAAAACGGGTGGATGCGGGATTGGAAACGGCCGTTCATCGTGCCGGGATCATCCTCATCCTTGTGTTGGTTGTGGTTCTGGTCATTCAGGATATTGTGAATCCGGTGGTGCAATAGTGCGATAGTGCGGTGGTTGGGCCGTGCTTCGTTCGTAGGTAAGGCACATAACATAGGCGCAAATCCTGCGAGGCCCAAGATTCCTGGCACGACAGGAACGATGTATTTGTGCGATAGCGCAATCGTCCAACTATTGCACTACCACGCTATCGCACTCTCGTTTTACGGATACAGCCGGTTCAGTGTGCGCGGGAACGGACTGGTCTGGCGGATGTGTTCCGTGCCGCAAATCCAGGCGACAGTGCGTTCCAACCCCAGGCCAAAACCGCTGTGCGGCACACTGCCATATTGGCGCAGGTCAATGTACCATTGATAATGTTCCACTGGCAGCTCGTGCCGCTTGATCGCGTTAATGAGCAGTTGAGGATCGCTCATGCGCTCGCTGCCGCCGATGATTTCGCCATACCCTTCGGGAGCCAGCAGGTCTACGCTCTTGCATACTTCTGGGCGACCCGGCCATGGCTCCATGTAAAATGCCTTCACCTGGCTGGGATAGCCATAGACAAACACCGGTTTGTCAAACTGTTTGGTCAACTCCGTTTCGTGTGGCGAGCCAAAGTCATCACCCCAGGTAATGGTTAACAACTCTTTTTGTTCGGGATCGGTGGTTGCCTCGCGGATAGCGAGAATGCGCTCGACTGCTTCATCGTAGCTGATGCGGGGGAAGGGGGCGGTGATCGCTTCCAGTTTGCTCAGATCGCGCCCCAGAAATTCCAGTTCATGGCGTCGTTTGGCCAATGTTGTCTGCACCACATAGCTGACAAACTCTTCTTCGAAAGCCATTAAATCATCCAGGTCGAAGAAGGCCATTTCTGGCTCTACCATCCAGAATTCGGCCAGATGGCGGCGTGTTTTAGATTTTTCGGCGCGGAAGGTGGGGCCAAAACAGTACACTTTGCTAAAGGCCATGATGTTGGCTTCGTTGTAAAGCTGGCCTGTTTGTGCCAGATATGCTTTTTCCTCAAAGTAGTCCACTTCAAAGAGGGTGCTGGTGCCTTCGGCGGCACTGGGGGTGATGATGGGCGTGTCTATGTTGAGGAAGCCGTGGTTGTCGAGGAAGTCGATGATGGCCCGCTTGATTGTGGCACGCACACGCATAACTGCCCATTGTTGGCTGGAGCGCAGCCAGAGGTGGCGGTTATCCATGAGGAAATCAACGCCGTGTTCTTTGGGGGTGATGGGGTAATCGACGACATCTTGCAGCACTTCGACGGCTTCGATGGCGACTTCGTAGCCACCGGGAATGCCAGGAGCACGGTCGTTGTTGCGGACTGTGCCGCTGACGATGAGCGAGGATTCTTGCCCCAGTCGTTTCAAGGTTTCAAACAACTCTTCGCCAATGTCGGGGCGGAAGGCGACGCCCTGAACGATGCCCGTGCCATCGCGCAGGCGAGCAAAGAGAAGCTTGCCTTTGCGTGTGCTGGCGTAAAGCCAGCCTTTGATGGTTACTTGTTGTCCGACGTAGTCGGCAATATTTTCAATGCGAATTTCGGTAGCCATTGGTTACTCCGTGTTTGGTAATCGGTGGTCGGTCGGTCGTAATCGGTAATCGGCGCTCAGCAATTGGTGTATAGCTCATGGATGGCCGATTATGAATGATGGTGACGACCGGGCAAATTGTACCATCCACTGTCGGAAACCCCAATTTGTGTTTGAAAAAGGGGGATTGCTGCATTGTTGTGTTGTGTTTGGATTTGTTTGTGATCAAATTGGCGGGTGCTGCCGTATAATCAGATGAAGACACATTTGCAGATCTGCACATATGACACAAGTTGATGCTTTGATTGAACGCTGGCGGCAGGGTGATGAGCGAGCCGCCGAGCTTTTATATAACACCCATCAGGGGCGAGCCTATCGGCTGGCGTATGGCTTGTTGGGTCATGCTGCGGATGCGGAAGAGGCGGCGCAGGATGCGTTGACGTATGCCCTGGTGAATATTCACCGTTATGATGCGCGGCGTGCCAGCTTTAGTACGTGGCTGCATACGATTACGGTGAGTCGCTGCCGTGATAAGCGGCGGCGTAAGTTGCTGCCGCGTTTGTCGCTGACGGCGTGGCTGCAAAAAGGGATGGATGTGGCGGATCCTAACCCGGACCCGGAAGGGGAAACGGCCGTTTCCGAGATTCGCAGCCAGGTGTGGCAGGCCGTGCAAAGCTTGCCGCCGCCATATCGAGAAGCCATTGTGCTTCGCTATTGGGCCGGACACACCTACCGCGAGATGTCCGTCATCTTGAAATGTCCCGTCCCCACCGCGCAGTCCCGTGTGCGCCTCGCCTTTAAGCAATTGCGTGCTGTTTTGGAACCGGCCGATCTGGCCGTATTGGAACAGCAGCTATAAAAAATTGGTAATCGGTGATTGGTTATCTTGAATGAATGATACCGATGACTGATGATGAAGAATGGGAAAACACCTCGACGATAACGACCTCAACGGATACATCCACCAGACGCTTACAGATGCACAGCGAGAATCGATGGATCGCCACCTGGCAGATTGTCCACTGTGCCGGGCGCGGGTCGATGACGCCAGGCGCTTGCAGCGCCAGATTCGTTTGGAGCTAGATGCGACTTTGCGTCAGGTGCAGCCAGCACGGACACGCCAATTTAGCCAGATGCGTGCCTCGTTGCCGCAGCAGCGGCAGCGGGCGTTGTGGCGGTTTCATTCGCTGCGCATGTTGAGTGGGGTGGGGACATTGGGGGCGGTGGTGCTGTTGTGCCTGTTTGCCGTGTATGTGCTGCAATTTTGGCCGCCAACGCCGACAACGCAGTTGGAAACGGCCGCTCCCTCATTTTTTGCCGTGAATTGGGATGACACCACACCGTTTGCCCAGGGATTGGTGGCGGGTGAGCAGTCTATTTTGGCGCGACTGCCGCAGGCGACGGTTTATCATGTGGATGTGCATATTCGTGATGATTTGCGCCGTGTAAACGGCCGTCAACAAATCCGTTATGTTAACAACACGGGGCAGGCCCTGGATGATGTTGCCTTGCGCCTGTTGGCAAATCTGGGCGATAGTCAATTGACGGTGGCGAATGTGTTGGTAAACGGCCGTATCGCGCCGCCCACAATAGTCAATACCAGTACCATCAGCGTGAAACTGCCGGAGACATTGGCTCCCGGCGCGGCCGTTGTGTTGGAGATGGACTTTTCCCTGCTGGTGGGGCGTTCGCGCCGCACATTTGATGGCGCGTTGGGATTGCTCAACGATGTGCTGGGATTGGCCTATTGGCATCCCACCGTCGCCGCCTTTGCTGATGGCGATTGGCTGCTTGATGAACCCGTGCATGGCCTTGCCAGCATGGGCGACAAAAGCTACTTTTTGGTGCGGGTGACTGCCTCCAGTGAGCAAGTTCTCATCACATCGGGTGTTGAGGTCGACCGAAAACCGACTGCTGTGGGTGATGATGCGCAGCAAGAGGTAACGTTTGCCGCCGGGCCGGTGGACTTGTTTTACCTGACAGCCAGCGAGCGGTATCAGGTGGTGTTGAGCCAGACCGTGGGCAATACGCGCATCAACAGTTATGCCTATGCGGATTATCTGTTGCCCGATGCGCAGCAAGCGTTGACGGAGGCGGCGGCGCTGCTGGAAACATACGATGCTCGTTTTGGCGTTTTCCCTTTCACAGAATTGGATCTTGTGGGCACGCCCAATCTCAGTTTCAGCCGTGCCGGTGTCTCTTATCCCGGCGTCTCCTTGCTCAGTTTGAATAGTTACCTGTATGGCAAAACGGGCGTTGATGTCGCTGCCGGTCGCCAGGTTACTGCGCAATGGTTTGGCCGCATTGTCGGTCAGCAGGTTTTGGCGGAGCCATGGCTGGCTTTGTCCCTGACGGAGTATGTGGCGCTGGGCGAGGAAAGTGGCGATGCCATAACAATGAATGTCGCAGCAGAAAAAGCGCCAGCGCTGCCCATTGGTTTACCGGCTGCGGCGTATGAGAGCGGCGAATTTGATTATGTGATGCGGGAGCGCGGCACGCAATTTTTGGGCGAATTGGAAACGCAGTTGGGCGCGGATGCTTTTGCTGCGCTGCTGCGTGCCTATTATCAAGAATTTGCCTGGGGCGGGGCAACGGCCGTTGCCTTTCAGCAGCTAGCCGAGGCGCAGTGCGCCTGTGATTTGACGCCATTGTTCCAGGAATGGGTTTACGGCGCTGCACCCGGCGACTAGATTGGCGCAGAATTTGTGATTAATTGTGTGGGCCGTATCGTATAACGTAGTAACAACAGATGACGAATGTTTCAGACTCATTCTTCATCTTCTTCCTACAGGGTTTTCAGGATAAGAGGTTTGGTTGCGGGCGCTCTCTCCTTCTCCAGAGCGCCCCGACAAACCGCTTTGTCCCCCTCGATTTGCTTGTGCCAAAACGGCCGTTTCTCGTTACTATATCCCCATGTTAGCAGCAGCATTAAATCTGGCAGAACATGATGAATTGGTCGCCTTTGTGGGCGGCGGCGGTAAAACGAGCTTGATGTTTGCCCTGGCGTCGGCATTGGGGCCGGGTGTTGTGGTGACGACGACAACGCGCATCTTTGCCGTGCAAATGAAACTGGCAACGGCCGTTTGTTTTGCCCATGCAAAAGATGCCACAGCGGCCAGGCAGCAACCGCACCTGGTGGAACTCCCCAACGTCGGCGACTTGTCGCGGTTGGACGAATTTTTGGCGCGGTTTGGTTCATGTCTGGTGGTGGGACAGGTGGAAGGCGAGAAAGCATTTGGCGTGCCGCCCGAACTGCCCCAACAACTGCTGGCGCATCCTGGTGTGCGCCATGTATTGGTGGAGGCGGATGGTTCGCGGATGCGCCCCATCAAAGCGCCTGCCGCCCATGAGCCGGTGATTCCCTCCGCAACGACGTTGGTTGTGCCGGTGGTGGGCATGGACGCGCTGGCCGCGCCATTGGCCGAGGTGGCACATCGCCCGGAGCGCATACAGGCGATCATCAAGCAGCAATCATCTGTGACGTTAACGCCGCCAATGGTGGCGACGCTGTTGACACACCCACAAGGCGGGATGAAGGATGTGCCACCGGGTGCGCGTGTCATTCCGGTTATCAACAAAGTGGAAACGGCCGTTCAATTAGCCGCCGCACGCCAGATTGCCACGGCCGTTTTGCGCCATCCACAAACGACAGCACAGATACCACAGGTGGTGTTAACGGCCGTTAAAAGTGAGCAGCCCGTGCGCGAGATTCATCGTCGCGTGGCGGCGGTGGTGTTGGCGGCGGGGGAATCGCGGCGGATGGGCGCGGCGAACAAGCTGCTGCTGCCCTGGGGAAAGACAACGGTGTTGGGGCAGGTGTTGGCGGAAGTGGGCGAAACGGCCGTTTACGACACCCTTATCATCACCGGCCATGAAGCAGACACAGTGGCGCAAATCGCCGCCGCGCATGGCATGGCTGCCGTTCACAATCCGCAGTACGCTGCTGGCGAAATGCTCTCATCGCTGCAAACGGCCGTGCGTCAACTGCCGCCACACGTAGACGCTGTGCTTGTCATTCTGGCTGATCAGCCGCTGGTGACGGCGGCGATGATGGAGTTGCTGTTGGCTGCTTACTGGCAAGGAACCCATGACCTGATTGCACCGGTATACCAGGGGCAGCGTGGCAATCCGGTGCTCATTGGGCGGCGTTTCTTTTCTGAACTGCTGGCGCTGCCGCCTGGCGCGGCTCCGCGCCATTTGCTGCGCCGTCATGCCGCCGAACTGCATTTGGTGCCGATGCCTGACGATGCCATTTTGCTTGATATGGATGATCGCGAGGCGTATGAACGGATACGGCCGTAACCGGCATCAAATCGCGTACAAAGCGGTGAGTAAACTATTGGCGTATTTCGAGTTGCGCGTGCGCGGGATGGGGAAATGGGCGGCAATGGCTTGCAATCGCTCCGTTTGCGCGTCATCTGCTTTCAATTCCAGCACAATGGGTGGCTGCATCAGGATAGGCGTGTGCAAATTGGGGCGATTGCCAAACTGCTGGTCAAACGCTTCCTGGTCATAATCCAGGGTGACGCGTATCTGCCCATCATACGAAGCGTAATATTCGCGCCGGTAACGGTTCATCAGCACCGGGCGCTGATAGGTTTGCAGCAGTAATTGCCATGCAGGCGTCAGGTGGGGTTGCAGCGCGGCAAATAATGCGGGCCAGGGTTGGGCTAAATCGAGCGTAATGGGGAGTTTGTGTTGATGTTTGCCGCCAAGCAGGTTGTCTTTGTATTTTAGCTCTAATGTGGGGTTGCTCGGTGTGTCGTTATACCAGCGCAGGCGCAGTTTTTGCCGCTGCCCAATGCCGCTCAAGTTAGCCTGGAGCATATTTAGCCCTTGCGTGTCCAGATAAAGGCTGTTGACCGTGCGCGGCGGATAGGCGACGCGAAATGCCGTTGGATGCTGCCGTATCCAGGAGCGTGCCTGAGTTAACCAGTGGCTGTCACAGGTGAATTTTAGTTCGTAGCGCAGTGTGGGCGGGGCGGTTGGTGAATCTGTCATGGCAAATGTTGTTGCGGATAGACCTCGCAGAAGTTTACCGTGCAGGTGTTAACTGCACATTTGGTAAGCCAACAATCTGGGTAGCAATGTTAATTTCTATGCCGGTTAGCCCATCGAGTTCACTGTCCAGCCGTTGAATTTCCAGAATGGGGATTTGAAATTGTACGAAATAGACGGTGTCTGTGGCTGGCGGGCGAAGAATAATGGCGCCGTCTGTGCCGGGCAGCAGGGCTGATGTATCGCCTTGAATCCAGGCAGGATTGGCTTGCAAAAAGGTTGCGCCGCCAATGTCGAAGCCGATCAGTTGCAGCGGGAGATTGTAGACGCTTGCCAGGTTGATTTGCAGGGTGTCGGCATGGGTGTTGTCGAAGTAGGCGAGAATGGGTTGGTTGGGTGCCAGGGATTGCTGGAGTTGTGTCTGGCGTTGGCGCAGGGTTTCCCAGGGCAGTGTCAGGTCTGTTTCGGCCTGGAGGGCGCGTTGTAATTGTTGCAGCTGCGGGTCGAGATCGGCTTGCAATTGGTCGAGGTAATCGGGTTGGGTGAGGCGTTGTACGGCCGTTAAATATGCCTGCTGTACGTCGGAATCATTGTAAAAGTAGGCGGAGCTGATACGGCCGTTAACCAACAGCGGCTGACCACTGGCGACAATCGGCTCCAACAAGTCCGTGTCCGGGTTGTAGTAAAAACGGAGATTCACCCAGGAGAGCGCGTCGGCGGCGTCCCACCAATCGGCCAGAGCCAGCAGCGTGCCATATTGGGCTGTGTCAAAAATAGCGCCGGCTGTTTCTGTGCCCGTTTGTAAGCCGCGCAGCCTGCTGATGGCCGTCTCGCGCTGCACAAGAAGCGCCGCATCATTTTCAATGGTATTGTCTTGGACGGCATCAATGGTGAGCAAATGCCAATCGACGGGGCGCAAATGGGTAAAGGGATCGGCGAGGATGGCCTGCTCATCTCCATCTTGCGCCTGGATGGTTTGCCAGAGGCGGTCGCCGTTAAACTCGATGATCACGCCGGGGATGTGTGCTTGCTCTGTGAGCAGTTCCTGGCTGAATCCTTCTTGCAGGGCATAAATGCCTTTGCTGTCGCCATTAATGGTCAGATTGACGAATTGATAGCGGGTGACGAGCAGCCCTTCGCGTGCGGCTGCTTGGATGAAGGCCCATTGGGCAAGCCAGTTGTTGCTGGCCGGGTCTTGCAGCGTGAAGCGGCTCATGCCCCACAGGGTTGTGTCGCTGCGCGTGCGCACGTCGAACGGCCATTTGTCATGCTCGCCCAACGATTCGGCCGTGCCCTGGCGCAGGCGCAGGCGCACGGGGATTTCTTGGAAACGGCCGTTTTCATCCACAACCTCAATGGTCGCCTGTTGAAAATCAGCCTCGTTGGCAACAAATGCGCCGGTCGTTTGTGCGCTTTCCCGCTGTGCCAGCAGATTGCTGTACTCGGTGAAGGCAATGTTAACCGTCAGGGTGGGGAGTTCTGGCGCGGGCAAAGCCGCCTGAATGGCTGTGACTGGACTGATCAGCAAGGCTTTTAAGGATTGCCAATACATGCCACCCAAAGCAAAACCCGCAACAAATAAAATAAGCCAGGCCACACCCCGCTCACGAGTGAGAGACCGATGGGAAGAAGCATGACCGATTTTCATGTCATACTCCTAGCGAATTGTCCTGCTGCACAAATCCGAATTCAGCGCCAGGAAATTGGGCTTTCAAATCGTCCATGAGGCGGCTCAAGGTGTCGTCATCGGGGCAGTGGATGAGATAACCAGCTTGCAAAAAGTTGTTGCTATGGTCGAGGCGGCGCAAATCGGCCGTTTTGACGTGTTTAATCAGCACCTGGTTGAGTTGAGTAAATGTGGCTTCGTTGTCCGGCGCAGTCAAATTGAAAAACAGGTTGTTTTGTGTGGGGCGGGGTGTGAAGGTTGTGCGCAAAAAGAGATAAGCCAGAATGACGGCAAAAGCGACCAATGTTGGCAGGCGTTGGTCTGCTCCCAAGCCCAAGCCCAGGGCAATCGCCAAAAACAGGTAAACCAGTTCTTCTGGCTCTTTGATGGCTGTGCGAAAACGGACGATGGAGAGTGCGCCGACCAGGCCGAGGGAGAGCGCCAAAGAGGATTTGACGACGGAGATGACCAAAAGGATAACCAGGGAGAGGATTGGCAGGTTGCTGGCAAATTTGGAGCGGTTGGAAAAGGAACGGCCGTAGCGTGTGTAAAACCAGGCCAACAGCGTGTTCAGGGCAATGCACAACAACAAATTGACAACAAGCGTATCCAGTGGCAAAGGGGTCGCTCCGGTCAAATCCAAAAGATCATTCATGGCCTAATTCCTCATGAGCAATAACTGCTCGAAAAAGTGTCGCGCGATTTGCCAATTCGCGTTCAAATCCGTGTCGAAAATAGCGCATCCCCTGTCTGGACTCCCATCAGGAGAGGGGTTTTCAAGAGTTTGTAAGCGGGCTATTGTACCAAAAACAGAGAGAATGTTTAAGCCTGTGACGCCGACGCCGGGACGCCGTGGGGAAGGGCTTTTCACTGTGTGCAAAGCCTTGAGCCGTTTGTCAGAAAACTCCGGAACCTGGCAATTTGCCATTGATTAACAGCGGTTTTCTTGAAACACCCTCGTTCGCGGCTAAAGTTTTCTCTGCTAGACGATTGATGAAATGAGACGCGCAAAACAAGGAACAGCCAGGTCGAGCCATACCCATCTACTCCCTTACTCGTTGATGGGCATGGCGGCGCTATCCGCTTCAGCCCGCAGCAAATCAATCGTCTCGATGGCATGACGCAAATGCGGAATGACAATGCTGCCGCCAACGACAAGCGCGACATTGAGCGCATCTGTCAGCTCTTCATCAGTGAAACCAGCTTCGACACATTGGAGCAGGTGGTAATCAATGCAATCATTGCAGCGCAGCACGGCGGAAGCCACCAGGCCGAGCAGCTCTTTTGTTTTGGCATCGAGTGCGCCATCCCGATAAGCGGCCGTATCCAGGTTGAAAAAGCGCTTAATCCCCAAATGCTCCAATTCAAAAATGCGGTCATTCATTCTGGTGCGATATGCGCGAAACTCATCTAATCGTGACATCAAAAAAACTCCTTTTGCCGACGACGGCACTCCCGTTACAGTGGAACCGCAAACGTCATTCCGGCGGCACGCAGGCGTTCTATCAGGTGCATGCCCATACTGGCTGCCGGAGTCAGAATGCCGCCGCGTTGGGGAATTTTGTCGTCGAGGGCCAGACATAGGGCTGATTCGGCGACCATTTTTGCCGTTTCTCCATAGCCGGGATCCTTGTTTCCGGCAACTTCGCCTTTGAACGATATAGCTGGCTGCCCGTCGTGGGCTGGCAATTTGCCCAATAACTTAATGCGGAAATAGCCGTTGTCGCGGGCTTCTTGATCGGGTCCTTCGCCGGGAGCGGGCAGGACGCTCTTTTCGAGCAGTTTCCGTGTTGGGCCAAATCCGGCCAGGCCCATGAATGTGCCCAGGCCAAGGCTAAAACCGGTTGCTGCCAACCGCCCACCGACAAAACCACGCGGAAACTGCGTTGCCTCGCTGTATTGGAAGGAACGGCCGTATCGATACCCCAACAAATAATTACTGCGACGCACAATACGCGTGTTAATGGAAGCCATGATAAAAGGGGCCGTCCAACGTTCCAGGTCTGCATCCCAACGTGCATTCATCTGGTCGGTGACGCGTGTATTTGTCGGATTGCCGTCAGGCACAAGGGCGAATGGATCCGCGAGAATACGGCGCATCGCGCGTTCATTGCCAGCTCCTTCGA
The DNA here is from genome assembly GCA_020634315.1 of Ardenticatenaceae bacterium. Lineage (GTDB taxonomy): Bacteria > Chloroflexota > Anaerolineae > Promineifilales > Promineifilaceae > JACSRF01. The sequence goes on along the minus strand of JACKBV010000014.1, from coordinate 933 downwards.
TCATGTTGAGCAGGCTGGCAGCCGTGCCACCACTGAAACCGCCACGCATACCGGCAAGGACGAATTTGATTTCGGGACAGAAACGGCCGTATTTATCCCGCGCGTATTCCTGCATCATCAATGTGCCCAGGTCTGATGGAATCGAGTCAAAACCACAGCAATGGACAATGCGTGCGCCCGTCTGTACGGCTTGCTCATGAAAAGAGTCAATATTTTGCCGAATCCAGGGAACCTCCCCGGTCAGGTCACAATAATCAACGCCATGTTCAGCGCAAGCGGCGACCAACGGCGTGCCATACAGCGCATATGGCCCCACCGTCGAGCAAACCACCTTTGTTTGCTGCACCAGGTTGTCCAGCGAAGCCCGATCCTGGCTGTCGGCAACGAGCAGCGGCAGGTTTGCCGCTGCCGGGTTGATGTGCGCCAGCGCCAGACGAATACTGTCGAGCTTTTTGGGGTTACGGCCGGCAATTGTCCAGCGTACCGTTTGCCCATCCACGCCATATTGTCGCGTTAAATATTCAGCGACCAGACGGCCGGTAAAGCCAGTTGCGCCCCAGATTACAATGTCAAATTTCTCTGCCATTTTCATTTTGAAACCCCATTTTCACTTGATTATAGTGCATTGCTGCCGCATAGGAGGTAATGGTACCGAGGTACTAATTTTCACGCCAACTTCACGGCAGCCTATGCTACAATCAAATTGACCCATGACAATGAGTAACCGCAGCTTGTCTGATAGTTTGTAATCATATACGGCGAGGTAGAATCATGACCGAAAACAAAACAAATACAATAACACTGCGGGAGCGGGAGCACATTTTACATGAAAAATTGGTGGAACAGACGCATCAATTGCAGTTGACACGTGAGCGATTGACCGCCTACGAAACAGCTATCCAGATGACGATGGCGCAACTTCAAGAAGTACGC
>JACKBV010000013.1 GCA_020634315.1 Ardenticatenaceae bacterium | reverse complement strand
ACTATTGTTTATGCACGAACCCTTGGTAACAGAAACGTCATATGATCAGGTCACTTATGAATTGTTGGTAAAAATATTCTATATTCACTGACCTCGAACACAATTGTGCTCGATTTAGGAGATGCTTCTGTACTGCTAACAGAAACGGTGTTCGTGATAGTTGCATTCGAAGATGATATCGTTACGGGGAAGTCGATTACGACATATTGACTGGGGGGTATAGTGAATTCACTTGCTATCATAGGTAAGTCAGAACTATCAGCTGCTAGAACTGCCCCCTCTTGCCAAGGAGAGAGAGAGACTGGCCCAGTAAATTCTAGACCTAAAGGGAGGGTATCAGATACGAATGTTCCTGTGGCAAAGCTTAGGCCTGAATTAGAAATAACAATAGTAAATGTGATTATTTCACCAGAACGAAAAGGGCCAGGTTCATTTAAAGCTAACTCAAGTTCTAATTGTGGCTTCAAGTCCGCTCCCAAGATTACGCCGGATTCTCCAACTACGTAGCAGTTGTTGTAGCTTGGGCAATCAATACCGTTCAGGAAATTAGATGTTCCGGATTGCTGCAATTGCCAGGAAGAAGCACCATCTGTCGTATGTGCGATCGTTCCCAATCCACCCACAGTCAAACAATCATCGTTAGATCTACATGCTAAGGCATGAAACCAAGAATCAGCGCCAGAATCGTGCTCAGTCCACTCATTGCCACCATCTGCTGTTGTTAGAATAACACCTTGATTTCCTGAATTTAATGACCATCTTCCTCCAACCACAAGACAAGCTTCTGAAGATTGACACACGATGTCAAAAAACGTATCGGAACTCCCTGGATTAGTGCCTGAATCTTGTTCAGACCAAGTGGTGCCACTGTCCTCGGTATGTAGTATTGTGTGTAAGTGCCCAACCACGAAACAATCTGTTTCGACTGGACAGTGAAGAGCAAAGAGATTCTCAGTTGTGCCAGAATCTAATGCTAGCCAATTAGCACCCCCATCAATTGTCTTAATAATGACACCTGATTCACCGGTGGCATAGCATGTCAAACTAGACAAACAAGATATATCATTGAGATTGGCTGTTGTGGAAGAAACTTGACTAAACCACGAATCTCCACCAGTATCTGTTGCCAGGATTAAGCCATTATCTCCAACTACACGGCACATTTGCGGGGATGCACAATTAATGCTATTAAGTGAACTCTCTACCCCTGAAGTTTGGGTAATCCAGGTTTGCCATCCATCCATGGTCGCCATTATTGTCCCTAAATCGCCGACGGCATAGCAGATCCCATAATCGGGGCAATGAGTATCTTTTAATCCGACAATGGGACCAGAAGATAAATTAGTCCATGTGTTGCCATTATTCTGGGTTACTAAAATAGTTCCCCGCCCACCAACAGCAACACAATTTGATGAGCTTGGGCAATAGATGGTCGTCAAATCATAACTCGTATTTGACTCTTGACTTACCCAGTTTGCACCACCGTTACTCGTCACAAAGATTTCACCGTTTGACCCTGAAACAAAGCAGTCATCAATGGTAGAGCAGCTGACATCTAGCATATTGGAATTTGATGGACTGGATATGCTCGCCCAATTACTACCCCCATTTGTTGTTGAGATCACCGTTCCACTCCAGCCAACAGCATAACAGATATCTGTACTTAGACAGTCGATTGAATTGATAACGTTTAGAGAAGATGGCGTCTGATCGAGCCAATCAAGACCCCCATTTGTAGTTGCAAGAATTACTCCATCACCACTTCCAAACATGCCGTTACCACCGACTGCAAAACATTCTGTAACTGTGTTGCATTTAACATCTCGTAGATCTAAAGAACTGGTGGAAGATTGTGGTAACCAGTTGTTCCCACCATCACTACTAGTCAGAATCGCGGCATTTTCACCAACTACAAAACAAGTGGAGCTAGAAGGACAACTAATGCCTAAAAGATTATCCGATAGCCCACTCGTTTGACTAATCCAGGTTGAACCACCATCCTCAGTTTTGGCAATATTGCCAAAAAAACCGACTGTATAACAGATCTGATCTGTTACACAGTCGATAGACATTAACCAGTTATACTCTGAGGAAGATTGGCTCGTTTCCCAACTCATTCCACCATCGTGACTAACCAGAATGAAGCCTTTACTAAATTCGGGGCTGTCTCCATAGCCATGATATCCGACAGCGAAACATGTTTCATTGCTTGGACAATCAACATCAACAAGATCGTTTCCTTGAGGCAAAGGATTTCGCCACTGCCAGGTGCCATCTCCAGTACTAATAAAACCGTTTTCTACTGACTTTCGATGATTGCCAGCGGCATTCAGTGAAGTCCATAAGAACAAAACACAAATAAAGGCGAATATAATAGAAACCGAAAAATAAGTTACCTTTCCTTTCATTTCCTTCTCCGTTATAGATATTTAGTTTGACACCTGATCGACAAGGTGCCTACCTATTATTGACCTGCACCATATGTCGAATAATCCTGAGAATTTCGTCTTATCCAACAGGGTTTAGCGGATAGATCACCTGATAGGGTGAAATACCTGCAACATGGGCGGGACATGATAAAAATCAGGGTTCTATCTGGCAACTTAGCTGGACAGACCCCCCAGATAAAACCAGCTTGGTAGTAAGTATAGAGGAGGGTGCATTATTTGCCAATATACGGCCGTTTCCCACCCTCCCTCAAAAAGATGCGCATCTCTTACACAAAAGATACGCATCTCTTAGTTGAGAGATGCCCATCTCTAGTTCTATTTACAGTTGGGAGCGCAAAATGGGGCTGGTCAAGGTGTTGGTCGATGGCGACCAACTTGTCGAGGGGGAATTTGGGAGGAAACGGCCGTTAAACTGGCAAAAAAAAGAGACTGGAGATAAACGGCTTCACCGTCCCATCTCCAGTCTCCGGCAAACTCATGATGAATGCAAATGTGCCTGATACGCCTTCCAGCCTGGGCACCATGTGGTGTGCCAGCGCCACAAACGGGCCGTAAAAGAGCGAGGATTCGCTTCCGCCTTCTGACGTAAGGGGCAATTTTCACACTTAAACTCAGACATGTTAAACCTCCTATGCGCATCGTTCAAAACGACAGCGCTATTTCAGTCGCCAAACAAAACTGTTTCCTATACGCTGCTTGCACCCTTCAGTTGCAAGTTTTCCCCTCTCAATTTCCATCAATTTCGGCTGACATCCCACCAAAATAGTCAATCATCTATAAACGAAAGTGGGCTTCACGGGTCGGCAAATCTACTCCGGTCAATTTGAGAACCACAGCGGCATTCAAGGCTCCCCCTTTGCTGTACACACCAACATCTAAGGCCAATTCAGGGATGAGCACAATATCGCGCCGCCCACGCCGATCAACCAAGACGCCTTCGCCAGTCCAGTCAGGGCGGCGCTGTAAATAGACCATTGTCCAATGCACAATTGATAACCGTTCTGCCGTGCGCACACTGCCATTAATGGCGTCAGCCGCACCGACTCGCGCCATTAACGCTTGCTCATCGAGAACGGCTTCGCCGCGCAAAAATGCCCGCAATTGCTGATGCGCCACCAGGTCAAGGTAACGACGCAGCGGGCTGGTGCATTGCACATACAGGGGCAGCCCCAATCCGGTATGCGGCCCCGGTAAGCTGCTGGGCTGGCTGCGCTGCATCAACTTGCGCTGGGCAAATTGCCCGGCCAGCCCTTCAGGCAATGCTTCAGCGGGCAAAGGCGGCGGCTGTGTGGTAAACGGTATCGGCAGTTGATTTTGCAAGGCAAAACGAGCGACAGCTTCTCCGGTCATGAGCATGGCATCGCGCACCATGTCACGACTGCGCAATGTGGGCAACGGCCGTATCTCAATCTCGCCCGCTTCGACCTTCACCCGCACCTCTGGCAAATCTAGCTCAATGGCTCCCAGCGCCACGCGCCGCGCCGTAAACACCTGCGCGGCCGCTAACAACTGCGCCAGCGGCTCATCCGCCAAACGTTCTTCCGCCTGCGCATAAGTGAGACGCGTCACCCGCACCCAGCTCGGCACAATCTCCGTCAACGTCACCTCGCCTGCCGGGCTAACGGCCAGGGCAAACGAAAGTGCCGGAGAGAGTTCTGATAGGCCTAATGCTAATACGGCCGTTGCCGCCGGGGGCAGCATGTGAATGGTTCCTTCCGGCAAATAAAGATTGGCAGCACGCGCACGCGCTTCCAGGTCGGCGGGCGAATCAGGCGGGACGAGCGCGGCAACATCGGCGATATGAACCCATAAACGGCCGTTTGGGAAATCTTCCCCTTCCCAACTCAACGCATCATCCGGGTCCTGGTTCCCCTCATCATCAATCGCAAAGGCAGGCAAATGCGTCAAGTCGCGGCGTGCCTCATCTGGCAATGCCGGTAAAGGCACATCAGGGTCGGCAGTCGGCATCTCCAATCGCGCAGGATACGGATTAACCATCTCGTCCCAATATCCCAACTTGAGCAAGAATGCATGAGCCGATTCCGGCTCTTCTTTTTCGCTTAAGGCTCGCAGCACCTTACTGCGCTCCTGCCGCCCCATTGCCAAGGCCGCTACTTCATTTAAATAAGGCGCATCTTCCGGCAAATAAGTCCCGGCACCAATCCGCGCTAAAAAGGCATCCCAGGCTGCTTGTTCTGCCGCCTTTGCCGCTCGTGCCGCCTGCGTTGTCGCAACTTGTTCGGCCGTATGCACATGAATTTCCTCTGGCGTGCCGCTGAAATACAAGCCATCATCGACCAACTGCCACAACGCCCAGGCCGTTTGCGGCGTAAATGTGTCATATATCAAATCAGACAAATCGGGCAGTGTGGTGGTGTCGCCAGCCAGCAGTTCCCAGGCAGTTTGCACAGCGCCCTGGCGTGGAGTTAACTGCGCCAGACTGGCAAGCGGCCCACGATGCAGCAAGGTCACATCTTTAGGGCGCACAGATAAACGGCCGTTTTCCGTCTCAATCTCAATTTTCTTACCAATTTCTACAACACGGGCAGGGCGATTTTTATAGAGGACAAGGCTGTTGCGGGGAATATCAGACATGATGATGGAAACTTGAGAGTGAAGACCAGGCATAACCCCAATCTTCACTCTCAAGCTGATTTTACTCGGAGCGCAATTCTGTCTTTAAGATCTTACCGGTCGCCGTCATCGGCAATGTTTGCCGCACTTCAATGATGCGCGGGTATTTGTAGGCAGCCATTTCCTGCTTTGCCCAGGCCACAATCGCTTCCGGGCTAGGTTCCGCGCCTTCTTTGGGCACAACAAATGCTTTGATTTCCTGCCCATATTCAGCATCAGGCACGCCAATGACCGCCGCTAACGAAACATCGGGATGGGTCATCAATACTTCTTCAATCTCACGAGGATACACATTAAAGCCACCACGAATAATCATGTCTTTGATGCGATCCACAATGTAGTAATAGCCATCCTCATCCTTGGTAGCGACATCGCCCGTGTGGAACCAGCCATTTTTGAAGGCTCTCGCCGTTTCTTCGGGGCGTTTGTAATACCCTTTCATGACATTGTGCCCGCGAATGATGATTTCGCCCGGCTGACCCTGAGGCACATCATTGTCATTGCTGTCTACAACGCGCATTTCTATGCCCCAAATCGGTATCCCGATGGAACCAGGTTTCCGTTCCTTGTCCATACGCAAGAAGGAAGCGACAGGCGATGTTTCCGACAGGCCATACCCTTCAAGAATGGGCAGGTTGAAACGTTCCTCAACGCCTTTGATAACCTCGACCGGTAAAGACGCCCCACCGGAAACGCCGAGGCGCAGCGTCTTGGCAATTTTTTCCAGGTCGAACTTTTCTGCATCCGGATAATTGAGCAAAGCCCAGAACATGGTGGGCACACCACAGAAAATGGTGACGTTTTCGTCTTGCAAGGCTTTAAATGCGGCTTCTGGCTCAAAGCGGGCCAGGAAAACGAGTGTGTGCCCTCCCAGGAAACCGGCGTTAAGCTGTACGGTCTGACCAAAGCTGTGGAAAAGGGGCAGTGTCACCAACTGGATGTCATCTTTTTGCTGCTGGAACAGTTCACGCACGACGAAGGAGTTCATGACGATGTTGCTGTGGCTGAGTTCGGCCCCTTTGGGTTGGCCGGTGGTTCCTGAGGTGTAAAGGATAACGGCCGTATCCAAAGCATCCGTCTGTACCGTGCTAAACGTCGGTGGCTGCGTCGCCATCATTTGCCCCAACGTCATCGCCCCCTCAATCGGAGATGGCGCAGCCGGATTTGCCGTGACCAACCAGAAATTCTTACACGTCTCAACCTCATTAAAACCAGCCCAACCAGCCTGCCCCATCGGTAATTGCGGCGTTCCCTCAAAGCAAAAATACGCCTTGGCATCTGAATCCTTGAGATGATAGGCAATTTCGCGGTGCTTCAAAAGCACATTAAGCGGCACAACCGTTGCCCCGGCTTTGAGAATGCCATAATAAATCATGGGGAAATAAGGCAAATTAGGACAAGAAAGAGCGACTTTGTCCCCTTTCACAATACCGGCAGCTTTTAATCCATTGGCAATCTGGTTCGCTGCCCCATTAATTTGAGCATAACTGAACCGACTGCTGCCAAAGATAACGGCCGTTTTCGATGGATTCTCCTGAATATTGTTCTCCAACAGGGTCGCCAAATTGAGCATCGTAGCTTCCTCCTTCGCTATATAAAAATTGATAGAAAATTCCCAAGAGGGGTTCAGGGGATACCCTCTCCCTGAGGGCTGACACAGTTTATCACTAAGCTACGCCATCAAGCAACCGTATCTTTAACTTCTTTTATCTACCAGCGACGCATCAATCATTTGCCGCAGCGCCATCCCAATGTGCTGCGTATGTGGCTCACGCAAAATATCCAAATGCTGTGTTATCAACAAATGAAAATCCGTCCCTGCTGGCATCAGTGGCTGCCAACCCAAATAAGGATCCGTGCCATCATCTGCATACGCAGTAAAGACCACACTCTTCCCGGCATACGGTTTTGGCTGATACTTTTCACCGGCCGGGCGACTCACCAATTCCAACAAGTAAAAATCACGCCAATGGCTGGGGATTGTCTGTCCAGTTGCCAGATAAGTCCGCAGCAAACGACGTTTAACACTCGTGTAACGATCATTAACCATCAACTGCGCTTTGCCCAAAATCGTATTAGAACGACGATACGCACGATCTACCAGATACGAAAACTTATCCAATGGCGACAATTGCGCCAACACATCTTGATGGCGCGTAACACGAGTTGCCAAAGCCTCATCTTCATCAACAACCATGTCCAGGCGCAGCCCCACCGGCGAAGGATCGAGCATCACCAACAATGGCACATCCGCGCCAGCTTGCCGCAGCTGCTGCGCCATTTCAAAGGCAATCATCCCGCCAAAACAAAATCCACCAATAAAGTAAGGGCCTTCGGGCTGTACGGCGCGAATTGCAGCCACATATCGCCGTGCCAATCTTTCCACACTAGGCACATCCACCCTGGATTGATCCCATCCCTCAGGCTGAACGCCATAAAAAGGCTGATCATCACCCATAGCGGCAGACAATTCACGATAATGAAAAACGTGCCCCGCGCCGCCATGCACACAGAAAAATGGGGGGCGTGTTCCATTTGGCTGAATGGGAACCAACGCCTGCCACGCTTGCCGCACATCTTGCTGACGGATGACATCGGCAATTTGGGCAACTGTGGGGAATTTAAACAACGTGGTCAGAGGCAAATCAACTTTTAGCTCTTTTTCAATGTGGGCAAAAAGCGTGACAGCCTGCAAGGAGTGACCGCCCAGCTCAAAATAATTAGCGAGCACGCTGATGGGCTGCACGCCCAATACCTGTTCCCAAATACGCACCAAGCGAGCTTCCAACATATCGCGCGGAGCCACATGCTGCCGCCGCGTAACCAGATAGGGTTCCGGGTCGGGCAGTTGATCCCGGTCAACCTTGCCATTTGGCGTTAACGGCAGTTCGGTCATGGGAATGAACACGGCCGGTATCATAAAATCGGGCAGTTTATCGGCCAATTGGCGACGGAATCCGCCAATTTGTGTTTCGTTTGCTTCGGGGACAATGTAGGCGATGATCTGGCTTGTTTGATTGTTGAATTTGTGAATGAGCACAATGGCATCATCAACCTGGGACAGTTGACGCAAATTGGCCTCAATTTCATCTAATTCAACACGAAAGCCACGAATTTTGACTTGATTATCCACACGCCCCAAGAAAACAATGTTGCCGTCTGGCTGATAACGCGCAAGATCGCCTGTTCTGTAAAGGCGGGTGTCGCCGCCAGCAACAAAGGGATGAGAGTTTTGGAAAGGGTGCGGCACAAATTTTTGTTGGGTCAGGTCTGGGCGGTTCAGGTAGCCGCGTGCCAGATTAGGGCCACCGATATACAGTTCTCCGGGCACACCCAATGGCACCGGCTGCTGGTACTCATCCAAGATGTAGATGGTATGATGCCCCACCGGACGACCGACCGGCACAGAGCCGGTGGGAATCGCTGGCAAATGGCTGAAGGCGGCAAAATTGTGGGGAAGATCGTACACGGTAGATGTAATACAAGCTTCGGTGGGACCATATGCGTTGATCAGACGTTCGCCCGGCGGGCGTGTTTCTTGCCAGGTCTTGAGGAGATCGAAGGACATGGCTTCGCCACCGACAATGACGAGACGTAAATACGGCCGTTCCTCACCCAAATACCGCCATGCCTGCACCAACTGATGCCAATACGCCGTGGGCAAATCAATAACCGTAAGACCCAGCGTCTTAATCTGGCGCAGCAGTTCGCGTGCGTCCCACACATCCGCGCCGCGCATAACCAGCATCGCCCCGCACAAGAGCGGCAAAAGCAGCTGCTCTAATGACGCATCAAAACTCAGCGATGAAAATTGTAAAACACGGTCGGCGGCCGTCATTTCATAGGTCAGCAGCATCTGCTGGCAATGGTCAACCAGTGCATCATGCCCGGTGAGGACGCCTTTGGGCTGTCCCGTTGAGCCAGATGTGTAAATGATATAGGCAGCGTCTTGCGTAGACACGGCAACATCGAGGTTGTCACTGCTGCATTCGGCGATAAGCGCCTGGTCTAAACCGTCGAGGCAAATGGTATTGGTTTGGGTTTGCGGGAGCCTGGCGAAAACGGCCGTTTCCGTCAGCACCACCACCGCCTTCGAGTCCGTCAAAACATAAGCCAGCCGTTCCAATGGGTACGCCGTATCGAGTGGCAAATAAACGCCGCCCACTTTCCACACGGCCAGCATCGCCACCACCGAACGCACCGAACGCTCTAAAATAACGGCAACCGGACTGCCAGGGCGCACGCCCTGACGATGTAAATAATGCGCCAACTGATTGGCTTGCGCATTTAAGGCGTCGTAGTGAAGCGATTCCCCTTCACACATAACGGCAACGGCATCGGGAGTTTGGGCTGCTTGCTGGGCAAACAGGTCGTGTACTGGCGCGGCAACAGCCAACGGAGCGCCATTGGCATTCCAGTCGTAGAGCAGTTTTTGGGTCTCGGCGGGGCTTAAAAGGGGAATTTGCGGCAACGGCCGTTCCGCATCCACGGTTACGGCCGTTAAAATATTTTGCAAATGGTCAACCATGCGGCGCACCGTCGCTTCCGCAAACAAATCCGCCCGATACTCCAAGACGCCCTTGATCTCCTTTGGCGTAGCCACAAAGGAAAGAATCAGGTCAAATGGGGCCATGCCATTGCCCACTTCAATCATTTCTACCGGTAAACCGACAAACTCCGCACTGCCCAGCCCTTCATCTTCCAAGGAAAACATGACCTGGAAAACCGGAGAATAACCGGCGGCGCGTGTCGGCTGAATTTCCGCTACCAACTGCTCAAAGGGCAAATCCTGATGGTCGTAAGCGCCCAAAGCCACAGTGCGCACGCGCTCTAACAATTCGCGAAAAGTCGGACTGCCAGACAAATCTGTGCGCATCACAATGGTATTCACAAAAAAGCCGATGATTGTTTCTAATTCTGCCTGGTTGCGGTTGGCAATCGGCACACCAACCAGCAGGTCGGTTTGATGGCTGTAGCGATACAGCAGCAGTTTGTAAGCAGCCAACAGCGTCATGAAAAGGGTACAACCGGCATCCTGGCTAACCTGACGCAAACCATCCACCAGCTCGCCGCTCAAGGTAAATGAGACGCTGGCCCCGGCGGCATTTAAATCTGTGGGACGTTGGTAATCTGTGGGAAGCTGCAAGATGGGTAAACGGCCGTTTAACTGTTCCTTCCAATACGCCATCTGCTCCGCCAACACCTCGTCTTGCAGCCAATCGCGCTGCCACAGCGTGAAATCCGCATATTGCAAAGCCAGCGGCGGCAAAGGGTTGGGCTGATTTTGGGCAACGGCCGTATACAACTGGCTCAACTCCTGGAAAAAGACACCCATTGACCAGCCATCAAAAACAATGTGATGAATGACCAAAACCAGCAGCGTTTCATCATCCGCCATTTGCAGCAAATGCATGCGCAGCAAGGGGCCGGTGTGCAAATTAAACGGCCGTTGAATCGCCTCGCGCACCTCAATCAACGCCGCCGCCCCGCGCTCCGCCCAGGGCAATTCGCGCAAATCCGTATGGACAATCGCTAATGGCAGTTGCTCATGAATCACCTGCTGTGAAGAGCCATTTATCCCCGCAAATGTCGTGCGCAAAATTTCATGCCGCTGCATCAACAGGCCCAACGCCCGTTCCAATACAGCCGGGTCAATGGCACCGTGTACGCGCATGATCAACGGAATGTGGTAAGTGGCTGTTCCTGGCGTCAATTCCTCCAAGAACCAAAGACGCTGCTGCGCATATGAAAGCGGCAACGCGTCTATATCAGTGGGTCGTGGTAGGATACGTGGGACAACCGGCGTTTCTAAGCCCTCTTCCTCCAACAGCAAATCAAGAAGGGCTAGTTTATCATCCGACAAATCAAATAAATCTTCTGTAGAGTCTCGCATACTCTTCTCAAATTAGTTAATCCTCTCACAGGCGCATTAGAACAAAAACAAATCAGGTCACAAGCCTGTCATACCAGGGCAGACTCTATTCAAACATTGTTTTGAGTTTGGCAAAGGGATGTGTTGGCAATGACCTGATTACGTTCTTAAAATCCAATGACCTCCAAGAGGATAGGCTTACGGTCACTTACATCATTTGCGCTGCTGCATCTGTTGCAAGCGCTGCGCTGTCTCTTGCTCCGAAATACCAGAAAGTTCCAGTAACAAAGCGGCCACACGCTCAGTGCGTTTAGGTTGCGGTGAATGGGCTAGAATGGCGGCAGCAAATTCGGCCAGAGTTGGCGCCAGGAACAATGTTCGTAGTGGTAATGTTTCTAATCGTAAGGAGGCGCGCACACGGGTCACCAATTGTGTCCCTAACAAGGAATGCCCGCCCAGTTCAAAGAAATTGTCGTCAATACCAATAGACGGCCGTTCCAACAAAGACGACCACATCGCCGCCAACACCTTCTCCAGCGGTGTACGCGGCGCAACATACGGTTTGCCGACAGCCACGGCAGCATAATCTGGTATTGGTAACGCACGGTAGTCTATTTTACCATTACCCAATAGTGGAATTTCCGGTAACGTGACATATGTACCAGGCTGCATATACTGCGGCAAGCGCTGACGCAAGAACTGTTGCACGTCATCCACCGGTGTAGATTCACGGCAAACCAGATACGCCACCAGCTGTGGCTCTCCCGGTTTATCTTCACGCACCATCACAACGGCCTGCTGCACGGCCGAATACTGCCGCAAATTCGCCTCAATTTCATCCAGTTCAATGCGATAGCCAAACAACTTCACTTGATTGTCAATTCGCCCCAAGAATTCCAGGTTGCCATCCGGCAGCCAGCGAACCAGATCGCCCGTGCGATAAAAGCGCATTGCCGCAGTCGTCAGTTGCCCATCAATAAATCGCTCCGCCGTTAATTCTGGCCGCTGCCAATATCCATGGGCCAATCCGGCACCGCCAATCAACAACTCACCGGGCACACCGGTGGGAGCCAGGTCGCCATAGGCATCGACAACGGCAAGCTGCACATTGGGCAACGGCCGTCCAATGGGCACAGACGCCATCCCCAATTCTGTCACGGCGGTTGGCTCGAAGAGGGTCGCGGTAATGGTCGCTTCGGTGGGGCCATAGGCATTCAACCAGCGCACACGGCCGTTTCCTACCTGCTGCCACTGCTGCCACGCGGCCACACTCACCCGCTCACTACCCGTAATCATCAGGCGCAGCGCAGCGGGAACGGCCGTTCCCGTTGCCGCCAAAAAGCCAACCCACTCCTGCCAATACGAAGCAGGCAAATTCAGCACCGTCATTCCCTGCTCATCGACAAAGCGCGTAAAATCAGCAAACGAAGCCAGCACCGTCTCCGTGCGCAAGACAACCGTGCCGCCGCTTAACCAGGTCGGGAACATCTCCTCCGCGGCCACATCAAAACTCAATGCCGCAAATTGCAGCACACGATCCGCCGTCGTCAAGCCATACTGCGCAATCAGCGCCAGATTATGATTAACCAGCGCCTGCTGCGGCACCATGACCCCCTTTGGCTGCCCCGTCGAGCCAGACGTGTAAATGAGATAGGCCAGACTTTGCGGCGTTGCCATACTGGCCGGAGGCGTCGTCGGCTGCGCCGCTACCTGTGCCGCCCAATCTGCATCCAGGCACAAAACAGGCTTCGTCATCGTCAGCCGCGCACGCAAATCTGCCTGCGTCAGCAGCAGCGCCGCTTCAGAATCCGCCAACATATATTGCAAACGATCGGTCGGATATTTCGGGTCAAGCGGCACATAAGCGCCGCCCGCCTTCAAAATACCGAGCAGCCCGACGGCCATTTCCGGCGAACGTTCCAGCAACAATGCTACCAGTGTATTTGGCCCAACTCCTTGCGCCTGCAAATAATGCGCTAACTGGTTGGCGCGGGCATCCAATTCGCCATACGTCAGGGTTTGGTCGGCAAAGGCAACGGCCGTTGCCCCTGGTGTCCGTGCAGCCTGTTCCGCAAACAAAGCGGCGACCGTCTGCGCAGGTGTAGATTGTGCGCCGCCCCACCCCAATTGTTGCAGGGTTGCCCGCTCCATTGCGGCCAACGGTGACACTTGCTCGTAACGGCCGTTTACATCCGCCGCCAACGCCACCAACATTCGCTCATAATATCCCGCCAGCCGCGCCATTTGCGCCTCAGCAAAACGGCCCGTATCGTACTCCAACAGCAAATGCAAGGGGCCTTGTGGCAGCAGCTCAAAATCGACGCCCAACGGGAAATTCGCCGATCCCACAAATCGTTCTTCCAACAAGTCAAAACCTGTCAGGTCACGCAGCCCGCCCAATTCATGGAAATGCACAAAGTTGAAAATCGTCTCGAAAACATCGCTGCTGTGCGCACCGCTCGCCTGACGATGCAGCCGCCGAATTTCGGCCAATGGATAGCGCTGATACGGCCGTATCTCCTGTTCCGCAGCAAACACCGCCTGTGCCAATTCGCGCCAGCTTCCCCCGCGCAATGCCTGGCGGAAAGGAACCGTATTCAAAAACAAACCCAAGGCGCGGTCGGAATCGGCCGTTTCCGGGCGTCCACCCGTCACCAGCCCAGTCACAACCTCTGTTTGCCCGCTAATGGCCGCTAACACACGCAAATGCGCCGCCAACAGCACACTTTTCAACGGCACACCTATCTCACGCGCCGCCGACTGCAAGCTCGCTAACAAGTCTGGCGACAGTTCATGTCGATACTCCAGATTGCCAACCGGTGTCTCCGCTGCGCCCCAATCCGGCAGCGTTAACGCCGGCAATTCCTGTAACTGTGTCTGCCAAAATGCGGCTTGCGCAGCGTCCGCTATCACCTGCTGCTCCAACGCCACAAAATCGCGGAATGCCGTTTGCGGCACCGTTGGCGCAGGCACAGCTTGCCCCAATAAATGGAAATAATGGCGGAACAATTCCGTCGCCATCACGGCTACGCTCCAGCCGTCCAAAATGGCGTGATGTTCGCTAAACGAAAACTGGAATGTCTCCGCACTGCGCCGATGCACCGCAAAGCGCAGCAGTGGCGGCTGTGTCCAATCAAATCTACGCTGCAATTCAGCCGCCAACCATGTTTGCAGCGCAGCTTCTTGTGCCGCCGCAGGCATTTGCTGCCAGTCATGCACTTCCAATGGAATAGCGGCTTGCGCATAAACCAGTTGCAGCGGCTGGCTGTAACTGCTCAAGTCAAACGCCGTGCGCAAAATGGCATGGCGCAGCGCCAATTGCTGCACGGCCGTTTCCCACATTGCTTGCACAAACGGCGCACGGACATGCCAACTGGTTACGTTCTGGTAAACGGCCGTTTCCGGGCTGAACTCACTATGGAAAAACATCCCCGCTTGCAAGCGTGTCAACGGATACGCATCCACCACATCTGCGGGTAATTTCTCACGATCCCGGTCAGCAATGAGCGCAAACGGCACGGCCACGGCCTGAGTCACGGTCGCATCCGTTGGCCGCGCCACTGCTGCCAACTCAGCAATCGTTTGCTGCGTAAACAAATCGCGCAGCGACACCGACACACCCGCCGCTTCCGCCTGCGCCACAATGCGCAAACTCAACATTGAATCGCCGCCGAGGTCAAAGAAATTATCATGCACACCAACCTGCGCCACACCGAGAACCTGTGCCCAAATGTGCGCCAATGCCCGCTCCACCTCGTTGCGCGGGGCCACATACGCCCCCAACAACTCCGACCGACTCTCCACCGGCGCTGGCAACGCTCGCCGGTCTATCTTCCCATTCGTCGTCAAGGGGAATCCGTCTAGCAGCACATACGCCGCCGGAATCATGTAGTCGGGCAGCGTCTGCTGCAAATGCTGCCGCAGGGCAGCCGTCGTCACCTCTGCTCCCGCTGGCGTCACCAGATAGGCCACCAACCGCTTCTCGCCGGGCACATCCTCCCGCGCCAACACACACACCTCGCGTATGCCCGCATACGCCGCCAACGCCGTCTCGATTTCCCCCAACTCGATGCGGAAACCTCGTATCTTCACCTGATGGTCTATCCGCCCCAGATACTCCACATCGCCATCTTCCAACCACCGCGCCAGGTCGCCGGAGCGGTAGAGAAGAGGAGAAGAAGAGGAGGGAGGAGGGAGGAGAGAAGAGGGAGGAGAGGGGGGGGCTGGGTTTGGTAGGGTTAAGGTGTCTTTGTGTACGAAGCGTTGGGCAGTCAGGTCGGGGCGGTTGAGATAGCCACGAGCCACACCAGCCCCACCCACATAGATTTCCCCAGGAATGCCCACAGGAACAGGTCGCCCTTGCGGGTCGAGGATGTACAGCTCCAAATCGGGTATCGGCCGTCCGATGACGCTTCCCGGTGCAGTCTCGATGTCTGCCTGCCGAATGGGGCGATAGGTGACATGAACGGTTGTCTCGGTGATGCCGTACATGTTGACCAGCAACGGCCGTTCATCGCCATGTCGCGCAAACCACGGCTGCAAACTGTGCAGTTCCAACGCCTCTCCCCCAAAGATGACCAGGCGCAAAGCCAGGTCGGGAGATATGCCCACATTTTCTTCGGCGCGAATCAGTTGGCGAAAGGCGGATGGTGTCTGGTTGAGCACGGTGACACCTTCTTGCAGCAGCAGCCGATAGAAGGCTTCCGGTTCACGGCTCACCAGATAGGGCACCACCACCAGCCGCCCCCCATACAACAAAGCGCCCCAGATTTCCCACACGGAGAAGTCGAAGGCGTAGGAGTGGAACAGGGTCCACACGTCGGTTTCGTTGAAATGGTACCAATCCTGGGTAGCCTGGAAGAGGCGCACGACGTTGTAATGGCTCACCAGCACCCCTTTCGGTTTGCCGGTGGAGCCGGATGTGTAGATGACATATGCCAGGTTGTCGGGGCGCACATCGCTCAGCGGATTGTTGCGGTTGCCATGCGCGGCGATGGCATCCCAATCGCTGTCCAGGCAGATGATGTGTGCGGCCGTTTCGGGCAGGTTGGCTCGCATTTCCGCCTGGGTGAGCACGACGGGCATGGCCGCGTCGCTGACCATGAAGGCCAGCCGCTCGGCGGGATAGGCGGGGTCCATCGGCACGTAGGCACCGCCTGCTTTCAGCACGCCCAAGATGGCGACGACCATCTCCAATGACCGCTCCAGATACAGCCCAACCAGGCTGTCTGCGCCCACGCCCTGCCCTTGCAAATAATGCGCCAGCAGGTTGGCTTGTTCGTTCAGTTCCCGATAGCTGAGCTGCCGCTCCCCGTCGCCAACGGCCACGGCCTCCGGCGTGCATGCCGCCTGGGCGGCCACCATCTCGTGGATGGTGTTTGCCGCGTCATAACTCGCGGCACCGCTCCCCCAGGCTTGCAAGGCGGTTTCTTCTTCAACAGTCAGCAGCCCGATGTCGCATAGGGGACTGGTCGGCGCAGCCATGATTCCCATCAGCAAGGTCACAAAGTGACCAAACATACGCGCGATGACCGCCTCATCAAAACGATCTCGGTCATACACAAAATAAAGCCCCATGTTCTCGCTGGGCAAAATGCGCAGCGTTAACGGGTAATTCGAGCGTTCAAACGAGGCGTAATCGCGTACTGTCAAGCCTCCCTTGTGATGAGCAAACAAGGGACGTGTATACCCTTCATAAACCATAAACGTCTCAAACAAGGGCTTGTCTTTGGGCACATCACTCCACTGCTGGATTTTGCGCAGCGGGGCAAACTCGTAATCATTGCGTGCGTACTGCTCTTGCTGCACCGCAGCCAACCAATCTGCCACCGTCATCTCTGGTGACACACGCACGCGCATGGGCAAGGTGTTCATCAAAACGCCAACCATCGCCGCCACATCTGGCAGCGCAATGCCACGCGCGGCTACGCTTGTGCCAAACAACACATCTTCCTCGCCGCTGTAACGGCTCAGCAACAGCGCCCACAGCATGCAGCAATGTCCCCGCTGGGATGCGCTGCTGCTGGCTAAAGCGGCCAACTGTGTCTGTACTTCCTGCGGTAAATGAAAACGCTGTTCGCCATGTGCATCACCTGTGCCCGCGCCGAATGCGCCGGTTTATCCACATGCAGGGCGTCGGTGCCAAAACCCGCGTAATGTTTTGCGCCAAAATTGTTCAGCCGCCCTAAATCTTGCGCGTCGAGCCAGGCAATAAATTGGGCATAAGCAGGTGCCGGTGGCAGTTGGGCGTCTCGCCGCAGCAGCGCCTCGTAAATGTCAAACAGTTCCTGCTGCAAAATATTTTCTGACCAGCCATCTTCAAAATGTGGTTGAGGCTCCACACAAATTGGTAACGCTGCTGTGCCAGTTGAATCAAAATGAAGCGTAATGGTGGCGTTTGCGCCAGATTAAAGCCACGCTGCCGATCCGCGTCCAGCAAATCGGCAAGGCGTGCAGGCTGCTGCGGCTCTGGCACATGCCGCCAATCGAGTTCGGTCCAATCGATCGCCGTATCGCAGCACTGCCTGTAACGGTTCTGGGCAGCTTTCCCAGGCAAAGATGGTGCGCAAGACAGGATGGCGCTGCACCAGGAATTCCAGGCGCGGCGGAACAACGGGACATCAGCGCCCTTCGATAATGAAGTGGGGCTGCATGATGTAAACGGCCGTTTCCGGCTCATAAATCGTGTGAAACAACATCCCTGCTGCAACGTCGACAGCGGATAAATCGCTTCAATCTGGTCATGCAAATGCGACGGAAATGAACCGGTCAGCCTGCCAATCGGATAAAGACAAAGGCAATGGCGGCTTCTCAGGTTCGGCGCAGCCACAATCTTGCCGACAATTCCGCAATTGTCGGATACTGAAACAACTGCACGGGCGAAAATATTAGCCCAGCCTGCGCGCGCGTGCGGCAATGGTCACGTTAGAACAGAACTACCGCCGAGGTCAAAGAAATTATCATGCACACCAACCTGCGCCACACCGAGAACCTGCCCAAATGTGCCAATGCCGCTCCACCTCGTTGCGCGGGCCACATACGCCCCAACAACTCGACCGACTCTCCACCGGCGCTGGCAACGCTCGCGGTCTATCTTCCATTCGTCGTCAGGGAATCCGTCTAGCAGCACATACGCCGCCGGAATCATGTAGTCGGGCAGCGTCTGCTGCAAATGCTGCCCAGGGCAGCCGTCGTCACCTCGGCTCCCGCTGGCGTCACCAGATAGCCACAACCGCTTCTCGCCAGGCACATCCTCCCGCGCCAACACACACCTCGCGTATGCCCGCATACGCCGCCAACGCGTCTCGATTTCCCCAACTCGATGCGGAACCCTCGTATCTTCACCTGATGGTCTATCCGCCCCAGATACTCACATCGCCATCTTCAACCACCGCGCCAGGTCGCCGGGCGATAGAAAGGAGGAGGAAGGAGGAGGGAGAGGCTGGGTTTGGTAGGGTTAAGGTGTTTTTGTGTACGAAGCGTTGGGCAGTCAGGTCGGGGCGGTTGAGTAGCCACGAGCCACCAGCCCCACCACATAGATTTCCCAGGAATGCCCACCGGCACAGGTCGCCCTTGTGGGTCGAGGATGTACAGCTCAAATCCGGTATTGGCCGTCCGATGACGCTTCCCGGTGCAGTTTCGATGTCTGCCTGCCGAATGGGGCGATAGGTGACATGGACGGTTGTCTCGGTGATGCCGTACATGTTGACCAGCAACGGCCGTTCATCGCCATGTCGCGCAAACCACGGCTGCAAACTGTGCAGCTCCAACGCCTCTCCCCCAAAGATGACCAGGCGCAAGGCCAGGTCGGGAGATATGCCCACATTTTCCTCAGCGCGAATCAGTTGGCGAAAGGCGGATGGTGTCTGATTGAGCACGGTGACACCTTCTTGCAGCAGCAGCCGATAGAAGGCTTCCGGTTCACGACTCACCAGATAGGGCACCACCACCAGCCGCCCCCCATACAACAAAGCGCCCCAGATTTCCCACACGGAGAAGTCGAAGGCGTAGGAGTGGAACAGGGTCCACACGTCGGTTTCGTCGAAATGGTACCAATCCTGGGTAGCCTGGAAGAGGCGCACGACGTTGTAATGGCTCACCAACACCCCTTTCGGTTTGCCGGTGGAGCCGGAGGTGTAGATGACATACGCCAGGTTGTCGGGGCGCACATCGCTCAGCGGATTGCTGCGGTTGCCATGCGCGGCGATGGCTGTCCAATCGCTGTCCAGGCAGATGATGTGTGCGGCCGTTTCGGGCAGGTTGGCTCGCATCTCCGCCTGGGTGAGCACGACGGGCATGGCCGCGTCGCTGACCATGAAAGCCAGCCGTTCGGCGGGATAGGCAGGATCCATCGGCACGTAGGCACCGCCTGCTTTCAGCACGCCCAAGATGGCGACGACCATCTCCAATGACCGCTCCAGATACAGCCCAACCAGGCTGTCTGCGCCCACGCCCTGCCCTTGCAAATAATGCGCCAGCAGGTTGGCTTGTTCGTTCAGCTCCCGATAGCTGAGCTGCCGCTCCCCATCGCCAACGGCCACGGCCTCCGGCGTGCATGCCGCCTGGGCAGCCACCATTTCGTGGATGGTGTTTGCCGCGTCATAACTCGCGGCACCGCTCCCCCAGGCTTGCAATGCGGTTTCTTCTTCACCCGTCAGCAGCCCGATGTCGGCATAGGGGGCTATGAGGATGGTTGACGATGTTGGTGAGGATCGTTTGCAAGTGCCCGACAAGATGCGCAACGGCCGTTTCCGTCATCCACGCCACGTCATACACAACATGAATGGCCTCATCTTGCAAAGAAACGAGCAGCGGAAGGGCCAAAGTTGGCAAGGTGCTCTCCACCTGCACCGCGCCGGAAAAGGTAAACCAATCTTCTGGCAATCCCGTCCAGGTCTGGATGTCATGCAAAGGAGCCTGATGCGTCAGGCAAGCCGCGTATTGGGCCGCAGCTTGTTTGAGCCAATCGGCAACGGCCGTTTCCTCTGCCACGGCCAGCGACAACGGTAACAGGCCAGCTTCCGTCGCCATAGCGACGACTACCCCATCTGGGCTGCCATGATAGCGATGCAGCAGCAGCGCCCAGGCTCCCAGCAAAACGGCCATTGCCGACAACTGCTGAACCTGCAAAAACCCCTCCCATGCAGGCAGTGGAAACGCCACACGCGCTGTTTGGCCTGACAAAACGGGCGAACGATTGCCCGAAGGCAATGTCGCCGGAGGATTGGCTGCCTCCAGTTGCTGCTGCCAAAAACGCGCGAAAGAATGTGATAAATTCACTTGTTCATCTTGTTTGGGATAGCTCATGTCACAAAACCGACCTTAAAAATAGCTCCTACCTTGATAACCCAGCCCGGCATCTTTGTTTACCCTTTGCGATTGATGAGGTAGGTCGTAATTAAACTAACGGATCAGACTTAAACTGACGCTTAAGGGCCTTTTTAGAGAAACACATCATTGCCCAACACTCATGTTGAGGCAGACAAGCCTTTCAACGATTCCCAATCTGGGCTATTTAGGGAAGACAATATCAGGCGAGTTAGCGATGACCGCTAACGACCTGATATTGCCTAAATACTCCGAAATCTGGGAGCTTTTTGTTGCTTACTTAGGGATAGAGCGACCTTGTTGGGCCTGATCCAAAACCTCTTTAAACTGGCGAGCCAGGTCATTGACATATGGCTCTTTGATAATATCGTGCGTTCCCTCAATGAGCCTGACATCCAACCCATCACCGGCAACCTGCCGCCAACTGGATGGCGACTCAACTGGGTTCCATTTCAAGCTTTCACTGGCACGGAATAGGGTCACTTTTCCTGGATAGAGCTGCGGCACATAATTATTTGTCGCTTGCAGCGTTGCCTGCCACATGTATGGATCGCGGAATCGTTGTGGCACAACGCGTCCAGACTTAATGTAAAGATGGCAAACGGTATTGAGAGACGCATCACGAAGCTTTTTACGGGTGCGTTTGAATTTATCTACAGACCATTTTGACAGGTATTGCAACCGCGCCCCCAAACCCATTGATGCCAGTTGGTCTCGGTGCTGCCCCATTTTATCTTTCAACTCGGTTGGCTGCGCCGGCGCGGCAATTCGCCAGGGGTTGTACGTATCGAACAATACAACCAGCCCCACATCTTGCCCATCACGTTGCAAGATTTGCGCCATTTCAAAAGCCACCGCGCCACCCATTGAGAAGCCGCCGATGTAATATGGCCCTTGCGGTTGGAAGGCACGCAGTTCCTGCACATACACTTGAGCCATGTTGGCTATGGTGCGGAGGGCGCGTTGACGGCCGTCTACACCCTGTGCCTGCAAGCCATAAAATGGCTGATCCTGGCCGAGGTAACGCGCCAAATCGTAGAAAATCAACACATTGCCAAAACCGCCATGCACGCAGAAGAAAGGTGGCTTATGTCCTTTTGGCTGCACCGGAACCAATGCCGACCATTCACCGCGCCGCCGTGTCCGTTCTGCTGGCGGCGTGTCGGTGGCAGCAACGGCCGTTCCTTCACTGTCCTTCAACTCCACCCCATACTCGCCCAACAACTCTGCAAACTGGGCAATCGTTGGCGCTTCAAACAAAGTCGCCAAGGACAGGTCTACGCCATACTGCTTTTTCACCTTGTTAAACAAACGCACCGCAATAAGCGAATGACCGCCCAATTCAAAGAAATCATCATGGATGCCAATTTCATCAATGCCCAGCAAATCTTCCCAGAACTTACTCAGCATGCGTTCCACATCATTGCGCGGCCCTTCATAGCTGCTTTCCAATTCCGGGCGCGAAACCTTGACGGCAAACGCGTCTTTCTCGTCGCCATCATGCTGAATCTCGTCAATCAGCGCCTGCAAATCAAGGGAACTGACGATAATTTGCGGCGGCGTGCCGTTGGCAAGAATACGTGACAGGGCTTCTGCCCCTTCTGCCGGGAGGATGCCTTCGGTGAGGGCAAGTTGCAGCAATGTTGGCTCGCTTTGGGAAACGGCCGTTTCCCCACCACCCTTCTGCACACCTGCGCCACGACGGCTGCTCTGCATCACCATCGCCTGATGGCTCACCCGCTTCAGCGTAAATTCCGTAATTTCCACCAAAACACGGCCATCTTCACCCATAATCGTCACATCAAACGTCGGCACCTCTGGTGAACCATGCGCATGGAAGCGCACATGGCTGTAAATACGCTGCGGCAGCGCAGCGTAAATCTGCACCCGCTTATAGGACAACGGCACATAAAAATCGTCGCCGCCTTCATAGCCGGGAATCAACGGCATGGCAAAGCTGGTCGCCAAATCCATCATCGCCGGATGAATCGTATATTGGGCCAAATCGGCCGTGTACTGTTCCGGCAAAATCAACAGCGCCAACGCCTCATTTTCACCAAAATGCACCTGGCGCAGCACCTTCCAGCGCGGGCCAAAATCCAGGTACAGCTTTTCCTGCTGCGTCTCCTGCTGCATAGCCTGGTAACTTTCTTCACGCGCCGTGCAGCGTGCCAGGATATTCTGGATATTTTGTGCCGTCGGGGCAGCCGGGTTCACTTTGGCGACGCGTGCCCGCGCGTGTTCACGCCAGACAGGCGGCGCACCCCCTTCTTTGGTGGTCACGGTCAGGGCATACTCATGCCCATCCTTCGCCAATGTCACGCGCACTTCTTTCTTTTCATCATCGGCAACTTCCAACGGCGCAATGAAAAACAACTCTTGAATGGCTACCGCACCATTGGGCACGCCTTTGGTAACGGCCGCTTTCGCAATTTCCAGGTAGCCAGTGCCAGGGATAAGGGCGCTGCCCCCCTTGATGCGATGTTGGTCAAGAAGCCAATGCTTCTCCACACTGTACTCAGTGGCGTAAATGATTTCGTCCTCGTCATCAATGATGCATTGGTCGAGCAGCGGATGGGGCACGTTTTCACCAATAGACGGCCGTTCCACCAAACCCAACTGCACAGCCGCCTCCATCGCCATCCCAACTTCCTGCCACACACCCCAATTCACAGCCACCGTCAATGGGCCAGCAGCACTTGCCGCCATCTTGCTTTCCGCAAACGCATTCAAAAAGGCATTCGCCCCCACATAGTCGATTTGCCCCGCTGCGCCCAACGCCGTACTCGTCGAAGAGAAGAGCACAAAGAAATCCAAATTATCAGAGGCCAACAATTCATCCAACAACAATGCCCCGCGCACTTTGGGCGACAGCACCTTGTCTGCATCTTGCGGCGATTTCAATTGAATCAGGCCATCATCTAACACACCGGCCGCATGGATCACGCCATGAATCGTGCCAAAATGTTTGCGCGTCTGGGCCACAGCCTGCGTCATCTGTTCCCGATTGGTCACATCGGCCGCCAATACCAGCACATCCGCCCCGGCAGCTTCCAACGCCTGCACTTTACGGATGCGGCGGCTTGTCCGGTCAAACTCGCCATGCGTCTCCAACCAGCTTGCCCATTCTGTGCGTAGTGGCAGTGCCGAACGGTTCACCAGCGCCAAACGCGCCTGCACCGTCTCGGCCAGATGTTCGGCCATCACCAGGCCAATTCCTCCCAGACCACCCGTGATAAAGTAAACGCCGCCTGGCTTCAAGCGCTGCGGAATGCCCTCTACCGGCCCATGCCGCGCCGGTTCGTAACCCTGCACATAGCGCACGCCCTGACGATAGGCAACAGGCTGCCGTGTATTGTGCCCGGCTTGTAGCTCGGCAAGGAGCTGCTGGGCCAGCAGCGCGGCATCTGTCGTCGTCAATGTGCCGCGATGCAGTGGCGGCAAGGCCAAATCCACAGCGGCACACGTCATCCCTGGCATCTCCTGCGGGATCACTTTAATGGGGCCAAAGACGGTTGCTTTTTCTGGATAAGGCACGGCTTCGCCATTAACGCACTGCACGCCATTGACAAACACCATCGTGTGCAGCGGCGCGGGCAAATCTTCCTCACCCAGCGTTTGTGCCAGGAAGAAAAGGCTGTAAAAGCCTAAGTCTTGATTGCGATAATAGGAGCGCATACGCGCTTCGCCCTTTTCTGCTTCATTTACCAGCCAAAAATGGGCGATCCGCGTTGGCAATTTGTGCTGGCTGACGAGATCGGCCGTTAATGTATCGTAATCAATTCGCGCACGTGGGTTAATGGTGTAAGCATCATCATTACTGCGCTGAAACTGATCGCCCACACTGACGCTTATCACGCGATGCCCGCCGCCTTTTAGTTTAGGAATCAGCGCATCGGCCAGACCCAGATTATCTTTAAATACGAGCCAGGTTTGCTTCTCATCACCCGCATCAACAGCGCTGATGTTTTCTTTCTTCCAAACTGGCTTGTAAAACCAATCGCTCAAATCGGGCAGTTTAACCAATGGCTGTTTGGGCGGTTCGGCGGTGAAGAATTGGTTGCCTGGCTCTATCCAATACCGTTGGTGATCAAATGGATAGGTCGGTAAGGGTATGCGATAGCGGATTTCATCGGCATAAAAGGCGCTCCAGTCCGGCCGGACACCCGCCAACCATAATTTGCCCAATGTGTCCAGACAAAATTGCAAGTCTGACACCTGCTCTTTGGGATGGCGCACCGAGGTCAAAATGGTGTGGTGACGGCTTTTGGCGGGATGCATACGCGCCAGTGAGCCAAGTGTTTTACCGGGGCCAACTTCCAAAAAGACACGATCCTCATCTGTGAGTAGTTCGCTCAGGCCATCGGCAAAGCGCACTGTATGACGCAGATGGCGCACCCAATAGGCGGGGTTTGTCGCATCTTCGGGGCGCACCCAGGTGCCGGTCACGTTAGAAATATAGGGGGACTGCGGTGAGTTAAAGTGAATCTGCTGCAAGCGACGGCCGAATTCGTCCAAAATCGGCTCTAACATTTGTGAATGGGCCGCCACGTTAATTTTGATGCGGCGGGCTTCTACTTCTTTGGCGGCTAGCTGCTGCTGTAAAGCTTCAATCGCGGCGACCGGGCCAGAAACGGCACACAAATAGGGGCTGTTGATGGCGGCAATGTCGAGGTCAGGGGTGAGAAACGGCCGTATCTCATCCTCCGGCAGCGGCACACTGAGCATCGCCCCTTCGGGCAGCGTCTCAAACAATTCACCGCGCCAAATCACAATTGCCAGCGCATCTTCCAGCGAAAACACACCATTGAGACAGGCGGCAACATATTCGCCCATGCTGTGACCGGTCATCGCAGCCGGTTCAATGCCCCATGACATCCACAATTTCGCCAACGCGTAAGAGGTGGCAAAGAGAGCGGGGAGAGCCAGAGACGGCCGTTCCAACTCCGCCGCATCCGCCTCCACAGCATGTTCCTTCGGAAACATCAAAGTATGCAAATCCGCATCCAGATACTTACGCGCTAACGACAAACACTCATCAATTGCCTCGCGGTAAACCGGCTCCTCCACATACAGCTCATAGCCCATGTTGGGGTACTGCGCACCACCACCGGGGAACATAAACACCACCGATGGCTGTGTCTCCCCCGGATTCGCCGTCGTAATACGCTGCCGATCTTGCGCTTCAATCGTCGCAATCGCGTCCTGCACATCATGCACCACCAGCGCACGCCGCTGTGCAAAACCTTGCCGCCCCACTTGCAGCGTATAGGCCACATCAGCCAGATTCACATCTGGGTTATCACGCAAAAAAGCAGCCAGATTATGCGTTGCATTGTCCAATGCCTTCGGCGTTTTCGCCGACAGCAGCAGCAGTTGCCAGGGGCGCGATTCGCTTGATGGATCCAATTCCGGCGCTTCTTCCAGGATAATGTGTGCATTCGTTCCCCCAACACCCAACGAGCTGACACCCGCCCGGCGCGGAAAATCACCCGACTGCCAATCCTGAAGCGCTGCGTTCACATAAAACGGACTATCTTCGATTCCCAACATTGGATTGGGCTTCTCGAAATTCAAACTGGGGGGCAGCTGCTTATGCCGCAATGCTTGCACCACCTTCACAAAAGAAGCTACGCCAGCGGCCGTATCCAAATGGCCGATGTTGGTCTTTACTGAGCCAATGCCGCAAAAATGCTTTTGCTCTGTTTTGGCGCCATACGCTTGCTTCAATGCGGTCAATTCAATCGGGTCACCAATCGGCGTGCCCGTGCCATGTGTTTCCACATAGGTCACGCTCTCTGGCTCAATATTGGCAATGGCCAACGCTTCAGCAATCGCCGCCGCCTGTCCATCCACACTCGGTGCCAGATAATTCACCTTGCCGGAGCCATCATTGTTAATGGCCGACCCGCGCACAATGGCATGAACCGTATCGCCATCTTCAATCGCGTCTGCCAGCCGTTTCAAGACAACGACGCCAACCCCACTGCCAAAAACAGTCCCTTTCGACTCATGGTCAAAGGAACGGCAGTGACCATCCGGCGAGAGGATTTCTCCCTCATGGTAGAGATACCCCTGGCGATGTGGCATTTCCAGGGTAACACCCCCGGCCAATGCCATATCACACTCGCCATTAAGCAAACTTTGCCCGGCCAGATGAATGGCAACCAGCGACGTCGAACATGCCGTTTGCACATTAATACTGGGGCCTTTTAAGTCAAAAACATAGGAAACACGAGTCGTTAAGAAATCCTTGTCATTACCGGTGTGTCGCAGCAGGAAAAAGCCAACGGTATTGAGTAAGTCAGGATTGGTGAGCAGGTTATATGGCAAATAGGCATTATGACCAGAGCCGCCATAAACGCCAATGGGGCCATCAAAACGAGCCGGATCATATCCGGCATGTTCCAATGCCTCCCAACACGCCTCTAAAAATTGGCGATGTTGCGGATCCATAATGGCCGCATCTCGTGGGCCAAATCCGAAAAAGGCCGCATCAAACGTGTCCATACCATCCAAGGGCGCACCACGTCTGACATAATTGGGGTTACGCAAAAAAGCGTCGCTGACACCAGCGGCGCGTAGCTCTTCATCGGTGTAATCAATGATTGATTCCACCCCATCGCGTAAATTTTGCCAATATTCTGTGATATTTTTGGCTCCTGGTAAACGAACAGCCATGCCGACGACAGCGATTTCTGTTCCCTCCAGGGCATCTAAGATATCTTGATTACTCATATACAATCCTGTGCTGGTTTGTTGTCTGTAGTCTGTGAACCGTAATCTGTTGTCCGTAGTCCATGAACCGTAATCCGCAATGCATGCACAGCTTACGGATTACGGTTCATAGCACAGGTTACAGTTTAGCGGCCACGTCGCTGCCGCATTTGCTGGCGTTGAGCCAGGGCGGCGCGGCGGGTGGCAGCGCGATCTTCGCTTTGCTGCACGCGTGCTTCTGCCTGACCATTCCCCTGCTGGTTGAGGAAATCGGCGAGGGAGCGAATGGTGGGGAAGCGGAACATGTCGGTGACAGAGATGTCTTGCTCAATGACATCGCGCAAACGGCGGTGTGCCTGCACGGTGAGCAAGGAGTGACCACCCAAGTCGAAGAAGTTGTCGTTCATGCCCACTTGCGCAATGCCAAGCAGCTCTTTCCAAATCGTCGCAATGGTTTCTTCGAGATCGCTGCTAGGCGGCACGTAAGCTGTTTCTGGCATGGCCTGTACCATGTCTGGCGCGGGCAGTGCTTTGCGGTCTGTTTTCTTGTTGGGTGTGAGCGGGAATTTGTCCATGGTGACAAAATGCGCAGGAACCATGAATTCCGGCAGATGTTCACGTAGGGAATCGCGCAAATCACCAACGCTGATTTTGGCGCCAGTTTGCGGAATGAGGTAGGCAACCAGACGTTTATCGCCAGGTGTGTCCTCACGAGCTACGACCACAGCTTCGCGAACGGCCGTATTCTCGTTCAGCAGCGCCTCAATTTCACCCAGCTCAATGCGGAAACCACGAATCTTCACCTGGAAGTCCGCACGTCCCAAGAATTCAATCGTGCCATCCGGTCGATAACGCGCCAGGTCACCGGTGCGATAAAGCCGTGCTTGTAAATCATCCACAAACGGATTTTGAATGAAGCGTTCGGCCGTCAGTTCGGGCCGATTTAAGTAGCCACGCACCACACCATCACCACCAATGAGCAGTTCACCGGCCACACCTACAGGCGTCGGCTGCATAAACTTGTCCACAATGTAAATTTCGGTGTTGGCAATGGGACGGCCGATTGTTATCAGGCTTTCCTGACCACCGATGGCACTGGTGGAAGACCAGACCGTCGTTTCGGTGGGGCCATACATGTTAACCAGGTTTTGCACACCCAATGATTTAAGCTGCTTCGCCAGAGCCAACGGCAAGGCTTCGCCGCCGACCATCATTGTCTGCACAGAACCAATGGCCGCATGATTGTGCTCATCGACCAACAACATGCCAGCCATCGAAGGCGTGCATTGGAAATGTGTAACCGCGTGCCGTTGAATTTGAGCAGGGATGGAATAATCTTCGGTGGCGGCTTTTGGCTCGGCCATCTGGCGCACTTTGTTGAGCGCACCAAATTGCTCGACCACAGTAGCGGAAGGCACACCAAAATCAATCAGGCAGGCAATCTCGTCCACATCAATGCCCTTCAACTTATTGACCATCTTTATACAGGTGGACGGCGTACCAAAGAGACCGCTGCTCTCAAAGTAACGCTCAAAGGCAAAATCGAGCAGCGCTTCCATATCTTCGGCCGTTAAATCTTCCGATTCGAAGATTTCGCCTGGCGTTTGCCCGGTTTGCTCCGCCTTTTGCTTGAAGGTTGGGAAATACCAGGCAGCGGCCTTTACCAGATTGACAGCGTCGCGCAGATAGCCTTTCATGGGCGCACGCACGATTTCGCGCACTTCATCATCATCATCGCCCACAAAGGTGTGCAGCATCAAGGAAACATGTCCACGACCTGGATGTCCCCCATCAACCCAACCTTTATGATACTGTTTAATCTTTTCTGACAATTCATCAACACTTTGGCCCAGCAAGTGGGTGAGAATGTTGAAGCCGCCTTTCCCGGCCATGTAGAAGGTTTCCGGGTTGCCAGCGGCCGTGATCCAGACCGGCAATTCAGATTGAATGGGGCGCGGTAATGTGCGCAATGTGACATCACCACGTGGGCCGGGCAGCGTCACAGAGTTGCCGCGCCATAATTCTTTGACAATCTCAATGTTGTCAAACATCACCTGTTTGCGATCTTCGTAATTTTGCGGCATGAGCACGAAGTCGTTAGGCTGCCAGCCAGCGGCAAAAGCCAGGTCGACGCGCCCATGTGACAAATTGTCTACCAATGACCATTCTTCGGCGACGCGTACCGGGCTGTGTAATGGCAATACGCAGCTGCCAGAGCGAATACGCACATTTTTAGTCAGTACGGCAATGGCGGCCCCGGCGACAGATGGGTTCGGGTAAAGTCCACCAAAAGCGTGGAAATGGCGTTCCGGCGTCCAAACGGCAACAAAGCCATTGCGATCCGCGAACTTCGCTCCTTCGAGGAGCAAGTTGTACTTGTCTGCTACGCCATCTTCACTTTCATCACTGGCGAAATAGAAGAGGCTGAATTGAATCGGCTTGCTGGCATACGGGCTGGCTTGCTCGAATGTGGTGTTATCGTGGCTCTTGTCCGCATAAAGGATGACCTTGAAGCCGCGCGATAATGTCCAGAAAAGTTCAAGCACAGAAATATCGAAGGAGAGGCTGGTAACGGCCAACCAGGTTCCCGGCGGATCGTGGGGAATGCGTTCGTCCATCCCGGCAAAGAAATTGACGGCATTGCGGTGCTGCACCATGACCCCTTTGGGTTTGCCGGTGGAGCCGGAGGTGTAGATGACATAGGCCAGATTATTGGGGTTGACGCCGCTGTGAACATTTTCCTTGAGTTCTTGGGCAATCAGGCTCCAATCTGTATCCATTTGCACGACGCGGGCGTGGTGTGGCGGCAGCTGCTCGACCAGATGGGATTGTGTGATGATGACGGGGATGCCAGCATCCTCAACCATAAAGGCAAGGCGATCTGCCGGGTAAGTTGGATCAAGCGGCAGGTAAGCGCCGCCTGCTTTGAGGATGCCAAAGAGGGCGACGATCATATCAATGGAGCGATCCATAAAGATGCCGACGCGTGTTTCTGGGCCAACGGTTAGTTTACGCAAGTAGTGAGCCAGTTGGTTGGCGCGAGTATTCAGATCATGATAGGTGATGGATTGGTTTTCAAAGACAACGGCCGTTTCCAAAGGCTGCCGCGCGACCATCACCTGGAATAACTGATGAATGCACAAATTGTGTGCGTAATCGGTGGTCGTGTCATTCCACTCGACCATCATGCGCCGGTAATCCGCATCCGACAGCAGAGATGTGGCGGCCAATGAACGCTGCACGTCATCGAGCAAGAAGCCGAGGAAGTTGGCAAATTGGGCTTGCATCGTTTTGATGGCATCGCGGCTGTAAACGGCCGTATCATGCACCCAGGCACATTGTTGACCATCCGCAGAAACCAGGAACGTCAATTCACTGCCAGCCGCGGCCGTGTGCGCGGAGAAATCGGCAACGGCCGTTTCCTGCACAAGCACCGGATACGTTGGCGCTTGCAAACCCGGATGGCGCAAAATCGTGTCCTGAGCATAAGTGAGGCGCTGCTTACTACGCGCAACCGACTGCACCAACTTGCCCATTTCATCCGCAGCCGCTGCGGCAAAATCCAGGTTTACAGTCAGCGGCACATGCTCGACAAAATAAGGCTCAAAACCGGCAATGGCCGCGTGCAAAGCGGCATGGCTGTAACCCACGGTAAAGGCTTCATTGCCACTGAGACGACCCAGGTAAGCGGCAAAAGCAGCCGCCAGGAAATCAGCGCCCTGTGCCTGGGCAGCAGCGGACAAATCCATCACGGCCAGGCCATAATCCTGGCTGGCTTCAACGCTGTGATTGGTATAGGGAATTTCAACGGCCGTTACCTGACCCAGGCGACGCAGCCAAAATTCCTCGTGTTTGGCAACGTTTTCCGTCAACTCGGTCAAGGCCGCCACTTGAGCGGCCTCCAAAGCGGGGAAGCGATAACCAGGCGCAATGCCAAACTCTTGAGCAAAATCGGCAATGGCGACATCCTGACCACACACTTTGCGCAGTTTGGTCAGGGCAATGCCCGTGCTGCTGGTGGCGATTTCGAGGCGATCCGGCGTAACGGCCGTTACTGTTCCCGGAACGGCCGTTGCTTGCGCTGACAAAACCTCAACCTGTGACACGACAAAAATCTGTCCATTCAACCATAACTTGGGCATTGTCAGGGGATTGGTGTAAGGGCCAAAATCCAATGCCCGCACCAACGCGCCAATTTCTTCAGCCGCAGCCGTGAAATCCAGCGTTGCCGCCGCGTCAGGACGATTGAATTTGCCAAAGTATGTTTGTTCGGCAAGATTTTGGGGAGTGAAAACGGCCGTTCCCGCAGCCAATTCATCAACCAACTCAGGGAAAGAAGCCATTCCGGCTTCCCAACACTTGGCATTTAGCGTGAAAGCCGTCTCTGTCGGCGTCAAATCAATCAACCGTTGTTTGAGAATATCTCCCGTATCCAACCCCGATTCCATGACATGCCAGGTAATGCCGTGCTGCGCTTCCTGGTGCAGCAGCGCCCAAGATGTGGCATACAAACCCGCATATTTGGGCAAAGGGCCATCATGGAAATTAATGGCGCCTTTCTGTGGCAGCGCCAGCACATCTTCAGGAATTACAGACAAATTGGTAATGCTCAAAAACCAATCAAATGGCTCATTGCCAAGCCGCGCCGCCAGGTCACGGCCCGGTTTCAGTACGGGAAGCCCCTGCTTTCCTGCCCAATCGGCGATCATGGTTTCGCTGGTGATCACACCACGCACCGCATGTCCCTTTTCGAGCAGCACCTCCACACATTGGATAAGCAAGGATTCTGTTCCCATTACATAACAGCTAAATTTTTCACTCATATTCTCGCCACCTGTTTCATTACACGTATTCAAAAGGATTGCGACCCTATGGTCGCTAAATGAAGGGCAAAACAGTTTATCTTACCTGTTTGCACAGGTTAGGTTTTAGCACAATAAACTTACAAAAACACTTGCGAGTAGCTGGGTGCAGCTCATCACTCACAAACCACAATTGGCTCGCCGCCCGCGTATAAATCGCCAAATTTAGCGCAGCGCGTTGATTTGATCTCTCAATTTCAGGGCGGCATTGCGTGCCGCTGTTGCGAAGTCCGCAGTCATGGAAGCATAGAGGATGCTGCGGCTGGCATTGATGACCGGGCCAGCAATGGGATCGGGGCCAAAGGTAACGGCCGTTTCCAAATTACCGCCCTGCGCCCCGACACCCGGAATCAAAAAGTTTGCCGCAGGTGCTAACTGCCGCGCCAGCGCCAACTCTTGTGGATAGGTCGCCCCCACCACATACCCCTTGTGACCAGCAGTTTGCCAGGTTTGGCTTTGGCGCAGCACAGCCGCCGTGAGTCCTTCACCCTGGGCAAAATCCCCTTGAAAGTCCACCGCACTTGGGTTTGATGTACGCGCCAGAATATAAACAGCCTTGTCGGGACGCTCTGCCAACATCGGCAGCACAGCCTCCGCGCCAACATACGGGTTCACAGTAACAGCATCCACACCCCACTGCTCAAACAAGCCATGTCCCCATGCGGCCTGTGTATGACCAATATCGCCCGTTTTGCAGTCCAAAATAATGGGAATGTGCTGCGGGATATAGGCAATAGTACGCTCCAGGGCAACGATGCCAGCCGCGCCCCATTGCAAGTAAAAGCCAAGGTTAGGTTTGTAGGCACAAACGAGATCGGCCGTGGCGTCAATGATCGCCTTGTTGAAGGGTAAAATTGGCTCATCCCACTTCAAGACATCAACACGCAGCTTCGCTGGATCAGGGTCTAATCCAACACACAACCAGGAGTGATTTTGTTCTTGTATCGCACGAAGTTTCTCTAAATAGCTCATATATGGTTTCCTGGAAAATTGGCTGAAAATAGTATGGGTCTAACAGACACCATTGTAACGAGAGTTATTTATGTGGGCAAAGCTTATGAGGGGGAGAATGACGCAGCATGTTGTTCGATGATGCGCACAGCCTGCCCTACTCCGTCTTCTGCGCGAATCTGGCGTCCTACTTCTTGCGCCCGTGCCCGCATAGCGGAACTGTTTGCCTGGGCAAGGGCATCAATCAATGACCCGGTATCGAGTTTGCGTAAAGTAATCGGTTCAGGGCCAGCCCCAAGGGCGGCAACCTGCCTGCCCCAAAAGGGCTGATCCATGCCATGTGGAATGAGGATATTGGGGATACCGGCACGCAAACCGGCGGCTGTTGTGCCTGCACCGCCATGATGGATGAGGGCGTGGCATTGGGGCAAAAGCCAATCGTGTGGCACAGCGTCCAGATAGAGCAGGTTGGCATCGGCATCGCGTGTTGCCACCTGCTCAGCACCACCCCAGCCGCTCAAGATGATGGCACGCTGGCCTGTCTCGGCTAATGCGGCACGCACGATGGCATCAATACGCGCCGCATCGCGATTGACCATACTGCCAAAGGAAACGCATAGGGGCGCTGTCCCTGCCTGGAGAAAATCAAGCAGTTGTGGCGGCGGCTGGTAGGCAACGGCCGTTTCCAGGAAAAAATAGCCAGGAATGTGAATGTAAACGGCCGTCCACTCCGCAGGTCGCGGCAAAACCGTGGGGCTGTAAGCAAAAAGCAGCGGCGTTTGCGGCGACAAAGCAGCCGCAAACGGCCAATAAAGCGGGAAATCAAACAAAGCCGGTTGACTACGGCGCAAGCGGCGAAAAGACCAATTGCCCACATGCCAAAAAATCTGTTTAGTGAGCCAGTGCGAGACATAACTCAAGCGTCCAGCAGGCAAATTTGCAGATGCGACCATAGGAAAGGCGCGTGTAGGAGCAAAAGTGGGGAAAAGCTGAACAGAGACATCGGGAATGTGCAATTTTCGCGCCAAAGAGTGTCCGCCCGTCGTGAAAAGAAAGGAATGCACCAGCAAATCAGCATCTTCACAGGCGGCAGCAACCGCTTCAATCACGGGAATCGCAATGGAACTGACATAATCAGACATGGCTTGCACCATGCGCAAGGCATTATGTCCGGCATCATTGAGATAGGCGCTCATTTCTGCCGGATCGCCAGCGAGAGGCAAGAAGGGAACATTGTGTTGCGCCGCCAATGTCGCAAAGCGCTGCGGCGCAGCCAACCGTACCGCATGGCCTGCTCGTTGCAAGCCCAAAGCCAGGGCAACAAACGGCTGTACATCGCCGCGCGAACCATAGGTGAGTATCAGGATTTTCATGTGTGCAGCTTTTCCACCAACTGCACGAAATAGTTAATCGCCTCTGGATTACGCATGGCTCCGGGATTGGCAACTTTTTCGAGGGGGTGGCCCAGCAAAATACGGCGTACCGGCACTTCCATTTTTTTGCCGCTCAGTGTGTAAGGAATCTGGTCAATGGCAAAAATCTCATCGGGCACATGGCGCGGGGAAATGTCGGCGCGAATTTTCTGGCGAATACGCTGGCGCAAATCATCGTCCAAAACGACCCCTTCACGCAAAACCACAAACAGCGGCATGTATGATTCCCGCCCCAGCAGTTCTAGATCAACAATGAGGCTGTCTAGCACTTCATCTAACGCTTCAACAGCCTGGTAAATTTCGCTGGTGCCCATGCGAATGCCCTGACGATTGATGGTGGAATCGGAACGGCCGTAAATCACACAGCCGCCCCGCTCATTAAACTTAATCCAATCACCATGCCGCCACACACCCGGATACATGGCGAAATAACTATCCAGATAACGGGCATGGTTCACATCATTCCAAAAATAAAGGGGCATCGATGGCATTGGCTCCGTAATCACCAACTCGCCCACCTCATCGACAACAACCTGCCCATCCATATCAAACGCCTGCACCTTGGCCCCCAAACACGCCCCCTGAATTTCCCCGGCATAAATCGGCAGCAACCGGCATCCACCCACAAACGCCGTACACAAATCCGTGCCCCCACTCACCGACTCCAACGCCAGGCCATCATTCACATTCTCATAAATCCAGGCAAACCCATCCACCGAAAGCGGCGACCCGGTGGAACCCACCGCCTTCACCGCATGCAAGTCATACGCTTGATTCGGGTGAATCTCCGCCTTGATACAGGCACTCACAAACGCCGCCGACGTTCCAAAATAGGTGATGCCACTTTGTGCCGCCAGCCGCCACAGCACATTCATATCTGGATAGCCAGGACTGCCGTTGTAAATGACAATAGACGCGCCCGCCAATAACCCGCCAATCAAGAAATTCCACATCATCCAGCCCGTGCTGGTATACCAAAAAAAGCGGTCATCCGGCTTCAAGTCGAGGTGCAGCACCGCCATTTTCAAATGTTCCAGCAAAATACCGCCATGACTTTGCACAATCGGTTTAGGCTTGCCCGTTGTGCCAGAGGAGTAAAGCACCCACAAGGGATGATCAAATGGCAGTTGTGCGAATTCTAGCTTTGGCGGCACGGCCGTTTGCGTCAGCACATCACCCCAAACCATCGTCTGCGTCATCCGCCCCAAATCATGCCCATCGGTCAACAGCGGGACAACAATCGTCTGCACAAGGGTCGGCAGGCCATCTTGCAATTCAGCCACCGTTTCGCGGCGGTCAAACGCTTTGCCGCCATAGCGATACCCATCCACCGCCAACAACACCTTTGGCTCAATTTGCTGAAACCGGTCGAGCACACTGCGACTGCCAAAGTCGGGCGAACAGCTCGACCAGACTGCGCCCACGCTGGCCGCGGCAAAAAGGGCGATGATGGTTTCGGGGATATGCGGCATGTAGGCGACAACGCGGTCGCCGGGCTGCACACCCAAATCGCGCAAGGTTTGGGCCAACGCCGCCACTTTTTCCTGGATTTCTGCCCAGGCGATGGTCTGTAACGGCCGTTCCTCATCCTGATAATACATAGCCGGTCGGTCTGACCACTGCCGCGCAAAAAAATTCTCCGCATAATTTAGCCGCGCACCGCCAAACCAACGCGCACCGGGCATCGTCCGTTCAGCCAGGATCGCTGCTGGCGGCTGCGAAGCGCGAACGTCAAAGTAATCCCATAAACTTTGCCAAAACTCCTCAATCTGCGTGACGGACCAGCGCCACAAAGCGGCATAATCCGCAAAATGCAAATGGCGCGTTTGCGCCAACCAGTTCATGTAATGAGTCAAATTGGCCTGGGTTTTGTCATCTTCAGTGGGGGACCATAACAGGCTGCCTTCTGTTATTTGCGTCATGCTGCATCTCCTGTGGAAAATCTTGGCGCAAAAGCACAAAGAGCGAAAAGGCTTCCGGCGCATTGTGTCATTTGCGGCAAATGTGGGCTTCTGTCTACTAGAATATGCGCAGACCTGGCAAAAGGCAACGGATTAGCAGCAGCATAAAAAAAGGCCACCCGGTCAGGTGGCCTCTCTTGAAAACAAATCTCCGGGAGGCTCTGGAAATGGCCTCTGTTAGGCGCTGAACCTCCCGAAGGTTAGGTTTGCAAACTGATGAAAGCTTCTTTTTTATGACTCTCGCTGTTTGCGCGTGGCAATACGCCACCAGATTAAGCCAGCCATCAGCACGAGCAAGGGCAAAGACCAGACGATGAACGGTGTACTGGTCTGTGCGGAGAGAGATTGAATGGAAACGGCCGTTGGCCCGGCATAATCTCCCACCGCCCAATCTGAAAAGCCATGCAGCCCCGAACGCGTCAGATCCGTTGCCGTGTAACCACCCGGCGCACCCGCCGCGCAATCCCAGCCATATCCAGGCCCAGTGCCCTCCAGCCAGCGGCAAATCTTATCATCCGGGTATACCGGATTCGCAAAGGGCAATGTCAGGCTGTAGGTAAACGCTGTGGTGCTGCCCGCATCAGCCGGCGTCGCCTCAATGTGCCAATAGCCTCCTGTTTGCAGCGCCGTAGAAGCATTTGGATGATCATAACCAAAGTACATGACGCGCACACAGCTAACAGCCGGGTCACCCAAATCCGCAAAGTTCACCATAATTGGATTGGTCGTCCCCACAGGAGTTGCCGTACCCGTAGAAAACGAACAAACTTGCGCAAACTCTACCGTACAGGTGCTGGTCTGGCTGCTGTTTGCAATACCGGGCGTAATACAATGCACGCTGAAATCGGCACTGTTGTCGTTCGTGTCAACGCCATCGGGATAACGCGAAAGCCCTTGCCCGATCACGTCAGGATCGGCTGGAGCCGGAGACGTTTCTGTTAGACCCGGTATGCTGCCTTCGTAAGCAAGCGCATCAACGAGAATGCCATTTTGGCGTAAAGCAATGCCGTCAGGTGCGCCGTTTTGGATAGACGTAAACGCATCCGGCAAATCGCAATTTGTTACAAGGGCATTCGTGGCACATAACACGTAATACGCGCC
Organism: Ardenticatenaceae bacterium; assembly: GCA_020634315.1. GTDB lineage: Bacteria > Chloroflexota > Anaerolineae > Promineifilales > Promineifilaceae > JACSRF01. The sequence goes on along the minus strand of JACKBV010000013.1, from coordinate 79,866 downwards.
CGCAGGCAAGGTAACGGCCGGTAAAACAATGGTATCGTAGACCACATTACCATTACCATTTACCAGTTGCACCGTGTATTCGCTAAGATCAACGGCCGTATTTGACACATTTTTCAACTCGATAAACTCAGCAGTGTCTGTACCGGGTTGATCATAGTCCACTTCATTGATGACCACATCGAAACTGTAAGAGGCCAGATTTAGTCCAACTAACACAGGATCATGATCAGAAGAGCGGTAAGCATTTGGCTCATACAGGGGTAATGCCGCCGGTTTGGCGTCATAATTCGCCTCGCCAGCGTCTTGTATTGTGTCATTATAATCCAGCAGATTCACTTCGTCGGCGTTGATGTGCCACTGAGAAGCACCGCTTACCTGGGCCATCAAGGAAGGGCTGACCAGGGCATGATCGAGATAGCCAAGCTGCCCATCAAAAACATAACCATAAGCTGATGCGCCAAACAGTGTGTCAAAAAGATCGATATAGCCAGCGCCTGTGAAATTGGTAATCGGGTCTTCATTGCGGTAAGCATTCATATCCCCAACAACCAGGAAATCGGAATCGCCCACATTGGCAGCCAGAGCGGGCAGCCAGGTGCCAACCATGTAGGCGACACCTTGCTGACGCGTAGCATTCCAACAAGCTTGCCCATCCCCTTGATCTGTGTCAGAACCGCTGCTGGGGCAGCTTCCCTTTGACTTCAGGTGATTGACAACAATGGTAAAGCGTTCACCGGTTGTATCAGCAAAGGTTTGGGCCACGGCAGGGCGATTGCGTTGTGTACCGGTACCATTGGGGTCGGTAAAAGCGGCATTGGTCAGTATTTGCACAGCTCCAACTGGAGTCACGCGAGCAGGCTTGTAGATAATGCCAACCGTGATTTCATCGGTGCCGACGACACCGGTGGGAATGTAAGCATAAGTGCCAGCACCGGCAGCGGCATTAAGGCGGCTCACCAGATCGGCGATAGCAACGTCATTGTTGTTTTCAATTTCCATGACGCCAATGACGTCGGCATCTAGACCGGCAAAGGCAGCGACGATTTTTGCCGCCTGGCGATCCAATTCGGCCGTTGAGTTTGCGCCACGCGAACCAAGTGTTGTGAAGTAATTGAGTACGTTGAAGCTGGCGACTTTGAGTGTGCCCCCAACGCTATCAGGGACAGTTGAGCGGGTGTTAACGGCCGTAAACCCATAACTAAAACTCTCTGTCACCGGGCGAATACGCCAGGCATCCGTGCCCGTCAACCCGGCAAACGACCAATGCAGCACACCGGTCAGGTTTGTAATCGTATCTCCGCCGCGGAAATAGTTGCTAATGCTAAAACCAGGCGTAGGATGAAAAACGGGCACATTTTCAAAGAGCGCATGATTTTGCTGATTACTATCATCATCCAAAATAAGAGTACGCCGCGCCAGATCGATTTGATGGGCGGTATAACCAGCCGCCGAAGGCGTGCTGACATCGGTGAACTGCCGGAAACGGCCGCCTTGTGCCAATACAACCTGCCCATAGCGGGACAGCTCAAAATATTCAGTGACGGTCAATTCCTCGGCAACCGTCACCAACATCCCCTCGAATGGCTCAAAATAAGCATTGATTTGCGCTTCTGCGGTAGGCAGGTCGGTGGCTGTCACACCAGGTACAGGCAGGGTGATCGCCGCGGCTGTTGGCAAGGTATTGCCGTGACTAATCACAAACACATCCCCAGCCGTCGTCGCGTTTAACTGGCTCATCCCATAATAATCACTTGAAGCTCCTGTTACCTGCACCAGATCACCGACAACAACATCTGTCGGGCAGGTGTCGCAGTAAACGAAAATGCCTTCTGATGTAGCCGGATCCCCATCTACATCCCCATCCTCTTCCTGAATGAAGAATCCATCCAGTTTATAATCGTTTACCCCGATAACCCCTTGATAATCACCCACAACGACAGCTTCAACAGTGAATGTACCAGCGGTAACGGTAGCACCGCTTCCTTGAATCGTATGGATTCCAGTGATGCTAGCGGCTGAACCAGTGGTGAAGCTAAACGTGTAATCGGACGCCATCTGATCAGGTGTGCCATCCTGGTCTGTAATTGCTGTGGCGGTGACGGTCACGTCACAACTCGTGCTTTCAGGCAAATTGGCAGCAGGCGTTAAGGTGAAGCTGCTGCCACTGCCAGGCAAAGAGGGGCTGCTGCTAAAGCTGACAGGCGTACCACTGGGACACTCCAGAGCAAAGGCGCCGGCGATGGCGTCTACTGTTTCGCTGAAATCAATGGTAATGGTGGCGGCAGCGGGAACGGCCGTTGCGCCATTTATCGGACTGGTGCTGCTAACAGTCGGCGGTGTATCTCCACCGCCACCAGCAGATATAGTAATATCATCAATGGCCAAACCATGATCGTTTCCAGAATCATTTATATCTTGCCAGCGCAACATCACCTCTTCACCAGCTGGAATATTCAAAGCGATGGCAAATGACAGGGATGCTTGATTAGCTGGCAAATTACCATCTAGGGCAGCAGGAGTTGAGGTAGCTACAGGACCAATAAAATCCAATTCTGAAACGGCAGTCCATGTACCAGCAGTCAAACTTGTCATGCTTGCACCTATCTGATAAGCAAAAGTAAGCTGCTGCGAAGTTGTATTACCCCCATTACGCCATTGTTCGCCCGTATAACTAATAGTTAACGTGGAAACAGGGTTGCCTGTGTCATTTACCAAGCGTACGCCATAATATATGGTACCTGTTCCTCCAGAAGCCGCTGAACCCAAAGCCCGTTCGCTTGCTCCATTACTACCAAAACTGTACAGGGCACCCGTATTAGAGTTACCTATTCCCGTATTATAAGTAGGTCTAGTACTATACCAGCCAGACAAGGTACTATCATCGTTCCAAGCAATGCCAGTCCCAGTATTAGCTAATGTATCGAAGCCCTGCATATAAGGCGTAGAAAGAGAGATGGCAGCATTAGGAGCGGCAACGGCCGTTCCTTGCCCACTCAACACCAACACCATCAACGCCAACAAACCAAAATACCACACATGTAAATAACGATATCGCATAAAAACAAACTCCTTCCTTGCACCAAAAAAATGACAGCCACAAAACAACATAACACCTTGTGGCTAATTTCCTCAATTAGCCCAACAAGCTTCATAAACCATGTGGGAAATCAAATATACGGTTTGAAAAATCTGTGGGCTATTCCAATTCCTTCCGCATGAGATTATATCTGCGATATTTGCAACTCCAAGCATTCACGGCGACAATTTGCAAAACAATTTGGTGAGTACAAATATGTCCCAGGCAAATAACGACAAACAGCGATACGCCAAACCAGAAATTATGAGTCCGGCCGGCTACTGGCCGCAACTGCACGCCGCCATCGAGGCTGGCGCAGATGCCGTTTACTTCGGCTTGAAGCACTTCACAGCACGCGCCAAAGTCGGCTTCACCCTGGCCGAACTGCCAGAAGTGATGCGCACACTCCACCAACGTGGCGTGAAAGGATATGTCACCTTCAACACGCTCGTGTTCGACCATGAATTACAGGAAGCGGCCAAATCGCTGGCCGCCATCGCCGCCACCGATGCCGACGCCATCATTGTGCAAGATGTGGGCATTGCCCAGCTAGCCCGGCAAATCGCCCCCGACATGGAAATTCACGGCAGCACGCAAATGAGTCTGACCAGCGCCGAAGGCATTGCCCTGGCACAAAAATTTGGCGTCAGCCGTGTTGTGCTGGCACGGGAATTATCGCTAGATGACATTCGCGCCATTCGCGCACAAACAACCTGCGAACTGGAAATGTTTGTGCATGGCGCATTGTGCGTTTCCTATTCCGGGCAATGCTTTTCGTCAGAGGCTTGGGGCGGACGCAGCGCCAATCGCGGGCAATGTGCGCAGGCGTGCCGCTTGCCTTATCAAATGATCGTAGACGGCCGTTTCCATCCCCTCCACGACGCCCGCTATCTACTCTCCCCTGGCGACCTCTATGCCCTGCAACAAATGCCAGAAATCGTCACCCTCGGCGTCACCGCCCTCAAAATCGAAGGGCGCTACAAAGACGCCGATTACGTCGCCCTGACCACCCAGGCCTATCGTCGCGCTGTCGATGAAGCATGGGCTGGCCGACCATTGAGCATCACGCCCGCCGAAGAAGTCCAACTTGAGCAAGTTTATTCACGCGGGTTGGGCGCACACTTCATCGACGGCACAAACCACCAGACGGTGGTGCAAGGGCGTTCGCCGCGCCATCGCGGCGTGTTATTGGGGCATGTCACGGCCGTTTTCAAAGATCGCGTGCGCATTGCCCCGGAACCGACACAACGCATTGCGCCGCTGAAGGCAGGTGATGGCATCGTTTTTGACGCTGCCGATTGGCGCAGCCCGGAAGAAGCAGAGGAAGGCGGGCACGTTTACCAGGTTGACAGCGTGCGCGGGGGGCAGTTAGAGCTGCGCTTTGGCAACAAAGCCATCGACTTCGGCCGCATTCGCGTGGGAGATTTGCTGTGGCGCACGCATGACCCAGAATTGGATAAGGCGGCACGGCCGTTTACCCAGGCGCATGATCCTGTCTATAAACGGCCGTTGCACATTGACGCCGTTGCCCACGAAGGGCAGCCCTTGCAATTAACCTGGACATTGGCCGAACAGCCGCACATCCAGGTCAGCATCACCTCGCCAGAGCCATTGGTCACGGCACGCAATCAAGGTCTGACGGCCGAATTTGCGCGTGACCAGTTAGGACGATTGGGCAACACACCCTATGAATTGGCGGAGTTACACCTGGAAAGCAAGGGACGGCCGTTTGTGCCCAGTTCGCTGCTCAACAATTTGCGACGCGAAGCGGTGACGCAATTGCAACTGTTACAGGCGGAACCGCGCCCGCGTGCCCTGCATGAACCGCTGCACGCTTTGCAACAGATGTGGGCTGACCGGGAAACGGCCGTTGCCCAATCCACCCCCATCCCCCAACTGCACCTGCTCGTGCGCACACCAGAACAGCTAGAAGCGGCCATCGCCGCCCGTCCGGCCAGCATCACCCTCGATTATCTCGACCTGTACGGGCTGCGACCGGCTGTGGCGATGGTTCAGGAAGCAGGCATTGCCGTGCGCGTCGCCAGCCCGCGCGTGCTCAAACCCAACGAGGAACGCATTGTCAATTTCTTGCTGCGGCTGGAATGTCCGCTGCTCATCCGCTCCAGCGGCCTGCTGCACGCCTTGCAAGCGCATGACCACGCGCCGCTCATCGGCGATTTCAGCCTGAACACGGCCAACGCCCTCACCGCCGACACATTTTTGCGCCTGGGGCTGCTGCGCCTGACGCCCACGCATGACCTGAACGCGGCCCAAGTAACCGACCTGGCGCATCATGTTGGCGCAGACAAGTTAGAAGTGATCGCTTACCAACATTTGCCTGTTTTCCACACAGAGCACTGCGTCTTTTGCCGCTTTTTATCCACCGGCACCAGCTACAAAGATTGCGGCCAACCCTGCGAAAAGCATCGTGTGGCGTTGCGTGACGGACACGGCCGTACCCATCCGGTGATGGCTGATGTCGGCTGCCGCAACACGGTGTTTGGCGCGGAGGCGCAAGAAGCCAGCGTACATCTGGAAAGCTGGTTGGCGGCGGGAATTGTGCATTATCGGTTGGAATTTGTGCATGAAACGGCCGTTGAAGTCGCCGACATCAGCCACGCCTTCCAGCAAGCACTCAACAGGCAAATTCCAGCCTCCGTCCTCGGCGGCCGTTTGCGGCAAATTGCGCCACAAGGCACAACAGAAGGCAGTCTCTTTGTGCCCAACGACTATCTGACATTGCCTGTCTTGTAAACAGCCATCAGTTTCTAGCATTTGCGTGTTGGCCGAGATTGGAGATTGGTCACTCTCCAATCTCTTTGATTGCCACCCCACCCCACACCCCAACCCTTTTCCTCTCCACACGCCTCCGTGTCCCCCCTGCGTGGGACAACAAAATCCCCCCCGAAGGTGACAGGCGAAGACAGGTTCGTTTGATAGAATGGTTTGCAAGTTGGGAAACGGCCGTTAACCACACCATCCAAACAAGCAATATTTCGGCGCGTTTTCCTGAACCATTTATCTTTTTACCCCTCTGTACGTTTCCTTTGCTTAATGAGGAGGTCGGCGTGAAAGTCCAAACTTTCCAACCAGATAAAATCGTCGATCTGCGTGGTTTACGCTGTCCAAACCTTTTAATTGCCACCATTAAAGCATTACAAACGCTTGCCCCAGAACAAACATTACAAATTACGGCCAATGACCCCAATGCGCCGCACAACCTCACAAGTTGGTGTCAACAAAGCGGGCATACCTTACTTGCCATTCACAACGAAGCAGACACATTTGTGATAAATCTGCAAAAAAACGCCGAAAGCCAACCGTAGTCTTTACATTCGTGACCGGTCATCCGTAGACAACATGCGGAGACCCGCCTTGTAACAAAAGGACAATTTTATGACGATTGATGTACCCATTTCCGCTATAACCCATGAAAAAAACTATGGGTTTGTCATTGACAACCGCAAATGTATTGGGTGTCATGCCTGTTCCACCGCTTGCAAAAGCGAGAACGAAGTGCCATTGGGTGTCTATCGCACCTGGGTCAAGTATGTGGAAACGGGCGCATACCCCAACACGCGGCGTCATTTTCAGGTGACACGCTGCAATCATTGCGCCAATCCCCCCTGCGTACGCATTTGCCCAGTCACCGCCATGTACCAACGCGCCGATGGCATCGTTGAATTTGACAAAGATGTCTGCATCGGCTGCAAAGCGTGTATGCAAGCATGTCCCTATGATGCCATTCACATCGATCCAGAAACGAACACGGCCGCAAAGTGTCATTATTGCGCCCATCGCACAGACATTGGCTTGGAACCCGCCTGCGTAGTGGTCTGCCCGGAACATGCCATCATCTCCGGCGACATGAACGACCCCAACAGTGAAATTAGCCAGCTTCTTTCCTCGCAAAAGGTCACGGTACGCAAACCAGAGCAAGGCACATCCCCGAAGGTGTTTTACATTGAAGGGAACGACATCACGCTGCACCCCACAGCCACCGAACGCGCACCAGAAACCTTCATGTGGGCAGATGTTGTGCCGCTTCATGCAGGCGCACACGGCAGCAATGGCAATGGCGCAAATGGACATGGCCCTCAACCCTCGAATCGCCAGGCGCGTACGTCGTTCTCCGGCACACCGCTGCGAGCCACCCAGCCGCAAGGGCAGCCGGTGAATGGCCCTATCCAGTTTGGCAGCACCGTTGCCGAACATATGGTGCAGGTCGGCTACAATGCGCAGCACAAAATTCCGTGGCATTGGCCGGTGCCAGCTTACCTGGTGACGAAAGGGTTGGCGGCAGGGTTGTTTATCATGCTGGCGTTGGGCTGGAATTTTGGCTGGTTTGGGCATGACCCGGCAACGGCCGTTGCCGGTGGCTTAATCTCCCTCATCTTCATGGGCCTCACCACAGCCTTCCTCGTCTACGACCTGGAAAAGCCACAGCGCTTCCTTTACATCCTCACACGCCCCCAATGGAACTCATGGCTGGCACGAGGAGCCATTTTCCTGGTTGGCTTCAGCACATTGGCAACCCTTTGGTGGCTTTTCGAAGTCGGCGGCTGGCTCTTCGATTACGATGTGCCCTGGCTGCGTGCCGCATACACCTGGGCAGGTTTGCCCTTAGCCATTGGCGTCGCCGTTTACACCGCCTTTCTCTTTGCCCAGGCCGAAGGGCGCGATTTGTGGCAAAGTCCATTGCTGCCATTCCACCTCATCGTGCAGGCATTGATGATGGGCAGCGCCGCCTTGCTGCTGCTTGGCTGGCTCATTCCCAGTGCGCCGCAGGCCATGACCCTCACCGCCACACGCGCATTAGCCATCTCCCTCATCGTTGATTTGTTTGTCACCTTGCTTGGCGAATTTGGCATTCCCCACCCCAGTGAAGTGGCCGCAAGAGCAGCACATGAGATCAGCAACGGCCGTTACCGCAATCACTTCTGGATAGGCAGCATGACCATTGGGCACATCCTCCCCCTCGCCTTACTCCTCGCCAGCAGCTACCTCAACCTTGGCGGATTACTGTTGACAACAGCCGCCCTTTGCGTCGCTGCCGGTCTTTATTTGTACGAATACGCTTTTGTGATGGCTCCACAAGAGATACCGAACAGCTAAACGGAAAACATTATGAGCGAAAAACGCAGTATCACCCAACTACTCAAATCAATGCTCGTTGTCGGCGTACCGCAGCGGCCGCAAAAAACCTTCACCGCCCCCACCAACGTTGCCGGGACAGCCCTGCCCGAATTCGCCGACGTCGAAATGCTGCCCGTGCAGCAGGAAGACGGCCGTCTCACCTACTACCCACCCACTGACAGATGGCACGACTGGGTGGAATGGGACAGCAAAGCATGGCCGCGCAAAGTCGCACGCCGCTACACCCTCGTCCCCACCACCTGCTTCAACTGCGAAAGCGGTTGTGGCCTCCTCGCCTACGTGGACAAAGAAACCTTCGAAATCAAAAAATTCGAGGGCAATCCCAAACACCCCGGCAGTCGCGGCCGCAACTGTGCCAAAGGCCCTGCCACTCACAACCAGATATACGACCCAGAGCGCATCCTCTACCCCCTCAAACGCGTCGGCGCACGCGGCGAAGGCAAATGGAAACGCATCACCTGGGACGAAGCACTGGACGAAATCGCCGCCAAAATGCGCGAAAGCCGCCAAAAACGGCTCGACGGCATCATGTACCACGTCGGACGCCCCGGCGAAGATGGTTACACCAATCGCGCCATTCAAGCCTGGGGCGTAGATGGTCACAACAGCCATACCAACATCTGCTCCGCTGGCGCACGCGCTGGCTACATGTTTTGGGGCGGCTTTGACCGGCCCAGCCCCGACCACAGCAACGCACGCGTCATCCTCCTCATCTCCAGCCACCTGGAAACCGGGCACTACTTCAATCCCCACGCGCAGCGCATCATCGAAGGCAAAATGAAAGGCGCGAAAATCATCACCTTCGACCCCCGCCTGAGCAACACCGCCAGCATGAGCGATGTCTGGCTGCCGACCTGGCCCGGCAGCGAGCAAACCGTCCTCCTCGCCATTGCCAACTACCTCATCCAAAACAACCTCTACAACAAAAATTTTGTGCGCCAATGGGTGAACTGGCAAGAAACATTAGAAGCGATTCGGGATGGAAAATTAGAGGTTAGCGATTCTAATTTAAGCAACCAAATCGCCAATCTCCAATCGCCAATCTCCGATGACAAATTTCCGCTATTCGACCAGGTTCTCAAAGACCTCTACGCCGAATACACGTTCGAGCGTGCTGCCGAAGAAGCACAGGTTCCCATTGAGCGCATTGTGGAAACGGCCGATTACGTGGCAAAGTGCGATGGCAAACTGGCAACCCACACCTGGCGCAGCGCCAGCATCGGCAACCTGGGCGGCTGGCAAGTCGCGCGTACCCTCTTCTTCTTGAACGTCCTCACCGCCAGCGTCGGCACGCCCGGTGGCACGTCGGCTAACAGTTGGAACAAATTCGTGCCCGAAGTGTTCAAGAAGCCGCCAGCATTCAACGCCTGGAATGAACTACACATCCCCCATGAATGGCCGCTGGCGCATTACGAAATGAGTTTCCTGCTGCCCCACTTTCTGCACGAAGGGCGCGGCGAAATTGATGTCTACTTCACCCGCGTCTACAACCCAATGTGGATCAATCCCGATGGCTTCATGTGGCTGAAATCATTGCAAAGTGAGCAGCAAATCAAATGCCACGTCGCCCTGACCCCCACCTGGAACGAATCCGCCTGGTTTGCCGATTATGTGCTGCCAATGGGACATGCGGGCGAACGGCATGATTTGGTCAGCCAGGAAACGCACGCCGGGCAATGGATCTCTTTCCGCCAGCCGGTGCGCCGTGTCGCCATGGAACGCGCCGGGAAAAAGGTGCAGTTCACCTACGAAACGAACCCCGGCGAAGTCTGGGAAGAAAATGAATGGTGGATTCAACTTTCAGCGCACATGGACCCCGATGGCAGCCTGGGAATTCGCCAATACTTTGAAAGCCCCTACCGCCCCGGCGAAATTATCACCGTTGACGAGTATTATCGCTGGCAGTTTGAAAATGCCGTGCCGGGTCTGCCTGAAGCTGCCGCCAAAGAGAGCCTCACGCCGCTGGAATACATGCGCAAATATGGCGCGTTTGAGGTGAAAGCAGACAACTATGTTCCTTATGAAAAGGAATTGGAAGTTGGAGATTCGCAGCTAGAGATTGGCACACAATTCACCGCGCACAATGCGCAATTCACCATTGACCAGAAGTCTCGCATTGTGAAAGATGGGCAAGTCGTCGGTGTGGTGATTGACGGCAAAGCAAAAGCTGGCGTGGGTACGCCAAGCCGCAAGTTTGAGTTTTACAGCGATACCCTCTTCCAATGGGGTTGGCAGGAAAAAGAGTACACCATTCCCTGGCAGCTCAAGAGCCATGTCCATCCTGACCATATTGACTTTGCCAATGGCGGCATGCTGCTGCTGCCCAATTTCCGCCTGCCCACGCTTATTCATACGCGCAGCGCCAACGCCAAGTGGTTATACGAAATCAGCCACAAAAACCCGGTCTGGATGCATCCACAGGATGCGCAGCGTCTGGCTGTGCAAACCGGCGACTTGATCAAGGTGGAAACAGAGATTGGCTATTTTGTGGATAGGGTTTGGGTGACAGAAGGCATCAAGCCGGGAGTTGTTGCCATGAGCCACCACCTGGGGCGCTGGCGGTTAGAGGAAGATAACGGCGTCAATCCTGGCATGTCCAGTCTGGCAAAATTGGGCGAAGATGGCAAAGGTGGGCATACGCTGAACATCATTCACGGCGCACGCGCCTGGGAAACGTTCGACCCGGACACCAACCGCGTCTGGTGGGAGGATGTGGGCGTGCATCAAAATCTGACCCATGCTGTGCATCCTGACCCGATCAGTGGGGCGCATTGCTGGCTGCAAAAGGCGGTCAAGGTGAGCAAAGCCGCTCCTGGCGACAAACATGGTGATGTGTGGGTGGACACCAAACGCTCGATGAGTGTGTACCGCGATTGGGTGGACATGACGCGCAGCGCCGTCGATTACAGCCCGGATGGATTGCGACGGCCGTTATGGCTGAAGCGCCCGCTCAAACCGGTGCAAGAAGCATACAAGCTGCCGGAACGGCCGTTTGGCCGAAATGGTGAACAGTAACCAACTATTGAACACTGAACCCGGAGGGAAACATGTGGTTTGAAACAATTATCCGCGAAGAAACCGGCTGCGCCGCCTACATGATAGGCTGCCAGCGCACAAATGAATGCATGGTTTTTGACCCGTTGTGGGACATTCAACCCTATTTAGACACCGCCAAAGCAAAAAATTCCAAAATTCGCTACATCATTGACTCGCACAGCCATGCTGACCACATTTCTGGTGGGCGGCGGCTGGCAGAGGCGACGGGCGGCGAGTTAATGCTGCCGGAATTGGCAGACATCACCTACGAAGCGACACGGGTGAAGCATGGCGATTTGCTCAAAATGGGCGGCGTTGGCCTGGAAGTGGTGCATGTGCCCGGACATCGCCCGGAGCAAATAAACATCCTCGTCTACGATTACCCGCGCGGCGATGATCCCTGGTTTATCCTCACGGCCGATTTTGTCATGGTGGGCGATGTGGCGCGACCAGACCTGGCACAAACGGGCGATGAAGGGGCACCGGTGCTGTTTGATGTCGCTATTCCGCGCTTCTTGAATTTGCCCGACTATGTTGAGGTGTATCCCGGCCATCTGGCCGGCTCTACCTGAGGACGTGTCACAAGTGGCAAGGTTGTCACTACAGTTGGGTATGAACGGCGCAACAATGATGCCCTGAAAATCAAGAGTAAAGAGCGGTTTGTGGCTTATATGCAGGAAGAACAACCGCTTAAACCGGCAAATATTTTGAATATTGTGGCGATCAATCAAGGGAAACGGCCGTCTACCGACACCACTCCTCGCGCCACCCCCCTTTCTCCAGCAGAAGTCAAAGAACGAAGCGCCGCCGGACATCACATCGTGGATGCACGTTCCACGGCCGATTTCAGTGCGGGCCATATTGCGGGCGCGGTCAACGTGCAGCTATCCAGTTCCGAATTTGAGCAGCGCGTCGGCTGGATGATTCCCGATAACGAACCCATCATCCTCGTCACCGACAGCGCCGCCAATGCGCAAAAAGCCATCTTCAACATGGCCTTTATCGGCATGGATCAATTTGTCAGCGGCTATTTGGAAGGCGGCATGGACGCATGGATGGAGGCAGGCGAAGCGGTACGCACGGTGCCCCAAATAGATGTACACACCTTGAAACACAAGCTGGCGACCAATGGCCTGCAAGTGCTGGACGTGCGCGAAAGCGACGAGTGCGATGAGGGGCATATTGCCGGAGCACACCTGATGCCCTATACCCATCTTGTGCCACAAATCACGTTCCCGGCACAAATTGACAAGCTGGCACTGGACAAGGAAAGCAGTATTGCCGTCACTTGTGCCACCGGCAAACGTTCCAGCACGGCTATCAGCATCATGCTCAAAAATGGGTACAAGCATTTGTACAATGTCACGGGTGGCATGGAAGCGTGGGAAAATGCTGGCTTTGAGATGGTTGACGGCGCCGGGAATGTGTGTCGTGTTGGTTAAAATCAATGATTAGCAGGTGCTCCAAGTACACGGGGAGCATCCTTTTTACGAGAGTTATCTATGCTTGAAACGACAAGTTTGGGCGTGGCAGAAACGGCCGTTGCCCGTCATCACACCTACACCCTTCTCAGCCACCTGCTGCTGCAAGGCTTAACGGCCGATTTGTGGCCCATTGTGCAGCAGGTGCCAGAGCTGCACAGCACTTTGCCATCAGCGCCAAATTTCGAGGAAACGGCCGTTGCCCATCAAACCCTCTTTACCTTCGACATCTTCCCCTACGAAAGCATCTTCCGCGACAGCAGCGGCCTCTTGGGCGGCGACATCACCGAAGCTGTCATCCACAGTTATCAGGCCGCCGGATTTTACGTGCAAGATGACGCCACCAGCCCCGACCATATCGGGCATGAAATGGCTTTACTCGCTTTCTTGTGCGGCGCAGAAGCAGATGCCTGGGAAGATGCGCTGCCCCTGGTTGCGCGACACATGCAAACACGCCAACAGGAATTCTTGCAGCAGCATGTGCTCACCTGGTTTTTTCCACTGGCATTAGCCGTTCAACAACAAGGGAATGCTTTTTATACGGCCGTTTTCACCCTCGCCGCCGACTTGATCATAGACCACGCGCAGCAAAGCGGGCTGCCTACAGAAACGCGCTTTGCCTTGCCCGACACGCCCGCTTTGCTGAGCAACGACAAAACCAGCCTCAAAGACATCGCCGCCTATCTCACCAATCCTGTTTACAGCGGTTTTGCCCTGAGCCGGGGCGATGTGGCCCGGCTGGCACGCGCACACAAGCTGCCGCGCGGGTTCGGCAAGCGCGATTTGATGCTGCACAATTTGCTGCAAGCGGCTGCCCAGTACGAGATGCTGCCAGCACTGCTGCAAACGTTGTTGACGCTGGTGGAAGAATGGCAGATGGGATACGGCCGTTTCGCGGCACAATCTGCCATGCTCACCCCATTTTTGCAACCCTGGCAAGAACGCATTGCGGCCACCAAGGCGCTGCTGGCGACAATGCAGCAGCACGCCGCCGCTGCGCAGCCTATTTCCTGAACAATGCACACTTTTGCAACGAGCTATGTCTACTCACACAGAAACCCCCATCAATTTGCGCAGCGTGTTGACGCCGGTTCTTTATTCCCTGCAACGGCCGTTACACCTTCTGCGCACCTATAACCCCCACAACTTACGCGCCGACATCATGGCCGGGATCACCGTCGCCGTGATCATGCTGCCCCAATCCATCGCCTTCGCCCTCATCGCCGACCTGCCCCCACAAATGGGGCTGTACACAGCCATCATCGGCGCATTCTTTGGCGCGTTGTGGGGATCATCGGATCAGCTTCTCACCGGCCCGACCAACGCCTTATCGCTGCTCGTTCTCGGTTCACTCAGCAGCATGTTCCCCTCCGGCACAAACGAATTCATCATCGCCGCCGGTCTCTTGGCGGTCATGGTCGGCACTTTTCAACTGGTCATGGGGCTGGCACGGCTGGGGCTGCTGATCAATTTTGTCTCTCACTCTGTCATTGTCGGCTTTGCCACCGGCGCGGGCATTCTCATCGGCTTGAAGCAAATTGGGCCGCTGCTGCACCTTTCCTTCCCCAGCGACAATTTATTCGAGGCGGTGCGCGGCGTGCTCGCCACGCTGCCACAAACACATCCGGCAACGGCCGTTCTCGGCATCGGCTCCATGCTCTTCGTCATCATTTTGCAGCGCGTCAAACCGCGCCTGCCCAACGGCTTGCTAACCATGATCCTGGCATCGCTCGTCGTTTACCTCCTGGCGCTGGACAAAAACGGCATTGATGTCATCGGCCAACTGCCGCGCAGCTTTCCGCCCTTCAAGCAGCTTCCCATCTTCGACCTCGATTTAATCGCGCATCTTTCCTCCGGGGCGCTGGCGGTCGCGGCCATTGGCCTGGTGCAAACGGCGGCCATTTCGCGCACGATGGCCGCGCAAACAGGACAGCGGCTCGATAACAATCAGGAATTTGTCGGGCAAGGATTGGCTAACATTTTCTCTGGCTTTTTCTCCGGTTATGCGTGCGCGGCGTCGTTTTCGATAACGGCCGTTAATTTCAAAGCAGGCGCCCGCTCCCCCTTAGCGGCCGTTTTCACCAGCCTCTTCGTCCTGGCTGCCATGCTGCTGCTGGCTCCATTGGCCGCTTACCTGCCGCGTGCCGCCCTCGCCGCTGTGCTCATCGTCACCGCCTACGGCATGATAGACCGCAAAGAGATCAAACGCATCTGGCGCACATCGCGCGGCGATGCGGTGATTATGATTGCCACACTGCTGGCAACGTTGTTCTTGCGGCTGGAATTTGCCGTGTTGATGGGTGTGCTCGCCTCCTTCGCCCGCTACATCGCCATCACATCACAACCGCCCGTTCATTCCGTGTTACCGGACGAAAACTTCGAGCATTTCGTCCACAAACCGGAACGACCCGTCTGCCCGCAGCTTGGCGTATTGACCATTGAAGGATCGCTTTATTTTGGTGCAGCGCAGCATGTCGAAGAGGAAATTCGGCGTAATTTAGAGGAGCATCCCGGACAGCGGTTTTTGCTGCTGCGAATGCATCGCGTCAATCACTGCGATGTCAGCGGGCTGCACATGTTGGAAACGGTGGTGCGCCTATATCGGCAGCACGGCGGCGATGTCTTCATGGTTGGCGTACGAGAAACGGTATGGGAGAAAATGCGCCTGAGTGAATTCAACACATTCCTGGAAATGGATCATTACCTGACACAGGAACGGGCAATTGAACACATCTTTTATCACATCCTGGACCCTGGGATTTGCATTTACCAATGCCCGGTGCGTGCCTGGCGCGAATGCCAGACGCTGCCGAAATGTGAGCATGATAGTATGGTGGCGGTGGGCACGGTTGTCCCTTATACGGCCGTTACGCACATCCCGCCCAGAGAGCTGTGGCGACAATTGATGACCGCGCACAAAGGTGGGGAACGGCCGTTGGTGATTGACGTGCGCGAACAAGAAGAATTTGAATTGGGGCATATCCCCCAGGCGCGGTTGGCCCCTATGCCCCAAATATTGCATCACCACATCGTGCTGCCCAAACAGGAAAAGATCGTTTTGGTTTGCCGCAGCGGACGGCGCAGCAGCCAGGTAGCCTTTGCCTTACAAGCCGAAGGCTATACACAAGTCTCCAACATGGAAGGCGGCATGATCGCCTGGCAAGAAGCGCGTCTGCCCGCCGTTATTGATTAGCCGGGAGCCGCCAACACCAACAACCGCTCACTCTCCTCGTCGAACGGCGTGTCGGCATAATCGCCGCTCATGCGCACAATGCGCCAACCAGCGTCGTGCAGAGCCATTTCCACCTGGTGCGGATAAAGGTAATGGTAATCAACCTGGGCGACGGTGCGCTGTACCGCGCCGCCGGCCGCCGGGCTGGCATCGTACAGCCAGGTGATGTGCAAGATTTGCGCCTCTTCATCCAGCCAGTTAGCGGCCATTTGCACGATTGTCTCGCCGGTATCGGGATCGGTGAGCACATTTTCCAGCGTCAGCATGCGATCATTGGGCGTGGCGGCGACGATGAACGGGTTGGCAAGGTCGATGAAGAAACGGCCGTTTCCCTGCACATACCCTTTGACACGGCGCAACGTCTGCGTCAACTGCGGCAGCGGCAGGTGCATGGCTGTATTGTACGGCAGCAGCGCCAGCCCAAAAGGCTGAGCAGGCGTCAAAGTTAACTGCGTCATATCTGCCAATAACACCTGCGCCCGTGCCGCCTGCGCCGGAGGAAGCTGCTGCACACGCGCCTGCGCCCGTGCCAACATCACCGGAGAATTATCGACGCCAAACACCGTGTGCCCCGCTTCGGCCAGCGGCAGCAGCAGCCGCCCACTGCCACAGCCAAGCTCCAACACAGGGCCAGCGCTTTGCCGCGCTACCTGCAAAATGTAGGGAATATCCTCCGTTAAGGCGGCGTGGGTCAGGTCATAATAATGGGCAATCTTATCGTAGATGTCGGCGGTCACTTCTAATTTGCTCGCTGCTGTAAGGTGAACTGCACGACGCGATTGCCGTTGCGATCCACCAGGAATAATTGGTTTTGATCGTTGAAAACCATGTCAAAGGCTACACCACGGAAGGGAATCGTGTCTAGGAAACGGCCGTCGCTGTCAAACACAAAAATGCCATCGAAATCTTCAACATAGATGCGTCCCTGGTTATCAACGGCAATGGCACGCGGAGAACGAAACTGCCCGGCTTCGTTACCCTGGCTGCCAATACGCGTGACAAATTTACCGGCGGCGTCAAACTTAAACACCACTTTGGTAAACGCACTCCCCAACAGGTACACATTACCCAATCCATCGACAGCGATTTTGGCACTTGATTCAGGATCGCCAGTCTGGCCGCTTAAAACTTCGGAGACGGTCTGCACAATATTGCCATCCGCGTCGAACCAGACCAGCATATCGGGCGGCGCAAACGCATAGGCCACCAATCCGCCACCAGGGGCAACCACGACATCCCGATAGCCTGTACCGCCCGGCGCGGACAGGGTTGTTTGCAGCTCGCCGCTCAGGCCATCATAGCGATTAATAGCGCCGTTTTCGATAACGTAAACGCGTCCCTGGCGGTCAACGTCCATGGCAATCATAGCCGCTTCGGGGTTGCTGATGAACCATTGCGTCAGATAGTTGCCTTCGCTGTCAAAGACCTGGATACGGCCGTTGCTATAATCGCCTGTATAAATATTTCCATCTTCGTCCAGGCCAATGTTGCGTGTATCACTGAAATAACCGGGGCCAACGCCTTCTTCGCCGCCAAAGCTAAATGTTTCATCGGCAAACGCGGGCGTGGGTGTCGGGATAGGCGTTGCTGTATTGACAGGAATACCTGGTTCGGTATTGGAAACGGCCGTTACCAACACAGGCGCAACCACATCCGACACAGTGCTACTCGCGCTGGTCATGAAAAACAACCCGGCACCGGCCCCCAACAAGATCAGCAAAATCACAAAACCCAAAACACAGCCAAGATTATTGCCAGAGGAAACGGCCGTTGGCTGCGGCTGCAATGGATGTGGCGTCACCTCAAAAGCAGGGTGTGACGTGGACGATACAGAAGAAAACTGCACCGATTCCCCTCGCTCCATGCGCTCCACAGCCTCTTTTGCCGACTTCAAATCCATCGCCGAAATCTCGCGCATCAGCTTAATCGCTTCAATCTTCTTCCCTTGCTGAATCAGACGCGCAATTTCCGTCAGTTTTGCCACATCTGGCGGCATGGCCTCGCCGCCCATCCCGACACGACCACCGAGCGGCGTGCGCAGTTCTTCCGGCACAATCACCGTTGTATTGCAATATTGACAGCGGATTGTTGGTGAGATGCCGCCTTCATATTCCAACGAAGCATGACAATTCGGGCAAAGAAAAGCTTGCGACATTCTTTATGATTCCTTTAGCTCCCACAAAACATGGTGGAGATTAGGGGCTTGATCGATTAAAAGAAATCCCCCCAATCCGCTAATCCCCTTTTTCTTTATTGAATACCGCAGGCCGTTTTTCCCGAAACGCCGCCAGCGCTTCGAGATGATTAGGAGAAGCCCACAGTTTCGTAAACAATTTTGTTTCCTGCCAATAGGTTTCCACCAGGGTGGCATGGCTGGCTGTATGCACCAACTCTTTGGTAAAAGCCAGCGCTTGCTGGGGCAGCGCGATCAATTCAGCCGCCCAGGCGCGTGCCATTTGCAGCACATCGTCCGCAGCAGGCACAATGCGATGGATAAGACCCAAACGGTAAGCCTCCTCGGTGTCAATGAGGCGTGCCGTTAGCAACAACTCCATAGCCCGGCTTTGCCCAATTAAACGTACCAGGCGTCCCGTGCCACCCCAACCGGTAGTGAGACTCACTTTGACCTGTGCAAAGCTAAAATGGGCATGAGCCGCCGCCAAACGCAGATCGCACGCGGTTAAAATCTCGCAGCCGCCGCCAAAGGCATCCCCATTGACAGCGGCAATGACCGGCATGGGCAATTCGGTGAGCTGGGCCAGCGCCGTACCCATGATGCGATTTAACCGTGCGCCCGCTTCTGGTTCTGGATAAGCGCGTAGTTCCTTCAAGTCACCGCCAGCGACAAATGCTTTGTCGCCCGTGCCGGTAATGATCAGGGCACGGATAGCAGGGTCAGGGGAAACGGCCGTTTGCGCCACACGCATGACCGCCGCAGCAAACGCCTCTTGCGCCGCCCAATTCAACGCATTACGAGCATCGGGGCGATTCACCCGCAAAATTGCCAGCCCGCTGTCTTCCACATGGAACTCAATACCATCATTCATGGCGCACAGTGTAGCAAAAATCACGCGCAATGGGTATTCTCGTCAGGGGGAACTGCCTATGCCAATTTCTTAAACCCTTTACCCAATGCTTGATGGCTGACGCCAATTGTCACAAACGCCTCCGGTTCTACTTCGGCGGCAACTCGTTTGACCAGATTTACCTGGGGACGATAGACGGTACACATCACCATATAACGCAGGTCGCCTGTGTAGCCCCCCGTCACCTGCCAATAACTGACGCCGCGATGCACCTCCACAATGAGTGCCTGCACCATCTCCTGCGGCTTATTGGTGATGATCGTCACCGTGCGCGTGCTGCTTGGCCCTTCCAGCGTGTAATCAGCCGCCAGCCCATTGATCACCAAAACGAGAAAGCCATACATGGCAACTTCCCAGCCAAAAATGAGGCCCGCAACAATAATAATGGCCCCATCGGTGAAAGCATACACCTGGCTCAATGGCAAACCGGTGCGCTGTTGAATCACACGCCCCAAAATGGCTGTGCCCCCGAAGGTGCTGCCTGCGCGATAGACCAGCCCGGCGCCAATGCCACCGATGACGCCGCTGTAGAGGCTGGCGAGCAGCAGGTCGTGTGTCACCGGATATTGGCTCATCACAAGGGGCAGATAAACGCCAAAAAGGTCAACCATGACTGAGAATACGGTGGCCGCAATTAGTGTACTGACGACAAAGCGCCAGCGCCCCAAATAATAAAAGCCTAAGGCCAGCATGGGCACGTTCATGATCCAGTACATCAAACCGACCGGCCAGCCGGTAAAATGGGAAATCATGATGCCGATACCGGACAAGCCGCCAGAGACGATGTGAAAGGGAACTTGAAACAGGGCATATCCCAATGCCGCCAGGGTCGTGCCGACTATGAGGTAAAATGTGGTTTGTAGAATGGGCCATAGCGTGCGCAGACGAAACGGCCGTTTCTCTTTTCTTGATCGTTGCATCACAAACTCCTTCTTTGCTAAATCTGCACAAATTTTATCACCCCTTCGCGCCGGATAGGTGAAAGTTTGTCAAGCCAAATCCCTGTTGATATAATTTGCCCACTTCGCCACCCTAGCTCAATTGGCAGAGCGACGCTTTCGTAAAGCGTAGGTTAAGGGTTCAAGTCCCTTGGGTGGCTTTTTCATTTCCTGAGAACCCTGGTAAGATACCAGGGTCTTTTTTTGTCTGCTGGCAGGAAATAGGATGGGTGGGCAGGCCACAACTATCCATCTGGATACTTGCCGATCTACAAACCGCAAAGGCACTTATGAACAGACAGAGACCAATTGTGTTTGGCGTCGCTGGTGGGACAGCATCAGGCAAAACAACCGTTGCCCGTAACATTCTACGCGCCGTAGGCGCAGCCAAAGTAGCCTATTTGCCCCATGACGCCTATTACAAAGATTGTCCACATCTCACCCTGACAGAACGCGCACAACAAAATTATGATCATCCCCGGTCACTGGAAAACAAGCTTCTGGTCATGCACATAAAAATGCTTCTGGCCGGCCGATCGGTACAAGTGCCGGTTTACGACTTTACGCTGCATCGGCGCACAGATGAAACCACACTCGTAGAACCCAGCCCCATCATCTTAGTGGATGGCATATTGATCTTCACCAAGCGACGGCTGCGCGAGTTAATGGATGTCAAAATTTTCGTGGATACGGCCGATGATGTACGCTTTATTCGCCGTTTGAAACGAGACATGGAGGAACGTGGCCGTTCGCTGGATTCTGTCATTGAGCAATATCTGACAACGGTACGGCCGATGCACATGAAGTTTGTGGAGCCGAGCAAAGAGTTTGCCGACGTCATTATTCCACACGGCGGCGAAAACAGGGTGGCAATGGAAATGGTCGTTTCCAGGCTGCGCGAATTGTTAACTCATCCTTTTAGCCATTAACATCACAGTAGAAGTTTATGGATCTGCTCAAACGTAGTGTTGTTTCTCTTAGCTGGAATATGGCCGCTAATATAATTAGCGTTGTTGTGCTTTTCACCCGATCCATTTTATTAGCACGTTGGTTATCGGTTGCCACCTTTGGTATTTATGCATTTGCCAGTTCTTGGGTAGCATTAACTATTATTTTTGCGACTTTTGGCCTGGGGGCAGCTTTTTTGCATCGGTGTAAAGAATACACACACAGGGCAACATATGCCATGGCTGTTAACTCCTGTACCGCAGGGTTACATCTCTCCCTACTTGTCGCCGATCTTGCACCTGGAGACGAAGTCATCACCACACCGATGAGTTTTGCGCTACGGTTAATACAATCATCCACGCTGGCGCAACGCCCGTTCTTGTAGACTGTGATCGTGATACAGGCCTGATTGATCCGCAATGCATTGAAGATGCTATTACACCCCGCACACGGGCTATTGTTCCGGTACATTTATATGGCCGTGCTTGTGATATGGATGCCATCACAGACATTGCGCAACGGCATAACCTTATCGTCATTGAAGATGCAGCCCATGCCATCGAAACTGCTTACAAAGGGCGTAAAATTGGCAACATTAGCCAATTGACCTGTTTTAGTTTTTATGCAACTAAAAATGTCGTAACAGGTGAAGGGGGAATGGTCACAACAAATAATCCCGATTATGCAGATAAGATTAAAATGTATGGGTTGCACGGCATGAGCCGCGATGCCTGGAAACGGTTTTCTGACGATGGATACAAACATTATCAGGTTGTTTTTCCAGGATTCAAATACAACATGATGGATTTGCAAGCTGCCCTTGGTCTACATCAATTAGCTCGTGTCGAAGTGAACTTAAAGCGCCGTAATGAAATTTGGCAAATTTACGACAACGCCTTTGCTGACCTCCCCATTGGTCTGCCCGCCGCCGATGCGCCAGACACCATACACGCTCGTCACCTTTACACCCTCACAATTGACAAGGATCAGACTGGTCTTACTCGTGATGAGTTTATGCAAAAATTACATCAACTCAACATCGGTACAGGTGTACATTACGTTGGCGTGCATTTACACCCTTATTATCAGGAACGATTCGGCTATCGTGAAGAAGATTACCCAAATGCTACCTGGATCAGCGAACGCACGGTTTCCATTCCCTTGTCACCGAAGTTGACAAATATTGACATAGAAGATGTTGTGGAGACGGTGCGGCATATCATAAAGCAAAACTGATTCGTTTTATATCATTACCTGGTGAACAACGATTATGAAAAACAAGGTGTCTTTGCAAAAGAAATCTTTTATTCCGCGTGTTCTCAAACGGATCCTCAATCCGCCTATTGTCAAAGTTGAGGAACTAATCATCGGCAAGAATGTAACAATTGAACCTGGGGTAGAAATCCGCTGTAAACGATTGGTACTTGGTGACGGCGTCGTTATCAAGTCAGGCACACAGATCGACATGGTCGATCTGATAATTGGTGATTACACAAAAATTAACGACAACTGCTTGCTAACAGGGACAGATTGGTGTCGAATAGGTCACAATTGCTGGTTTGGTCATTATACGATTATTGATTCTATTGGAACGACACGTATTGGGAACGGTGTAGGGGTAGGCGCACATAGTCAGTTATGGACACATATTTATTTTGGCGATGTTTTGGAAGGATGTCGATTTGCTTCGCACCAGCCCTTGATAATAGATGATGATGTCTGGTTTGTTGGGCATTGCATTGTGTCACCTATCCATGCAAAACGACGCAGTATGGCCATGGTTAGTGCTGTCGTCACAAAAGATATGGAGGAAAATCAGGTCTACGCTGGATTTCCAGCAAAGAACATGACGGATAAATTTGGCACACAGTTTGAAACCATCTCACTTGAAGAGAAACGTTTGAAAATGCAATCTTACCTTGATGACTTTGTGCAAAGATATGCTCCAAAGGAAAATCGTATCCGCATCGTTGATCGACTAGACATAAATCAGAAGCATCTCTCGCAATTTAGCCTGACAGAAAGAACATACTTCAAGAATTTATACCCGGAAGAAGTCCAGTTTATGCGGTATTTGCTACCCACTAAAGCTAAGTTTTTACCTGACCAAGAAAGCGATTGGGTCGGCGCATTAATGGTTTAAATGGCAAGTTTGGTAAAACGAACCAGGCATCATATTTTGAAGCCACTATTGCGATATATGCGGGGGTTTGTTCCTCAGAAAGACTTACTCGTTTTCGAGAGTGAAGTGGGGATAAAGTACCGATACGGCCGTTTCAATTCCCACCAATTTAGCGAGTACGTACTGCAAGATTTACCTTTCAGCCAGGCAAACATTACATTTGCAGATCTTGTTATGCCCCCAGACCTTCTGCGCAACCAACATACCCACTGTAGCAAACCAATCTTGCAGTCCCCACATTATCAACTCATCAAAGAACTTGCACAGGAAACTCTGACACCAAACTCCGTCTACATTACCCTTGCTGCTTCAGGAACACTAGATGCACGCCTACCCCAATCGGCCAAACTTAGTTACCTCTATAACACCTTTCAAACCAGGCAAACAGAGCTATGGCAAGGTAAAACATTGGTGATATACGTAACCCCAGTAATTCTGCATGAAAAACTTGTGTATGTAATTGCGGATGGCAAACATCGGGCTGCTTTATGTGCTTACTACAAGAGACCAGAGTCTCTGTTTCTACGAGTCATTTCAAATGAATTTGTAAAAGACCCCTTTTTCAACGAGGTTTATTCCTATACACTCAAAATGACTCCTACAGAATATTCTATTAATCAAGAAATGATAAAAATGATAAAGGCATACCAACATGAATACCAAGTTACAAGAAATCGCCGCTAATATAGAAAAACATCCAAGCGAAACCTCAGGCCACATCTATCATCCCTTACCATTTCCAGAATTTCAACATCTAAAAACTTCTAGTAATCCCAAATCCGCATACCATAAATGGGACTTAATTCAACGAGCTATACCCTCCTTCCCAGTATCTACATCTCTTAAAATGTTAGATGTCGGTGCAAACGCAGGATTTTATACATTTAACTTTGCCAAACTTGGCGTTCATGTTGATGCTTACGAACCACACACACACTACGTAGATATTGGGCAGCAAATTGTAGAAGCCACGGGATTGCCCGTGCAATGGTATAACAAGCCTTTAGAACCGCCTGACTTAAATGGGAGAAGTTACGATATAGCCTTAATGCTCAGCGTTTTTCAATGGATTTCACAAGGCAATAAACATTTGCGAGAAGCCACAGACTTGCTTAAGTTAATTGCTAACTCTTCCCATTTGTTGTTCTTTGAACTTGGCTGCAACCATGGCAAAAGTCATATATCTACCAATGAACGTTCTATTTCTTGGATCTGGCGCTTGTTACAGCAAAATAGTGCACCTAAACAAGTCTATTTCTTGGGCACAACAACTGCCTGGGGCAGAGCAAAACGGTATCTTTTCGCTTGCGCAGATCATCCAATACACCTAACCCGTTGGCAACAAACTATCACTCATGCTTTAAATAAACGCTGGATACGGTAATCGAATTGGACGAGCAAGTCACGATCCCCACATTTCGCCAAAAAACAGTTCAAGGAATCGGGTGGAGTGTCGTTAGCCAGATAGGGTATCAGGCCATTTCTCTTCTTGTCATGGTATTTCTGTCGCGCCTACTTTCTCCAAGAGAATTTGGGCTTTTGGCAATGGTTACGGTTATTACCAGTTTTGCAAATATATTTGCAGAGATGGGATTCAGTGCCGCTTTGGTACAAAAAACAGATGTTCAGCCAGTACATCTGTCCTCTGTGTTTTGGTTAAACTTAGGGGTGGGCCTCTTCTTAACATTAATCTTTATAGCTGGTTCACCCTTCATTGCCCGTTTTTATGACGAACCTATTCTTCTTCCTCTAACTATATTTATTGCGACCAACTTTCTCATCGGTTCTTTGACTATTGTGCAAAAAACCATGATGACCAAAGCCTTAGATTTTCGTCGGTTGTCCATAGTTGATATTACGGCCGTAACTGTCTCAGGCTTTATTGCCATTATCTTGGCCTACTTCGGTGCTGGAATATGGAGTTTGGCCGTGCAATCTGTTTTGGCTACCACCATAACAACTATTATGATGTGGAAATTAGGGCGATGGCGGCCGTCACTGACATTTAATTGGGTAGCGATTAAAGAATTGTTGGGCTTTAGCCTCAATCTTTTCGGCACACAACTGCTAAATTATTGGGTGCGCAATTTAGATTATCTACTAATTGGCCGATTTATTGGCTCACAACCGCTTGGTGTTTATAAAAATGCCTATTCAGTAATGCTGTTTCCACTAGCTAATGTGTCTCGCGTCATATCTAGAGTAATGTTTCCCTCTTTATCTTTAATTCAACAGGATAAAGAGAGGGTTAAAGGCGTATATCTGCGGGCAACGCGTACCATTGCTCTTGTCACTTTTCCCATGATGATCGGATTATTTGTCGTTGTTGATGATTTTGTTTTGGCCGTTTTTGGACAACAATGGATTGGAATGATTCCTATTCTACAGATTTTTTGCCTGGTCGGAATGTTACAATCCATTGGCACATTAACAGGAAATCTATACCTTTCTCAAGGTCGATCTGACTTACAATTGCGAGTAGGTTTATTTGTACATACAAATGCTATTCTTTGGATTGTAATCGGTCTACAGTGGGGAGTGGTAGGCGTAGCAGTTGGCGTTGCCATTGCAGCCATACTAAATTCATACCCCAGCTTTTCTTTTGCTGGTCGTTTAGTCCATTTAACTTATTGGCAAATATGGCAAGGATTAGTAGGTATTTTAGGTTGTGCTTTGCTTATGGCGGCGGCTGTTTGGGGAATTAAACTAGGTTTACCAAGTTTGTGGCCCCATTGGGTACGATTAGGTATTTCCGTTCTGTCTGGGGCAATAATTTATGGCGGTTTAATTCACTTTTTACGTGTACCGGCTTACTTAGAGACACGACAATTATTACTGGAGCAAATACGTAATGGTTAATTCCTTGGGCGTTGCTCATAGTTGTTACAAGTGGTTGCCGCTCACAGAAAATTGGATTTACCGGCAAATTGCATATCTGCCAAAGGGTGTAGAGACACATGTAATAGCGGAACGAAGGGAAAATGCAGATTCTTTCCCGTGGCCACATCTCCATGTTTTAGCTGATCACCGCTTGCTATATTATGCTGACAGGGCAGCACGTCGTTTGGGTTGGCGACAACACCTACAATTTGTAACTACGCAGGTACGCAAAACTGGCGTACAAATCTTACACACACATTTTGGCGATCGTGGCTGGCGAAACTTAGCAGTAGCGAAAAAAAATCATGTAAAACATATCGTGACATTTTATGGTTATGATGTGAATTTAATTTTACAAGTTGATCCGAATTGGTACGGCCGTTACACACAACTCTTTGCCGAAGTAGATTTGATTTTATGCGAAGGGCCGTACATGCGCCAGAGTATCATTAACCTGGGCTGCCCTCCCCAAAAAGTACATACTCAACATTTAGGTGTCGAAACTGAAAAAATCATCTACCAGCCTCGACAATGGAATCCTGGACAACCCTTACGGGTATTAATGGCCGCCTCTTTCATTGAAAAAAAGGGGTTCCCCTATGGTCTCCAAGCGCTTGGACAAATACAAAAAGATTATCCAATAGAGATCACCATTATTGGTGATGCCCGTCATGAAACACGTAGCATCGCTGAAAAAGAGCATATTATGACCTCCATCGCTCAGGCGAATTTGCAAAAATCCGTCACATTCCTAGGGTATCAACCATATGAACGACTAATGAAAGAAGCCTATACACACCATCTATTTCTATCTCCTAGCATACTTGCTAGCGATGGAGACAGTGAAGGGGGGGCACCAGTTGCCCTCATTGATATGGCGGCAACCGGCATACCCATTGTTAGTTCTTTTCACTGCGACATCCCTGCTATCATCAAGCACAAAGAAACAGGACGTCTGGCTGCCGAACGGGACGTAAATGACATTGCAGCACAAATCCGATGGTGGCTAGAACACCCTGAAGCATGGGATGACTTATTGGCAAATGGACGGAAACATATTGAACAAGAATATAACGCCGTCATTCAAGGACAGCGCTTAGCACAAATTTACAAGGATATCCTTGCCTAATGTCGTTAGTTAGTGTCATTATCCCAACCTATAATCGCGCTCAATTCATTGTACAAACTGTCGAATCTGTTCTCGGGCAAACATATTCTCCACTAGAAATTATCGTCGTGGATAACAACTCTACTGACGATACAATTGAACGCCTTCAACCCTATCAAAAGCATATAAAACTCATCACTGAGCCTCAACAAGGTATGGGGGGGGCGTATGCGCGGAATGCCGGCATCAAACAAGCACATGGTGAATACATCGGTTTCCTTGATTCAGACGATTTGTGGTACCCGCAAAAAATTGAAAAACAGATGGCTCTGTTTGCTCAAAACCCCCACATAGCCTGGAATTATACTGACTCTGAATTATTTGATGGGTATACCGGTCAAGTCATCTATACACAAAGCAAACGTCACTCTTTACAGGAAGGAGATATTCTACGCTCCTTATTTGTGAAAAATTTTATCCCCTCCATTACACCTCTGATACGTAGAGACGTTTTCCAAATGGTTGGAGTCTTCTTCCCATTACACAAATCCACAGATTGGGATATGATGCTACGTATTGCATCCCTTTATCCCATTCAAATTGTGCCAGAAGTATTAGCGAGTTTCAGACAACATAGCAATAATGTCACATCCGAAACGGGTGGACAGAAGGCTATAGAGTCCATACAAATCGTTATTGAAAGAGCGGTTACTCGTAACCCGGAATTAGCGCCATTAAAGAATCAAGCGTTAGCCAACAACTATATAGCCAACGGTTTATTATTAGCGAAAAAAGGATCAAGACAGCAAGCTCGACGCTCTTTTGAGCAAGCTATCAGATTGCGCCCTGGGTACCTATCCCCTTATGTATACTGGTTAGGCGCATTGCTGCCGCAATCTTTGATCCAAAAAGCTGCCCATTGGCGACGCAAGGCTATGCAATTTTAGACATGAAAATCTTGCATTTAATTCATGGGTTAACGGTTGGTGGAGCTACTGAGCGGTCAAGGATTGGAGAGAGAAGATGCCATCACTGCTGTTTGATGCACGCCTGATTTTGCCCAAGCCTACGGGCATTGGACAGTACATCACTTCTTTGCTGCCAGAACTGTGGCAAGCAGCTTCAGATTGGCATATTCATCTGCTGCGCGGGTCACATCCCTGGCCTGGATATGGCGTAGAGCAGTGGCAGGCTCCAAACTTGACACATCACATCAGTGACGAGCGGCACATGTCGCTGCGCCAGCATTGGACACTGCCCCGATTGGCACAGCAGTTAGGCGTTGATTTAATACATTACCCTCATTTTGATGCCCCAGTCTTGTATCAACCAATCCCAGTGGTAGCAACCTTATACGATGCAAAGTACCTAGTACATCCGGATTTCTTTACGAATCTTAGCAGCATAAAACGTCAATATATGCGTTTTAGTTTCGCACAAAGTTTGCGCCGAGCGGCAAGTATTATCGTGATCTCTCACGCAACCGCACGAGATATGCAGGCTATATTTGGCAAACAACCTGAACATATGATGGTGATATATGCGGCCGCCGACGCACAATTTCAGCCAGCCGGGACGGAAGCAATCACAGCTCTTCGGGAGCGATATGGATTAACACGGCCGTTTCTCCTCACAGTAGGCGAACGACGGCCCCACAAAAATCACCTGGGACTGCTGCAAGCTTATGGCCGCAGCCAAAGCCGCCACACGCATGATCTAGTCATCATCGGGCAGCCATACCAGGATTACACCGCGCCAGAAGAATATGTCCAGGCAAATGGATTGGCAGCGCAAGTGCATTTTCTCAGCAATGTCACCTTTCCCGAACTCATTGCCGCGTACACGGCAGCAGATTTGTTCGTTCTTGTCTCCTTCTACGAAGGATTTGGGCTGCCCATTTTGGAGGCGATGGCCTGCCAGACGCCAGTGATTGCGGCCAATACCACCGCCGCCGGAGAAATTGTCGGCGAGGGCGGCCTGGCTGTTGATCCCCATGACACCGACGCCATTCAGAGAGCAATTGATGAGCTGCTCGCCAACAGCGACAGCCGACAAATGTGGGTGGCAAAAGGGCAAAAATGGCAGCAGCGTTTTAGTTGGCAGCAGGCGGCGGCGGAAACCTTAACCCTCTACCGACATGTTTTAGAGAGGAACGGGAAACACCGATAGAGGGGACTTTGCATTCACGACAACCACCTATTTCAACGAGACAATGCTTATGGAAAAAATTCGCGTTTTACATCCTATCACCCGCCTGATTATCGGCGGGGCACAAGAAAACACGATGCTCACGGCCGATTACCTTAACCATCGGCCAGAATATGCCGGGCAATATGACGTGAGCATCGTCTCTGGCCCGCAAACTGGACCGGAAGGGTCGCTCATCGAAGAAGTGCAGGCACGCGGTATTCCTCTGACGATCATGCCGGAGCTGCTGCGCGAAGTCAGCCCAGCCAATGATTTACGAGCGTTGATGAAGTTGACAAAGATGATGCGAAACGGCCGTTTCCACATCGTCCACAGCCACAGCTCTAAAGCAGGCGTACTGGGGCGCGTCGCCGCCAAACTGGCTGGCGTTCCTCTCATCGTCCATACCGTGCATGGTTGGAGCTTCCACGAGCAAATGTCACCGCGCAAATTAAGCTTCTACGTCGCTCTCGAAAAAATCGGCGATTGGTGCGGGGACGCCACGATTGTCGTCACCGCCAAAGATCGTGATAAAGGGGTGGCGCAGGGCATCAAAAATGCCGCGCACTACACCCTTATTCGCAGTGGCATCGAGCTAGATCGCTTTGGTCATCCCCAAATTTCTCCAGCACACATGCGGCAGCAGCTTGGCATTCCACAGGATGCGCTGGTCGTGGGCAGTGTCACACGCCTCTCTGCGCAAAAAGCGCCGCTTGACCTGGTAACAGCCATCATTCATGTCCTGCGGCAGCAGCCAGATACCTGGTTTGTCATTGTTGGCGATGGGGAACTGCGTCCAGATGTAGAACGCGCCCTGCAAACAGCGGGCATTGCCAATCAAGTTGTGTTGACCGGTTTGCGCCGCGACATCCCTGAATTGATGGCGGCTTTTGATGTGTTTGTGTTGAGCAGCTTGTGGGAAGGGCTGCCGCGCGTGCTGCCACAAGCGATGGCAACCGGTTTGCCCATTGTTTGCACACAGGCTGATGGCTCAGCCGAGGCAGTTATAGAGGGGGAAAACGGGTTCCTGGTGACGAAGGGGCAGCCAGAAGAGTTGGCGAACAAAGTGGTTATGTTGCTGAAAAATGAAGGGCTAAGACAGCAGATGGGGGAAAACGGCCGTATCCAGGCCCCACTTTTTAGTGCCGAGCTAATGGTAACTGATATCGACGCCTTGTATCGACGTTTATTACCGTCACGCGTGTAAGCAGCTTGCTTGCCCTATCTCCATGCGGTAACATTCCTCCGGTTCTTACACTGGAAACAAACCGTTTTCAGATAGCCAAAGAATTAAACATTAGATATTGCTGGAAATAAGGTTTTGGACATCCACGTTCCGTGCTCTGCAATAAGGGTTCGTTATACACACGCATTTTCAGCAACCTCTAACTAAACAGGTGTGCAGGTATGAATTCAAAGCTTTCTCAATGGTGTAATGGTTTTATAGAAATGGGTTGGATCGCAGCCGTTATTGCCATTCCCCTTTTCTTTAACATCCATTCCGACCGTGTTTTTGAACCAGACAAATTAACCTTACTGCGCTCGATTGCCTTGCTAATGAGCGTGGCCTGGATTGTCAAGTTCATCAATGAACAAGCATGGCAAGACCTCGACTGGCTGCGCTGGAAAAACGAGGCTTCTATCTGGCAGCAACCTTTCATTTTGCCAGTTTTCCTTCTGGTCGTGGTTTATCTCCTCTCCACTCTCTTTTCGATCACGCCACGCGTCAGTTGGGCCGGGTCTTATCAGCGCTTGCAAGGGACGTACACAACGTTGTCGTACATTGTTGTCTTTGCGCTGGTGGCGGCGACGATGCGCACACGAGCACAGGTGAATCGAGTGATAACGGCCGTTATCATCACCAGCATCCCCATCTCCTTCTACGGCATGTTACAACACTTCGATCTTGACCCACTGCCCTGGGGTGGCAACACCATCACCCGTATCGCCGGGCACATGGGAAACGCCATTTTCATCGCTGCATACCTGATCATGGCTGTTCCGCCCACCCTGGCTCGCATTGTCGATGCTTTCACCAACATTCTTGGCGATGATGAACTTTCCTACGCCGATGTCATCCGTGCCTCCATTTATATTTTCACCCTGGCAATTCAACTGCTTGCCATTTACTGGTCTAGCAGTCGTGGGCCATGGTTAGGGTTAGGCATTGGGTTATTCGCCTTTATCCTCATCTTGCTCGTCTCCTTACGCAATGCGGATCCCACACACAAACGCATAGGACTGGGCGATATTGGCAAGGTATTGGCCTTGCTATTCGGCGGCATCATCATCTCCTTTTTCGTTTTTGACTTCATCATCAATCAAGTCACAGCTACCGGCCGACTCGAATCATTGGCCGGGCCAATGGCCTCCTTTATTGCCTTTGCCGCGTCGGTTGGTGTAGTCACACTCATCATCTTTATCATGGTTGCCATTCGCCGTGGTTGGCGTTGGCTGTGGCTGTCCTGGATGTTATTGGCGTTAGTGCTCGCCCTCTGGTTGGGTGCATTCAACTTTGCCGACTCCATAAGTGAGCAATTCGGCGAGACGCCACTGATCGCCAACATCAGCGATACTCTTTTGGAGTGGAAAAGTTTGCCATCCATCGGCCGCTTGGGGCAATTAATTGACTCGGAAAGCCGAACGGGTACGGTTCGTGTGTACATTTGGACAGGTGTATTGGACTTAATTGGTATCCATGAACCGTTGAAATATCCGGACGGCCATGAAGATCCATTTAACTTCCTGCGCCCGCTTATTGGGTATGGGCCAGAATCGATGTATGTGGCTTATAACCGTTTCTATCCGCCAGAACTGGCAACGGTGGAAGCGCGTAATGCTTCGCCGGATCGTTCACACAATGAGACATTTGACGCCCTGGTCATAACGGGTGGGCTTGGCTTCTTGATATGGCAGGCGCTGTATATCAGTGTCTTTTACTATGGCTTTAAGTGGTTGGGGGTTGTGCGTGGCAAGCGCGACCGGAATTTGCTGCTGGCGCTGTGGATTTTAGGGGCAGTGGTGGCAACGGCCGTTATCGTGCCAACCATGGGCGCTCCATTCTTCGGCGTCGCCGTCCCCTTCGGCAGCATCATCGGGCTGGTGCTCTACCTGATTTACTACGCGTTGTTTGCTTACTCCGATAGTGATGAAGTGCTAGAAGACCCCTTTGCCGTTGACCGGCTGTTGATGATCGCCCTGGTAACGGCCGTACTCGCCCATTACGTCGAAATCCACTTTGGTATTGCCATCGCTGCGACCCGCCTTCACTTCTTCACCTACGTCGGCCTCTTGTTTATCATCGGCTACTTGCTGCCTCGTTTGCAAGAAGCACCCGCTGTTGTAGAGAGCAAAACACGCAAGCGCCGCCGCGTCAGCCGCACATTAGAGCCATTCAGCAAAGATGCGTGGGGGCCGATTTTGCTGCATGGCCTCATGCTGGTTTTGATGATTGGCATTATGGGCTTTGAATACACGACCTATTCATTGCCACCAGACAAAGTCATTGAAAGCCCGGCTGACATTACAGCCGGTGAAATTTTCCATCAATCCTTGTTTTTAAACGCACGCAAGGACTTCGCCGATTCACCCTTCATTTTCCTCATGATCATGCTCACCTGGACATTGGGCACATTGGTTAGCGCCAGTGAAATGGTGAAAATAGGGGATTTGGAGTTCACAACGGTAACGGCCGCTTTGCAGGCCAATCGCAAACAGTTAGCGATGGGCTTGTTTGGGCTGTCGTTCCTGGCAAGTGCCGCTGGCGCTGTCTACCTGTACACAGGTGCTCCGCCCACGACTATTACCGGGACGCTGGGGCGCACATTACTCCTGCTGTGGAGCGTGATGAGTTTTATGGGGGCTGCCGCTTTGTTTTTGGGATGGGAAAACGGCCGTTTCATAGCTGCCACCATCGCTGGCACAGGGATACTTTTCAGCCTGCCAGTTCTCGTCGCCGGCAGTGTGATTCCAGCACTGGCGCTGCTGCTCGTCGCCGCGGTTGGCCTTTACCTGTTGTGGGACAATAGTTGGCGCACCAATCTGCTGCCGCTGCTTGTCGCAACCTTCATCGCACTGGCTGGCGGATTATTGTACGCCTACTTGCAAGCCAACCTGGTTAAAGGATCCATTGCGCCACAAACAACGCAGCAGTTTGCGACAACGCAAGACCTGCGTGTGTTTGAGGCCAGTCTGGCAACCAGTTTCCTTAACCTGTTTTACGTTTTTGTCATTACGCTGATCATCATCGCGGCCTTTGTTTTGGGGCGATATTACAGCGCACGGGCACGCGAATTTGGCACAACGGCGGCCATCATCGCCCTGGTTGCCCTCTTCGGGCTTGCCTTTGTCGGTGTCAGCCAGACCAATGTTCGTGTCATTCAAGCAGATGTTGTCTTTAAGCGGGGCAAGCCGTATGACGATCAAGCGGCCCGCCTCAGCCGGAATCAGCAAACGCTCACTGAAGGGGCGGCAGCCTGGGATAATACCATTGCGATTTATGAACATGCCCTGGACCTGGCTCCCAAAGAAGATTTCTATTATCTCTTCCTCGGCCGCGCCTATCTGGAACGCTCGACTATCGAAGCAGATACGGCCGTACAGGCCAGTCTATTTGCTGCCGCCGAAGAACGGTTGCTGCTGGCACAAGAGGTCAATCCGCTCAACACAGACCATACAGCCAATCTGGCTCGCTTAAACACCCGCCTCACCCAACTGGCTCAGGACGAAGCCACACGCGAAGATCGCCTGGAAAAGGCAGAATCTTACTACCAAAGCGCCCTAGACCTCAGCCCGCAAAATTCCACCATCCGCACTGAATATGCCGGGCTGACACTGGATTTGCGCGGCGACTGCGAGAAAGCGCTGGCAATTTATGATGAAGGGGTAGTCATCGACCCCTATTATTCCACGCTCTTTTTCGCTCGTGCCGATGCTTACATCACGTGCGCCGGTCGCAGCGACGCAGCTTTACAAGAGGGCTACTATCGACAGGCCGTCAGCAGTCTCGAAGATGGGCTGGAATATGACAAAACCAATGCCCGCGCCTGGCTGCAATTGGGCCAACTCAACCAGGAATTGACCGACTATGAAGCGGCTATCCCTGCCTTTGAAAATGCTCTAACAAATGATACAAGTGGCAGCTTACCAGCCTGGAACGTCAACTACTTGATAGCTGTCGCTTACCGTAACCTGGATGATACAGATAACGCCATTGCCAAGGCAAAGTTGGCGCTAACTCAGGCACCCACGGATGCAGCCGCGCAAGTGCAACAGCTGCTAACAGAGTTGGGTGTGGAAACAACCAGTGAAGTCCCGGCTGCGCCCAGCGATACTGGCACAGTGACGCTCGAAGGGGAACGGCCGTTTGCCAGCATCGAACCAGCCGCCCGCAATGGCCTCCTCACCAGCCAACCACCTTTGGTCATCGACACCAGCCTCACCTACGATGCCATCATCAAGACAGAAAAAGGAGACATACGGCTGCGTCTCTTCGATGATGAGTCCCCAATCACCGTCAACAACTTTATCTTCCTCGCCGAACAGGGCTTCTACGACAACACGACATTCCATCGCGTCCTCGCCGACTTCATGGCCCAGGGCGGCGATCCCACCGGCACCGGCATGGGCGGCCCTGGCTACCAATTCCAGGATGAAGTTAACAACGGACTGGCCTTTGATCGTCCTGGCTTGTTAGCGATGGCTAATGCCGGAATAAATACCAACGGCAGCCAATTCTTTATCACCTACGTGCCAACCGAATGGCTCACCGGCAACCACACCATCTTTGGCGAATTGATTGCGGGGCAAGAGGTGCTAGACAGCCTGACGCTGCGTGACCCATCCACCAACCCTGACTTCGCCGGGGATCTCATTGAGAGCATCGAAATCGTTACCGTAAATGAATAATGAGTGGAGAGAAGAGAGATGTATGTCTCTCTTCTCTTTCTACTCCTCCCAAACCTATGCGTGCCATTATTGCCATCTTCTTTATCGCTCTTGCCATCACCAGCTTTAGCATTCCCTGGGTGCGTCGCATCGCCATTGACATCGGCTTTGTCGATGCTCCGGCGCAGCGCAAATTGCACAGCACACCTATGCCGCTCATGGGCGGCGTCGCCATTTTTGGCGGTGCCATCGTGGCCGTTTTGCTTTACTATCGCGGACGCCCGCCAGAGCAGGTGATTGGCATTTTGCTGGCGCTGACCATCGTGGCGCTTATCGGCCTCATTGATGACCGTTACAGTTTGCCAGCGTGGGCCAAGTTGGGCGGACAGTTTGCCGGATTCCTGATCCTGGCTTATTTCGGTGTGCGCGTGCGTCTGCCGATTCCCGACCTGCTCAATTATGCGATTACGTTTTTCTGGTTGGCGGGCATCAGCAATGCCATTAACTTCCTGGACAACATGGATGGCCTCAGCGCCGGCATTAGTGCCGTTGCCGCAGCCTTCATGCTGCTGCTGGGCGCATTGAACGAGCAATTTTTGGTGTCGGCATTGGCCGCGGCCGTTTTGGGGGCCTGTCTTGGCTTTTTGCGCTACAACTTCAAACCGGCACAGATTTTCATGGGAGATGTTGGCGCACTCTTCCTCGGATTTGTGCTGGCAATTTTGGGGTTGCAACTGCGCTTTCCTGAAAACGAAAATGTCGTGACCTGGATGATTCCCGTGATGATTTTGGGGCTGCCTATTTTCGACACAACTTTAGTGGTCATTTCGCGCCTGCGTCGTGGTGTCAGCCCAAACACAGCCGGGAAAGATCACAGCAGCCACCGCCTGGTGAAAATGGGGTTCAGCCAGCGTGAAGCGGTGTTGATCCTTTATCTGGCAGCAGGTGCATTTGGCCTGGTTGGGATTTTCCTGACCCGTGCAACGGTGTTGGAAGGGTATTTGATTGGCGGCGTGGTTGTGATAGCGGCGCTGTACGCCATTTATCGGTTAGAGCAGGTTTATCGCGGGTAACGGCCGTTTCCTTCTAACCGCCCGGCGTCCTGGCAACAGCCAGCAAAGCGCCATCCAACATCGGGATGCCTTGTGGCTCTTTCATCTCCTGCAATCGGGCAAAGGCAGCGGTCTTAAAGTGCACCAATCCTTCGGGTGACATCCCCTCCACCCAAAAACGTGATC
Source organism: Ardenticatenaceae bacterium (assembly GCA_020634315.1). GTDB lineage: Bacteria > Chloroflexota > Anaerolineae > Promineifilales > Promineifilaceae > JACSRF01. The sequence continues at coordinate 43,431 of JACKBV010000013.1, read as the reverse complement.
CCTGCGACCATTCCCATTGCCACCAATCTTCCTCATCGGCAAAATACAACACAGCCTCTTCTTGTGTCACAGCAATATCAACAAAGCCCGCTTCACGCAAAGCTGCGCTGATACGGTCCGGCGTATTGAGGCGATTGGGCGCAATCCAGGAAGCAGGCGGCACAAAATCTGGCGGGAAGACTTCGCGCGTCAAGGTAAACAACCACTTCCATCGTTCAAAATTCTCGGCATTATCCGTGGGGACATAGGGATGCGTGGTAGCAATGACGCCGCCCGGTTTCAACATCTGGCGAAAACGCACCAATGCGTGCGGATAATCGAGGAAGTGCAGGGCAAATCCGCACAAAATATAGTCGAATGAGTGGTCGGGGAAAGTGACTGTATCGGCATCTGCCTTGCGCACTTCGGCTTGCACAAGGCCACGCGCTTCAATTTCTACGGCCGTTTCGGCAAGCATGTTGGGGGCAAGATCAATGCCAATAACGCGCCCTGTCGGCCCGACTTTTTCCGCCGCCGCAAACAAAAGTGCGCCACGACCGGTAGCGACATCGAGAATTTGCGCACCTGGCGCAATGTCCAACTTTTCCACGAAACGATTGGCATAATAAGAAAATTGCTTGATGCCAACACGGTCATAGCTGCGTGCTGCACGGTCATAAACGCCAACAATTTCACGCTTCAACGCTTCATGCACATGGGGATCAAAATCGGTCATAGCTTTCTCCTTTCAAAAAAGCCTCCCGGAGGTTGATCGTATGCGACGAGCCTGCCATTGATAACCTCCGGGAGGTTGGCTCCATTCGTGGTTGTGTGTCGCCATTCATGAAATCTCCTCGAGAAAGGCTCCAGAAGATGCATGTCATGACGATTACTTGCAGAAATTTCGAGCAGTGCGATAGTGAAGCGTAGAGCATAATAGGGTTTGCCGTTAAAGGCAACCGCCTTATCGAAATGTTCCCATGCCAAATGACAAAGTTCGATGAAAGCAACGGCCGTTTCCCTTGCCCCCTCCTTCCCCCCTTGTTATACTTCCACCCGGTGTAAACACACCCACATAATCAAAAACGTTGAATGGGAATAGTACGCAGCGTGCCCCCACCAGAGAAGCAGGTCATTGGCTGAAAGCCTGCCGGAAACGGCCGTTGCCGAAGTCGCCCAAGAGTTGTTGTGGTGAAAACAGTAGCCGCAGCCGGGTCAGCCCGTTACAGCCAAGAGTGTCGTAAACAGGTAATCTGTAACGCGTAATCGGCAAACCGATTACCACCAGTTACCATTTACGGAATCAGGGTGGTACCGCGTGAGACAACAGCTCTCTCGTCCTTGTGCAGGATGGGAGAGCTTTTTTAGTGCGATAAGGCTCTAACAACAGCCACTTTATCGCATTAACGCACGAACACATTAAAGGACGAAACTATGAGTGAAATGCCCAAAGCCTACGATTTCAGCGCCACTGAAAACCGCATTTATCAGTGGTGGGAAGAAAACGGCTGGTTCAAGCCAGAAGTAAACATGCCTGATGGCAAACCCTTTGTCATTGCCATCCCACCGCCAAATGTCACCGGCGAACTGCATATGGGACACGCCATGTTCGTCGCCCTCGAAGATTTAATGATTCGCCGCGCACGAATGCAAGGACGCGCCGCGCTTTGGGTTCCCGGAACCGACCATGCCGGGATTGCCACCCAACTCCAGGTGGAAAAGATGCTGCTGCAAGAAGGCACATCACGCCAGGAAGTTGGCCGCGAGACGTTCCTCGACCGCACCTGGGAATGGAAAGAAAAGTACGGCGGCTACATCATCAAGCAATTGCGCCACCTGGGCGCTTCTTGCGACTGGGATCGCACCCGTTTCACGCTTGATGAGGGGTTGTCCCGCGCTGTGCATGAAGCATTTGTGCGCCTGCATCGCATGGGCCTCATTTATCGCGCCGAATATTTGGTGAACTGGTCGCCGGGGCTGCAAACGGCCGTTTCCGACCTCGAAGTCGAATACAGCGAAGAACAAGGCTTCATGTACCACTTCCAATATCCGGTGCAAGGCGGCGGCTATCTCCCCGTCGCCACCACACGCCCGGAAACCATTTTGGGGGATACGGCCGTTGCCGTTCACCCCGACGACGAGCGTTACCAGGCCTATATAGGTAAAACCTGCCTGGTTCCCATGCTCAACCGCCCCATCCCCATCATCGCCGACAGCTACGTAGACATGAACTTCGGCACCGGCGCCCTCAAAGTCACTCCCGGACACGACCCCAACGACTTTGAAATCGGCAAACGACATGGCCTGGCGATCATCAACATCCTCAACAAAGATGCCACCCTCAACGAACACGCCGGTTCATACGCAGGCATGGATCGCTTCGAGGCACGCAAAAAGCTGTGGTCTGACATGGAAGCCGCTGGCCTGACGATCAAAACCGCGCCCCATACCCTCAGTGTACCCCGCAGCCAACGCGGCGGCGAGGTCATCGAGCCAATGGTCAGCAAGCAATGGTTTGTAGACGCCGAGCCAATGGCGAAGATGGGGTTACAGGCGGTGCGCAACGGCCGTATCCGCATCGTTCCCGACCGCTTCAACAAAGTATGGGAAAACTGGCTGGAAAATATACGGCCGTGGTGCATCAGCCGCCAGCTCTGGTGGGGCCACCGCATCCCCGTCTGGTACGTCAACGGCGATGAAAAAGAATTCATCGTCGCCCACAGCGAAGAAGAAGCATACGAAATCGCCCGCGACAAATTTGGCGCAGGCGTCACCCTGCGCCAAGACCCCGATGTCCTCGACACCTGGTTTAGCAGCGCACTCTGGCCCTTCTCCACTCTCGGCTGGCCCGAACAAACCGACGATCTCGCCCGCTTCTTCCCCACCGACGTCATGGAAACCGGCTACGACATCCTCTTCTTCTGGGTGGCACGCATGGTCATGACCAGTCTGCTCTTCACCAACGACATCCCGTTCCACACCATCTACCTGCATGGGCTGGTGCGCGACGAACATGGGCAAAAAATGTCGAAAACAAAGGGCAACGTCACCGACCCCCTCAAAGTCATGGGCGAATATGGCACCGATGCGCTGCGCTTCACCCTCCTCACGGGTGGCACGCCCGGTCACGACCTCAATCTTTCCCTGGAACGGGTCGCCAGCAACCGCAACTTCGCCAACAAAATCTGGAACGCCGCCCGCTTCATCACCCGCAGCCTGGAAAAAGCCACGGCCGAAGATAAACCAGACCAGCTAGAATTCACCGCCGCCGATCAATGGATTCTCACCAACCTCAGCACCGTCACCCGCGATGCCAATCGCCTCTTCAACAACTACCAATTTGGCGAGGCGGGGCGGCAAGTCTACGATTTCCTCTGGGGCGATTTTGCCGATTGGTATGTAGAGCTGGCAAAAGTACAACTCAGTGAAGGAGGCAGCCGCGCCTGGACAACCCTCTTTGTGCTGCGCCATGTCCTCGACGATTGTTTGCGCCTGCTCCATCCTTACATCCCGTTTGTCACCGAAGAGACATGGCAGCAGCTCAAACAAGCCTTCGTCGAATCTGAAATTGGCATCCAACCAGTTGAAGGTTGGGCCGACGCCTTGATCGTTGCCGATTGGCCCGAATGTGGCGAATGGCAAACTTGCTATGACTTTAGCGCTGCCGCCGCCGATTTCGAGCAGCTGCGCGAACTGGTAACACGCATCCGCGCCGCCCGCTCTGAACAAGGTGTCGAACCGGCCAAATGGATTACCGCTATGATTGCGGCTGGCGACAAAGGCACCTTCTACCAATCACAGCACGCCATTCTCTCCTTCCTTGCGCGTCTCGACCCTGAACGCCTGACTATCGCCGCCAACCTGGAAGCACCGACACAGGCGCTGACACTCGCCCTTGGCGACCTCACCTGCTACCTGCCGCTGGCAGGCATGGTTGACCTCGATAAGGAAAAGGAACGGCTGCAAAAGGAAAGCGGCGCATTGGAGAAAGAAATTCAACGGTTGACGAACCTGCTTAACAGCCCCTTTGCGCAAAAAGCGCCAACGGCCGTTGTGCAAAAAGAGCGCGACAAACTGGCCCAACTGCAAGCCAGCCATGCCGAACTCAGCGAACGGCTTAACACGCTCTAAAATCTCGCAAATTTGTATAGCAGGCTGCAAATCAATAGGCAGCCTGCTACTAAGGTTTATATGACAAACCAGCCGACAGCCGCCAAAGGACGCATAAAAGTACGAGCATGGACGGATGCCGACATCCCAGGAATTATTGCTTGCCATCGTGCTGTCTATGGAAATTTGTATGATGATGAGGATTTATACGGCCGTCGCCTGTATGAAATGCAGTTTGCCGCCTTCCCCGAAGGACAATTTCTCGCCGAGCTAAATGGGCAGGTAATTGGTTATGCGACATCTCTCATTGTACAGCTAGATGACGAAGCCCATTGGTACACCTATCAGGAATTGACCGGTTCGGGCACATTTAGCACCCACGCCCCCACTGGCGACACGCTCTACGGTGCAGATATTGGCGTTCATCCTAACTTTCGACGGCGCGGTGTCTCTAAACGGCTTTACCAAAAGCGATTGCAACTGCTGCGCAAGTATAATCTGCGGCGTATGGTCGCATACGGCCGTATCCCCAACTATCACAAAGTCAGCAGCCAGATGACAGCCGAAGCATACGTGCGCCGCGTCATTGCTGGCGAACTCAACGATACGGCTCTCAATGCCCATCTGCAAGCGGGTTATCAGGTAAAACGAGTGCTGCTTGATTTTGTTGAAGATGAACAAAGCCTGAATTACGCCACATGGCTTGAATGGCCGAACCCCGATTTTAAGCCAGAACGGCGGCGCATTGCCGCCGCACCGCTGCAACGGCCGATTCGCACGATTCGCGTTGCCGCTGCCCAATGGCTTATGCGTCCCTTACAAAATTGGGATGAGTTCGCGCAAATTGCGACTTTTTTTGCCATGTCTGCTGACACTTACCATTGTCATTTCTTGCTACTGCCGGAACTGCTAACTGTGCAGTTGTTTAGCCTGATGGCACCAGATGTAGACCCGAAAACGGCCGTTTCCCAACTCACCACCTACACAGACCGCTATCTCGATCTGTTTACACGACTGGCACAACAATATCGCCTCTACATCATTGGTGGGTCACATCCCACGATGCGCGATGGCAAGCTATTCAATACCGCCTATCTTTTCACCCCATCCGGTCAGGTACACACCCAAGATAAACTACATGTTACCCCCTACGAACGCGAAAATTGGGATGTGCAAGGGGGAACAGAACTCAAAATCTTTGAAACACCGCTGGCCCGCATTGCTATTCAGATTTGCTACGACATCGAATTCCCAGAAGTAGCACGACTGTTAACATTGGCCGGAGCCGAGGCAATCTTTGTCCCGTTTAGCACCGACGAAAAGAAAGCCTATTATCGTGTGCGCTACAGCGCTCATGCGCGTGCTGTGGAAAATTACATTTACGTTGCCCTGGCAGGCAACGCCGGTAATCTACCAACTACCCCGTCCTACTTGCTCAATTACAGCCAGTCGGCGATTATCACGCCCAGCGATTTTGCTTTTCCGTTGGAAGCAACGGCCGCTTTAGCAGATCCCAACGTAGAGACAGTCGTCATTGCTGACCTGGATTTGAACAGTCTGGCACAACAGCGCGAAGTGGGCAGTGTACGGCCGTTACACGACCGCCGCCCCGACCTTTACACACTACGCGCAAATATCCCCATTAAAATCATTCGCGTAGAATGAAACACGGAGTAATCATGACTCAAAACATCCGCCCCACTGGCGTCACCGCCGATCGTAACCAACGTATCCTCTCCATCACCTGGAGTGATGGCAAAACCTGTCAATACCCCTTCGCTGGACTGCGTGCTATTTGTCCCTGTGTTACATGCAAAGGCGGCCATGATAACATGGGTGGCCCGCCCGATATAGACGTGCTTTATTCAACAAAAAATGAAGGGATCAGCATCCAAAACATCCTCACAGTAGGTAGCTACGCGATCCAGATTGTCTGGAGCGACGGCCATGACACAGGCATTTTCACCTGGGATTATTTACGCCAGGCGTGTGCCTGATCTTCATAATTTGTAACGCCTCCAACCACCAAATTCACAAAATAAAACAGCGCCGGTTATATGAGAGACCAGCGCTGTTTTATTTTGTCCCAGTTATCACGCAATTTAAGTCTCATTTACCTCGATTTGCAGATTGACATTTCACGATGCCTTAGTTAATATTTTAGATATATCTAAAATATTATTTTGCCGCCCACATGGGGCACAGTGGCAAAATATAGTTCGCTTCACAAACAAAAGTAGTGTGCGGGTTTAGGGCATTTGAAAAATCAACTTTCCTGTCCTATCACACTGGAGTCAATCTATTATGAGTACACAAACATCACATTCTCCTATCATTTCCTGGCGGCGAGCCCTCCTTGACGGCACCGTCATGAACAGCACATTGAGCGTATTAATTTACTCATCACTCGCCATCAATGCAGAAATGTGGCTGCAAGATTATCCACCAGACATCAAAGCCGCGTTTGGCCCAAAAAGTAAAAAGGCACAAATCCAATCGATGATTTTGACCATCCCATTTTTCGGCATACTTTTAGGTGGGGTAATTTGGTCAAATCGCAAATTACGAGAAGAAAATGGCGGGGCGCTCACCTTCAAAGCCGCGTTTTGGCACACCTATGCGCTATTCGCTTATTTTTGGCTGTTTGACCTCACTATCCTCGACTGGCTTATTGGGGTAACACTAAAACCAAGTTTCATGGTCTTGCCCGGCACCGAAGGCATGGCTGGATATGATGATTATGCCTTCCATCTAACGGCATCATTACCGGCTATACCGCTCATGGCAATTCCCGCACTCATTGTAGCGTTCTTTGTGCGCAGCAAACCTGCCATTCCTTGATAGGAAAGAGACTTCATGCTCCATAAAACGAACCTCTGGGGGTTTAGCGCGTAACAGAATCCCCTCTGGAGCCTCCCGGAGGTTTATTTGCGAAGAGACTTCACCGGATGCGCCGACGGCCGTAAATGAAAAACAAACCTCCCGAAGATTATCAGTGGAACGTCCATTGCATGAGACGAACCTCCGGGAGGCTACTTTTAGAGGAAGATTATTACACAACAACAGTTTGTGTTTACAGGGGAAAACCTATTTCCTACCACGATTCTAGCTATATAGGAGAGTGCTCTAATCCCTTTCAGGTTTGCTAATCTTCCGGCTTCTCTCCATGTGGAGCCATTTTTACCAGCCGGGGGTCAAAACGAGCCATCACCTCCACCAGGTCTGACTGCGCGGCCATGACTTCGTGAATATCTTTATAGGCCATGGGCACTTCATCCAACCCGGCAGACAACAAGGTAACGTCTCGTTCACGCAGGAACCGCTTCACCTCAGACCAGGTGTAACTTTGCATCGCCTGTTTGCGACTCATACGACGGCCGGCTCCATGCGCCGCCGATTGCAACGCAGTCTCATTGCCCAAACCCCGCACCACAAATCCTGGCGCACCCATTGAGCCGGGAATAATGCCCAAAACGCCTCTACCGGCGGGGGTTGCCCCTTTACGATGCACAATCACTGTCTCGCCATCATGCTCTTCCTTCCAGGCGAAGTTATGGTGATTTTCAATATCCAGCAGCACTTTAGCCCCTAAGTTTTTGGCAATGTGCTTGTGAATTAGGGCATGGTTTGCCGCGGCGTATAATCCCATTAGCTGCATGGCTGCCCAATATTCACGGCCGGGATCACTGTTCAAGTCCAGCCACGCCAGATGACGCAACTGTTTGGGCAGTTCGGGGTGTAAGTCCATCGCCAGTTTGCTGTAATGGTTACAGACAGCCGCCCCGGTACCACGACTCCCGCTGTGGCTAAGCAAAGCCAGATATTGCCCTTGCGGCAAGCCAACTTCGTCATCGAACACTTCTAACACGCCAAATTCAACGAAGTGATTGCCACTGCCACTGGTGCCAAGCTGCTCCCATGCCTTATCACGGCCGCGTTGTGTGATGGAGCTGACTGACCAATCTTCTTCCAACACGGGGTGATCTCGCCGCTGCTGGCGTGAAAAGCCGGCACCAATGCCAAAGCGTGTCTCCGCTTCGATGGCATTAGCGAGACGCTTCTGTTCGCCACGAATGACGTGCGGCGAGAGGTCAAGCACTGTCATTTTCATACGGCAGGCGATGTCCACGCCCACGGCATAGGGGATGACGGCGTTGCGCGTTGCCAGAACGCCACCGATGGGCAAGCCATATCCGACATGGGCATCGGGCATAAGCGCACCGCGTACCGCAACGGGAAGTTGTACGGCGTTTGCCATCTGGTCGAGGGAGCCTTTTTCCAGGTTGCGCCCCCAGATGTGGTATGGGGCTGGTTGTGTGCGCGGGCGGAATTCGGAAACGGCCGTTTGTTGTGACAACAGCGCATTTGCCAGATCGCCCAAAAGGGCGTCCTGGGTATAGTCGGATGGGTTTTCGACAACCGCAGCAAGTAAATCTGGTATGTCCCGTTTGGGAATGCCCATTTGGCGTGCATCGCGTACGGCCGTTCCCGCCAATTTCATCGCTTCCCCATTCGGTATCCCTAATTGAGCTAATTTTCGTGCATTCATTGTATTGTCCGTAATGCGTGAGCCGTAACCGGGTTACAAATGACGACCCACAGGATTCTCAGCCTGGCGACACCACTCGCCCCAGGAACCGACGTAAAGACGGCCGTTTCCTAACCCGGCATGAGCCATTGCCAACAAATTGACACAAGCCGTCACGCCAGAGCCACAGTAAAACGTGACCTCATCGGGCGAAGTGCTGCCAAACAACGCAGTTAATTGTTCGCGCAATTGGGCAGGAGGCAGGTAACGGCCGTCTTCACCCCAATTGCGCTGGAAAAAGTAATTCACCGCACCAGGAATATGCCCCGCTTGCGGATCGATTGGCTCAAATTCACCTCGATAGCGCGGCGCTTCACGCGAATCAACGAGCAAAGGTTGTGCGGGCACCTGGCTCATCGTGACCAACCACTCTGTGCGCGGTTCACCATGAAACAGCGCGGGGACTTTTGTCTGCACACCAGCTTGCCGCGGCAGATCGGCCGTCAACCATGCCTTCCAGCCACCGTCAAGAACAGCAACCGCTTCATGCCCCAGGTAACGCAGCATCCACCACAACCGCGCCGCCGTTGCGCCATTGGCATCGTCATAGACGACGACTTGCTTGCTGTTGTCAATGCCCATCTGTCCCAGGCGCTCATTCATAATAGCAACTGGCGGAAGTGGGTGACGGCCGTTATCGGTTGTCGGCGGATTGCTCAAGTCATCATCCAGATGGGCATATATGGCACCGGGGATGTGCGCCGCTTCATAAGCTCGCCGCCCCGCTTCCGTATCAGCCAGACTAAAGCGGCAATCGACAACAACCCAATCAGGATGATCAAGTGCAGCAAATAAGGTGACAACATCAATTAATGTGACGTGCATAGGTCCTCCAGGTAATGAAACAAAACAACGTGAGGGAACAAAGTGTTAGGGGGCTGGCGTCGCCGTGGGGAATACCGGTGGCGGCGGCAGCGTGGGACGCGGCGTCTCGGTAGGCCAGATGGGGCCACTGGGAGTCGTTGGCGTTGGCGTCACCGTTGGCGCAGGCACAGTCGCCGTAACTTCTGGCGTTGGCGTCGGCAGGTTAAGGTCAGGCAGCAGCACGATGGAGCTTAGTGCGCTTTCCGCCAACACGGTTTGCCCTTGCTGCAACTTGATCTGCCATTGATATTCGCCCGGCTCCACCGCCACATCATAAGCGGCAAATGGCAGCGCATATAGCGAACCTAAAGCGGGTTGTGTTGCGCTTGCCATGCGTACCGCCTGCCGTCCTTGATAGAAGTACAACACAAATTCCTGCCCTGATTGCAAAGGCAGAGGCCAGTTCCAGCGATATTCGACAGGCGTCGTTACAGTTGGCGACATAATTGTCGATTCCTGTAAGCGCACAACTGGAGAGAGCGGCACGCCATACGTATCACCAAATTCGGCCGTCCAATACCAGACATTTGGCGCGGTGAAATTGACTGTATACCCAACGCCGACATCTGTCGCAAACCGGTTCAAAATGATGCGCCGGTGAGCAGGGCTGTTGACCCAAAATTCAACCGCTTCGTAGGGATGCTCAAACCCCCAGGCGGTCGCTTCGCCAGCGTAACCTTGCGCATATCCGGCAGTCAGCAGCCGCTCGGCGGGATAAGAGCCATCAGCACCCATGTGCGCTGTGTAAGCAAAGATAGACATGTCATCGGTGTGCTGTTGGGCAGCGATGTTTAGCGTATAAACCTGATTGAGCGGAGGCAAATCGAACTGCTGCCGCGCCAGGTTGATGTAGTAGTAAAGCTGCTCTGCCTGGGTCAGGTTAGCGGGCAGGTCAACCGGCTCCATCACAAATGGCTCACTTAATTCAACCGGTTCCAGGTCAAGTCCCGCTAGTACATCCTCAACGGCCGTTTCTCCCACCACATTCTCGCGCAAAACCAACGGCAGGTAGGTCAACAAAACGCCGGGATCAACATGCACCCAACGCCCCACCTGCGTATTGCCAAACTCATTTAAAGCTGTGAGCAGCACATAAAAATCACCCATTTGCCGGTACGTATGGGTCACAGAAGGGCCTTCGTAGATACGGCCGTCTCCCATCTCCCACACATATCCCGTCACGGAATCATCCCCAAAAGCCTGTCCATACAACGGCTGCCCGGCAGGCACACTGTCAGCAAGCGACATATCCGCTTGTGGTGGCATTCCCACCGTCACCATGCCAAACGCTTCCGCCTCGCCAAAATCATTGCGAATGGTCAAATGCACCTGATATGTACCGGGCAAGGTGTAGCTGTGCGTCGGGGACGGCTGATCGGACGTTTGCCCATCGCCAAAATCCCAGGAATAAGACAGCGGCGATTGACCGCCACTCTGGTTGAGAAATGTAACCGGCTGCCCGACGCCAACACTCCAATCATCAGCCACAAATTGGGCAGAAGGATGCGGCACAACGGTCAAAATGTGTGTGCGCGAAACAGTTTGCAAAGGATTGGTAACTTCTAGCGTGATTTGGTAAACACCGGCCAGAGAATAGGCGACAGTGGGGTCGTTGACTTCCACACGCCGCCCATCGCCCAAATACCACACTTGCGACACCGGGCCAGAACCGCTGATGTTGGCTTGCAACTGCACCGGCTGCCCTAATGGCACTTGTACCAGGTCTGTCACGCTGTTAATTTGTGGGGCAATGCCGATCCAGATGGGCATTTCTAACTGCGTGGAGGCGGTTTCGGCTACGGCCGTTTCGTGATGCGTTTGCAAAACGGCCGTTACCATTTGTTCCGGCTGCTGCAAATCGGCCGTTTCTACACGTAATGGCAGCGTAATTTCTTGCACGCCTTCATCGGCGGCAAACACCGGCAGCCAGGTCAACACGCGCGTCTGGATATTAAAGGTAGCGCCCATCGGCAGCACAGCCGTTTGCAAATGCAAAGAGGCTGGCAAATACAAGGAGATCGCAGGCGTAGCCGTTGTGCCCGTATTATTTGTCAGGCGCACGAACAATGTAACGTTGTCACCAGGAGTGACAACGGCTGGCGAGGCGGATAATTCCAAAGAAATCGGGCCATCAAGGCGTGCATAACCCGTATAAGCCGGTATCGAAGCGGCCTGCGTTTGCCACCAAATACCGGCTACAATCAACCCTACTATGAAGAAGCTGACCAGCAGCCATGGTTTTCTCAGGGTCATTTGCACAATCGCAGTGTATCAAACTTCTTTGGGCACTACAAGCATTTCTATCAACTAGTTACGATTCACTATAACCAGTTTCCCTTGCACCTGTTATAATTGGCTCAGCAAACAGGATGATTAGCGCAAAGAATATGCCGTCAGCATGAATACTGCAAATAACAAACGAAACGGCCGTAATCTTCTTTCTATTCTCCGGCGTAATGAAAAATGGGTCGAAATTAGTGGCTATCGCGTTGGCGATATTCCACTTGACGAACCGGTTTATGTCGTGCCCGGAGCCAATATTGTCGGCAACATCATTGCCCCCAAAATCCGTGTCGCCGGTCTGGTGTACGGTTCAACCGTTTCCCTGGAGACGATTATTCACTCCGATGGCGAAATTTGGGGAGATGTCTACACAGAGCGCCTGCTCGTTGAAGACAGCGGCAAAATCCAGGGCTGGGTAAGTTCAATTGATACAACCGGGTATCAACTTATCCGCAATGAGGGCATTGTCCCCGAAATTGACCACAGTCCTGGCCCATTTGAGCCGCCCACAAACGGCCGTTCCCTCGAACGCAGCAGCCATCAAGTCGATCTACTCCGGCGGCTGCAAGAAGAAGCCGCCTCCGCCATCGCCGCCCGCATCGAGTTGGAACAATCTTTCGACAAACGGCTGCAAGAAGTTGCCGGCGAGGCTTCAGCCAAAGTAACCTCACTCACCGAAAAACTCACCCAAGCCGAAGAACAAATCACACAGCTTCGACAAAGCCAGGAAAAGCAAGACGAAGAACTGCGCACCCGTCACACCCAATTTGAGCGACAGAACAACGAACTGACAGTCTCCCGCCAATTGTTGGCCGAACGCAACCAAGAGCTAGAAACATTGCATCGCCAACACGCCGACCTCCTCGACGCAAAACAAAAGTTAGATGCCGCCAAAGCCAAGCTCGACAACCAACTAATCGAAGCCAGAGCAGCAAACGACAAATTAGATGATCGCATCAGCAGTCTCGAAACTGCCTTGCAAGCAAATCTACAACATTCGGCTGAACAAGAAGATGCGCTGATTCGTTGGCAAGAATTGGCAGAGGCAACCCAAAAACGCACCAAAGAGTTGGAAGACGAAACCAAACGCAGCAAAGCTCAACTTGAGGAGAATTTGCGCGTCACTGAAATGTTGCAGATGCAGCGCCGCCAACTGGAAGATGAGTGGGAAGCGGCAATGGAAAAACTTGATGCGCTGCAACATCAAGAGACACAACGTTTATCTGCCCCGCCAGAGGAAATCGAGAAACTTCTGGGTCGCATCACGGAATTGGAAGCAGGGCAGCAGCACATGGCCGAAATGGAAGCGCAAATCGGCCGTATCCCAGAGCTAGAGGCACAGCTCTCTGAAATGGAGCGCCTCTCTGTCCAAGTACAAGAATTATCCTTGCTTAAATTGCAGTTAGCCGAATTAGAGGACGAAGCCCAAGACCGCGCCGAACAACTCCTCTGGTACAAAGCAAACCTGGAAACAAACCGCCTCGAATTCGACGCCATGCACCAGCAAATGGCCGCTCAGGAAGCAAAAGTAACCGAGCTAACCCAACAACTGCAAGAACACCAGGCAACCACCAAACAATGGCGACAAGTAGCGGAACAAACCGCAGAAGATTTGCAAAAACGAGAAGAAGAGCTGTACACCGTGCAGCAAACCGCAGCTCTGGTACGGCAGCAAGGCGACCTGGAAAAGAAGCAGCTGCGCGAAGAAGTACGCAAATCCAAATTACAGATAGAAGCCTTTGAAGTAGAAATAGCCCGTTTCTTGCAAGAGATTGAGACACAAGGCAATCATTTGGCCGAAATACAAACCACTTTGGTTGAGCGCGACATCGAATTACAAGAGCTAAAAGAAGCCTATACCAAACAAGCAAAAAGCTTACAACAATTCAAACAGGCCGCAGGAGATCGCATTAAGCTTTTGCAAACCGATTTGAGCAAAGCAAAACGTCAACTCGAAGACGCGAAAGCCGTTCTCGAACGCCGCCAAAAACGTCAACAATAGAAGGAGAGGAGCAGCATGAAAGACATCGAACTCGCCGTCATCGGCGGCAGCGGCCTGTATCAAATGGCCGATTTGACCCATGTTGAAGCATTACACATCGAAACCCCATTCGGCACCCCATCCGATCAAATTACTGTGGGCACACTGCACGGGCAGCGCATCGCTTTCCTTCCCCGCCACGGGCGAGGTCACTTTCTCACGCCCAGCGAGGTTCCGTATCGCGCCAACATTTACGCGCTGAAAACCCTGGGCGTGAAATATATCGTCGCTGTCAGCGCTTGCGGTTCACTGCGTGAAGATTATGCACCAGGACACGTTGTCATTCCTGACCAACTTTACGACAACACCAAAGGGCAGCGTGCGCAAACCTTCTTTGGGCGTGGTCTGGTGGCCCATATCAGCGTCGCCGATCCGTTTTCACCAGAATTGGGCAAAGCATTGGCCGCTGCGATGCGTGCGGTGGGCGGCACGGTGCATGAAGGGGGCACATTCATCACCATTGAAGGGCCTCGTTTTAGCACCAAGGGAGAATCGAACACATTTCGGCAGTGGGGGATGAGCCTTATTGGTATGACCACCAGCCCGGAGGCGTATCTGGCAGCAGAAGCGGAGATCGCCTATGCAGTGATGGCACACGTCACCGATTATGACGTATGGCATGAAAGTGAAGAGCCAGTCACGGTTGAAGCTGTGGTGCGAGTTTTGCAGCGAAACACAGAATTGGCACAGCGAGCGCTCAGCTATCTGGTACAGCATATGGAAACATGGGCGGGTGATTATCCAGCACATCACACGCTGAAAGATTCGCTCATTACTGAGCCTGGCAAAATTCCGCCGCAGGTGAAAGCTGAATTAGCACCGCTTGTGGGCCACTATTTGACATGAGGCGCAAGACGGAAAACGTGGTAGGATCGGTTGTATTCCACGTTTACTGTTTCACGCGAACTTATGTATTTCTCAACTTCCGAAGACCTGATTGAAACAAATAATCGCCGCGAGCTAACGTTATTAATGTTAGCTGCGGCATTTGTGTTTGTAAACGCGATTGCCTTGAGCCTGGTGCGCGGCGATGGTACGACGTCCCATTTATGGGGACCCTGCGTCTGGCTGGTTGGAACAGCAGGCGCACATCTGCTGCTGCGACAGGCACAAGCAAATCGTGATCCGCTGCTGCTGCCCATTTTTGCGCTGCTAACCGGTTGGGGAATTGTGCTCATTGACCGCCTGGCACCTAATTTTTTGCTGCGGCAAGTGGTGTGGGTGGGATTGGGCACGGCCGTTTTCCTTGCCATCACCCTCCTGCCCCACAACCTGAACTGGCTGCGCCACTATCGTTACACCTGGCTCATTGGCGGGCTGCTGCTGCTGGCGGCAACACTCCTTTTTGGCGTCAATCCCACCGGCTTTGGCGCAGCCTTGTGGCTGCCACTGCCTGGCCCTATCTTCTTCCAACCCTCCGAACTGCTCAAACTGCTGTTGGTTGTCTTTCTCGCCAGCTATTTTGACGAACGCGAGAGTTTGCTGCGGTTGGGAAACGGCCGTGGCCTCTTTACCGCGTTACCCTACCTGGCACCACTACTAGTCATGTGGGGCTTTTGTATGGTGCTGCTGGTGTGGCAGCAAGATTTAGGAGCAGCCACCCTTTTTTTCATCTTGTTTTTGGCGCTGCTATATCTGGCAACAGGAGATAAGCGGTATGTATTGGGCGGTGTCGCGCTGCTGCTGCTGGCAGGCATTGCCGCCTACTTTTTGTTTGCGGTGGTCGCCCTCCGTGTTGACGCCTGGTGGAACCCGTGGCCGGAAGCGGATAATCGCGCCTTTCAGATTGTGCAATCGTTGTACGCGCTGGCTGCCGGGAGCATTGTCGGGCAGGGCATTGGACAAGGATTTCCCGATTATATTCCGGTGGTGCATTCTGATTTTGCCTTTGCGGCCATTGCCGAAGAATGGGGATTGATTGGCAGTATAGGGATTACGGCCGTTTTCGCCCTGCTCGCCTACCGGGGAATGCGTATTGCGCTGCTGGCGCAACGGCCGTTTCACACCTATTTGGCCGCCGGCATCACCATCCTTTTCAGCGCCCAGGCATTGCTGATCATGGGCGGCGTCACCAAGCTGCTGCCGCTTACCGGTGTTACCCTGCCCTTCGTCAGTTATGGTGGCAGTTCACTCTTTATTAGCAGCGTTATGGCCGGGCTGCTTCTTTACCTGTCGCGGGAAAACGCGACCTAACTTTTTCGCATGAGCAACCAAAATTTACGCCACACGCCATACGCCACAGACAACGCCGCCCATCTGCGCCAGTTAACCATGTTTTTACTCATAGGGTTTGGCCTCATCGCCCTCTCCCTCATCTTTTGGAGCGTGCTGCGTGCCGACGCCCTCCTTGTCCGCGACGACAATCCCCGTCTGGTGGAAGCGGAGTTACGCATCCAACGGGGCAGCATTTGGGATAGAAACGGCCGTCTCCTGGCACAAACCAGCGGCAGCGACGAACGCCCGCAGCGCATCTACCCCTTGCCCGCCATCGGGCCAGCCGTCGGCTATTACAGCTTTCGACACGGCACGGCTGGCGTCGAAGAGAGTTACAACACGCTGCTGCGCGGCGATGATCAACCCGCCTGGCAGCGTTGGTGGCAGCAAACGTTGCACCAGGCACCGGTTGGACAAGACATTCGCCTGACACTCGACGCTGAGTTACAGCAGATTGCCGATGTCTTCCTGCGTGATCAAACCGGTGCGCTCATCTTGCTCGAATTAACAGATACCGGCGCGGCCGAACTGTTAACCCTGGTCAGCCATCCTGGCTATGACCCCAACTTGCTCGACGAGCAATTTGACGATTTGACCAATGACGCCAGCGCCCCCTTGCTCAATCGTGTCACACAAAGCCAATATCAGCCAGGGCTGACGCTGCAACCCTTCTTACTGGCCCTGGCGCTGGAGCAAGGCATCATTAATTTGAATGACCCGGTAGACAATGCGAATCGCCCGGTGCCGGTCAATGGCATTGTCACACGCTGCGCCAGCCACCCGCCTGACGCGGCAACCTGGGCAGATGTGCTGCGCCACCAATGCCCCGGCCCCATGCAAGACCTGGCGGATCAGTTGGGTGTCAGTGGGTTGGATCAGGCATTTGCGCTTTTTGGCCTGACGAGTACGCCCAATATCCCGCTGGCGACCACCGAAGCGGAAGCAAAACCGATTGCCGAACCGGCGTTGGCAGGTATTGGTCAGGGCAATTTGACGGTGACGCCGCTGCAACTGAGTCTGGCGCTGGCAACATTGGCGCAAAACGGCCGTTTCCCGACCCTGCAACTGGTAACGGAACTGCAAAACAGCGACGGCGCGTGGCAGCCGGTGGTGGTAAGTGGTGATGGCGAAACGGCCGTTTCCGCCCAAACTGCTTACGACATCCGCACCGCCCTGCCCCAAATTGAAACCTTCTCCGAACTCAGCGTGCGCGTGCTCTCTGGCCCCGATGAAAGCACCAACGTCTGGTATCTTGGCCTTTACCCGGCAGCCGCGCCGCGCTATGTTCTCGTCATCGTCCTTGAAAATGACGATGATGTGGGGAAAATCACGGAAATCGGCCGTAACCTGTTCACCGCCATCGCCCCATAACCCTGCCAAATCGTTTACAATAGCCAATAAGCAGTTATCGGTAGGCGGCAAGCCCCGTCTACCGTTCACCCACAAGGAGGTTCCCATGCTTATTGTCTTGAGCGATTTGCACTTTGTTGACGAAACCGCCGGTAAACACAACCTACCCCCCGATGCTTTTGAAGAAGTTTTTTTGAGCGACATTGTCGAATTGGCCGTGCGCAAACGGGCAAAAGAAATCACCCTACTGCTGCTCGGCGACATTCCCGATTTGATTCGCTCTGCCCACTGGTTTGACGTGCCGCCCGCCGACCGCCCCTGGGGAGAAAATGGCCTGGCTGATGTGCGCAATTGGCGCACCCTCACGACCGCCAACACAACCCCCACCGAACGATTATGCCTGCGCATCCTTGGGCAAATGCCCGCCAGTGGACACAAGGAAGATGTGCCCAAAGACACGATTTTGTATCGCAATTGGGAAATTCTGGCGCTGTTCCGCAATTTGGAAGCAGAGATTCACCAGCGCATGGCCGCTATTCAGCCGGGCACGCTGCCACCCGTGCGGGTGCTCTACATCCCCGGCAATCATGATCGCCTGATCAATCTCTATCCCTCGCTACGCGAAGAGTGGCGCAAAATGGCCGGTTTAACGGTCGATACGACAACGGTGACGGGCAATCCGCAGGGACAGTGGTGGTACCGCTATGATTATCAAGATGAAGTGAGTGGCGTATACGGCCGTCACGGACACCAATTCGACTTGTGGAACTATGGCGGCGGGCACGACACCACCAGTCTGGAGGCGCACCTACAAGTGCCCATTGGCGATGTCATTGCCACTGAATTTGCCGTTGGCCTGGTGTGGCAAGCACAGCAAATGGAGCATCGGATTGGGCACAGTTTGGTAGAGCGCTTGGAAGATATTGACAATGTACGGCCGATGGGGCGACTGCTGGAATGGCTCTACTACGAAATTGAGCAAAACAAGCGTCACCGCAAGGCGATGGATGAAATCACGGACGCGGTTGTCAAAAATATCCTGAACACACCTTTTGTGCAGCATTGGCGCACGCCGCTCACCAATTTAGATGAGGGTTTGCGTGCCACACGCGGACTGCGCGGTTTGGGCGACCTGGTTGAACGGCTAAATACGCCGGGACCTGATGAGTTTGTGCGGCTGGCAACGGCCGTTCCCTTGCGCTGGCTTTTCGGGAAAATGCTCGACTTCACCGACACCAACACCCTCCTCCAATTCGTTCTCTTCTTCATGGGCAGCCAAAGCGGCAGCGACGACGACGCCGACCCCTATCTCCAGGGCGCGTTCCGCGAGCATATCTGGCAAAATAACCCAAACTACCACTTTGTGCTTTATGGACACACGCACAAACCGGGCATTTGGGCATTGGATGGGGCTAATAATCGTGAAGTGCTGTACATCAACACCGGCACCTGGCGCGAACGCATTCAGCGCACGACGGGCCTCGATCTGGCGGCTGACTTTATCAAATTAAAGCAAATGACCTATGTCGTGATTTATGGCCCGGAAGAGAATGGGGGTTGGCGCGGAGGCAATAAAGCCAAAGGCACGCCTAGCTTTGACATGTGGACTGGCAGTAAATTGAAGCATTACCGGTAAGGGGAGTGAGGAGAGAAGAAAGAAGAGTGAGGAGAGTGGAGAGTGGAGAGAGAAGAGTGACTCGCTCTTCACTCATCTCTCTTCTCTCTTCACAGAATTACTCGCGCTTCATGCTTTGCGCGGCGAGCATCATTAGTTCCTGGATGCGGGGCAGCATTTGCACCGGATTCGGGTGCAAGCCTTCTTGCACTAAGGCGCTGTCATACAATTGCTCGATGGACATATTGATCACTGGGGAATCTGGTTCTTCGTTGATTAAGCGGGCCAGACTGGCAATCAATGGATGATGGCGATTCACTTCCAAAATCTTTTTCGGCACTTCGTAGTTTTGGTCAAGGTAGCGATAGATGCGGTGCATTTCGCGGTTTTGTGCATCTTTCGGGGAAACCAAACGCACCGGGCTATCTTTCAACACTTTGGATGCACGCACTTCAACCACACGCTCGCCTAATGTTGTCACGCAGCGCCCGACAAAGAGGTTGAAATCTTTTTCGGGAACGGCCGTTTCCTCATCCTCTTCCTTCTCTTCCTCTTCCAACTCCGGCAGTTCCAGGCCAGCATCATCAATATTCTTAAACGGCTTCTCTTTGTATTCCAACATCGCTGGCGCAATCAACGAGTCGAGCGGGTCTACCCAATACAACACTTCCAAATCACGCGCCTTAAACGGATCCAAATGAGGGCTGTGTGCCACCGACCGTCTGTCTTCACCCAGCACATAATAGATAGCATCTTGCCCCTCGGCCATCCGCCCAATGTATTCGTCCAGAGAAGTCAGGCCATCCGCTTTAGAAGAGTAATAGCGGAAAAACGGCAGCACATCCTCTTTGGCGGTGGGGTCTGTCGCAACGCCTTCTTTGAAAGCGCGGCCAAACTCTTGCCAAAACGCCTCATACTTTTCAGCATCCTCTTCCGCCAGTTTATTCAACTCGCGGAGAATACGTTTGCGAATGGTTGAACCCAAATTCGCCATGATGCGGTTGTTTTGCACCGATTCACGGCTGACATTGAGCGGCAAATCTTCAGAATCAACCACACCGTCAATGAAACCAAGCCAATTGGGCAGCAAATCGGTGCAATATTCCTGAATTAACACGTTGTGCGAATAAAGCATGACACCGGGGTCTTTGCGTGCAGCTAAAATGCCCGGTTCACGTTTGGCAGGAATAAAGAGCACAGCACGCACATTCACCGGCACATCGGCGGCGAAATGAATGGTCAACAGCGGCTCTTCAAATTCCATCGTCATCTGCCGATAGAAGTTTTTGTAATCATCGTCGGTCACGTCAGACGGCCGTTTCCGCCACAACGACTCCTGCTGATTCGCCTGCTCCTCACCCACATAAACCGGGAAACGCACAAAATCAGAATGCTTCTTAATGATTTGGCGCAGTTTCCACTCAGTGGCAAACTCCTCAGCATCCTTCTTTAACGTAATGTGCAATTCCGTTCCACGATCCGCCTTATCGGCAGCTTCGACATGGAAACTTTCGCTGCCATCAGAAATCCAGGCTGCGGCTTCCGCATCTTTCTGGTAACTGCGCGACACCACGCGCACCTCGTCAGCCACCATAAACACAGAATAAAAACCAACCCCAAATTGACCAATCACATCACTGGGATCCATTTCTTCTGCGCCAATCTTGCTCAAAAACTCGCGTGCCCCAGACTGGGCAATCGTGCCCAGGTTGTGAATCAGTTCATCACGCGTCATGCCAATACCGCTATCTTTGATGATGATTTTCTTAGCTTCCCCCTCTTCCACTTCAGGCACATCAATATGAATTGCCAGTTCAGCATCGGCATCCAGGACATCGCGGTTGGTTAGCATCTCGAAATGCAGCCGGGTCAACGCGTCAGAAGCATTGGAGATTAATTCACGCAAGAAAATGTCACGATCCTTGTACAACGAATGCACCAGGATTTGTAATAGCTGTTTGATTTCCGCTTTGAAATTGTAGGAATCTGTTTGTACGGTCATCGAAATTTCCTCTTCCAGAATTAATTTAAGTTTTCAAAATTGTATAACGTTATTTTGGCAAGGGCATGTTACCGCAGGTGTGTAAGAAAAAGGTAAACAAACCAAATCGTTTGGGTTAGACGTGCTGCCTATGACAATTTCGCGGAAAGCTACGTTTGGGGAAAGGAGATTTTTAGTTTTTTGGCAATGAGCAAGGCGCGTTTTTGTAACTGCTGGCTTTTCTCCAATAAGCCTTGCCGCTGTTCGTGAATGGCCCAATCCCATAATGTGTAGGCTTGTTCACGCGGCATGGCGGCACGGCCGTTTTCCTGCAAAACACGCAAACTTTTGGCAAAACAGGCTGACGCCGTCCATGTTTTTTCTGCCAACGAGATTGGCTCACCGACCTGTGACAGGATTTTTCCCAAGATGCGCCAGGCAATTGCCAACGAACGAGTGTCGCGGCTTTTTTGCGCCTGTCGTTGTGCCTGCAAAACGGCCGTTTTCGCTTCCGCCAACTCGCCCAACCCCAAATACGCCGCCGCCAAAAAATCATACACCTCAGCCAGCCCCATCCAGGTCACAACCCGCGCCACATCCTGCGATAAGGCAATCACCTGCCGCAGCTCCGTCACCGCCTCGGCAAATTGTCGCGCCTGCACATAGGCTCCACCCAAATTCGTGCGATAAAACAACTCCCCATACCGGTCGCCAATTGCCTCCGCAATTTGCAATGCCTGCCGGTGCAACGTCAATGCCGCCTGCGCATTTCCCTGCAAACGTGCCGTCTCCCCCAACGTATTGAGCGTATTGGCGACAGCAACCTGATGACCAATTTCACGATAAAGGCGCAGCGCCTCCAGCAAATAGCGGGCAGCGCGATTGTACTGCCCCAACTCATTGTACAAACCACCCAACACGATTTGATTAAACGCCAGTGCCTCTCGCAAATGCTCATGCCGCCGCAAATCCGCTGCCTGTGCATCCAACCGCTGCAAGCAGGATGCATCTGCCACCGCCTGCCCCATTTGCATCTGCACCACACACAACAGGCTCAAACTTTCGGTGAGAAACCGCGCTTCTCCCACACGCTCGCTGATACCAATGGCCTGAACGGCCGTTTGTTGCGCAGATTCCACATCACCCAAGCCCAAATGCGCCGCACCCTTCAACAAAAGCCCTCGCGCCAATTCCAATTCCGCATTAACCAACCAGGCAATTTGCTCCGACTGCACCACATGCCCCAACATACTCGCATAATTGGCCTGCTGCTGGCTGATTTCCGCCAACCCATTGCAAGCGCGGGCTTGCGCTTCCAAATCACCATCCAATTCGGCCGTATGCCGCATCAACATGTAAATTTGCGACGCTTCCACCAGCCGCGCCTGCAACTTGAGCAAATCACCCAGCTTCTCTTGCACGCGCAGCAGTTCCACAACCAGGTCAGGATACTCTGACAGCAAAGCCAACACTTTGCGGTAATAATCAATCGCCAGTTCTGGATTGTCACGTTCTTGCGCCTGCTCGGCGGCCATCTCATAAAATTGCGCAGCCGTGATATTTTCCGCCGCTTCTTCATAATGCTCGGCAATCGCGCTGGCATATTCAGCCACGCGATCCCCGCTCTCTGTTACCAACCAATCGGCGGCCTGCTTGTGGTAAAGAGGACGCTGCCGCAGCAGCACACTCTCATAAGCAACATCGCGCAACATAGCATGTTTAAAGATGTAAGCCTGTGCCCCGGCAAAGCCAGATGTCTGCCGCCGGAAAACCATTTCGCGCTTCTCCAACGCCTGCAAAGCAATCAATGTTTCGCCTTCATCAAGCGTCCGCCCAATGTCATCTTGCATCTGACCGACCACACGATCCCAAAATTCGCGCCCAACCACGGCCGCTTTTTGCAAAGTGATGCGCTCCAATGTAGACAGGCGATCCAGGCGTGCCTGCAAAACGCCGGTGAGCGTGGGTGGCACGCGCACGCGTGTCAGGCGTTTGGGCTGCAAGCGCCACGCCGTTTGTCCGGGGATAATCAACCCATCTTCAATTAAGATTTTGACCATCTCTTCGACGTAGAAGGGATTGCCCTCGGCGCGTTCGACAATCAGGTTGGTCAGGTCATCGGGGATTTCGGGCAGCTTGCGCAAAATGTTTTGCACAAGCTGGTAGCTTTCGTCTTCGGCTAACGGCCGTATCTGCACATGGCGATGCAGTTCTTGCATTGTTAACCAATCTGGCTCGCGCTCAAATAGCAAGGGGCGTGCCAGGCTGATGATTAACAACGGCTCGCGGCGACAAATGCGGCTCAGATGGGCGATCAGCTTTAATGATTCCGTATCAGCCCAATGCACATCTTCCAGAATAAGGACAGCAGCATGGGAAACGGCCGTTATCGCGGCAAACAAACCCGTCACATACCGATACGCCCGATCACGCAGTTGCAGCGGCTCCACTTCATAGCGCACCGGGCGATAGACATCGGCCCCGCCTAACCCAATTAGCTGGCTGATAACCCGCACACGCTGGCGAATATCCGCTTCAGGCTGCGACACAAACTGCTGCATGCCGCGCACAAACTTTTCCTCAGCCACCACAGCGCGATCATTGTCACGAATGTCGAAGTATGTGGTAAAGAGATCGCGGATCAGGGTGAAGGGTAACGGCCGTTCCTCCGGCTCTGCTCTTCCCTTCAACACAACAACATCCTGCGGCCCCGATTCGCGCAGCCAACGCGTAAACTCATGCACCAGGCGCGACTTCCCCACACCAGCCTCACCAGTCACCGTCACCCACTGCCCCTGGCGTAATTGCACAGCACGCCGCACCGTCTCCTGCAACTGCTGCAACTCCTCATCCCGCCCCACCATTTGCGTTTCAACACCTTCCACGCCGCGCCCGGTCGCTTGAAACAGACGCGGCCTTACGCCAAGCACCAGGTACGCCGTCACGGGGTCGGTGCGTCCCTTCACGGCAATTGGCCCGATGGGTTCCACATCAAACGTGCCGCGCACCTGGACATACGTCTCATGGGAAATGAGAATACCCCCAGGCGGGGCGGCCTGCTCCAGGCGTCGCCCTACATTCACGGCATCACCAATCGCTGTGAACTCGTGGCTGGCTCCCACCTGGCCCAATAAAACAGGCCCGGTGTTAACACCAACGCGAATTTGCAACCCACGCAGCCGGTCGTGCCAATTTGCTTCTGTCTCGCCAACAGCTGCCGCCGCAATTGGCGAATTTGCCAGGTCTTGCAAAAAGTCGCTGAGCAGCGCCCGCATATCGAGAGCGGCCCGAATGGCGCGGATGGGATCATCCTCATAAGCAACGGGAACCCCAAAGACCCCCATGACACCATCGCCAAGATGTTTATCAACCATGCCACCCTGCTCTTTAATCGCCATATCCAATTGATTCCAGAGCAGGTTCATCATGTTCAGCACGTTGGTATCGCTCATCGCCTCAAAAACCCAGGTGAAGCCGGAGACATTGGCGAACAAGGTTGTTACCTGTTTGCGCTGTGTTGTTTGAGAAACGGCCGTTTGGCGCAGCGAATCCAACTTTTCCTGAAGCACAGTCAGGATGAGCTGAACAATGCCTGCATCCAGCAGCGAAGATTGCCGCTGCAAAACAGCAATGGCCTCTTCCAATTGTGTACGCTCAAGGGATACAGACTCGATCATAAAAAACAACAACTACCCGGCATCACGTGGCTTGCGCCAATGCCTGCTGCCGGGCAATAAATAACGGCAATCGAGGAAATAGCTCACCCATTTGTCTTGATAACCAATCAACTACCTGCCGATGCAAACGCACTCGTGCAGAAAGCGGCATACTCTCATAAGCAATTTTCTGCCACCAATCATGTTGAAATTCATATTCCTGCGAATCAGGAAAATAAGCACCATGGCGCAGGCGAATGATGCCCTGTTGTTCCAGCCCCGGCAACAACGATGCCACATCCTTGCCCACAAGGGTACACAGCGCATCCGTCCAAAAAACTGGCCCAATCACCGACGCTTTTTGCAGCACGGCGCGTTCCTCTTCGGCAAGCTGTGTGAAGCGCGTCCAGTACAATCCGCGCAAAGTTGTGGGCACAGCCAACGCCTGCAATCGCCCTGAATGAAGGCGACGCGCCTCATCAGTTTGCTCCAACACTTCATGCACAGTCAGGTAAGTGAGCAGTTCTTTGATAAACAAGGCGTTACCTTGGGTAGAAGCGACGATCATATCCAGTGCCGGTAAAGGCAAATTGGGGACATCTTGCAGCAAGTCGTGCAGCAAATGGCGTGTGTCAATGGAATTGAGCGGCGATAAAGTCAAGGTTTCACCGGGCCAGGGCAGCTGCGGCCAATTGGGACGGCTCTGCAACAAATCGGGGCGAGTAAGCGCGGCAAAAATGAGGGGCACATCCTGGCAAACATCCGCCAGATACTCCAGACAAGCCAGGGAACCGACATCGGCATGCTGTACATCGTCGAGTACGAGCAAGGTAGGCTGGTTTTGGGCAACGGCCGTTAACACTTTCGCCACCGCAGCAAAGCCATCTTGTTCGGATACGGCCGTTACGCTGTCCGTCAACGCCAGAAAAGAGCCTAACTTGCGCACCAGGTCATCCACCTCGTGCGACGAAAAATAAACAGCCAGGCCACGACTCAATTTTTCATGGGCAACATGCCCGTGCTGCCAATGGCGAATGTGAAACTGCTGCGCCAACAAATCGCGCAGCAAGCCATAGGGCACATGCGTCAGTTCTGGCTGGATACGGCCGTACCAAACCGCCACCTCTGGCCCCATTTGCAACAACCGGCGAAACTCCCGCAGCAGCCGCGACTTCCCAACGCCAACATCCCCCACCACCGTCACAAACTGACAAAAGCCGCCATCCAACGCCGCCTGCACCACCTGCTGCAACTGCATCAGCGCCATATCACGCCCAATCAGGCGTGTTTGTATATCACTCCGCTCTACCAGCGGCCCAAAAGCGGCCGACTTTTCGTGTTCCACCACATAAACGGGCAGCGGCGGAATTTGCGCCGACACCGTAACCGGCATCAGCGGCTTAACCTCAAATAATTCTTGAATGGGACGGTAAACTGACTCTGAAATGAGTGTTCCCCCCACCGGAGCCAGCGATTCTAACTGCTGCGCAATGGTGACTGCATCGCCAACGGCCGTATTCACGTCGCGGCTGCCCACCTGCCCCCAATACACCGGCCCGGCATTCACGCCCACACGCATTTGCAAACGGTACCGGTTCAAACGCCAGCCAAATTGCCCATAATCCAACTGTTGAATGCGCTCATTCAAAACAGTCAATTCCAACAACATATCCAGCGCCGCCTGCACCGCCCGCTCGGCCGCATCCTCTTCCGCTTCCGACAAGCCAAACAAGGCAATCACGCCATCTCCCAGGTGCTTGTCTACCGCCCCGCCCCACATATGGATTACATGATCCAGGCGCTGCCACATGGCGTCGATCATATCGCGCACCTGTTCTGCATCCATCACTTCAGACATGGCCGTAAACCCCGACAAGTCGGCAACCAATACGGTCAGGAATTTATAGGCATCGGCTGATGAGTCCAGCAGCGAAGCCAGCTTTTCACGCAAGGCGGCAACGGCCGTATCCACGACCTGTGCGCCTAAAACCGTGCGCCGTTCCTCAATTGCAACGATAGCTCGTTCTAACTCTTGTCGGGTAACCACAATAAAAGATGCCTCGTGCTACGATGTAAACGCGTAAGTGAGATTGTTACTTATTATATGAGGCAAATCCAGCAGAGAAAAACTTTATTCTGAAAATTCACGCACACTTGCCAGGTAAACAAGTTATCACTATACTGCCCGCCGCTAAGAGATCGTTTGTTTTTAACCTGAAAACATCTAAGATAACGAGATTGGAGCAATGCGCATCAGTCTCGCAAGAACAAAACAATCCATGAAATTAAAACGACTCGTACTGCAAGGGTACAAAACCTTTGCCAGTAAAACAGAATTCATCTTTGACGATGGCATCACAGCTATTGTCGGGCCAAATGGCAGCGGCAAGAGCAACGTTGCCGACGCGCTGCGCTGGGTATTAGGCGAACAAAGCTACGGCGCACTGCGCGGCAAACGCACCACCGACATGATTTTTGCCGGCAGCCAGAGCCGTCCACGCGCCGGCATGGCCCAAGTCATGCTCACGCTGGACAACAGCGACAACTGGCTGCCCATCGAATACACCGAAGTGGAAATCGGCCGTCGCGCCTACCGTACCGGCGAAAATGAGTACTTAATTAACGGTCAAAAAGTGCGCCTCAAAGACATCACCGATTTGCTGGCAACCAGCGGTTTGGCAGAGCGCACCTACACCATCATCGGCCAGGGTCTCATCGACCAGGCACTCTCCTTACGTGCCGAAGAGCGCCGTGCGCTCTTTGAAGAAGCGGCAGGCATCAACCATTACAAAAGCAAGCGGGCGACCACTTTGCGCCAACTTGAAGAAACGCAGCGCAATTTGCAGCGCGTTCATGACATTTTGGCCGAAATTCAGCCACGCCTGACCTCCCTAAAACGGCAAGCCACCCGCGCCCGCAATTACGAGCAGGTGATGATTGATTTGCGCCATTTGCTGCGCATTTGGTATGGCTACAAATGGGAACAGGCGAAGGAGAAACTACGCGCGGCACGGGAAACGGCCGTTTCCACCGAATCCATCTGGCAAGAAAGCCGCCACCGCCTGCTCGTGCAGCAAGAAAACATGAACGACCTGCGCCAGCGCATCAACCACCGCCAACAGCAAAGCCAGGAAATCCAGACACAGCGCGACGACATCCGCGACCAACTGGAGCGTGCCCGCCGCGAAGTCGCCATTTTGCACGAACGGCAGCAAGCACTGCGGCGGCAGCTTGCCGACATCGAGCAAGAACTGCCCCAACTCGACGAACAGCGCCAACGCGCCGCCGCCGAATTAGAAACAGCCACCGCCGAACTAACCGCCGCCCAGGCCAGCCTGCAAGCCAATCAGCTCGAACTGCACCAGTTCAACAGCAGCTTCCAGGCACAGCAGGCAGAAATCAACCGCTGGCAAAATGCCGTGCAGCAAGCCGAACAACAGCAGCGCACCCAGCAAAATCGGCTGGCGCAGGCAGAAGGGCAGTTAAGCCAACTGCGCGAACGTCTGGCCGAAATGCAAAAGGCGGAGGGCAAAGAGAAAAAAGAGGAAAGTGAAGAGGCGTTGGCCGCAGAGTTGGCACAAATAGCCGGTGAGATTGAAAAGGCAACGGCCGTTCTCCAATCCGCCCAATCCCGCGTCGAAGAACTGCGCCAAAAGCGTGTCGACCTGCAAGAACAGCGACAAACACGCATCCGCGACCTGAAAAATTTACGCCGTGATTATGGCGAACAAAGCCGCGACCTGACACAACGGCAAAAAGAGGTGGCCCGGCTAGAAACACGCGTCGAAATGCTGGACCAGATGCGCAGCAAAACGGTTAAAGTGGGCAAAGATGTGCCCATTCTCGGCCAATTTTCCAATTTCATTACCATTCCAGCAACACACCAAACGGCCGTTGCCGCGGCGCTTGCCGCGCGTCTGTCCACGCTCGTCCTGCCCGACAGCCATGCTTTATGGCAGGCACTTAAAGGCAGCCAACAACCACTTACCGCCGCCGCCCTGGCCGATGTGCAGCCACCAGAACCCATGGCCGCGCCAGAGGATACGGCCGTTATCGGTTGGGCCAGCGAGCACATCAGCAGCAAAGAAGAGGCTGCCCCCCTGGCACAACTGCTGCTGGGACGTGTGCTGCTAGTGGCCGATGATCAAGCCGCCTATCGCCTGGCACGCCAGCTTCCATCCGGGGCGCTGGCCGCTGCTCCTGGCGGCCTCATCGTTCACGCCGGTGGCCTTGTGGAGACCGGTGGTCGCCACGGACAAAACAACGTCCTCGCCCGCGAGCAAGAGTGGCGCGAAAGCAAGAATGAACTGGCGAAGATCAAGGACGAAGTGGCCGCCCTGGAAAATATGCTGGGGCAGCTCAATGAAATCATTCAAGGGCAGCAAAACGAAGTAGACGAGCTGCAAGAAGAGGAACGACGACTGGGCCGACTGGAAAATGAAGCCGGACAGCGCGTCGCTCAGGCGCAGCGCAGCCTGGACAATGGGCGTCAGCAACAAAATTTTGTGCAGCAGCGACAAGCGTCCAATGCCCGTCAGGCGGCAGCACGCCAACAAGAGTTAACCCGTCTGGCGCAGCGGGTGCAAGATGCGGAAACGGCGCTGGTAACGTACCGGCAGGATGTTGAGAATGGGGAAACGGCCGTTCTCCATGCCCGCGACCAACTCAATGCCCTCCCCATCAACGAAGGAAAGCAGCAGCGCCTCACCTTACAACAAAGCATCACCGCCGCGCAAACCATCGTCGCCGGTCGTCAGGCCGTCGTTGACAGCCGCCGCGCCACCCTGAATCAGGTCGAGAAGCAAATCGGCCGTTTGCGCGAACGACAAACAACATTGCAAACACAGCAAGGGCAAATCGACCTCAGCCATGAAGAACAAACACGCAAACGGCTGCAAGAACGCCTCGACCAGCTCGAAGCCTCGCTGCAACCCGCACGCGAACAACTGACCGCCTACCGCCTGGAAATGCGCCAGCTTGAAGAAGAGATGGCCGCCATTCAACGGCGCACACTCGAACTAGAAACGCATTACACCCAGGCCCAGGTCAAACGCTCACAAGAAGAGAGCCAGATCGAAGGGCTGCAAGAACGCATTAAAGCTGACCTCGGCATTGTCACCCTCGCCTACGACGATGACCAAACCGGCCCAACCCCGCTGCCTATGGGTGATTTTGCCGAAGAGCTGCCAGGCGTCACCGAACTGCCCAGCGACATCGAAGAGACGATTCACAATTATCGTGGTCAGTTGCAGCGCATGGGCGCCATCAACCCCGATGCCCCCGAAGAGTACGAATCAACTCAGGAACGCTTTGATTTTCTGACGCAGCAAGTTGAAGACTTGAATGAAACAGAACGCCAACTGCGCGATGTTATCGCCGAATTGGATGATTTGACCTCGAAAGCATTTGCCAGCACGGTCGAAGAAGTCAACATCATTTTCGGCCGTACATTTGAGCAGCTGTTTGGCGGTGGCTCCGCCCGCCTCGTCCTCACCGATCCTGACGACCTGACCATCAGCGGTGTGGACATCATTGCCCAGTTACCCAATCGGCGCGAGCAAGGGCTTGGGCTGCTTTCTGGTGGCGAGCGCTCGTTAACGGCCGCTGCCCTCATCTTCAGCCTGCTCAAAGTGTCGCCCACGCCCTTCTGCGTCATGGACGAAGTAGACGCCGCGCTTGATGAAGCCAACGTCAACCGCTTCCGCGACCTGCTGCGCGAATTGAGTCTCAAATCTCAATTCATCGTCATCACCCATAATCGCGGCACGGTACAAGCTGCGCAAACCATCTATGGCATCAGTATGGGCACAGACAGCGCCAGCCAGAGTTTATCTATCAAAACAGAAGAGTATTTGAAACAGGCACCCTTACTCTAAGGTGCTTGACTTGATCAAGAAAAACGAACCTCCGGGAGGTTCAGGGCTTAACAACAGCCGTCTTCTGAACCTCCCGGAGGTTTATTTGCAGATGGAGATTGGCTTTTCGCTATCAGGCTGGTTCTACATCTTGGCGAATTGCCATCCTATTCATGCCGCAGTGCGGCTACCGGATCAAGCCGTGCCGCCCGCGATGCGGGATAAAGTCCGGCCACAATGCCGATAAAAGCGGCAAACGCCAGCGCCCCCAATGCCAGCCAGGGCGGCACCACAGAAAGCTGCCCCACACCTGTGACCCCTTCGTTAATCAGGAAACGATGTCCAATCCAATCCACCAAGCGACCGAGCAGCGTGCCGAAAATCAAGCCAAAAAAGCCGCCAATCAGCCCAATCATGCCTGCTTCCACAGTGAACAGCCAGCGGATTTCACGCGCCGATGCGCCTAACGCCTTGAGCACGCCAATTTCGCGAGTGCGTTCGTAAATCGCCATCATCATCGTGTTAGCCACACCCAACGCAGCCACCAGCAAGGCCAATCCGCCAACGGAACTCAACAACGCCTGCATCAACGCCAAAACCTGGTTGGCTACATCCAAAATGGCGTCCAGCGACTGCACTCTGTAGCCGCGCTCTTCGAGAACGGCCGTTACGGCCGTTACCACACCCAAATCCGTCGTTTGCACCACCAACTGGTCATATCCCTGACGCGCCAAAAATCCGGGGTCATCATACCACCAGGCAATCATCGCCTCTCGTTCCGCCACACCCACATCCAGCGAGCGCGTCGAGAAGCCATCTTGTATGCCCACAACTTTGGTAGAAAAATCGGCCGTGTCGCCACGCGGCATCATCACCGTCAGGGTCAGCGGCTCATCAATCAAGTCCGCATACGTCTCCCCTTCCGCCAGCAGGCGGTCGGCCAACCCGGACGCCAACACCGCGCCTGCCTGATTTTGCGGCAAATCCGTCCCGGCCAACATATCAGAGCGTCCGGGCGGCCCAAAACGAAACGGCATTCCCTCCCCGCTAGAAATGTACACTTGCAAACTTGTTTCGCCGCGCGTCAGGCTCAACTCCATGCCCGTCGGCAAGTTCAGGATGGGCGTCACGCTAACCACCTCTGGCAGCGCGGCAATTTGCGCCACCGCTTCCGGCGTTAGCGGGCTTTCAATTTCCGGCTCGGCAAATGGGTCAAACCCATCCGACTCGCCGTATCTGGGACTGACAAAGATATTTTCCAGGCCAATGCTTTCAAAATTGCGCTGCACTTCGCGCTGCACACCAACGCCAAATGAGACCATTGCCACGAGCGTGACAATGCCAATAAGCACGCCACCGGCCGTCAAGATATTGCGCACCGGTCGCCGCCCCAAGTTGCGCAGCGCCGTTTGCACAATGTCCGCAAAAGTCAGGCGACCAGGAGTCGCAGCATTTGCTCGATGATCCGCAAGTGGCGGTGTTTGTCGCTTTTCTTTCGCCTCTCGCTCTTCGATTTCGGCAATCAAGCCATCGCGCAGGCGCACGATGCGGTCAGCATAAGCAGCCACGTCAAGATCGTGCGTCACGACAACAAGCGTAATGCCCTGCTCTCGATTCAAATCGCGCAGCAAGGTCATGATGGCCTCCCCCGTTGCGGAATCGAGATTGCCGGTTGGCTCATCGGCCAGGATGAGGTCGGGGTTGTGGATGAGGGCGCGGGCAACGGCCGTTCGCTGCTGCTCACCGCCCGACATCTCCGCCGGATAATGGTCAAGGCGATGTGCCAGGCCGACACGCTCTAGCAAAGCATGGGCGCGTGCCTGACGTTCCTCTTTCGGCACGCCAGCCAGCATCAGGGGAACCGTCACATTTTCCAGGGCTGTCAGGCGAGGCAGCAAGTTAAAGCTTTGGAAAATGAAGCCAACGCGCTCTTTGCGGTGCTGTGTGCGTGTGTCGCCATCGGCATCGTGCAGCGGTAGGCCATTCAGCCATAACTCGCCATGAGACGGCCGATCTAGGCCCCCTAACAAATTGAGCAGCGTCGATTTGCCCGAACCGGATGGCCCAACCAGAGCCACAAACTCCCCCGGCGCAATCGTTAAGTCGAGGCCGTGCAATGCCTGCACGGCCGTTTCCCCCCGCTGAAATGTCCGTTCCAGCCCTGTTAATCGAATTGTATCGCTCATAAACGGTAGTCAGATGGTGGTAATCGGTAATTGGTCTGTCACCAATCACCGATTACCGATTACACTCATTTAACGCAGCGATTCGGCAACGGCCGTTGCCTCTTCGGGCGTCACATCACCACCCACAACAAAACCAACGCCATTTTCGTTCCAGGCCAACAGCGTGCGGCTGCCATCCTCATTCACAAACAAGGTGGCATCAACGCCACGCACGGTCACTGTTTCGATGCGCGTTGCTTCGGCTGGGGTGTCCAGCGGCACAGATGGCCCTTGCGCCACAAAGAAGGATTTGTCATCAGCCAGGCTAAAGCGCTGTACGACGGCTCCGCCCAACTCGCTGGTTTCGCCGGGACGCGCTGACTCCGGCAGGTAATCCGGGGTAAGCGGGGTGAAGTCGGCAGGAACGGCCGTTTCCGCCATCTCCTGCTCCAATTGCGCCAGCAAATCAGTCGCTTGCAGCACCGTCGCCCCTTCTGGAATGGCAAACGTAAACACAGACGGATCAAAATCTGTGTTAATCTCGGCTAACGTCGCCGCAACTTTGCCCGACCCCAATGCGCCTTCGGCATACTCCACACCGAGCGGCAGTTGGTCACTGCTGCGCAGCCAGACATTGACAAAACCGCCAGCGGCGCGTGCTTCTTCGGGCATCTTTTCTGGAATGGGGACAAGGCGCAGTTTATAGGCGTTGTCGCCAGCCATATCTTCTGTGCCATCCCGCTCCGCCGTGACATACTCCAACAATTTAGCAACTGCTTCTGCCGGGGTTTCTGGCACATCGACGGCCTCTGCATCAAACTCGCCCTCATGTGACCACTGTGCAAAATCGCCCTCATGTGCAGCCATTTTCTCGGCTAACAGCGGTGCCATTTCTGCGGCGGTGCCGGTGACGACGGTGTTGCTGTGCGGATCGTAGAGCCAGAAGGTTGCGCCATCGGTAACGGCCGTTACCCCGACAAACTCCGCTTCACTCGCCGCCAACACTTCCACGCGCAATCCTGGTTCGCCATTTGGCCCCACGCCAAGCTTGCCCCACACCTCAAACGTGCCGCTCAATGTCTGCTCCGGCATCTCCGCATCGACGGTGACGATGGCATGTCCATCTGTCACCGTTTCCAATGTTTCCAACGCCTGTGTCAACAATTCATCCGCATTGGGAATCATCATCGCCGCCGTTAGCCCGACACTGGCAACCAACAGCAACAGGGTCAAAACAAGGATTGTGGTCCGTCTTTTTATTTTCAGCATATTCATACTCCCTTTGTGTGCAATCATTCACAGTCTGCCAGGCAGACACCTGTCGCACACGATTCATTGTAAACCTCATGCATAAGAACACCACCTGCTTCTCATTTGTGACACAGTTTGGCAAATTGGTTCGTTGCTCGCAGAATAGGGGCGCGAATTGTAAGCGGTAATCCGTTATCCCTAATCGGTAAAGTAGGAGTTTTTATGACCCATGCCAGCCCAAAATCGCGTCAGCCTGCTGGCCCGCCCATTTATAACCCGCATGAATTGGAATTGCGGGCGACGCTGCTGCGTGCCGCCTTGCTCGGCGCGTTGACAATCACCCTGCTTTACCTTTTGATTGGCGGCGTGTTGGGATGGATACGGCCGTTACTCTTCCCCTGGGACGGCGCGGCAGCCCTCGCCCTTTGCCTGCTGGTAGGCTGGATTAGCCGCAATGGCTACGAACGGGGCATCGCCTTTGGCGCAAGCTGGCTGGTTGCCGGAGTCAATATTCTCGCCGCCTTCGAGAGCCAGGCATATGGCATTCGCCATCCGGTAACGGCACTCTACTTGCCCGGCATCATTCTCGCTGGCATGCTCATTGGCGGCTGGTTTTTGCGGTTGTGGACGGCGTTAAGCGGCCTGTTCATCCTCAGTTGGGGCATCGCCGAATTAAACGACTTAAACGCCTTGCAAGGCGTCCAGGTGCAAAGCATGGCGGAACTGGTCGGCGTGATTGCTTTTTGGTGGTCACTGTTGGCCGTCACCGGCTGGCTTGTGTGGCTGTTTGCACGCAACCTGGAACGCGCAGTGCAAATCGCGCGTGGGCAAACGGCCGCATTGACACACATCGTCACCGCCCTGGCGCAAAACCCGACGCTGAAAACGATGCTCAACGATGTGCTGGCGGCAATTGCGCAGCAGTTGCAGGCGCAGTGGGTGGGGCTTTACCTGCATGATGTGGACGAAGGGCAATTGGTGCTGCAACAGGCGTATGGCAACGGCCGTATCCCCCCCACCGCGCAATCATCCGCCGACCCGCATTGGCAAAAGCTGCGAGAAACACGTCAGCCCATCGTCAACACAGACACCACAAACGACCCGCACACACTGCTCCTAGTTCCCCTGCTGCGCGGCGACGCACTGCCCGGTTACATCAGCGTCCACAGCACCCACCCGCGCCGCTACCGCCCGGAAGAGCTTGAGTTGGCACAAGGGCTGGCGCAGCAGGTGACGCTGGCGCTGCAACTGACGGAGCTGGCTGAACAGGCACAGGAAACGGCCGTTCTCGCCGAGCGCAATCGTATGGCCCGCGAAATTCATGACACATTGGCGCAAGGCTTCACCGGCATCGTCGTACAACTGGAAAACGCAGAGGAAACCCTCGTCACAGAGCCAGACACGGCGCAAACACACCTGGAACGGGCGCGGCAATTGGCACGGGATGGCCTGAGCGAAGCACGGCGTTCGGTGTGGGCGCTGCGTCCCGGCCCTTTGCAGCGGGGCAATTTACCGACCGCGCTGCGGCAGTTGGTTGAGCAGTGGAAAACGGAAACGGCCGTTTCCCTGCACATGCACGTCGAGGGTGAGCCACACCCGCTGCCCGCCGCCAGCGAACATGAACTGCTGCGCATCGCCCAGGAAGCGCTGCACAATGCACGCCAACATGCCCAGGCCAGCCAGATTACATTGACCCTGGCTTACAGTGCGACACATATCACGCTGACGGTAGCCGATAACGGCCACGGCTTTAATCAAACGCCAAGCGGTGAGGGATTTGGCTTGACGAGTATGCAAGAACGCGCCGCTCAAATTGGCGCACAACTGCAAATCATCAATGACACAAACAGCGGCGTTACCATCCGCTGCACATTGAAGCACGATGGGAGGGTATAGGTGAATGAGCAAAGCGTGATTCGTGTGCTGATTGCAGACGACCACCCGGTGGTACGCGAGGGATTGGCGGCCATGATTAACCGGCGACCTGATATGCAAGTGGTGGCTGAAGTGGAAAACGGCCGTTTCGCCATCACCGCCTACCAACAACATCGTCCCGACATCGCCCTCATCGATTTGCGTATGCCCGAATTAGGCGGCGTTGATGCCATTAACGCCATTCGTGCCGACTTTCCTGAGGCCCGCATCATCATCCTCACCACCTACGATGGCGACGAAGACATTTATCGCGGCTTGCAGGCAGGAGCCAAAGCGTATTTGCTCAAAGATGCACCGCGTGCCGAATTGCTAGAAGCCATTCGCGCCGTCCATGCCGGGCAGCGGCGCATCCCGCCCGACATTGCTGCCAAACTAGCCGACCGCATGGCAGCGCCACAGTTAACCCCGCGCGAACTGGATGTGCTGCGCCTGATTGTCGCCGGGCACAGCAACCGCGAAATCGGGCTGACGCTAACCATCAGCGAAGGCACAGTGAAAGCGCATGTCAACAATTTGCTGGGCAAATTGGGCGTCACCGACCGCACACAAGCTGTCACCGAAGCCTTGCGCCGCGGTCTTGTCCACCTGGATGAGCAGCTATAACCAAAGTTATAGTTGGAGATGTAACTGACGGGAGATGCGTAACGGCCGTTTTCCCCTTATGCTTCATCTATCACACAAAACACACATGCAAACCAACCTCCCGCAGGTTATCAGTGGAACGTTTATCACATGAGATAAACCTCCGGGAAGCTGTTTTTGAAAGAGACATCATGCGTAGTACGCACCACCATGAATGAAAACCGTAGGTCGGATTGCTAATCCGACTATCGGATTAACAATCCGATTTACAGAGAGACATCAGCGGTAGCCGCGACCGCCATGAATGAAAACCAACCTCCCGGAGGTTATTAATGGAAGGCTTGCCACATGAGGTGAACCTCCGGGAGGCTATTTTTGAAAGAGGTTCTAATGAAACAAAAGTGGACATTAAACGCAGGAACAGGCATGGTCTTAGGCATTGTCATTGCCGCGCTAATGAGCATCGTCATCAATTTACTCACCGGCAGCAGCAGCATCTGGCTGTGGAGCATTCCGTTTGGGTTAGCTGTTGGTCTGGCTATTGGTGCCGGCTATCAAGCAAACCACGAAAAAACAGAAAAGCTGTAGCCCAAAATCTGTAATGTAATCTGCAAGCTTTTGCCACTACACTTTTCAATATGGAGCCAATAGGGCTTCGCAGTTTTTGAAA
Source organism: Ardenticatenaceae bacterium (assembly GCA_020634315.1). GTDB lineage: Bacteria > Chloroflexota > Anaerolineae > Promineifilales > Promineifilaceae > JACSRF01. The sequence continues at coordinate 6,292 of JACKBV010000013.1, read as the reverse complement.
AGGTGGCAAGAAAATAATGGCAGATAATGTATATGAAACAGGTGAAACAACACAAGCGATAGATATGACCCAGGCTGTCTGCCATGCCTGTCCCCATCTTGGACATGACGATGACCGGCTTTCGTACTCCTGCTATGCCGATGAGCGAAATAGCTGTTTTCGCTTCGGCCAGGCGGAAGCCATCGGTGCCGAACAACAAGCAAATTATTGTCTATGCGCCGGACACACGCGTTGTCCCATCTTCCAACAGCAAGCAGTCAAGACCACTCCCAAACCAACCCTCAGCCTGGGCAAACTCATCTTCGGTTTTCTCTCCAGTCATTAAAACAGCCTCGTTCTAATTTTCACCAATTACGCCTGTTTTCAGGTAGAATTGCGCCACATTTGTTTGCTTTGCTTGCAGGAGGTTTCCCATGAAGCGTGTGTGGCGCAATATTCTTCGCTTTTTTAGAGCGTGCCTGACAAATCGTTTGGTATGGGTGGTAACGGCCGTTCTCCTTCTCGCCTGGTTCACCTATCACAACATCCAACCCGTCATCCAACACATCGCCGTCGTCCCCGCCGACAGCACAACTATCCAGATCGAAGGACGCAATTTTGGCCGTCAGCAAAACGACAGCCAGGTCATTTTGCAAATCCAACCCAGCCATAACGTTGCGCCGCAAGTGCTCAGTTGGGATGACGAGACAATAACCCTTGTTCTCCCTGAGGATATACAGCGGGGACAAACGCACGCCATTCAGGTAACACGCCAGCTCATTCGCCCCCTGCACACAACCTGGGTCAGCTTTGTCACCCAGGCACCCGATTTGCCAACACAGCCCTACAACTACGACACGCCCGTGCAGCCAGATGCTCCCTGGCCTACTTTTCGCCATGACCGGCGCAACACAGGGCGCAGCCCACTTGTCGCCAGCTATCAGGGCGACCAGCCCTGGTCATTCCAGACCGGCAAAGGTATCTTTTCCACACCGGTCATTGACGAAAACGGCATTATCTATGTCGGTTCAGCCGACCACAACTTTTACGCCCTGAATGCAGATGGCAGCGAAAAATGGCATTTTGTCACTGGCGAATTGATTGATTCTGCCGCCGCTATTCCACGCCAGGAAACGGCCGTTGACCCGCCCGCCATCCTCGTCCCCTCCGGCGATGGGCATTTGTACAAACTCAACCGCACAGACGGCAGCCTGATTTGGTCCTTTACCGCGCCCGACGAAGCCTTTAATTCCTGGTTTGAAGGCAACGTGCAAATTGGCTTTGACGGCACCATCTACGCAGGCAACACCAATTTCAACTATTACGCCATCAACGCAGATGGCACGCTGCGCTGGACATTCCCCACCGGAGCCAACGCCTGGTCTATTGGCGCATTGGCCGATGACGGCACCATTTATTGGGGGTCAAATGACACCTACACCTACGCCATTACCCCGGATGGGCAGCAAAAATGGGCAAAGATGACGCTCGGCTTTATTGCCGCCAGCGCCACCGTCGGCAGTGATGGCACTGTGTACATCGGTTCGTTTGACAGCTATCTCTACGCTCTCGACCCGGCAACGGGCGAAACCAAATGGAAATTTAAGACGGGCGACCACATTTACAGCTCGGCAGCGCTGGCAGAAGATGAAAACGGCCGTACCTCAGCCCTTTATTTCGGCTCGACCGATGGCATCTTTTATGCACTCAGCCCAGACGGAGACCTGCTTTGGGCCTATGATACAGGCGATGTGATTCGCTCGTCGCCAGCGCTGGGCCAGGGGCCAGATGGCGAAATCGTTTACTTTGGCGCGGGAAACGGCCGTTTCTACGCCCTCAACACCGCCGACGGGACACGCCGCTGGTCATTCGACACCAACGCCGAGAGCAGCGAACAACAAGATCGCAACGACCTCAATGCCTCGCCAGCATTGGGCGAGACCGGGGTCTACTTCGCGGGTGAACACGGCCAGATATGGTATGTGCCCTATGATTACTGCCTGCACAACGACAACCCGCGCTGCAACACAACACCCGGCAGCGATTTACCCGACGATGTGGTCGAACTGTATTACGTCACGCCCGGTGGCAATACACAAACGCAGTTCCCGGCGACACTGCCCACAGCCACCATGATCACACTGCGGCTGTTAGTGCGTGAAAACGGACAAACGGTAGATGCCTGGGTTTGCAACAATCCGCTGTATTGCCCCGATGACGCTCTGGAAATCACACTGGAACCGGAAGCGCCGTTCACCTGGGAGAAATCGGCTGACGGGCATTACATTTACATTCGCCCGACAGGATTTTTGCAACCGGACACCGCCTATACGCTGACGGTAAACGGCCGTACCTACACAGGCGGTTTGGCCCTGGGCAATCTGCAACTGGGCGGGCACAAAACAGACACCTTCAGCAGCCACTTCACATTTCGCACCACCACCCCGCAAGCCGATCCTCCCTTCGCCATCACAGCAGAGAGCGTGACCGCCTTTGAATGGACACGACTGGCTGCCCCCATCCCGCCGATGCTGCCCAGCCTCAACCAGATCGGCTTCGACTATATGGACTGGATTATCGCCCCCGTCCTGGTAACAGATGGGGGCGTAGATGAGCAAGGGCATTTCATCTTTTGGGCTATCGGCGGCCAGCGGGATGCGGATGGTGTTTTGGTGGCTGATCCGGAATCGGATTTTATGCTGCCGTTCAGCGGCATGTATCAGGGCAACGACCTTATCTTTCAAAATGGAACCATCGTGATGGAGGTGACTGGCATCCCCATTCCGTTTAACCTGCTGGAAATGCGCGGGCGGCTGGGGGATGATTGGAGCATGGAAAGCGCAACGCTCTATGCGGACACAGCCGCCCTCTCCATTCCCACGTTTGGCCCTTATCTGGTGGTGGGCGGATTGGCGAATGATGTCTACAAAAAGCTGTTGGTATCGGGGACTTTTGTGACACGGCCGTTTCCGAGCAACAGCCCGGCTAACCAGAGGCCAGAAGGCGTCACTGTCACCGATATTACCTACACACCGCCCACCAGCAGTGTTGCTGGCAAGGTAACGGCGATACTAACCTTGCCAGACACTCTTGACGCGGCAGCACACCGTCTGGCTATTTTATTGGTAGATGAAACGGCAGCGGAGGCGGTCTATCTGAATTATTTGGAGGAAACGGAAACGGCCGTATCTGCCAATCAAGCCATCATCACCCTGACCATCCCCGAAGACACACCGCTGCCAGACGACCTGCTCGCCATTGTGCTTTTTGACGTCTTCCCCCTACAACAGCAGCGCTTGCCTTAGCGCAAGCCTCACGGATCATGAAAAAGAGCGTCATATGGCGCTCTTTTTGTTCCCAGTTTGTCACCAGGATGGCAGGTTTTCCCTCTTCACAACAAAGCTATGCCTATGGTATCCTTTTACCGTGAGTGAATTTTCACTCATATGGTAGAGGCAGAGACAAAATGGTACGCATGGCCTATTGTAAGAATAATATTAACGCTGTATTATTTTGTCATCATTAAGTTTTTATATTAAACAAGTGGAGGCATAAAATGTTATTTTTGAATCGTGAACAAGGTCAAGGTTTGGTTGAGTATGCATTGGTTCTGGTTTTGGTTGCTGTCGTAATCATCGCCATCCTGACACTGCTCGGCCCGCAGATTGGTAACGTGTTCAGCCGAATCACCAGTGGCTTGAACTAAGTATCATTTAGTTGTACACAAAAAAAAGAGCGTCGCAATGCGACGCTCTTTTTTATTGCCTGTTTAGCGCCAGTAAGCGGCAACGGCCGTTGCCACAACCCTCACCCCATTCACAACAAACAACAACACTCCACATCCCCATTCATTCCTTAATTTAGGCTGATCAAGGCAACCCACACCACTCCATTCTCGTTAAAATAAGGGGAAGGAGCAACACAATGCAAAAACGAACTCTTTTCTTTCTCCTGATTCTCGCCTTGACAGCTTTGAGCTGCCAACTGGCAACGGCCGTTGCCACGCCCACAGCGACAAGCACACCAGCAGCAACGGCCACGCCTATTGTCATCGTCGCCACGCCTACCCCTTTGGGCGACGACGTTTTACAGCCAATTGATGTAGAAGAACAGCTCATCACCAACTTGTACGAACGCGTTGGCCCCTCTGTGGTACACATCACAGCCCAAATTGTCACCATGAGCTTCTTCTACGGGCCGCTGGCTAGTGAAGGAACCGGGTCTGGTTTTGTGCTAGACACGCAAGGGCATATTGTCACCAATTACCATGTCATCGAAGGGGCAGAAAGCCTGGAAGTGCTTTTCTCTGATGACACACAGGTTCCGGCACAAGTCGTCGGCATTGATCCGGCCAACGACCTGGCCGTAATTCAGGTAGATTTGCCAACAGAACAACTCTTCCCGGTGACGCTGGGAACATCAGAAAACCTGCGCGTGGGGCAGCGTGCCATTGCTATTGGCAATCCATTTGGGTTGGATCGCACATTGACAACCGGGGTCGTGAGCGCTTTGGGACGGCCGTTACAGACCGACAGCGACAACTACATTTACGAAGTCATTCAAACGGACGCCGCCATCAACCCTGGCAATTCTGGTGGCCCTTTGCTCAACTCGCGTGGCGAAGTCATCGGCATCAACACCGCCATTCGTGAAGACGCGCAGGGCATTGGCTTTGCCGTGCCGGTAGACACCATCAAACGTATTGTTCCCGCCTTGATCAGCGATGGGTATTTCCCGCATCCCTGGCTTGGTTTCCTCGGCTATTCACTGACGCCAGAGTTAGCCAGCGCGTTAGATTTGCCCGTTGATCATGGGATATTGGTCGCGCAGTTATATCGTAACAGCCCCGCCGTTGAAGCGGGGATACAGGGGGCGACACAGCAAGCCATCGTCGGCAACCGGCGCATGTACCTGGGCGGTGACATTGTGACCGCCATTAATGGCACAACGATTGCCGATTGGAACGATTTGCAGGAATATCTGGCCTTGAACACGCAAGTTGATGATGTTGTCACTTTATCGTTGATACGCAGTGGGCAAACAATGGACCTTGCCGTTACAATTGCGGCTCAACCACAAAGTGAGTAGAAAGGTGCATATGAAACGACGTCACATTGTTGTCTGGATTCTTTTGCTGTTTGTGTTATCAGCCTGTACGGCCGTTACCACTGTTGATCCCTTTCCCACCATTGATCCCACATTGGCCGCGTCCGTAAAATGTGTCGCCGCGACAGAGGAAGCAAATGCGGCAGCAGCAGAAGCAGCAAATTGTTTGATTGAGCCGGGCGCTGCCGATTCGGAAACACCGGCAGCAATGTTGTTTGCAACGGCCGTTCCCATTGCGCCACAGCTTAATCCAACAGCAACACCCACAACCACGCCCACAGCCACGCCGACAAGCACACCCTGACATGACGCTCATTCCCACTACCCCACCCGACGAGACGGTGCGCCATTGGCTCAATCACCTGCACCGCTGCGCCTACGAAGCTTATGCCCAGGCTGGCAGCGATGGCACAGCCGTGCAGGTGTACACCACCCCCGCACAAAACGACGGGTTGGTTTGCCTGCTCACCACAGCCCGGCACACGTTCATCTATATTGCCTTCGCGCCAACGGTATGCGCGGAGGCGCTGCTGCCTGATTTGACGGAGATAGTGGAAACGGCCGTTGCCCAACGCGACAACCGCCAACTCGACTGCACCGTCTACACACCCAATGAAACACTGGTTAACTTCATTCGCAGCTATGGCTTCCAGGAATGCAATGTGGGCTATGAGTTTTGTTACAGCGCAAACAGGCCACTGCCCGCCGTTGATTTAGGGCCGCTGCGGATACGGCCGTTTGCCGCCACCCCCATCATGCCCTACCTTGAACTGCTCGACCTCGCCTTCAACCAACTCAAACTCCCCCACGACTGGCGCACCACCATCTTTCGCCGGGACATCGCCGGCGCTACACGGATGCTCATGGAGCACAACCGCAATGGCGACTTTGCCGCCTTTTGGAAAGGGGAACGGCTGGTTGGCCTCTACTGCCTCAACAAAAACATACTCGAAACCATCGCCGTTCACCCCGAATTTCAAAATCACGGTTACGGCACCCGCATTTTATATCACTGCATGCACAGGCTGCTGCGCGAATCAGGGTATGACGACATGTACCTGTACGTTGCTTCGGCAAACACAGGGGCGGTGCGCTTTTATCAGCGGCACGGCTTCGTCATCTCCGCGCAGTACAGCCAATTCGCCTATTGTTGAAACCTAACCTTCCAACCTCCCGGAGCAACCTCCCGGAGGTTATCATATGGAAG
>JACKBV010000012.1 GCA_020634315.1 Ardenticatenaceae bacterium | reverse complement strand
GGTTTTCCTCTCAGAGTAAACCTGACATGTCTTTCTTAATAGATACAACCGGTAATCGTTTAACGGTAAATCAGAAATCAGTGGACATAAATGCCCACTGATTTCTGATTATTGCAGAGACGAGGTTCCTTTTCCTTTATCGACGGGTAGCCAGGCGACCGGCGACGACAATGACGATGAGCAGCAGCAGCACGCCCAGGCCATATAGTAACCAGTTAATGCCAGCCGTTTCTGTTTCGGGGGCCGTAACACCATCGCCCGCAGCTTCGTCGGGATTGCCTTCGTTGGCGAGAGGCTGAACCGCAGTGGGGGAGGTAGTGGGAGAGGTAACGGCCGTTTCCCCAGTTACCCCACCATCACCCGTCGTGCCATTTTGCGGCAACTCCACCGTTGCTGCGCCATCACCTTCCACGATTTCATACACCTGTCCGCCATAGACCACCAGCACACGTTGACCGAGGGCAAAGTAATTGCCCAGTTCCGGCGCGGCCGCCAGCAGGTCAAAATAGGCATCGCTGGCAAAGCCTACTTGCTGCGGCGTCATTGCATCTGCATCATAGGCGGTGTCAATCCAAAGACCATTGCGCAAGACAAAGGTTTTGCTGCCCACATACTGCACGGCCGTTTGCGGGGCATTGGCGACCACACCCGCCTCCGGCGTTCCGGCAGGCGTGGTTGTTGGCAATGGCATTGCCATGGGCGCTTCCGCTTCGGCCATTTCGCCGACGGCTGCCGCTTCATCGACGGCGGCGCTGCCGGTGAAATCTGCATCCTCGCTGGTCATGCTTTCCATCTCTTCTTCGACAATGGTGTTGCGCCCCGCCTGGCTGAAGATGTCATCTTCTTCAATCAGGTAGCTGGTGTATGGCGTGATGATGCCATAGCGAATGCTCAGGTTAACCACGCTTTGCACCAGTTCCGGGTCTTCACCGTGCAGGCGGATTTGTGTCAGCAGGTGGCCGATGGCACGCGTCGCCCACAGGCGCGGGATGAATTCGTCGCCGCCGCTGCTGCGGAAGGTGTTATCGGCATAGCTGAAGGTTTGGGTACGGCCGTTTACGTCTCCGCTCAAGGTAATGGTGGCCGCGCCACCCGCACGATAACGACCGGTGAGCACTAACTGCGTGCCCGCAAACAAATCTGGCAGCTCGGTTGGGTAAAGCTGGTCTACCGCTACGCCGCCGAAATCGAGGCTGATATTTGCCAAAACGGGCGTGCTCACCTTGGCGTAAAAGGCGCTGACCTCTTCGTCAATCGCTTCAAAGGGGCGCACGTAGGTGCTCGTGCCGCGTTGATTGGCGGCCAACGAATCGAGCAGCAGCGTGTCTACGTCATCGCCAACACCAAAGGCAAAGATGCGTACATTGTCCGGCGTTGCTTGTTCGATGCTGTCCAGCAGCAGCGGTGTATCGGTGATGCCTTCGGTCGCCAGGCCATCGGTGAGGAAGAGAATTGTGGTGGGGCGTTCTGCATCGGCCATGGCGGCCGCTTCCAGCAGCGCCTGGCTGATATTGGTGCCGCCAAGTGCTTCCATGCTGTTGATGAAGCTGTCATAGTCGCCAGCGTTTTCGGCCGTTACCAATTCTGGGGCAAAGGAGCGCACGCCCGTGCTAAAAGCGACAATGTTAAAGCGGTCGGCGTCATTGAGGTGCTCGATGACGTAACGCGCTGCCTCTTTGGCCTGGGTCATCTTTTCCCCTTCCATGCTGCCAGAGGTATCGACGACGAGGATGACATCTTTGGCGACGACTTCATCCACGGTGACACTGGGGGCAACGAGCAGCAGGAAGAAGCCGTCTTGCCCTGCTTCACGGTAGGTGAGCAGGTTGAGGCCGATGTTCTCTGGGGAGACGCTGTAATACAGCTCATAATCCTGGGTTGGATTGACGTTGGCTTCTTCAAAACCGGCAACGGCGCGGAACTCGCCATCGCGGAAGATGTCTACGCGGTGGCTGGGCGAGTAAATGGCGCGGATGGCTTCGTTGGATTGCACTTCGACGCGGATGCTTTGCTCGTCTAGCGGCGTGTTGGTGTACAAATCGGTGGATTGTGGGTAGACGTAGTGAATGAGGCCATTGTCGGCGGGCAGCACTTGCGTGTATTCGATTTCAATGCGGCGCTCGTCGCGTGGGGGGATGGGGAAAACATTGGCCTGGATGGCCTGCGTGCCCACGTATTTGAGGAGGGCGGGATCGCGCATCTGGCGCACAATGTTGTCGTAGATTTGCTGGGCTTCGTCGCGTTCCAGGATTTTGGCCTCGATGGGATTGCCATCTACCCACATGGTTAGTTGGGAAACGGCCGCTCCCTCTGGCAGCGGAAATAGATATTGCCCTTCTAGCATCCAATCGTTGTCGTTGACAAACAATTGGTCAATGTGCGTCGTCGCTACCTGATTTTCGATGGTGACGTTGACGCGTTGATACTCAATGCGCAGCCCGTCAAACTCCCAAATGGGCGGCTCGATGATGTCGGGCAAGGCGGGCGTTGGTTCTTGTGCCAAGGCGTGACCGGCTATGGTCAGCAAACTTAGCAGTAAAAAGAAGAAAATCCATTTTTGTTTCATCTCTAATATCCTCCGTAAAGTATCTAAATCGACATCCTTAAAACGCTGCCGCGATTGGTTTGGTTCCATCAAGTTCTTTGCGCGGCTGGTTTGTTGGCGTATAGTGGGATTTATGGATAAACGATTAACGGCCGTTCACGATTACATTCACGCTGAAATGGAAAAACAACACATCCCCGGTCTGGCGCTGGGGATATTGGTACAAGGGGAACCAGTGCTGCTGCAAGGGTATGGCTACGCCAATTTGGAGCAGCAAACGCCCGCCACACCAGACACCGTGTTTGAGATTGCCTCCATCACCAAGCTGTTCACGGCAACGGCCGTTATGATGCTGGCGCAAGCTGGCAAGCTGGCGCTGTCTGACTGTATCAGCCATTACCTGCCCGATTTACCACAGGCGTGGCAGGCCATCACCATTCGCCACATCCTGACACACAGTTCCGGGCTGAAAGGGTACACAGAGACGCCGCGATACTGGGAAACGACGCGCCTGGACATTTCGCCTGCGGCGATTCTCGATTTGGTACGCGATGAGCCGCTGTTGTTCCCGTCCGGGCAGCGTTACCATTACGACAACACTGGTTTTTACCTGTTGGGGCTGCTGCTGGAGCAGGTCAGCGGCAAACCTTATGGCGACTTGCTGGATGAATTAATCTTCACCCCATTGGGGATGGCGGACACGCGTGTCAATGATCCTTATGCCATTGTGCCACGCCGTGCTGCTGGTTATAGTTTGCAGAATGGGGCGCTGTGCAATAAGGCGTATTACAGCACGGCGGGCACATTTTCTGCCGGTGTGCTCCTCTCGACGGTTAACGATATGGCTAAATGGGATGCGGCACTATCCACGGAGCGGTTGCTGGAAACGGCCGTTTTGCAACAGATGTGGACGCCACAGCCAACGGAGCAAAAGAATGAGCGCCTACTGGGCTTTTCTGTTGGCCTCGGTTGGTTCCTGGTGGATCACGAGGATACCTTTTTTGCCGGGCACAATGGGGGCATCATCGGGTTTGCCAGCGCCTATCTGCGCTTTTTGCGCGAGGGGATAAGTGCTGTGCTGTTTTGTAACCGGGATGAGGTGCCAGAGCCGCACAAACTGGCGCTGGCTGCTGTTGCGGTTTATAGGCATCAGTAACGGCCGTATTCTCCCAACATAACCCAACCCAATAGCAATCCCCGAATTTTCAATCTTGCCACGTGCATTGAAGGCATACAGCGATACAAAATCTTTCACACCGAGCAGTGTAAATTTTGCGCCAGACCGATAATGAGAAACCGGTCTGGCGTTAGTTTTTGGCTAAGCTGTTGCCTCATGACCCCGCATCATTTAGTCATCTGCTTGATTTGTTCAGGCAGATGACTAAATAAAACGATGTTGACTCACTGACCTAATAGAGTATTGGCGTTATCAATAGCGGGACTCAGGTGTTCCAGGCTGGTATTAATACCCATACGCGCTTCGCCATATGCTTGCTGCCCTAATTGACCGCCCCCTTGTGCACACAATGAGGCCACGCCATTGTTACTGTTGATCCCATTTTCGACGGCAAAAATGTATTCATTGTAGATACTTTGCCATTCGGCGGGAACGGAATCATAAGTAGCGGTGCTTACTAACTGGCCATAGTAGTCATTGTATTCACTACATGTCTCCGTGGAGCCATTGTATAAGCGATCCAAAAGGCCACCTACTTGCTCAAGCACCCAACGGGCATTGGTCATGCTGTCACGCATAGTTACACCGTCGAAAGGAACAGGAGCCGGACGCACTGGCGGGCCAGCCGGGACTGGCGTTGGGGTAGATGCAACAGGAGCGATAATCAAGGAGGCATCGTCCCAGATTGTCTCATTGTGTACGGGCAAATCGGACCCGATCGGTGTGCTATGCAGGATAATCGCCATGGTTTCGCCTGCGGCAACTGCATCAATAGAGAGATAAATCCAGGTGTCAAAAGGCTGGACGAATCCAGTGCAAATGTTTGTGTCACGGGTGGGTTCTGCATCGCCAAGTGGATTGAGGCAGAGGCGAGCAGCATAAGCGCCAGGATTTTCGGAGTGGGTACGATCTTCGCCGGAGCTTGACCATAGTTTGACCCAAATACCGGCGCGGTAGGTTACTCCAGGTGTAAGCCCCGAAATATATTGGTTATAGGAGAGACGATGTGGTGCCGGGTGAAAAGTGAATGCGGCCAGGTTGCCAGAATGCACAAACTGTGGGCTGTCGGTAGCATTGTAGAAACGCATGTCAAAATTGTGTGGCTCACCCCAGCCTGTCGTGCCAGATTCAAAACTCGGGTTGACTAAAAGATTGCCCGCAGTGCTGGCTGCTGGTGGGGGTGGTGCCACAGGTTGTACCGGTGCGGCTGTGGCAACGGCCGTTGCCACAGCCGTTGCTGTCGGGGCGAGGGTAGCTGTGGCCACAGCGGTAGGAGATGGTGTTATGGTGGGGGGAACGGCAACGGCCGTTACCGTTACTTCATTCACTCCTGGGACAATCGTGAGCGACGTTGTGGTTTCCAAATACCCATCTGCTACGACCTGGAGCATGTAGGATGTTCCGGCTTCCAAATCAGCAAATATCACAATACCGGCATCATCTGTTGTTTGTGTGAGCGATACGCCCTCTGCCGTTGTCAGCGTAACGATTATGTCGGGCAAGGGGCTGCCATTTCCTTCCTCTACAATTTGAATATGTGCAACCGGAAGAGGTGTTGGCGACTGTGTTGGTGTTGATGTTGCTGTGACTGTTGCCGTTGGCTTTGGCGTGGCAGTGGTGGTTGGTGGGGTCGTGGCTGTTGCTGTTGGAAACAATGTCAGCGTCGGGATAGGTGTCTCTGTTGTCGCAACTGCCACTACTGATTCAACCGTAGGTCTGTCAATACTGTTCGTACAACCTACAACAAGTAAGGCAAGCAAAATTAAATGAATAAACGGTTTCATATATCCTCCCTGCGAAAAGCAAATTTGACGGATTGTCGTGTTAGTCGCTGAGAAGGACAATGACAAACGGCACTGTTTATTCATGTTAATTGTCATGAATGGCTTATATTTTGTGTGCCAGGATCGCTTCTGAAGGGAGTGTCATCTGGCTGATCGCGTCACGCTGCGTGAGCCGAAAACCGGCAGCTTGCAAAGATGATGTCAGGTTGACGCCGCGACAGCCACCCGTCCAACGTGGATTTTGCGTATAGGCCCACTGCCAGATTTTTTGGTGCCAAAGCCAGGCTCTGGTCATATTGACCAATACCAACCGCCCGCCAGGGCGCAAAACGCGCCCAAATTCCCTGAGAACCGTGACGAAATCACCTTCTGGCAGCAGGTCAAACATGTAATTGTTGATGAGGACATCAAAGGTAGCCGCCGGGTAATCAAGCTGGTAGGCATCCCCCAGACGCAGGGTGTAATTGTTGTGCCCCACTTGCGCGGCTTTCTGTTGCGCTTGTGCCAGCATTTGCGGCGTCAGGTCAATGCCTTCGTTACGGCCAGATGGATTGCGGCGCAGCACTTCCTGAAAGGCCAGACCGGTGCCAACGGCTACTTCTAACACGGCCTCGCCATCCTGGATGGCTGCCAGTTCCAGGCAGCGTGCCCGCGCCTTAGACTCGGTCAGCCGTCCCCAAAGATCATAGCGGGTAGACATGTTGTTGTAATGACGCACAATGTCGCGTTTGTCATACTGCGCCGGTAAACACGCTTCGTCACTCATCTTTTATTCGCCTTGAGGTTTAACGGCCGTTACCCGCGCACTAAACACTTTTGCCGTCCCTGTGTGTGCCGTAACATTTCCTACCGCCACATCTGGCGCGGCCTTGTCGCGTACCAAAATCTCCGTGAATCCGGCGGCACGCATCATGTCCATGTACACGGCAACATCTTCCGCGCCGGTAATGCAGCCTGTCCAGGCAGCCATGTTGGCGCGTTCGGCCGCCGTGAAATGGCCTTGTGTTACCATGTCTGAGACCGCAATACGCCCGCCCGGCTTGAGCACGCGGTACGCTTCACGGAAAACGGCCGTTTTATCCGGGCTAAGATTGATGACACAGTTGGAAATAATGACATCAATCGTCTCGTCAGCCACCGGCAAATCCTCGATCTGCCCCTCGCGGAATTCCACATTGGTCAGTCCAATCTTCTCCTGGTTGCGCCGCGCTTTTTCCAACATTGCTGGCGTCATGTCAACGCCAATAACATGGCCGCCAGGGCCAACTTGCCGTGCCGCCATGAAGCAGTCAATGCCGCCGCCCGATCCCAAATCGAGAACGGTTTGTCCCGCTTCCAATTGTGCCAGGGTAATTGGATCACCACAGCCCAGCGATAGCCCGGTCACATCTTCTGGCAGCCAGCTGGTGTCGCTGCTGTACAGGTTGCTGAACAGCGCATCATATTGCGAGTCATCATTGCCACAGCAGGTATTGTCTACGGTGTCAGCACAACACGAGGCGGGCTGTACATCGAGTTTGAATTCGTCGGCGATACGGCCGTATCGCTTTTGCACTTCTTCATGAATCTTTTCGGAAGATAAATCAGTCATGTCATACTCCTTGTATTGATAATCATCTATATGTTTGGGTAAAAAAAGAGGGTGCAGCAATCTACAACCCACTCTCCTGCTCAATCCGCTCTGGAGCAAAGTTTTGCATAAGCACGCCACAACAAATCGCTACAGCATCCTGATTAAGCGTATAAAACACTTGTTTGCCCTCGCGCCGTACATGGACAAGCCCGGCGTCACGCAAAATGCTCAAATGGTGCGAAACCGTTGGCTGACTCACTTCGCCCAATTGCGCCACCACATCATTGACACAAAGCCAATTGCAGCACAATAACTGCATAATCTTTTGCCTGGTTTCGTCAGCCATGGCTTTTACAAAAGTTACTGAATCCATAAATTCACATTTATATATTGACAATCGTCTATACGAGTTGATTATAATCAAAGCCTGCGGCTTGTCAAGATGGTGACAAAATTACGTGTAAGATGTTGTACGCGCAAAAAAAGAGGCTTGTCACCAACAAGCCTCTTTTTACTATAAGTTAACGACGCATCGGTTTACGGCCGATCCATGCCGAAATCATAGGTACCAGAGCCGCTGTAGGAGTAAACGCGCCAGACATAATACCCGGAGGTGCCATTGTACGTGATACTTTCGCTTGAGCTGGCGGTCAGCGAACTGGCTACCGTCACCCAACGGAAACTGCTCCACTTCCACAGGTAGAGATCGAAATCTGTACCGCTTGCACCTTCAAGGCAGCCGTTGTGGGTGCCAGAGACGCTGTAGAAGTAGGTGCCATTGGGTTGGTAATCATAGTCACCAGCACCAGAGAGGCTGCCCGCATAGCTTTCTGAAAGGTCACAACCATCGCCGCCTCCTGGTGGTGGGGGCGGTGGTGTGCTATCCCCGCCGACATACAGCAGCAGGTTGGGAGAACCAGAGCCAACGCTGGACAGTACACCACTGGTCGCGTTCGCAATCAGGCCACTGAAAACTTGTGCCGGGGTTGCGCTGGGGTTGGCTTCCAGATAAAGGGCCGCTGCGCCAGCTACGTGTGGCGTAGCCATCGATGTCCCACTGATGGTGTTGGTGGCGCTGTTGCTGGTATACCAGGCAGAGGTGATGCTAGAACCGGGGGCAAAAATATCTACACAAGAACCATAGTTAGAAAAAGACGAACGTGCATCAGATGATGTGGTGGAACCAACGGTGAGGGCATTGTTCACGCGAGCAGGGGAATAGTTGCAAGCGTTGGCATTATCATTGCCTGCCGCCACTGCATAGGTCACACCAGAATTAATAGAAGAGTTGATTGCATTATCCAATGAGGTAGATGCACCGCCACCCAGGCTCATATTGGCAACGGCCGGGCTGATGTGGTTGCTTGTGACCCAATCCACGCCAGCAATTACACCAGAGGTTGAGCCGGAACCATTACAGTCCAACACACGCACAGGGTGTAGGGTAACGTCAGACGCCATGCCATAGGTTGTACCGCCAACTGTGCCAGCGACATGTGTGCCATGCCCGTTACAGTCATCGGCCGTTCCGCCATCAATGACGTCATACCCATTGCCAACGCGTCCGCTGAATTCGTTGTGGCTGAGGCGCATGCCGGTATCAATAATGTAAGCATGAACCCCCGTGCCATCGCCACTATTTGCCGGAGCATACACATTGTTGAGCGGCAGATTCCGCTGATCGGTACGATCCAAACCCCAGGTGACATCAATTTGAACTATTTGATCGGCTTCGATGTAGGCGACATTCCCATTTGCACGGACCGTGTCGAGTGCTTTCTCAGGTAAGGTTGCTGCGAACCCATTTAAGGCTGTTGAATAAGTAAGCAGCACTTTCCCGCCACGCAGTTCAACTGCACGAGAGAGGGAATCGGCTGCTGCGCGACCGGTGTCCTTTTTCAATACGACAATGTATTGACCAGGAATGGCCGTGTTGCTGTCTGCACCCAACACGGGTGCCAGGCCTGCGGAGTCTTCGTCGGGAAGGGATGGGGGAGCAACCTGGTCAGTTTGATCGGTAGCACCGAATACTGGGCCAGCTGAGATGATTAATAGCAACGCTAACATGGCAACTAACATGATAGGGAATCGTCTTTTAAGCATACTTTTCTCCTTATTCATCCTTGCCTGACTGTTACGAGTCAGACTGTATAAAATTTAGTCAACAGTGTTGGGATCCCTGATGTAATGGCTAGCCTCCTTTATTGTGAGGAATTGTTCTTCCGAAGAGGAGGAATTTGTTTCCGAATCGGTTCCGAGTTTTCGTAAGAAGATGGGCAAATGCTTTTTCGATTTGAGAAATTGCGCTGCATAAATGGGGAGAAAGGCGGGCAAATTTGAGGTTGTTGCTGCGGGGTTTGTGGAACTTTTGAATGCTCTTTTAGAGAGGTATGCCCCTGTTTGACTTAATATCTGCCCACCGATAGAATCCTTCCTGCTTACAATGGTGGTCAGGCAAAGGCAAGTGATTTATGCGAATTGTTGTAGATGCAATGGGCAGTGATGGTCATCCTGTTCCAGATGTGGAAGGGGCTGTCTTGGCTGCCCGCGAATTTGGAGAAAGTATTATTCTTGTTGGTGATCAGGCTCAAATTGAGGCGGAGCTTGCCAAACACAACACGGCCGATCTCCATATTGAAGTGAAGCATGCCTCGCAGCAGGTGGGGATGACGGATAAGCCTTCTGAAGTGGTGAAGGGGAAGCCGGACTCGTCGATGCATGTGGGTTTGCAGTTGGTGCGTGATGGTGCGGCCGATGCGTTTGTATCGGCGGGTAATACGGGGGGGATTTTAGGTATTGCCATGCTGCGCCAGGTGGGTGTGGGGCGCATTAAGGGCGTGAAACGCCCGGCGCTCGGTGTGATTTTCCCAACTGAGGAACGGCCGTTACTCATTGACAATGGCGCAAATGCAGATTGCCGCCCCGAATATTTGCTGCAATTCGGCCTGATGGGCAGCCTGTATGTGGAGCGCGTATTGGGCCGCGAACGGCCGCGCGTGGCGCTCATTTCCAATGGTGAAGAAGAAGGCAAGGGCAATACATTAATTAAGGAAACAATCCCCTTGTTGCGAGCAAGCGGCTTGAACTACATTGGCAATATTGAGCCAAAGGAGTTCATGAAAGGGGAAGCCGATGTCGGTGTGGTGGATGGCTTTACGGGCAATGTGATGATGAAAACGGCTGAAGCCATCGCCAGTTACATGAATAACTTGATCCGCGATGAACTGATGTCTAACCCATTGACGATTGTCGGCGGGCTGTTAGCCAAACCTGCTTTTGGCCGGGTGCGCATGCGTTTGAACTCGGATGAAGTGGGGGGCGCACCCCTGTTGGGCGTGAATGGTGTGGTGATCATCGGACACGGCCGTTCCAATGCCTACGCCATCAAACAAGCTATCTTCCAGGCCCGGCGCATGGTGGAAAACAAAGTAGTGGAAGCGATTGCCACAGGGTTGGAGCAGTAAACGGTAAATAATCGGTAATCCAATTGTCGATTACCGATAAGGAGTAGCATGGAGAATTTTCTGGATGCGCGTGGGCGTCCACGCATTGTCATTACAGGCATGGGTGTGCTCAGCCCGTTGGGGCACACAGTGGCCGAGAATTGGGACAGCTTGCTAAACGGCCGTTCCGGCATTGGTCCCATCACCCAATTTGATGCCAGCATCATGCCTGTACAAATTGCCGGCGAAGTCAAAGATTTTGTACCGAAAAACTATATGGATTTCAAAGAAGCCCGGCGTATATCGCGGGCTTCTCAATTAGCCGTGGCTGCGGCAACCATGGCCCTGGCCGATGCTGGGCTGTCGACCCCTGTGCCCAATGCCGAACGTGTTGGTGTGTTAGTTGGCACGGGTGCTGGCGGCTTTGAAGTTGCCGACCGGAACATGGTCGCCTTGCGCACACATGGTTTCAATCGCGTTAGCCCCTTTGCCATGACCGGCTTCATTCCCAACATGCCCAGCCATCATGTCAGCCAATACGCGGGAACACTTGGCCCCATCAGCACCGTCGCCGCAGCTTGCGCCACGGGCAACCAGGCTATCGGCGAAGCGATGGAGTTTATTCGTCGTGGCAGCGCCGACCTGGTCATTACGGGCGGCGTTGAGGGATTGATTCACGAAGCGGCGATTTCTGGATTTGCCGCGATGCGTGCGCTTTCGCTGCGCAACAATGAGCCAGAGCGGGCCAGCCGTCCCTTCGATAAAGACCGCGATGGCTTTGTCTTGAGCGAGGGTGCCGGTATTTTGGTGATTGAGCGCCTGGATCATGCCGTGGAGCGTGGTGTCCATATTTATGCTGAATTGTTGGGATACGCCACTTCCTCTGATGCTTACCATGTGGCAATTCCTGATCCCGAAGCGGCTGGTGCGCGGCGGGCGATGCAGTGGGCCGTTGATGATGCCGGTTTAACGCTGACCGATATTGATTACATTAATGCGCATGGCACATCCACGCCGGTGAATGACATGATGGAAACGTTAGCCATCAAGCGCTTGTTTGGTGAGCGGGCGTATGAAATTCCTGTCAGCAGCAATAAATCGGTGTTGGGACATGCGATGGGTGGCACTGGGGCGATTGAGGCGATTTTCTCGGCATTGGCTTTGCAAAATCACATCATTCCGCCGACGTGGAATTATGAAACGCCAGACCCGGAGTGTGACCTGGATTATGTGCCCAATGCGCCACGTTCGGCGCACATACGCACGGTTTTGTCGAATTCGTTTGGTTTGGGCGGGCAGAATGCCTGCCTGGTGTTGGGTAAATTTGAAAGGAATGGAGACGGGTAACGGCCGTTTCCTGCATTGACGAATACAATGATCATTTTACGTGACGATAAACGTATAGCCCGCTTCCGCCGGGTTAGTCAATATGCCAGCTTGATCGGGTTGTTGGCTTTACTGGCCGGGTTGGTAATTGCCCTTGTAAATCCGGAACAGTTCTTTTTATATGAGCTGTTAGCTTTAATGGTTGGCTGGCTGTTGTCGCAAATTGGTGTCTATTATGGACACCGTTACATGCGCCGCCCACGCCCTGATGAGGTTTTGGATAAAGCTGTGCGGCGTATTGCTAAAGACGGCCGTATCTACCATTACCTGTTGCCCGTGCCCCATGTTTTGCTCACACCCCAGGGGATCATCATTTTTGTCAGCAAATTTCAGGGTGGCAAAATTTCCGTACACAACGACAAATGGCGGCAAACCAATGTTGGGATGCGCAAATGGTTTGGCGGCGAATCGTTAGGCAACCCAACCAAAGAAGCCGAAGTGATGGTCGGGGCCATTGCCAACTATTTGCGCAAAAACGCCCCCGAAGTTGAGGAAGTCCCGATTGCTCCGATTATCGTTTTTACCTCAACCGGCACACAAGAACTTGAAATCGGCGATACCAGCGTCCCTGTGGTGCATCATAATAAACTGCGTGGTTTTTTGCGGCAGCAGCGCAGCAAAAAAGGCCAACCAACTTTGTCAAAAGCGAATTACGAAGCAATTAAAGCGGCTTTTGATAAAAAGGCTGAACATCTCATTGAGATTGTGGCCGATGATGAAATAGACGAGGAATGAAACAGGTAGTTGGTTAGTGGCTGATGCCGCTAACCTTTGTTAACAAACGAGTGATGGCGACGGAAATTGCGGCGGGCGTTTATTGTATTGATGGTGGTGGCGGCAACTTTTACCTCTGCGTTGAGGATGAAGGATTGACGCTGATTGACACGGGCATGCCCGGACGTGCTGAGTTGGTTTGGGACTTGATCGCCCAAATCGGACGCCAACGCACCGATTTAACCCGCATTCTTGTCACCCACGCAGATATGGATCATGCCGGGAGTCTGGCAGTGGTGCAGGCGGCGACGGGCGCGGCCGTTTTCGCTGGAGCGGCAACGGCATCCCTGTTACGACAGGGGCGTTCACCGTCCCACATGCCGTTTCCGGTGCAGTGGGTGATTGATCGTTTTATCCGCTATGGCGCGGTATCTGCCGCGACAATTACGCAATTTGCGGATGGCGATGTGCTGCCCATTTTGGGTGGTTTGCAGGTGTTGGCGACGCCTGGACATACGCTTGACCATTTTTCATTTTATAGTGTCGCTTATGGTGTCTTGTTTGCTGGTGATGCGTTGAACACGCGCAACGGCCGTTTACAATCCACGCCTCCTCGTATCACAGCCGACCCAGACGCCGCCCGCCATTCCGCCATTCGCCTGTTAGAACTGGCCCCCGCAGTGATTGCCTGTGGTCATGGCACTCCCTTTACCCATCACAGCGCGGATGACATCACGACACTCTTCAACGAACTGCGACAGTAATCACTTCATTAGCTATAGATTATTATTTTAAGGAGACACACCATGAGTTTACCCAGTCGTTCATTACTCGACCGTGACATTTTAAAGATCCGCGAAAAACTGCTGCAAATGACCAGCATGGTTGACGAAGCCATCGACAAAGCCATCCTTGCCCTCAACACATATGATGTCCAACTCGCGCAAGAAGTCATAGTCGGTGATAACGAATTAAACCATTTGCGCCACGATGTAGAAGACACCGTTTACATGACCCTGGCAACGCAATCTCCTGCCGCCAGCGATTTGCGCACCATCATCGCCGCTATCCACCTGGCTGTGGAACTGGAACGCATGGGAGACCACGCCGCCGGTATTGCCAGCCTGGTCAAACGCATGACCGGCCAACCAGAGATCGATGCATCCAGCAAGCTGCCAAAAATGGCAAAACGCGCCCGCCAGATGGTCCAAGAAGGGATTCAAGCGTTTCTTGATCGTGACGTTGAGCGTGCCCGCAACATGATCAAACGTGACAACAAACTTGATAAACAATACAACAAACTCTTTCGCGAAACATTGCATGAGATGACCGATGAAGAATCTGCGCAGCGTGCAACTTTCTTGCTTTGGGTCGGGCATAATCTGGAGCGCATTGGGGATCGCGCCACGAATATTGCCGAGCGCGTCATCTTTTTAGTGACTGGGGAATTTGTCGAAAATATTGACGAACCAGACGATCTTACAGCAGCAAGTTGACAATGCTGCGGATTGTCAATAGAATTTCCCTTGTTTCCCACACTATAACCACACATTTGCATACTTTTAAGGAGGTGATTAATCGCTCCCGGAACCATATATTGAAGTTTATGTGAAAAACGCCCGTTAGAATTGATAGGCTTCCTTAGATGAAGTCCCGAAATTGAAACTTTACAATCCAAGATGGAGGAGAAAAATATGAAACGCACCTTCCTGTTTGTTTTATTGATAACCTTGTTCGCACTTGTTTTAAGTGCCTGTGGTGGTCAAGCCCTTGAATGCGAGGATGCTCTGGGCTGTGTAGAAGTTGCTCCTGATGATCCCATTATCATCGCTTCCGCGTTAGTTATTACGGGTCCCAACGAACAACTTGGCCTTGATTCCCAGTATGGTGTCGAAATCGCGATTGACTTTTATGGCGATGTGTTAGGTCATGAAGTCCAGCTCCAACCGGAAGATGATGGTTGTAGCGCCGAAGGTGGACAAACTTCTGCTCAGAAAATTGTCTCCAACCCACAAATCGTGGGCGTGATTGGCACAAGCTGTTCTGGCGCTGGCGTGCCTGCGTCCAAGATTGTTTCTGACGCTGGTTATATCATGATTTCCCCCTCCAACACCTCCCCTGCATTAACTGATCCGGAAACACATGAAGCTGGCTATTTGCGTACCGCCCACAACGACAAGGTTCAAGGACGCGCGATGGCTGAGTATGCGTATAACGTACTTGGCGTTCGCAAAGCCGCCGCTATCCACGATGGCGATCCCTACACCGAAGGTTTAGCCAGTGTATTCCGCGATTCCTTCACCGAATTGGGTGGTGAAATTGTGGCCTTCGAAGCAGAAGCCCCTGATGCCACCAATGTTGAACCCCTGTTGACTACCGTAGCGGCCGCCGGCCCAGAATTTATCTACTACCCGGTATTCGTTTCCCTGGGTGGATTGATCACCAAGACAGCCCGTGACATTGACGCCCTGGATGGCGTTTACCTGGCGGCAGCCGATGGTGTGCAATCACCTGACTTCCTGGAAGCGGCGGGCAGCGCCGCTGAGGGTATGTATGTCTCCGGCCCAGACCTGAGCTTTACCAACGAGACCTATGATCGCTTCTTGTCGACCTATCAAGAAAAATATGGCACGGAACCCTTGTCGGTCTTCCATGCACATGCATTTGATGCCACGACGCTGCTGCTGAAGGCAATTGAGGAAGTTGCTCAAGAAGGCGACGATGGTACGCTGTTGATTGGTCGTCAGGCGCTGCGTGATAAGTTGTTTGCTACATCTGGCTACCAGGGTATTACCGGTACGCTGACGTGCAATGAATACGGCGACTGCGCTGACCCGAAAATCGCGGTTAGTGAAGTGAAAGACGGCGCGTTTGAAGCGATCTGGCCGTAGAGCTTGTCCCTGGCTCGTCATTCACCAATTTGTTCAACTTTGTGGCAGCGGATGATTGAAGCCTAGACCTTGAGTTTTTATTCGTGTGAAGAATAGGCTCCGGCCGGCAACCGGAGCCTATTTCCTAAAAACCCCATTTCCCGTCAACGGAGCAAAGGCATATGTCTCAACGGTTCAAGGACATCGACTACATTGATCTACTTCTTTGGTTATTTCGGGCGGTCATCATTATTATTGTCATTTGGGGGACGGTAGCGAAGATCTTTCTGGGACGTGGCAATGCATATACGGCCGATGACTGGATCGATTTTTTTGTATCTGGTTTGTCTCAGGGGAGTTTGTACGCCCTCATCGCTTTAGGGTATACGCTTGTTTATGGTGTGCTGTTCATGATCAACTTCGCACATGGGGAGTTCTTCATGTCCGGAACGATGACGGCCACTGTTTTTGTGGCGCTGCCCCTGAGTGCATCTGGCTTTTTGGATGAGCATCCTATTATTGGGATGTTGGCGATTATGCTTACGGCGATGCTGATTTCGATAGGGGTTGCTGTGTTAACGGAGCGAGTTGCCTATCGTCCATTGCGTCGTGCGCCGCGCCTGGTTCCCTTGATCACGGCTATTGGCGCTTCCTTCTTTTGGCAATACTTTTTCCGTGGGTTGTATGGTTCGTCGCTGGTGCCTTTTCCCGAATTGGCTGTGCTGCAAGGAAAATATAATTTATTTGGCATAGAGATTTTGAAGACACGCGCTGTGGTGGTGGTGGCTTCGGTCGTTATGTTGGTAGGTCTGTATTTCTTTGTGATGCGCACGAAGACAGGGAAAGCCATTCGTGCAGTGGCTGAAGATAAAGATGTGGCGGCGCTGATGGGGATTGATGTTGACCGCACGATTGCCATTACGTTTGCGACTGGGGCGGCGATGGCCGGTGCTGCTGGTGTTTTGTACGGATTGGTGTTCCGGCAGGTGCATTTCTTTATGGGCTTTGTGCCGGGCATTAAGGCGTTTACGGCCGCTGTGTTGGGCGGGATTGGCAGTATTCCTGGGGCTGCGCTGGGTGGCTTGTTCCTGGGGGTGATTGAAGCTGTGGGGCCGCCACTTTTCCTGGAGGGGTTGGGCATTCCCGGTGGGCATCAGCTTAAAGATGTGATTGCGTTCACGATGCTGGTGTTGGTCTTGATTTTCCGTCCTCAAGGCATTATTGGCGAACGTCTGGCTGAGAAGAAGGCGTAAGGGAGTTGATGATGGCCCAACTTGATGTACGTGATGCGATACGGAAGGGATTGCTGGCAGGCGTTATTGCGCTTGGCTTGAGTGTCATTGGCATGGTGGAGGCGTTTGACCAGCGCGATGTTATCACTGACGTGTTTTCTTTGGGGCAGTTGTTGTTGTTTGCTGCTCCGGCCGTTGTTGGCTTTCTTGTGGTGAAGGGGCGTGATATACGTGCTTATGGCCCTGCTTTGATAAGTGGCGCGTTGGCCGGTGTGTTTGCGGCGATTCCGATCTTTTTGTTGCTGATGTTGACGCTTATTTATCCGGGTTTGCGTGCGCAATTGGTGAATGTTTCGCCAACGTTGATTGGGATTTTGACGTTTGGCAGCGGGCAAATTGTGGGTGGATTGTTGTTAACGGCCGTTATGGGGGTTCTCGGTTTGGTCGGGGCAACCACACACGTCATTCCTGACCGCATTAGCGACCCGCTGGTGTTGGGTGTGGGCTGGACGTTGTTGATTGGCGTGCTCTCTGAGGTGCTGCTCAATATTTTACGGCCGTTACTGCCTCGTGGCGTTCTCCGTTTTCTGTTTGGCACGAAAGGGATTACATTGGTAACGGCCGTTATCCTGCTTGTCCTGATCACCGTTGGCATCGCCTGGTGGCGTGCCCAGGGTCGTGAACGGTACCAAAAACGAATCGCTGCCCGTTCGGCCGTGCAAGTTGCCAACGCACGCCGCACATCTCTCGGCGCTGGCCTGCTTCTCTTGCTCGTGCTGCCATTTATCTTAGGCACATACCTCACCGAAGTGGTGGATAACGTTGGCCTCTACGTCTTGATGGGGTTGGGGCTAAACATCGTGGTTGGTTTTGCCGGGTTGCTCGACCTGGGCTATGTGGCCTTTTTTGCCATTGGCGCTTACATGATGGGCATCCTCACTTCCCAGGGTGATTTAGGTGTGGGAGGTATCTCCTTTTGGCTGGCGCTGCCCATTTGTGTGGCAACATCCACTATCGCCGGGATCATTTTGGGGACGCCGGTGCTGCGCATGCGCGGCGATTATCTGGCAATTGTCACCCTTGGTTTTGGCGAAATCATTCGCGTGTTGGCAACGTCTGACCTGCTGAAACCGGTCATTGGCGGGGCGCAGGGTATTTTACAGATTCCCAAGCCGGAGATTTTTGGATTTACCATTTTGCAGCCGCAGCACTTTTATTATGTGATTTTAGCCAGTGTCTTCCTCGCGTTGTTCATCTCCAGCCGCTTGCGTGATTCGCGCTTGGGGCGGCAGTGGATGTCACTGCGTGAAGATGAAGATGTCGCCGAAGCAATGGGCATCCATCTGGTGAAGACTAAACTGTTGGCTTTTGGTATCGGTGCAGCTTTTTCCGGGTTAGCCGGAGCTATTTTTGCCGCGCGTCTCAGTTCGATTTTCCCGCACAGCTTTAATTTGCTCATTTCTATCAATGTGTTGAGCTTGATTATTGTCGGTGGGATGGGCAGTTTGCCGGGTGTTGTTGTCGGGGCGTTGGTGCTGGTTGGGCTGCCTGAGCTGCTGCGTGAGTTTGCTGAATATCGCCTTCTTTTGTATGGGGCTTTGTTGATTGCCATGATGCTGCGTAAGCCGGATGGTTTGTGGCCGTCGCCCGTGCGCCGCCGTGAACTAAAGGCGGAAGAGCAGGAGAAGTTGATGATGCAGGCGGAAGGATTGGAGTAGGAGATTTGCCAATGCCATTACTAGATGCAATCAAGGTAACGAAACGGTTTGGTGGCTTAACGGCCGTTAACAATCTCTCTTTTAGCATTGAGAAAGGCGCGATTGTGAGCATTATTGGCCCCAATGGCGCGGGTAAAACCACCTTTTTCAATTGCATTACCGGTTTTTACCAGATTGACGAGGGAGACATTGTCTTTGACGGCCGTTCCGCCAAAGGGCGTTCGCCCGATCAAATAACGCGCATGGGCATTTCACGAACCTACCAAAACATTCGTCTGTTTGCCCACATGACAGCGTTAGAAAACATCCTTGTCGGCATGGAACCACGGCTCCATTCCACATGGCTCGGCGCCATCTTTGGCTTGCGCAGCACATTGCAGGAAGAAGAACGCGCCCTCGATGAAGCGCGGGAACTGCTCAACTTTGTCGGGCTAACAGGCAAGGGCGATTGGCTGGCAAAAAGTCTGCCCTATGGCGATCAGCGCCGCCTGGAAATTGCCCGCGCCCTGGCGAGCAAGCCCAAACTCCTGCTGCTGGATGAACCAACCGCTGGGATGAACCCACGCGAGACTGCGCATACCACGACTTTCATCAAGCAGCTGCGCGACGAGTTGGGCATCACCATTTTGCTGATTGAGCACGATATGCGCGTGGTTATGGGCATCTCTGAAGACATCACCGTGTTGGATTATGGCGAAAAAATCGCCAAGGGAACGCCCGTTGAAATTCAAAATAACCCGCGCGTGATTGAAGCATATTTGGGACGCGGAGCAGCCGCCAGCGCCACCATCGAAGTAGCATCATAGAGGAGTGCAGCAATATGGCTTTGTTAGAAGTGACAGATGTCCACACCTATTACGGCAATATTCACGCGCTGAAAGGGATTTCGATCAGCGTTGCTGAAGGGGAAATTGTTTCATTAATTGGTGGCAATGGCGCGGGAAAGACGACAACACTGCGTACCATTAGCGGCTTACTGCGGCCGCAACATGGAAGTGTGACCTTAAATGGCGAAGATTTGCACCAATATAAGGCGCATCAGCTTGTCTCCAAAGGCATTGCTATGGTTCCCGAAGGTCGCGGCGTGTTTGCTCGCCTGAGCGTAGCCGAAAACCTGGAGATGGGTGCTTATCACCGTAATGACAAGGATGGCATTGCCGACGATCTCAAGCGGGCTTATGCGTTATTCCCCCGCCTTGATGAGCGCAAGACGCAAGTAGCCGGTACATTGAGCGGCGGCGAACAGCAGATGTTGGCGATGGCGCGGGCAATGATGTCTCGTCCCACCTTGCTGCTGCTGGATGAGCCTTCGATGGGGTTAGCGCCGGTGTTGGTGGAGTTGATTTTTTCGACCATTGCCGACATTAACAAAGAGGGCACAACGATTTTGTTGGTGGAGCAGAATGCCCACATGGCCCTGCAAGTTGCGCATCGGGGCTATGTGCTGCAAACGGGTGAGATTGTTTTGCAAGATTCGGCCAAGAATTTGCAGCGAAATGCAATGGTGCAAAAAGCGTATTTGGGGATTGATTAAGTTTGTCTTTGCAGGATTGAACAACTTTATGATGCGTGCGACCCATCATGAATGAACCGCAACTTCCCAGAAATAATCAATAGAACGCTCGTTGTGCGTGATAAACATTTGGCAGGAGATTGGAGATGATCCAGTCTCCTTTTTTTTATCGCAGATGAAGCTTTTTGTCGTTGCCTTACGGATTTAGGAGCGGTTTTAGATAGGCCAGGGCGTCGTGTCCTTCTTGCGCAAAGCCATAAAATGCGTGTTCGGTTCCCCAAATAATTGCGCCGAGGGCGTATTCTGCGCGGGTGACAAGGAGTTGTTTTTCTTCGGTGGCGGTGGGGGAACGGCCGTATCCCGCAAAAAAAGCAGCAAGCAGGTCAGGGCGGTGCATCCAATTCCAATTTGGGTCTCTGCTAAAATCGGTCACGCGCACATCCCAATGGGCGAACTCAAAATCAATGACGCCGCTCCAACTTCCCTCCTCATTTACCAGCCAATTTGCTGCACAGTAATCCCGATGACACGCTGTTGGGCGTTCGCCAGCAAACGCCGGTGTCAGCGTGTGGGCGGCACGCAGCGTTGCCAATTCCTCATCGTTTAGGTAATTGCTGCTGATGGCCTGATCCAGTTGTGTTTGCAATCGCCCGGCGACATACTGGCTGGCGTCTCGTTCCCCTTCACCATCAGCGGGCGACCCGTCGCGCCGACATGGGCCAAAGTAGTCGCCATTCTGCAATTCGTGCAGGGCGACAAGGGCTGCGCCCGCCGCATGCCAGAGCGCACGTTCCTGCGTTGGCTGCAAAGTCATATTTTCGGCAATCTGTCCTGGCAACTCTGTCACAACAAGCGCATATGGTGCTGTGTCGCGTGCGGCAAGCAGCCGGGGGGCATGGTCGCCAAATGCGTCGCGCCACTGCTCGTAGGCGTGAACTTCTTGCTGCCAATGGGTTTGGCTTTGGTGGACTTTGAGGTAGCAGAACCCTTGTGCGGCTCGCAGCCGTCGGGTAGAGGAAACATGCCCGCCATGTTCTTTGCTGTGGTCTGCCATAATCGCAATGGGTCCCAATACAAACGCGCACCATGTCAGTGCTTCGTCCATGTAGGTTTTGGATGTCTGGTTCATCTGTTGTTTGCGGGGGTGTGTGGGGATAAACGGCCGTTCATCCCCACACATAACAAGCGCCCGACTCAGCGCATTCTCGTCCCTTTCTTTTCTTGCTCAATCTTCCAGGTTTTTCCACTGTCTAAGGAAACCTCAGCAAACCAGGCAAACGCATTTTCCGAAATATCTTTAAACCGCCATATCTCCCTTTTGGTGTCCAGGCCAATAATTTCTTGGACAATTTCATTGTCCCAAATGCAGCCTTGCTGGCTACCACGCAAATAAGAACATTGACCTTGGATCAAGGGCGGAATCGTGCAACTGGTTCACCATTAGATAATCCTTGTGAGTGACAAAAACAATTCATAGTATAAATCCGCCGGGGGATGGGGGGCAATAGATGCCGCGTGTTTTTTGCGGCGATGGCGGCGCTGGGCAATCGCGTGCAGCAAGTTTTATGAGGGATAGTGTATCTGGTTGATTCTAGGGCAGTGCCCTGCCATAATAGGCGGCATTAAGGGCTGGGGGATGTGTATGGAGGCGAGACGATGTTGGTTTTAAGTGCGCAAGATGTACGGGAGGCGCTGCCTATGGCGGAAGCGATTGCGGCGATGAAACGCGCCTATGCGGCCCTTGCGGCCGGCCGCGCGGAGATGCCGCTGCGAGCGCAGCTGCCTGTTGCCCCGCATGAGGCAGTTAGCCTTTTCATGCCAGCTTTTGTCCAGGACGAGGCTGGCGATGCGCTGGCGGTGAAGGTTGTGTCGGTGTTTCCGCACAATGTGGACAAGGGCTTGCCGTTGATTCATGCTGCGGTGCTGGTGTTGGAGGCGGAAACGGGACGGCCGTTAACCTTGCTAGAAGGGGGCACATTGACCGCGATTCGCACCGGGGCTGGTGCTGGTGCCGCAACCGATTTGCTGGCACGGCCGAACAGCCATGTTGCCGCCATTTTTGGCGCGGGTGTGCAGGCCCGCACACAGCTTGAAGCTGTTTGCACCGTGCGCCCCATCGAGAAGGTGTGGGTGTATGATCCCAACCCTGAGCGTGCGGCTGCTTTTGCGGCGGAGATGCCCGGGCAAGGGATGATAACGCAGGATGTGCAAACGGCCGTTTCCCCGCAGCAAGCGGTCGCCCAGGCAGACATTATTTGTGCCGCCACCACCTCTCTGACACCTGTGTTTGCCGATGCTGATTTGCTGCCCGGCGTTCATATTAATGCGGTTGGTTCCTACCTGCCGCAAATGCAGGAAATCCCGGCCGCGACGGTGGCGCGGGCGCTGGTCGTGGTCGATTCGCGTGAAGCATCTCTGGCCGAAACGGGTGACTTGATTCAGCCGATTAACGCCGGGCTGTTTACGGCCGATCACATCCATGCCGAGTTGGGCGAACTGCTCCTGGGCGTGCGTCCGGGGCGTGCAGATGCGGCGCAAATCACATATTTCAAATCTGTAGGCGTGGCCGTGCAAGATGCGATGGCCGCGCAGTTGGCACTGACCCGTGCGCGGCACTTGGGTTTAGGGCAGCAAGTTAATTGGTGAGGACAGTAATCGGTATTCGGTAATCAGTAATCGGTGTCACTCCTTACTGATTACCGTTCACTGATTGCTGACTACCGATTTCCGAAGAAAGGTGTTTAATCGTGATTCCCAAAACAGCAGACATCATTATTATTGGCGGGGGGGTGATGGGCGCGAGTACGCTCTATCATCTGGCGGCGCGTGGCGTGACGAACGCGCTGTTGTTGGAAAAAGAGGAGTTTTTTGGCACGGGCGCAACGGGGCGTTGTGCCGGAGGCGTGCGTTATCAGTTTGCTACCGAGGTCAATGTGCGCCTGTCGCTGGCAAGTTTGCCCATGCTGGAGCGCTTTGAGCAGGAAATTGGGCAGCCCATTGATTACCGGCAAACGGGCTACCTCTTTTTGCTGACCCATGAACGTGACCTGGAGAAATTCCGGCATAACGTGGCGTTGCAGCACCGCCTGGGTGTGCAAACGGAATGGCTGGACGGGGATGAGATTCGCCGCCGCCTGCCGCAAATGCGCCTGGATGATGTGCTTGCGGGGACGTTTCATGCAAAGGATGGCCTGGTGGACCCCAACGGGGTGGTGATGGGGTACATTGGCGCGGCGCAGCGGTTGGGTGCGCGTGCCGTAACGAACACGGCCGTTTCCGATATTCTCACCACAAACGGCCGTGTCACCGGCGTTGTCACCAACCAGGGCACTATCCATGCCCCCGTCGTCATCAATGCGGCTGGCCCTTGGGCGGGGCAGGTGGGACAATTGGCCGGTGTGACGATTCCCATCACGCCAATTCGCCGCCAGATGTTTACAACGACGCCGCTGCCCCAAATTTCGGCTGATTTTCCGTTTGTCATTGATTTTGCGCAGTCGCTTTATTTTCATCGTGAGGGGGAAGGGCTGTTGATTGGCATGTCTAACCCCAATGAGCAGCCCGGTTTTGACCAACGGGTGGATGCGGAATGGGAGATGGTGAATGTGGAAACGGCCGTTGCCCGCCTCCCGCTTCTTGAACAGGCAGGGCTGCTTTCCCATTGGGCCGGATTGTACGAAGTTACTCCCGACGCACATCCCATTTATGGGGCAACACCGCTGGCCGGGTTTTACATTTGCGGCGGTTTCTCCGGGCATGGGTTTATGCATGGCCCCATTTCCGGCCAATTGATGAGCGAGATTGTTCTCGATGGTCATGCTGCCGCTGTCGATGTTTCCATGCTTGACCTGGCCCGTTTTGGCGAAAACCGGCTCATTCACGAATACAATGTTGTTTAAGTTGTATTCCGTATTCCGTATTCCGTATTCTGTGCGTCGTTATCTGTTCTCTGGCGCACGGTTTACGGTTTACGGCACCGTCTCCAGTCTCCTTGTCTTGTTTTTGCTTCTCCTTACAGCCTGTGTCGATCCGGCGCTGGAATGCACCGATCCGTTGGGGTGTGTGGAAATACGACCTGACGACCCGCTGCTCGTGGCGGCATTGTTGGATCAAAGCGGGCGGGCGGCGGCGCTCAGCGCCGAGGTGCAAAATGGGCTGCTTATGGCGTTAGCGGATCGAGACAATGAGCTGTTGGGGCATCGGTTGGAGTTGGTGCCGTTTGATGGCGGCTGTCAGGAAAGTGGCGGTGCCGCGTCGGCGCGAGAAATTTTGGCTGATGGACGGATCGCGGGTGTGTTGGGAACCGTTTGCTCAGAATCGGCGGCGGCGGCTATCCCCTTGCTGGCAGAGCGGGGCATGGTGATGGTTTCGCCCGCTAATACGGCACCACGTTTGACGGAAACGGCCGTTTCCCCCACCTTCTTCCGCGTCGCCTACAACAATCGCCTGCAAGCTGACTTAATGGCCGAGTTCGCCTTTACCACGCTAGGCGCACGCACGGCGGCGATCATACGCGACACCACCGCCTACTCCATCGATTTGGCGGCCACCTTTACCGATCATTTCACAACCGCTGGCGGGGTTATTTTGTATGAAGGCGTTTTGTCGCCGGGGCAGGTGGATATTGCCGAAAAGTTGGATTTACTCTTGCGCACAGCCCCCGATGTCGTTTACATGCCCTTGTTTGAGCCAGAAGCCGCTTATTTTGTGGTTCAGGTGCATGAACAAGAGACATTAACTGAAGTGCCCTTGTTGGGCACAGATACGCTGCTGCTGGAAAGTTTTGCACGCAGTATTGGCACCGGTGCCGACAGCACTTATCTTTCTGCTGCGGCGGTCAGCAGCACCGCTTATGATCTATTTTTGCAGCGCTGGGCGGATCGCTACGGGGTGTTGCCGACGACGCCTTTTGCCGCTTATGCCTATGATGCCGCTAACTTGCTGCTGGATCAGATAACGGCCGTTGCCCAACTCAGCAACGATAACTCGCTCTTAATTGGTCGCCAGGCCTTGCTCGACGCTGTCGCTGGCACGCAAAACTATGAGGCGTTGACCGGCACTTTGACCTGCCAGGAAAATGGAGATTGTGCCGCACGCTCCAGCCTGGCTGTGTTGCAGTTGGTGGATTGGGAATCTGAGGAGAGCGGTTGGCCTCCTGCTGTTGTCTGGCATGCCACCACGCCCTGACACTAATCTGCGGCTTATCTCGCTTGCCACGCTATCCCCCCTTGTTATACTCCAGAGAAAATATACCTCTATGAGGGTTATCCTCTCCTAGAGGCTAAGGATTGTTGTATGAAGCGGATGAAATTATTTGGGCTGGGCTGCCTGGCGCTTTGTTTGGTTTGGTTGGCGGCGTGTGCGGATGATGGCGGCGAAACGGCCGTTACCCCCATTCCGCCCACGCCCACACGTTCGGCCGTGCCGACGACTGCCAGTTCAGCTAGTTTTGCCGACGACCCCAACTTTATCGTTGTCGCCACTGACGCGCCGAATGAACCGTTTACCGTGTTTAACCCATTTGGCGAAGTCACTGGCTTGCTGGCCGATATGCTGGCGTCCATTGCGGCCGCCGCCGACCTGCAATATGAATTTGTCGTCACCCCTTACGCGGGCGCGTTGAACAGCATTGGTAAAGATTTCGATGCTGTTATGTCTACTTCTGTTATCCCCGATGTGCCGGTGGATGGCGTTGTCTACACCGACCCCTACCTGGAAATTGGGCAGGTGTTGGTGGTGCTTGCTGATGAACGAGACCTGCAAAACCTTACCGATGTTCAACCGGATATGGTTGTCGGGGTTTTGGCGCACAGCAGTGGGGCTGAGGCGGCGCGTGCGGTGTTGGGCATTTCGGACGCCAATTTGCATGTCTATGATGATTTGACAACGGCGGTGGAAGCGTTGGTCAATGAAATGATTGATGGCATTGTGATGGATCATTACAGTGCGGCGCAATTTACCACGACCTACCCGGAGCAACTTAAGATTGTGGGCGGGGATGGTCAGGATGCGTGGCTGAGCAGCAAGGCGTATGGTCTGGCGGTGGCGGCGGCCAACGAGGATTTGTTGGCGCGGCTGAATGAGGCTGTGGCCCAGGTTCGCGAGGGAACGGCCGTTACCGATGCCGTTACTGCCTGGTTAGTCCCCGACGTGACCCATATCGACGTTGGCGAATCACGCGTCGGCACACCAGATTCTGAGCTGGTAATCGGCATGGTTGGCGATTTAACGGACATGGATCCGGCCGGCGCACCCGGCCTGGTACGTTGGGAAGTCATGCAAAACACCATGAGCGGCCTTTACCGATTTACCGCAGATAACCAGTTGACGCCAGCGCTGGCGCTCGATTTCCCCACAGTTTCCGCAGATGGGTTGGTCTACACCATTCGTCTGCGCACCGGTTTGCGTTTCCCCGATGGCGGCGAATTTACGGCAGACGATGTGAAATGGTCGATTGACCGTGCGTCTGTTGTCGGCAGCGGCAGTTACCTCATCAATACCTACCTCAAAGACGAAGATGAGGACAATTTCGCCGATGCCGATGCTGTCGCTGTGATTGATCGCTATACCGTGCAAATTACTTTGCAAGAACCGGCCGGTCATTTTGTAAGCGTTCTGGCAACGCCGCCTTATTTTCCCATTAGCAATGAATGTTTTGCCGAGGTGTTTGACCCGCTCAGCACATGTGGCGGCATTGGCCCGTATCTCATTACCGGCTGGGAACCGGGCGACCGCATGAATTTGCAGGTGAATCCTGATTGGCCGGGCGCTGCCCCTGTCTTTGCCAATATTCAGCTTCGCTTTTATGCCGATGCCGACTCGCTGCGCCGTTCGCTTGCCGATTTCCGCTCGGTTGATTTGGCCTGGACGGGGCTGCCTTATGCTGATTATGTGAGCTTGCAAAGTACAGATGCGGATGGAGACGGCCGTTCCGACTTCACCGCCTGGGCTGGCCCCGACATTTTCAAGAGCTACCTCATTTTCGACCAGGCCACCGCGCCCTGGGACAGCCGCAAGGTGCGCGAAGCTGCTGCCTATGCCCTTGATCGCGAGGCGCTGGCGCAGTTGTTTAATGGCAGCCGTCACCCACTTTACAGCCCTGTCCCCGATACGATTCCCGGCCACGTTGACGTTTTCCCGGAGCGTAATCTTGCGCAGGCACGCGCTTTGCTGTTAGAAGTGGGGTACAGCCAGACACAGCCATTGCCGATCACAATCTGGTATCTCAATGACGGCCGTTACACCCAACTCGAAGAAGCCTATGCCAACGCCATCAAAGCCCAGCTTGAAGAGACCGGCGTATTCCAGGTGTCACTAGAGGGTGCGCCCTGGGAAATCTTCCAGACGCAAATTTTCAGCTGTGCGTATCCCGCTTATTTGGTAGGATGGCCTTCCCCTGGTTCGCCAACCAATTACCTGGATGCCTCCAGTTGGACTGACTTTTTTGTGCAAAACACAGATCGTGGCTTTTGTTCCAATTACACCAGTGATGCCATGGATGATCTGATGGAGGCTGCTGCCGCCGCTACCGATACGGCAGAGCGTTTGACTATTTATCAGCAGGTGCAGACATTATGGGCACAAGATTATCCAACCTTGGAGTTAACCCAAGAACCTCGCTATGCACTTTCTTTAGCAAAAATTGGTGGGGTGGCGATTGATGCGTTGGGTCTCATGCACTATGACACCCTGACGAAAGAGTGAAATAATAAACGGGTAAATGGTGGTCGGTGAGTCACCGATTACCGTTTACCCGTTTATCGATTACCGTTAACGGCCGTTAACTTTGCGCGTTATTAACCTGCTGCTTCCGCTTGGCACGCGGCCCAACCACACGTTCATTGCCTTCAATCAGGCGCTTAATATTGGGACGCAGTGCCCAGGTGACAAAGCTGGCGGCAGCGACGCCACACACCAGATAGGCAATTGTGCCGCTGTACCCGGTGACGCCAGCAATATAGAGAATGCCAAACGTGATGGGAATAATGGCCGCCATCGTTAAGGAAGCGACCGAGGCCATGCCAACCCCAACCAGCATGAGCACCATTACAACCAGGGCAATCGGGAACATCGGCCACCACAGTGCCGTTGCCCAACCGACGTTGGGGCCAGTGCCTGCGCCGCCACGCCAGTTCAAAAAGACCGACCAGTTGTGACCAACGACAGACATCACACCAGCTACGCCTAATATCCAGGGCAGCAAATCTGCATTAACCGTCCCGCTCAAGGCCCAACGGGTCAGGGTGACACCCATAAACCCTTTGAAAACATCGCTCAAACCGGTAAGCGTGCCGACTTTCCAGCCTGCTGCGCGTAACGAATTGGTGCCACCGGTACGGCCGCTGCCATAATCCAAAATGTTAATGCCTTTTACCGCTTTGACATACAGATAGCCAAAAGGCACTGCGCCACAAATGTAGCCAATCAACCCAGCAATGATAAAGTAAACAATATTCACCATATCCTCCTCTGCAAGCTCCAAAATTTACGGTTTATTGTTTGTGTCCTCAGCGGCCATAGATCCAAGCCCATTTTTTTACTGAGGCACTAACTAAAACACAGTTTTTGAAAAATCGTTTCTCGACTTGTTGTCTAAATTAATCAAGTTGTGATGTTTAACGCTATTTCCTCTACGTTTTTATTGAGAATGTGGAAAGCCCGAACAATGGGTTGATCGCGCTGCTGCAATGAAACAATGAGGTGGACCAGTTCCGGGTAATAAGCCTGGGCGATGTCCGTCTCTGATGGAACGGATTGCCCTTGGGGATGAGAATGATAAGCGGCAATTGTGTCGCTGCCTTGCGCTTCCAAATCAAGCATGGCTTGTAGCTGTTGCGTGGGAGCCATTTCATAAGCGGTTGGGCTGTGCAAGTGGTTTTCGATGACATAGAGGTGGGTAACGTGTGCCACTT
This sequence comes from Ardenticatenaceae bacterium, assembly GCA_020634315.1. Lineage (GTDB taxonomy): Bacteria > Chloroflexota > Anaerolineae > Promineifilales > Promineifilaceae > JACSRF01. Next base: position 96,065 of record JACKBV010000012.1, on the reverse strand, counting down.
TGCTGCCCTGTTCTATGTGCCCTCCCAATAAGCCGCAACCTTCTTGTGGATACGTCACTTGTAAATGAGCCAACATCATTTGATAGATGGAATGCGGTATTTGTATACAAGCAATCATCTTTTTGTTGTGCATAACTCCCATTTTCAAGTATCTGTACTTATTGGGCAAGCTATTCTTATCAAAATGGTACTATTGGCTTCACATGCTGCCGCATTGTTGAATGTGCCCGATGCAGCCGTTTGATTTTTAGATGTTTTGTCTTAGAATGGAGTTGCCCGCATGACTGATAGGCAATCTTGCTGATGGTTGGCGGGCGGTAGGCGATCTTTTCCCCATGAATATGAGGTAATACCGTGACGACTTCTGTAGACTTGACTTTGCTTGAACCACTGTTGGCACAGTATAACGGCCGTTCCCGTGACGCCCTCCTCCCCTTTCTCCATGATGCCCAAGCTCTTTATGGTTGGCTGCCCCGCCCTGTGCAGGAAGCCATCAGCCGTACACTGCGCGTGCCCCTGGCCGATATACATGGCGTCGTAGAGTTTTACACCATGTTCTATAACGAACCGACGGCAAAACGTGTCATTCGCGTTTGTGATGACATGGCCTGCCGCCTGGCGGGTTCCGCAGATTTCATCGAAGCTCTGGAAACGCGGTTGGGGCTGCAAAGCGGCCAAACCAGCCCCAATGGTAGTGTCACTTATGAGCGTGTGCCTTGCCTGGGCATGTGCGAACATGGCCCCAACGCTTTGCGCAACGATGAACCTGCCGGCCATCTGACACCCGACGACGTGAACAATTTCTTGGTCGGGGCACATCCGGAGCCGCGCATCCAAAAATATGGCGGGCCGCTGCTGAAATTAGCACGCGCTGGCAAAGTGATTCCCTGGAGTCTCAACGATTATGAGCAGCACGGTGGTTATGCCACGCTGCGTAAAGCGCTGGCGCAGACGCCGGAAGAAATCATTACGACGCTTGAAGCGAGCAAAATTTTGGGGCGGGGCGGGGCGATGTTTCCCACGGGGCTGAAGTGGCGATACACGCGCAGTGCCCCTGGCACGCCTGCGCAAAAACACCTCATTGCCAATGCGGACGAAAGTGAGCCGGGCACATTTAAGGATCGCGGCTTGCTGGAGGAAGATCCATTCAGCCTGGTGGAGGCGATGACGATTGCCGCATATGCGATTGGCGTGGAGAATGGCTGGATTTTTATTCGTGGGGAGTATCCGCGGGGGTATCGGCGGCTGGTAACGGCCGTTAACCTGGCCCGTAGAGCTGGCTACCTGGGACAAAACATTTTGGGCAAAGAAGGCTTCAACTTTGACATTGAGGTGCGCCTCGGCGCCGGAGCCTACATTTGCGGCGAAGAAACAGCCTTATTCGAGGCCATTGAAGGCAAACGCGGCTTCCCGCGCATCAAACCCCCATTTCCCACGACACATGGCCTCTTCCAGCAGCCCACTGCCATCAACAACGTGGAAACATTGGCCGCGGCCATGTCCGTTCTCTCCATTGGTCTGGATGAATGGCTGAAATTAGGCACGGCCGAATCCCCTGGCACAAAATGGTTTTGCCTCAGCGGTCACGTGGTTCGCCCCGGTGTGTACGAACTCCCCTTTGGCCTCACCATTCGCGAGTTAATTGCGATGGCCGGAGGCGTCCCCGATGGCAAGGCGATTCAGGCGGTGTTGATGGGTGGTGCCGCCGGAGTCTTTTTGCCGCCGGATAAGCTGGATGTCCCGCTCAGTTATGAGTCAGCCAAAGCAAATAACTTCCCCCTCGGCTCTGGGGTGATTATGGTATTCGATGAAACGGCCGATTTACGCCATGCCCTGTACCAACTCGGTCACTTTTTCGCCCACGAAAGCTGCGGCAAATGTTTCCCCTGTCAGCTTGGCACACAGCGCCAACTCGAAATTTTAGAGCGCATTGCCCACAATGGCGGCCCACGCCCCGGTGACGAAGCTGCGCTGCAAGATATTGGCTTTGCCATGACGAAAACCTCACTGTGCGGCTTGGGGCAGACAGCGGCAACGGCCGTTCTCAGCGCCATCAACATTTGGCCGGAACTGGTTGCCAGCGAGCAATAACCGACTGCTAAAGAATTGGAGCGACCTATGAACAAAACCGTCACCCTGACCATTGATGATCGAGAAATCACCGTTCCTGCCGGGACTACCATTCTGGAAGCGGCCCAAGAATTAGGCATTGAGATTCCCGTTATTTGCTACCATCCACACCTGACAGCAAATGGCTTGTGTCGCGTTTGCTCGGTGGAGACGGGCGGGCGTGTGCAAGCCGCCGCCTGTGTCACCCATTGCAGCAACGGCATGACCGTCCAGACGAACAACGACGCGGTGCAGCGTGGGCGGCGCACCATTTTGGAAATGTTGGCGGCAACCGTTAACCTGGAAGAAGCGCCACAAATTTTAGCTTTGTTGGCGCAATATGGCGCGGATGCCGAACGGTTTGCGGGAGGAGAGCGGCGTGAAGCGCCCATTCACGACGACAACCCGTTTTACATTCGTGACTACAACCAATGTGTGAACTGTTGGCGCTGCGTGCAGGTCTGCGCCGAAGATGCGCAGTACGCCTTTGCCCTGAATTTTGAAGGGCGCGGATTCCATACCCAAATCGCCACCTTTTTAAATGATCCCATGCCCGATACAACCTGTGTGTTTTGTGGGCAGTGCGTGGGCGTTTGCCCCACTGGCGCACTCAAGCCGAAGCGGCAGGCGTTGTTGGAGCAGGGTTTTAGCCCTGACGAGGTCTTTGAACAAACGCGGCGCGGACAGCGTAAAAAGCACACCGTCTCATAAATCCGTCTTTCCGCCGATGGCGCACGCCAGAATTTTGCGTATTGTATGCGCTTATGCAGATGATATTTTTCTGGCAAAGGAGTCGCCTATCAGCGTAACAATATATGAGTGCGGAGCATGTGTGTCAACGATGTGGCGCATGTTGTGCAACCTATCGAGTTTCATTTTATTGGGCGGAAGCAGCGCCTGAGTTGGGGGGAACGGTACCAGCGGAGCTGACGGAACAACTGAATGATGTGCGGACGGTGATGAAGGGTACGCAGCATTATCCTGTTCGTTGTGTGGCGCTGGATGGACAGGTGAAAGGGTGTGTGCGCTGTACGATTTACGAAAATCGGCCGTCGCCCTGCCGCGATTTGCAGGTTTCTTGGGTGGATGGCACGCCAAGTGAGCAGTGTGACCGGGCACGATTGGCGTGGGGTTTGCCGCCGCTGCGACCAGAGGACTTGTTGACGATTGATGAGGCATATGAGAGGATGGTGGCGGGTACGGAAACGGCCGTTTCCCTGCCCATTCTTATCAGCCCACCTGAACAAACAATAGATTAAACGCTTATGGATTTCAATAAACAACTGATTATCGCCTTTTACACAGCCTTCCAACAGCTCGATTATGCAAGCATGATCGCGTGCTATCACCAGGATGTGCATTTTTTCGACCCCGTGTTCACCGATTTGCATGGCAAACAGGCTGGTGCCATGTGGCACATGCTGTGTGAGCGTGGCAAAGATTTGCAGATCTCATTCACCGATGTGCAGGCTGACCCGACAAACGGGCGGGCGCATTGGGAGGCGACGTATACGTTTTCGACCACCGGACGCAAAGTTCACAATGTTGTGGAGGCGTCATTTACGTTTCGCGACGGCAAAATTGTGCGGCATGAGGACAGCTTTGGTTTTTGGCGCTGGACGTGTATGGCGTTGGGGCCAACGGGTGTGCTGCTGGGCTGGACGCCAATGGTGCAGCGACGGGTACGGGAAACGGCCGTAACCGGCCTCAACAAATTCATCGCCCAACATCCCGAATATCAATAAAAGCGTTCCTGTTAGAAAACAAGCGCTTGAGGTGCAAAAATGATAACCCCCGACAAAATTGTACGCACAACCTGCCCCTATTGTGGCGTGGGCTGCCAGTTGAACCTGAATATCAAAGACGACACCATTTATGCCGTAGAAGCGCCATTTGATGCCGCGCCGAATTATGGCATGTTGTGCGTCAAGGGGCGCTTTGGCACAGACTATGTACGCCATCCGCGCCGTGTGCAGACGCCGCTTATTCGCGCCAATCGAGAAGCGGGACGCAGTGCGCCACCTGTCTGGCGCGAAGCTACCTGGGATGAAGCGCTCGATTATGTCGCCGATGAACTGGTGCGCATTGTCAAAAATCATGGCGGGGATGCCATTGCCACCTATGCCAGCGCCAAAGCCACCAATGAAGACACCTACCTGTTCCAGAAATTTGTGCGGGCTTTGCTGGGCACAAACAATGTCGATCATTGTGCGCGTTTATGCCACGCTGGTTCGGTGACCGGTTTGCAGTTGTCGTTAGGCACCAGCGCCATGTCCAATTCCATTGCCGAAATGGAAAACCTGGATGTGTTCATTGTCACCGGTTCCAATACGACGGAGACCCATCCCGTTATCTCTAACTTTTTGAAGCGTGCCATTCGCAAAAATGGGGCGAAGTTGATTGTCGTTGACCCACGCCAGATTGAAATGACCAATTTTGCGACACATTGGCTGCGCCAGAAACCGGGCACGGACGTTGCTGTCTTTCAAGCAATGGCGCACGTCATCGTGCAGGAAAAGCTATATAACCCGGACTTTGTCAACCAACGCACAGAAGGGTTTGATGCGTACCTGGAATCATTAGAAGCGTATACGCCGGAGTGGGCGGAAGCGGTGAGCGGCGTTCCGGCGCAAAGCATCCGCGCAGCGGCGCGGTTATATGCCAGTGCTGAGCGCGGCGCGATTTATTGGGGAATGGGCATCAGCCAGAGCACGCATGGCACCGATAACACACTGTCCCTGGTAAATCTGGCGTTGTTGTGTGGGCATGTGGGGCAGCCGGGCACGGGGTTGAATCCATTGCGCGGACAAAATAATGTGCAAGGGTGTTCGGACAGCGGCGGATTGCCCAATGTATTTACGGCGTATCAGGGTGTGGCGGATACGGCCGTTCGCCACAAGTTTGAGCAATTTTGGGGCGCAGCACTGAACCCGACGCCAGGGCTGACCGCCACCGAAATGGTAGACGGGGCGGCCGTTGGTGCGGTGCGGGGCATGTTCATCGTTGGCGAAAACCCCATGATGAGCGAGCCAAATCAGGCACATACGCGCCATGCGCTGGAGCAGTTGGAACTGCTGGTGTGCCAGGATATTTTTGTAAACGAGACAGGCGCAATGGCAGACGTGATTTTACCGGCGACCAGCTTTGCCGAGAAAGATGGCACCTTCACCAACACGGATCGGCGGGTGCAGCGCTGCCGGGCGGCCGTGCCACCCGTTGGGCAATCACGCCCCGATTGGGAGATTATTTGTGATTTGGGGCGGCGCGTGGAGCAGCGTTTGGGCGTTCAACTGTCTGCGGGTTTTGATTATGCTCATCCCGGCGATATTTGGGAGGAGATGCGCCAGTTGACACCGGCCTTTGGTGGCATTGATTATGCACGCATTGAGCGCGAGGGGGGCGTCCATTGGCCTTGCCCCAGTTTTGACCATCCGGGAACGCCATTTTTGTTTACGGAAGAGTTCCCGCGCGGGCGCGGCAAGTTTTGGGCGGTGGAATTTGGCACGGAATCGGAGCAGCCGGATGCGGCGTATCCGTTTAATTTGAGCACGGGGCGGGTGTTGTACCATTGGCACGGCCGTACCATGACCGGTCACTCGAAGCTAGACGACATTTACCCAGAGGCGACCTGCGAAATGCACCCGGATGATGCGCAAGATTTGCGGTTGCAGACGGGGGATTGGGTCGAGGTTCGCTCGCGGCGTGGGGCGATTAAGCTGCGTGTGTTGGTGACGGGACGCTCGCCGCGCGGCACGGTTTTTGTGCCGTTTCACTTTGCTGAAGCGGCAGCCAATGCGCTGACGCTGGATTTGGTGGACAAGCGAGCAAAGATACCGGATTACAAGAATACGGCCGTTGCTATTCAAAAAACCACACCGCCTGAGGGTTGGCAGCCTTCCTCGTTGTTGGCGCAGGGCGCGATTAAGGACCCGGTGCAGGTGCATTAAACGGCCGTTCAGCAGCACAGTCGCAAAATCAACAAGAAAGCCAGCGCATCGTGCAAAACGTGAATAACGATTTTGCTAAAATCCGTCTGGAGCCAGGGCATTCACAGTGAGACGATGTTAACGCCAGATTCACTTTGCCCGGCTCCTTAATTAATGCCTCCTTCACACCCAAACCCCGTTAAGTTATCTACAATGACCCTGGTACTATTCACCACCGCTAGATTGTGCTGTATTGCAGCACATCGCCCCCACCGTCACTAAAGACATTCAGGCCCGCATCACGCTCCTATCGCTTCCTTTTGGCAGCTATTTTGCGTATGACGATTTTATTGGTACAGGCATTGGGTAAATTGCAGTTACGTTACCAGGATACGGCCGTTTCCACCTTTCCCACCCGCCACGCCGAAGAACTCCTGAGTTACCTGCTGCTGCACCCGCAAACGCCCCATTCCCGCGAGAAGCTCATCACCCTTCTCTGGCCTGATGCGCCGCCAGACAAAGGGCGTGCGCGTCTCAGCACCACCCTCTGGCGATTGCGCTGCCTGTTCGATACGCTGGGCCTGCCTGCGGCTACCTGCCTGCACGCCGACCGTGAATGGGTCACATTTGCGCCGCAAATCTCGGTGCAACTTGATGTCACCTGCTTTGAAAAATGTCTGCATGATGCGGCCACAGCCGCTGACCCGGTTGCTGGTTGGGAAACGGCCGTTTCCCTCTATCAAGGCGAGCTGTTCACCGGCCTCTACGCCGATTGGTGCCTTGTGGAGCGGGAGCGGCTAGCTCGCCTCTGGTTGCACACCCTTGGTCAGTTGATGGAGCACCACCTGCAACAACACAACTACACGGCCGCGGCTGCCATCGGCGAGCGCATCCTGCAAGAAGACCCCTTGCGCGAAGAAGTCCATCGCGCCCTCATCCACTGCTATGAACAAATGGGCGACTACGCCCAGGCCATTAAGCAGTTCCACATCTGCTCTGACTTGCTCATGAGCGAACTCGGTGTGCTGCCCCTGCCAGAAACGATCATCCTCTACAGCAACATCATCGCGCACCATTACCAAACCCTCAAACCAAAATCCCCCGCCCCCGCACAAAAATCCGCCCTCAAAAATGCCTTCGCCGAATTCCTACAAGCTGGCGAACGGCTGCATTCGCTCCTCGCCCAGGCCGAATAATTCAGCCGGTAAACAGTAAACGGTAAACGGTAAACGGTAATCAGTAAACGGTAAACGGTAATCAGTAATGAACCGATAACCGAGTAACCGATAACCGATTACCGAACCGATAACCGATTACCGACACGTGCTGTGAGAGTTTTGTGAGACTGCTTTCGTACAATGCCCCTATCGGCAAAACAAGCGCCGTTGTCGCAGCAACATCGTACCCTCTCACGACGGCCCACAATTTCAGGGGAAGCAACATGGAGAATCAGGAGCACGGGCTGATGGCCCATTTCGAGAAAGACGCGCACTCGTTTGTCATTCGCATTTGGCGCGAGCATCGGGTAATTCCAACAGGACAGGCTGAGTGGCGTGGGTGGATCAGCCATGTGCAAAGTGGTCACCGACATTATTTTCGCAACGTTACCGACATCGCCAACATCATCACACAGTATCTGGAAAACCTACCTTCACTGGATGACGTTTTTAAACCAGTGCAATCGGAAGTGAATCATCCGCATGAGCGAGAAGACGACTGAACAAGTTCCCCATATTTTTGCTACCGGTCAGGATCACCTGCTTGCCGGGTTGGCTTGTGTTGATTTGCGCATTCATTGGGCTGTGGCACGGGCGCGGGCAAATGGCTTGGACCCGCACGACGAGTTTCGTGGCCTTTATATTTCTGAGGCGCAGGTTGACACCTTGTTGGGGTATGAATTGGGGCAGCATGCCTGGCGCATGAATGGCAATGGGCATGATGCGCATATTCCGTTGCCATGGCCGCAAGTGCTTGCTGAGGCCCGCCGACAGTGGCAGATGCAAACGGCCGTTTCCCGCAGCGCCAACATTCCACTTCCCCTTGACGACATGGCCCGCGCCTTCAACCTGGACGAGGTGGATGTGGATGCGCTGCTGATTGCCCTGGCCCCGGAATTAGACCCGCGTTACGAACGCCTTTTTGCCTATTTGCAAGATGACGTGACACGGAAACGGCCGTCTATCGACCTCATCCTCAACCTGCTCACCGACGATTTTGGACAAAAACTCAAGTGGCGGCAGCGCTTCACGGCAAACGGCCGTCTCATCCAACACCGCTTGTTAGCCCGCTTTATCAATGGCAACGACCGCGAACCAACCCTGCTCAGCCAATATGTTCGCCCGGCGGCTCATCTCGTCGAACATTTATTGGGCACAACCAGTCTGGACGAACAACTGGGCGATACGGCCGTTATCCTGCCCGCGCCGCACACGCCGCCACAGCGCGTCACGGCCGAATTCATGGCCCACCTGCATCGTACTGACCAATCCGCCGATCCCGCCCCCTGGTTTGCCTTCATTGGCGAATATGGCGTGGGGCGGCAAGAAGCAGCACAGCAGTTGGCGGCAGCGGCGCAACGGCCGTTGCTGGCGCTCGACCTGCACGCCCTCAGCGAGAGCACACCCGGCCTGGCAGAAGGTTTGGCGCTGGCCTTACGCGATGGACGTCTTCTCGGCGCGTACCTCTATCTTACGGGCTGGGATGATTTGCTCGTCGATGATCGCCCGCCGCAAGCTGTGATACGGCCGTTGCTCGATTATCCGCACACCGTCATCGTCAGCAGCCGCAGCGATTGGCGTCCCGCCGGGCACACCGCCCGCCGCCGCGTCTTTCCCGTCACCTTTCCCACCCCGGCCTACGAACGCCGTTTGCAGCTCTGGCAAAACCAATTTGGCGATGCCCCCTTTGATTTGACCGGCGTTGCCAACCATTTTCGCTTTACTGCCGGACAAATCGCCGATGCAGCCGCCACAGCCCGTGATCTGGCACAGTGGCGCGGCGAAGCGGTTGACCGCGACGATTTACTGGCTGCTGGCCGTGCCCATTCCAACCAACGGCTGGCCGCGCTGGCAACCAAAATCCGCCCGCGCTACCGCTGGCAGCACATCATTCTCCCCGCCGACACATTGCGCCAACTGCACGAAATGGTCAACGTGGTGCAGCAGCGCCCCACCGTGTATGGGCAATGGGGTTTTGGGCGCAAGCAAGCCCTGGGCAAAGGGCTAAACGCCCTCTTTGCCGGGGAATCGGGCACTGGCAAAACGATGGCCGCCGACATCATGGCCCACGAGTTGGGGCTGGACCTAGTACAAAATCGATCTCTCCTCATTGGTCAGCAAATACATTGGCGAGACAGAAAAAAATCTCAATCGCATTTTCACCGAAGCCGCGACCAGCAACGCCATACTTTCTTTGATGAAGCGGATGCCATTTTTGGCAAGCGTTCCGAGGTCAAAGACAGCCACGACCGCTATGCCAACATTGAAATCAGTTACCTGCTCCAGCGCATGGAGACGTATGACGGTGTGGTTATCCTGGCGACCAATTTACGCGCCAACATGGACGATGCTTTTACACGGCGGCTGCATTTTGTGGTCGAGTTCCCCTTCCCGGAAACAGAAGATCGCGAGCGCATCTGGCGCGTCAATGTGCCAGCGCAGACGCCGTTGGCCGCCGATGTCGATTTTCACGCTTTGGCTGAGCGCTTTCGCCTGGCCGGAGGCAGCATCCGCAACATCATTCTCGCCGCTGCTTTTCTCGCCGCCACCGATGGCGAAGCATTGGGCATGACCCATTTGCTGCACGCCACGCGCCGCGAATTCCAAAAAATGGGCCGCCTTATTGACAAACGTCTCTTTCAGTTAGCGACAGCGAGGGATATGGCATGAGTCACGAACAAGCTTTTGACGACAAGCAAAAGATTAAGCCGCAGCCGACAGCTAAAACGTCGGATGGCGCATCTGCGCCGCTGACTTTGGCGCAGATGCAGCGCAAATTAGACCACGACACGGTGACGCAGATGCAGCAAACGGTGGGTAATACGGCCGTTCAGCGTTTCCTGGCCCAGCGCAGTGGTGGTGGCCCTTTGGAAGTGGAAGACGACGTCGCCCATACCATTAACGGCCGTCGCGGGCAGGGCAGCGCCTTGGATGAGAGCCTTGCAGCCAAAGCCGGGCAAGTCATGGGGCAAGATTTCAGCGGCGTACGTGTGCATACCGACAATCACGCTGACCAACTGAGCCAACAGCTCCAGGCAAAGGCGTTCACCACGGGCAGCGACATTTTCTTTCGCCAGGGTGAATACAACCCCGGTTCTGCTGCCGGGCAGCACCTGATCAGCCATGAACTGACGCATGTGGCCCAGCAAGGGGGCACGGCTCCGGTGCAGGCCAAAATGACGGTGAATGACCCGAATGACCAGTATGAAGTGGAGGCGGATCGTGTCGCTGACATGGTGATGAGTCAAACGGAAACGGCCGTACAGCGACAAGGCGACATCCCCGAAGAAGAAGAGCTGCTGCAACGGCAAGAGGTGGAAGAAGACGAGGAGATGTTGCAAGCGTAAGCGTATGAGCCATATAAGGCACAGGTAACAGCCATGATTGCCGATTTAGATAGAACAATTCGCAACTTATTAATCAATGAAATGCCCATCAGCGATGGCGAAATCGACATCAAGTTCGACCAGCCAACCCGCGATTGGAGCGCACGCCTCACACGCCCCACCCTCAACTTTTATCTGTATGACGTGCGCGAAAACAATACGCTGCGTCAACAGCAGTGGCAGCGGGCGAATGGTAACGGCCGTGACCATCTGGCATGGCAAAAGCGGATGCCTTACCGCGTGGATTGTCATTACATGATGACGGTTTGGGCGGCTGAAGCAGAGGACGAACACCGGCTGCTGACGCGTGCCATGCTCGCCTTGTTCCGTTTCCCCATCTTGCCACCTGAGCAAATGCTTGGCGAGATGCAAGGACAGCCGTTTGAAGTGCCGGCGGCGCTGGCGCGGCATGACCGACTCACGAATCCGGCGGAGGTGTGGAGCGCCATTGACAATGACATGCGCCCGGCCATTTCCTACATGGTGACGCTGGCGCTAGACCCATGGACAGAAGTGAGCGGCCCGATTGTGCGTACACCTATTTTGCGCACGGGTCAGGCACACACGCTGCCGCATCTGCCGCAGATGGCGCAAATAAGTGAACGCGCCTTTATTGGCGGGGTGGTGCGCCAGGATGAGCAGCCCCAGGTTGGCATTGAGGTGGCGATTAAGGGCACGGGCTACCTGACGATGACGGACGCCAACGGCCGTTTCCGTCTCGGCGCGTTACCCATTGGCAGTTACACCCTCATTGCCTGGCCGCCGCACGGCAAACCGAAACAAACGGACATCGCCATCCCGCAGCCCAGTTATGACATTGATTTGTAACGTAAGGAGAACCTGTATGCACAAAATTGAACTGGGGAACGGCCGTTCCCCACCCAAACGGCCATTCGTAATCCGTATTTAGTTATCAGCAAGTCCGTGTTAAAAGAGTTTTTCGTGAGCTGACACATCGCCGCTTTTCCTTCACCTGTTCTCTGTCAAACTCTGTGTCACAACATTTTTAGGAGAAATGATATGCCTGCAACATATGTAACCCCAGGTGTTTATGTCGAAGAAGTCGATAAAGGCTCCAAGCCGATTGAAGCCGCCGGGTCTTCGATGGCTGCTTTTGTTGGCCTGACGGCCGAAGCCAGCCTCAAAGTGATTGACCCGGAAACCGGTGCCCGTGTCCCGGTCGAATCCGTTGTCAACAAAGCTACACTGGTCACCAACTGGACGCAGTTCCAGAATATCTTTGGCGGCTTTACGTCTGGCGCGTTCCTGCCCGATGCCGTTTACGGCTATTTCAACAATGGTGGCGGCCCTTGCTATGTCACCAGTATCCGTGCGCTCAATGAATCTGCGGCAACGGCCGCTTCCGTCACGGTTCCGGCCACAGGTCGTGGTAAAAGCTTTGTCCTTACAGCTAAAACGGCTGGCCCTGGCGGCAATGACATCGAAGTCACCATTAAAAATGAGGGCGAAAAAGGGGAAACCTTTAGCCTGACCATTGGCAAAGTCACCAAGAGCGGGCTGACGGTGAAAAAAGGTCAAAACTCGGTGGAGGATGTTGACCTGGAAGGTGTGCTCGTCTCCGATGTGGGCAGCAGCCTGCCGGCCGAAGGTACGTACAAGTTGTCTGGTGGGGGCATGGCTCCGTTAACGGCCGTTGACTTCATCGGCGACGTTGCCCAACGGACAGGCCTGGCTGGGCTGGAAGCACAAGATGACGTGCGCCTCGTCCTCTGCCCCGATCTTTTCGCCGACTACGATGGCTCCCCGCCGCGAAAGAAAAGGTCAAGGCGGTACAAACCGCCATCATCGCCGACTGCGAACGGCTCAAATACCGCTTTGCCGTCCTCGATATGCCCCCTGGTCTGAACGCACAGCAAGCCAAAGAATGGCGCGAATACGTCAACTACGACACCTCCTACGCCGCCATGTACTACCCCTGGATTCGCGTTGCCGATCTCAGCGACAGCCCGCAAACCAGCAAATTAATGCCGCCCAGCGGTCACGTCGCCGGTATTTACAACCGGGTCGATGCCACAGTTGGCTTCCACAAAGCGCCCGCCAACGAAGTTGTCGCTGGCGCCATCGAGCTGGAAATCAAATTGACCAAGGGCGAACAAGGCGTGCTCAATCCTATTGGTGTCAACTGCATTCGCACCTTCTCCGGTCGCGGCATCCGTGTTTGGGGTGGGCGTACCCTCAGCAGCGACGGCTCGTGGCGTTACATCAATGTGCGCCGTCTTTTCATTGTCGTCGGGGCGTCACTCGATCAGGGGATGCAATGGGTGGTCTTTGAGCCAAACGACCGCATGTTATGGGCCAAAGTGCGCCGTGATGTTACATCCTTCCTCAGCACCATCTGGTTGAGTGGGGCGCTCTTTGGGGCAACCAAAGACGAAGCCTTTATGTGAAATGTGATGAAGAATTGAACCCGCCGGAAATCCGTGACTTGGGGCAGTTGATCATCGAAATCGGCATGGCTCCGGTGAAACCGGCCGAGTTTGTCGTCTTCCGCCTCAGCCAATGGGCTGGCCCCAATGCCGAAGGGTAATGATGTCGTGCGTTAACGCACGCGTAAGCGTAGACACGAATGAATTAATGAAACTCTATGAGCAAACATACCATAAACCTCCCGGAGGTTATCAGTGAAACGTTCACCTCGTGAGATGAACCTCCGGGAGGCTATTTTTGAAGGAGAGTAAAAATGGCAACAACAATTGATATGCAGCGTGAAGACCCCCTTGTTGGCTTTCATTTTGCCGTTGAAGTGCAAGGACATGTGACCGGTTACTTCACCGAAGTTTCTGGCCTTGGCTCCGAACATGAAGCCATCGAGCATAAGGTAGTCAATGAAAAAGGTGTCGAAGTTGTGCTCAAGATTCCCGGTCGCTTGAAGTGGGAGAACATCGTTCTCAAGCGTGGCATTACCAGCGACATGGAAATCTGGGAGTGGCGCAAGAAGGTTGAGGATGGTGACGTGGAAGGCTCCCGTGCCGATGGCTCGATCACCATGTTTAACCAAAAACTGGACCCGGTGGCACGCTGGGAGTTTAAGCAAGCGTGGCCGATGAAAGTGACTGGCCCTTCGGTGAAAGCGGACAGCAATGAGATTGGCATTGAAGAGTTGACGCTGGCACATGAGTATATTGAACGGGTCTCGATTTAAGCGATGAACGGTAATCGGTAATGGGGTAATCAGGGATCGGGGAACCGATAGCTGATTACCACTTACCGACCGTTGAATGAGGAATGATGCAAACGGAGGCTGATGAAGCTCCGCTTGCCGGGTAAACAGGTCGATGTGATGCGCACTAATTCGCAACAAGTTTCAACTGCGGCCACGGGTACATCTGCCAAACAGGCAGTTACCCTGAGCTGGTGCAGCAGATTGCCGATAGGGTTTATCGGCTCTGGTTGCAGGATGTGCAAATTGAACGGGAACGGCGGCGGATGGAAACGGCCGTTTCCCGTCACCAGTAATTCGCAAAGGGATCACCTATGAGCATGGAACAACTACGCGCCTTAACCAATCCCACCTTCCGCTTCCTCGTCAGCGTCGAGGGCATTCCCCAGGGAGTTTTCACCGAATGCACACTGCCCTCCATTGAATGGGAAATCGAAGAGCTAAAAGAAGGCGGTCTGAACACCTATGTCCACCAACTGCCGGGGATGCGCCGCAGCGCCAAGTTGATATTGAAAATGGCGTGGGCACAAGTGCGCTCATGAACTGGTACATCGAAACCATGAAAGAAAAATTCACACGGCGCAAAGTAACCATCATGCTCCTCAATGCCAAAGACAAACTCAATCAGCCCATTATGACCTGGAATATTGAAGGGGCTTATCCCACCAAGTGGACCGGGCCACAGCTAAACAGCGGCGAAAACAGCATCGCCATTCAAACCTTAGAGCTGGCTTGTGCGCAGGTCTCGATGGCGTGATAGATGAAAGGGTGTGTGGGAGTTATCCCGCACCTTGAGGAAGTGAATGATGTCACCAGGGCAATATAATCCATTACTACAACGTGTGCAGCGCCATGCAGCGATGGCTACGCTCTTTCGCCGCCCCATGCCGCTGACGCCGGGCGTGCCGGTTGTGGCGCGTGCCATTGCCCCGCTGCCCCCGCATTTTGCCGGTGCGCCATACAGCCTGGCGCAGATGCCGCATGATGTTGCGGATGCGTGGCCGCCGCTGCTGCCGGATGCGGTTGTGCCGCCCGCTTTCTCTGGCGATGTGGAACTCGCTGGAAATGGGCGGCAGGCTGTATTTGATGGGGTGGCTGCGCCTGTGGTGCAGCGGCAGCCGTTAACGGCCGTTTCCTCCCCCCCCACACCCCAACCTGTAGCCGAACCCGCCACCAGCGCCGCCGAGCAAGCCTCCTGGCAGCGCCTGCAAACCATTTATCGCAAACATGAGGCAAAGGCGGGGCGCGAACCCGCGCCTGTCAACATGGCAACGGCCGTTTCCACGCACCCAACCACAACCCCAGCCAGCAGCCCCACACAAGACCCCGGCTGGCACCGTTTGGAAACCATCTTCCGCAAACATCAGCAAAAACAAGAGGCGAGAAGCGGGCCGGAAACGGCCGTTTCCCCCGACGCGCCCCCCCTTGCCGCGCCACAACCTGCGCCCTTAGAAAGCGTCTGGCCGGTCGAGCAGCTGGCAATGCCGCAGGCCGCTGTTCCGGCCGCGCCCATCCAGCGTGCGCCAGCCCTCCCGCACATTGAGCCTGATCCGGCACAAGAAGCGCAAGTGCGTAACCGGCTGGCACAAATTAACGCGGCCCGCCCCACAGACTCCGCCATCGAATTGGTGACGCCGCGCCGCCCCCGCCCCGCTGCGGCACAGCCCCCCGCACCCAAGCCGGTCGCGGCGAAAACCGTCCAACGTCAGCCACAGCAAACGGCGGTTCGTGAAACAGCGGTTTTGCAAACGGCCGTTTCCGACACGCCCGTGTCGCCAACGCCCATCACGGATGCGCCTGCTGCGGACGACAAGACGCCGGACGCGGTTGTCGCCACCGAAATTGGCCCCTTGCCCGCCGATTTATGGCGGTATATTGGGCAAGCGCCGCCGCTGCCGCACCAGTTGCCCGTTGAAAAAGGCGATCACCCATCTGCACCGCTGGCCGTCGCGCCATCTGCGCCCAATGTCCAGCGTACAGCTGCCGTGTCACCTGCCGCAGCCCAACACGCCCCCCACGCCTCGCGCATGCTGCCCGAAGCTCAAAATGAGCTGTCCGCAGCTCAAAATCGAGCTGCCCGAAGCCAAAAATCATCTGCCCGAAGCCTTCGGGAACCTGCCCGAAGCTCAAAGTCATCTGCCCGAAGCTCTTGGGAAGCTGCCCGAAGCCGGAAGCTGCCCGAAGCCAAAATCATCTTCCCGAAGCCTTGGGGAAGCTGCCCGAAGCTCAAAATCATCTGCCCGAAGCTCAAAATGAGCTTCCCGAAGCCTTGGGGAAGCTGCCCGAAGCCAAAAATCATCTACCCGCAGCTCAAAATGAGCTGCCCGAAGCTCAAAATGAGCTTCCCGCAGCTTCGGGCAACAAGGATGCCGCTTCCATTATGCGTGCGGTGGCGGCGGCGGAAGCGCCCATCGCGGCCGACGCAATCCCCGCCTCCGCCCTGATTCCCATCGAGCCAATCCCCGCGCCGCCGCCCAGGTCTGTTCCCGCCGCGCCCGCCGCGCCGTCTCGCCAAAGCCATGAGGCCGCGAGCCGTGCTGCCCATGTCGCCCCCGCGTTGGCTGTGGATACGGCCGTTCAACGCGCCATCGCCCAGGCCGAAAAACCACCAGCGGCCATCACCCCCCAGACTACGGCGGCTCCTGCGCCTTTCGCGCAAGCAGTCGGTACTCCGCCAACCCCTTTGGGGAATGGGATGGCCGCCGTGCTGCCCGCAACATTGGCAACGGCCGTTGCCCACATCCAAACAGATGCACCAGCGCCTGCGGTCGCACCCGCCACGATGGGCAGCCCACAGCCTGCCCGCGCCAATGCGCCACGCCCGCCCGCTGCGCCAATTCAACGCGCCAACCCCATTGTTCAGGCCATGCCCGCCGCCATGAGCACGGTTGTGGCCGCTGCGCCCGTAACGGCCGTTCCCGTAACGGCCGTTCCCGCCCCGCCCACATCCATCCCCTCACCGGCAAAACCAACGGCCAGCCCGGCAGCGACCGCCGCGCCTGCGGTGCAGCGCAGCCCACAACCCGCCCCCCATCCGCTGCCTGTTCCTGAGCCGCAAACGAACGTGGCGCAAGCCGCGCCACCGCTCAATTTTCCCGCCGCGCGGCCCACCAATGCGGCGGCACAGATTCAGCGAGCCATTGCGCAGGCGGAAACGCCGCCTTTTGCCGCGCCGCCCGCAACACCCGCGCCTCATTCACTGCCCGCTGCATCGCCGCACTTCGCGGAAGCTGATTATGCCGTTCCCACGCCGCCAAGCATTGCCAGGGAAACGGCCGTTGCGCCCGCCGCGTCCCCTTCATCACCGCCGCTAACCTGGGCCGACAATGCCGTCACGACAACCGAAACGCCGCCGCCCACCCTGCAACGCAGCCCAGGCACGCAGGCCGCCCCGGCACAGCGGGCGCAGATAAATCAGGAAGTGGAAACGGCCGTTGCCACCAATCCGCCAACGGCAACAGAAACAGCAGCGGCCCCCGAACTAGATATGGACGAGCTTGCCCAACGCGTTTACAGCGATTTGCAACGCCGCTTCTCCGTTGAATGGGAACGCGCACGCGGGCGGCTCGGCTGACAGTGACCGTGCGCGAGGCTTTTGCACCCCGCGCCGGATCGGTTTTAGGAAGACGAAAATGGCAAACACACGCAGCAATCTCACCGCCGCCCGCATCGTCGAAATTGACGAAAATGATAACGAAGTCAGCGGCAACGAAGTGCCGTGCATGTTCAATCCCTACGAGTACACCGTCTCTAAAACCAACACCTACTCGGAGGAACCGAACAATGGCTCCAGCAGCCCCGAAGTTGAATTCCAGAAATCCGGGGCACAAACGCTGCGTCTCAACCTGACCTTCGACACCTACGAAACAGGCGAAGATGTCAGCCAAATCACCAACAAATTGTGGAAATTCATGGAGCCAGGCGAAGAAGGAGGCGGTGAAGATAAAAAACCGCCGCCCGAAGTGGCCTTCATTTGGGGTGTGTTTCGTTTTGTCGCCGTCATCACGGCCATGACACAACGCTTCACCCTTTTCAAGGAAGATGGCACGCCGGTACGCGCCAAAGTTGAGGTGACGTTCACCCAGCACAAAGATGTCAACGATTACCCCAACCAAAACCCGACATCTGGCGGTGGCCCGGTGCAGCGGCTGCACACCATCGTCAGCGGCGACCGCCTCGACACCATTGCCGCCAAAGTGTATGGCGACGCCACGCGCTGGCGGGCCATTGCCGAATATAACCAGATTCGCGACCCGCTGAAGTTGAAGGCGGGGCAGCGTTTAACGATTCCGCAGCTATAAAGATATGAGTAAGCAAACTACGCTCGCCAGCCAACTGTATATCAAGCTTAATGGCAATGACGTGCAACGGCCGTTACTCGCCAAACTCGTCGATGTCATCGTTGACCAACATTCCCACCTGCCGGACATGTTCACCATCCGCTGCCACGACTCCGATTTGAAGCTGCTCGATGAAGGGCCATTTGATTTGACCAAGGAAATCGAAATCACCGCGCTGAAACCCGATGGGACACGCGTCACCTTGATGAAAGGGGAAATCACGGCGCTGGAACCCAATTTTGAAGCGGGTATGGTGGCGCAGCTGCTGGTGCGCGGCTATGACAAGTCGCATCGCCTCTACCGCGAAACAAAGAGCCAGGCGTTCCTCAACAAAAAAGACAGTGACCTGGCCGAAGAAATTGCCCGCGCCGCAGGCTTGCGTGCCGAAGTGGAAGCGACGAGCACTGTTTATGACCATATTTACCAGCACAATCAGTCTGATTTGGCTTTCTTGATGCAGCGTGCCTGGCGCATTGGCTATGAATGTTTTGTCGCCGATGGCAAGCTTTATTTCCGCCGCCCGCCGCAAAATGGAACGGCCGTTACCCTCACCTGGGGGCGCGAACTGACCTCTTTCCGCCCACGTATGACACTGGCCGAGCAGGTCGATGAGGTCATCGTCAAGGGTTGGGATGCGGATCAGCAAAAGGCGGTGGTCGGGCAGGCGCAAAACGGCCGTCTCTACCCCAGCATCCAGGAGAGCAAAAATGGGGCTAATTGGGCAGGCAATTTTGGCGCGGGCAAATTGATCATTGTGGATGAGCCGGTGGTCAGCCAGGCGGAAGCCAATGCCCTCGCTGCCGCCCGCCTGGATGAATTGAGCGGCGCATTTATTGAGGCCGAAGGCGTGGCCTACCGCCGCCCGGACATCAAAGCGGGCAGTATGGTGACGTTGGCCGGGCTGGGCAAACGGTTTAGTGGCACTTATCTGGTGACTAATGCCACGCATACTTACAATGCCGATGGCCTGAAAACGGTGTTTACGGTGCGCGGTTCGCGTACTGGCTTGCTGACGGAACAGATGAATCGGAAACGGCCGTTGACCCGTTGGCCTGGCGTGTTTACGGCCGTTGTCACCAACACTGACGACCCCAACGATTGGGGCCGCGTCAAAGTCAAATTCCCCTGGATGAGCGACGACGCGGAAAGCGACTGGGCGCGTGTTATCAGCGCCGGTGCCGGGCCAGAAGCAGGTCATTTCGCTATCCCCGACGTAGACGATGAAGTTCTCGTCGCTTTTGAGCAGGGCGATTTCAGCCGCCCGTATGTGTTAGGCGGTTTGTGGAATGGGCGGCACAAACTGCCGCCAGAAGCGGCTGCTGCCGGGAGCGGCGAAAAACCATTGGTGCGTACCTGGCATTCCCGCAGCGGGCATTGGATTGCCCTGCACGACACCAGCGACAACAAGATCGAATTGGCGACGGCTGGCGGCCATACCATCACCCTTGATGACGCCAACCAAAAAATCGAAATCAAAAGCAGTGGCGGCCTCACCCTTACCCTCGACGACAGCAGTTCCAAGATCACCGTCAAGGGCAGCGGCGACATCGCCGTTGAATCCGACACCAACATGAAATTTAAGGCTGGCGCTAACATGACTCTAGAAGCCACCGGCAACCTGGAACTAAAAGCAAGCGGCCAGGCAACCTTGAAGGGTGCTGTGGTTAATATCAATTAAAAGCCGAGATCAGCGTGGTCGAGATGGCGCAATCCGATGATTTTCAGAGCAAACTGCGCCGACCACCATGAATAAAAAGCGAACCTCCCGGAGGTTATCAATGAAAGGCTCGCCACATCAGACGAACCTCCGGGAGGCTGTTTCAGAAGAGACTTCGCCGACAAAATCCGCAAAGGACACGAGAACTCTCTTTTTCTCTGCATCTCTGCGCCTTTGCGTTAAGTTATCTTCAAAGGAAATCCGATGTCACAACTTGTTTGCTCAAACGCGCAATTGCAATGCAGTTTTGGTCTGGCTCCGGCCATGCTCACCGTGCTGCCAACCAACAAAGTGCTGACCGGCAATCAGCCGGCCGCCACCATCATGGACAACAAGCCAATGGTCAACATCAAACCCTTTGGCATGTGCCAATCATTGGCAAATCCACAGGTTGCCGCCGCCACCACCGCCGCCATGGGCGTGCTCACGCCGCAGCCATGCATTCCCAACGTTGTCGCTCCCTGGGTTCCCGGCTCGGCAACCGTCATGATTGGCAGCATGCCTGCCTTAAACAGCACTTGCACAGCCAACTGCCTCTGGGCTGGTGTCATTACCATCACCAATCCAGGGCAGCAAACGGTACAAATTCCTTAAATTGCGACGATGAATGAAAACCAATCTCCCGCAGGTTGGTTTTGAAGGATTACACCATATGTCAAACGAAATTGTTGGGCGCGGTTGGTCATTTCCCCCACGCATTGGGCCACAAGGTGGCTTTCTGCTGACACACGAAGCCAACGAGCTGGATCAGGCAATTCAAATCATCCTGACCACTGCCCCTGGGCAGCGCGTGATGCGTACTCAGTTTGGTTGTCGTCTGCACGAGCTGGTTTTTGCGCCAAACAACAAACAAACCGCCGCACAGGCGCAGCGATATGTTGAAGAGGCGTTGGGCATGTGGGAACCGCGCATCAAGGTGGAAGCGGTGGCGGTACGCCCTGATCCCAACCAGGCTAACCAGCTTTTAATTACGATCAAATACCAGGTCAAAGCCACGCATGACCGGCGCAGCCTGGTGCATCCGTTTTATTTGATACCGGAGGAACGGTGAACGGTAATCGGTGATCGGTAAACGGTTATCGGTAAACGGTAAACGGTTATCGGTAAGCGGTAAACGGTAAACGGTATACCGACCACCGATTACCGACTACCGATTACCGACCACTGACCACCGACCACCGATTACTGACCACCGACCACAGATACGGAGGCTATCATGACATTAGCAGCACCCAGATTAGATGACCGACATTTTCAAGATATTGTTGATGAGGCGAAAAAGCGTATTCCTTATTATTGCAAGGAGTGGACAGACCACAATGTCAGTGACCCTGGCGTAACGTTGATTGAGCTGTTTGCCTGGATGACGGACATTATTCTCTATCGTCTCAATCAGGTTCCGGATCGCCATTACGTGAAGTTTATGGAGATGATGGGTATTCGTCTGCAACAGCCGGTTCCGGCCCAGGTTCCGGTGACATTTTGGCTGTCTGCGCCGCAGGAAACGGCCGTTACCCTGCCAGCCGGTACCGAAGTTGCCAGCACACAAACAGAAACCGAACGCTCCATCATCTTCACCACCGACGCCGATTTTCAGGTGCATCCGCCGCAGCTTGCCAGCGTCCTCTCGCTGTCGCTGACCAGCGACGGCCAGCGCAAACAGTTCCGCAGCCACAACTTGCGCCGTCTCAGTGCTGGTTTTGAAGGCGCGGAAACCTTTTCCAAAGTGCCACAGCTTGACGATGCGCTTTACTTTGGTTTTGCCAACGATCTCAGCCATCACATTCTGGGGCTGGAAATGGCGTTTGATTCGGCTGGCGGCGCGGGCGTAGACCCGACCCTGCCGCCCTACATTTGGGAAGCGTCCACCGGTGACGGCGACCAGGGATGGCAGGCTTGCGATGTGGATATGGATACGACAAAAGGGATGAATGTAAACGGCCGTGTTCACCTCCATCTGCCCGCCATGCAAAAGTTAACACTCAACAAAGAAACGCTCTATTGGGTGCGTGCCCGCGTGCGCAAAATCACCCCTGAAGAACAGCAAGCGGGGATGCGGCCGTATCAAACATCGCCGCGGATGCAGCGGCTGGCAGCGGCCACCTGGGGCGGCGCTACACCGGCAACCCACGCGCAAAAAATCAGCGGCGAGTACCTGGGACAAAGCGATGGATCACCCGGACAGCGCTTCCAACTGCAAGCCTCTCCCATCCTGGCGCGGACAGATGACGAGTACCTGTTGGTCAAGGTAGAAGGCGAGCCGCCACAAATCTGGCAAGAAGTCAACGACTTCGCCAACTCTGACGCCTTCGCCCGCCATTACATGCTGGATGGCATCACCGGCGAGTTGCGCTTTGGGCCAGCCGTGCGCCAGCCTGATGGGACAATGAAGTTGTATGGGGCGATTCCGCCGCGCGGCAGCAGCCTGCTGTTCCAGCAGTACCGCGTGGGCGGCGGGCAAGAAGGAAATGTGCAAGCCGGTATTCTCAACACGTTAAAGACGGCCATTCCGTACATCGCCCGCGTCAACAACCGCAAGCCTGCCTGGGGCGGTCTTGACGCCGAGACGCTGGAAGCGGCGCAAATGCGTGCCCCGGCGCTGCTGCGTTCGCGTGACCGAGCTGTCAGCGAGACTGACTTTGAATTTCTGGCGCGGCAAGCATTACCGGCGGCAATCGGCCGTGTCAAATGTTTGCAGCCACATCCACGCGAAGATCGCATTAACCCTGGACAGGTGTTTGTGTTGGTCATTCCGCGTGTGGCGCGTCCCGCTGGCTATCTCGAACCTGCCTGGCTGGAATTAAATGAGGCCGACGTGGCTGCCTTGCGCACTTATCTGGATGAGCGGCGTTTATTGACGACGCGGCTGGATGTGCGTGCCCCCGCCTATCGCTATGTCGCGGCGCGTGTGCAGTTACGGCCGTCTCCTGGAGCCAATCGCGCCGAAGTGGAAGCGCAGGTGATGGATCGCCTGTATCGCTTCCTCAACCCGCTCACCGGTGGGCGGGACGGTCAGGGCTGGCCTTTTGGGCGCACACTGTTTGTGTCGGATGTGTACCAATGCCTGCAAGGGATGCCCAACGTGGATTTCATTCGCAATGTGGAACTGCACACCACCACGCCCGGTGGCACTGCTCAAGGTGCGCCGGTGGAAGCAGTGGATGTGGTGGCGCATGGTGTCGTTGCCTCCGGGCGGCACGAGGTTTTGTTTATCTGATGCGGGGACACTTGGGGATTTGGGAATTGGTGGGATATTGCGTATTGCGTATTGCGTATTCAGAAAATAATACGTAATACGCAATACATCAATTTTACACCTCCCCAAAATGTATCCCCTAGACTGGCTCACTAAAAATGGCACAGGTGTGATATGAAACAACTGCCCCAAAAAGTTCAACAGCCGCAGCAAAAAGGGACGGGTGCTTTGGCGCAAAATCGGCAAGGGATGAGGAGTGGGGATGAGGTGAAACGGCCGTTTCACCCCACCACCATCATCCAACTCCAACAGCAAATCGGCAACGCCAGCGTCCAGCGCCTGCTGGCCGCGCGTCCCAACCAGATACAACGTTACGAAGGACATGAGCACCAAGACCTGGGCGACCGCAGCCTGGATGAACTGCATCAATATTTGCAAACCGACGAAGGGAAAGCATGGGCCAAGCAATATGGCCTTGACCCGCAGGCACTCACAACCCAAATCGGCCAGGACACGATGCAGCAAGGCGGGCACATCCGCCTGCGCAACGGTGTGGCCCTGACGCCCGGTGAAATCATCTCCTTAATGGGCGATTTTTATGGCAGTTGGCAAAGCCTGGACAACGCCAAAGCCTCTGAAATTGGCAGTAGTGACAAGGGGGGCGGCATTCTTGGCGTGATGCAGCAAGAGCGACACGGCCGAATTTCTGGCAGTCAGGCCAATGCGCAGTATGAACAAATAACCGGCGGGCGCTATTTGCAGTTAGCCCAACACAACGACGTTCATTTTGCTCGCCAAAACAAGCAAGAATGGCTGCGGCTGCACGAAGAAGCGATTGCCAAAGCGCGTGATGCGGCCGCTGCGCACAGCGAAGACGATTTTCAGCAAGCATTGCTCATTGATGCGGCCGGAGGCCACTTTCTCACCGACGCCTTTGCTTCCGGGCACTTGTTTGATAAATCCAAACTGATGGTCGAGATCACCCGTTATCTGGCGGCAAACCCGATTCGCGCCCAAAACCCGGAAATGCAAACGTATCTGGCACTGGTTGATTTACATGGCAGCAGCGATCAGCTTGTCTTGAAAAATATTCATGACCGGCTCAATGTCGAAGGGCTGGAAATTAGCAATGCCAAAGGGATGCGCTGGCGCACCTATGGCGATAATCGTCTGCGCAATGCTGCCGAGACGCAGCATATTGCTTCGTTAGCCATTTTCTTGTCGCGGCGGCAAATTGAGCAAACCTGGCAGGGCAATCCGCCGCCCAATGCACAAGAGGTGCTTGATCTGCTCCCGGATGAGGCAAGCATTGACCAGGCCACAGCCCAGGCAATTGCCTATATCCCGGAAGCGGCGCGTCAGGCGTCCAGTCTGTTGTACCGCAGCCGGGGGATGGCCCCGACACAGTTTGGCTCGATTTTGGGCACAATTGCGGAATCTAATCTGGCAACGATTGGCAGTCCAGGGCGGGAACGCCAGATCGATGATATGCTGCGCAGCAGTGAACGTATGGGTTCTGGCCCGGTGGTGGCGCCGTCGTTCACCATTGCCAGTTGGGAATAAATGTGATGAAAGAACAGCAGCACAAACCTGAGAACAAAACGCCGCACAATGGGCGGCTGCATAAATCTAGACCACAAGCGGCGGATTTGGGAAGAGGGGAAACGGCCGTTTCCCCCACCTTGAACCCGGCAACCATCCTGCAACTACAACACCTGCTCGGCAACGGCTACGTGCAGCGGCAGCTACAGCCCAGGCACACACAAACTGCGCTTACCATTCAACGAGAAGACGAAGACAGCGCGGCGGGAGATTCCCCACCGCCACAGCCCGAAACCGATTCCCGCAATTACGCCTTCATTTTCACCGGTGGTTCCTATGGTGAAGCCGCCGAAGCCTTCATCAGCACCTATTATCCCGAATATCACCTCATCAGCGCCCACAGCTTCGAGGAAATGTTTGATCGCCTCTGGCGTGATATTCAGCAGCTCGATGCCAACCAACGCATTCACATTAATGAAATCATCATCGTCACCCATGCCAACGCCGCTGGCGGCATGAAAATCCCGCTTACGCGTGGCCGCCGCGACCGCATGTTTACGCCCTGGGACCTGGCCGATTTACAGGAAGAGTTCCGCGAAGGCGTGCATGATCGCTTCCGGCAGCGACGGCGCGAAGTCATTCACCAGGCCATTGACGAGCGTACCAATGTCGTCATCCGCGGCTGCGAATTGGGCCAATCAGATGAGGCGCTCGATGCCCTGCGCTCCTTTTTCGGGGGGCAGGTAGATGTGGTTGCGCCGCGCGGCTTCCAGGGATATGAAGTGTTGAGCGTGGAGCAGATTGCCGCCATTGAACCGGGTGACGGCAACCCGTACATCGAAGCCTTTGACTTTCTGGCACGCCAGGAGTTTGTGCCCATCGAGATGGTTGGCATGCCCGATGACGAGAAGGAAGCCTATATCCGCAACTTTGTGCGTGAACATGGCGGCATTCCGGCTGAGTTTTTTGTGATGGGGCAAGAGGCGCATGATGCTTTGCAGGAGCGTATTGCTGCCGGAAACGGCCGTGACGCCGAATCCGAGCAGTACAAAGTGCGCGAGGCAACCATTACCGATATGAGCGACGGCGCACCGGTGCCCTTTAACATGCCTCCATTGTCTGGCGCTGGCGCGGGCGTTACCGTAGACCGCTGGCTAAAACAAGAAGGCAGTCAAGTGGATCGGGGCGAAGCTGCGCTCCAGGTGGTAACGGGCGAGACGTATATTCGCGTCAATGCTCCCTATGAAGGACGGCTGACCAATGTGCAAGTTACCGCAGGGGGCGATGTGTCGCCCGGCGTGCATTTGGCGGACATTCGCATGGCATATTGGAACAGTTCCTCCGCGCCGCTGGGTGTAGACCCGGAAATTGACCGCATGAGCACGGCCGAAATTGAAGCAGAAGCGCGTCATCTGCGTGATCCTTATCGCCCGCAACATGCCGCCCGCCTGCTGCGCTTATGGCGTGCCTGGCAGCGCAAGCCCGACGTGACGGATCGCGCCTTATCCGACACCAGCGGCGACCCGTTAGCGGGCTTGGGGCTGGACATTTTTGGCGATTCCAATCTCCTGACAATTGACGCCAACCGTTATCCCGATGATGCGTATATCGACACGTTTGAGCAGGAGACGATCTCTTATGCCGCAGGCAGCGAAGAAGCACAACAGCAGGCCGGTACTTTTGTGGAGCCAGAGTCTTCTGTGGAACCACGACCGGCGGCAGGGGGTGGCGCAACGGCCGTTTCCCCCACACCGCGCCCACAGCCAACCCCCGAACAGCGCCGTGCTGCCGCCGACTTCAGCAAACGCCGCCGTACACCAGAGCCAGAACCGGAACCAGAACCTGCTCCGGCAGACACCCACGAAGAACCGCCACAGCAGCAAACCGTTACCTTGCCCGGCGTGCATGAACTCAGCCCATCCGAACGGATGATGCTCGAAGCCATTCTCGCCGGCTCTATGCTCAACCCGGCAACCGCCGCCTATGCCTCCTTAATTCAGGGGGCGCGTGTCGCGGCGGCGGCTATGGGCGTCACCATTGCCATCGGCCCGGCCGTTTCCGGCAATGCCGTTGCCGGTATTGGCGGCGGTGGCGGCTTGTTCTTTGGGCCAAACGGCGAAATAGGCGCGTATGGCAGCGTGGCTGGCCGTGTCGGCGTCGCCATCAGCATTTCGGCGACACTCCAGGTCACAGTGGTCAACGGCGGCCCGGACCGACTGAACGGATCGGCCGTTGCCGTTGGCGGCGGCGGTGGCGAACTGCTTGTTGGTGGTGGCGCGGTCTTGCTAACGCCAGATGGCGACTTTCTCGGCATTTCCGCGCAAGTGGGCGTTGGCGCTGGCCTGACGCCGCTAGAAGCTTATGTCGAAGCCCAAGAAACGTGGACATCTACGCCCGTTGTTGCGCCGCCACCGCTGCCCTAACCATTGTGCCCTTCACGCCAATTCTACGGGGCGTTTGCGCGGCGTTCACACCACTTCTACGGCTCATTTACGCCGTTACGCATCGGTTTCTTGTACCCTATTTGATAGGAGTAAAGTCCTATTTGTGTGGGCTGACCATGCTCCAGTCACCGTCCTTACACCCTTCTCATTTCGCTGTACCAACACCCTATCAGCCGCACAAAATGCAAAATCGGAGTATTCATGACCGAGCAGTTTGAATTTCAATTACACGTTAGCGGCCCGGAAATCGAAAAAGCATTTCGGCTGCCCCCTGGCAAAATTATGATTGGGCGGCAGGAAGGCAATTCGCTGCCGCTGCCCCATTTCCTGGTGTCGCGGCAGCACGCACAATTGGATTGTGCGGCGTCTGGCTGCCAGATTACTGATTTGGGCAGTGCCAATGGCACGTTGTTGAATGGGGAAAAGCTGGCCGCCCATATCCCCATGCCCCTGGCGGATCGTGCTGTCATCCAAATCGGGCCGTTTACTTTAACTTTTCGGCAAATTCCGGCAGCGGTGAAGGATGCCGTGCCGCCGCCCACAACGACAGCAGCGGAAACGGCCGTTTCCCCTGGCATCACCACCGAAGAAAAAGCCGCGCCGCCCAAAGCGCAGCAAGAAAAGCCTGCACCCCAAGCGGCACCAGAACCGGAAGCGGAACGGCCGTTTCCCACCGACCTTGCACCCCCGCCTGGGCTTTCCCGCCACAGCACCCGCTTCATCGATTACCTGCCCGGCATCTACCAAACCGACTTCATGAGCCGCTTCATGGCCTTGTTCGAGTCCATCATCATTCCCCTGGAATGGAATGCAGATAACTTCGACATGTTCCTCGATCCCCAAACCGCGCCATCCGCTTTTCTCCCCTGGCTCATGAACTGGTTCAACCTCGCTTTTGATGACACCTGGAGCGAGGCACAGCGGCGCACCATGCTCGCCGAAGCGCATGCCATCCACGCCCGCCACGGCACCAAATGGGCATTGCGGCGCGTTTTGGAAATCTACACCGGCCATACGCCGGAGATTGATGATGAGAGCGAAGGGCAAGACCCCTTCATTTTTACCGTGAGCCTGCCCGCTGCCTGCAAAGAAAACGCAGCATTGATCGAGCAGCTCATCAATGCCTATAAACCGGCTCACACCAGTTATCGGCTTGTCTACAGTTGAGTAGACAGAAGCAGAAATGCGGGTGGAAATGCGTTGTGCAATACGCAATTTCTCCCCATTCCCGCGAAGTTTTTTAGTTGAGAAGTACACCCATGAACGAATTAATTGGCAAACAGATTGACGACTATCGCCTCATCCGCTTGTTGGGTGAGGGGGGGATGGGAGCCGTCTATGAGGCTGAAGATCTACGCCATCAGCGTCAGGTTGCCGTTAAATTGATTCACCCGCACCTGGCGCGACAACGGCCGTTTCGGGAACAATTTTTGCGCGAGGCGGCCACCGCCGCTCGGTTACAGCATCCATCCATCATTCGCATTTTCAAAAGCGGTGGAACCGGCGACACATTGTTTATTTGCATGGAATTGATTGGCGACGGCACCTTGGCCGACCATTTGCAGCGAATGCAGCGTGCGCAACGGCCGTATACACCGCGCATCGCCGCATTACTCACCGCCCAAATCGCCGCCGCGCTCGCCTATGCGCACGAGCAAGGCGTCGTTCACGGCGATGTCAAGCCCGGCAATATTTTACTGCGCCGCCTGGACGCGCCAGAGCAGCCCGGCGGCTTGCCCGCACGCGCTGTCCTCACCGATTTTGGCCTGGCTTCATTATTGGAAGACAACGATGACACCAACGCCCATCTCTTTCTTGGCTCACTGCCCTACATGTCGCCGGAGCAATGCCTGTCACAAAAGCTAGACGGCCGTTCCGACCTCTATGCCCTCGGCGTCATCTGCTATCAACTGACCACCGGCAAGCTGCCCTTTGTCGTGAAAACGCCCACCGAAGCGGTCATGAAGCACCTCAACGAGACGCCAATCCCGCCGCGCGACCTTCAGCCCGATTTGCCTGTCGCCCTGGACACAGCCATCCTCAAGCTGCTCGCCAAGGAACCGGCGGATCGCTTCCAAAACGGCCGTGATCTGGCCGCTGCTCTCCAACAGGCCATTGTTGCGCCGCCGCCGGTGATCAACACACCCCCCGCGGCAGAAGCAGCCGCGCCAGCCGATGTCACCCATTTGCTGCCCACAGATTGGGGCGATGTGCCGCTGCAAATGCAAGGGGAATGGCATTATAACGGCGCAGAAGATCAGCTTGTGCTGGGTCGCCCTGGTGAAACGCTCGTTACCCAGCCTATCAACAAAGACCAGATCGAAATCGGCCGTTCCACCGAAAATGATGTTGTGTTGGCCGATAAAGGGGTTTCGCGTCACCATGCCCGCTTGCAGCAAACAAGCGGTGGCTGGCAAATTGTAGACCTGGGCAGTATCAACGGCACTTATCTCGAAGGAAACCGCCTCTTGCCCGATGTCCCCGAAGCATGGCCGCCCGAACAAACTGTCAAAATTGGGGCATTCTTTTTGCAATGGCGTGCCGGAACAATTCGCACCAGCCGTGCTGCTTTAGTGGGCACAGCGGCTGCCGCCGCACCAGCCGCCAGTCTGGCGGGTATCAGCGCCGCCTCCGCCCTTGACGCCGATGCCGAGCCGGAAATCCATCGTACTGACCAATTAAGCGTTGTCGTCACGCCAGAGAATATCTCCATTCAACCCGGTATGCAGACGGAAATTGAGGTGGCTCTTTTTAACCAGGGGGCGACGGTTGACCATTACCAGTTACAAATGACCAACATCCCGCCGGAGTGGGTGACGCTGCCCGGCGAACCGCTGCAACTGCTGCCCGGTGAGCGTGGCACCTTGCGTGTTCTCATTCACCCGCCGCTGCACAGCAGCGCCGGTGCCGGATCACACATCTATGACTTGAATATTTGCTCCACGCAGACGGATGACCTGGTTGTCGGTGTGCCGGGGCTGATGGTGATTGCGCCATTCGAGAGCTTTACAATCGACATGCAGCCCAAGAGTTTCCAAAATCGCGGCACAACTCAGGTCTTGATCAGCAACGAAGGCAACCTGGATACGACGTTTCATGTTGTTGGGCGTGATGCGGGGGAAGCGCTGCATTTTGTTGACCCGCGCAAGGATAAGGAAGCGGCGGCGCAAATTCGGCACACGATTAACGCGCCAACGACGCCGCGCTGGCTACGGCCGATTTTGCGTTTGCGTATCGTGCGTAACCTGCCCTTTATGCGTGATTTGCGCAGCGTGCAGCGCACCATCAACCGCTGGAGCCGCTTCGGCAAGCAGTTTGGGCAGGTGCTGCCCACGCAGAAAAAAGAGGCGGAGGAACCGGCTCCGCCAAACCGCCTGGGCACATTGCATACGCGGACAAAAGTTGAAGCGGGAAAACAAGGGACGGTGGATTTGACGATTGAGCCATATGAACGGCCGTTTCTCCCCAAGCCGCCGCAGCTCCTCCCCTTTGAAGTGCAAATTGCGACCGCCACCGGCGATCCGCAAATTCTGACCGGGCAAGTTGAAGTCACCTCCCAGCTTTCGCCACGCGCCGTGCGGCTGGCAGCTTTGCTGCTGGCCTTGCTGCTGCTGCCCTGCGCCTGGCTGCTCTACAGCCTGGTTGTGCCGGGCACACCCTCTGCGGCGGAACTGGCGGCGACGGCGACCGGTGAATCGCTGGCGGCGACGGCGACGGCTGCGGCGGCAACGGCCGTTGCCGAGGCTGGTAATGGCGAAACGGGCGCTGGCTCTGGCAGCGAAACCGGTGCTGAAACGGGCAGCGATGGCACGCCTGGTGCTGACGGCACACCCGGTGCCGGCGGCACACCCGGCGCGGAGACAACGCCCGTAATCACAGACACAAGCGGCATCACCGGCACAGCGACCATCACCGCCACGGGCACGCCGACGCCGACCGCCACGCCCATTGTCTCTGCCGTGCCCGACAGTTTTGCCTTGTTGGAAGATGGGCTGCTCAACAGCACCCCGCTGAGTGTGCTCGACAACGACACGACGGTGCTAGAAGATGTGGTGTTAACGGCCGTTCTCGATACCGGCCCACTCAACGGCAATCTGACGCTTAACGCCAATGGCACCTTCATCTACCAGCCGCGTGCCAACTTTAACGGCACCGATACCTTTAGCTATGTCACCCGCACCGGCAACGAAGTTTCCCTGCCCGCGCAAGTTATCCTCACCGTCGCCGCCATCAACGATCCCCCGGAAGCTGTCGCCGACCGCTTTGACATGGATGAAAACACAACCTTAGACACCACGCCAATCAGCGTGTTGGGCAACGACATTGATGTCGAGCGCGGCACGTTGACGGCGCTGCTCAATCGCGGTACGGAAAATGGGTCACTGACGCTGAATGGGGATGGCACGTTTATCTATACGCCCAACCCGAACTTTTTCGGCTCGGATACCTTCACCTATTTTGCCAATGATGGCGTCAATAATTCCAACCCGACCACCGTCATCATCACCGTTGGCGGGACAAATGCGGCGCCGACCGCGAACAATGACTCGTTCGCGGTTAATGAGGATACGGCGCTGGATACGGCGGCAACCGGTGTCTTGAATAATGACAGCGACCCGGATGGCGATGGCTTAACGGCCGTTCTCGCCAGCCAACCGGCGCATGGCACATTGAATTTCCAGGGAAACGGCCGTTTCACCTACACCCCCAACACCAACTACAACGGCAGCGACAGCTTCACCTATCGTGCCAGCGACGGCACACTCAACTCCGGCGCTGCCACCGTCATCCTGACCATTAACCCGGTGGACGATCCGCCCATTGCCGTCTCTGACCGTTACAGCATGACAGAAAACGCCATTCTCAACAGCCCAGTCACCGTTCTCAGCAATGACACCGACGTAGACAGCGCCTTGCTCACAGCGATTCTCGACGCGCCGCCGGAAAACGGCACCCTCTCCTTTAACGCCAATGGCAGCTTTGTCTACACGCCCAACCTCAACTTCTTTGGCTCGGATACCTTCACCTATCACGCCAATGATGGCAACAGCAACTCCGGTACGACGACGGTCATCATCACCGTTGGCGGCCTCAACTCCGCGCCAACAGCCACAGATGATGCTTTCAGCACCAGTCAGGATACGCCCCTGAACAGTGCGCCAAACAGTGTCTTGAACAATGACAATGACCCGGATGGTGATGGCTTAACGGCCGTTCTCGCCACCAACCCCGTCAACGGCACATTGACCCTCAACGCCAACGGCACATTCATCTACACACCCAATGCTGGCTTCTTTGGCGCAGACAGCTTCACCTATCGCGCCAATGATGGCACCGCCAATTCAAACATCGCCACAGTGACCATCACCGTTAACCAGGGCAACACACTGCCCGTCGCCAATCCCGATGCCTATGCTACCGATGAAGGCGCTGTGCTCAACAGCGCCCCCGCCAGCGTTCTCGACAATGATACCGATGCCGATGGCGATGCCTTAACGGCCGTTCTCCTCACCAATCCGGCCAACGGCTCCCTCGCCTTCAACAGCAACGGCACATTCATCTACACACCCAACGCTGGCTTCTCCGGCACAGACAGCTTCACCTATCACGTCAATGACGGCAGTGGCAATTCCACTCCGGCAGCCGTGACCATCACCGTTAATGTGCTGCCGCGCATCGCCTTTGCGTCTTCGCGCAATGGCAACAGCCACATCTTCCTCATGGCGATCAATGGCGCCAACCAGATTGCCCTGACCAATGACACGCGCTCCAACAGTGCGCCAACCTGGTCTCCCGATGGCACACGCATCGCCTTTCAATCCGACGCCTTCCCTAGCGAAGAGATTCATGTCATGAATGCCGATGGCAGCGGCCGTACCACATTGGCAAACAATGGCGCGAACTACAGCCCCGTCTGGTCGCCCAACGGGGCGCGTATCGCCTTCATCTCCGACCGCACCGGCGGCGATTTTCTCTGGGTGATGAACAGCGATGGCAGCAACCAAACCCAGCTTTCCTTTGACTGCAACAGCTATGATCCGCAATGGTCGCCCAACAGTGCGCAGCTTGTCTTTGTCGCCAACTGCGGCGAAATCGACATTTACGTCGCCAATGCCGCTGGTTCCGGGCAGCCGGTTGCCCTGACCGTAACGGGCCTCGATTTTTCCCCAATCTGGTCTCCGGATGGCAGCCGCATCGCTTTTGTTTCGGGGCGTGATGACAACAATGAAATTTACGTCATGAATGCCGATGGCTCCAACCAGCAGCGCCTGACCACCGCTCCCGCCGCCGATTATCTTCCGGTGTGGTCTCATGACGGTTCGCGCCTTGCGTTTGTCTCCACGCGGGATGGCGTGCCAGAAATTTACATTATGAATGCCGATGGCTCTAACCAGACGCGCTTGACGAATAACGGCACCTTATCTGAGGGGGCGTTGGCCTGGTCATTTGACGATGCCAACATCGTCTTTACCGGCGATTTGGCAGAAGCGCCCGACATCTTTGTCGTCAATGTCAGCAGCGGCGTGCAAACGGCATTGGCAACGACCGGCAATAATTATGACCCGGTGTGGCAGCCTGGGTTGGCGTTTATGCAGTAAGCGGAATTGGCGAATGTTGGGTTAAGAAGAGAACGGACAGTATGACGTGTTCGTCATGATTAGCGGGTGATTTCAATGGGCACGGCCGAATCCGCAAAAGCAGTCCCATCAGCGGCAACGGCCGTTACCCGTTCCCCCGTCACCCGATTGTACAGCCCCACACGCACCGCCGCCGCCTGCGCCGCTTCCGGCACCACGCGTTGATCTTGCAGCGTTGTGCTGGCAGGCCAGGCGGCAAATGGATACGTCCCCGCCAGCGGATCGCCATCGGCCTGCGCCATTAGCTGCCCGGCGGCATCCAGCACATGCACAAAAACGGTGACATCGGGCGAGAAGGCATCGTCCAATTGCCAGGTCAGGTCAACCTGTAACCCTTGCTCACTGATAACGGCCGTTCCCGCCATCAAGCGCAATCCATCGGCAAACGTTGCCAGCGCCGGGCCTGTCGGCGGCGTTATGCCCAAACGACCCAGCGGTTGCAGTTGAATCATAGCGGCGAAGTAAGCGGCACGGAAAATGGCGGTCGGATTCTGCACGTCCCAGGCTGGCCCGCTGCCCAACGGCCCGGTGTAGTAAGGGGGCTGCTGCCGAATGGCATCCACGCGTGCCGCTGTCACCTGCACCCATTGCCCACTGTGCGCCCACACCACGGCTGGCAGCAGTTCCGGCCCCAGGACGAGGATGTCCCCTTCCTGCCCCAGGGCATAGGTGGCGTGTTCTGGGGCAATCCAGGCCGGGAAATTGATGAAAACGGCCGTTTCCCCCCGTTCGTGTGCGGTCAGCGCCGCCGCTGCCGCGCCGCGAATCGCGCTGCCGCCAATGGCATACAGGTCTAACTGCTCCTGCACAAACAGCCCATTTTGCAGCAGCAGCGCGGCCAATAATAATCCGGCCAAGGCTTGCCGCCAGCGCACGTCCGCCGCGATTGCCCAAAGCAGATCGCTCCACAGCCAGGCGATGCCCACGCTGGCTAACATTAACATGCGCGGCGCGGCGCTGACATGCAGCCAGGGCAAAAAGAGGATGGCGAGGGAGACGGAAACGGCCGTCCACAACCATGGCAGCGCCGCACGACGTGACCAACCCACGCGCCATTGTCCCCACACCAGCAGCGCCAATGCGGGCAGCGCCAACAAGATCGTCACCAGAAAGCCATCCAGCGCAAAACGGTCGCGCAGCCAGCCGCCCAACCAGGTGAAGGGATATGCGCCGCCCTGCACAAAGTAAAGGGCATTGCGCCCCAGGGTGTGCCAATCGTTTAATGCCAGGCTGCCCGCGCCATCGGCGGCGGGAACCTGCCGCCACAACAGCAGCCATGCGACCAGCGGCCCTGCCCACACGCCTGCCCGCACCAATCGCGGCCATAACGGCCGTTTATCCCCCACCTGCACCAGTTCCACCACCAGCAGCAGCGGCGCGACCAGCACCCCGTTTTCATGGGCGAACGGGGCCAGCAGCACGCACAACAAACTGAATCCGCCCCATGCCAGCCGCTGGCGCGGCGTTGGCGTGGCTTGCTGCGGGTAAAATGCCTGCAAATAGCCGATGATGGCGCACAAAATGAGAGCCAGGAATTGGGGGTGCATCACGGCGGCTACCCAGGCGACTCCTTCGTAGCTGAAGGGAAATAGTAAAAAGAGTGTGCCAGCGACAAAGCCGCGCCGCCACTGTTTGCGCCCGTCCGCTGCCCACAGGCGTGCTGTCAGCCAGGCGACGAGGATGCCGTTGAGCCAGTGCAGCAGCAGGTTTACTAAATGGAAAACGGCCGTATCGTACCCCACGCCAAAATAGAGCAGTTTCCACAAGGTAAACGCGAGCGGGCGAAAGAAAAACAGCCCTTCGGCTGTGCGCCACAATGCGCCCAGGCTGTGGGCGTCGAGGAAGGGCATTTGGAAGAAGTCGTCGGAAAAGAAGGGGAAGCTCAGGGTACGGCCGTATACGCCAAATGTCAGCAGTGCGCCCCAGAGGGTGAAGAGGGTGAGCGGTGAGCGGTGAGCGGTAAGCGGTGGACGATGGGTAGTATGGCTTGAGGCGGGCGGGGTGGGGGTTTTGTTCACGGTTTGTCGGTTATTGTTCAATGACCAGCAGCACGGCGGCATCATCGGGGATGGCTGCGCCGTTGGCATCTACAGCCGCGAGACGCATGTTCAGCACGGGGTCATAAATGCCGACGGCCACACGATAGGGCGGTGGCGGCGCATCATCTGGCAGCGTCAGCGTGCGCTGGTCGCGCAGCGTTTGCCCTGCTTCCCACAGCCAGAATGGCGATAACCCTAACAGTGGATAGCCATCAGCCTGGGTGATCAACTGCCCATCTGCGCCGTAAAGATGCACAAACACGCTCAAATCATGGTCTGGCTTTTGTCGCAGCTGCCAGGTCAGGGTCAAGGTGATGGCGTCGTCGCTGCTGGCGCTGTCTGTGAGCGCGACCGCAAGCTGGTCGCCAAAGGTTGCCACGGCCGTTTCCGCATGAACGGCCGTTACCCGTCCCGCATACGCCAGATTCACCTGCGTCGCTTGCCACTGCGTCAGGTAAACATCGCCGCTCTCCGCCAGATAACGGCGCAGCCCATCATAATCCACCGTCTCGCCCAACATGCCATAATAATAAGGCTGTTCCTGGCGCACATTGAGAAATTGAATCTCGCGCACAGCCTGCGCCTGCTCATTGTGTGCGGCAATCAACGCCTCCATGCCAATATAGAAGGGCAAAATAGCTGCGCCATGATGCCCCATCGCATAAATATCCGTTTTCGGCGTAATCCAGGATGGAAAATTGACGACAAGCATCTGCTCGTCGGGCGGCGTGCGCAGCGCGGCCGCATTGAGCTGTTTAATCGGCCGTTCCGCCAGGCGATAATGCCACACCCGGTCACGCACAAACCAACTGTTGGCGGCAAGCACCGCCAGCAAAAACAGCGCCGTGACCACCGGCTGCCAGAGCCGGGCGGCGGCTGGGCGTGTGTCTTTGGGCGCGGGTCTGGCAAATGTGGCAACGGCCGTTCCCCACAACCAGGCAATGCCCACCCCCGGCGGATAAAGCAGGCGCGGCCCATTGACCACATAATCAAAATTCACAAAAACAAGCGCCGGCATGTTTAACAGCACAAACCAAAACCCGCCCAGCAGCAGCGCCGCCCACTGCCGCTTTTTAAGCAAATAGCCCACTAACAAAATGAGCGCGGGCAGGCAGACAAGCCAGATGGCGGCAATATCGCTCAGACCCAGGCGGCTCATAAACGGCCGTGCCAGCGGCGCAATCGGGTACATCAGCCCTTGCAAAAAATACGTGCTGATTAAAAATATACGGTTCAGCGTCGGCAGGCCAAACCCATATGCCTGTTTGGGAATCGTCAACCAGCGCAGCACATAGAGGCTGTTTACCAGCAGCGCAAACAACACGCCGCCCAGCCAGGGATACGGCTGCCGTTTTTGCCACCACCAAATCACCTCAAGGGCAAACAAAATGCCGCCAGACATAACCCCATATTCAATCTCAAACGGCGCGAGAAAACTGAGGAAAAGCGCCACGCCCAGCAGCATGTTGGAGTGACGTTGGCGGGCTTGCCAGTAAACGGCCGTCATCGCCAGCAGCAGCAAATTCTCCAACGGATAAAAGAAATTATTGATCCAGGGAATCGCCTGATAGGCAAATGGCAGCGCCGCAAAAAACAACGCCGCGGCCCCTCCACTCAAATAGCGTGTTCGCCCCCGATCCAGCCAGGAAGCAATCAAGCCGACCAACGAAATACTCAAAACATTAAACGTGATGTTATGAAAACGCAGCCAGGCAATGTCATGATGCCCCAGCAGCAAATACCAGCACTTAATTAACGCCTTACCCAACGGGCGATACGCCGGATCGCCAACGGCCGTGACAAACGAATCCCACGGGCTACGCGCCGACATCCACAAAATATGCGTCGAATCTTCCTGCAAAAACGGCAGCCCCAACGACCCGGCATACAAATAGTAACTCAACCAGACAGCGAGCGTAACCCCGACATAAAGCGGCCAACGCGATGCCGGGGGCACAACAGCCCCGGCTTGCAGCACAGGGCGACGCAGCAATCGCTTCCAGGCAGCCATACGTTACGCCGTCTCGCGGAAAATGTCCGACTGATGGTGGCGGCTGATAATCTCGCTAAGATGCTTGCTAAATTGTGGTATGCGCCGGATGCCCCATTTGTGCAGCAAATAACGCCACAGCACACCCAACGTCGCTAACCCATACGTGACACTGCGCCGAAAATTAACCGAGGACGCCTCATCAAAATAACGCGTCGGCACACCAATCTCTCCCAGGCGAAAACCAAAGGCCACCGCCTGCGCAATCACTTCCGTGTCAAACACAAAATCATCCGAGTTAAGCAAAAACGGGATCGTCTCCAACAATTCACGGCGATAAGCGCGGAAGCCCGTATGCGCCTCCGACAGCTTCAAGCCCAGCACCATATTCTCGCAAATGGTGAGAAAGCGATTGGCAATAATTTTGTACAAGGGCATTCCCCCCGTACGCACCTGTCCGCCCAAAAAGCGCGACCCCATCATCATATCCACTTCGCCGCGCTGCAACGGGGCAATCAAATCCGGCACCAGCGTCGAATCATATTGGTAATCAGGGTGCAGCATAACCACAATATCAGCCCCATCCTTGAGCGCCTCAATGTAACAGGTCTTTTGATTACCGCCATACCCCTTGTTTTGCATATGGACAACCGTCTTAATCCCCAACTTTTGCGCAATCTCCACCGTTTCATCCTGGCTGACATCATCCACCAGGATAATCTGGTCAACCACATCCCCCGGCAAATCCTGGTAAGTGCGCTCCAATGTTTGGGCCGCATTATAAGCGGGCATAATGACGATCACCTTTTGTCGTGCTGCTTTTTCCGTCTCTTCTCGTTGCTGCATGATTCCTTATCCATTGGCGGTTGTAAATTGAAATTATCTCCCTGCTGTGGAGCACAATTTCTGCTAACAAGCTGCCTTGCCACAATGCTCTCAAACCGCAAACCAGAGTATACTTTTGATCCCCATTCCGATCAAAGAGCCGCAGCCCCCACCACCAACCATACCGACATACCCCTCTCCTCCCGGAGGCTGATAGCAATACACCGCTCTTCACCACAAGCCAGCCCAACGAAAAACCGCCTCCGGGAGGTTTTGGCTAACAACCAAGCTGGCTCGTCGGACGAATCAAGCTGGCTCGTCGGACGAATCAAGCTGGCTCGTCGCACGAATCAAGCTGGCTCGTCGCAAAATATAGGTTTGTAGCTTTGATGGCTAGAACTGTTTCGAGAAACGGCAACCTCCCGGAAGTTTCTTAACTTCCGGGAGGTTTTCTGCCCCCTGCCTATCACCCTGCTCTCACCGCTTCTCCGCCAGATAAGCAAAGAACCCGGCGCGGCGCAGCGCACGCAGTGTCAGCGCTCCCAGCACACCGCCAATCGCCCCAAAGATGAGGTAGCTAATAATGGCGCGGGTCAGGCCAAGGGCGACAAAGCCCACGGGCGCACCCGTAAGTGCGCCCAATCCCCACTTCACCAGAAATTTGCCGAAGTGCCCGATAGCCCCCACCAGGGCGGCGACGGTCAGGTTTTCCAGGTCGCGCAGCAGCAGCAGGGCCAGGTCTGTACCCACACCAATGATTGTGTAAGAGAGGAACGTGTTCAACGCGCCAAAATCGCCCAGGCCGAGAAAGGCGGCGAGGATACCGGATGTCAGCCCAACCAGACTGGCCGCACCCGGCTTGGGTACAATCCCGGCGGCGACGATGATGATAGCCATCCAAAAAATGCCAGAATGGCCGGAAAGTTGTAACGGCAGCTTGAGCGCAATTTTGGCAACAACAACCAGCGCGGCAAACAGCGCCAGGAGGATCAGTTGGAAGGTAGAAAAGTAACGAGACATAGGCATTGTGAATGGTAGCTTGTGGCTGATGCGTATGAAGCCAGCCTTGGCTTTAAGAGAAGTGCAAGCAGATGCGAACGGCCGAATTTCTTATAGGACAATGAAGCACGGGCAGCACTCTACGGACTGCGAACCACTTCAATGCGATCCACATCCTGCACCCACTCCTCGCGTGTGTCGAGTTGGGGAAGCAGGGAGACGAGTTTGAGCGTGCCGCGCCCGGCCAGGTCGAACATGACCATGTTGGCCGGGTCGTCTACTTCAGCCCAGGTGAGTTGCGCTGATTTACCACGATGGTTGCTGATGACCGTGATCGTGGCCTCTGGTGGTAAATCGGCGGCGGACAGGTAAAGGCGCAGGACATCACGCAGCATCCAGCCTTCTTGCGCCTTGCCTTCTTCGGCGTCGGTGAAGCTGGTTTGGGTTAACTGTTCCAGATCGGTGGGCTGGAAGCTGGCGAGGAGGACGCCGTTATCGTAAATGGGGATGCTGCCGGGGGCGGCGGTGGGCATGCCGGGCGGCATTAAGCTTTGCGCTTGCTCGGCCTGGCTGCTGCGGCGCATATTTTCAACGAGCAGTACAGCGGCAATGATGAGTAGTAAGATGAGCAGGGCGAGGAGGTTACGTTTGTTTTGGGACATAGTTGGTATCCAGTGAACGATGGGCCGTGATGGGCAATCAGGGAAAAGGGATGGCGATAACGGCCGTAACAAGGGTGACTGTGATAAGCAAGAGCCAGTCGCTGCGGGACATGTGCAGGCGATGGTAAGGGCGGCGGTGGGGGGCATCGAAGCCACGCGCATGGGCGGCTTCGGTAAGTGCCCAGGCACGCCGCGTGGTGAGGACGATAGCCGGTACAGTAAGGGCAAGCAGTTCGCGCAGTTGGCCGGGAAGGGCACGCCAGCCTTGCCACTGCCGGGGCTGCCATGCGCCGCGTGCTTGTTGAGCTTCCTGAATGGCACGCCATTCCCCTTCTAATAAATGGATGCTTTGGAAGGCGAGGCTGAGGGCGAAGGCGTAACGATGTGGGACGCGCAGCCATTGCAGTACCAGGCGTAGTTCGCCAGGGGTGGTGGTGTTCACCAAAAAAGCGAAGGCACCGGCGAGCAGGGTCATGCGCAGTGTAACCAACAGCGCCAATTCCAGGCTGACAACCAGCCAGTCAAGGATGAAGAGGAAGAGCAGCGCCCATTTCAGCCGCCACAGTTGGCGTAGGGCCATTGGCAAAAGTTTCCCCCAGCCCAGCAGCACAGCGTAAAAAGCGACGAAAAGCAGCAGCCGTGACATGGGCAGCATGATGGCGAGGGAGGCCAGCAAACTAAGGGCCAGACAAACGCGCGGGTCGGCCTGCCGCAATGGGGAATCCGTGACGAGTTGGGCGCGAATGTGCCGGGTTTGTCGAGCTGCTTTAAGCATGTCAATAACCTGGCGCGGTAGCGGCTTGTGCCGCCCTGGGGACTTCTTCTACTCCGGGCGAGGAGGCGTGTATCCAATTGGGGACGCGCAGGCCGATGCGCTGCCAGGGGATGGGATCGGCGAGAACGGCGGCCGGCGGCCCATCGGCGACAAAGCCATCGGGGCCGAGCAGGAGGAGGCGATCTGCCTGGGCGGCGAGGGCGAGGTCGTGGGTAGCCATCAGGAGCAGCTGCCCGGTTTGGGCGATGCGGCGCATGAGGCGGAGGAGCATGGCTTTGTGCGCGGCGTCTTGTCCCAGGGACGGCTCGTCGAGGAGGATGCCGTGACGTGGGCGGCGCATGAGAATGACGGCCAGGGCGAGGCGGTTTTTCTCGCCTTCGCTGAGGAGCAGCGGCGGTGTCTCTTCGTAGGCGGTGAGGCCGAGGGCGGCGAGGAGGGTGCGGTAGTAGGCGAGGTCGGGTTGGGGTAGCCGGTAGAGGATTTCGGCGCGGACGCTGGCGTTGAAGAGTTGCAGGTCGGGGTTTTGGAAGACGAGGCCGAAGTCGGGGGTGTTGTTGTTGACGTGGATACGGCCGTTAAAAGTCTGCAAGCCGGTAAGCGCACGCAGCAGGGTGGTTTTGCCGACACCGTTGCGCCCGACGAGGGCGATGATTTGCCCGCCGCTGGCGGTGAAAGAGAGATCATGCAAGATGGTACGGCCGTTTCTCTCAACGCGCAGCCCCTCTACCACCAGTTCGAGCGGGTCGGTCGCCGCAAAAGGCCAGGCGTCGGGCATGGCCGACGCGATATGTCCATTGCCCAGCGCCATATGGCGCAAACCGGGCAGGCTGTGTACATATTCGGCGCGGTGTTCGGCAATGATAACGGCCGTGCCGCCAGCGACCAACGCTTGCAAATCAGCGACCAGAGCCGCCGCCGCCGCCGTGTCCAGCATAGAAAAAGGTTCGTCGAGCACGAGCAAGGGCGGGCGGCGTGCCATGACAGCGGCCAAGGCCAGCCGCTGCTGTTCGCCGCCGGAAAGGGTGTGCGGATCGCGCTGGCGCAGGCTGTCGAGGCCAAACTGCTGCAAGGTTTCTTCCAGGCGGCGCTGCATGG
The DNA here is from genome assembly GCA_020634315.1 of Ardenticatenaceae bacterium. Lineage (GTDB taxonomy): Bacteria > Chloroflexota > Anaerolineae > Promineifilales > Promineifilaceae > JACSRF01. The sequence goes on along the minus strand of JACKBV010000012.1, from coordinate 53,984 downwards.
CGGCGCGTGCCAGGCCGAGATTCTCCAGACCGAAGAGGATTTCATCTTCTACCGTTTCTGTGAGCATTTGCGCGGCGGGGTTTTGGAAAAGCAGCCCCGCTTTCTCGCTTAGCTGCCAGAGGGGGGTAACGGCCGTTACCAATCCATCGAGCATAACCGCCCCGCGCATCTCGCCATGATAAAGATGGGGGATGAAGCCGGTGAGGCAGCGGGCGAGCGTGCTTTTGCCGCAGCCGGATGGCCCGCTGATGAGCAGCGCTTCGCCAGGGGCAACGGTGAGGTTGGTGGGGGGAATGCCCCGGCCGTTTTGCGGGTAATGGTAGGAGAGGTTGGTGGCGCTGAGGAGAGACATGCGGTCAGTAAGCGGTAGTCGGTAAGCGGTTGCCGTTTACCAGTCGCTAGTCTAATTTGAGCGGGAACCAATGGTCGTTTTGCCATTCAACGACGGCTACGGGACGGCCGTTTCGCCGTGCGGGGCGCAGTCGCTCGCTGTTGACGAGGCCATCGGCGACCGCTTGGCCGTCCAGGGTTTGCACGGCGCTGATCCCGGCAGCAAGAAGCGCGGCGACAGGTTGCAAGCCGGTGAGTTCGCGTAACTGGCCGACTTCGATGTAACGGCCGTCGCTGCCACCCGCCGCCAGTCCCACTGCTGAAAGTGCGCCGATGACGCCATCTTCGTCGCCGCCCAGCCCGGCAAGGAGCAGGTTGTGCGTGGTGGCGAGGGCGCGTGCTTCGGCCTGCGTCACCAGTTCTTGTTGTGCTCGATGGCCGAAGGCGGTAATGGCGGCGGGCACGAGGTCGGCGACGCACAGGCCCGGATCGCTGCCGGGGACAAAGTTGGCGAGCATGATGGGTTTGACATGATTGAAAACGGCCGTTGCTTCCCCAGCGGCCAGCAAAATGGCGGCGCAGCTGTTTTTGTGTGTACATGGCACGCGTGGATCGGCGGAAAGCTGGTGGCGGATGACGCCGGTGACGGTGTACTGCGCGGCCAATGCTGCGGCAATTTCCCGCGCCAGATGGCCGGTGCCGCGTGTCTCCAGCGTGTCGGTGTCGTCAATGCCAATGTAAATCATGGGCTGTTCCTTTACGGGAATGAGAGATTGGAGATGATGAGCAATCTCCAATCTCTTCATCGCTGCTTTTTTACTTTACCTGGATTTCAACGACGCCGCGCAGGCGGGACAAGTCGGGATAAGCGGGCAGGGTGGTGCTGAACCCGCCCTGGCTGCGGAAGGAGAGGATGCAGTCGGGACAGGCGGCGAGTTCTTCCAGGGTGAGGTCAATGGAGTCGCCGTCGACGGTGAGAATGGTAACGGCCGTTGCCCCATCTTGCACGCCAGCCAGGTCCAGCAACGCGCTGATGGCGACGCCTGTGTACGTTTCGCTAGCCCCAGAATTATTGATGCCTTCGGCGTCGATGGTGTCCATGGCGCGGACTTCTTCTTCCGTCCATGCCTGTTCGTTGTCTACCATGCCGGTGACGCGCAATGCGGCATCGGCGGCGGCGGCTGGCTCTTCGGCTGGTTCGGCCGTTTCCATGCCGTGCGCTTCCCGCCATTGGGCGGAATCGGGCGTAAACAGCGGGCTGCCAAATTCGGCGACACCAAACTCGGTAATAAGTTCTTGTGCGGGCAGGGAGATGAGCCAATCAATGAACTGATTCGCCAGGTCATTTTTGATGTGCTCGCCTTTGTCCGGATTAACGGCAATGACGCCATATGGATTGAAGAGAATGGAATCGCCTTCGACCATGATTTGCAGCTCTGTGCCTTCGAGCGTGCGTGCCAGATAGGTGGCGCGGTCGCTGAGGGTGTAAGCTTGCTGCTCGTCGGCCATCGTCAGCACGGCGCCCATGCCCTGCCCGGCAGAAATGTACCAATCGCCAGCCGGTTCAATGCCTGCTTCTGCCCAAATTGATTTTTCTTTGGTGTGCGTGCCGGAATCGTCACCGCGCGAGACGAAAGGAGCCTGCGCTTCGGCAATCATTTCAAAGGCGCGGCTGGCTTTGTTTTTGCCCAAAATGCCGGCGGGATCGCTGGATGGGCCAAGCACGACAAAGTCGTTGTACATCACGTCTTCGCGGCGGATGCCATCGCCATTCGCCATGAATTCATCTTCACGGGCGCGGGCATGCACGAGGAGGACATCCGCATTGCCATCGACGCCAAGCTGGAGCGCCTGACCGGTGCCAACGGCGATGACTTCTATGGTGACGTTGTACTCCTCTTCAAAAACGGGGAGGATGAAATCCAGCAAGCCGGAATCCTGTGTGCTGGTGGTGGTGGCAAGAATGAGGGATTGCGTTTCGCCAGCCGGTTCTGCCATGGGTTCCTCTGTTGGCTCTGCCATGGGTTCGGCGGTTGGTTCTTCCATGGCTTCAGCAGTTGGTTCTTCCATGGGTTCGGTGGTGTTGGCAACGGCCGTTTCGCCACCATTATTGGCATTGTTGGCCGCCGGTTCGCTGTTGCCACCACAGGCGGCAAGCAGCAGGGCCAAAATCAACAAAAACAACCATCTCTTTTTCATCGTCTACACTCCTTTTTGTGTAATACAGCTTTTTTATAGGTGTTCAGACCTCGCGGAGGTTCAAACACAGAACACACAATCAGTACACCATATCACCGGCGACAAAAGCTTTGGTACGAGGGTCAGCCGGATTGTGGAAAAATGTATGGGTGGCGGCGATTTCGACGATACGGCCGTCTAGCAGCAGCGCCACACGATGCGCCAACCGTTTGGCCTGAAAGACATTGTGCGTCACGAGGACAATCGTCGTGCCTGCCTGTTCGTTTAGTTGGCGGATGATTTGCTCGATGAGGCTGATGTTATAGGGGTCAAGGTTGGCGGTTGGCTCATCGAGAAGCAGCACATCGGGATGGAGGACAATGGCGCGGGCGAGGGCGACGCGTTGGGCTTCGCCGCCGGAAAGGGTGCGGGCACGCTGGCGGGCGATGGTTTGCAGGCCAACTTGTTGCAAGGCGGCGTCGACCTGTGCCTGTCCGTTGCGCTGTCCGCGCAGGTGCAGGCCGTATTGAATGTTGGCGGCGACGGAGCGGTTGAGCAGATACGGCCGTTGAAAAACGGTCGTCACTTTGCGGCGCAGGGCCAGCGGCATGGGCTGGTTGGCGCTGAAGGGGGTGTCGAGGAAGTGGATACGGCCGTTGCTCGGTGTTTCCAAGAAATTGAGCAGGCGCAGCAGCGTGCTTTTGCCCGCCCCACTGGGGCCAACGAGCGCGAGAATCTCGCCGCGTTGGATGGTAAGGTGATCGATGTGCAGGACGGAACGGCCGTGATACATCTTGCGCACGTCGTTCAGTTCATAAAGCGTTTCATTCATCCGTTGTGCGCCCTTGTAGTTGCAGCATCAGCAAATTCGCCAGGAAAGACAAGCCCAACAAAATCACGCCCAGCGCAATAGCCAGGTCAAAATTCCCCTTGCGTGTCTCCAGGACAATCGCCGTGGTGAGCACACGCGTTTTATGCTCAATATTGCCGCCCACGAGCATCACCGCGCCCACTTCGGAAATAATGCCGCCAAATCCGGCGATGACCGAGACGAGCACGCCAATACGCGCTTCGGCCAACACCGCCAGCGTCGCTTGCCAGCGCGTCGCCCCCAAGGCGCGTACCTGCTGGCGAATGTTGGGGTCAACGCCCATAACGGCGGCCATCGTAAACCCGGCCACCAAAGGAAAGGCGATGATTGTTTGCGCAATGACCATTGCGCCAGGGGTGAACAAAGCCGGGATGAAGGTGCTGCCCAAACTGCCCAATGGGCCGCTGCGCGAAAGCAGCAAATAAACGAAGAGGCCGATGACGACGGGGGGAAAGCCCATGCCGGTGTAAAGAAAGACCATGATCAGGGAACGGCCGACAAACCGCCCCAGCCCCATCAATGCCCCAACTGGGATGCCGATGAGGGTGCTGATGATCAGCGCAACGCCGGTGACGCGCAAGGAAAGCTGTACCACTTCCCACAGGGCCGGATCGTGTGTAAAGATGAGTTCGATGGCCTGTCGCAGACCTTGCCAGAGTTGATCCATTAGCAAATGTGGCTGGTAATTGGCCGATTCGCACCAATTGCCAACGATAGATTTATAGCCAGGTAACTGTCCCCGTGGCGCTTGTGTCGTAGCCACCCAGGGCGTTGACTGCTTCACGAAAGGCTGGGGAGCGTGCCGCTGTGACGAGGGATTGGCAAACGGCCGTTTCCCACACTTGTTCCGGTATCACCAATTGATAAAGTTCCTGTGTCAAGGGGACAAAGTCCAGCCCATAGGCCGCCGCTGCCGCATAAATGCCCGGTACGGCCGTTGCTTTTCCTGTCGCCACCGCTTGCGCTGCCAGCATGTGGGTCGTCACCTCATCCGCATATCCGGCAATCGCCGCGACATTAATGGCTAACGCCTTGAGCTGTGCGTCTAGCCAAACCCGTGTGCCCGATCCCACCTGCCGGTTCATCCAGCGAATGTCGGGGTGCGTTAAATCGGCCAGTGTCGCTAACCCTTGCGGGTTCCCTGGCGGCACAATCAGCCCTAAGTCGCGCTGCACCAACGTCAACAAGACCACCCGCTGCCCCGGCAGCAATCGCCGCACAAAAGGAGCGTTATATTGATCGGTGGCAACGTCCCACAAATGGATGCCCGCCATGTCGGCTTCGCCACGCGCCAGGGCCATTAACCCGCCCAGGCTGCCCACAAACTGTACGACTAAGGGTTCCTGTTGCTGCGCGTTGTGCAATGTTTGTGCCAGCAGTTCCACCGCCAAGTCATGACTGCCGGCAAAGCGCAGCGCTGTGTATGGCGTATGGGTGGCGGGTGGAATGGGCACGGCTTGTAAGGTTTGCCAGCGGGCAACGGCAACGGTGAGTGCGGCTTGTGCCTGCGCGGTCGAGTGACCGCTGCTTAAGGCTTCGAGTAGGAATTGTTCGGCGCGATTGACGAGGGTGGCCCAGGCCATAAACGGCCGTTCCCCTGGCAGCGGGTTCTCCACCACATGCGTCCCACTGCCACGCCGCCCCGTCACCAACCCATCGTCAGCTAAAATAGCGTAGGCACGGCTAACCGTACCCGGCGTACAATGCCACCGCTGCGCCATCTCCCGGATTGGCGGCAGTCGCTCGCCTGGCTGCAAATCACCGGCGGCAATTTGTAACCGCAAACTCTCTGCTATTTCTTGATAAATGTGGGGCGTTGTTGGTTGCATATTTGTACCGCTTGTACCGATACAATCGTAACAAATAGCCTGGCACGCGGCAACAAAAAAGCGCCAGACCGGACAAGCCCAGTCTGACGCCCTCTACAAAAATCAAAGTCCGTAACCCGATAACCGCTTACCGATAACCGTTTACCGATAACCGCTTACCGCTCACCATCTTTACCGTTTCCCTTTCATAAACATGCCGCCTACCGGCAAGAAATCATAGCCACGATCAACCAGCGTTTGTGCGTCGGGGATCATGCGACGGCCGTCAATGACCAAATACGGCGGCTGTACAGTGGTGTCGATGGTGTGCGACAAGCCACGGAACTCTTCCCAGTCAGTGGAAACATAGACAGCATCACTGCCGCTAATCGCCTCTTTCGCGGAGTTAAAGTAGGTAATGCGCTCAAACAGGTGATTCTTTTCCGGGTTGAACCAGTAGCTTTGCGCGGCATCGGCTGCCAGGGGATCATAAGCACGAATCGAGGTGACGCCTTTTGCCAATAACGCTTCTACCACTTTCAGGGCGGCTGAGTCGCGCATATCGTTGGTGCGCTTTTTGAAAGCCAGACCAAGCAAGGCAACCGTCTTTTGGTTAAAGTTGAACCCTGCTTCATGGATGGCGCGGTCAATCAGGTAAACCTTTTGGTACTCGTTGATGTTATACACCGCTTGCAGCAAATCAGTGCGGCGACCAGCCTGGTTGAGCTGGTAAATCATGGACTGGATGTCTTTGCCGAAGCAGCTGCCGCCTGCGCCATTGCTGACATAAGACCCCCACGTGCTGATACGCGAGTCAGAGGTGACGCCAATCTTCAAATCTTCCATGCGAATGTTGGGGAAGGTTTCGGCAATGCGTGCGCCCACGCCATTCCAGAAGGAAATGTAGGTGAGCAGCAGGTTATTGGCGACGTATTTGATTGATTCCGAAGTTTCCGGGGTTGTTTCCAGGTAGCGAATGCGCACATGATTGACAAATTGGGCGTAGATACGGCGGATAATTTGGAAATCTTCTTCCGTATCGGCGCCAACGACAACGCGATCTGGCTTGCGTGAGCCATCGACGGCATTGCCTTGCGCCAGAAATTCTGGGTTAGAGGCGACACCGAAGTTTTCGACGTTGTGTTCGTTCATGATATTTTGCAGCAGGCGTGCTGTGCCCACAGGAACGGTGCTTTTGTTAACCAATACGACGCGTTTTTTGTCTTTGCGTTCGGCCAACAGTTTGGCGACGGTGTGTCCGGCATTGGTGTAATAGCTTAAATCTGTCGAACCATCGCGCTTGGGCGGGGTGTTGAGGCAGAAGAAAAAGACATCTGTGCCTTCAACGACATCGGTGATGTCGCTGGTGAAGAACAAGTAGCGCCCCATTGTTTCCTGGATGGCGGAAACTAACCCTGGTTCATTGACATAGCGCTCGATTTCTTCTGCTTCGCCAGTTTTGTAAGCAGCGACGCGGGTGGCGTCAATGTCGTAAGCGTAGACTTCGTGACCATACTCGGCCATAACGGCTGCATGTGGCAATCCGACAAAACCGGTGCCAACAACGATAATTTTCATTGGATTTACTCCTTTACAATCAGAATTTCGAGTTGATTTTCTTAGCTTTTATTATTCCAGGTGAACTATATCATCTGGAAGTATAGGTATACTATCTGACAAACGTCCTTAAAAAGGGTAGACAAATGTCACCTGCCGGACGTGGGCGTGCTATGGTCGGCCAACATAGTGGCGGCAGCACGCCGCCCAATCTCTACCGCAAAATTTGTGCCCCGATCCCATGGGTAGACCTGGCTCATGCTGGCAAAGTATAAACCGGACAGCGGTGTGCGAATGTCGGGAATGTTTTGTGCATGGTTGACAAGGGGCACCGGCTGGGCGTAGGGGACGCGGAAAAGCCAGCTTTTGCGCACCCAATCGCGGCGAAAGTTGGGGTTGACTTTGGGCAGCGCTGCCAGGAAGAGGTCTTCAATTTGGGATTGGCTCATGTGCAGGTAGGGATGTTCTGGCTTGACGTAATCGCCGCAGTAAATGATGTGGTCGCCGCCGTAGTGGCTTTTGTCGATGTAGTTGGTGTGCTCGACCAGGGCCAGGAAGGGGATGTCGGTTTGGGTTTTGTCGGGAGTGGCGGCCGGGAGATTGAGCCAGTAGGTGCTGCTGTCGGCCATGAGCGGCTGCTTGAGGGCCAGGACGAGGACGACGGCGCCCATGCTGTTGAGTTTTTGCAGGCCGCCGAGGTAATCTGGGGGCAGGTCGGGCGCGAGGCGATCTAGCAGGGCGGGGGAGGTTGTGAAGAGTACCTGATCGAAAACGGCCGTTTCCCCTTCCACCTCTAGCGCCAACTTGTCCCCTTCGCGGCGAATCGCCGTCACCGGGGCATTCAGGCGAATTTGTCCGCCACGCGCTTCAACGGCCGTTGTCAGCACATCAATAAAAAATTGAAAGCCACCCTCAAAGTAACCGAGGCTAAAGCTGCGCACATGCAGCCGCGCCCACAGCCAGGCCATGTTGACCTGGTCATAGTAATCGCCAAATTTGCCAATGAGCAGGGGTTTCCAGGAGAGGTCGTGGATTTTTTGTCCATACCAGCGGCGGGTCCAGGAAACGGCCGTTTCCTTTTCCAATGCACGCCAAAACTTGGTGTAACGCAAAAATGCGCCGACCACGCCAAAGCGGAAGAAATCCCACAAGTTATAGCCAGGGAATTTAAACCAATCGAGCGGATTGCTAAACGGGTAAATTTTCCCCTGATGCCAGATCGACGTGCGCGGCGTGGGGAAAAACACCTTGTCACGGATGCCCAACTCATCTACCAACCCCAATATGGCGCTGTCTGATTGGAAGAGATGATGATAAAAATGTTCCAGGTACCAATCCCAGTTGTCATCTATGAACCCGGCAGCCAGGCCACCTGTGTGATCACTGGCTTCATAAATTGTGACATCATGCCCGGCTTGCAGCAGATCATACGCAGCCGACAAACCGGCCAGCCCCCCACCAACAATACCTACTTTCATGCCTTTGCCTCCCCTTCGGCAACGCGAACTGCTTTGCTAAAATCGGACCAGCCCATCCCTTCGCGTACCATGTAAAATGCACCCAAAAGGGTGATGGGCAGCCACAGTGCTGCGTGCAGCACTAAGGTGTAAGCGGCGGCAGTGGTTTCGCCGACGCCGTATAGTTTCAATACTTCAATGCCCGGTTCGTCGAATGTGCCCACATAACCGGGCGCTGATGGCAAGGTCGTTGCCAGATTGACGACGCCATTCATCAGCATCAGGGCAAAAAAGCTGACCTGAAAGTCGAAGGCGTGCATGACAAACCAATATTTCACCGTTTCTAGCAGCCAAATGACAACTGAGGTGAGAAAGATCATGAGGACGTTGCGAAAATGGCGCAGCGAGGCTAACCCTTCCAGGAAGCGTTGTAAAAAGTCGAGGAGCGGCACACCGATTTTGGCGGGCAGCAGGCGGTCGCTGATCCATTGCGCAAAATGGTAAAAGCGCTCTGGCATGGCCGCCAGGGCAAAGAAGATGACCATTGCCGCAAAGAAGGCGATGCTGGCGAAGATGACGATAGCGCGAATGTGGGCATTATCGCCGGGAATGGGGGCGAAGGGCAGCGCGGCAAACACAAAGACGAGCATGACGAGGCCATCAAAGACGCGTTCGACGATGACGGTTGCCAGGCTGGCGCTGATGGAGACGTTTTCGCGCCGCCGCAGCACATAGGAACGCAGCAGTTCCCCGGCGCGGAAGGGGTAAACGTTGTTGCCCATGTAGCCGATGACGACGACGGGGAAGAGGCGGCGCAGCGGAACGTGTTTGAGCGGGCGCAGCATATAATCCCAGCGCCAGGTGCGTGCCCATACGGCGACGAAGTAAACGGCGACGCTGGGAATGAGCCAGAGATAGTTTGCGGAACGTATGTCTTGCCATACTTCTGTTAGCTTTAGCCCGCGCAGGGCCAGCCAGAGGAATATGGCGCTAATTGCCATGCCTAACCAAAATTGCCATCTTTTCAAGGTTGTTGTCCTGCAAAGGAAGATTTAGCGCAGCAGCGTGGATGGGCAGCGCGGTGCGTGTGTGCAGCGAAATAGCGATGGGTGAAGGGTCTTGTTTGTGTCATTTATGTGCAATGCTCGATTTGTTATTCTTGTCCAATATACACGCCTTGCTGCTGTCGGGCGTAATTGTATCATGCCGGGTGGGGGAGCGCAGTGGGAAGATACGGCCGTTCCCCACCCATGCGCCCATCATCACGCGAGACGGATTCGCCGCCGCTATTGGTGTCTTGCCTTGTTTATCGTTACAATGCCGCACAGATAAATGCAGGTGACATATGTGGATTTTCATCATTATTCTGGGCTTCATTTTCTTGGGTGCGCTGCTCTATTGGCTTCTGATCATTACGGAAGGGGTTTACCTGGGGCGGCGAGCTGTGGTGTGGATGTATGACCTGACGGCGCATAAGTACGACGGCATTAAGGAGTATGATGCGGATGCGGAGGAGCTTTTTGTGATACGGCCGTTACGCTACTATCTGCATCACATTCCCGCGCCATACATCCTCGACGTGGCAACCGGCACCGGCCGTTTGCCCTGGTTCCTTTTGCAGCAGCCGACGTTTCATGGGCGTGTGGTGGGGTTGGACGCATCGGCAAAGATGTTGTCGCAGGCGGCCGCAAAGCTAGATGGGTTTCATGCACGCGCGGCGTTAGTCCAGGGAACGGCCGTTCCGCTGCCCTTCCCCGACAACACATTTCACGCCGTCACCTGCCTCGAATCGCTTGAATTTTTCCCCTCGGATGAGGCGGCGCTGCGCGACATGATTCGTGTGCTGCAACCTGGGGGCTTGTTGTTGGTGACGCGCCGTCGTGGTTGGGAGGCCAAGACTTTTTTCGGCCGTTACCATGACACAACCCAATTTGAACAGCTTTTACAGGAAATGGGGTGCGAGCAAGTCGAAACCAAAGCGTGGCAGGTTGATTATGACCAGGTTTTTGCGCGTAAGCCGTCAACGGCTTAAGGTTCTTCTGTCGATGTTGGCAGCGGAGGCACGGCAACAACGGGAACCAGCTCCACATCGCCCCAAACTTCCACGCCTTCGTTGATCACCCAACCTGTTTCGTTGTCTTCTAGACAGCAAAGCTGCCACCATGTGCCATCGTTGAGCCGTCCGACCAAGTCGTACACACCCCCTTCTTCGATCAGACCAACGATGGGGTAATCTACACTGGGGCCGCTGCGCACATTGAGCCGAGAAGCGAGAATGGCAACTTGTGGCGTGGGGAGGGGAATCACGGGAATTTCGGATGTGTCTCCATTGACTGTGACCCCTGCGTCGGCAATCCAGCCTGTTTTGCCGTTAAGACAGCAAACTTGCCACCATTCCCCTGTTTCTGTTTGCCCCACGATGTCAAAGCGCGTGCCAATCTGGTTGGCCGCTTGCAAAATGGGGTAGGAATTGTGTGGCCCTGTATGCACGTTGACCTGTGCCTCGTCGATAACGGCCGTTATCGGTGGCGGAACCGGGGTAAAGGTCGGTGGCAGGGCGATTGTGGGGATCGGTGTCACGGTGGGGGGCGGCGTTGGTGTATCGGTAGGGGCGGGGGTGTCGGTGGGAACGGCCGTTTCTGTGGGCGTTTTTGTGTAGGTCGCCGTTATTTCTGGCAAAACGGCCACCGCCGCTTGCGTCGGGATTTCCGGTTCGGGCGGCTGATTGACAATGAACCCGCTTCCCCAGACGCCGAGCCACACCAAGAGACCAAGCAGGATGATCCCGCCCAAAAATTTCAATCCCGTCCAACGGCGCGGCGGCTTGGCGACGGCTTCACCCTGAATAGCTGCGGGCAGCGCCCCTTTGCCCTGACGCAAAAAGATCGGGCAGGTTATATGCTGCGCGGTGAGACAATAATTCTCTTGATGATCAAGCTGCACCGGTGCTGGTGGATGGGCGCGATGACAATGTCCCATTGATGAAGGGAAGAGGAGTGAGGTGTCTGGATCGTTTAGTAAGGCGAAATAAGGGCATCCCTTGCCGTACTCACTGTACGTCGCATTTGTTGCTTCCAAAGTCATGATTCTGGCGTTAACTCTTCTTGTGTTATTTTGTTCAAGCGGTCTGATCTTCGACTATCTAGCATGATTTGTCAACTTTCTGAGCTATTTTTTCGTGTGCAGCCAGTAGCCGACCACCAAACCGAGTACGGCCGTTACCTGATTATCTTCGTTGGGGAAACGAAACTGTACCTCGCCCGTCTCCACATTGCGCACAAATGGCCCCTCATCGGAGTTGGCACGCTCGTGCAGCCGTCCCAGGTATGTGCGCGGAAAGGTGGCTAATTGTGTATACGGCCGTACCGGGATACTCCCCGTCAAATTACTGCTGTTACTGCCAATGATCACCAACTCACCATGTTGGAAAGCACGCACGGACGTGTCAACCAACAGCCAGGAATCAGTCGGGATCGTTTGCAAGAAATCCCCGCCCCGTCCTGTCACCTGATACCATTGGTAGACATCCCCGGTGGGAATGGGGGTGAGTGCGGGCGGCGGGATGATGGTACGGCCGTTTCGCTTAACATTCCCATCGTCATCATCCGGCAAATCAGGGAACGCCTGCCGCAGCAGTTCACGCAAATCCGTTTGCGCCTGCGTCACCTCCGTCGTTAACGCCTTCGTAAAACGGCGCAGCGATTCTTGTGCCAGCCCTAGCTGCACTCGTGGCAGACATTGTTCCACCTTGCCATAACACGCCATCGCTGCCTCATAATGCAGCGCCAACTCCTGTGCCCGCCCTTCGGCATAATAAGCCAGACAAACCGGAGCCGTCTCATTAACAAATGACCATTGTCGCCGCGCTTCGGCAAATTGTTCCACGGCCCCATGAAAGTCCTGGTAGAAAAGATAAATCAGGCCAATGTGAAACTCGCACAAGCCAATGTGCTGGTAATTGCCAATTGCCCGCATAATACGCTGCGCCTGTTCCATCGCCCGCATGGCTGGCGCACCCATCCCCGTCAGGCGATAACGCAGCTTAATGTCTTGCAGCGTAATAATATCCAGCGGCAGTTGGCCTGGGTAAAGCATGTCTAGCAGCCGCATCAGGCTGTCTACCAGCATTTGTCCGGGGTTCGGGGGCGGTGTGTCGGACGGGTCACTCATACAATTACCAGTCGCCGCCTAATCTTGCTCCGGCGGCGACAACTGCCGCCGCATTTGTTCCAACTGTGGCAGCAGCCCTTGGGGCAGCGGGTAAAGGCGCTGTGATTGGTGCGCCATTTGCTCCAAGGCATCGACCAGGCGCAGCGCCACAATTTCACTCATATTGGCCGGCTGTCCGTCACGTCGTGCCCGCTGCACACCATCCACAATGGCTTGAATCATTGTCATTTCCGCTTCGGCGCGGGCAATCTCTTTTTCTTCCAAAACCGTAGCCTGCCCATCGGCTTCATTCAGGCGGCGGCGTGTCTCCCAATCTACTTGCCAGAAGCGGATATATTGGTCTGTCACATTGGCTGGCAGTTCCATTTGGGCAACAAAGGCGCTCATGATTTCAATGCCCTGAGGCTGTAAGGCAATGCGCATCTGTCGCAGTAGTTCGGTTTGAATTGCCAGATAAGGCTGCGCAACGGTGTTGGTCAGTTGCAAAATTTCGTCTAGGCGGTAACGGGAAATAATATCGACCAGTTTGGCACGTCCCAGGCGCTGGGGCAAGGTGTTCCAGTAGGCGACTTGATTGTCGGGGAGAATGGTTTGGGCGTAGGCGGCGGTGCGCACGGATTCTTCATCATATGGATAAGGGTTAGCCGGTGTTGCCGGTTCGCCGCCGGTTTGCAGGCGATAGCTTAAATGCAGGTCGGCGGTTAGTTCGATGCCATCTTTGGTGACGAGTTTGATGTCGGTTTCGACGCGCTCTTGCGGGCGCAAGTCGAGCAAGGTCAGCACATATTCGAAGCGCTCTAGTAGATGTTTGCCGGGGCCAAGAACGCGCTGGAAACGGCCGTTTATCTCCGTCACCGCCGCCTCTCCCGCCAACACCTGGACTGGTCCCGGTCCACCCACACGCAGCAGCACCGACCGTTGTCGTTCCGCCAGCAGTTCCATACTCAAATTTATCGCCCTGCCATCCACATCACCTGCTTGCAGCCGCCGCAAAAAATCATTTGCCGTCGCCCGATCTGGCATCTGATACAACGTTTGTATCAAGCTAACCGCTGCCCGTTGTGCCAAAATCCAGCCAACCAGAATCGGCAGCAAATGGCGCAAGACGCGCGGATGCAGCATTTCGGCAAAGAAAATGAAAACCGATGGCAAGGGCAGCATGGGCACCCAGGTATTCCAAAATTCCTGTACCACAGGTGTTAAATCCAGGCGTTCCAGTGACCAGGCAAACAGCCAGTAAAGCATAAACACCAGCACCAACAGCCACGGCCACCATGTGTTCGGCGCTGGCTCCGGCCATTGGCGTGTAGATGACAGGCGACGATCACGCATCTTTGTCATCCTGTGGTGGGGCAATCCAGGCACGCATCTGGTTTGATGCATCCAGTACCCAGTTTGCCACAATTTGCTCTGGAATGATGGCGCGTACCGATGTGTCGGACATCGCCTCTTCTAACGCTTCGATCATGCGCAGCATCACAATGTCAGCCAGCTCGATTTTGTCTGTGCGGCGCATGGTGGCGATGCTCTGCATGATGCTTTCGATGATTTCCACCTGCACGCGTGCCCGTGCTTTCTTGATACGGCGCTCTGCTTCGGCATCGCCCGCTGCCTGCCGCACCTGGATTTCGCGTTCCCAGCGCGACTGCCATGTTTTGATGCGCTGTGTGACCACGTCAGGCGGCAAAAGCAAATGGTCGATGCCAACGTTGAGCACTTCCAGCCCTTGTGTGTTGGCGGGTCGCTCTAGCTGCCGTTGGATGTTGCGCTTAATCTCATCCATAGGCAGTGCGTGGATGTCGTCTACCTGGTAAAGATCATCTAGCGTGAAACGGTTTAGCTCTAATACGAGCAGCGCGGCGGCGCGAGGGGCAAGTTGTTCTGTCCAGGGGAGTGTGCGCCGTTCTTTGTCAATGGTGTTGGCGTAGCTGACCTGGAAGATCGCGTCTCTGTCGAATGGGTAAGGCAGGGCGTCGTCGATTGCCGCATTGTGCCGCACGCGAAATGTAACGGAAACGGCCGTTTCCACTGGAATCCCATCACGCGTAGTCGTTTTGACAGGGTGGCGGCGCACATGTGGGCGTAAGTCAATCACCCGCTTAATATTTTCTTTGTGGTAAAGGAGGACAAAACCGGGGCCAGCTGCTCGCTGAAACGCATCACCACGCCCTAAAGACAAGGCTTGATGGCTGCGCACCATACCCGCGCCCACTTCGCGGAAACTGGCTGGCAAAGCATCGGGGTCAATAATCGGCTCGTCAATTTTTACACGGCGGCGGCGTTTGGGTTTGGGCTGCGTCAACTGGTTCATGTAACGCTCGGCTTCACGGCCATAATGTCGCCACAACAACGACAGGCCCCCAGACCAGCCTTCACTGCCACGCAGCGAAAGGATGAACTGGGAATAGTAAAGCAAGCCAAACATGAAGGCGATAAGCAGGGCAATGACCCAGATAATTGCGCCAATACTGCGGTAGGCAATGCCAATGGCATCCTTAAGCAGATACCCAATGCCAGCCAGCGTAATGCCTGCCAGTGCTAATCCTAATGCGCCCATGCCGGGCCTTTGCGCAGTCTGTGTGTCGCTCTCTCTTGCCACAACCACCCTCGCCTGAATGACTGTGGCGCAAGTATACCATCAATTGAGAGGGAGGTGTAAGAGGGGGAGTAGGAGGCGAAAAACGAGAGGAGTGCAAGAACCTCCCGGAGAGGGCAAACCCTCCGGGAGGCTAAATCTGATTACAGCTCGATCTTGGTTCCCAAGACTTGCAAGAATTGCCCAATCCAGGCGGGATGCGCAGGCCATGCCGGAGCCGAGACGAGATTGCCATCTGTGTGGGCGGAGGTGACGGCGATGTCCATATATTCGCCGCCAGCGCGAGTCACGTCAGGGCCGCAAGCCGGATAGGCGGAGCAGCTGCGCCCTTCGAGGACGCCTGCGGCTGCCAATACCTGTGCGCCATGGCAAATGGCGGCGACGGGTTTGTTGGCCGCAAAGAAGTGGCGCACGATTTCCAGAACGCGGGGGTTCAGGCGAATGTATTCTGGAGCACGGCCGCCAGGGATGACCAGGGCGTCGTAGTCGGCTTCGTTGATTTCGCTAAATGTGGCATTGAGTTGGAAATTGTGACCGGGTTTTTCACTGTAGGTTTGGTCGCCTTCAAAATCGTGAACGGCCGTTCTCACCGATTGTCCGGCAGCTTTGTCTGGGCAGACAGCATGCACATGATGCCCAACAGCAAGCAGCGATTGGAACGGAACCATCACTTCGTAATCTTCCACGTAATCGCCGACGAGAAACAAAATATTTTTTGCGCCCATCTTGTCATACTCCTTTTTTGTTGACACAAAACTATGAAATAAATAGCCAAACTGGCCTTTATTGTAAACGGGAATGTCTGATTTGTGAATGGCGTGGCGCAGACACTTTTGCAGCTATAAGCATTCTCGCTGACTAATTGCGGGGGAATCCGTCAGGCGCTGTCGGTGCGGAGACGACGGGTAAGGTGAAGTAAAAGGTGCTGCCCTGCCCTGCACCGGCGGATTCGACCCAGATACGGCCGTTATGCACCTCAATGATCCGCTTCACCAAAGCCAGCCCAATGCCAGAACCTTCAATATCCGGGTTCAGTCGGTCAAACAACCCGAAAACTTTTTGGTGATAAGCCGGATCAATGCCAATGCCATTGTCCCGCACAAAAAACACCGTCTTCTCCCCCTGCTCAGCAGCGCCGATTTCTACATGCGGGTTAGGTTGATCCCCCATAAACTTCACCGCATTGCTCAGCAAATTTTGCAATGCGCCAATAATGCGCGGCTTGTCAACCTGCACAACCGGTAAATCTGGCGCAATATTCACCACAATCTGTTGTTCCGCCAACTGTCCCAGCACCAGATGCACCGCTTCTTGTACCAGTTCGCGAAAGGGCACCGCTTGAGAGGGGTTGGTGATACGGCCGATTCGCGACAGCTCCAACAACTCCTGTAACAAACTTTGCATCTTGTCGGTGGCATTGTAAATATGCTGCATGTCGCTGCGCAGCCGTTCCATGTTGCCTTTACTGGCATCCTGCTCCACAAACCCCAAGAAACCACGAATTGTGACAAGCGGGCTTTTCAAATCATGTGAAACCGTGTAAGCAAAATGCTCTAACTCCTCATTTTTTGCGGCCAATTGTTCGATCAACTTTTCTTGCACCGCTTCGGCACGTTTTCGCTCCTGCAACTCTTGCTGCAAAGCAGCATAAAGGCGTGCGCTAGAAATCGCCATAGCGGCGCGATCCGCCAGGTCTTGCAAAAACAACATATCATCTTCCGTGTACGATTTGCCAGAACTCAGCCGCGTCAGGTCTGTGACGCCAATGATTTTCCCTTGCACCCGCAGCGGCGCGAGCACCCGGCTGTACATGGGAAAACGCTCTAAAATTTGGCGATATTCTGGCTTCATTGTGGATTGTAATTCTTGCAAAGCCGTTTCTGGCAGCAGCAGCGGCTGCCCACTGGCAATGACTCGCCCAACATGCCCTTCATCAATGCGCTGTGGCATGGTTGCCATTGTGGCCTGCACATACGCCACAAATTCGGGGTTTGGATGATCAATGGCGGTCATTTCTAGCCACTGCCCATCTTCAGAGATGAGGCTGATGCTGCAACTGTCACCAATTAGCTCCGCCAAACGGTGTGCGATGAGGGTGAGGACACGGCCGTAATCATGCGTCACTTCTGCCAAATGCTGCGACATTTCAGACAGCGCCAGCGCACGCCGCGCATACTGGCGCACACTTTGTTCGGCTTGTTGGCGCTCTTGCATCATTTGCGCATTGTGCATCGCCAGACTGATACTTTGCGCAATGGGCGTCAGTTTTGCCACGATGTCCTCGCTAACCGGATAATCGGGCTTGTAAATGAGGTTCAAGCTGCCCAAGACACTGTCCTGAAAAATAATGGGCACGGCCACTGCCCCTTGATACCCTTGCTCCGCTAAAAGCTTACCGACAACAGAGGCGGCACGGGAATCATGGGCAATGTCTTGGCTGATAATCGTCTCTTTTTGCCGTATTGCCAGCCCGCTCAAACTGTTGTTGACCGGCAAGGATCGCGCGAGGGCCTCTGTCGGGCCATCCTTGCTGTAAATGATGAGGGGAAATAGTTGTTCGGCAATGGGATCAAAGGCATGTACGGCGACGAGGGGCACATTGAAATGTTGGGCAATTAGCTGTGCCGCTTGTTCGGCAACTGTTTGCGGATGCAAGGAGTGGTGCAGGGCATCGGCGATGGTGTTGACTATCGCAAGGAAGGCGGTGGTTTCCGCCAGGGATTGTTCGTTTTGGCGGCTTTGCGCCAGGCTTTTGCGTAAACCGGAGGCGAGGGAACGTGAGATAACGGCCGTTATCAGCAACACAACCACAACAATAACCACAGCCGGTATACTTACCGATGGCGTTGCAAACTGCATTTGCCCGGAAATTTCCAGATACCCCAGCCAACTGACATAAGAAACGGTTATGACCACCAGGAAAATATAAGCGAGGCGACTCAAGAGCAGGCTGCCAATGAGCAAGGTTAAGGTGTAGAGGAGCATCGCTTCATCGCGTACACCATACCCCACATACAAAAAATAGGACGCAAATCCCAACAATGTAAAAACGATAGTGGCACCAGCCAGGATGGGTTTGTGGTGTCGTTGTGACAACCATAAACTGATCAGAAGCAGGCACAAGCTAATCATGAGCGTGCGGATGACGAACCATCCACGAAAGATTGTGAAGATCA
Organism: Ardenticatenaceae bacterium; assembly: GCA_020634315.1. GTDB lineage: Bacteria > Chloroflexota > Anaerolineae > Promineifilales > Promineifilaceae > JACSRF01. The sequence goes on along the minus strand of JACKBV010000012.1, from coordinate 35,841 downwards.
GAAGGGCAAATAATGTGGCGCCAAGGAGCGAGAGTTGAATAATGTGGAGGATATACACGAGCAGTTCATCATCTTCATGAGCGATTTCTAATGGCATTTCAAGCCAGCGTTGAATGGAGCGATCTATCATGATAGTTCCTTGTAAGATGGTTGCTTGTTGCTATTTAACGGCCGTAATCTGATGACATGAATACAGATCAGGTATGAGCTGCTTCTGGTAGATTTACAACTCAGCATACTATCTCTACGACAAGATAGCAACCACCTGTGCTAAATAACCATCGCCTAACCTCTGGGAGAACAGGCCAAGGGAACGTGGGCGCGTCGTTGTTAACTGTTTAACGCCCGAAATAACAACGAATTGTGTATAATGAACCTTGTTGTCACAATACCCTGAAATTGCTGTCAGTCCCTGGCACTGCTGTCAGTACCTGTCATTGCAAGGAGAAGGATCAGCTTGAAAGCAGCGCCAGGCTATTTAGGAAAAATAATATGTCCCAACCTGCGGGTTCATCCCCTGACAAGCTCCGCATTTTAATTGCTGATGATGTAACAGAAACACGACGCAGTACCCGCTTGATGCTTTCCATGATTCCGGCGGCTGAAGTGGTAGCTATTGCGAAAAACGGCCGTGAAGCCGTGGAGATGACGCGCCAGCATCGCCCGGACATTGCTTTGATGGATGTCAATATGCCTGAAATGGATGGCATCTCGGCCATTCAGGCGATGACGAACGAATGGCCGCAAATGGCGTGTATTGTCATTTCGGCAGAGCGCGACCCACAGACGCTGCTTGATGCCATGGCTGCTGGGGCGCGTGGCTATCTCACGAAGCCCTTTACCGCCGATCAACTGATTGAGACGTTTCGCCGTGTGGTGAAACAGATGCGTATTGTGCGCCAGCCCAGCGGTGATGCCGCTGCCTTGCGGCAGCAGCGCGATAAATTTCTAAAAGAGTTGGCGAATGAATATATTCGCACGCGGCGCACAGATGATAAGGCGATGGAAGTGTTGGAGGTGCTGGCGCAAGACCCGAATTGTGAAACACGATTGTTGACAGCGCTGGCAATGATTTATGCCTTAAACAGCCATTGGGGGAAATTGAAGAAATTGGCAGAACGGTTGGAGAAACAGAGCGGTTAACGGCCGTTTCCCACCAACAAAAAATAGCGTGCCTGCGGATCGTCTGTGTCATACATATTTATCTGAAAATGCAGAAGGGGCTGTTGGTCCGTGGGTCTGACTTGCATTGCCATCCATCCCGTCACCTCCCCTCCAGGGAAAAGGTTAAACCATAATTCCGGTTTAGGATGCACAATACTTGGCAGTTCGTACACAGTGCCATCATCCCCCACAACATGAAAATAGTAGCGGTTCATTGCAACTGGCCCTTCTTCCAGGCCAATATAGCGAACACGCAGTTGTGCCAGCAAGTATTCGTATCCATCGGCTGGGGGATCATTAAATTTATTTGTCTCGTAAAGAATTTGCCAGGCCGCTTCGCCACGAACCAAATCCACCAGCGTTATTTGCCAGTCTGTGCCAGTGGTCGTTTGCCCGACTATGGCCGGTTCTGCCGCACTGCTGCCGATGCCTGTGCGTTGGATGCCCGTCAATGTCTCTGTGGGGATGGTGATTTCAGATTCGCCAGCCAGGGCAATGTAGCGATTCCCTTCTTCATACTCGGAAAAGTCGGTAACGATTAGTTGCAAATTTTGTTCGCCCTGGCGAATGCGAAAGACCTCCCAGCCTTCGCTGCTGCTGTTACCGGGCAAATAGGTATTGAGCATGGGTTCCGGCGGGACGATGGAAACATCATAGCTGTGGTAGATCACATTTTCATTACCGGTCACAGCGAGGTTGAGGCTGCCTTTCTCTAACATGCTGCGGCGGTGATAAATCCACAAGGGGATGAGGATGTATTCGTAGCCGTCGCTGGGCGGCTCGTTGAAAGAGTTGGTTTCCTGCAAGATTTGCCAGGCTGTATTGCCCCGAATGATGGGATCGTCAAGGATGCGTATATCCCAATAAGCCAGCGAAACGGCCGTTCCACGTGGCAGCGGGTTGGCGCGGCTTAACCCGGCGTCTTGTGCCAGGGTTTGATTGGTGGGCATGGGGGTGACGATTAGCAGGTCTTGGTGGAACCAGCGATTAACGGCCGTAAACGGTGATGTCACCGGCGTTGGCAGTGGCACACTCAACGTCTGTGGCGGGGTTGCTGTGCTGACGGGGTTGGGAAAGAGGGGAAACGGCCGTGTCAACCACAGCACCAAACCATATGCCAGCCCCGCCACTAGCGGCAATATCAAAATCGGCCCTAGCCACTCAACAAATGAAGCGGCACGCGGTTGCGGAGCGGGATTATCCATATCAGACCGGAATGACCAATTGCTCCCAGGCGCGAGGATAATAGGTCATGATTTCCAGGCCATCCTCTGTCACAGCTACGGTATCGGAATGGCGGAAACCACCCAACTCTGACGCATAAAAGCCCGGCTCGATGGTGAAAACCATGCCGGGTTGCAAGACCGTGTTATCGCCAGTATCGAGGAAGGGGCCTTCATGGTAGCGCAGGCCAATGGCGTGCCCGGTGTGATGTTTCCAGTAAGATGTCAGGTTGTGGCGCTCATAGTAGGCGCGAACGGCCGTATCCACTGCGGCGCACGTCACTCCTGGTTTCATAATCGCAAAGGCGATCTCTTGCGCCGCCAGCATATGTGCAAACAATGCCTGCTGGCGTGCGGTTGGTTTGCCCACAAACATGGTGCGTTCCAATTCAGAATGATAGCCCCACATCGGGCAGCCTGCGCCCGTCACCAACACATCTCCGGGCTGAAAGACAATGTTGTTTGCCAGGGCGTGCGGAATTGCCGCATTGCGCCCGATCTGACCACGATAACCCGCGCTGGGGCCACTGCTCCACATGCTTTGCGCACGATAGAGGGGGCCAATGGCGTCCATCATCGTCAGGGTGGCTTCCATGCTGGCGCGTTGGCTGGCGTAGGTTTCGGTGACGTAAACGGCCGTATACCGTTGCAGCAGCACATGTGCCAGATGTCCCCATTTACAACTTTCGCGAATCAATGCCAGTTCCGCCGCACTTTTGATCGCTTGCATGCGGTTAATTTGCCCCTGCACATTGACAATCGTCATCGCCGTCAATTGGCTTAGCGATGGCCCTTCATACCCCAAAATCCAGGGGTAGCCATCTTGATCCGCACCCAGGCTTGGCCCCAGACTTTGCTGCAAGGGGGAACGCATCGCCTGTTCCAGGTAATTGGGCAAAAATGAAGGATGCAGCCCCTGTTCCCCTTGTTCGTTGAGTGGCGCTGTTGCTGACAGCATCTCCATCTCCACCAACATCTGGCGAAAATGCTGCATGGGATGCAGCTCCCCCGGATATTCTGGATAATGCGCCACCCGATCCATCGCCGTCATGCTTTTGGCATGTTCCACTTCCAGGCGCGGCACAAACAGGGCACGCTCGCCGCTGGCGCTGAGGGCAAAGGCAATCGGGCGTTCTGTGGGAATGAAGGCAAAACCGGTGAAATAGAGGATGTTGGTGCTGTCAAAAAGCACGACCCCGGTCAGGTTGTGATCGTGAATGTATTGCAGCAAGGTTTGGGAACGGCCGTAAAACTCAGCCGCATGAATGTGTAAAGAATGAGACGCTTGAGAATAAGACATGGCAGACACTCGACTTGTTACGGCACGCATAAAATATCGGCGACACGAATGATGTAATCATCATTCAACCCATTGATTGCCTGTAACTCCTCCTTATCAATGTTAAACCGTTTGGCTACGCTGTACGCCGTATCCCCTTCGCCTACCGCATACGGCCGTTTCCCCGGACAATAAAGAGGGTTGCCAATTGGCAGTTGAATCACATTTCCCGGCGTCAAATCTTGTGCCGAAATGTAATATTGCGCCATCAACGCAATAGACGTATCCAGGCGATCGGCAATGCTGTACAGCGAATCGCCCGATTGCACGGTGTAACTTTCAAAGATGATCTTGTCGGGGACAGGCGTCGCGGTGGGGGGCAAGGGTGTTTCTGTCGGCGGGGGCAGCGTGGGCACCTCAGTTGGCGGTTCCACTTGTGGCAGGGTTTCCGTTTGCGGAACGGCCGTTTGCTCTGGTAAGGTTACAGCCATCTCCCCCGGCCCTACAATATCAACCGTTTTTGCTGCATTGAGCTGCACCATTACCTCAACGCCATCCACCATTACTGCGGCCATACCCTCTGGCGCAGACGGCCGATTCGATAGATAAGAGAGGGCAAGAAACCCTCCAAGGCCCATGACAACTGCCATAATAATCATGAGCAGCACAATAGAAGATTGTGGTCTTTGCTGCATGATACACCGCCTGTGCCCAGGACGGACTGCGCGTCCAGAGGCAATAGCTACCATTTTATGTTTATGTTACACTTGCCATAAGGTTATGGCAAGTTGGTTCCATTTAAGACAGGGCGATTCCAAAGTTTCGGACATTCCCTTCCCCGGCTGACCCAAACGCGTTCACAGCTTGCGGGAGGCTCGGACTAACGGCTTTGCAATGACCCTGTGTGTAAGAAGGAGTACGCCATGTTGTTTGATCGTAAACGACGGGAAGAAATAGAAGCGGCATCTCTCGCCCCCTATGCATTGACCAGCGCCAATACACGCGGACGGGTTTACCCGGAATCAGAATCGGTGACCCGCACCGCCTTTGAGCGAGATCGTGACCGCATTATTCACACGACGGCATTTCGTCGCCTGGAGTATAAAACACAGGTTTTTGTCTTTTATGAGGGGGATCATTATCGCACACGCCTGACACATACCCTGGAGGTGTCGCAATTAGGCCGCTCGTTGGCGCGTGGGTTAGGGGCCAACGAATACCTGACAGAAGCCATTTGCCTGGCGCATGATTTGGGACATCCTCCATTTGGTCATGCTGGCGAACATATTCTCAATGCCTTGATGAAGGAGTATGGCGGATTCAACCACAATACGCAGAGCTTCCGCATTGTCACGCAGCTTGAACAGCGTTACCGAGATTTTCCCGGCTTGAACCTTACCTATGAGACGCGCGAAGGCATGATTAAGCATGAAACGTCTTACGATAAAAGCGACGCCACCGGCTATGAGCCGGAAAAACGCGCCTCTTTAGAGGCGCAAATCGCCAATCTGGCGGATGAAATTGCTTACAATGCCCATGATCTGGATGATGGGCTGCGTGCTGATTTGTTTACGCCGCGTGATTTGGATGAATTGGTTATCTGGCAAGAGGTGTTGGATACGGTTGGCTGGAACAGTTCGCTTTTCCTGGATCAGTTGACACGCCATGAGATCATTCGCGAATTAATTGGCCGTTCTGTGACGGATGTTTTGCAGAATACGGCCGTTAATTTAAGCAAACAGCAGCTTGACTCTCCCGAAAAACTGCAACTGCACAGCGAAAATGTGGTCGGTTACTCGCCTGAATTTGGCGTGAAGATCAAAGCGTTAAAAGCCTTTTTGTATCAACGCATGTATCGCCATTACCGGCTGGTGCGTATGCAAACAAAGGCAGAGCGGTTCATCAGTGAAATTTTTACGGCTTACATGAAGGAACCGGAAATGCTGCCAGAACCGACGCAGCAGCGCCTGACGGATATTCCCTTGCCCCGCGTGATAACCGACTATATTGCCGGGATGACAGATCGATATGCCTTGCAGGAATGGGAAAGGTTGTTTGTCCCTTACGAACGTGCTTGAAATAAAAAAGCCCCGGTCATAATGGCCGGGGCTTTTTGTTCATTTACTGTAACCGCTTCTTAGAAATTCATCATATCGTCAGCGCCACCAGAGGAACCGCTGCCTTCTTTTGCCCAGGCGGACAATTCAAAGGTGACGGTTTCAAAGTGGCTCTGTGGCGGTAGTGTCCCGCCTGCGCCATACTGCATGTCCATCACTTCGGCGTTGATGATGAGCGATGCTGTTTCCAGCACAATGGTTTCGCCTTCGCGTGCCAATACCTGCTCGCCTTTGGTGGCAAGTTTGGCTTTGATGGCATCATCAAAGAAGGCATGATCGCTCATCACAACTTTGGTGATGGTGCGGATGTCGTTTTTGTCAAAGAGCCAGACTTCAAAGGCGGTGACGTTCTTTGGCGCGTCGGAACCTAATGATTCTGAAATGCCAACCCCACATTCGCCGAGGAAGTCGCCGCTGGCATTCTCGATGCTAAAGGAGTCATCGTAGGCGTCATGGCCGCGTGTGTATGTGGTACGGAAGCGGGCAATGGGAACGGCCGTTGCGTTGGCTGCACCCGCACTCGCCACAGGGCCTGTTTCCGGCACTTCCTCGTATGAGGAACGGGACGATGTGCGATCACCCAATGCGGCATTGCGACGACCCAAGACAAAAATAATGGCAATGACCAACACGACCAGCAGCAAGAAGAGGAACAAAATCGAGCCGAAGCCGCCGCCCCCATCTTCTTCCGTTGCCTCGCCTGTTGTTGTCGTGCCCGCGACACCGCAGCCTTGCCCATTGAGAATGGTGGCAACGGCCGTTAACCGTTGTTGATCATTAGAGTCCTGGCTTTGCGCGGCTAACTGGCAAATCGTTGCATCGGCACCAGGCCAACTACGAAAAGCATTTTGTACCGTTTGCGTATTACCTTGCTGTGAAAAATTCTCGGCAACCAGGCGAATATACTGAGCCTGATCATCAGGATGTAAAGCTGCTGGGCTGGCATCCGTCCATTCAACCGGATCAATAAACCATCCCCATAGCAACCCTATGGCAAAGCCCACAACCACCCCGATCAGGATGGATATAATGGGTCGTTCTCTCAGAAAATCCATGAGTCACCTACCTTTTTTGCCAAAAAACGATGAAACTCCAGAATTGGCAGTCCGTCAGCTCCTCTAAGCCTTTACAAACTTGTAGAGGGGAACTTGCGCCGTCAAATTCTTGCATGTAAAAAAACATCCCCACTCTGGGGCATATCTTACCATAACTCAAATATGCTTACAAGCATTATGTTGAATTGCCCCGTTATGAAAAACACCCTACATAAGCCAGTGCCGCGTTGTACCATTTCTCTCTGGCTGTGGTATACTCTGCCTACATTAATATGCAAACAAATCAGGAGGTTCAAGTACGTGAAACATTTCCTCAGCATTGCAGCCCTAACACCAGATGAACTTCATCACCTGCTAGCCTTAGCCACTCAACTCAAAGACGAATGGCGCAACGGCGGGAACAAACCGATCCTGAAAGGGAAAAGTCTAGCTCTGGTCTTTCAAAAACCTTCTTTACGTACCCGCGTTTCTTTTGAAATGGGGATGGTTCACTTGGGTGGTTATGCCCTCTATCTATCGCCCAATGAAATTAAGATGGGCGGGCGCGAAAGTGTCCCCGATGTCGCCCGTGTTCTTTCCGGCTACGTAGATGGCGTTATGGCTCGCGTGTTTGCTCACGAACACATTTTACAACTGGCAGAATATGGTTCTGTGCCTGTGATCAATGGCCTTTCCGACTACAGCCATCCGGCACAAGCCCTCGCCGATTTGTTTACAATTTTGGAACACAAAAAAGAATTGTCCGGGCTAAAAGTTGCTTATGTTGGTGATGGTAACAATGTCGCCCGTTCTTTGCTCTTTGGCGCGATGAAAACAGGGATGAGTTTTTCGATTGCCTCTCCTGCTGGTTATAACCTGACGGATGAGGACATTACCCTGGCGCAGCAGTTCAGCACCGGGGGCGCTAAAGTCGAGCGGATCGAAGACCCACAAGAAGCGGTCGCCAATGCAGATGTCATTTACACCGATGTTTGGACGAGCATGGGGCAAGAGGAAGAGACCGAGAAACGGTTAAAGGTCTTCCCACCTTATCAGGTTAATCAGGCATTGGTTGGGCTGGCAAAGCCAGATTGTATTGTGATGCACTGCTTGCCCGCGCATCGTGGTGAAGAGATTACGGACGAAGTCGCTGATGGGCCACATTCGGTGTTATTTCCCCAAGCAGAAAACCGTATGCACGCTCAAAAAGCAATTTTGGTTGAATTGTTAGCAGATAAGTGATCAAGATTTCTGGTTCGTAAATAGTCATGCAGCAGAAACACCGCTTTCTACTGCATGTTCTTTTGTTTACCGGAGGTATTTGTGGCTAATAACCGCGCCTTATTTGATCAGGCACTAAGCAGAGGCCATTCCTACTATTGGGATCAACGTTGGGAAGAGGCTATCAATGAATTTGAGATAGCTGCGCAAGAAATGCCGAAGGAACCGGCGCCTTATGCTGGTTTAGGCGATGCGTACCTGGAACTAAATAAGTTAGTAGAGGCGCTTGAGAATTACAAGCTGGCTGCACGCTACTCCGGTGGCAATATTATTTACCTGCGTAAAGTTGCCGATGCACAAGAGCGCCTGGGGCAAATGGCGGAAGCCGGTAAGACCTACATGGCGATTGGTGAAATGGAACTAAGCCGCCAGCGTCTTAATGAGGCGATGGATAATTGGCATCGTGCCATTGGCCTGGAGCCGAATTTGCTGCGTGCGCACCAGCGTCTGGCTTCGGTTTACAAGCGGCAGGGCACGGTTCCTAATGCCATTCGTGAATATCTGGCGATTGCCCGTATTTTGCAAATGCAGGGTGAACCGGATAAGGCGTTGCAGACGTGCCAACTGGCGTTACAACTTGATCCGCGTAATGCGGAGATATTGACGGCCATTGAGCATATTCGGCAAGGGGAGCAGTTGTTCAAGGATGAGCAACTTGTGCCTAAGTCGGGTTTGACGGGGTTGGGCGAGGCTGTGCAGCGCATGACGATGGCGCTGGAGGATCGGGAATGGCAGGGTAAGAAACGAATGGATACGGCCGTTCCCGTTCAGGTAGCCCGCGACACCGCCATGAGCCAATTAGCCGAACGTCTCTTCTCCGGGGATGCTAACGAAGCCGTCAGCAACGCCCTGCTCAGTCAAGCGCTTGATTACCAGCGCCGCAACATGACCGAAGAAGCGATCAATGCGTACGAAAAAGCCATTGCCGCCGGTGTTACCACACCAGCCGCCCATTTCAACCTGGGTTTGCTTTACCAGGACAAACTGCGCTTTGAGGCAGCCATCACCGCCTTTGAACATTCGGTGAAAGATTCAGCCTACCGGCTAGCCAGCCATTTCTCCTTGGGTGAATGTCACCGTGCGCGGGGGCGTGTCGAAAAAGCCATCGAGCATTTCATCACCGTTTTGCAAATTGTCGATATGGGCACTGTCCAACGTGACCAGGCGGATCGGCTCATCCAATTGTACGAAAACCTCTATGAAACGCTGACCGCCCAGGGCGAGCGCGACCAGGCCACTGGCTTTGCCAATTCCCTGGTGCAATTTCTCAGCCATAAAGGATGGGAAGACAAGGTCAAAGAAGCGCGTTCTCGCTTGAATGCTATTTCCAGCGCCGGGATGATGATTCTCGGTGATGTGTTGACGGCCGGTTCCGAGCATGTGTTAGAGTCCCTGTTTTTGAGCCAGGAATACACGCGGCGGGGTATGTATAACTCTGCTATTGAAGAGACATATCGAGCTATCCAGCTTGCCCCGGATTACCTGTCTGCGCACATTCAGTTGGGCGACATCCTCATTCAGCAGGGGCGGCGAGAAGCCGCTGCCGTCAAATACACGACGATTGCCAACGCATACCTGGCTCGTGATGACGCTAATGGTGCGATTACCGCTTACGAAAAAGTGGTGGAGTTGGACCCCTTGGATGTAGCCATGCGTGGACGGCTGATCAATTTGCTGCGCCAACATGGGCAAATAGACCGTTCGCTAGAGCATTACCAGGTAGTTGGCGAGACATATTATCAACTGGCGCAAGTTGAACGTGCCCGATCCACCTATCAGGACGCCTTGAACCTCGTCGATCAGGCGAAAGACCCGCAACGATTGCGCCCCCGCTTTTTGCGCTTGATGGCCGACATCGATATGCAGCGCTTTAACTGGAAACAGGCATTGGCCGCTTACCGCGAACTGCGCGATATGGAACCTGATGATGAACGCACGGCCATTACGCTGGTTGATCTGTATTACAAAGTGGGTCAGCCAAACAATGCGGTGCGCACGTTGGATCAATATTTGGTGCAGTTGGTGCGTGCCGGACGCAGCACCAAGGTGTTAGGCATTTTGGAAGATATGGTGCAGCAGCGTCCCTCTGACGCAAATCTGGTTGATCGCCTGGTACGCCTTTATACGCAGCAAAAGCGTAATCAGGAAGCGGTTGAACTGCTGGATAAACTGGGCGAGGCGCAATTGGATGTGGGCGATACGACTGCTGCGATTATCACGATAGAAAAGATTTTAGGACTCAAACCGCCGAATATTACGAGTTATCACCAATTGCTGGCGCAGTTACGCCAGGCTTCTTAGTGTGGCAAGTAATCGGTAATCGATTCACGGACAACGGTTTTGGACGACAGTTTTGGACAACGTACTCAATTATTTATCGCAACTGCAATGGGATTGGAATAATGTCCTTGATATTGCCCTGGTAACGGCCGTTATTTACACCGTCCTCGTCCTGATTCGGGGCACACGGGCTGTTCAAGTATTACGCGGCCTGATTGTCCTGGCCTTGTTAGTCTTCCTCTTATCCTCCGCTTTCAATCTACCCGCGTTTAATTGGTTAGTTAGCAACAGTATTCCTGCGCTGTTGGTGGCTGTTCCCGTCATTTTCCAGCCAGAACTGCGCCGTGCGTTAGAGCAGCTAGGGCATGCTTCCCGCTATTTGCGCTTGTTCCGCCGCCAGCAAGAAAGCCCAGTCATTGCTGTTGTGAAGGAAGCCAGCCAACGCCTTTCGCAGCGGCGACACGGCGCGTTGATTGTCTTTGAGCAGGACACTGGATTGCAGGAGTATATTGATACGGGGGTGACGATGGATGCGGCCGTTTCCGTTGAACTGCTCCTTACCATTTTCAACAAGCACACCGAACTGCATGATGGCGCTGTCATTGTACGCAATGAGCGCATCGCCGCCGCAGCCTGTGTCATGCCCCTTTCTACCAGCAGCCTCTCAGACAGCCAGATGGGGTTGCGCCACCGGGCGGGCTTAGGCATCAGCGAGGTCAGCGATGCCGTTGTTCTAATCATCTCCGAGGAAACCGGCCAGGCGTCTATTGCCCATAACGGCCGTGTCATCCGACGGCAAGACATCAGTCGGCTCGACAGCATTCTCTACGCCTTTTTGCAAAATCGTGGCGGCCGGAGGGAACTTCAGCCATGATGAGGTTTATTCGCAGCATCATTTCCAACCTGGCAACGCTGGTTTTGTCCTTCGTGTTGGCATTAATCATCTGGTTCAATGCCATCCAGGCTGACGATCCGGTGCGCAGCCAATTTTTGCAAATCCCGATAGATTTCGTTGGACGTGTGGATAACAGCATTCTTGTGACGCCAACGTCAACCCGCCAATTTGTGCAAATTGTTTTTCAAGGGCCAGCTTCGATAGTTGATCAATTGACCGTGCAAGACTTTACGGCTACCGTGGATTTAAGCCAGGTGCCGTTTGGACAGGAAGCCCCCATGCCTGTTCAGGTGCAGACCAAGGTGACTGAAGTCGAGATTCTCTCGCAATCGACGGAGCAAATGACGGTGCATTTGGAGCAGTTGGTTACGCGTGACATCCCCGTCACGCTCGATTTGCGGGGCAGCGTCGCGCTGGGTTACACACAGGGGGAGGCGTTAATTGATCCCCAATTCATCACGGTTGCTGGAACGGCCTCGCAAGTAGAGCCATTAGACACGGCGCGGGTGACCGTTTTTTTGAGCAATGAACGGGAAACGGTGAGACGCACGCCCCAACCAATTTACTACAACAAGCAAGGGCGTGTGGCGAGTGTCAGTGGGCTGGATTTGAGCACAGAGTTGGTCGAAGTGACCATTCCCATTAACGAATCGGCCGGATTCGCCGAGAAGTTTATTAATGTAGACCTGGAAGGTGAGCCAGCGCCAGGGTACCGTGTCGTTAATGTGGAAGTCGATCCGCCCAGTGTGCTGCTGCAAGGTCGCCCAACCCAGTTGAACTTGCTGAATTGGGTGCAAACGGAGCCAATCGACATTACTGGCCTGACAGAATCGTTTAGCCCACAAGTGGCGCTGGCCTTGCCAGAAGGTGTGACGCAGGCTGAGGTCGAAGAGATTTTTGTGAATGTGACGATTGAGCCGTTCCGCACAACCAGCATTTTTAACCGTGTACCGCAGGTGCAGGGATTAGACCCGGAACTGGAAGCGACGCTCAGTTCGGAGACGGTGCGTGTGGTTCTGTTTGGGCCGCTGCCCGTTTTAAATACACTTTTGGAAGATGAAGTAACTGTTGTTGTTGATCTGTTTGGCCTTGAGACTGGCACGTATAGTATTGAACCCGATGTGGATTACCCTGAACAGCGGGGCATTGAACTGCGCTCTGTGCAGCCCGCGCAGGTGACGGTCGAGATTACCCGACGGATTACGATTCCCACTACGATTACAAACACGATATCGACCACGACCACGTCATTTCTGCCGCATGACTCTATTCCGCATGGAGGGGGGGGCACCAGCACGCTGCCGTATCTGGTAACGGCCGTTGCCCATCCCATCCCTGTGGCTATCCTCAACCGTAAAAGGCATATAATCCTATGAGTTATAAACCACTTGTCGCGCTGGTGGGCCGCCCCAACGTTGGCAAGTCCACCCTCTTTAACCGTATAGTTGGCCGCCGTCTGGCTGTTGTCTCCGAAGTTCCCGGCACGACCCGTGACCGTCTTTATGCCGATGCCGAATGGGGCGGTACCCTCTTCACCCTGATCGATACCGGCGGTATTGAATTTGAAGGCGGGCATCACACCGAACCCTTATCCGAAGATTCTGAGCGCTTCTTGCCTCTGATTCGGCAGCAGGCTTCCATTGCCATTCAGGACGCGGACGTGATTGTGCAAGTTGTCGATGGGCAGGCTGGCATAACCGCGGCCGATAAGGAAGTGGCCGACATCTTACGCCAATCCAAAAAGCCGATCATCATCGCCGCCAATAAACTGGAATCCACGAAGCTGTGGGATCAGGTTTACGAATTTTATGAGCTGGCGCTGGGTGAGGTTTTCCCCATTTCTGCCCTGCATGGATCCGGCAGCGGCGATTTGCTCGATGCCATTGTCAATGCCATTCCGCAGTGGACAGAGGAAGCTGAAGCAGAGGATGAATCGATCAAAATCGCTTTGCTTGGTCGTCCCAATGTCGGCAAATCCACGCTGCTTAACAAGCTCATTGGTGAAGAACGCGCCATTGTCAGCCCCATTGCCGGGACGACTCGTGACGCCATTAATACCAAGCTGAAATGGCATGGGCAGGACTTTACCATCATTGATACGGCCGGTATTCGGCGGCGCGGCAAGATTGACCCCGGTGTGGAAAAGTACAGCGTCCTCCGTGCGATCAAGGCGCTGAAACGCGCCGATGTCGGGCTGCTGTTGGTTGATGCCGCTGAGGGCATCACGTCGCAGGACATCCACATTGCCGGGATCATGGGCGAAGAAACGGCCGCTACCATTGTGCTCGTCAATAAATGGGATGCGGTGGAAAAAGACACCTACACCATTAACCAATATGAAGATCAACTTCGGCACGAACTGAATTTTATGGATTATGTCCCCATTCTCTTCATCTCTGCGGAGACGGGACAGCGTGTCCACAAAATTTTGCCAGAAGTGCTGGAAGTCAATGAAGCGCGTTACACGCGTATTCCCACCGGGCCATTGAACAAACTGATGCGCGAAGCCACCATCAAACATCCACCGCCAAGCAAAAGCGGCGTGCGCGTCAAGTTTTTCTATGCCACACAAGCATCTGTTGCCCCTCCCACTTTCATTTTCTTTGTCAACAAGCCGGAATGGGTCAATTTTGGGTACCAACGTTTCCTGGAAAACCAGATTCGGGAACAGTACCCGTTTCGCGGTTCGGCCATCCGGCTCGTTTTCCGTGCCCGCAGCGAAGATCGCTTCGGGAAATGAGAGAAGAGGGGGTTTTCGTTTGCGTTATGTAGCCATTGCTGTTGGTGGAGCTGTGGGCGCGTTGCTGCGCTACGCAGTATCTGGCCTGGCTTACTCGGTATTCGGTGAGGGTTTCCCCTGGGGCACGCTGAGCGTGAACTTGTTGGGATGCTTCTTGATTGGTTTGTTGTGGCAAATTTTTGAGCAGACAGCCCTTTCACCGCAGTTACGGGCGCTGATCTTTGTGGGGGGCTTGGGTGCATTTACCACATTTTCGACGTATGGTTTGGAGAGTGTGAACTTGCTGCGTGATGGGCAGGTGCGCCTGAGCCTCTTAAATATTTTGGGAAGCAACATTTTGGGAATTGGCTGTGTGTTTCTGGGTGTGGTTGTGGCGAGGACGGTGTTTAACGGCCGTTAATCGAGACACATCTGGCAAATCAGTGCGCTTCTTCTTACTTACTTTTGCCCTGTGTGTCTTTGCGTTAGATTCTTCGGGAGAGTGAACCGTGAAGTTAATGGAAGAAGGCTTGCTGCTGCGCATCTTTATTGGGGAATCAGACACCTACCAGGGCAAACCCCTCTACGAACAAATTGTACATCAGGCAAAACTGCTCAACCTGGCAGGAGCCACCGTACTGCGCGGCATCATGGGCTTTGGGGCCAACAGCCGCGTGCATACAACCAAATTCCTGCGCCTGTCAGAAGATATGCCGTTGGTAATTGAGATCATTGACAGCAAACCGTACATTGATTTGCTGATGCCATTTTTGGATGAGGTTGTCAAAGAAGGGTTGATTACCCTGGAAAAAGTGCAAATTATCCGCTATGGGGAACATCGCCGCCCGGAATAAGCTGGCGCATTTGCCCACCTGTGCTGTTCCCACATGAAAAGCCGACAAATGTCACGCGGAAGGGTGACATTTGTCTATGGAATCGGTTCCGCCGCCGCGTATAATAGCCGATGGAGTGATGAATGATTAGTCAAGAAACCGTTTGGTCTGACATCTGGCCTGTGGTCGAGCAGATGATCGAAGCGACTTTAGCTGAAAATGCGGCGAAGATCGCGACGTTGGTCGTTCCTGGCGAACAAGCGGCGGAGATGTTGGATTTATTTGGTTTCACGGTGTTTGACATTTTGCTCAAGACGGTGCTGGGACGGGGCAGCCTGGGATTGACGCGAGCCATTGAGACGGAAAACGGCCGTTTCGTACACATCGAATACGCCTGGCCTGATCCCACAAGCGGCGACAACAGCTATACAGCGGCCGATGTCGTATCCATACAACTCGCGGTGCAAGACGACCAGTGGCGCATTGTCACCGTCAACCCGGCGCACATTGATTTGCCCCTCACCGGTGCCCGTGCGCGTGGCATCCTGACCACCAGCAAAATTCTCACCGAAGTAGACAACATCCCCTCCGAACCCTGGGTGCTGCCCATCGCCCTCTATGGCGGTATGTTGCAGCTTCCGTTGCAGCCGACAGCCATGCAAGATGAGGTCGAACGCCTGCTGCTGCCCGGTTTGCAGCACCGGACTTACGGTGCTGTGTCGTTGGTGCAGGGGCGGCGTTTGTGGCGCGATTTCAAAGCGACAGCCAAGCCTGACCTGGATAAACCGGCAGGGTGGGCAGCGGCGGCTGAATTTGTGATGAGCGAGCAAGATGTGCGCAACGTCACCCAGGCGGCCATTGCCAAACATTATCAGACAAGCCTGACAAATGTTGTGCCGCGCATCAAACAAATCAAAAAGGTGCTCGGCATCAAAGGATTGGATGAGCGGTACACCGATCTGCAAGCGACGCAGATTGTGTACAAGGACGAAGCATAAATATCGGTAATTGGTGAGCGGTAAACCTGATGACCACCGATTACCAAATTTCAGGAAGGAATAGAATGAACAAGAAAACTGTGACTGATATTGATGTAAAAGGGAAAAAAGTATTGGTGCGTGTGGATTTCAACGTGCCGTTAAGCAGCAAAGATCCGAACGATACCAACATCACCGTGACGGATGATACGCGCATTCGCGCAGCTCTGCCGACGTTGAATTATTTGCTGGAGCATGGTGCGGCATTGATTCTTTGTTCGCACCTGGGCCGGCCGAAAACGCCTGCCGACAAACAGTATGCGATGGACCCGGTTGCCAAATGTTTGAGCGATTTGTTGGGCAAACCGGTGCAGAAATTGGATGAGATGGTCGGCGAGAGTGTGACGGCTGCTGTTGCTGCGATGCAGCCCGGCGATGTGATTTTGCTGGAAAATACGCGTTTCACGCCTGGCGAGACGAAGAATGATGCTGAGCTGTCGGCGAAGTTGGCGGCGTTGGCGGATGTGTATGTCAATGATGCGTTTGGTTCGGCGCATCGTGCCCATGCGAGTACGGAAGGGGTGGCGCGTGCGCTGCAAGGGCCGTCCGTGGCTGGCTTTTTGATGGGCAAGGAGTTGGAGGCGTTGGGAACGGCCGTTACCAATCCCCCGCATCCCTACATCGCCATCATGGGTGGCGCCAAAATCTCTGACAAAATCAAGCTGATTGACAACCTGCTGCAAAAGGCGGACAAAGTCCTCATTGGCGGCGGTATGGCTAACACTTTCCTCAAGGCGCAGGGGTATGAATTGGGATCGTCGCTGGTGGAGGCGGACGCGTTACCTGAGGCACGGCGTTTGCTGGAAACGGCCGTTGACAGCCTGGTGCTGCCGGTAGATGTTGTTATCGCTCCCGAATTTAAAGCGGATGCCCCGGCAACGGTCGTGGCGGTAGATGCCATTCCTGCTGACCAGATGGCACTGGACATTGGCCCGAAAACGTTGGAACTGTTTAAGGCTTCGTTGGCGGGCGCAAAACTGGTTATCTGGAATGGGCCGATGGGTGTGTTTGAGATGGCCCCGTTTGCTAAGGGGACGAATGAATTGGCGCAATTGCTGGCAACGGCCGTTGACGCTGGCACGCAAGTTGTCATTGGTGGTGGCGATTCGGCAGCCGCCGTGAAAAATGCGGGACTGACGGCAAAGATGACCCACGTTAGCACCGGTGGTGGTGCCAGCCTGGAACTGCTTGAGGGCAAAGAACTGCCCGGTATTGTTGCGCTGGATGATAAATAAGAGGGTGTTTTGTTTGGCGTGATGTAAACGAACACGCAAAACAAAATAATTGAAGCCGGAGGCTAGAGAGTGATACCGTGCTCGGCAACCCAAGAGTTCTGTCCTTGGGACATTTGCCGGATAACGGACTTCTCTTTAGCCTCCGGCTTTTTGTTGAGGCATGGCAGGTTTGCCTATAGCTGGCTCAATGCCACGCGAAAGCCAAAGAAATCCTCTCCTTCGGTCATTTTGTGTCGCAGCCGCGTAGCACTGCGGCATAGCTCTGGCGTATCGTGCCAACATCCGCCACGTAGCACGCGGTATTCTGTATTGCCACCTTGCCAGACACGCCCATTTGTGGGCGCTCCGCTGTAGTCATCGTGCCACCCATCGGCGCACCATTCCCAAACATTGCCGTGCATGTCGTATAACCCAAACGCATTTGGCGGGAAGCTGCCGACCTCGGTTGTCTCGTGACGATAGATGCCTTTGGGCGCCAGGCCATAGGTGTGCTCTCCAACATAGTTCACTAAATCGGTTGTTACGGTTTCGCCAAAGTAGAATGGCGTCATGCTCCCGGCGCGGCAGGCGTATTCCCATTCGGCTTCGCTGGGCAGGCGATATGTGCGCCCTGTCTTTTGTGACAGCTGTTCGCAAAATGTGATGGCATGGTGCCAGGTGACTCTATCGACGGGTCGCCTTGCTCCCTTGCAACGATAGGGGAGGGGCTTTTTCATGATTGCTTGCCATTGTGCCTGGGTGATGGGGTATTTGCTCATGAGGAAGGAGGGGACGCGCACGCTGTGCTGTGGTCGCTCGTCGTCGTATCCTTGACCGGCACGAGATCCCATTAAAAATGTGCCTCTGGGTATTTCTACCATTTCTAGAGAGGTTTCGTCGTCCAGGTGTTCGATGAACTGCTGTGCTGTATGTTTTTGCTGCTCTCTGATCTCGCCATAGTTGTTGACGGTGACGACCTCGAACACGAATGCTTGTGTCGGGTGTTGTGCGCTGTCTGGCTGTGCGGTTGATTTATCAGACATGGTGACTCCCTTAATTTTTGAACCTGTCTTTACTCGCTGCTGCCTTTTTACCAGGATATGTGGCTTGTGCAATTTTTGGGATGTGGGGGCGATGGTGATGCTGCTTTGGGGTTTTGTGTGTGGCTTTGGTGGAAACGGCCGTTGCCCATCTCATCTCCCTCGACAATCAGTTCCGTTAACAACTTGGCGCTCAAACACCATCAAAACAGCCTTGCCTGCCTTGCCTCATCCCCATGCCCCGGCCCCAACCATTGATACACCTTCAAATTAACCCTATCCTTCACAAACACAAGCCCCTCCCCCTCCAACAACTGACGCTGCTTCAACGCACCCGCCCGTTCACTAATCTTCCCCTGCGCATTAATAACCCGCTGCCAGGGCACATCACCCGGACAAACCGCCATCGCACTGCCCACCCAGCGCGAGCCAAATATTTTATATTGCTCCGCATCAACCCCGGCAGGCAGCGGCAGCATCTGCGCCACCTGCCCATACGTAACAACCTTCCCATACGGAACCTGGCGCACCAACTGCCACACCTGCTCATAATACACTTGCTGATCAGGCGGAAGTATGTAATCCATAAGCGCTCCTTCGCAAACAGCCTCCCGGAGGTTTGCCACATGCCACAAACCTTCCACCAAATAACCTCCGGGAGGTTTAGTTTTCATTCACGGCAGTCGGCGACCACCGATAAAACCTCCTCAAAAACAGCCTCCCGGAGGTTTGCCACATGCCACAAACCTTCCACCGATAACCTCCGGGAGGTTCCCTTCAACCATCACCCAAACCCCCTCCCACAAGTATAACAAAAGAGCCGATTGCAGTTCCCCACAATCGGCTCCATCCATCACCTTCTACAATCCCAACAGCACTAATCCGCCGGAATCATAAAAGACACATCTTCCGTCTCACCCGCTTCCGTCGGGCGTTCAAACTGACTGTTATACAGCTCCGCATAGAACCCACCACGCGTCAGCAGCTCCGCATGATTACCCTGCTCCACAATATCACCCTCACGCATCACCAAAATCAAATCAGCATTACGAATCGTCGAGAGACGGTGCGCAATAATAAAACTCGTGCGCCCCACCATCAACCGATCCATCGCCTGCTGAATCAACACCTCCGTGCGCGTATCCACCGAACTCGTCGCCTCATCCAAGATCAAAATCTTAGGGTCAGCCAACACAGCACGAGCAATCGTCAACAACTGCATCTGCCCCTGCGAGATGTTCGTCGTCTCCTCATTAATAACCATGCTGTAGCCATCAGGCAGCGTATGCACAAAATGATCAACATGCGCCGCCTGCGCCGCCGCAATCACTTCCTCATCACTCGCATTGGGACGGCCGTAACGAATATTCTCCATAATCGTATCGTTATACAGCCACGTATCTTGCAGCACCATCCCAAACCAACGGCGCAAATCCTGCCGCTTAAACTCGCGGATATCATGTCCATCCACAAAAATCGCGCCATCATTCACATCATAAAAACGCATCAACAGCTTCACAATCGTCGTCTTGCCAGCACCCGTCGGCCCAACAATAGCCACCTTTTGCCCAGGCTTCACCTCCGCCGACAAATTGTGAATAACCGGCTTCTCCAGATCATAGCCAAAGCGCACATTGCGGAACTCAACATTCCCCTGCGCCGACTCCATCTGCACCGGATTCTCCGTTTCCTTCACCTCTTCCGACTCTTCCAGGAACTCAAAGACACGCTCAGCGGCAGCGGCCGTTTGCTGCAACACATTGGAAATATTCGCCAACTGCATCAACGGCTGGTTAAAAGAGCGCACATATTGAATAAACGCCTGAATATCACCCACCGTAATCGCATTACGCACCGTCAAGTAGCCACCCACAACCACAACCGCCACATAACCCAGGTTGCCAATAAAGTTCATAATCGGCATCATCAACCCCGACAAGAACTGCGACTTCCAGGCCACGTTATACAGCGTGGTGTTATACTCCTCAAACTGCGCAATACTGCGTTCCTCACCATTGAACGCCTTCA
Source organism: Ardenticatenaceae bacterium (assembly GCA_020634315.1). Classification (GTDB taxonomy): domain Bacteria; phylum Chloroflexota; class Anaerolineae; order Promineifilales; family Promineifilaceae; genus JACSRF01. The sequence goes on along the minus strand of JACKBV010000012.1, from coordinate 15,697 downwards.
TCACCCGGTGCCCGCCAAACATTTCCTCAACATGGCCGTTAACATGCCCCAGGTAATCTTGCTGTTCCTTAAAGTACACCTGCGAACGGCTGACAATGAAGCTCACCACCACCAACGTCAAGGGAATGACAATGAGCGCCACCAGGGTCATCAGCCAGCTAATAGAAAGCATCATCACCAACACGCCAATCACCGTAATCACCGACGTGATAATTTGCGTCAGGCTTTGGCTTAGCGTCTGGTTGACCGTGTCCACATCATTGGTGATGCGCGAAAGCACTTCACCCTGCGTCGTTTTGTCAAAGTAACTCAACGGCAGCTTGTTGATTTTTTGCGCAATATCCTGGCGGAAGCGATACGAGATGTCTGTCGACACCCCGGCCATAATCCAGCCCATCAGGTAGGCAAACACAGCCGAAATCAGGTAAAGGACAAGCATGATGAGCAGGATACGGCCGATATAATCAAAATCAATCGAACCCGTTCCGGCAATCTCTGCCATGATCCCTTCAAATAATTTTGTCGTGGCATTGCCCAACACCTTGGGGCCAACAATGTTGAACACCGTCGAGGCAATCGCAAAAATGACAACGACAACAATCTGGATTTTGTACGCGTCCAGATAATGGACAAGCTTAGCCATCGTCGCTCTAAAATTTTGCGCCTGCTCTCCCCTGCGCATGGCAGCCATTGGGCCACCATGGCCGGGGCCACCCCCACCGCGTCTTTGTTGTTGCATCATCATGATGATAATTCCTCCATACTGAGCTGTGACAGCGCAATTTCTTGGTATGTTTCACATGTTTTCATGAGATCGTCGTGGGTTCCTTTCCCCACGATGCGTCCCTGGTCAAGCACAACGATTTGCTCAGCATTTTTAACGGTCGAGACACGCTGCGTGACAACAAGGATGGTGCTGTCTTTGGTGCTTGTGTGCAGCGCACGGCGCAGCGCGGCATCTGTCTTGAAGTCTAACGCCGAGAAGGTGTCGTCAAAAATGTAGATGGGCGCTCTTTTTACGAGGGCGCGGGCGATGGAAAGACGCTGCCGCTGCCCGCCAGAGACGTTGGTGCCGCCCTGGGAGATTTCTGTCGCCAGTCCTTCCGGTTTGCTGTTGACGAATTCGGCGGCTTGGGCAATGGAAACGGCCGTTTGCAATTCCTCCTCGCTCGCATTCTCATCCGCATAACGCAAGTTGCTCTCAATCGTCCCAGAGAACAAAATCCCCTTCTGCGGGACATACCCAATCTTGTCACGCAAATCATGCTGCGTAACCTCGCGGATATCTATCCCATCCATCAAAATGGAGCCGCCCGTCACATCATAAAAACGCGGAATCAAGTTGACGACAGTCGATTTGCCAGAGCCAGTTGAGCCGATAAAGGCCGTCGTTTCGCCCGGCTTCGCCACAAAACTAATGTCATGCAGCACATCCGTGTCTGCACCCGGATAGCGGAAGGAGACATTGCGAAACTCGACAGTTCCGCTGAACGAACCATTGAGCGATTTCGGCTTTGCCGGGTCGGTGATCGCCAATTCCGTTTCCAACACATCGGCAATACGGTCGGCGGAAACCGAAGCACGCGGCAAAATGATGAAGAGCATCGAAAGCATCAAGAAGGAAAAGACGATTTGCATGGCGTATTGCAAGAAAGCCATCATATCGCCCACCTGCATGTTAGCTTGTGCTACCTGATGTGAGCCTACCCAAAGGATGACAACCGAGAGGACATTGAGAATGAGCATCATAACCGGCATCATAATAGCCATGATGCGGGCGATGAACAGAGTGTTGGTTGTCAGATCCAAATTCGCTTTGTCGAAGCGATTTTCCTCAAAGCCCTGCATATTGAAGGCGCGAATAACCATCATGCCCGACAAATTCTCGCGTGCGACCAGGTTCAAGCGGTCGATGAGCTTTTGCACAATGCGGAATTTAGGCATAGCGATAGAGACGATGATCGTGATGACACCGATAAGCACCAACACGGCAACGGCAATGGTCCACCACATGGAGGAGCTTTTGCCGATGGCGCGAATGATGCCGCCAACGCCCATAATCGGCGCATAGAAGACGAGGCGCACCATGAACATGGTCACCATTTGCAGTTGGGTGATGTCGTTAGTGGAGCGGGTGATGAGTGATGCCGTGGGGAATTTATCGAATTCAGTCCCGGAGAAATTCTCCACTTTGCGGAAAACATCGCTACGCAAATCACGACCAACGCCAGCCGCGATTTTGGCTGACAGGTAGCCAACGCTGATGGTGGCAATGACCGAGAGCAAAGTGATAAACAGCATGATGGCGCCTGTCCGCAAAATATAGCTGCTTTGCAATTGCTCGATGTCCATGTTCAATGCTTCATATTCTGCTTTGACAGAGACAACGGCCGTTTGGCTGATCATCTTCTCGCCCAGTGTGGCAAACCGTTCATTGATGCCATCGGCAAGCTGTGTGCGCTGTGCAGCGGGCAGCCGCTTTAACACAGTGAATAAGTCGAGGCCTGCGGGAAGCTGTGATAAATCGAAAGCGCCATCGCCGCCCATTTGTGCGGCTGCTTCCGGATTTTCCATTGCCTGCTCCAGCGCGGAGACAACAAGCAGTGCCTTGGCAATGGGGGTGCTGAGTGCGTCAATTTCGTCCTGGCTGATGTCGTTGCGGACGTAAATCGCCTCGTCGGCCACCAGGGGATAGGTTTCTACGTAGGTGTCGGCTGCGGCTGAACCGGGTTCGACGAGTGTATAGGCCGCGCGAACGGCCGTTTCCTCATCTTCACTCAAAAAAAGCGTCAGCCGTTCCAGCGTCTCCTGGCGCATGGCCTCTGGCACTGGGCTGGCAATACCGTTTTGTTGAATGCCCGTGTTGACAATCTGCGAAAGATAGTCCGGCAGGGACAAGTCCAGGTTTGCCTGGACAAACAACAAGATAACAGAAGCCACAAACATGAACATGTATGGCTTCAAGTACCGTCTTATGCGGAGCATAGTTCTGGTTCTCCTAATATTGATATGGGGCGATTGAAAACTGGCGGCGTAAAATACGCCCTCTCCAGCTTCCTGCCTCTTTGCAAACGATTATTCTTGAATGCTGTCTGCGCATGGGTAGCGCATACTTCTCAGATGTGCGCCTACTTTGCGTAGAAGCTGAGACAGGGCTGCCTGTTCCTCGGTCGTCAAGACGTTAAAACAGCTGTTGATTGCCGATAAGTGGTGGCGAGCATAATCAGAGACAAGGGAACGGCCGTTTTCCGTCAGGCTAATGTTGAAACGACGGCGATCCGTCGCATCCAAACGGCGCTCTACCAAACCCTCATCCTCCAAATTGCGAATGAACGAACTCATCGTATTGCGGCTGACTCCCTGCCGGTCGCTAATTTCCGATGGATTCAGTTCACTGCGGTCGCCCATTTCAGCGGCAAAAAAGAGGTGCATCAACACGCGGTATTGGGCAAAAGAGAGGCCAGCCTTATCGACGCTCTGCTCATTGATATGGTGGATGTTGCGCGATACAAACCCCAACTCATCCATCAAGCGCATAGCTTGCGGATCCACATCAGGATCAAGCTGCTGCATGAAGGCCAACCATTTTTGTCGTCTTTGTTGATCATCTAACCAGTGAGACATAGGTTTATCACGAAAATAGTGTGTCAAGGCAAGATAGACAAAGGTTTTTTGAAACGTATCCCCATAGAGGATGCCATATAGCTATCTCGCGGAAATATTATCAAGGTGAATTATACGGCGTCGAACTATTCTGTCAATGGCGCTTATCTTTTTCTTACGCAAGGGGCGAAATAGAAGAAGGGAAGAATATGCTGGCAGTTTGCAGATGAAAAATGATGCAGCTTGCCAGCAAGTGAAGCAAGCTGCATCCTAAATGGCGTGTTATCCGTGCGGCTGCTATATGGAGAACACGCAAAGCGCCTCGCGGAGGTTCGGGCATCCTGCTAAAAACTGAGCGTTATGCTCCTGGGTCGTAGCCAAGGTTAGAGGCCAACCAGGATTCGGCCGTTGCCATGTCCCATCCTTTGCGTGCGGCATAATCGGCCACCTGGTCTTGCTGGATACGGCCGATTCCAAAATATTGCGCTTGTGGATGGGCAAAATAATACCCACTAACAGAAGCGGCCGGCCGCATGGCAAACGTTTCTGTCAGAGACATACCGGTGTTGGCCGTTGCGTCGAGCAGGTGGAAGATGGTTTCTTTTTCCGTGTGGTCTGGGCAGGCGGGATAACCGGGCGCAGGGCGGATGCCCTGGTACTTTTCGGCAATCAAGTCATCGTTGCTCAGTGCCTCATCAGGATCGTAACCCCAAAATTCGCGGCGCACCCGATGGTGCATCTGCTCGGCATATGCCTCTGCCAGCCGGTCGGCTAACGCCTTCAAGAGAATGGCGTGATAATCGTCGTGTACGGCCTCGAATTCAGCCAGTTTTTGTTCAATGCCAATGCCCGTTGTCACAGCAAACAACCCCAAATAGTCGGTTAAGCCTGCTGCCTGGGGCGCAATGAAGTCTGCCAGGCTGCGGTTCGGGCGTCCCGGCGGCCGTTCCATCTGCTGCCGCAAGAAGTGCAGGCGCACTCGTTCCTCGGCGCGTCTCTCGGCCTCGGCATGGAACAAAAGGACATCATCGCCCACGCTGTTTGCCGGGAAAAAGCCAATGGCGGCGCGTGCGGTCAACCATTTTTCGGCAATCAGGCGATCCAGCATCGCTTGCGCATCTGCGTAAAGTTGTGTCGCCGTTTCGCCGACAACCGCGTCTTGCAAAATGTGTGGGAATTTGCCTGCCAGTTCCCAGGTGCGGAAAAAGGGCGTCCAATCAATGAAATCCCGTAATGCGGACAAGTTATCGTCGGCGAAGATTTTGATGCCGGTGAAAGCGGGTGCGGGTGATGTGTAACTGTCCCAGTCGATTTTGGTGAAATTGGCGCGGGCTTCGGGATACGGCCGTAACCGCTGTCGTTCCCGTTTCCCGGCATGTTGTTCGCGGATGGTGGCATATTCAGCGGCCACTTCAGCGGCAAACCCATTGCCGCTGAGTAACTGTGCGGCCACGCCAACGGCCCGCGAGGCATCGACGACATGGACGACGGGCGCGTTGTGGTAAGCCGGGGCAATTTTAACGGCCGTATGCACTTTTGATGTTGTCGCGCCGCCAATGAGCAGGGGCAGCGCCAATCCCTGGCGCTGCATTTCGGCGGCCACATGACGCATTTCCTCCAGCGACGGTGTAATCAAGCCGCTCAAGCCGATGATGCTGACGTTTTCGCGAACGGCCGTTTCCAAAATTTTACTCACCGGCGTCATCACTCCCAGGTCGATCACCTCATAGCCGTTGCATTGCAGCACCACACCGACAATATTCTTGCCGATGTCATGCACATCCCCTTTCACCGTTGCCAGCAAAATTTTGCCAGCCGAGCTTGTTTCCCCTTTTGCGGCTTGTTCCGCTTCCAGGTATGGCACCAGATGCGCTACCGCTTGCTTCATCACACGCGCACTCTTCACCACCTGTGGCAAAAACATTTTGCCCGTGCCAAACAGGTCGCCGACGATGTTCATGCCGCGCATCAACGGCCCTTCAATCACGTCAATCGTTTGCGCTGCCTGTTGTCGCGCTTCTTCAGTATCGGCAACAATGTAGGTGTTGATGCCTTTCACCAACGCATAAGACAGGCGTTCGTCAACCGGCTTTTCCCGCCAGGAAAGGTCTTCCTTCTTCTCTTTTGCTTGTCCGCGCACCGTTTCTGCCAGTTCAATGAGGCGTTCGGTGGCTTCGGCGTGCCGATTAAAGAGGACATCTTCCACTGCTTGCAACAACTTTGGTGGGATTTCTTCATAAACGCCAAGCTGCCCGGCATTGACAATCGCCATGTCCAGCCCCGCTTGAATGGCATGATAAAGGAAAGCGGAATGCATTGCCTCGCGCACGCGGTCATTGCCCCGGAAGGAGAATGAGAGATTGCTGACGCCGCCGCTAACCAGCGCATAGGGCAAATGTTGTTTGATCCAGCGCACGGCGTCCATGTAGGCCAGCGCATACTCGTTGTGTTCTTCAATGCCGGTTGCCACGGCAAAGATATTAGGGTCGATGATGATGTCTTCTGGCGGGAATCCGACTTGTTCGGTGAGGATGCGGTAAGCGCGTTGGGCAACGGCCGTTTTCCGTGCCAATGTGTCAGCCTGCCCATCCTCGTCGAAAGCCATGACGACAACGGCCGCGCCATACTGCCGCGCCAGCCGCGCATGGCGGATAAATTCCGCTTCCCCTTCCTTCATACTGATCGAGTTGACAATCGACTTGCCTTGCACACATTTCAACCCTGCCTCGATCACCTCCCATTTGGAAGAGTCGATCATGATGGGCACGCGGGCGATGTCTGGCTCCGCCGCAATCAGATTCAAGAAGCGCACCATTGCCGCTTTCGAGTCCAACATCCCTTCGTCCATGTTCACATCAATGATTTGCGCACCGTTTTCTACTTGCTGCCGCGCTACGCTCAAGGCTTCCTCATACTTTTCCTCCAGGACGAGACGAGCAAAGCGGCGCGACCCGGTCACATTGGTGCGTTCGCCGATGTTGACGAAGTTAAGTTCTTTGCTGATGTTAAAGGGTTCCAATCCGCTCAGGCGCATTTGCGGCGGGATGGTGGGGATGGGGCGGGGCGGCAGATTGGAAACGGCCGTGGCAAAAGCCCCGATGTGTGCCGGTGTTGTGCCACAACAGCCCCCGACCACATTCACAAAACCACTCTCGGCATATTCTCGTAACACACCTTGCATATACTCCGGCGTGTCGTCATACCCGCCAAATTCATTGGGCAGCCCGGCATTCGGATAAATGCTGACATAGGTGTCCGCAATTTTTGACAATGTGCCGATATATTCGCGGAAAGCCTCCGCCCCCAAGGCGCAGTTTAGCCCCACAATAAGCGGCTTGGCATGACGAATCGAATTCCAAAACGCTTCCGTCGTTTGCCCAGAAAGAGTACGCCCGCTGGCATCGGTAATCGTGCCAGAAATCATCAGCGGCAGTTCAACCCCTTTTTCGGCAAACACTTGTTGAATGCCAAAGATAGCGGCTTTGGCATTTAATGTGTCGAAGATCGTCTCTACTAACAAAATGTCCGCGCCGCCGTCGATCAGGCCACGCGCGGCGTCGGCATAAGCCGCAGCTACTTCATCAAAGGTGACAGCGCGATAACCGGGATCGTTTACATCCGGGGAAAGGGACAGCGTGCGATTGGTGGGTCCCATAGAGCCGGCAACAAAACGAGGGGTCGATTGAGCATGGTCTGTTGTGAATTGTGCAATGGCAGCGCGTGCAAGTTTGGCAGCTTCGTAGTTCATTTCATAGGAATACTGCTGCATTCCGTAGTCAGCCTGGGAAATGGCATTGGCGTTGAAGGTATTCGTTTCGATGATGTCGGCGCCAGCCTCCAGATAAGCGGTGTGGATAGCTTTGATGATGTCTGGCTGGGTGATATTGAGCAGGTCGTTGTTGCCCTGTAAATCTTGCGGCCAATCGGCAAAGCGTGTGCCACGAAAACCGGCTTCGTCCAGTTGGTATGTCTGGATGAGTGACCCCATGGCTCCATCCAATACCAGGATGCGTTGTTGTAATTGTGATTTGAATAACTCGATACGCGTCATAATCTGCTGCTCCTGCTGCCGTGATAAAAAAAGCCTCTCGTGATGAGAGGCTGTGTTTGTTACGTCTCTCCCATCTGTCAGGCTTGTTTGCCTGCCGGAATTGGCACCAGTATCGGAATCAGTCAGGTTTCTCTGGCTGATGCGGTTGGTTGCCGAGGCTTCTGCGGGCCGGTCCCTCCACCTCTCTTGATGAGACAATGCTCGATTTGGTTGTTAAGCATGGAAAGTGTATATGGGGTTGACGTGGCTGTCAAATGTGGTGCGGCGAAGTGGGTAGATGGTAAATTTGTTGCCTATTTAACACTTTGCCTGTATGTTGATGCGTTACACTTGAGGCGGAAATCACGAATGGATACAGATACGATGCAGCAACTTTTGTCTCAAGCACAAGCCCGCCAGGAAGAAGGGGATTGGACGCAGGCGGTGGCAATTTACGGCCGTATCTTAACCTGCATCCCTCCCTATACCCGCGAAAGCAAGGCCATAGACGTGCGCTTGCAGGCATTGGCTGCACAGACTAATTTACTGACCCTACAAGAAAACTACCAGCAAGCGTTGGACCTGTCTGAACGTTTTTATGCAGAAGCAACCAGCGATAAGCACAAACTTGTTGCCTTGTTGCGCATTGCCAACAGTGCTTCGCGCACGGGCTACTATCCGCGTGCCATAGTTACTTGCAAAGAAGCGTTACGCCTGGCGCGTGATCATCATGATGAGATGAGCAAGGCGAAAGCCTTAACTTTGCTTGGCTCTGTATATACCAGCACCGACCGCCTGGAAGATGCCATCATTTACTTCAAAAAATCAATTGCCCTTGCCGAAAAATTAAAGGATGTGCCGCTTCAGGCCAATGTGTGGAATCGTTTGGGATTGGCCTATCAACGGCGGGGTAAGTTGAGCAAGGCCATCCAATGTCATGAACGGAATCTGCGCTTGGTTGCCAGCATTGGTGAGGATAATGTGACCTTACAAATGATTGCCTTGAACAACTTGGGAGAGGATTATCTTTTCCTCTACCACACGCAAAAAGCGATGCAATACTTTCAGCAAGGGCTGGCAATGAAAGATAACTCGTCGCGGCTGGATATAATCTCAGATTTGTATCGTAACCAGGGCATGGCGTTATGTTATGAGTATCAGGCAAAGGCGGGTTTGGAAAGCTTGTACCAGGCGCTGCAACTTTGCGAACAGTCGCACAATGTTAACTTACAACTCCAGGCTTATTATTCGTTAGCTTTGGCTGAGTTGCAGGCAGATAATCGGGAGCAGGCGTTTCATTTTGCGCAAAAGCTACAAGAGTTTGCCGAAAGAAGCTCTGTGCGCAGCCAAAAGGCTAAAGCGTTGTACGCTTTGGGTTTGTACGAGCGGCAAATGGGGGATGAGGATCAGGCCAAGCAAATTTTGGAAGAAGCGCTGTTTTTAGCGCATGAAACCCGGCAGCGTTTCTTGCGCTGGCAGATTCATGCCGAACTGGCGCACATTGCCACCACCCCTGGCTTGCGTGATGTCCATTTGCGCCTTGCTGCCGAGTTGATCCAAGAAATAGCAGCCCCTCTAGAGGATGAAGAGCTGCGGCAAATTTTTCTCGCGGCACCTCCCGTGCAAAACGTGCTCAATTAACTGTCTGGTATGGCTATCTGCGCCAGGCGAATTTGCAGATCGGTAACGGCCGTATGCCATGCCTCCGACTCGTCCGTTTCATCCCATAATGCTTGCAATTCTGAGTTGGTTTTTACGCGCTGCACCGCTTTGCGTGCCATGATGACATAGTCCGGCTTGAGAATAATGGGGAAATTTGCGTTCAACCATTCTTGCAATTCATCGGGGATAGTTGCGGCCGGATAGCTGCCAGCGGCGGCTACACATTCAGCCGCCGCCAAAACCTCGCTGGCTTCATCCACGTCTAAGTCATCTGTGTTGAGCATGGCGGCAACGCCAGCTAGCGTGCGATCAATGAGACGGAAATCGTTTTCCCCAAAATCAAAGAGCCAGTCTAACGCAATGTCATTTTCAAAACTGCCAACACCCCATACACCCATCTCTTTATCCTCCTTCACAAAAAGCCTCCCGGAGGTTCATCTCATGCGGCGAACGTTCCCCTGATAACCTCCGGGAGGTTGGTTTTCATTCTTGGTGGTCAGCGCGGCCAGTGAAATTTCCTTCACGAGTTGATTTTGGTGGGATCAGACTCATGCATCGCTCGGCCAGTGCCGTAATTGTCAGGCTGGGATTGACGCCAACGTTGGCGGAAACGGCCGTTCCGTCCACCACATATAGCCCAGGATAACCAAAAACGCGGTGATTGGTGTCTATCACCCCAGTTGTCGTTGACTCACCCATATGACAACCTCCCAAAATATGTGCAGTCACAGACAAATTGCCGACGCTTTCCGGTAAATTATTGAGTGGGATACCTTGACTATGTTGGGCAAACGCACGGGCTGCCGCATTCGCTTCTGGTAAATAGGTGGGGGCGCGTTCGCCAGATGCTTGTTGTGATGTCAGGCTGTGACGAAAGAGGGTCATCATGCGACGACCATATCGAAATGATACACGATTATCCAAAAGTTGCATAACCGTTAATACGCTTATGCGTTGATGCCAGTTGCGCCCGCGCCAGGAAAGGGTGGCGCGGCGTGGTTGTGTCAGGTAACGGGATAGGGTTGTGAGGGCACGGCGTAACGGCCGTTTCCCATCAACCAACGGCCCCATATACCAGCGCATAAATTGATAGCCGCGTGGGAAACGGTTTTGCGTGATGTGCGTGTGGGCATTGGGGTAAAAGTGCGAAGTAATAGTGGGGCCGCCATCGCCAATGGCTGCTGCCGCATCTTGGGCCAGGATGCCGACGACAGCTTCGCTGTTGGTGCGCACCACCTGGCCTAATTGGGTGGAAATTTGCGGCAATGTCCGCGCCACATCGCGGCAGTGAAATAGCAGCCGCAGCGTGCCCAACACGCCTGCGGCAATGACCACTTGCTGGGCCGTGAGCGCTTTGTAGCGGACCCAAGGCTTAAACGGATGCACCATTTTCACCTGATAGCCGCCAGCAATGGGGGCAATCTCTGTCACCTGCCGTTCCGGCAAAATTTGTGCGCCGTGCTGCGCCGCGAGGTACAGGTAGTTTTTGTCGAGGCTGTTTTTGGCATTGTAAGGGCAGCCGGTCAGGCAGCCGCCGCAGTGCCGACAGCCTGTGCGTGCTGGCCCGGCTCCATCAAAATAAGGGTCAGGCGCCGTGACATCTGGCTGCCCAAAGTAGATGCCAAGTGGGGCTGTGGCAAAGGTGGCGTCTGCGTTGAGCGAAACGGCCGTTTCCCGCAGCCGCTCATCCATCTCCCCCAAATACGGGTTTTGCGTGCGCCCCAACATGTGCGCGGCGGTGGCGTAGTGCGGGCGCAGCTCCGCTGCCCAATCGACGCCCAGATTCGCCCAGGCGGGATCGCCAAAAAATGCAGGTTTCGGTTCCAATAAAACGGCCGCATAGACCAGACTGCCGCCGCCCACGCCCACACCGCCAACAATACCCACATGGCGAAAGATGTGCTGCGTGAAAAACCCCTTGAATCCCAGCTTGGGCAGCCAGAACAATTTGCTTAAATGTTGGTCGGCCGCTTCCATGTCTGCTGGCGTGATGCGCCGCCCTTGTTCCAACACCGCGACGCGGTACCCTTTTTGCGCCAGCCGCAGCGCCGACACGCTGCCGCCAAAACCGCTGCCAATGATCAGAAAATCGTACTCCATAACTCTCTCAATTTCGGGCTAATCCACGACGTGAAGCACAAAGGGAAATGGGAAGCGATGCAGCCCTGCTTTGGTGACTATCGTCATTCCTAACATTGTCTCGGCATCGAGCCAGCGCAGTTCATCGACAATCCAGGGCCAGGGGTATGGGGAAGTGGGCGGGTAGACGACGGTCATTGTCGGCTGTCCATCCAGGCGTGAGGGCAGTTGTTGCAAGCGCACTGGCAGCCGTGGGCAAATGTCATTATCCAGGCGAACCAGGTTCATGCCGTTTCCCTGTCCGTCGAATGTTTTGCCCCACCACCCTTTGAGGCCGCCAAGGGCTAAGGCTGGCCCTGCCAGACTGCGCAGCCATGCTGGCCCCACGAATTCGGCCCGGAAACGGCCGTTTAACCCTACCTCTCCTGTTGCCGCCAATGAACAAAACAGCGGGGGAAAATCACGTAAACGATATTGATTAAGCGTTTGTCTGGTCATACCTGTCACCCACCAACAGAATATCCAGGAACATGATACAGGCGTCCCGTTCCTTTCGTCAAATCTGTTATAATCCATTTGCAGCAATCAACCCGGTCACTGTTTGCGCCGTCCAGGTGCAAATGAGGCAAAAACATGAATACACCAGGACCCCAGCAACACCGCCGATTATCTCCTCTTCATGTTCATCGTACCCTACAAGTGAATATTTTGGTGGCCTTTGCCACCTTACTCATCATCACGGTCATCATCATTGTTGGGTATACATACCAACAAAATTCCCAGGCCATTCTCAATTTATCGCGCGACCTTATCGCGCAAGTTACAGAAACGGTTATCGAGCGCACCAGCAATCATTTGCTGCCTGCGGCCGTGATGGCCCAAACCAGTGCGCAAATTCCTGCCGTTGAAACCATGTCTTTGGTGCAAAATGTTGAGCTGGAAGCCTATGGCATGGAAATTCTTAACCTGTATCCACAGTTGTCCGGGTTTTATATTGGCAATGAACAGGGCGAGTTTCTCTTCACCAAGCGTTTTCCTGATGGCAGCATTGGCACACAAATCATTGATCGCAGCGGCGATCAGCCCGTGCGCACCTGGACATACCGCGACGAAGCGGGAAATGTTACCAATGTAGAAGTCACAACCGAATTCACCTATGATCCACGGGAACGGCCGTGGTATCAGGGAGCCAAAGCAACCCGGCAGCAATATTGGACCGATGTCTATATTTTCTTCACTGACCAGAAGCCGGGGATAACGGCCGCATATCCTGTGCTGGACGCGCAAGGTGAGTTGATTAGCGTTGTCGGCATTGATATTGCCCTGGATGAACTGTCACAATTTTTGGCAACGCAAAAAGTAGGGAAAAACGGCCACGTTTTCATCATCAACAATCGAGAAGAAGTGGTCGCCTACCCTCGTATTTCCCTGGCAACTCAGGAGGGGGATGCCTTTCGCCTGACAAACATCACCGATCTTCATTTACCGGTCATTTCCGCTGCGTATGCGCAGCACCTGGCTGCCACACAAACCGCATTTACCATCAACCTGGAAGGTGTGCGCTATATTGCCTCCTTCACGCCATTTCCAGACACCTTTGGGCAAGATTGGGATATTGGCATTGTTGTCCCGGAGGATGACTTTGTTGGTCTGATCAAACAAACCAATCGCATCAGTTTGATCATCTCGCTTATCATCCTCGCCTTTTCCATCGTGTTGACTATCTTCTTGTCGCGCAGCATCTCGCGGCCAATTGTGCTGTTAACGGCCGAAACGCAGCGTATCAGCGACCTGCGTTTGGATAGCAATTTAGAAATTGTTTCCCCCATTCGTGAAGTGCAGACATTGGTTGAGTCCATTTCTAGCATGAAAACCAACCTGCAAATCTTCAAAAAATATGCTCCTGCCGAATTGGTGCGCCAGCTCATTCAATCTGGCGATACGCACGATCCGGGCGGGCAGCAAAAAGAACTGACGATTTTGTTCACCGATATTGGCGGGTTTACGCATTTGTATCAAGGCACTTTGCCGGAAGATTTGATGCAGCAGCTATCAGAATATGTGGGTGAACTGACAACCATTATTTTGGAAGAGAAAGGGACGCTTGACACCTATATGGGCGAAGGATTGTTGGCGTTTTGGGGCGCACCGCTGCCCACGCATCACGCCTATTATGCGTGCCGGGCGGCGCTGTTGGGGCGCGACCAGACTCGCCGGCTCAATCAAGAATGGCGTGCTGCCGGCCGTATCACGTTTCCCATACGCATTGGCATTCATACGGGCGAGACGTTGGTGGGGAATATCGGCTCGAACCAACACATGAATTACACCGTGGTGGGCAGTAACGTTAATCTGGCGAAGTATTTGCAAGCGGCTAATGATTTGTATGGCTCGCAAATTCTGGTCAGCGCGGAAACGTATCATCAGGTTGCCGATTTGTTTTATTTTCGCCCGCTTGACCGGATTGCGATTAAAGACAATTATCCGACAAACATAATTTATGAGTTGATGGGTGAGGTGGGACACACGCCGCAGGAGGTGGAGGAGCTTTGCGCCCGTTTTCATGAGGGATTTGCGGCGTATATGCGGGGGGAATGGGATACGGCCGTTTCCATTTTCCAGGCGTTGGCGATGGCCTATCCACAAGACTCGGCCACACAGCTTTACCTGGGGCGCAGCCTCACCCATTACGCCAACCCGCCTGGGCCGGATTGGACACCCACGACGAACCTGGAATTCTTCAACCAGCCGCGTATTCTCGCCTGATGTGCAACCCATGTCATCTTCGCGCGTAATGACAGGTACACGGAGAGTAATCCGCTCTAATGAACGCACCTTTCCCACATGGAGAGTCAGATGACAAACGAACAACCTATTAAAATCATTATCCCGCCCGAAGAAGATGCCGCTGTTGAAGAACCGGTGTTGGTGCCGGAACGGCCGTCTCGCAATCCCAGCCCACAAGTCAAGCAAGTTGCGGGCGCGGCGGGCAAACAAGTCGTCGGTGTTGCCAAAAAGGCATGGGACACTGATGCACGGCGCAAGGTGACAGGCGGCATGAAACGAGGGGCAACGGCCGTTGCCGCCAAAGGGACAAAACTGGTACAAGACAAAGTGGTCGAAACGGCCGAACGTCAGGCCCGCGAGCAAGCCGCAGCCATGCAGACACGCATCAAAGAGACAGATTGGAAAGCAGAAGCGCAAAGCGGAACCGCCAAAGCATTACAATGGCTCAGCACCAGCCTGTCCAATTTAGCGGCACGCCTCACGCCCGCGAAAGAGCCGCCCACCCCTGGCGAGTCACCCACACCACCGGATACACAAGATTTGTAGTAGGATGAAAGGAATTAGAGATTCAAGATTTGCCAATCTCTAATTCCCAATTCGCCTTATACAGTCAGATATTGCCCGATGTTTTGGCGCAGCCAGCTTGCCAATGGCTCTTGCATCGGGAACCCTTTCGCCCAATTCGCATCATCAAAAAATGTGTCATAACGCCCGCTAATTAGCTCGTTCATCGTTGCCGGGCGGCGTGCTGCCGGATATTGGGCATGCATGTGCAGCGGATAGTTGACCAGGTGCGGCAGTTGCACGCATGATGCCGCCTCCAGTTCACGCAAAATGACGCCAGCCAGCACTGCCTGATGCATAAAAATACGGTAGAGGCCATCTTGTGCATAAAACGGGGCGAAATCAGGCTCTTGATAAAGGCGTAAAAAGTCATCGCGCCAGCTACGCAGCAAGCCGCTTTCCGGCCTTACGACGAGCATCCCGGCATTGAAATACGGCCGTATCTGCACCTCATCCACACTGGTCATCATCGGCCAAAGCTGTGTGGCCGCTACCCCGCAGCGGGCATAAAGCAGCTGCCAAAACGGGTCCGGCGGCTGTTCATACCGTGATCCAATCAGCGTATGGTCAACCGGGCGATACCCTAGCTGTGTGGCCTCATCCAGCAGCAGCGGCTGTGGCTCCTGGATGAGCAGCGAATCCCGATCCAGCCAGACCAATTGCCCGCCCGTTTGCGTCGCTTGCGCCGCTGCTTCTTCTGCTTGGGCAGCGGCGAGCACCTTGGCGGCAAAGGGAAACCGCAAAGTGGGCAGTTCTCCTGCAAAGGGCATGATTTCCACTGCCAACGCCTTTAACTTTGCGGTGGTTTCGGCCGTTAAGGTGCCCATCGCTTGCGGATACAAGGCCAAAATATCGCTGTTTGCCAGTGCGCCGCCCCATTGGCGCACGCTTTCTGCCAATAAGATTGGCTGCCATTCTTGAGGGCCGGGAACGGCCGTAAATGCAAATATCATCGTCGGCTCCTTCGTAAAT
>JACKBV010000011.1 GCA_020634315.1 Ardenticatenaceae bacterium | reverse complement strand
ACAATAGTTTTTTAACATGTAATTAGGTAAGGCGCCGACCAGGAATATGGTCGGCGCCTTATCTTCATAGGGCGCTTGAGCAAAGAGTGCGGACAGGCGTCGGAGGTGAGGAGGAGGCTTATGAATTCACTGAGCGGGACAAAGGGTGAAACGCAATCGCCAGCGGCAGGAGTTGTTTCCTTTATTGGACGTGTGCTGTTAGCCGTTGCCATTCCTATTATCGCTTTTTACGTACTTTATGAGGGATTCCTCTTTTTGCGTGACAGCGATGCGCCACGAGGTGTCATTGCTCTTGTCGCCATTGTCTGGGGTGTTGGGGGCGTTGCTCTTCTCTATTGGGTGTTCAATAACCTTGTTGAAATGCTGCCTGGCGCATGGACTGCCCGACTCCAACCGTTTGTTTTTGTCGGCCCAGCGATGGCTATTTTGGCCTGGTATTTGGCAATTCCCACTCTGCGTACATTTTGGATTAGCCTCTTTGGGCGAGATGGTCCGCCAGAAGGTATGTCGCTGCTGCAACAATTAAGCAGCGATGCATTTGTTGGGTTGAGCAACTATGCGGCCGTTTTCACCGAACGACTCATGCTCGAAGCGTTCCGCAACAACTTGATGTGGATCGTCTTTGGCAGCACATTTTCAGTCGCCTTTGGTTTGATCATTGCCGTGTTAGCTGACCGCAGCCGTTTTGAAAAGCTGGCAAAATCCATGATTTTCTTGCCGATGGCTATTTCCTTCGTTGGTGCCAGCATTATTTGGAATTTCATTTATGAATATCGGCCGGCCGGACAGACGCAAATCGGTCTGCTCAACTCAATGGTCGTTAGCCTGGGGGGTGCGCCAAGAGCATGGGCACAATGGATTGACATTGCCCCGTGGAACAACCTGTTTCTCATTGTCATCGTTATCTGGTTGCAAGCGGGTTATGCTATGGTGCTGTTTTCGGCCGCATTGAAAGGCATCCCCGAAGAGTTAATGGAAGCCAGCCGGGTAGATGGGGCAAATGAGTTCCAAATCTTTTTCCGGATTATGATCCCGTATATTCGCGGAACCATCATCACCGTTTGGACAACCGTTGTTATCTTTACCCTAAAGATATTTGACGTGGTTTGGGTGATGACTGGAGGCCAGTTTGGAACGCACGTGATTGCTACCCAGTTTTACAGGCAATCCTTCACAAACCGTAATTCCGGTTTTGGTTCAGCTATTGCTATTGTGCTGCTGATAGCGGTCATCCCCGTGATGATTTACAACTTGAAGCAGTTCAGGGAACAGGAGGCATTCTAAGATGCGCAGTGCAAAAAGACAACGACAATTGAGCAGCATTTTTGTAAATGGAACACTTTTCCTCCTGGTTGTTATCTGGACCATTCCCACGATGGGTATTTTTGTCTCGTCGTTTCGCAATCGTGACGACATTGCCAACACACCCTGGTGGAATATTCTCCCGCACAGAGCGTGGGAAACCACAGACACGTTAAGCCCCACTGCCCTCGAGTTAGACCCAAATGGCGTGATGGAAGTGGAGGGCGTGAGTGGTACCTTCGAGGAAATGCGGGAAGGCGTGCAAAATGGTGACACACGTGTTATTTGGATTGGCAACCGCCGTTTAGGGCGAATTGAAGTGCAAAAGCAGGTGTGGACTGTTAGCTGGGATTTTTCGCTGGACAACTATCAGCAGGTTTTGGGCGGCCAAGATTTTGAGTTTACGAAGCCTGATGGCACGGTTGAGATTGTCCCTGGCGACAATATGACACGCGCCTTTCTCAATAGTCTGGCGGTTGCCGTTCCCTCGACGGTGATCCCGATCTTGATTGCGGCTTTTGCGGCATATGCGTTTGCCTGGATGAATTTCCCCGGACGGCGTTGGATGTTCATCATGGTGGTGGCGCTGTTAGTTGTGCCATTGCAAATCGCTCTGGTTCCCATTTTGCGTGACTATACAAAGTTGGAGCTAAATGGTACGTTCCTGGCTATCTGGTTGGCGCACACCGGGTTTGGTCTGGCATTGGCGACTTATTTGCTTTACAACTACATTAGCCAATTGCCCCGCGAGACGCTGGAGTCTGCTTTTATTGATGGCGCTTCGCATTTTACGGTGTTTGTGCGCTTGATTTTGCCGCTTTCGGTGCCGGCGTTGGCTTCGTTTGCCATTTTCCAATTCCTTTGGGTGTGGAATGATTACCTGGTGGCCTTGATTTTCTTGGGTGGCAACCCGGAATTTGAGTTGGTGACACAACGTATGGCTGCTATTGTTGGCTCGCGCGGCAGTGAGTGGCATTTGCTGACGGCTGGGGCGTTTGTCTCGATGATCTTGCCTTTGATGGTGTTCTTCTCGTTGCAGCGCTATTTTGTGCGCGGGTTGTTGGCAGGATCGGTTAAGGGGTAGGGTAACGGCCGTTACAATAACTTCAGCAAAAAGCACGGAACAGTTTCGTTTCGTGCTTTTTCATTAGCATAACAAAACATGCGGCCAGGCCGCAGCACAATAAAAATTTATGCCACGAATTATGCAAGATTGCGTCGCTTGTTCGTTTTCATTTGTGTAATTCGTGGTTGTTTTCAAGGCAGGAAAGTGTATATGAGTGATTCACTCTGGTATCAAGAGGCTGTTTTTTATGAATTGTATATCCGCGCTTATGCGGATGGGAATGGCGACGGGCATGGCGACTTTCGCGGGGCGATTGCCAAGCTGGATCACATTCAGTCATTGGGTGTTAATTGCATTTGGGTTATGCCCATGTATCCGTCGCCGCTGAAGGATGATGGGTATGATGTGGCCGATTATTGCAATATCCACGCCGATTATGGCACCTTGGCCGACTTCAAAGCGTTTTTGGATGCGGCCCATGCTCGTGGCTTGCGCGTCGTGACTGACATGGTGATGAACCATACTTCTGATCAGCATCCCTGGTTCCAGGCGGCACGCCAGGACAAAAATTCGCCTTACCGGGATTACTATGTTTGGAGTGACACGGGCAGCGAATATGCCGATACGCGCATCATTTTCCTGGACACAGAGCCTTCTAACTGGACCTATGATGAAGCTGCCGGGCAATATTTCTGGCATCGTTTTTACAGCAATCAACCGGATTTGAATTACGATAATACGGCCGTTCACGATGAAATGATGGCGATTATCCGTTTCTGGCTGGACATGGGCATTGATGGCTTTCGTGCCGACGCGGTTCCCTATCTGTACGAACGGGAAGGGACAAATTGCGAGAATTTGCCGGAGACGCACCAATTTTTGCAAAAAGTGCGCCAGTTAATCGACGAAGAGTATCCTGACCGCGTCCTCATTGCCGAGGCAAACCAATGGCCGCAGGATTTGCTGCCATACTTTGGCACACCGCAGCACCCAGAGTTTCATGTCTGTTTCCACTTTCCCATTATGCCACGCCTGTACATGGCCTTGAAAAAGGGAGATAAGACGCCAATTGTTGACATTCTCAACCAGACGCCGCCGATTCCACAGGGAACGCAGTGGATGACTTTTTTGCGTAACCATGACGAATTGACGTTGGAGATGGTGACAGCGGAGGAACGGGAATGGATGTGGCAGCAGTATGCGCCGGAGCCGCGTATGCGCTTGAATATGGGTATTCGGCGGCGGCAAATCCCCTTGCTTGACCATGACCAGCGTAAATGGTTTTTGCTCAATGCCTTGTTTTTGTCACTGCCGGGCACGCCTATCATTTATTACGGTGATGAGATTGGCATGGGTGACGACATTTGGCTGCCAGATCGGCATGGCTGCCGCACGCCGATGCAGTGGAATGCGGGCAAGAATGCTGGTTTTTCGCTGGCTGACGAAACATATTTACCGCTCAACGCAGATTATGAGCAGGTGAATGTGGCGGCACAAGAGCGTGATCCTGATTCGTACCTGAACATGACGCGCTTTTTGATTCAAACGCGGCAAAGCCAGACTGCGCTGCGGCGTGGTGAAATGGCGTGGGTGGAGACGGAGAATACGGCCGTTCTCGCGTTCCGGCGTCATGTGAATGGCAAAGATGGCGTTTTGTGCGTCTTTAACCTTTCCGATCAGCCGCAGCCGTTCACGCTGCACCGGGAGCGTGTTAACATGCTTGCCCCATCGCAACCCATGTTAAACGGCACATTGACCCTTGCGCCATACGAGGCTTGCTGGTTTCAAAATTAAAACGCGCCAGGATGTGATTTTCTGGTTTTAAATGAAGACGGGAGATTGGCGACAGTCAATCTCCCGTCTTCCCAAAAGGGAGTGATTACAAAGTCAATGAACGAGTCACAAGCGGCAGATATGTTTGCTACCCTTTTGCAAGGCCCTTTGCGCCTGCTGGAACCCCTGGAACAGGAGATTTTCCGTTTAAGATTGGAGCAGCATTGGGAAGATGTGATACGGCCGTTACACATCCTCTACGGCCAACAGCACGATTTCAACACCTGGCTGCACAAATTCCTGCACCTCACGGCGGCGGCCTATGCTGCGCGTCCACGCGATTTGCGCCTGCTCGACCTGCGCCGTGCCATCCAGCCCGACTGGTTCCAACAGCCCGACATGATAGGCTATGTCGCCTATGCCGACCGCTTTGCCGGTGATTTGCAAGGCGTTGCTGCCAAAATCCCCTATCTGCAAGAACTCGGCGTCACCTACTTACACCTGATGCCCCTTTTGCAACCTCGCCCTGGCCCCAACGACGGCGGCTATGCCGTGATGGATTACCGGCAAGTTGACCAGCGTTTGGGCAGCATGGCGGATTTAGCCGCGCTTGCCGCCCAACTGCGGCAAAATAGCATCAGCTTGTGCATTGACCTGGTCTGTAATCACACCGCCAAAGAGCATGAATGGGCGCAAAAAGCGTCTGCCGGCGATCCTGTTTATCAGGATTACTACTTCATGTTTCCCGACCGCACATTGCCCGACCAATACGAACGCACCGTGCGTGAAATCTTCCCTGAATTTAAAGAAGGTAGTTTTACCTATTATGAGCATATTGGACGTTGGGTCTGGACGACCTTCAATGAATTTCAATGGGATTTGAATTACGCGAATCCGGCCGTTTTTGCCGAAATGCTCGACATTATGCTTTATCTGGCAAATCAGGGCGTGGAAGTGCTGCGCCTGGATGCCGTTGCCTTCATGTGGAAACGCATGGGCACAGATTGTGAAAACCAACCGGAAGCCCATGCCATTTTGCAGGCCTTCCGGGCGCTCAGCCGCATTGCCGCCCCTGGTTTGCTGCTAAAAGCCGAGGCGATTGTGCCGCCGCCGCAGCTTGTCCCTTACCTGGGGCGTGGCGCAGCCACCAACAAGGAATGTGAAGTTGCCTATCACAACGTGTTCATGGTCATGCTTTGGAGCAGTCTTGCCGAGCGCAAAGTTGCCCTGATGACGCATGCTTTACAGCAAATGCCGCCCATCCCATCGGGCACATCCTGGCTCACATATATTCGCTGCCATGATGACATTGGTTGGGCCGTAACAGACGAAAATGCAGGCGCGGTTGGCCTCAATGGGTATTTGCACCGTTCGTTTTTGAGTGATTTTTACAGCGGCCGTTTCCCCAATACCTTCGCCCGTGGGGCCACGTTCCAGTTTAATCCCAAAAATAATGACCGGCGCATTAGTGGGTCGCTGGCGTCGTTGGCTGGATTGGAACTGGCGCTGGCGCAGCAGGATTGGCAGCAGGTAGACTTGGCGGTGCGCCGCATTTTGCTGCTGCACAATGTTATGCTTGCTTTTGGCGGCATTCCTTTACTGTATATGGGCGACGAGTTAGGCTTGCTCAATGATGACAGTTATCTGCAAGACCCGAACCTGGCAAGTGACAATCGCTGGCTGCATCGCCCTTATATGAATTGGGAATTGGCGGCACAACGAGAAGATTGGCAGCGTGTAAACGGCCGTATCTTCCAATCCATCGTCAAAGCCATCCAGGCGCGTAAACAACTCCCTGCGCTTCATGCTCAGGCTCCCGCCTATCCCGTATGGACACACAACGACAGCGTCTTTGGTTTGCTGCGCGAAAGCCCCCGTGGTCGTTTGCTCGTGTTAGGCAATTTTAGTGAACGGCCGCAGCCCATCCCTGCTTACAGACTGCACGAAATGGGCTTTACCGGCGCACTGTGGGATCGACTTTCCGGGCAAACCATCCCCTCCTGGGCGGAATTATTGCTTGAACCCTATCAAACACTCTGGTTGCAACAAGCCTGATAGTGCCTTCCATTCCACATAGGCCGCTTGGCTAATGGTTAGAAAATAGTTAAAATCCAGGCCGTTAATTCAATAATCTTAACGCGCCCAATAGAAAAATCAGCTTTTTGCTGATTTTTGTGGCGCAAAAATTTTTATTAGGAGAAAGTGATGAAAAAAGCCTGGAGAATATTTAGCGGAATTATAGCGATATGGTTACTTGTATGGGTGTTTTCAGAACCGGCTGCTACCCAAACGAATAGTAATGGGCAGCGCGGGTCATCCAGTTCTTCTGTGACCGGACAGGTGAATGATGATACCCCCACCTTTATCGTTAGCGATCCCGTGTACCCTGTTCTCACAGTGGCTGCTCGTGATTTGCCACCCTCGCAACCCCAACCCCGGCTTGATCGGGAAATCAATCCTCGAATGAGCCTCCACCCTGTCGATTCCGACTATGATCCGCCCAACGGGGCTGATCCTTTGTTAGCATTGCAAGCAGCTGCGCCTGAAGCGCAGCCCGATGGCTTCGATACCCCCATTTTTAACTTTGATGGACAAGGGTATACGTTCCTTAATCCGCCCGATACGGTAGGTGATGTTGGCATTGATCATTACGTTCAGATGATTAATTCAACAGAGGTCGCCATTTATGACAAAGAAACGGCCGCTTTAATTCAAAGCTTTACTTTAACCTCTCTTGGTGGCTGTTCCACCGGTAGTGGCGATCCCATCGTGCTTTATGATCAAGCCGCAGATCGCTGGCTGTTGAGCGAATTTGGATCGGGCAACAGCTTGTGCGTGTTTGTCTCTCAGACACCTGACCCCGGTGGTGCTTATTACTCCTATCAATTCACAACGCCCAGTTTCCCTGACTATCCCAAATATGGAATCTGGCCGGATGCTTATTATGTGACAACGAATGAATCCAGCCCTGCCCAGTATGCGCTCGACCGCGTCAAAATGTTGGCTGGACAGCCGGCGACCTCGCAGCGCTTTGCTGTGCCCAGCCTGTCTGGTTTTAGCTTCCAGGCAACAACGCCGACCGATCTCGATGGGGCAATGCTGCCGCCAACTGGTTCTCCCAATTACATCATGCGTCATGTGGATACAGAGGCTCACGGCGTTTCTGGTTATCCCGATAATGATATTTTGGAGATTTGGGCCTTTTCTGTTGATTGGACCACACCGGCTAACTCTTCGTTGACCAAAATCGCTGATATTCTCACGGCTGAATTTGATTCGACGTTGTGCGGCCTGACTTCTTTCTATTGCATGGGGATGCCCGGTGTGCCTCAGGGCAACTCCTCCGCGTTAGACCCATTGCGCGAAGTCATCATGAACCGTCTGGTCTATCGTAATTTTGGCGACCACGAGACGCTGCTTGGCAACTTTGTTACCGATGTTGGCAGCAACATTGGTGGCGTGCGCTGGTTTGAACTGCGTAAGGTTGGCGCTGGCGCGTGGACGTTATATCAAGAGGGCACCTATTCCCTTGATTCAGTCAATCGCTGGATGGGAGCGATTGCTATGGATGGTTCGGGCAACATTGCTTTAGGCTACAATGTCTCGGATGCTACCAGCACCTATCCCGGTTTACGGTATACCGGCCGATTGGCATCAGACCCATTGGGCACGATGCCCCAGGGCGAATATGTTCTGGTAAATGGTACGGCCGTTAACGGCAGCAATCGTTATGGTGACTACGCCGCCATGAGCGTTGATCCAGTTGACGACTGTACTTTCTGGTTTACTGGTCAATGGAATGCCAGCAGCCAATGGAGTACACGCATCGGTGCATTTAAATTCGATGCTTGCGGTGGTACTGACTTTACTTTGTCAGCTGAACCGTCCACACAGAATGTTTGTGTCGGAACAGATGTACTCTACGACATCAACGTCGGTTCCAATCAGGGATATGTTGACACTGTCACCTTGAGTGCCAGCGGGAACCCGGCCGGGACAACAGCAGGCTTCAGCGTCAATGGACAGCCAGCGCCCTACACCAGCACCCTGACAATCGGCAGCACCGGTGCCGCTGCGGCGGGCAACTACGCCATCGACATCGTTGGCGTCGCCCCCACCAGCACCCACACCACAACCGTCCAACTCAACCTGTACGAAGACCTGACAGTGGCTCCCACCCTGGTGAGTCCAGCCAACGGCACCAGCGATGTCCCCATCCAACCCACCTTCACCTGGGACGCCGTCACCGGCAGCACCGCCTACACCATCGAAATCGCCACCGATGTCAGCTTCAGCAACATTGTGGACGCGGCCACAGTCTCCGGGACGACCTACACGCCAGATATGCCTCTGGACGGCAGCACCCTCTACTACTGGCGTGTGACCGCCAGCAACGTCTGCGGCAGCAGCACGCCCTCATCCACCTTCCTCTTCATCACCGTCGAGTTCAACCTGGAGTGCAACTTCACCGCCATCACCATCCCCAGCAGCGGCTCCGGGACACCCTACCCCTCAACCATCAATGTGAGCGGGTATGGCAGCTCCCTGCTCGATGTGAACGTGCATCTGCTCGACCTGTCACACACCTGGCCGGATGACATCGACTTGCTGCTGGTTGGCCCACAGGGCGAGAACTTGATTATCATGTCCGATGCCGGTGGTAGCACGGATGTCGCCGGTATCGATGTGGTCTTCGATGATGCCGCTGCGGCACAGATGCCCGATAATGACCCGTTGGCGGATGGTTCCTATCAACCGACAAACATCGGCAGCGGCGACGCCTTCCCGGCTCCTGCGCCAAGCCCATCCAGCGCGACGACACTGGACACCTTCAACGGCACCGACCCGAACGGCACCTGGAGCCTCTACCTGGTCGATGATGCCGCTGGCGACAGCGGTACCCTGGCTGGCGGCTGGTGTCTGGAACTCGGTGTACCGAGCACTGGTGACGCCAGTATCGTCCTCACCAAGACTGTGGGCACAGACCCCAATGTCTACCCGACAACCAACACGATCACGGTGATGGCGGGCACAGAAGTGACCTACTTCTATGTGGTGGAGAATACCGGGACGATCACCCTGACCGAGCACAGCCTGACAGACAGTGTTTTGGGCGTCCTCCTCGATGGTGTGAGCTACGAGTTGGTGCCTGGGGCAACGACGATGGTCACGGAGACGGTCGTGGTGACGGACACGGTGACGAATGTCGCTGCTTGGGAGGCGAGTGATGGTGGTAGTGGAACGGCCGTTGCCACGAGCACGGCAACGGTGCATGTCATCAACGCCTCGATTGCTCTCAGCAAGACAGTGGGCACAGAGGCTGGGGTGTGTGCCACCACAGACACCATCGAAGTGGAAGCGGGCACTGTTGTCTACTACTGCTACACGGTGACAAACACGGGCAATGTGACCTTGTCCTTCCATGACCTGGAGGATGATGTCTTGGGCACGATTCTGGATGGATATGCCTATGACCTGGCACCGGGAGCGAGTGTGGACACGGTGGCGGCTGGTGTGACGATGAGTGACACGATTGCTGTGACGACGGTGAATACGGCCGTTTGGACTGCCTACAATGATGCTGAGGTATCGGCGTCGGCGTCGGCCACGGCTACGGTCACAGTCCCTGGTTCCAGCTACTTCCTCTACCTCCCTGTTATCCTCAAACCGTAACAAGTAGAGCACGATCTATTGATGAGAGAGACAGCCATTTGGCTGTCTCTTTTCATTTCACACAAGTTTTGGGGGTTGTTGGCAAAAGGTACACCACATGGTTTAGGTAATCGGCAAGACATTTTCAGAAATAAATCACGCGAAACCTTGCCGATTCCTTGAAGGAAACCGCAGATTTGGGCGTGTCAGTTATCCGAAAACTTTCTGCGGTTTACCCAGGTAATCGGCAAGAAATATTCAGAAACAAATCACGCGAAACCTTGCCGATTCCTTGAAGGAAACCGCAGATTTTGGCGTGTCGGTTATCCGAAAACTTTCTGCGGTTTACCTGAGAGGCTCGTTTTTTGCCAATTACCCTGAGAACATTACAATTTGTTGAGTTGGTCAAGACACAGTGAACCCTTGACATGAGGAGAGAGACATGACGCAACTTTATGGCGGCATCGAAGCTGGCGGTACCAAATTTGTGTGTGCTGTTGGCACAGGCCCAGGTGATATACGTGCCGAAACCCGTTTCCCAACAACCACACCGGTCGAGACAATAGCCCAGGCTGCGGCCTTTTTTCAGGAGCAGCAAGCTGTTTATGGCTCATTGGCGGCCATTGGCATTGCTTCGTTTGGCCCGGTTGATCCGGATCCGACATCACCGACATTTGGCATGATCACCACCACACCGAAGCCAGGATGGGCGAATATTGACCTGGTTGGGGCGATACAAGCCCTTTTTCCGGTGCCGATTGGTTTTGACACTGATGTGAATGGCGCGGCACTGGGCGAATGGCGCTGGGGCGCGGCGCAAGGATTAGATACCTTTATCTATTTGACCATTGGCACAGGCGTGGGGGGCGGCGTGATGATGAATGGGAAATTGGCGCATGGCCTGGTGCATCCGGAAATGGGGCATATCCCGCTGCCCCATGATTGGAAGAAAGACCCGTATGCTGGCAAATGCCCTTTTCATGGAGATTGCCTGGAGGGGATGACGGCCGGCCCGGCTATTGAAGAGCGGTGGGGCGTGAAGGGGCAGGACTTAACGGCCGATCATCCGGCCTGGGATTTAGAGGCTCATTATCTGGCGTTGGCGCTGAGTACATTTATTTGCACGTTGTCGCCGCAGCGCATCATTATGGGCGGGGGGGTGATGGCACAGCCGCAATTGTTCCCGCTACTGCGGCAGAAGACGTTGGCTCACCTGAATGGATACGTGCAGCATCCCGCTATTTTGCAGCACATTGACACGTACATTGTGCCGCCCGGCCTGGGTAGTTATGCAGGTGTCTTGGGAGCTATCGCCTTGGGGCAGCAAGCTTTACTGACCGATTAGGTGATTGTGGAAAAGGGGAGATGGTTGTTTGTGACCGGCTCCCCTTTGTTTTAGCCGCGCCGCCAAATGTGCAAGGCGGCAAAAAGACGGCCGATTGCGGCCAGGAATAAGGTTATCACCAGACCAAATTGGGCAGCGAGGGCTGGCCCAATAAATGACCCCAGCAAAATAGCGGCATTGAGGATGAGGTTGTACCAGGCCAGGTATAACGGCCGTTCCTCTCCCGGTATCTTCTCCAACAAATAGTTGGCGATCACGCCGCCAACCAGTGACCAGGCAAACCCGCCAACCATCGAGGTGATGAGGTATAGGGGGAGTGCGTGCGTAACGGCCGTTAATGCCGGGTAAGCACTCATGAACAAAGCACCAGCAAAGAGAATGCGGTGATTGCCATAGCGGTTGGTCAACCGTACCAGTTGTGTCGAGCCAATCAATACCGTCAGGTAAAACAACGCTGTCCCATACCCAATCTGTTGATCAGTAAGGTGCAAATGGTTGACCCAGAAAAGGGGAAAGAGCGGGATTGCCAGATATTGTGTCAGGTGGAACGTAAACAGCGCCAGCAAAATTTGCCCATATTTTTGCCGCCAAATGTCTGGGCGCAAGAGCTGCTGCCAATTTTGCAGCTTTGTGAGAAAACGCAGGCCAATTGTCTGCCGTGTGCTGTCACCGCCCGTGCGGAAGATGCCGGGTGAAGCCAGATTGCGCGGGCGTTGTTGCGGTGCGTTGTTGGGGTCGGTAGACGGCCGTACATACCACAAATGTACCGTGCTCATCACTGCCCCCAAAAAACCGATGCCAAAGACAACCTGATACCCCAGCGGAAAAGGTAAATAATCGAGCAGCCAGCCACTCAAGAGCGAAATAATGATGTAAACGATTGCCAACAACGCATTGCGCACTCCGGCAACATGGCTGCGCCACTCTATGGGCACAGCGCTGGCAAAAAGCGCATTAAAGCCAATGGCTAATGCGGCACCGGGAATGCTCATCAGCAGGGTAAGGAGGATGATGCTCCAAACCTGGGTGGAAGGCAGCAAAAAAGAGGGCAAGAAGACCCAGGAAAAATAGACAATGCGATTGAAAACGGCCGTCCAGAACACCCCCCGATTAATGGGACGTGCTTGCAGCCATTGGCTGGCAGGCAAAGTCGCCATCAAATTGACAACCGCCGGGCCAGCATTGAGCAGCCCTAGTTGGAATTCGTTCGCGCCTTGTCGTGTCACAAAAACACTGACAAAGGCAATGGCGCTGCCACTTAAAACGGCATACCAGGCAATATCAAGGTAAAGATGCAAAAAATTAGCCCGATATTCGCGGGGAATCGGGCGCGTGTTTGGACGCCAGGATAAACCGGTCATGATGATAACCTCGATGTTCTTGTCTAAACTGGGGCACACCATTTAGAAGATGGTGCGGTTGCTCCCCTCAGTTATATCTTATCGTGGAAAATAAAAAGCCCGTCCGTTTCGATGTGAAGCGGACGGGCTGTAAGTGTAACTTGTTTGTTTAGTCGCGGCGACCAAAACCGGTGAGAAGCATGACGTAATAAAGTAGGGTGCCAATAGAGGATACGGCCGCTGCCACATAGGTCCAGGCTGCCGCATCTAAGACTTTGTTCACGCCATCAATTTCATTGCCAACAAGCAAGCCATTGCTCGTCAATAATTGCTTGGCGCGGCGACTGGCGTCTAGCTCAACTGGCAATGTGATCAGGGCAAAGACGGTGCTGGCGGCGAACAAAATAACGCCAACCCATGCCAATTGCGTAAAGTTTAACAGCAAGCCCCCCATAAATACCCAGGGGCCTAAGGTGCTGCCGAACTGTACGGCGGGCACCAAGGCGCTGCGCATCCGCAAAGGTGCATAACCATGAGCATCTTGTAACGCATGCCCCATTTCGTGGGCGGCGACACCGGCCGCAGCAATGCTCGGTGCGCGATAAACGTCTTGGCTAAGGCGCAGCACTTTTTGCCGTGGATCGTAATGATCAGAGAGCGTACCTTGTACCTGCTCAATATGGACGTCATAGAGACCCTGTGAATCCAGTAATGATCGGGCCACTTCTGCTCCCGCTACATTTCGCAATGTACGCACACGGCTGTATTGGCTGAAAGCGCTTTTGACGCGCGATTGCGCCCAAAGCCCTAACAATAAACCGGGTAACGCAAAAACAAGATAAAGCGGGTTAAAGTAAAACATTGTCTTTTACACTTCCTTTGTCATGCCGCCTTTTAACGAGGGCGGCGATTTCTTTCAATCGGCACAGGCTTTAAAGCAACCTTTGCTTTGTCTGCTTGCTGGCGCTTTAAGACCTGCCACACATACAAACCTGTTACAGATGTTGATACAATCGTTAGCCAATACATCCAAGTCACGCCAGTCATGTTAAACTCCTTGTGCATAAATTTCGTTAGATTTTGGCATACATAAAGGTGACTCGTCAACATTCCCACCCTCTTTCCTACGAATGTCTTATAATAGGAGCCAGCGTTTGTAATCGGTAATTGTTGAACGGTGCTGAGTTCGCCGTTTGTGCGTAATTTTAGGAGTTTCCATGAGGTGCCGTATAGCAGAAGCGATGAAAACCAACCTCCCGGAGGTTGTCATCGACACACCCATCTTGTGGAATAAAATCTCCGGGAGATTATTTTTAGGAGTAGATAATGTCGCAAGCCTTACCAAAACGTCATGAAATTCCGGTGGCGCATACCTGGGACGCCACGGCCGTTTATGCTACAGATGAAGCCTGGGAAACGGCCGTTTCCCAAATCCCCTCCCTTCTGCAAGAAATCGCAACCTACCAGGGCCGCCTGCATGAAGGGCCAGCCATCTTGGCCGATTTGCTCGACAAAATGCAGGCCGTATATGATGAAGTTGGCAAAATTTACATCTATGCCACCCTCTTTCATGAAGTAGATACGGCCGATCCCGAAGCCGCCGCCAAAAACGACCGCGCACGCGGCCTCTTTGGGCAAACATTGGCAACCCTCGCATTTATGGACCCCGAATTGCTGACCATCGGCTTTGATACCCTGCGCCGTTGGACGGCAGAAGAGCCACGCCTGGCCGCCATGACCCATTACCTAAACGATTTGGAGCGGCAGCAAGCGCACGTGCGCTCGGCAGAAGTGGAAGAACTGTTGGGCATGGTGATGGATCCCTTTAGAACGGGCGCTTCTGTGCATGGCGTGTTAGCCGATGCGGACATCCGTTTCGAACCAGCGCAAGCGACCGCCGGAAACGAAGACTTAACCGTAGCGCAGGGCACCATTGGCGCACTGCTGACCCATGAAGATCGCGGCGTGCGCCGCACTGCCTGGGAGCGTTATGCGGATGGCTATCTGGCGTATAAGAACACGATGGGGACGGCGCTTGCTGCTGGCATCAAGCAAGATGTCTTTATGGCGCGTGCCCGCCGTTTTGGCTCGTCTCTGGAGTCGGCATTGGCCCCCAGCAATATCCCCGTTGACGTTTTTCACAATACGCTGGAGACGTTTCGTCGCCATTTGCCGACCTGGCATCGTTACTGGCGGGTGCGGCGGCAAGCGCTGGGATATGACAAATTGCATGTGTATGATGTGAAGGCCCCATTAACGGCCGTTAAACCCAACGTCCCCTTTGCGCAAGCCGTTGACTGGATCGTCGCCGGGATGCGGCCGTTAGGCAATGATTATGTTGACACATTGCGCCAGGGCGTCTTAGAACAACGATGGGTCGATATTTATCCCAATCAAGGCAAACGTTCCGGCGCATTTTCCACCGGCGTCCAGGGAACCCATCCCTATATTTTAATGAGCTACGCCGACGATCTTTTCAGCATGAGCACCCTGGCACACGAATTAGGGCACTCGCTCCACTCCTACTACACATGGCAAAACCAGCCCTTCCTCTATGCCCGCTACTCGCTCTTTATCGCCGAAGTAGCCTCCAACTTTAATCAGGCATTGGTTCGTTCTTACCTGCTCGATCACAACGACGATCCCGATTTCCAGATTGCCGTCATCGAAGAGGCAATGTCCAACTTCCACCGTTACTTTTTCATTATGCCAACCCTGGCCCGTTTTGAGCTGGCTATCCACGAACGTGTCGAGCGCGGACAGGCTCTCACCGCCGACACTATGATCAACCTCATGGCTGATTTATTTGCCGAAGGGTTTGGTGAGGAAGTGGAAATGGATCGGGATCGCGTTGGCATTACCTGGGCACAGTTCCCCAATCACCTGTATGCAAACTTTTACGTGTACCAATACACCACCGGTATTGCCGGTGCGCATGCCCTGGCCGCAGATGTGTTGGCGCAAAAACCGGGCGCAGTGACAAAATATCGAGAGTTCCTCAAAGCGGGCAGTTCGGTATATCCCATTGCCGCCCTGCAAGCGGCCGGTGTGGATATGACTTCGCCAGAACCGGTCGAAAAGACCTTTGCCGTCCTGGCTGACTATGTGGATAGATTGGAGAAGTTGGTGACACGATGATGCGTGATAACAATATAGCTTTACCGCAAAAGTTAGAAAATGGGCTGCTGCTGCGCTGGGCAACACCGGCCGATGCAGAGGAATTGGCGGCGTTTAATGTGCGTGTTCACAGTGATAATCCCGATGACCCGGCGACGTTTTTGACGCATTGGGTTCACGACCTGATGAATGGGGAACATCCCACCACCAAAGCGGAAGATTTCACAGTTGTTGTAGATACGAACAACGGCAACAAAATTGTCTCGTCGCTCAACCTGATCTCGCAGCGATGGGCTTATGAGGGCGTCGAATTTGGCGTTGGTCGCCCAGAACTGGTGGGGACAGACCCGGATTACCGGCGGCATGGCCTGGTGCGGCGGCAAATGAATGTCGTTCATGCCAAAAGTGCGGCACGCGGGGAGATGGTGCAGGCGATTACCGGCATTCCCTGGTATTACCGCCAGTTTGGTTATGAGATGGCCTTAAATTTGGGTGGCGGTCGCGCTTTTTTCTGGAATCGTGCCAGTAATGATAAGAAGGTTGACGAAGAGCCGTATCAAATGCGTCCGGCGACGGCTGCGGATATTCCGCTGCTGGCTGAGCTTTATAAGGCAAACACGGCCAATAGCCCGGTGGTTCGCGTGCGCGATGAGGCGTTGTGGGCCTACGAAATGTTCGCCACACACCGCGAATCCCCCTATGCGCGGCACGTTTATGTGATTGAGACGACGGGCGGAGAATGTGTTGCGTACACGGAATTTAACCATTGGGGGCGTGCTTTTCATGTGCGCGAGTTGGGGGTGCGTGCAGGGCATCCCTGGCGTGCTGTGGCGCTTTTCCTGACACGCGTGCTGCGGCACAAAGCGGATGAGCTGAACCCGAACCGCAAAGAACCTATTGACCAGATTGGCTTTGAATTGGGGGAGGCGCATCCCGTTTATGAGGCGTTAGGGCGGCAGTTGGAACAGCCGCGTGCGCCCTATGCCTGGTACATTCGCCTGCCAGATTTGCCGCAGTTTTTGCGTCACATTGCGCCTGTCTTGGAGCAGCGCCTGGCGGCTAGTGTGCTGGCTGGCTACACGGGCACGACGCGGTTGAATTTTTATCGGGAGCAGATGACGCTGGTTTGGCAAGATGGGAACCTGCAAGAAGTCGGGACGTTCCAACCAATTCGCCTGGAATCGGGCGATGCGATGTTTCCGGAGCAGACGTTTTTGCAGTTGTTGTTTGGTTATCGCAGTGTGCATGAGTTGGATCATGCCTTTGCTGATTGTTATTTGGAAGAAGAGGCGCGTATTTTGTTGAACATTTTGTTCCCGAAACGGCCGTCTAATGTCATTCCCTTGGGCTAGGTGAAGGCTGTATGGCAGAGATGGCGTTGGATAATCCGTTACGGCCGTTTCTTGAGCAGCAAGGCGTTCTCGTCCTCGATGGTGGCCTGGCAACACATCTGGAAACGTTGGGCTGCGACTTGCGCGATGCACTCTGGTCGGCGCGTGTGCTGCTAGAAAACCCTGACCTGATTCGTCAGGCGCATCTCGATTACTTTTGGGCCGGTGCTGACTGCGCGATTACTGCCAGTTATCAGGCGACCATCCCTGCCTTGTTGGCGCGTGGCTTAACGGAAACGGCCGCTGCCGATTTGATCCGTCTCTCTGTGCAGTTAGCCATGCAAGCCAGAGATGAATTTTGGCAGCATGCTGACCACACCCGGCGGCTGCGTCCTATGGTGGCTGCCAGCATTGGCCCTTATGGCGCTTATTTGGCCGATGGCTCTGAGTACAGCGGCGATTATGATCTGGACGAAGATGGCCTGGTGGCTTTTCACCAGGAGCGCTGGCACATTCTCGCTGACAGCGGCGCGGACATCCTGGCCTGCGAGACGATTCCCTCCTTTGCCGAAGCGCGTGCTTATGGACGCCTGTTGCTCCAGACGCCACAGCGCATGGCCTGGTTTAGCTTTAGCTGCCGTGACGGGCAGCACATCAGTGATGGGACGCCTATTGCTGATTGTGCCGCTTATCTTGATGCGCTGCCACAAGTGGCCGCTGTTGGCGTTAACTGTACGCCGCCGCGCTTCATCCCCAGCCTGATTCAGGCGATACAGCAAGCGACCACAAAGCCCATCATTGTTTATCCCAATTCTGGGGAAGCGTATGACCCGGTGGCAAAGGTGTGGCAGGGATTGAATGTGCCCACGGAATTTGGCACGTTTAGCCGGGAATGGCGCAAATTGGGTGCGGCATTGATTGGCGGCTGTTGTCGTACTGGCCCGGCGCACATTCGCCAAATTCGGGATCGTGTGCCGGGTTGGCGGGGATGATGGGGAGAAGTGTGAGGAGGGTGGCGGATGGCGGCTGAGCGGGACGGTTTGCAAGGGATGGCGTATCAACGAAGTTTGCCGCGCAAACGGATGTCGGCGGGTGCCCTGTTTTTTGATGAAAACGGCCGTTTACTGCTCGTCAAACCCACATACAAACCTCATTGGGAAATCCCCGGCGGGGCAGTGGAGGCTGACGAGTCGCCATTGCAGGCTTGTGTGCGGGAAATCGAGGAAGAATTGGGGCTGGTCTGGCAGCCCCAGCAGTTGCTGGGCGTGGATTACATCAGCGCCAGCAGCGACAAAACGGAAGCACTTGCTTTTGTGTTTCTGGGAGGCATTTTGACGAAAGCAGACATCGCGGCTATTCGTTTGCCAGCAGCGGAATTAAGCGAATATCGGTTTTGGCAGCTTGATGCCATCGCTGAACAAGTGGTGCTGCGCTTGGGGCGGCGTGTGCATCAGTGTGTGCAGGCATGGCAGATGGGCCAAACGTATTATCTGGAAAATCAGCAACTTGTGTGGACAGGGTGAGCTTATATGAGTCGTTTGCGTGAATTTTGGCGATCCTTGGAGCCGGAAGATGAACCGCTTCCCCATTATCAGCGTGTGACGGTTGCCCTGGGGGTGACAGCTTTGTTGATTGTGCTGTTCACCATTTTTGTGTTTGTTTTTAATGACGATACGCCGCCAATTTCTACGCCTGCTGCGCCGACAGCGGCGGAGGCGGGTGTTGCTGCGGTGGAAACGGCCGTTTCCCCTACAGCAACGCCCCTTGCGCCCACCGCCACCACTGAGCCAACGGCATCTCCTACAGTGACGCCAACGGCAACGGCCGTTCCTACAACTACACCAACGCCATCTCCTACAGTGACGCCAACAGCGACGCCCAGCCCAACCAATACAGCGACGCCAACTCTGGCGGCCACACCTGATAAGATTGTGGCGACCTGTGTTGAGGATGCCGCCTTTTTTGCCGGGCCGGGCATGCGCTACGAGCAAATTGGGACGTTTGTGTTGCAGGGGGAGGCGGTGGTGGTAACGGCCGTTTCGGACAACGGCTACTGGATGATTGTGGAAAAAGATGGCAAACGGGGGTGGGTGACGGTCAGCTTTTTTACGGTTGATTATCCGTTAGACACATTGCCTGTGGTGACAGAGATCATTGTCGTGCCGACGCCCACCCCTTGATAATGGGTAGAGCGGCGGAGATAGCAACTCCGCCGCTCTGCTATCTGTTATGGAACGTTGAGTGCGGACATGGCTGGTTGGAAAACGGCCGTATACAAGAAGTCACGCTCTTCGCTGCTGCTGATAAGCAGCACCACATAAGCATAAGAGTCATCTTCGGCGACGCCAATATCCACCGGCAGTCCTTGCAACTCCAATTCGTATAACGACCAGGTGAGCGTTTCCGTCTCGTAGCTGCCCACCGTTTCCGTGGTGCCTTCAAGCTCTAATTGGCCGCTAAGCAGTTCAACGAGCATGGCACTATCAAAGCCCGGCACTGCTTGCTGTAGAATCAATGTCTGATCCAATGCGGTTCTCCCACGCGCAAAAATGCCGAAGCCCGAATCTGTCCATCCTTCTGGTACAACCCCAGCTACTACTGCCACCGATAAATCGGCCGTGAAGGGAACCAGCGTGATTTCCTCGTCTGCCGCTCCGGCAATTTCGAAGGCGGGGCCACCCATTTCGGCAATGCACGCAGCATCGGGCGCAGCAGTCGGATCGTCCAGGAAGGCGAGTGTCACACTGAGCGGACAATCGCCGGAGACGCTTACCCCATGCCCCAAGCCTGGGAATTCGTAGAAGAAGGCGCTGCTCAACCCTTCACCAACCAACACACCCCAGGCTGGTGGTGTGATGGGGTCATATTCGCCTGCCAGGATCAGCGTGGGCAAATCGCTTTGGACAGCTTCGTTTTCAATTGCGTCTGCCTCTCCTGCTCCCCAAAAGGCGCATACCTGGTCATCAACTTCGGCACCGCTAATGAACGCCTCGCTGATGTTCGGGAATTCGGCAATAGACGCTTCGCCTTCACCGGGTGCGCTAAATGAGTTTTCCTCGTTGCACTGCACCGAGTATTGCATGCCGATGCTGAAAAACTCGGAGTTAAGCATGAAGCTGGAGAGCAGCAAGCCCAGATTTTGTGTATTGCCATCACGCACCTCGTAAATGAGCTGTGGCAAGATGGGAATAATCTCTGCCGAATACAATGACTGGAAGAGGATGCCGATTAAATCATCACCGCCAAGAAGCGCTTCATAATTTTCTCCGGTCAGGAAATTGGTCACGGGCAATGTGATGGGCGTTTCATCGAGTTGGGCTACCAGGTCAAAGAAGACGGTTTCCAAATCGGGGTAGGTGGCGTTACATTCTGCATCCGCAGCACAGCCAGCAAAGAAGGTGTCAAAGGCGCGATCGGCATTGGTGGCAAAATCTGTGACCAGGCTAGCTGATAAGGGGTAGCTGGAGTCGAGAATGATGCTGCGCACACCACTTGGATCATCGCGCATGAGCGTTTGTGCCAGGCGCGTGCCGTAGGAAATGCCATAAACGTTCCACTCATCGTAGCCAAGTGCGATGCGTAATGCTGCCAGATCGGCGGCGTTTTCGGCGCTGTTGTAGGCGGCAAAGTTGACGCCTTCTTCTGCCAGGCGATCATGGCATGTTTGCATGATGCCCACAGTCATGGCTATTTCTTCTTCCTGTGGCAGGTCCAGGTCGAGGCTGTCGTAGGCTAACTCGGTGTATTCGGGGCAAGCCAGCGATGGTTCAGAGTAGCCGGTGCCACGTTGATCGAACATGATGAAGTCGCGGTTGGCGAGGAAGGGGGCGAAGCGGTCGGCGAAGACGAGGGGAACGGTCTCCAGGGCATCGGCACCAGGACCACCTTCCAGGTAAACGATGGGGTCGGGTTCGGGGTTGTCACTGTCGCTTTTGAAGATGGCGACGTGCAGGCGAACGGTACGGCCGTTTTCCGGGTCGGCATGTGTTTCCGGCATCGTCACATATCCGCATTCCACATCAAAACCCACCGGCTCGTCGAACTGGCAGCTTGCCGGGACGAAGGTGAACAATGTATCCGTTGTTGCCGCTTCAGTTGGTTCGGCTTCGGTTGTGGCCGTGGCTTCTGGTTCTGGCGTTTCTGTGGGCACGGCCGTTTCTGTGGGTGCAGCCGTCTCTGTGGGCACGGCCGTTTCTGTGGAAACGGCCGTTGGTTCTTCCGTGGCAGGAACAGGCGTTGCCTCTTCGATGACGGCAACCTCCGTTGGGGTAGGTGTCACGTCTGTGCTGTTACAGGCGCTGAGCACACCCATGAAAATGAGGCTCATTAAAAGCCCCAGAATAAAAATTTTCTTGTTCACAAAATACTCCTTGTATTCGCTCGTAAACAATCCCAGCCAGGTGTGGCAGAGGAATGTAAACGGCAAGTGGTACTAAATGGTACCCAATTCATGACTACCGATCATTGATTACGGATTTTCGTTAGTCAGGTTGCGGATCGTAGACGGTTTGCTGTGCCGTGTCAATCGCCGAAACAAATTCCCAGGTCGCGGGCGGTGAGCATGGTGTCACAATCGAGCGGCACCGTTTTGAGGCGGCTGGTTGCCTGCTCCAGTGGGACATAACGCACTGTAGGCGGATCGAGGGCGACCATGACCCCATCTTGCCCTTCTTCCAGGGCACGCACGGCCGCCGCGCCAAAGCGCAGCGAGAGCAGCCGGTCGAATGTGGTGGGCGTGCCACCGCGCAGCAGATGCCCCAGCACGACGACACGCGCTTGTTTGCCGGTGAGCGTTTCCAGGGCGGCGGCGACTTTTTGCCCGACACCGCCAAGGCGGTCGCCCTGGTAGGTGTAGTCGCCGCCGATGGGTTTGGCACCTTCGGCGACCATGACCATGGTGAAGTAACGGCCGTTTCGCTCACGCTCTTGCACCTTTTCCACAACCTTGTTGATGTCGTATGGGATTTCGGGGATGAGAATGACATCGGCGGTGGAGGAGACGCCGGCATTGAGGGCGATCCAGCCCGCATAGCGCCCCATCACTTCAACAACCATGATGCGGCGGTGAGCGGCGGCGGTGGCGTGCAGGCGATCCATGCATTCGGTGGCAAAGGAAACGGCCGTGTCAAAGCCAAACGTGATCACCGTCTGGTCCAGGTCGTTGTCAATCGTTTTGGGGACGCCAACCACGCGCAGCCCGTGTTGGTGCAGCGCATTGGCAATGCCCAGCGACCCATCGCCGCCGATGGCGATGAGGGCATCCACATCTTGTGCGTGGATCAGGTCAACCAACTCGGCACAGCGATTGATTTCTTGTACCTGTCTATCTTCGCCGACCACCGGGAACTTGAGCGGATTGCCGCGATTGGTGGTGCCTAAGATGGTGCCGCCCAGGTGTGTGATGCCGCGTACAGATTGCCGGTCGAGGGGGATGATGCCCCCTTGTGGATACTCATGCGGCAGCAGCAGCCCGTTGTACCCTTCACGAATGCCGATACATTCCCAGCCGCGATTGAGTGCTGCCAGCACAATGGCGCGAATGACAGCGTTTAATCCTGGCGCGTCGCCGCCGCCTGTATTGATGGCGATTTTCTTGATTGGTTTCATATGTTTCTTACCCGATAGATAGCAGTATGTGGGCGTGGTGTATGGTATGTTGTTTGCTAATGGTGTGTGATTTTAGTATACAATTTCCCCTGCAAAAATAAACCTCTCGGAGGTTCGTCTCATGCGGAGAGCCTGTTATTGATAACCTCCGGGAGGCTTCGGAGACAGTCTTTGCGCCTCTCGGAGGTTCGTTTTTCATACAGATATGATTGTTACCTTGCGTGTTGCCTGATGATGATGGCTCTGCGTCAGATACCAATACGCGATTTGTTGTTTTATGTTTACTAAATTGTGGAGTAACCTGATTCGTTTTGGTTTTTACCTGCTGTACAACGAACTGGCCTGGACGTATGACGTTGTAAGCTGGGTGGTTTCGTTTGGGGCGTGGCGTGACTGGCAGCGGGCGGCATTGCCTTATGTGCAAGGGCGTGTGCTGGAGCTGGGGCATGGGCCAGGGCATGTGCTGCTGGCGCTGCAATTGGCCGGACACGCGGCGGTTGGGTTGGATGTGTCGCCGTTTATGGGGCGGCAGGCGCGGCGGCGTGTTCCTTCTGTGCCGCTGCTGCGGGGGCGGGCACAACAACTGCCATTTACTGCCGGTAGTTTTGACACGGTGTTGGCGACGTTTCCGACGCCCTATGTGGTGGAGGCGGAGACGCTGCGAGCGGTGCGGCGGGTGTTGACCCGCAACGGCCGTTTCGTCATTGTCCCCGCCGCGCATCTTCGTGGCAGCGACCCATTCACGCGCTTTGTGGAATGGTTGTACAAAATTACAGGGCAGCGTGAGGAGGGGAAGGTGGGAACGGAAACGGCCGTTTCTCCCTGGCAGCCTTTTGTCACGCATCTAAGCGAGGCTGGTTTTCATGTTGCTGTACACACCGTAAACTTTCCGCGCAGCAGCGTCACCGTGTTGGTCTGCGCAAAAGATGAGCCTTGAGCCGCGTCAAAAACAGGGCGGAATGCGATTTGTGTGCTGTGTGGGTTATTGTGTCAGGCCATCCAAATAGGCATTTAGCAGACGGTAAAAACTCTCGTCTTGGTCTAGCGGTATTTTGTAGGCAGCGGCCGTTTCCAGGCTGGTGAAGCCGTGCAAGATGGCCCGCAGTCCGCGAATGGCGTGAATGGCGTCATCACCTTGCAGCCCTAACGAGGCCATCATTAGCAGCAGCATTTGCACCAATTCCTGCGACAGGGCCGTTGCTTCAGTTTCCTCTGGCTCTGGAGCGCGGACGGTGAGGGGGTAAATGCCGGGCTGCGCATGCACAAAGCGGCGATAGGCGCTGGCGGTGGCGAGTATGGCTTCACGTCCCACTAATCCCAATGAAGCTTGCCGCAGCTCTACCATAAGCTGCCGCAGCCCAAAGAGAGCGAGGCCGCGATGCAGGTCTTCCAGGCTGGCGACGTGATTGTAGAGAGAGGGCGGGCGGATTTGCAGTGCCTGGGCTAACGTTGCCAGGGAAACGGCCGTAACGCTGCCTGCCTCATTAGCCAACGCCGCCGCCTGCTCGATAACGACATCCCGTTTAAGCCATCTGCGTTTAGGCATTGACTTTTGCCTCAGCTTGGCGAATGGCGGCGTCCATAGCTGCCGTTGGATTTTGCAGGACACGGCCGTGTCCCACAGCCAGCCGGGTTGGATTGAGACGGCGCAGGTTAACGGCCGTTGCCAAAGCCGTTGCCAGGTGCCAGGTTGCCATTGCCGGGAAGGGGAACAGCCAACGAATCATTCCGGCAACGGCCGTACCGGCTTGTGTTTGGAAAGCATCCCCGGCAATCAAGGTGCCATCTCGTTCAGCGAAAAAGGCGATATGGTCGGGCGTGTGTCCGGGGGCAGCCACTACTTGCAAAGAGCCAACTTTGTCACCAGGGCTGAGTATGCGTGTTGCCTGCGTGGTGCATTGCACAAAACCGCCGCGCAGCTTGGCCTGTGGTTCGTCCGCACGCAGGTTGAGGTTGCCTTGCAGGAACTCGCTTGTGCGTGACGCAAGCGCCACTTCTACCCCTGGCAGTTGTTTGGCTACCTCGTCCAGCGACCCGGCATGATCGCCGTGCGCATGGGTAAGGGTGATGCGCGTAATGGGTTGTCCAATGCGCTTTGCTGCTTGCAAGATGTCTGCCGCACTGCCGCCCATGTTGGTGTCAATCAGGGTCAAGCCATCTGGCTCTTGCC
Source organism: Ardenticatenaceae bacterium (assembly GCA_020634315.1). Classification (GTDB taxonomy): domain Bacteria; phylum Chloroflexota; class Anaerolineae; order Promineifilales; family Promineifilaceae; genus JACSRF01. Next base: position 101,480 of record JACKBV010000011.1, on the reverse strand, counting down.
ATAAATAGCAGTTGAAGGCCCCCAAACGGGTGATTTGCCACAGATATTGTCCATGTTGGGTTAGTTTCATAGCAACGGGTCTCCTTTCACACAAAAACTAATATAGTTAGTTTATAAACTAATATCATTAGTTTGTCAAGCTCTAAATGGGTGGTGACAGGGAAACGGCCGTTATCCATTGAAGCGTGAAACCATCCCATTCACTGAGTAAGCCATAAACGCTGCCCTTCCATACTCGCCAACCGGCGTGGCAATGGTACAATCAAGCGTATCTTAATGGGACAACGACATCATGACAGAATTTGAAACACCTGAAACTGTGACGCCAGACAAAGACGCGCCACTACCACGCCCCTCTCTTGGCGAATTGAGCGTGGTAGGCATCGTCCTAACCATTGTCTTGATCCTCGATCAATTTACCAAGTATCTGGTCGAAGCACATCTCCCTTTGTATACCAATTGGGTTCCTTTCCCGCGATTGGCGCATTATTTCCAGATCATCCATGCGACGAACACCGGAGCCGCTTTTGGCCTTTTCCCGGATGGCAGCATCTTTTTCATGATTGTTGCCGTTGCCGTCGCTGCGGTGATTTTGTATTACAACTACACACTCCCGGCCGGGCAGCGGCTGCTGCGCATTGCGCTTGGCTTACAGTTGGCCGGGGCGCTGGGCAATTTCATTGATCGGATGCGTATCGGTCATGTTACTGATTTTATTGACATCGATATTAGTTCGATCATCTATATTCCTTACATTTCCGATTGGCCGGTATTTAATGTCGCCGACATGTCAATTGTCTCTGGTGTGATTATCATGGCCTGGCTGATGTGGCGTGAGTATCGTCACATGCAGGCCACAACTCCTTCATCTGAAACTCCTCATGAGCGATCCCTTGACGAATCAGAATTCCGCGCCCCCGCCGATGAGTGGGCATCCCGTTGAGTTGACGCTGCGTTTGGCGGGTGAACGGCTGGACAAGGCGTTATGTGATGCCATGCCACAGCTGTCGCGCATGCAGTGGCAGCGTTTGATTCAAGATGGGTTGGTGACGATGAACGGCCGTTCCCTCACCAAGCCCAGTTTGCGCGTTAACGGTGGCGAACGCCTCGTCGCCATTTTGCCTGAATTGCAGCCTACCGATCTGCTGCCAGAAGAAATCCCCCTCGATGTGCGCTACGAAGACGACGACATGATCGTCATCAACAAACCCGCAGATATGGTTGTCCATCCCGGCACCGGCCATTACAGCGGCACGTTGGCTAATGCGGTGCTGCACCATTGCCCGGATATTGAAGGAGTCGGGGGCGAGATGCGCCCTGGCATTGTGCATCGCCTCGACAAAAACACATCTGGCCTCATCGTCATCGCCAAGCATGATCAGGCATTATGGCATTTGCAGCGCCAGTTCAAAAAGCGCACCGTGCGCAAAAAGTATCTGGCATTGGTAGAAGGACAACTGCAACCGCCAGCCGCCCTGATTGATGCCGCAATTGGCCGTGATCCGACGCAGCGCAAGAAAATGGCCGTCATTCCGCCCAATTCACCTCACTCGCCGCAAGCCCGTCCGGCACAAACGCATTACACAACGCTTGCCAACTTCGAGAAGTTCACCTATGTGGAATGTGATCTGCACACGGGGCGCACACATCAAATTCGCGTGCATCTGGCTTACATCGGCTATCCAGTGGTCGGTGACACGATTTACGGCCGTCGCAAGCGCAAATTCAACCTGCACCGTCATTTTTTGCACGCGGCAGAGTTAACCTTGAAACGGCCGTCCGACGATGTCGAGCTAACCTTCAGCTCTGAACTTCCCTCAGATTTACAAGCAATATTGGATGAGTTGCAGGCAGACAAGCAGTAAGCGGTAAGCGGCGGTTACTGCTTGTTGGCGATGGGTACAGAGAAGTAGAACGTGCTGCCTTTGCCCGGTTCGCTCTGGCACCAGACGCGACCGCCATGCTTTTCGGCAATTGACTTGACAATTGCCAGCCCTAACCCCGACCCCTTGATCTTTTCCGTGCCGCGCTGTTGCGCACGGAAGAACTTCTCAAACAGCCGCATTTGCACCTCTTGTGGGATGCCGGGGCCGTTGTCTTTGACACTGATGATCACTTCCCCATTTAGTTTCTCAGCGCGTAACATCATTTGCCCACTGTTGGGCGCATACTTGATGCCGTTGCCAATATAGTTGGTGATTGCCTGCCGAATTAAGGCTTGATCACCATAAATGGGCGGCAGGTCAGCCGGTACATCTACTTGCAATTTAATGCCATTGAGGTGCGTATGCTGCCAATATTCCTGCGCGATGTCAGATAACAGGGGCGCGATGTCAATTTTGTTATAGGTCAGTTCTACGCCCGCTTCAATTCGTCCCAAATCGAGCAAATCGTCTACCAACTGGGCCATCTGATCAATGCCACTGAGGATTTTGTCAGCATATTGGCGCTGCTTGTCGTTCATTTCGCCGACCATCGGCAGCATGGTCGCATAGCCCCGCATAAAGGTGAGCGGGCTGCGCAAATCATGTGACACGGTGGAGACAAAGGTGGACTTTAACTCGTCTACTTCTTTGTAATGGGTGATGTCGTGCAAGACGGCGACACGTCCCAACGCCTGCCCGTCGTTGCTGATGATAGGCGCGGCATTGGTGTAATAGGTGCGTTCACGATAAGAGAACTCTTGATTACGCGAGCTTTCGTCGTCGTTTGTCAGCGCCTTGACAAGCGGTTCCACCTTCATGACATCGGTAACTTGCCGCCCCACAACCTCGGCGGCATTTAATTGGAAGATGCGCTCCATCGCGCGATTGATGAGCAGCACGCGTTTGGTCTGGTCGGTGACGATGACAGCATCGGTGGTGCTGGCGAGAACGGCTGCCAGCCGCCGCCAGCCGCCTTCGGCGGTGGCAAAGAGACGCGCATTTTCCACAAGCAGGGATGCCTGACTGGAAATGGTGTAAAGCAAATTGCGCTCGGAGAGGTCAAAGCGGTGATTTTGGCGATAGCCTAGCCAGATGACGCCCTGGAAGCGGTCGCGTGAGTGTAAGGCAATGGCGATGAGCGCCGGTACGGGCAAGGCGGTATCTTCTGTCAGGTCCAGTTCGGCGCGAATCTGGTTGGGCGTGGAGAGCATGATCTCTTTGGTTGTACGCAGCCGCGTGGCGACGGCGCGGTCGAGAACGCCCATCGTATCGGCCGTTGGCCCTTCGCCAAAGGTGAGGGGAGAGCCGCCACTCGGATTGAAGACGATGGCTCGTGCGCCGGATGCGCCGGTGCCGCGCAGTGCCCCTTTGAGGATGGCGGGCATGCTGTGGTTGATGTCGATGCTGGCGGAAACGTCGTGGCTGACGCTGAGCAGCAGCGATAGTTCGTCAAGACGACTTTTGAGGGAACGCTGCATTTGTGCAAAGGCGTTGTGGAGTTGGCCGACTTCATCGTCCCGGTCAACGGCCGTTTCCCGTTCAAAGTCAAAGCTGCCCCCGGCGGCGATGGTCTTGGACGCCTGCACCAGATTGCGCAAAGGCTTGGTGATATTGCGTCCCACAACCGCCAGATTGAAGTAAAAAGCGCCCATTACCAGCAGCAGCACCAGCGTCAATGGCGCACCAATGTTTAGCGCCAGGCGCAGCACTACTTCGTATGGCACAGAGATGACCACCGTCCAGGGGTGGTTTTGCCCGGTGACGTAATAGACTAGCTCGCGGGCATTGGTGTCACCCTGACGCCCCTGATAGGAAACGCCATTCATGGCTGTTGCGCTGCCCAGCGGCGCATCGTCTTGCGGCGGGTACCAATAATTAAGGAGGCGATCCGGATCGGGGTGGGCGATGATGCGCGAATTTTCGTCAACAATGTAGCCGCTGCCCGCGCCGACGGTTCCTTGCAAGCCGACAATCAGCGTGTCGAAGGAGAGTTCTGGCACGCGCCCGACCAATACGGCGGCGGGACGCCCTTGTTCATCTAAAACTGGTACGACGAAGCTGAGAATATGTTCGTCATCGCGATTTTGGGCGGCGGTGATGTCCGGGGCGCTGGTGGATAGGGCATTGGCAATGGCTGCCTGCTCCAAATCGGTGAGGGTGATGTCGCTGATGTCGTCCGGGTAGTAATTGCGAACCTGTTCGTTGGCGTCTACCAGGAGGATGCGGCGATAAAGCGGCGAGGTGCGGAAGAGCTGCCGCAAGGATTTGTCACTAACGGCCGTATCCGGGCTGAGCAAATCCTGGTCATTGCTGTACTGCATCAACAGGTTTTGCAGCCGTGCTTGAAAATCGGGGATTTCTGCCGAGACGGCATTGGCATCGTGGGCCATTTGGTTGATAACGAGACGGGTGGAAACGGCCGTTGCCAATGTAAAGACCACCGTCACCAGCAAAACCGTAAGCAAAATGGCAAAGCGTGCAAATGTGTTGAGCAAATAGCGGCTGAGACTTTGCTTTTCTGGCGAGGGGCGCAAGTGCAGTTGTGGCCGCAAATGCGGAGCGCCCATCAGGATGAGCATGACGATGCCGCCACCAAATAACCCTTCGCTGAGCAGCGGCAAAAAGTTGGCGTTGGCCGTTGACAAAGCCAGGTCTAAGGCCGCCAGGTTATTGATGGAGGCCGTTGTTCCGGCAAATGTGGCGATGCCCACAAGAACGGTCATGAGACTGGTGGCGATGGCCCCACTGACAATGGGGAGGCGCAGCCAATCGTAGATGCGACCGCTGTAATTTTGTTGCAGCCAGGTTGCCGCCAGCCAGGCCGTAAAGCCGAAATGGAAAATGTCGAAAAGTTGGTGGGTTTGCCCTAAAGTTTGTCCAAAACCGCTGCATAACCCGGCAATTAAGGCCACGCCTGGGCCGAAGATAACCCCAGCCAGCAGGAAGGGAACGGCCGTAAACAATGTCAACGTCGTGACCGGGTTTTGGGCGACGGCAAGCGGCGCTAATTGGTTGTCGAAATTAAACGAAATGGGGAAAAGCTGGCTAAAAAGAAATGCGCCAAACCACAATCCTCCCGCCCACAGCCACTGCTGGCGAGATAATTGACGCAGTTCATTTAAGTGCCGGTAAACCAGATAACCCAGAAGAATGCCATAGAGGAGGAGGAGTGCATACCCTAACGGGCGACCTGGCATCCCTAGACCATATGTCCCGGTTGCTCCCCATAACTCAAAAGGCATATTTTTCCTTATTTTGTCGCCAGTTATTCATTGGTCTGCTTGTGCTTACTATTGTTTAGACCTATTACCGCAAAAATTATAGCATGCGCCTATAGGCCTAGCAATTTAGCGAAAACTTGAATCAGCGTGATGACCGATCATCTTTCAAGCCTACAAGTGAGTCTTGTTGCCGACTTTGCGATTTTCTTGAAGTTTGCGCCGACATCAAACAAGGTTGGATTTGTCTTTTAGCCTATTGTCAATTATGATCTCCCGATGCAAGAATGGAAACAGCCGCCTCTGCGGTCAGGTTCATAATGAAGGCTACGTTGCTATGGACTCACGTCGCCGCACCTATTTAATTTTAGTAGGCATTATCTTATTGACAATTCCTTGTTACTGTGTTGGCATTGCCGCGCTAATTGCCGCTCCTGAGGGTGGCATTGAGGCTGTGCCACCAACATTGCCTGCTGTGTTGTCACCAACGTCAACCAGTCCGGCTGTACCGGCAGCAACGGCAACGGCCGTTCCCACGTTTACGCCCATCAGCACCATCACCCCCGCACCACCGACCGCAACACTTCCCCCCACACCTGCACAATTCCAAACGCCAACTGCGCCTGCGGCAACAGAAACCATGACCGCTACCCCGTCGCCTACGGCAACGGCTACAGAGACCCCTACGCCCACAGCGACCGGCACCGGCACACCACCGCCGACAGCCACAGCGACCATGACATTTACGCCGCAGCCCACAGCGACCAATACACCGCCCTTACCGACGGCCACAGCTACATTATTGCCAACAGCCACGCCAACATCATCGCCGACGGCGACCAATACATCCCTTCCGCCAACGGCTACGTCAACACTAGCCCCGCCAACGGAAACACCCACTTTCACGCCCACACCAACTGTGGCGGCAAGCGCGACAGTTGAACCGACGGCAACGTCTACGGAGACGGCGACGCCTACCGAAACAGCGACGCCCTGACAGACGTGCCGCAAAGAGGAACGATGAAGACATTTAAGCTACTGCAAACATTAAGTGAAACGGCCGGACCCTCTGGTTTGGAACATGAAATTGCCGATGTCGTTGCCGATGTCTGGCAGCCTTATGTGGACACAATTACCAGAGACCGGGTTGGCAATTTGATTGCCATCAAATATGGAGAAGGCCCTGAGCCGCGCCCCCGCATTTTGCTTGCTGCGCATATGGACGAGATTGCCTTGATGGTGAAGCAGATTTTGTCTCACCAGGGCAATGGCTTTTTGCGCGTGACCAATGTGGGTGGTGTGGATGTCCGCCATTTGTACGGACAAACGGTTGTTGTGCATGGTAAGCGTGCTTTACCCGGTGTGTTGGGGAGTTTACCCCCCCACATGCTGCCGCCTGACCGTCAGGATCGGCCGTTTGGTTATGAAGAGCTGGTTGTGGATGTTGGCTTGTCGTTGGCTGAAGTGGAAACGGCCGTTTCCGTCGGCGACTTCATCAGTTTTCGCCAGCCACTGCGCAAATTGCAAGGCAAACAAGTAACCGGCAAGGCGCTCGATAACCGGGCTTCGTTAACGGCCGTTACCCTGTGCCTGGAATATTTGCAAAAACGCGCACATACCTGGGATGTCATTGCTGTCGCCACCTGCCAGGAAGAGACACGCTTGCTCGGCGCATACGCCAGCGCCCATTCACAACGCCCGGATACGGCCGTTGCCATTGATGTCACATTTGGCAAAGGTCCCGGCGCAAATGGCGAAAACGTGTTTGACCTGGGCGATGGCCCCGTGTTAGACATCGGCCCCAATGTTCACCCTGGCATGTTCAATGCCCTCAAAGACGCTGCCAAAGCCCTGGAAATGAAGGTACACGTCGGCACACACAACCGTGCCAGCGGTACCGATGCCTTTGGCTTGCAAATTGCACGCGATGGCATCCCCACTGGCCTGGTTTCCATCCCGCTGCGCTACATGCACACCATGGTCGAAGTTGTTGACCTGACAGATTTGGAGAGAAGCGGCCGTTTACTGGGCGAATTCATTGCCCGGCTCGATGACAAATTTTTGCAAACCCTCTCCGACGGCATGATGGAAAAGGGCGATAGCAAACGGTAAGATGCTTTCTCAACCGTTGGCCGTTTCTTTGGTTGCAAAAGCCCAAAGATAAAAATGGTCAACGCCTTACGCTTCACGGAGTTCCACACATGAACGAATTACTCAAAAATTTAACGGAGGTCGATGGCGTCTCCGGCGATGAAAAAGAAGTACGCCTGCTCATCCGTGATTTAATCGCTGACCACGTTGACGAATGGCATGTTGACTCGTTAGGCAATCTGCTTGCGACCAAAAAAGGCACCGGCGCAACCAATATGTGCGTCCTTGTCGATGCGCATATGGATGAAGTCGGCCTGATGGTGACAGAGATAGGCAGCGATGGCATGTTAAAATTTGCCCCTGTCGGCGGTTTCAATCCGCTGGCTTTATTGGGGAAAGTTGTGCAAATTGGCGCGAAAAAGATAACCGGCGTTATCGGTGCCAAGCCCATCCATTTGCTCAGCGGGTCCGAGCGAGATCGCGTCGTGCAAACAGACGCCATGCGCATTGACATTGGTGCCAAAAGCAAAGAAGCCGCTGCCAGCAAGGTCACAATTGGCGACCGCGCAGCTTTTATCACCGAGTATGAAGAGTTAGGCAAAACGGCTTTAGGCAAAGCGTTTGATAATCGTGCCGGTTGTGCAGCGCTTATTGAACTACTGCGTGCCAAGCCATTTTCCTTTGATTTATGTGCCGCATTTACAGTGCAAGAAGAAGTTGGTTTGCGCGGGGCACAGGTTGCTGCCTATGCTGTCAAGCCAGATGCTGCCCTGGTCTTAGAATCTACGCCCGCTTATGACCTGCCTAATGAAGAAGATGCCAGCTCGAATGTGGCTCTGGGCAAAGGGCCGTCGATTTATGTCATGGATCGCGGCACAATTCAAGACCCACGTCTGGTGGCGCACATCACGCGTACCGCAGCGGCGCGGGGCATCCCTTACCAATTACGTCAGCCGGGTGGTGGTGGCACCAATACCGCCAGCATTCAACGTGTGCTGGGTGGCATTCCCGCGGCAACTATTGCTGTACCGGGCCGCTATGCCCACACCCCAACCATGATGATAAACCTGGACGATTATGCCAACGTGGTGCGTTTGGCAGAAGCAACTTTACGCGACCTGACACCGGAGTTGGTAAACCGTAAGTGGTAAACCATGATCGAATTGCGCAATCATGCGTAAGACGCAACAGAGGTAACAATGAACGACTTGATTAAAAAATTAGTAGAAGCATACGGCCCATCGGGGTTTGAAGATCATATGCGTGACCTGATTCGTCCAGAGGTTGAGCCATACGTGGACGAAATGAGCGTTGATGCCCTGGGAAATTTGATCACCTTGAAGAAGGGCGACGGTAGTGGCCTGAAGGTGATGATTGCGGCGCATATGGATGAAATTGGCGTGATGGTGACACACATCACCAAGGAAGGGTTTTTGCGCTTTACCAATATTGGTGGCGTGCGCCCACATGGGTTGTGGGGCAGTCGCGTGCAGTTTGCCAATGGCGTCATCGGCATGATTGGCAGTGATCGCATTGATGATCGCAGCAAAATTCACCCGCTGAGCAAACATTATATTGATGTTGGGGCCACCAGCGCAGAGGATTGTCCCGTAGGTGTGGGCGATGCAGCCGGGTTTGTGCAGCCATTTTTCACCAATGGCAAGCTGCTTACGAGCAAAACGATGGATGATCGCATTGGTTGTGTTGTCGCCATTGAAGCATTGAAGCGGCTGGAAACAACGCCCCACGATGTTTATTTTGTGTTTAGCGTGCAAGAAGAAGTGGGCACGCGCGGTGCGGAAGCTGCCGCCAATGGTATTGACCCGGATGTCGGGATTGCTTTGGATGTAACCATTACCGGTGATGTACCGGAGTGCCCGCCAATGTCGGTTAGCCTGGGCAAAGGGGCGGCCATCAAGGTGAAGGACAGCGGCATGATTGCTCATGCCGGGTTGGTGCGCCTGATGCGGCAGCGGGCAGAAGCGGCTAATATTGCTCATCAGATGGAAGTGCTTGATGGGGGTTCGACCGATGCGCGTTCCATTCAAATTGCCAATGGCGGCGCAGCGGCCGGCTGTATTTCTATTCCTTGCCGCTACGTGCATTCGCAAAGCGAAACGGTTCATGCGGATGACGTGCAGGCGTGCATTGATTTGTTGGTAGAAATTTTGTCGAAGCCGATTGAATTGTAGAAGATGAAGAGGGAGGAGAGCAGAAAGAAAAGTGCTTTCCTCCCCTTTTTTGTTTTATCGCAGCAGGCGGGCACCGAGCCAGCAGAGGGTCATGGTGGGGATGCCTTGTGTGAAGGGGATGGCGGCTTCGATGGCGGAGACGCCGCGCAATGCCTTTAGTCCCAGACGATCTAGAATAATCCAGGCGAATGGGGCAGCCAGAAAATCTAGCCCAAAATCCAGTAAATCAATGAGAATGACGACGGATAATGGCGTGTGACGCAGTGTTTCGCTAAAGGTGGCGTCTGAGGGAACGTCGATGCGTTTGACTTGTCGCCAGACAAAAACGAGCAGCAGCAGGGCCAATGTTAATGCGACCAACATGCTGATGCCGAGGTAGAGAGCAAAGGTCTGAATTGTTTCGTTCATCTGTTTTGTTTATTGGGTGAGGATGTGAATGACGAAGATAAGGAGCATGAGAATGCCGCCGCCAAGCTGAACGGCCGTTGCCAGTCCCCATCCCGCCAATCCGCTCCACCCCGCCTTTTTTGCCAATTCCCAATCCCCGTGCTTTTGGTATTCGCCCAGCAGTAAGCCCAGCACATACCCGCCAATTGTGCCGATGACGGGAATGGGAATGAGAAACGTACCCAACAACGCGCCGATTGTACCGAAGAGCAGTGCGCGTTTTGAAGCGCCGCTACCTTTTGCGCCTAATAGTGGCAGCCAGAGATCGGCCGTGCCTGTGACAATGGCAATGAGGCTGAGCAGCAGGAAAAGACCGATGCCAAACGTGCTGAACCCGATGTGCCAGGCATAAACTAATACACCCATCCAAATAAGCAGCGTGCCAGGAATGATGGGGATGATTGTGCCAATAATGCCCAAAACCATGAAAGCTGTGATCGCGCCAAATGTAATTGCTTCAAAAAGTACAGACACCTTGGTTCTCCGTTATCTGTCAGATCGTTTGTGTAACAGTACGCGCAAAATGGCAATAGGTTGTAGCCGGGCTGTGCCGATTCTTACAGGGTATGATAAGCATGTAAAAAGCGCTCAAAAACGCCGCGCAGGTGTGTGCGGTAGCCAATGATGGTTTCAAAGCGCGTGCCAAGTAAATCCTGATCGCGCAGGCGATTGACTCTTTGCCAGGTATAGGCATTCGGCATTTCGGCAAACCAGGTTGCAAAATGGGGAAACCAGGCGGTGAGAACGTAGAGGCAGCGTGCGGCGGCAATGGCTTGCCGTACCTGGCGAGCATTGAATTCGGTGCCCAGGCGTGCCCGCATTGCCAGCATGTAGCTATCTATGATGGTTTCTTCACTGCACGGTGATTCATCCCGGCTGCGCCATTGCCATGGTTGATCGGGTTCGTGGAGCAGGTCTACCCATTCGCTGAAATAAACCAGGTCCCAAACTCCGGGGCCGGTGCAGACGTGCTGCCAATCAAGCAGGTGATAATCCGCAAATAGGGTGCTGTGCCAATGGTAGGCATGCATTGCGCCGTGCAATAAGGTGGTGGGAAGTTGTTTGAGGGTATCCAGCAAGGGTACTGGATCATCCAGCAAATCTGCTGCCGCGGCCAGATGACTTTCGCCCAAGATGCCGGGCCAACCGTTTAGGCTGCGCATCACAGCCAGCCCATTGGCTGCTTGGAGAAAGGCGGGAGCCATGCGCCCGGCATGGTAAATGGCATGTTCGGAAATGATGGAGCCAGGGCCTTTTGTGAGGAGAAGTTTATGCTCTTCTTGTAGATCATCCCAGGTGTAGTGGTGGTGTTTGGGCACAAACAGGTGTGGTAGCCACTCATACTGGGCCAGGGTGGTTGGTTGGTTCCAGGTGGGAGCGTGTAAACCGGCCATGTGCTGGATGATCTCTTGCACATCGGCGGTTGTCCAGGTTGCCTGTGGATAATGATCTGGGATGTCTTCGAGGATCACCCAGCTTTCGTGACCGTAGACGTGTGTGTACCAGCAAGTTGGGGTGAAGGGGTAGAGCGGCGCGATGTCTCGATAGAAACAGGCTTCAATTTCGTTGGTGCGTTTGCCGATGCAGGTGACGGGTTCGGGATGTTCATCGAGGGTGAGGCTGTAGCGGATGAGATGTGGTTTGTAGCGTTTGTCTGTTTCGTTGTGGAGTGGGGTGCTGGCAACGGCCGTTACCGTTACATCATCCTGGCGCAGGTGGCGGCGCAAAACGGCCGTCCACGCATTCGTATCTTTTTGCAATAACTGCGTTACATCTACCTGTGGCTTACCCATATCGGGCACATTGTAAAGCCTCATATGGTGGCTGGCAAGCTGAATTTACTTTTAGCAAAGACAAGTGGCAGTTTTGCTGTTTTTGCCTGTAAAAATCACCCGCGATAGAAAATGTCACTATTTTGCCACTTTATTGACACCGAAATATTAATCTATTATGATAGGGATAATTAATTTGATGTTGAGCTGCGTAACGGCCGTTTCTAGCACAACAAAACCTGTAAACCCCAAATCATAACCAAATAACGAGGAGAAGTTTGAATGAACGTGAAACGTTTATTGCTGTTGTCCTGGGTAGGACTGCTGGGCTTGCTTGCTGCCTGCCAGCCACAAGTAAGCGAAGTCGTTATCGAAGTGACCAGAGTTGTCACCAATCCCATTGTCCTTGAAGGCGAGACTGTGGAAGTGACCCGTGTCGTTACAGAAACAACCATAGAGACGGTAGAGGTAACAGGCGTTGTTGCCGCTAACCCTGTTGGCGTTGATCGACCGCAGAATGAGGTCGCTCCTGAAGATATGCCAGCGGATATGTTCTTCCAGTCTTATGGTGTGAATCCCTTCATTGACACCGATGATGATAACCTTTCCACTTTTGCTATAGATGTGGATACCGGCTCTTATACAATGATGCGCCGTTATCTAGGCGATGGGTTGCTGCCTCCGGCAGAGTCAGTACGGGTTGAAGAGTACGTCAACTACTTTGACCAGGCATATGCGCCACCGGCAGAAGAGGCATTTGCCATTCATCTGGAGGGTGCGCCCAGCCTTTATGGAGAAAATGATCGATATTATCTGTTGCGTGTTGGTATTCAGGGATACGAAGTGCCAGACGAACTGCGCCCTGATGCTTTGTTGATTTTTGTCATTGACGTTTCTGGTTCAATGGACATGGAAAATCGGTTGGGATTGGTGAAGGAAGCGCTCCGTTTGTTGGTATGGCAATTGCACCCGACGGATCGGGTGGGGATTGTGGTTTATGGTTCTGATGCACGAGTTGTTCTTCGGCCAACGGCGGTTGATTCGCGCGAGGTGATATTACAAGCTATTGATGGCTTACATACGGAAGGGTCTACCAATGCGGAGGCAGGCTTGCGGATAGCTTATGAGATGGCTGCTCAATTTCAGCAATCTGAGCAAATCAATCGGTTAATTTTATGCTCAGATGGGGTTGCTAATGTGGGGCGTACGACAGCCGATGCTATTTTACAATATGCTGCGGATGGGATTTCGCTCAGTACGTTTGGCTTTGGCATGGGCAATTACAATGACACGTTTATGGAGCAGTTAGCGGATCAAGGGGATGGCACATATGCTTACGTGGATACATTGAATGAGGCTGAACGTCTTTTTGTCAAAGATTTGAGCGGTACCCTGTTAACCATTGCCAAAGATGCCAAAATCCAGGTAGCATTTAACCCTGCTGTTGTCGAACGGTATCGACTGTTGGGCTATGAAAATCGGGATGTAGCCGATGAGGATTTTCGCAATGATAGTGTAGATGCTGGCGAAATTGGTGCCGGACACAGTGTCACTGCCCTCTATGAAGTGAAATTTAATGAAGGTGTACCGCCAACAGAAACGGCATTGACTGTCTCTGTACGCTATGCTGACCCAGATAGTGGGGCGATCACTGAGATTGCTAACAGTATGAGCCGTGCGCAAATGGGAACTGATTTCTTTGCTGCATCGTCTACTTTTCAGTTGAGTGCCGTGGTAGCTGAATATGCAGAATTGCTGCGTGATAGCTATTGGGCGCGAGAAAGCGATCTGGACGGATTAACGGCCGTTGCCCTGCGCATTGCCGGGTATTTTCCGGGTGATGAAGATGTGCAGGAGTTTGCGGCTCTGGTGAGCCAGGCGGCAGCTTTGCGCCGTTAAACTGCCGGGATGTCTCCGGCTTATAGAGTCGGAGACATCCAATTTCTAGCTTCATAGCCATGGTGAAACGTGGCACAATAGACATGCGATGTGCATGGACAGCAATCAGCCGCGCGATTTGCCGGATCGCGCGGCATTTTAGGAGAAGAAGATATGAAAATGAGACAACGAAGATGGTCATTTGGTGTAATACCGTTCATTTTTATGTTGTTGCTGGCTGCGTGTGGTGGGGCGATGAATGCCAGCGAGAGTTATAACGCAGAAGCACCGCGTGTTGTCACCAACGCCAATGTCCTTGAAGGCGAGACTGTGGAAGTGACACGAGTGGTAACAGAATTAATTACTGAGCCTGTTATGGCGGAAGAAGCCCCAGTCCCTGGGGCCATTGTCGGACAGTCGGCAGCAACGCCAGCTGCCGCGGCACAGACACAGCAGCGGCTGATCATCAAGGATGGACGTATGGTGATCACGGTGGGGAACACGGAGCAGGCGGTGACAAATGCGACGCAGTTGACCGTAGACTTGGGTGGTTACATTATCAGCCAAAGCGTGTCGGATGATGACGAGGGGTACAAATATGCGACGATACGCCTGGCTGTGCCGGTAGACCAGTTTGAGGTGGCGCTGCGCGAACTGCGCAAATTGGGTGAAGTGACGGATGAGTCTAGCTCTGGCGAGGATGTAACAGAGGAGTATACCGACTTGAATTCGCGCCTGACTAATTTGCAAGCCACGCGTGACCGTCTGCTGGAGTTTTTGGATGAGGCGCAGACGATTGATGAAATTTTGGAGGTGAATGAGGAACTGAATTCGGTGGAAGAGGAGATCGCCATTATCCAGGGGCGCATTAACTTTTTGCGTGACCGGGCAGCTTTTTCGACGATTGATCTGACGTTGAATCCGCTGCTGCCAACGCCAACGCCAACACCATCACCGACGCCAACGCTGGTGCCGACGCCGGAATCGTGGCAGCCAGGGGACACAGCGCAAACGGCCGTTGTGCAGCTACAAAACACGGCGCAGGGTGCGGCTGATTTTGTTATTTATTTTGGTATTTTGTGTGGGCCGTGGCTGTTTGTTATTTTGCTGGCCGTGTATGTGGGGATTGTGGTGCGCCGTTGGTGGGGGAGGAGAGTGAAGAGGGAAGAGGGAGAAGGGAAGAAGGAAGAGGGAGGAGAGAGGAGTGAAGAGAGAGGAGAGAGGAGTGATGAGGGAAAAGGGATGAGTGAAGAGGGAGGGAATGATGATGTGGCGTAAATGGGTGATGTTGAGTGTTGGGGTATTGGTGGCGTGGTGGTGGATGGCGCTGCCGCGTACGGCCGTTTCTGTGGCGGCGCAATCGTCGAGTCGGTTGGTGATGAAGAATGGCGAGGTGTGGGTGATGAGTGAGGATGTGGAAACGGCCGTTTCGCGTGCCCTCACTGCTGTCACCCAGTACAACGGCTATGTGCTCAGCCAGCGCACATGGGTAGAAGGGGAAGGTCATCATTATGCGGATTTAACGGTTGGCGTGCCGGTGCAGGATTTCGAAGCATTGCTGGGCATGTTTAAGCAGTTAGGCATCTTGCAAAGTGAGGCTATCAGTGGGCAGGATGTGACCGACCGGACTGTTGATTTGCATTCGCGCCTGGCAAACCTGGGCGTGAACCAGGAACGGACGCGTGGCTTTCTGGAGCAGACGACAACGGTGACAGAAACGCTGCATGTTTTCCAGACATTGCGCCAGATTGAGTCGCAAATTGGCTCTGTGCAGGGGCAGCAAAACTTTTTAGAGGATCGATCAGCGGCGGCGACGATTACCCTGCACATCTTGCCTTTTATTGCGACGCCAACGCCGACGCCAACGGCGACGCCAACCCCGCTGCCTACGCCGCAGGTGTGGAATCCGGGGGACACGGCCAAGACGGCGGCGGTGCAGCTGCGGAACAATACGCAAGATACGGCCGATTTTTTCATTTACTACAGCATTGCGTGTGGGCCATGGCTGTTGTTGGCGTTGTTGGTGGCGGTGCCGGTGGGCGTGCGCGTCTGGCGTCAGCGCCAGCGGCGGCGTGTTTCGTTGATGCAGTAGAGATTTCTAGTAGACGAGCGTTACAATAGAGATAAATCAGGATAGTTGGTGTGGGTATGTTGGTGTTTGAACGGTAAATCAGGACATGGATACGTCATCTCAGAATGATGCCATTTTCTTAAAATCCAAACTGCCCACACCAACCATTGCATATGGAGGAACCGATGCGAAAAGTATGGTTTGTCACGCTCGTATGGTGCAGTATCTTGGTGCTCTTGGTGAACTGGGGTTCTGCCTGGGCACAAGTTGATGATGAGCGGGTGCAAGATGTAACGACAATCGAGGCGGTGGGCGACACGACCCGCGTCAATTTGCGCAGTGATGGAACGCAGGGGAACAATGACAGCGCAAATCCGTATGTGTCGGCCAACGGCCGTTTCGTCGCTTTTGCCTCTGATGCGGACAATTTGGTAAGTGGCGATAGCAATGGGGCGACCGATATTTTTGTGCGGGATCGGCAGACGAATCAGACGTGGCGCGTTAGTGTGTCAACAGATAACGCGCAGGGAAATTTTGCCAGCTTTGCTCCGGCTATTTCCGATAACGGCCGTTACGTGGCTTTTTGTTCCTTTGCTACCAATCTGGTCGCCAATGACACCAACAACGTGGTTGACGTTTTCCTGTATGACCGCGATGCGGGCACAACGACGTTGGTCAGCCGCAGCACCTTTGGCGTTGTGGGCAATGATGTAAGCTGTAAACCGGACGCCAACTTGCAAGATGTGCGCGGGCCGGATATTTCGGCAGACGGCCGTTACATCGTCTTTGAATCCTTTGCCAGTGACCTCGTTGGCAACGACAACAATAATGCCTCCGACATTTTCCGTTATGACCGGGATACCGGGTCGATGATCCGCATTAGCGTCGATAGCAATGGCGTAGAAGCAAACGGCAGCAGCTTCCAGCCATCTATATCGGCGGAGGGATTGCGCATTGCTTTTGCTTCTAACGCCAGCAATTTGGTGACCGGTGATGGGAATGGGTATACAGATGTCTTTGTACACAATTTGAGCACAAACAATACGCGGCGCGTGAGTGTGCATAGTAATGGCAGCGAGGGAAATGGGCAAAGTTACGAGCCGGAAATTTCGGATGATGGCCTGTTTGTTGTCTTTGTTTCCTTTGCCAATAATTTGGTGAGTGGGGATGACAACAATTTCCTGGATGTGTTCATTCGTGATCGGGATGCGGACGAAACTTATCTGGTGAGCGTGAGTGACGATGGCGACCAGCCCAATGTGTTTGCGGAGAGCATGGAGCCGTCGGTATCGGAAAACGGCCGTTTCGTTGTCTTCCAATCGTATGCCGATAACCTGGCCCCAGGGGAAACCAATACCGACACCCGCGATGTTTTCGTGCGTGACCGGCAGGCGGGCACAACCGCTTACGCCAGTGTCAGTTCTGGTGGGCAAATTGGCAACCAATCCAGCCGCGAACCGGTCATTTCGGCGGATGGTTATTACATCGTGTTCTCTTCGAAAGCGGACAACCTGGTTGCCAATGACACCAATGATGATCGTGACATTTTCAGCCATCAAATTCAGACAGATGTTGAACCGCCGCCCCCTACACCTACAGTGACACTCACTGTTAATTTTATGGCCGGTGCGCCGGGCAGTGTCTTTGCCTTTAGTGGCAGCGGCTACGGGCAAAATCAACCGGTAGCCGTTTACGTCAACAATGTCAATGTGGGCATTGCCACGGCCGATTTCAGCGGCAATATCGCTTTTCGCCTGGACAGCAACAGCGGAACACAGCAGGGCATGTATATCGTGCGTGCTGAGAATAGTAACGGACGGGCAAGCGCCCCGATAAGCCTGGATGACGCTGTGCCGGTGCGGCCGACCAGCGGCAGCGGCCCCACTTTCAGCATTCCGGCAGGCGTGGCCTATACATATCAGATTTATTTGCCATCGATTTTCCGTTGATGCGCTGTCGTCAGGCGAAAATTAGCCTTCCTTGATAGCTATATAGAAAAGCGCACGGAGCATTCACTGAGAACGCGAAAATAGAAAAAACCGTATCCTGCATCAATATGTTTCCTGCAACCATTACCATCTTGGCGCGTAATGAAAGTGTCTGGTAATGGTTGCAGGTATTTTTTTGCCTGCATGTAGTTGTAAGGAAGGAAAAAATGATTCGCAAACTGTGGTTATTTAGTGTGACACTTATGATTGCGCTGTTGGCCGCAGCTGTATCCCCAGTGGCAGCACAAGAAAAAGCATACAGTGCTGACCAGTTTAACGTTGATGTCATTGTCGAAGAGGGTGGCGCACTGCTGGTAACGGAAACGGTCACTTATCGCTTTGTGGGTGGTCCGTTTACCTATGTTTATCGTGAACTCCCTACCGATCATACGGATGGGATTACGGTGCTGGAAACGGCCGTTGACGGCCGTTCCTATCCTCAAGGCGACCAAGCCGGGCAGGCGGAAATCGAAGGCAGGCGCACGATTCGCGTCACCTGGCACTTCGAGCCAACTGTAGACACAACCCGCACCTTTGTGCTGCGCTATCGTGTGGATGGCGTGGTCTATGGCGCAGATGGCAGCGATTTGCTGTTATGGCAGGCGCTCCCCGATGACTACGATTACACCATCGGTCACAGCACGACAACGATCACCTATCCATCCAATGTAACGCTGCTAGGTATGCCCGAAATACGCGCCGGTAAGGCGACCCTCGTTGCTAATGGCAACCCGGTCAGCTTCCAAATGCGTGATTTGCAGCCCGATGCGCCGTTGGTCGTCGCTCTGCGCTTCCCGGCAAACAGCATCGTCACGGCACAACCGGCGTGGCAAACACAGCAGCAAACGCAGAGTGTCTGGACGTTGGTCTATATCGCTATTGGCGCAGCCATCTTTTTTATGGGGCTAGCCATTACGGTTGTTACTGTCCATCGCATCAATCCGAAGGACATTAAGACATACGGCGTTGCCTATGAACCACCCGGCAAACTGTCCCCTGGCCTGGCCGGCGCTTTGTTGACGCCAGGTAATGATCCATCGTGGGCGGCGGCTTTGGGCACGCTCTTTGACCTGGCGGAACAAGGTGTGCTGGAAATTGATGAGTCGCCGGAAAAGAAGTGGTATCGGCAGCATGACTTTTTGGTTCGCTTGTTGGAACGGCCGTCTACCCTCCAACCACATCAAGAAGCATTGCTCGACCTGCTCTTCATTACGAAAAAAGGGTCAGTTAAAACCGTCAAATTCTCCGATTTGAGCCAGGTCGTTACGTCGCGGCGCTGGAAAATGTTTACGGAGACGATGAACGCGGAGTTGAAGGCGGCTAATGTGTTCAGCGAGGAGCGCAGACGCGCACGCAGCGCCATGTTTACCATCGGGATGCTGATAGTTGTTGTCGCGCTCGGCACGACACTTATCACAGCCTTCACTGCTGTGGGCGAGGCTTTTCTCATCGTTAGCGGCAGTCTCGGCGCATTGGGCATGAGCATCATCATTGCCGGAACTATCGTTTCACCACTCACCGATGAGGCGGCTCAATTGGCTGCTTCTTGGAAGCAGTTTGCCGATTACCTGCGCCGCGTGAGTCGTGGTCGGGAAACGGTTGCCGGACAGCATACCTTTTTGAAGTACCTGCCCTTTGCCGCTGCCTTTGGCATCTTGCCGCAGTGGGCACGCTATTTTGAGAAGGAGGGATGGACAGAGCTTCCCCCTTATTTCAAGGTGCTGCCGGGGCGTAATCCGGCCGAGAGTATGGCGGCTTTTGCCGCGATGTCAGCGGCCAGCAGTAGTGCCAGCACGGCTGGTGCGGCGGCGGCTGCTGGTGCGGGCGCTGCCGGTGGCGGCGCGGCCGGAGCCGGATAACGCTGTCAACGACTGCTTAACAATTGAATCTAACGCCTGACGTTGGGCTTGGCAAAACGGCCGTTTCCGTTATAGTTGCCGGGTAAAGGGGGAAATTATGTTAACGGGTCTCCTGACTTTCCTGGCAGCGGGAACGGCCGTTTTTGCTATTCGTGGCGAATATCAGCCCACACGCACCCACATTTATATCTTCAAACCGATTACAACCATTCTCATCATTTTGCTTGCCGTACAAGGCAGCGGCGACGTTTCCGCCTTGTACAAAGGGCTGATCTTGGCGGGACTTTTGTTTTGCCTGGGCGGCGATGTGCTGCTCATGTTGCCACCGCGCTATTTCATCGCCGGATTGGCGAGCTTTCTGGTCGGCCATCTCTTTTACATCATTGCCTTTGTCACGGATGTCGGCTTTGTCTGGTCATGGTGGGGGCTGCCATTGTTGGTGTACGCCGGTTTCATTTATTGGCTGCTGCATGCGTACCTGGGCAAAATGCGTATCCCGGTCATTTTTTACATCACGACTATTTCGGTAATGGCCTGGCAGGCATTGGGCCGTTGGTCCATTGCCCCTGGCAGCAGCGTGCTGCTGGCGGCTGTGGGTGCCTCCTTTTTTGTCGTCTCTGATTCGGTGCTGTCGTATAACCTTTTCCGGCAAAAATTTAGCGCGGCCCGCATCATTGTCCTCACGACGTATTGGGTCGCGCAGTGGTTTATTGCTATGTCTGTGACTGTGTGATTGGCAACGGCCGTTGCCCCCATCTGGGCTGCACAAATGCTGGATGACCCTATTTGACGCTGTGCCGCAAACATCGCTAAACTAGAGTCATGCATCCAGACACCGAAATTTACCCTTATCCACGCCATCTAGTTCGCCGTACCATTTTTCGTTTCCTTTCTAAAATTGCTTTTACCATCCTTTCCGATTTGGAAATCATCGGGCAGGAAAACTTGCCAACAACCGGCCCGCTAATTGTCGTGGGCAATCATTTCCATTTTGGCGACACGGCCGCAGTCGTCCGCGCCACGCCCTGGCCTGTTGAATTTCTCGGCGGTCAATTTCTCATTGATGCGCCACCGCTGCTGAAATGGATACCTGAAACTTGGGGCTATTATCGCGTGCGTCGCGGGGCAGCTTCGCGTGACGCCATGCGTGCCGCGCAGGCTGTGTTGGCGCAGCGCGGTGTCGTCGTCATCTTTCCCGAAGGCGGCTCTTGGGCAGAAGTGCTGCGCCCGGCACGTCCTGGCACAGCTTATATTGCCGCCCAAAGCGGTGCGCCTTTACTGCCCATTGGTTTTGACGGCATCCCCGATATTTTTCGCACATTGCCCAAAGGTCGCCGCGCCAAAGTGACCATTCGCATTGGCAAGCCATTTGGCCCATTTGTTGTGGCTGGGCGTGGGCGTGAACGACGGGAAGCGCTGGATGAGATTGGGCATGAAATTATGCGCCACATTCGTGCGTTGATCCCGCCGGAAAAACATGGTGTTTACTCTGACGATCCGAAATTGCGGGAGGCGGCAGCGGCAGCGGCCGTTTATCCCTGGGATAATCTGGCGCAAACTGGCCCGCCGGATGAGCCGCTGCGCATTGGAGCTGCCTTGAAGGATGAACCTGATTTGTCGGACGGCGCAGGGTAAGGTTTTGTGTGGATGGGAAACGGCCGTAAAACCAAAAACGGCGCAGAATTGACCCTCAATTCTGCGCCGTTTTTCTTGTTATGTTAAATACTTGCTAACGTCCCATAACCGCGCGTAATGTGTCACATGCGGGGCAGCTTCCATCCGGGCGCACGATGGCATAACCAGCCTGTGGATCATCGCCATAAGTCGTGAAATCGACGTTGAAGATGATCATCAGGCGCACACGTCCAGATGACGAGGATAGGCTGGCAGCCTCGGCCAACCATTGTGCATGCTGGGCGACAGTTGTGTTGGCTGCCCAGGCAAAGCGCGAGGGCACGCCGCCAAAGTCTGCGCCAGAGAGATAGCCCAATTCGGTAAAGCATACTTTGCGGGCACCGCCAAAAGCGTTGTAATACAGGTCGCGTGTGGCGGCATAATACCAACTGTAATGGGAACCGCCGGGATGGCCGCTGGTTGCACCAGGGGAAGTGGCTCCGGCATTGTAATGCACGCCAATGCAGTCGGCATAACTGGCGGCACCAGCCGCAGCCATGCCTTGAATGTAGCGGCTGTCAGACCAGGCATTGGTGTCGTTGTCAAACCCAGTGGGGGCGGGTGCGCCACTGATGACCATGACATTGGAATTGGCCGCTTTGATGGCGTTATAAGCGGGTGCCAACATGTTGTTGACATAGGATGTGGGGCTGATTTCACCGGCCGGCCATTCAAAGTCAATGTTCATCTCATTCCAGACCTCAATGGCATCTGGGCCGAGGGCGGCGACGCCGCCAAGGAAGTTGACAAAGCCGCCAAAGTCAATGCTGCCAGGGGCGGGATAAGTGGCGGCACCGGTGATGGAGAGCAACACTTTGAGGCCTTGATTATGGGCATCGTTGATCCGACCGGCAAGGACGCTGGGATCGTCGCCCGGCCCCCATTTGTGCTGGAATTTCACCCAGGTCATGCCGATGTTGGTCATGAGGCCAGGGTTGCTGAAGCTTTGGGTTTGGCCGCCCAGCTCAAAACTGCCGCTGACAACCGGCGGTGTGATGGGCGATGGGCTTGGTGCAGGGGATGGTGATGGGGACGGGGTGACACCGCTGCCGCCAGGGATGATCAAGACCTGGCCGACGTTGATTAAGTTGGCGTTGACGATGTTGTTGGCGGCGACGATAGCCTCAACGGTGGTGCCAAAGCGGGTGGCGATGCGGAAAAGGGTGTCGCCTGATTGCACGGTGTAGGTGCCGGGTGTGGAGGGCGGACTGGGGTCGCCTGTGGGTGGCGGTTCGGTTGCGCCATCACCAGGGATTTCTAAGACCTGCCCGACATTGATCAGGTTCGGATTGGTGATGTTGTTGGCGGCAACGATGGCTTCGACTGTGGTGCCGAAGCGTTGGGCGAGCGCGGAGAGGGTGTCGCCAGCCTGGACGGTGTAGGAAAAGGCGAAAACGGCCGTTGCCCCCACCAAGAGTAAACTTACTGTCAAAAGGACAGCAATCCAACGAAATCTTTTCATGTTACTACTCCTCATGCTTGTGCAAGATACAAAACCTATCCTCATTATAAATGGGGCGCGTAGCAAGACAAGAGCTTGTCGATTCTATTCACACTCTTTTTGTTGCTTATTCACTCTGTTTTTGCGGCGGCGGGCTGTTTGACAATTTGGCATAATCTATCAACAATTGGCGCAGAAAACCCAATTCCCACATGATGAGGAAAGTAAATGAAAAATCATGAGTTATTAGAGAACGTTGCGTATTACGACAATATTGTGCAGACCATTGGCGACACGCCGTTGGTTCATTTGAAATCACTGACGCGGGATTTAGCCTGTACAGTGCTGGCGAAGGTGGAGTTTTTTAACCCTGGCGGGTCGGTGAAGGATCGGATTGGCTGGACAATTATTGAAGATGCGGAACGGCGTGGTGTGTTAAAGCCAGGGGGCACAATTGTCGAGGCAACGTCGGGGAATACGGGAGTCGGATTGGCGATTGCCGCGGCAATTAAGGGGTATCGTTGTATCTTTGTGATGCCGGACAAGATGTCGCAGGAGAAGATTTTGCTGCTGCGGGCGTATGGGGCACGCGTGGTGGTGACGCCAACGGCCGTTGAGCCGGAAGATCCACGCAGTTATTATTCAGTGGCAAATAAGTTGGTTGAGGAAACGCCAAATGCTATTTTGGCGAATCAATACCATAACCAGGTCAATCCCCAAACGCATTATGAAACAACCGGGCCAGAAATTTGGCGGCAAACGGCGGGGAAAATCACCCATTTTGTGGCCGGAATGGGAACGGGGGGCACGATTACCGGTGTCGGCCGTTTCCTGAAAGAGCAAAATCCGCATGTGAAGATTGTCGGTGTGGACCCGGTTGGCTCTATTTTGTATGAACTGCATCGCAGTGGAAAGACGGTGAAGGCGGAAAGCTACAAAGTGGAAGGGATTGGTGAAGATTTTTTGCCGGGCACAACTGACTTGCGTGTGATTGATGAGATTGTGCAGGTGAATGACCGTGAAAGTTTGTTGATGACGCGACGACTTGTGCGTGAAGAGGGGATTTTTGCCGGAGGGTCGTGTGGCTCGGCGGTGGTGGGGGCGATTAAGTATGCGCGTGAACACAAACTGGGGGCGAATGATTTGATGGTTGTGATTTTGCCGGATTCTGGTTCGCGTTATTTGAGCAAGGTGTTTAATGATGATTGGATGCGTGAAAATGGGTTTTTGGAATCGGCATGGGTTGATTTCCGCGCTGTGGATATTCAGGCGGGGAAAGGGGAAGGGGCGCTGATTACGGCGCAGCCGACGGATTTGATGACGGATGTGGTGGCGCGTTTGAAGCAGTATGGTGTGTCTCAACTGCCGGTGGTGGATGGAAACGGCCGTCTCCTGGGCGTCGTCACCGAAATTGACCTGCTCAACCACATGCTCAACGCCGATCATGTCCATCACGCAGACGAGACAATCGAGGCCGTGATCGACATTAACGTGCCCGTCGTACGGCCGAATACACCGCTAGAAACCTTGATGCCCATGCTCAGCCATCATCACGCCGTGATCATCGCCGCTGAAGATTACGTGCAGGGCATCCTCACCAAGATAGACATCCTCGACTTTTTAGCTTCGCAAATGTGATGCTTGAGAGGAGTTGATGATACAATACAACAACGAACCAGCCAGGTTCTACTCAAAAAACGAACGAAGGAAGGCAGATTGCGCATGAATCGTGAATATCATCGCTGGTACAGCCCATCTCTGGGCCGAGATATGGAACTATTAATCTTCGGTCATAGCGGGGCACGCGTATTGGTGTTCCCTACCTCAAAAGGTAAATTCTACGAATGGGAAGATCGCCAGATGATGCAGGCTGTCGGCGAACATTTGGAAAAGGGATGGCTCCAGATGTACTGTGTAGACAGTGTGGATGCCGAAAGCTGGTATGCTCATTGGAAACATCCCGGAGATCGCGCCTGGCGGCACGTTCAGTATGAATATTACCTGCTAAACGAAGTGCTGCCCCTTTCCTGGCAGAAAAACCCCAACCCATTTTTGATCACCATCGGCGCTAGTTTTGGCGCATATCATGCGGTCAACCTGGCTCTGCGGCACCCGCATCTGGTGGGGCGTGCCATTGGCTTGAGCGGCATTTATGACATCAGCCGCTGGACAAATGGACATGTAGATCAAAACGTACACAGCAACAATCCGGTGGCCTTCATTCCACATGAACATGATCCAGAGCGCCTTGCTGCGCTGCAAAAACTGGACGTTATCCTGGCTGTGGGCAAGGATGATAGTTTGCGCAGCAGCAATGAACAACTATCCAAACTCCTGTGGGAAAAAGGCATTGGCAATGCGCTGCGTCTGTGGGATGGCTGGGCGCACGATTGGCCCTGGTGGCAGCAGATGGTGCCCATGTATATTGGCGGCCATGATTGATCGTTCACAATAGGCATTCATTGCTTCTTTATCTTTGCATGTTTCTGCGCCTTGGCGCTTTTGCGTTAAATTAGTTTTGAAGGAAGGAGGTCGGGCAATCATGTTAAAAGTAGGACTGTTGGTGGGGCGGGAGTGGTCTTTTCCGCCAGCGTTTATTGAAGAGGTCAACCGGCGCAATGTAGGGGTAAAGGCTGAATATGCCAGGTTGGGCGGCACGCGTATGGATGAGCCGAATCCGTATGCTGTGATTGTGGACCGTATTTCGCACGAAGTACCCTACTATCGCTCTTACCTGAAAAATGCAGTGCTGCAAGGTGTGACGGTTATCAATAATCCGTTCATGTGGACGGCCGATGACAAATTTTTTGAGGCGTCGTTGGCGACAAAACTGGGCATTGCCAGTCCGAAAACAGTGGTACTGCCGAACAAGGATTACGTGCCGGGCATTATCCATGAGGAGAGCCTGCGTAACTTAGTTTATCCGCTGGATTGGGAAGCGATTCTCGAATATATTGGCCTGCCGTGCGTGTTGAAAGATGCTCATGGTGGTGGCTGGCGCGATGTCTATGTTTGTTACACATTGGAAGATGTGTGGCGTGCCTATAATGAATCTGGCTTGCTGACGATGATTTTGCAAGAGTTCATTGAGTGGGATCATTATGTGCGCTGCATGTGCCTGGGGCAAAAAGAAGTGCTGCCGATGAAATATTCGCCCGGCGAGCGCAAATATTACGTGGAACATGATCACATGGCGCCAGAGTTGGGGCAGCGGGTTGTGGCCGATGCGCTTAAGCTGAATCTGGCGTTGGGCTATGACATGAACACGGTGGAATTTGCTGTGAAGGATGGCGTGCCCTATGCCATTGATTTCATGAATCCGGCCCCGGACATGGATGTCAATTCGCTAACACCGTTCTATTTTGATTGGGTGGTGAAGCATATGGCGGATATGGTTATTGACCTGGCGCAAAATCCGCGCCCGCAGGTAACGGAATTGAAGTGGGCGGGGTTGTTTTAAAGAATGAGGAGTGAAGTGTGAAGAATGAGGAGTGACGTATCTCACTCTTCGTTTTTCTCTCTTCTCTCTTCCCCTTTCTGCGCTGGAGGATGAGATGGCGTTAAAAGAGGCGGTTGAAACGTATCATGATTTGCTGACGGAAGCGATGGCCCAGGAGTCTTGGGAACAGCTTCATGATCAGATGAAGCGGCGGGGGCTGTTTTTTGGGGAACGGCCGTTATGCACCGTTCTCCGTCCACGTTTTCTGACATTGGATCAGTACAAATTCTTGCGGCGCGAGATACGGCCGTTGCTGCGTGCCTTCGATAAAATTTCGCGGCGGGCAGTGGCTGACGCCGAATTTCGCGCCCAATTTGGCCTGTTTGACTGGGAAGAAGAGCTGATCCAAATCGACCCTGGCTATGACATGCACACCCCGTTGACGCGGCTGGACGCCTTTTTTGTGACGGCGAACATGGAATTGAAGTTCACCGAGTACAACGCAGAGGTTCCGGCGGCATCGGCGTACAATGATGTGTTGAATGAGGTGTTTTATGGGCTGCCGGTGATGGGGGCGTTTATGCGCAAATATGTGGTACGGCCGTTACCCACCCGGCACAGCGTGATGCATGTGCTGCTCGACGCTTATCGTGAGTGGGGCGGCACGGACAAGCCCAATATTGCCATCCTCGATTGGCGCGAAGTGCCCACACACAGCGAATTTGAACTGTTTACACAATATTTCCAATCGCAGGGGCTGGTTTGCCGCATCATTGACCCGCGTGAGGTGACGTATGAAAACGGCCGTCTCATGCACAACGATTTCCACATCAACGTCATTTACAAGCGCGTGCTGATCACCGAGTTGATTGAGCGCACAGGGCTGAACAGCCCGGTGGTGCAGGCGGTGCGCGACCATGCCGTTTGTCTGGTCAACCCCTTCCAATGCAAGATGCTCTACAAAAAAGCGAGCCTGGCTGTGCTCAGCGACGAGAAAAATGCCGATATGTTTGACGAGGAAGAGCTGCGCGTCATTCGTGGGCACATTCCCTGGACGCGCATTGTTGGCGAACGCCATTCTGAGTATGGTGATGCGCCAATTGACCTTTTGCCCTTCATCCTCAAGTATCGCGAACAGTTGGTGCTGAAGCCGAACGATGATTATGGTGGGCGTGGCATTGTTTTGGGCTGGCAAACGAACACGAGTGGCTGGGAGAAGGCGGTGAACGAAGCGCTGCACAGCGACAGCCCGTATATTGTGCAGGAGCGCGTGCCGATTCCCACTGAGCCATATCCAAGCATTGTAGACGGCCGTTTACAAATCTACGAACGCATGTTAGACACGGCTCCCTTCATCTTTTATGGCGATTATGTGGATGGCTGCCTGACGCGCCTCTCCACCGATCCCTTACTCAATGTTTCAGCAGGTGGCGGCTCAACTGTGCCCACTTTTGTGGTCGAGTCACGATAAAAAATTGTGCGATGGGTTCAATCATCAAGGTTGAACCCATCTGCATATGCTGAAGCAAATTTCGCGGAACCCCTATTGACATCGACAAATTTGAATCAACATCGTGATTTTGTGCGCCTGTGGGTAGGGCAAACTGTCTCTAAGTTTGGCTCGCAGATTGGTGCGCTGTCGCTGCTGGCGATTTTGACATTGCAGGCAACGCCACAGCAAATGGGCATTCTGGCAACGATGCAGCAAGCGCCCGTGCTGCTGCTCAGTTTGTTTGCTGGCGTTTGGGTGGATCGACAACGGCGACGGCCGTTTCTCATTGCCACCGATTTAGGGCGGGCGTTGTTATTGGCGATAGCCGGATTGGCGGCGCTAAGCGGCTGGTTGACGATGCCCTATTTGTATGGCGTGGCGTTTTTGGTAGGCGGATTGAGCCTGTTGTTCAACATCGCTTACCAGGCCTACTTGCCGACGCTGGTGTCGCGGGAACGGCTGGTAGAAGCAAACAGCAAGCTGGAAGCAAGCGCCTCGGTGGCGGAGATCGCCGCGCCGGGATTGGGCGGAATATTGGTGCAGCTTGTCACAGCACCTGTGGCTGTGCTCGTAGATGCGGCCTCTTTTTTGGTTTCAGCCTGGTATGTGGGGCGGATTGAGAAGGTGGAGGAGGAAACGGCCGTTGCCCAACCTGACGCCACCCTCTGGCAAAACATTCGCGCCGGTTGGCAGCCCTTATGGCACAATCGGTATCTGCGCCCGTTGACACTCGCTTCGGCGACACGCAATTTTTTTGGCGGCTTCTTTGCATCCCTGTACAGCTTGTATATCTTGCGCGAGTTGGGCTTAAGCCCGGTAACGTTGGGCGTGTTGGTGGGCGGGGGCGGCATTGGTGCCTTGGTTGGCGCATTGTGGTTGGGGCGTGCCGCCTCGCGACAGCCCATTGGGCGTATGCTGATCGCCGCATTGTTCATTTCGGCGTCATTTGCCGTGTTAACGCCGCTGGCGGCGGGGCCGCGCTGGTTGATGGTTTTTGTGCTTTTTCTGGGACAAATTGTGGGGGATACGGCGCTGACGGTATACTTCATTACGGAACTGACTGTGCGCCAGATGTTGACTGATGATCGGGTGATGGGTCGGGTGAATGCGACCTTTGAATTTTTGACGGGCGGCGCGGGTATGTTTGGCATGTTGGGTGGTGGTATATTGGGTGATGTGATCGGGATACGGCCGTCTCTATTTGTAGCGGTAGCTGGTTTTTTAACGGCCGTTTTGTGGCTGCATTTTTCACCGCTGCGCCAATTAACGGAATAGACTATGGGCTTCATTTTAGATGGATTAGACACAGAAGATTATGACCGGCAGTATGGCGACCGGGAATTGATGGCGCGAATTGTTGGCTATTTTCGGCCGTATACGCGCCAGATGGGATTGGTGGCGCTGATGCTCGCGCTCAATTCGGTGGCGACGACAGCCGGGCCAATCCTCATTGCCAAAGGCATTGACCTGCTTGGGCAAAATCCGGTGATGACCGGCATTTCATTGATGGCGGGCGGCATTCTCGTTTTGGGGGTGTCAGCCTGGATTTTCAACTATATTCGCCAGGTTTTTTCGGCGCGTGTCATCGGGAATGTCGTTTTGCAGCTGCGCGAAGATGTGTTCTCCGCCACCATCGGGCACGATCTCTCCTTTTATGATGAGCATCCATCGGGCAAGGTGGTCAGCCGCGTAACGTCAGATACACAGGACTTCTCGGCTGTGGTGGATTTGACCATGAATTTGCTCAGCCAGGTGCTGCTGGTGGTGCTGCTGACAATCTGGCTGCTGACGATTAATGGATGGTTGACGCTGCTCATGGTGGGCATGACGCCGTTGGCCGTGGGCATTGCGCTCAGCTTTCGCCAAATTGCCCGCCGTGTCACCCAAAATGCGCGGCGAATTACGGCGACAATCAATGCGCAAATTCAGGAGTCTATTAGCGGCATTGTGGTGGCAAAGAGTTTTCGCCAGGAACCGGCGATTTACGCCTCTTTTGCTGACAATAATGAGCAGGGGTATCGGCTCGGTATGCAGCGCGGGCTGACGTTGGTGACGATTTTCCCGGTGATGGGGATTGCGTCGGGCATTGGCACGGCCGTTCTCGTCTATGCTGGCGGGTTGGCAACACGCGGCAGTCTGGCGACTGTGTCGCCGGGTGAGTGGTATCTGTTTATGCAGGCGGTTGGCTTTTATTGGTGGCCGATGATGGGCATTGCTTCGTTTTGGAGCCAGTTTCAGGATGGGTTGTCGGCGGCTGAGCGTGTATTTGCCTTGATTGATGCGGAGCCAAAAGTGCGGCAAAGTCGTGAGGAGTCGGTGGGGCGGGTAAACGGCCGTATCCAATTCCAAAATGTGCGCTTCAGCTACACCGATAAAGAAGTTGTGCTGCCCGATTTCTCGCTAGATATTCAAGCTGGGGAGACGGTTGCCCTGGTGGGGCATACGGGTGCCGGGAAAAGCAGCATTGCCAAGCTGATCACGCGCTTTTACGAATTCCAGGGCGGGCAGATTTTAATTGATGGCCGCGATATGCGTACTTTGCACCTGGGGGAATATCGGCAGCAAATTGGCTTGGTGCCGCAAGAGCCTTATCTTTTTTCCGGGACTGTGCGCGATAACATTCGCTATGGTCGTCCGGAGGCTGACGATACGGCCGTATTGCGTGCCGCACAGCAAATCAGCCAGGGCGAATGGCTGGAAGCGTTGCCCGATGGCCTCGATACGGATGTCGGCGAACGAGGCAGCAGCCTCTCAATGGGGCAGCGGCAGTTGGTGGCGCTGGCGCGTGTTATCTTGAAAGACCCGGCCATCTTCATTTTGGATGAGGCCACCGCCAGTGTCGATCCCTTTACGGAGACACAAATTCAGGAGGGGCTGGATGAGATTATGCGGCAGAGAACGGCCGTTGTCATTGCCCATCGCCTCTCGACTGTGAAACACGCGGATCGCATTATCGTCATGCAGCAGGGTCAAATTATTGAAGAAGGGACGCACAATAGCTTGATGGCGCAAGCAGGCCATTACGCAGAGCTATATAACACCTATTTTCGCCATCAATCTCTGGCTTATATTGATACCTGGCAGCGCGAATAAATGAAGCAAAAGGCCCTAACACGCTCCGGCAAAGCGCGTTAGGGCTTCCTCGTTATAGAAAATCTATTACCTGTGCCAATGATGTGATGCGTATAATCCCGTCTGGAAGCGGTTCATCCCACGTTTCATGTTTGCGGTCGAGCCACAACCCCAGTTGGAACCCTCCC
The DNA here is from genome assembly GCA_020634315.1 of Ardenticatenaceae bacterium. GTDB lineage: Bacteria > Chloroflexota > Anaerolineae > Promineifilales > Promineifilaceae > JACSRF01. Next base: position 70,733 of record JACKBV010000011.1, on the reverse strand, counting down.
TCTTGAACGGAACCAATTGCATCAACGTGCAAATTATCGCCAACGAATAAACATTGCTGCGGCAATAAATCGAGAGCGGTGGCTGCCTGCATAAACACGGAGGGCATTGGCTTATGCGCACCAATTTCATCGCTGATGATGATGTGGTCTGGTTTGATAAAGCCCCGCAGATAAGACTGCATGATGCCTCTGGCGGCCGGGGTATGGTTGGAAATGATGCCGAGCGCCACACCTGTTCGCCGCAGTTTACGCAGGGTGGGGAGTACATCGTCATACAAACTGGTGGGAAGATAGGCATAATCGTGATAGAGCGCGGCGAGGCGTTCCCAACTGATGTCTGTATAGCCGAGTGTGGCGAGTAAATGCCGATAGTAAGCGATGATTTCTTTTTGCGTTTGTGGTGCGGCTACTATCGTGTTGTTGTTTTCGTGAGTGCCAACCTGATGTGCCTCAATCGCTTTCACTACATCTTCGTTTGTACAAGGGAACCCGCCACGTTGGAACAGCATTGTCAGGCGTTCGCTGTGTGAGATGTTTCCTGTTGGTTTTGCCAGGGTTAAATCCCAATCAAACAATACGCCAGCAATCTGTTTCGCTTTCCCTGTCATTGTACGCCACCAATACGGTTTGTCGTTTATTTGTGCCATGGGCCACTGTTGTGATGTTCCATCGATTCCTAAATGCATGTTGTTCACCTACCATGCCGGGATTAGATTGTGATTACTATACTGTTTTGACCCTGTAATGACCGTGAAAGTAGCGCATAAATGCGGGAAAATTGCGTGAAAGTGGTAAAAGAAAACGGCCGTTTCCATGCTCGGAAACGGCCGTTTAGCCAAAAAACAGTAAAAAAAGGGGTTATTTAAGCAGTTTCAAACTCACCTTCAACGACATCTTCATCTTGTGTGGCGGCAGAACCATTGCTGCTCTGTTGATAGGCTGCCTGCCCCATCGCCATCGCTGTTTGCTGAATTTCCGTTGTCAATTGACGCATACGTGCGGCATCTTCGCCTTTTACCAGTTCCTTGAGTTCCGCTATCTGACCTTCTAATTTGGTACGCGTTTCCGCCGGAACCTGACCATTCATGCTTTGTAAGCTCTTTTCGGTCTGGTAAATCACCTGATCGGCCGTGTTGCGTGCTTCCACCAGGTCGCGCCGTTGCTGATCATCGGCGGCGTGTTGTTCTGCTTCGCGCACCATGCGTTGAATGTCTGTTTCATTCAGGTTGGTGCTGGCCGTGATGGTGATCTCCTGGCTCTTGCCAGAGGCTTTGTCTTTCGCCGTGACATGCAAGATACCATTGGCGTCGATGTCAAAGGTCACTTCGATTTGCGGGATGCCACGCGGCGCAGCGGGAATGCCATCGAGGCGGAACACGCCCAGTGTGCTGTTGTCCGCCGCCATGGGGCGCTCTCCTTGCAAGACGTGAATGTCAACGGCCGTTTGTCCATCTTCCGCCGTGCTAAACACCTCAGTCTTGCGCGTGGGAATGGTTGTGTTGCGCGGGATAAGCGTCGTCATCACACCGCCCAGCGTTTCCAAACCGAGGCTAAGCGGCGTCACGTCTAGCAGCAGCACATCATTCACATCACCGGCCAACACACCTGCCTGCAAAGCCGCACCCAATGCGACGACTTCGTCCGGGTTCACGCTCTTGTTCGGCTCTTTGCCGGTCATGCGGCGCACCAACTCTTGTACCATGGGCATCCGGGATGACCCACCCACGAGCACAACCGCGTCCAGGTTGTTGGTTTGTAATTTGGCGTCTTGCAAAGCACGCTGCACCGGAGCCTGTACGCGTTCTAGCAAATCGGCCGTTAACTGCTCGAATTTGGAGCGGGCCAACGTCATCTGCAAATGCTTCGGGCCATTGGCATCAGCGGTGATGAAGGGCAGGTTGATTTCTGTCTGCATCACCGAAGAAAGCTCAATCTTCGCCTTTTCCGCAGCTTCACGTACACGCTGCAATGCCTGTCGATCTTGCTTCAGGTTAATGCCCTGGTCGCGCAAGAATTCATCCGCGACCCAATCCACAATCGCCATGTCCCAGTCATCGCCGCCCAAATGTGTGTCGCCATTGGTGGAAATGACCTCGATGACACCATCGCTCACTTCAAGCACGGAGACATCGAACGTGCCACCACCCAGGTCAAAGACGAGAATGGTCTCGTCTTTTTCTTTGTCCAGGCCATAGGCCAGCGCTGCTGCTGTTGGTTCATTGATGATGCGCAGCACATCCAGCCCGGCGATTTTGCCAGCATCTTTGGTGGCTTGCCGTTGGCTGTCGTTGAAGTAAGCGGGCACGGTGATGACAGCTTGTGTGACCGGTTCGCCCAGGAAATCTTCCGCGTCTTTCTTCAATTTGCTTAGTATCATGGCCGAGATTTCCTGCGGGGTATATTCACGGCCGTTTTGCTGAACCTTGACGCGAATGTCGCCTTGCGCACCGTGGGTGACGGCGTATGGCAGACGTTCACGCTCTGCGGCCGTTTCCGCATCATCATAGCGGCGGCCAATAAAACGCTTCACGGAAAAGATGGTATTTTCCGGGTTAATGGTTGCCTGCCGCTTTGCGGTTAGACCCACGAGGCGCTCGCCATTTTTGTTGAAAGCGACCATCGAGGGCGTGAGGCGGCTGCCTTCGGCTGACGAAATCACGGTTGGCTCGCCGCCTTCCATAACAGCGACCACCGAATTGGTTGTTCCTAAATCTATGCCTACAATTTTGCTCATGTTCTACACTCCTGTTCCAGTACGGGTGTCGGCAATCGACCATGAGTTATTCATTCTGATCACCGATTATTTTTCTAACGTCGTTTATCTTAAGGAGCGTATGTAAGATTTTTGTTGGCGCTGCATATGCGTTATGTTAGCGCGGCAGATTAGGGTGCGGAAACGGCCGTTTTGCGCTCAGGACGGCTGGCATAGACAATCCCGCCAAGGAGCAAGATACTGCCTAAAATCGTCAGCCAGTTAGGCACTTCCTGGAAAATGAGCAGCGCCAGCGCGGTCGCGCCAATCGGTTCGGCGATGACGGCCACAGAGACGTAGGCAGCCGATAAATAACCCAAGGCCCAATTATAGGAGGAGTGGCCGATAAGCTGCGGAAACAGGGCCATCAACATCATGACGAGGTAGGCGGTGGCCGAATAGCCAAACAAGTTGTAACCGGCGAGCAGCGCAAACAGGATGAGGAAGAGGGCGGCTGTGCCATAGACAACGGCCGTATAACTGAGCAAGGACATGTTGGGGCGCAGGCGGCGGCCAATGATGAGGTAAGCAGACGCGGCTACTGCCCCAATAAGTGCCAGGCCATTGCCCAGCAGGGGGTTGGGCTGGTTGGTGAATTGGGTGAGGCTGAACTGGAAACGGCCGTCTACCAATGCCACCACATCGGCGATGCCAATCAACACACTACCGACCATCGCCAGGGCAATGCCGACCTTTAACGGCCGTGACAAGCGCTCCCCCAGCAAAAACGGAGCCGTCAGGCCCACCCATAAAGGCGAGGTCGTGACCAGCACCGTCGAACTGGCAACAGATGTATAAGCCAGCGAACTGATCCAACTGGCAAAATGAAGCGCCAGCATAAAGCCGGACAAGATAGCCAGCCGCCAGGACGCCCCCGCCAGTTGGCGCAGTTCTGTGCGCCGCCGTGTCATGGCGAATGGCAGCAAAACAGCCGAAGCCAGCGTTAGCCGCCAGGCGGCAATGACCAGCGAAGGCATGGCCTCTCCCTGCGCCAGGCGCACCAAAATGGAGCCAGACGAAATGCCCAGCACGCCGAAAAAAAGAACAAAAATAGGTGGAAATCGCGGTTGATCAGAATTCATTAAGTTTTCCTTACCCTCATTGGACAGGCGCATATTTTACGTGTAAAACTGTAAACGTCTAACCAATAATGTGTGTTAAATTCCCACACTTAGTGCACTGTAACATAAGTTTTCTGAACGGGTCATTTCTGCGCAGGCAGGCATGATAGAAATGTTCATTACTTTTATTGCAGTGTGCCCAGTAAAGAAAAAAGGTGAAAAAATGAAATTTTTGACGGCAAAGATCAAAGAATGGTTCCCGGCAAAGGAAGTTGTTCATGCGCATTGTGATGGCCCTTGTGGCGTTTATGACCCTGCTTCTGCGCGTATCGCTGCTGAGGCCGTTTTGTCCATGACGAAGAAATTGAAGGCGTTGGAAGGCAAAACAGACCTGGAGTCCATTAACAGCATGAGCCGCTACATTGCCATCAAAGAAGAACAGGCTCATTTGTGCAAAACGGAAGTGTTGGTGCTGTGGACAGACTATTTCAAGCCCGTACATCTGGAACAATATCCAGAACTGCACAATGTGGTTTGGGAAACGACCAAATTGCTTTCCCACTGTAAACAACACGTCGACCTGGATGCAGCCAATTCGTTGATGGAAAAGATGCAGCAAATTCACAACATCTTTTGGGGCACAAAGGGTCGCGATGTGACCTATTACACGGCCAGCTAAGCTCCTTGATGTAAATATGCGAGACAGCAATCTGTTTGATTTGCTTCTCTGGGTAATGAGGCTCCGGCGGCGCGTACGCGTCACTGGAGCCTCTATGTTTCCGCTGCTGCAAGCGGGCGATGAAGTGCTGGTGGATATGCGTGCTTTTCGGCGACATCCCCCGCGTGTGGGGGATGTGGTGATTGTGCGTCATCCTCATCGCGCTGAGTTAAAGATGGTGAAACGGGTAACGGCCGTATTCCCTGACAATCAGTATCATGTTACAGGAGACAACCCCGCTGCCAGCACCGACAGCCGCGACTTTGGCGCCGTCACTTTAGAGCACATTTTGGGGCGAGTTACCAGTCGTTTTGGCCCCTCCGTGAAATCCGCGCAAGAGCATTGACAAAGTTGTAGCGCAAAGTTAGAATGACAAACGGTTAATAAACGGAACCCACAACCCTGAACCAATCTCTATCAACATGATAAAACCCCATTACACAAGGAATGAAAAAAATGGCTTTTGAGCTGCCTCCGTTGCCTTACCCCGAAGATGCTCTTGAACCCCACATTGATGCCCGAACAATGACGTTGCATCACGGCAAACACCATGCTGGTTACACAAAAAAATTAAATGCAGCCCTGGTTGAGCATGAAGGGTTAGCCGAAAAGCCCATTGAAGAGCTTTTGGCAGACCTGGGTAGTCTCCCTGAAGAAATTCGGATGGTTGTGCGGAATAATGGTGGTGGATATGCCAACCATGATCTATTCTGGAAGGTGATGAGTCCAGAGGGGGGCGGGGAACCCGGCGGCGCATTGGCAGCCGCCATCCAGTCAGCCTTTGACAGCTTTGCCAATTTCCAGGAAGCCTTTAGCAAAGCGGCCGCCGGCCTCTTTGGTTCCGGCTGGGTCTGGTTGTATGCGGACGGTGCGGGGAACCTGGGCATTTATACGACTCCTAACCAGGATAGCCCGTATATGGACGGGTATACACCTGTTTTGGGGCTAGATGTTTGGGAACATGCCTATTATTTGAAGTATCAAAATCGTCGTCCTGATTATGTGGCTGCCTGGTGGAACGTGGTCAACTGGGAAGCGGTAGCCCAAAATTATGCCGCAGCGCAAAAATAGGTGTATAATTCCGGCATTGGTTAATACACTGGCTTAACCGGAAAAAAGGAGAGTTCAAATGACCCACATCGTTACGAGATTATGCTTGCGTGACACTGCTTGCATGGAAGTTTGCCCGGTTGAGTGTATGGTTTTGGGTAAGCCCGAAGCGGATTGGCCCTGGCTGTACATTGACCCCGATACTTGCATTGATTGTGGTGCGTGCGTACCTGAATGTCCATATGAAGCGATTTTCCCCGAAGAAGAAGTGCCCTTTGACTATGCGGCTCCTGATGACGGCGTTTGGATCGCCAATACGAAGGAACTGTTGCCTGATGGCGCTCCATTCGAGGGCGAGATCGATGGGCATACGGTGAAAGTGTTGAATGCAAAGAAACTGGCGGGCGGGACACAACTTGACCTGACCGAGGATATTCCATTCAACTATGACTTCTTCTCGGAAGGACCTGGCTACGACGCACTTGATGCGTAATTTGCGTCACGGCTGAAATTAAGGAAAAGCCGAATGAGCCGATTATGAGGCTCGTTCGGCTTTTTTGTTTTGCACGATATAACGTAAAACGCAGTGGTTGACATTGTGTTTTACGTTTTTTTGTTGCAGATATTTGCCTGGTTGTTTTCGCGGAAAACGCAGGTTTTGATGTTGTTGCTGCAACGTCACGATTAAAGGAGTTGTTACATGGCAGAATATCGTATTGAGAAGGATTCTCTGGGTGAGGTTCGGGTTCCTGCTGGCGCTTATTGGGGGGCGCAAACGCAGCGTGCTATCCAGAATTTTCCCATTACCGGGTTGAAACCCTATCCGGCGTTTGTTTGGTCGATGGCGGTGATCAAGCGGGCGGCGGCGGAAGTGAATTTGGAATTGGGTCTGTTTCAGGATAAGCAAATCGGTGATGAGGTGATTTCGGGGGAGTCGATTGCGAAGGCGATTATGGAGGCGGCTGATGAGGTGATAAACGGCCGTTTCCACGATCAGTTTGTCGTTGATCCTATTCAAGCCGGGGCCGGTACCAGCCACAACATGAATATCAACGAAGTGATCGCCAATCGGGCCAACGAAATTCTCGGCTTTGCGCTTGATGCTGCCCCAAAGCCCGTCCATCCCAACGATCATGTCAATATGGCGCAGTCCACCAATGACACCATTCCCACCGCCATTCGCCTTGGCTGCTTGTGGCGTTTAGGTGATTTGTTGGCGGCGCTAGACCATTTGGCGATGGCCCTGGAGCAAAAGGCGGATGAGTTTGATGGGGTGGTGAAAAGCGGCCGTACCCATTTACAAGATGCCGTCCCCGTGCGCCTGGGGCAAGAATTTGGCGCATATGCGCTCTCCGTGCGCCGCGACGCACACAAGATTAAGCAAGCAGCCAAAGGGCTGCGCCGCCTGGGCATTGGCGGAACCGCCACAGGAACCGGATTAAACGCGCATCCTCATTATCACAAACGCATGGTGAAAACCTTGAGCCAACTGACCGACCTGAAATTACGCAAGTCAGACAACCTGTTTGAATCCATGCAAAGCCTGGCTGATGCTGTGCAATTTAGTGGCGCTATGCGTACTCTGGCGCAAGACCTGACGCGCATCGCCAATGATTTTCGCCTGCTCTCTTCCGGTCCCAGCACCGGCTTAGATGAGATTCGCTTGCCCGCCGTTCAGCCCGGTTCTTCCATTATGCCCGGTAAAGTGAACCCGGTTCTGGCCGAAATGTTAAATATGGCGATGTTCCAGGTCATGGGCAATGATTTGACTGTGCTTCTGAGTGGGCAGGCGGGACAGCTTGAATTGAATGTGATGATGCCCATTATGGCCTACAACTTGTTCCAAAGCATGGACATTATCATTAACGCCACCACCGCATTTACCGATAAATGTGTGGTCGGTTTGCAGGCCAACCAGGAAAAGGCAACTGGCTGGCTGGCAAAGAATGCCATTCTGGTGACGGCGCTCAATCCGGTGATTGGCTACCTTAAAGGGGCTGAAGTCGCCAAGGAAGCGATGGGCAGTAACCGGACTGTGCGCGAAGTCGTCGTTGAAAAAGGGTATCTGGAAGCTGATGAAGCGGATCGCCTGTTGGATGTACGCAGTCTGACAGAGGGTGGCATTCAGCAATAACTTGCCTTTATAAATGGTCGCTGAAAGTTAACTGCAAGCGAATGGATTTGGTTGCCGGTGATGCATTAGCCCGGTAAACTCAATTATCTATCTTTCGCTTCCTCCAAACAATCGGAACAACATGCGTGGTACGCACCACCATGAATGAAAACCAACCTCCCGGAGGTTATCAATGGCAGGCTCGTTACATGAGACGAACCTCCGGGAGGCTATTTTTTAAGGAGCTAACTAATGGAGTATCGTCGTTTAGGAAAATCCGGACTCAAAGTGAGCGCACTTTCTTTTGGCGCGTGGGTGACATTTGGTAATCAGATGGATGTGGATGCTGCTTTGGCCTCCATGCAAGTGGCCTATGATGCCGGCGTTAACTTTTTCGATAATGCCGAAATTTATGCACATGGGGCAGCAGAAACCATTATGGGCAAGGCGCTGCAAAAGTCTGGTTGGCGGCGTGATAGCTATCTCGTGTCGAGCAAAGTGATGTGGGGTAGTGTTCCCGATGCCAAACCAACACAGCAGGGTTTGAGCCGCAAACATGTGGTGGAAGCATGTCATCAGGCATTGGAACGGCTGCAAGTGGATTACCTGGATATGTATTTTTGCCATCGCCCAGACCCCGAAGTGCCCATGGAAGAAGTTGTGTGGACAATGACAAACCTGATTCAACAAGGCAAGGTGTTGTATTGGGGGACGTCGGAATGGTCGGCGCAGCAGATCATGGAGGCGCACAGTGTGGCACGGCAGTACAATCTCTTGCCGCCGACGATGGAACAACCACAATATAACATGTTGACACGGCAGCGGTTTGAGGCGGAATACGGCCGTCTCTACGACACCATTGGCCTGGGGACAACCATCTGGTCGCCGTTGGCCTCCGGGCTGCTTACGGGCAAATACAATGATGGCGTGCCCGCAGACTCGCGTATCAACTTGCCCGGCTATGAATGGCTGCGCAACATGTTTGAAAGCGAGGAAGGCAAGCGCAATCTGGCAAAAACGCGTGAATTGACAGCGCTGGCCACAGAGTTGGATACAACCATGGCGCGTTTAGCTATTGCCTGGTGTTTGAAGAACCCCAACGTGAGCACGGTTATTACCGGTGCTTCTCGCCCGGAACAAGTTGCTGATAATATGCAGGCGTTGGATGTTGTCGAAAAATTGAGTGATGAGGTGATGGCGCGTATCGAGCAAATCCTTGATAACAAGCCAGCGCCCATTCCCTTCCAGTAAAAAGCGATGGCGAAGCAATTACCGCTCACCGGTCTGGTTGTCGGAACAGTTCCCCGCTTTGCTTTGGTATGCGGCGACCCGCAGCGGGCGCAGCGTATCGCGGAGCATTTAACCGACACCAGGCTGCTGACGCAGCAGCGCGAATATCATGCGTATTGGGGCACGTATCAGGGCATTCCTGTTGCTGTTTGTTCGCATGGTATTGGCGCACCGGGAGCGGCAATTGCTTTCGAGGAGCTGATTGCTGCCGGGGCGGATTGTATTGTTCGTGTAGGGACATGCGGTGGGTTGCAGACATCCATTCACAAAGGGCATTTGGTTGTGGCGACGGCCGCTGTGCAGTATACAGGTTACGGACGGGAAACGATGCCAGAAGGGTATCCGGCTGTAGCGGATTTGGATGTCACGGTGGCGCTGCGAGATGCAGCGCGGCAAACAGATGTCCCTACACACACGGGTATTGTCATCAGCCGCGATAATTTTTATGCCGGTGTGCAGACGCCGCACACGCCGCATTATCAGACTTTGTCTGGTGCCAATGTGCTGGCGGTGGAAATGGAGTGTGCGCCGCTTTTTTTGTTGGGTAGTTTGCGCCGGGTGCGGACTGGGGCAATTTTGGCGGTAGATGGCAATGTGTTGGATGAGGGTGAAAATATGAATACGTATGATCCACACGCCCAGATGATGCACGATGCCGTTGCGGTGGGGATTGGGGTGGCGTTAACGGCCGTTGCCAACCTCCATGCCCAACTCCCCGTTTCCTGACAAATAGGCGCTGACGACGATGAAAAGTTTGCCCCAACTGCGCCAATCCATTCGCCATTTACTGGATGAGCGCCATCCACGCGATGCGATGGCGGCCTATTTTGCCTTGTATCATCCTGATGCCAAAACGCACCTCTTTACCCAGCCACCGGAAGCAGACATTGCTGCCGGATATATGGCTGTGTCGCGCACAGGGATGGATTTGTTTCGGCCGTTGGTCACATTTCGCTTTCCGCCACAAGATATGGATGGAAGTGTGGAGTTGATTTACCAGGCGCTGCTGCCGGAAACGGCCGTTTTCATTGAAACATCCGAAGTTGACGAGCCACTCATTCGGGCATTGTTTGACATTCAGGTCGAAGAATACCTGCAAGTGTATATGCTAGACCCCAGTCGTTTTGAGCCAGTGATCAATGTCCTGGTCATGCAGGCCAATGCGGTAAATGATTTACCTCGTTTTATTGTCCGTTCCGAAGCGGAGCAGGGGGCCGTGGTGGCCTCTGCCCATTTGAATTGGCAATCCCCCTATTTCGCCGAAATCGCTGTGAACACCCTGCCTCGTTATCAACGGCAAGGGTGGGGGCGCAGTGTCGTGGCGGCAATGGTGCAATATTTACTGGAAAACGGCCGTACCCCTCTCTACGTTGCTTCGGCGACAAATACAGCCTCTATCAACCTGGCCGAAAGCGTTGGCTTTGTGGATACTGGCCTCCGTACCTGGATGCTGCAAGGGACATTGCGACCCAGGTTATAACCTCTCGTACTCCTGAAAACGCGAAAATTCCTCCACAAATTTTTTTCCACAAACTCTTTCACGCTCCCTTTATGGACATGCCCCCCTGCCCATGTTACCTTATGCTTAATTCTTGAGGTGTATTGGTAACTGTGAATAACATCGTATTGGTAACAAGGCTCTGGTAGAGCACCATTCACACGAATGGTGCCTCCGCCTACCTTCTCAACACAGTTCCGGTGCTTTTTTTAGAGTAGAGTAGAAAAGAGTAGTGGAGGTAACAGTAATGAACAGTCGACGCAGTGGTATTGTGAAGTGGTTTAGCCGGTTGAAAGGATACGGATTTATCAATCCCGATGATAGCGAACAAGAGGTTTTCGTTCATTACACCGCCATCGACGGTGACGGGTATCGTAATCTGTACGAGGGAGATCGCGTGGAATTTGAACTGGTTGACAAAGGTAAGGGGCCACAGGCCAAAAACGTAAGTTCTCAGCGCAGTTTTGGCCCTTAAACGGCATAGCCGGGTAGCAAACGCTGAGAGGCCCGCATCTTGCGGGCCTTTTGTGCTATCTACTCAGTCTGAGCACTCACAAGGAGCGTAAAGGTAAAAAATGGCATATCCAGCAAAAGTATTAATAGTTGACGACGAAGCCTCGCTGGTGCAGTTATGTCAATTCTTGCTTGAGAGCGAAGGGTACGATGTCAGAGGCACAACGAGTAGTCGGCAGGCGTTGCATATGATCAATGAAGAAATGCCGGACATTGTTGTCCTAGATGTCATGATGCCCATCATGAATGGCATAGAACTTTGCCGTCAGATTCGTTCACAATATCAAAATCGTTCTCCTGTTATCTTGATGTGTACGGCCGATGCCAGTCTAGAAACTGAGCGACGGGGGCGTGCCGCTGGCGCCACCGACTTCATGCTCAAGGATTCGCTGGTGCATGATTTGCCCCGCAAAATCGGCGCGTATGTAAGTTAAGCCTACAGTTTTGTCAAAAAAATTTGTGCGAGAGCGCTGTTCTCTTGCAGCCGGTTCACCAAAAAATCTACCAGGAAAGGGAACCGGATTAATGTCTTTTGCAGGCGATATGAGCGTTTCATATTGTCCCACAAAGATTCATGGCAGCGCTTTTCGTACCCTTGTAAGCCGGTGCGGGATACATCTCCTCTTTGCAACGCCCCATGAATTGTTTCTGCTGCCAGTTTGCCTGACACCAGGCTGTTGTGAATTCCACCCCCAGTAAGCGGATTAATCAGCCCGGCAGCATCGCCCACGAGCACAGCGCCATCAAAGGCAAGTTGCAGATGCTTTTGCGAGCCGAAATTGAGCTGCCAGGTAGCAATGTCTCGTAATTTCCACCCTTGCTTTAAGCGTTTTTTGATAGCAGGTATCTCTAGAAATTCGGTTAGCATCGCTTTCAATTTGCGCGGTGTCTGGCGAAAGTGATCCAGGCGCATGCCTAAGCCGATGTTCGCCTGCCCTTTACCGGTGGGGAAAATCCAGGCGTAGCCGGGCAAAATGTTTTTGTAGAGATAGAACTCAACTTCGTGCGGAAATTCTTCGATGTTTTCGATGTAAGCGCGTAAGGCGACGGCACGATGGGCGTCTATATGTTGTGCGTGCTTGGGGCGCAATGCGCGTGTCATAGCAGAAGTGACGCCATCTGCCCCCACAACGATGCGTGCTCGCAGGTTTTCAAGTGTGTTGTTGTGACGTGCTTTTACGCCAACGACACGGCCGTTTTCCATCCATGGCTCCTCGACCTGCATTTGCTGAAACTCGGCACCGGCTTCGACGGCGTGCTGCTGAATGAGGGCATCGAAATAAAAGCGTGGGGCTACATAGGACGTGGAGTTATGCTCACCTTGATGTAAGGGGGCAACCATTTGATGCCCTTTGGGAGACACGAGGCGCATGTGGGTGAGGGGGTAAAATTCGCCACGGGAAACGGCCGTTTCCACTTTCCCTTTCATACCAGCGCGGTTGAGAATGTCTATCGCCTGCGCGGGCACTGCGTCACCACAAACCTTATCGCGGGGGAACGTGTGTCTGTCCAGCAGCAGCACGTCATGCCCATTTTGTGCCAACAAAGTCGCCGTAATCGCGCCCGCTGGCCCTGCTCCCACGACAATAACCTCACGCTCGTCTGACATATTTTCTCTCCTGAAAATAGCCTCCCGGAGGTTTATTCCATGAAATAGGCGTCTCGATGATAACCTCCGGGAGGTTGATTTTCATCGCTTTTGGCGTGTGGCAGCTCATGGAAACTTTAATCATTAACCTGGATATGGCACAACACACACGTACTTCCGCATCGTGCAGCTCTCTGGCGACCTAAAACCTGAAATTATAGATTTTCTTGTGTGCGGATAAATTGAAGAAGGCCGCGACACCCATCTTCGACGAGTTGATAGACATAGGCAAAATTGCCCGTGTAATAAGGGTCTGGCACATCGCCATCTCCGCCTTCTGTGGCGAAGTCCAACAGCCGGTAGAGACGTGAATGGCTCCCAAACCGCCGTTTCAAATCCGCTATATTGCTGCGATCCATCGCCACAATGTAGTGGCTGGCATCCATATCACTGGCGGCAATTTGGCGGGCACGGCCGTTATACTCAATGCCATGCTGCCGCAAAATGCTGCGCGTCCCCTGATGCGCCCGTTCACCTTCGTGCCACGAGCCGGTTCCTGCCGAATCTACACGAATGGCAGCGGCTAATCCAGCCTCATTTACCAGTTTTTGCATCACAGCTTCAGCCATTGGCGAGCGACAAATATTTCCCAAACAAACAAAAATAACAGTTACCATAATCTAATTAAATAAATAACGAGAAGGATAAAGGGATGTATTCATCCCTCATCCTTCACCTTTCTTTTTCCAGGTCAGCCTATAAGCCGCATTCTGTTCCCCACGAATGGGGTGGTGACCATCTATCTGGGAGCGCCATTACTGACGCCCTCGTGCAGCCTACCCGGACATCAATGGGACGAGCAGCCCCTCTGCCCTGCTTGGCCTTGCTCCCGGCGGGGTTTGCCTGGCCGGCGACATTACTGCCACCGCCGGTGGTCTCTTACACCACCGTTTCACCCTCACTGGTTGTGGCCGCAGCCATGACCAGCAATACACCTCTCTGTTGCACTTGCCGTCGGGTTTCCCCGCCCGGCCGTTAGCCGGCGCCGTGCTCTGTGGAGTGCGGACTTTCCTCAGCCCATGGTTCCGTTATCCGTAGTCCGTAACCGGTCATCCGTAATCGGGTTACGGCTTATGGCCTACGCTTCGCGGAATGAGCCGCGATCACCCAGCCAACCTGGTGCCTCGATCCTAACTGTGTGTGAGTAAGTTTGCAACTGCAAACTGGGTTACTTGCACACACGCTTTACCAGGACGGCGACCATCTCGGTGCGGTAGGCTGTGTCACCCCGGAAATCGCCAGGGTGGGTAACGGCCGTTTGCGCGGTCGCCGCTGCTTGTTCGATGTGTCCTTGATGCAGATGTGTTTCCGCAGTGTGGAGACGTAACGGCCGTTGCGCAATGCCGGTTGCGGCTAATGCCGCGTTACCTTGTTGTGGCTGCCACAACGTCACCGACACAATCGGGTAATCGGCAGGCGTGCGGGCTACGCGCTCACTTTTCCCTTGCCCCGTGTGCCATGATAAGGTGATGCCGGTGATGAGGCCAAACGGCCGTTCCGCAGCGGCCAGATAATCAGCCAGGGGCAGCGTTTGCTGTTGGGGTGTATAGAGCGTCAATGTTGCATCTAGCACGAGCAAAACAGCCAGCAGTTCGCTGTCAGGCAGACGGCTGGCAATGCTGCCACCTACCGTGGCCGCGTTGCGATATGTGTTTGGCCCTGCTTGCTGAATGGCTTGTTGCAGCAGGGGCGCAGGTGAGTCTGCTGCTGCCTGTGCCGCCAATGCATCGGCTAACTCAGTTAAGGTCAGGGCGGCTCCGATGGATAAGGTATCACCGTTCCAGGTGATTTGGTTAAGCGCCAGTTTCTGCAAATCGACAACTGCGCCGGGTACATCGTGGGCCAAAAGTTTGGTGCCACCTCCCAGGGCAAAGGTGTCGGGTTGATTGAGCAGTTGCAGGGCGCTGTCCAATGTGTCTGGACGATGATAAGCAGTGGGTGATTTGGGCATCATTGTCTCCAATAGCTTGTGTAAGATGGCTGCGAATAATGATCCTCGCTTCATCTATTTGTTTGCGTGTTATAATCAAGCACAGCTTATTTTACCCGTAAAGTGATGATGGGTAAATTGCTCCCCCCGTCAATAGGGGGTTCTTCACACCCACCCCAACCGTATCAGCCTTGCTTAGGGCAGGATTGTGTCTATGACAACTTTGGCAAATCAATTGGTACAGGCGTGGCAGCAGCCGCAGACGCGGCGTTGGTTGTTGCTGGCTTTAAGTGTGGGGACATTGCTGCTAATGGGGTTTTATACGGTTACGGAACCGGCTCATTTGGCGCATAGTCATGCGCTGGATGGCGTGGATTGGCTGGGGTATGCGGTGTGTCACCGCATCACGGAGCGCTCGTTTATAATTAACGGCCGTCAACTGCCGCTTTGTGCGCGTTGTACCGGCATGTATTTGGGGGTGATGGTTGTGTTTGCGGTGGTGTTTGTACACGGCCGTCTCCGTTGGACTGAACTGCCGCCCTGGCAACTGCTGCTGCTGCTGCTCGGCTTTATTGGGATCATGGGCATTGATGGCATCAATTCCTACAGCCATTTTTTCCCTGATGCGCCGCATTTATACACGCCGCGCAATTGGCTGCGTCTGCTTACCGGCGTCGGCACGGGTCTGGCGATGGGCAGTTTTATTTTACCGGCGCTGGCGCAAACTTTGTGGCGGGTGCCGGTGCGCCGTGCTCCGTTGGGCACGTTTTCCCAGTTGGTTGAGCTGCTGTTGGTTGCCGCTGTCGCGATTTTGTTGGTATTGAGCAACCAGCCGCTGTTATTGTACGTATTAGCGTTTGTGAGTACGGCTGGGCTGCTCCTGATTTTGGGCGCGATCAACACCATTTTGGGGCTGACCCTGCTGCGACGGGATGGAAGGGCGACACGGTGGCGGGAAACGGCCGTTCCGCTGCTCATAGGCGTTCTTTTAGCCATCATCGAACTTAGCGCTATCAGTTATCTTCGTTTCAGCCTTACCGGAACGATGACCGGTTTTCCGGGTTTGTAACCTGTAGGATAAACGCATGCTTCACCGGGCATGCGCCAGGAATGGAGTTAGAGTATGTTGCAAGCGATTGGCGGAATTGGGGCAGCTTTTGGTCTGGCTAGCAGCGCTGGCTTAAATGCGTATATTCCGCTGCTCATTGTTGCCCTGGCGGCTCGCTTTCCCCTTGATGATCCCTTTCTCGCCCTCTCTGATCCCTATAACCTGATCGGCAGTTGGTGGGCGATTGGACTATTGGCAGTCTTGCTCTTAATTGAGATGACGGTTGATAAAATTCCGGCCGTAGATACGGTAAATGACGTTATCCAGACCTTCATTCGTCCTACCGCCGGGGCCATCCTTTTTGCCGCCAATGCCAATGTTATTACCGATATTCACCCTGTCATTGCCATACTGGCTGGCATTTTGCTTGCTGGCGGTGTGCATACGGCAAAGGGTGTGATTCGGCCGGTTGTTACGGCGACAACGGCCGGGACCGGCAACTGGTTTGTCAGCCTCGTTGAAGACATCGTAGCCTTTTTTGTTTCCCTCCTTTCCCTACTCATCCCCATTTTTGCAGGCCTTTTTGTCATTGTCGGGTTGGTGCTGCTGGTACGCGCCTATCGTCGGCGCAGACAGCGGCGACAAAACCTGGTGTTGGAATAAATTGTCGTTTGCTCACACATACAGGAGGTGACCGGGACAAACAACCAGATCGTTTTTGAGGCAATCGATAAAAAACAAAAAATTTTAGTTTTCTAGTCAATTAAGGAGAGAATAATCATGTCATTAATGGAACGTGTAATTGGTGTATTGAAACTCGATGTGAATACGTATGAAGAAATTGAGGCAGATGAAAATGCCACGACGGAAGCATTAATTGTTGTCAGTGTTGTGGCTATCGCTGGAGGTTTAATTGGCGGTGGCATTAATGCGGCAATGGGTGGCAGTTTCCTTGGATCCTTCTTGCGGACATTGCTGACATCATATATTGGTTGGGGTGTCTGGTCGGCCGTTACCTATTATGTAGGCACCAATTTCTTTAAGGGACAGGCGACCATGGGCGAAATGCTGCGCGTGATTGGGTATGCACAGGCCCCCGGCATCCTCGCTATTATTCCTGTTTGTGGTTCCTTCATTGGTTGGATCTGGTCAATTGCTTGTGGGTTTATCGCCATTCGTCAGGGATTGGATGTCGATAATACCAGTGCAGCTTTAACTATTGTTATTGGTTGGGTGGCTGTGTTTATCGTAAGCTTGATCATTGGCGCGATTTTGGGCGCGATGGGTCTGGCTGCTGGCGCAGGCTTGAGCGCCTTACAAGGTTTATCCGGCTAATACACGCCTGCTTGATTATTATGACAAGAAAAGCCCTCTTCACGAATGAAGAGGGCTTTTGTGTTTTGTATGGTTTGACCGTTTCTCGTTTCAGGCAAAGAGGCGTTCAGATTTGAGTTGTGCCTGTAGGCCAATGATGTGCGCTTCCAGTTCGGCCAGGACAACCTGCTGTTGCGTGATTTTATCGTGTTCGGCGCGGACGAAACGGCCGAATGGCGATATGGTGTCTTCGATGCGTTGGGTGCCCCGGCGCATCTCCCGGTCAAACTGTTCGCCCAGGCTGGACATAAGTTTGTCGCGCAATTCCGCCAGTTTTTCCGCCAGTTCTTGCTTGGCTTTGCGGCGGCGTGCCGGGAGAATGAGCAGGCCTAAGGTGGCGGCGGCAACTCCGGCCAGGATGCCGGTGACATCTATCCAGACGACATGGGCGGCAATGGCAATGGCGACGCCAACGCCAACGCCAACCCCGGCCAATCCGGTGCTGACAACGGCGTTACGTGCGGCTTCGGCGATTTGTTCGGCTTCTTGCTCTTTGTCGTAAGTGGCGACGGCGCGGCGCGTGGCTGCGCCAATGGAGTCCACAAGGCGCTGCCGGTCATAGGCGAGTGTGCCTTCGCGAGGGCCACCTTCGCCGACGATGCGGTGTTTGTGTTCGTCTTTGCGTTTTGCCAGATGGTCGGCAACGGCCGTCCACTGTCGCAAATCTTGTTCCACCATCCAATCCACCAACTCGCTGACACGCCGCTCAATTTGCTGCGGTGTGTCGGCAACGACTTCTGCTTCAAACGACTTTTCTACATTTTTGGCGCGGATGAGATCGGGAATACGCGCGATGCGAATCATTTCGTCGAAGAAATCGTTGCCGCGTGCTTCCATTTCGTAGAGCAGGTTGTCAATTTCGCTGAGGCGAGCCTTGAAATTGCGCTGCATGTCATCACTGTAATAGTTCATTTGTCCTTCGATGTCATGCAAAAGCTGGCGATCTTCTTGCAATGAATCGAGGTCTGTTTCGACCTGATCCAACTGTTTTTTCACCAGTTTGTGCCCGACGCCGAGGGGGTTGAGGAGCTTGAGCCGGAAACGGCCGTCATCGTCCAAAGTGTCGTAAATGAACTGCTCCAGCGACTCGAACCCGCTGGACGGCCAGACGCGCGGATTGCCCGCTTTCGCTTCCTTGGCTAGTTTGGCGGAGACGGCAAACACAGCCTGCACGTCGCCAATGAGGTTGCGTGCAGAGTTGGTGACAAAGGCGATCACTTGCTCGCGCTCGGCGTCGCTGGCGAGAATGTCCACTTTGTTGACGACGAGGATGATTTTCTTGCCCCAGTCGCGGATTTGGGCGAGGAAGTTACGTTCACTTTCGGTAAACGGCCGATCCGCCGATGTGATAAACAGCACCAGGTCGCTGCGCGGGATGAATTCGGCCGTGAGCGCTTCGTGTTCACGCAAAATGGCGTTGGTTCCCGGCGTATCGACAATGACAAGCTGTTTGAGGATGTCTATGGGTGCGGTTTGCTCCCAGACACCTTTTTCCACCGGTTTTTGTGCCGCCTTGTCGCCATATTTCAGCAGGTAAATCTGGCTGGTTGTCGGCGTGACCCCTTCGGTCAGCAGTGGCTGGCCGATGAGGGCATTGATAAAGGAGGATTTGCCGGAATTGAATTCCCCGGCCAGCACCAGCAAGAACAGCTCGTCTAACTGGCGGATGGATTCGGCGAGGGCTGTGCGGTCGGTGGGGGGAGCGGCCGTATCGGCCAAGACGTCGCGTAGCTGTCCCAAAATGTCGCGGGTACGCTTCAGCAGTTCTTCTTGCTCCGCATTTAGAATGTTTTCCATTGCATTTCTCCGTGCTTCCGCTGTGTGTCCGATGCAAGAATGCCATCAACATGACCGAGCGGATTGCGCATGAAGTATAACATAACATGAAAAAAAGAGGGGTGACGCTTAACGCAACTTCAGTATAAACGGCCGTTGCCACATTCGCTGTGGTAGAACCATTGAGCGGGATGCATCAAAAGGGGTGCGGATACAACTACGGGTGGTAAATCGTCGAAATTAAAAACGTGCGTATCTATTCAGGTAGACGTGTCAGGTTTACTCTGGGCGTAACCTCTCATAGAGGAAAACCTGACACGTCTTTCCAGAAAAGCTGAATAGTTACAAACGTGCAAAGGCGCGGAGCCTAAAAGGAAACACTCCACGCCTTTGCGCGACATAAAGCCTAATCGTCAAACGCGTAATTGATGCCCGCCTCATCCAGCAGACGCATCTTTTCCCATTCTGGCATGTCGGCATTGCCGCCAGCCTCTTTCAGCACCAGGATTTGCCGCAGTTCCACAATCTGGTCGCGCAAAAGAGCCGCCTTCTCGAATTCCAGGTTTTGAGCCGCCTGCTTCATCTGCTTTTCCAACTCTTTAACCATCTTATGCAGTTCATCTTTGGGCAATTCGGCCGTGGTTGTGTATTTCCCTTTTCTTTCGGCAACGGCCAATGCCTCTTCCTCGGCGTGATGTTCGGCTATCTCGTAAGTCAGGTCACGCACCGATTTCATGATGCTGCGCGGCTCGATGCCATGCTCTTTGTTGTACGCCATCTGCTTCTCACGGCGGCGATTGGTCTCGTCGAGTGCGGCACGCATGGAGCGGGTCACCTTATCGGCGTACATGATGACCTTGCCTTCGATGTGGCGGGCGGCGCGGCCAATGGTCTGAATGAGGGCGGTTTCGGAGCGCAGGAACCCTTCTTTGTCGGCGTCGAGTACGGCAACCAGGGAGACTTCGGGCAAGTCTAGCCCTTCGCGTAGCAAGTTGATGCCGACGACAACGTCAAAGACGCCCATGCGCAAATCGCGCAAAATCTCGGTGCGTTCGATGGTATGGATTTCGGAATGCAGATAATGGACTTTGACGCTCATTTCTAGCAGGTAATCGCTGAGGTCTTCGGCCATGCGCTTGGTGAGGGTGGTGACGAGAACACGCTGACCAACGGCCGTTCTGCGCTTAATCTCGCCTAGCAAATCATCCACCTGGCCGCGTACCGGCCGCACTTCGACTTCCGGATCGAGAATGCCGGTGGGGCGAATGACCTGGCGCACGATGTGTGCCGATTTTTCCAGTTCATATGGGCCAGGTGTGGCGCTGGTGAAAATGACCTGGTTGATGCGCTCTTCAAATTCATCGAAGTTGAGGGGGCGGTTATCCATTGCGCTGGGGAGGCGGAAGCCATAATCGACCAGGGTTTGCTTGCGGCTGCGGTCGCCAGCATACATGCCGCGTATCTGGGGCACGGTCATGTGGCTTTCGTCCAACACTAACAAGTAGTCGCCGGGGAAGTAGTCGAGGAGTGTCCAGGGTGGTTCGCCCACGGAACGGCCGTCTAGATGGCGGCTGTAATTTTCCACGCCAGACGTGTACCCCACCTCCTTCAACATCTCCAGGTCATACATGGTGCGCTGCTCAATACGCTGCGCTTCCAGCAGCATCTTGCGCTCTTTGAAGTAGGCAATCCGTTCGCTCAGTTCTTCTTCAATGTTGTTGATTGCCTGCCCCAGTTTGTCTTCATCAGTGATGAATTGGCGTGCCGGGAAGATTTCGACGCTGGCATGTTCCAGCAGCACCTCGCCCGTGAGGGCGTCAAATTCGGCGATACGCTCTATTTCGTCGCCCCAAAACTCAACCATATAGGCTGTTTCTGCATAGGCGGGGAAGATTTGCAAAGTGTCGCCGCGCACACGAAAAGTCGCACGACGCAGGTCAAGATCATTGCGGTCATATTGGATGTCAACGAGATGGCGCAGCACGTTGTCGCGGCGGTAGGTCATCCCGCGTTGCAGTTTGACAGTGACTTTGCCCCATGCCTCCGGGTTGCCGATGCCGTAAATGCAGGAGACGGAGGCGACGATGATCACGTCGCGGCGGGACATGAGGTTGGCTGTCGCCAACAGGCGCAGACGGTCGATTTCATCGTTGATTTGCGTCTCTTTTTCGATGTAGAGATCGTGGCGCGGCACGTAGGCTTCGGGCTGGTAGTAATCGTAGTAGCTGACGAAGTAGCTGACGGCATTGTGCGGGAAGAAGTCGCGGAACTCGCTGTAAAGTTGGGCCGCTAATGTTTTGTTATGGGCGATGACGAGGGTGGGGCGCTGGGTTTGTTGGATGAGGTTGGCAATGGTGAAGGTTTTGCCGGTGCCGGTGGCGCCAAGCAGGGTTTGGTAATGTTGGCCGGCTTCGATGCCCTGAATGAGTTGGGTGATGGCTTCGGGTTGGTCGCCCATCGGCTGGAAATCAGATTGGAGTTGAAATTTGGGCATGGTTATCCTCAAAATGAAACTTGTTTATTAGAACGGTAGTTCCGAATTGTAGCACAAGGGATGAAGGAGGGAAACGGCCGTTGCGCCATCCCGCAAAAACTGATCATCTATGTTCATCAAATTGCCAGCTGCAAGCAAAAGTGAGTGCGCTGCCCTCCATTTTCTATGGTATCCTACACGCAGGTTTGGCCATTTATGCAGTAGTTCATCACAAAAAAGAGGCGCGTCATGCCAGTAGAATTTTTCCTCCATACCCCAATGCCGGATGATATGAACGAACGGCGGGCGATTTGTCGTGTGGCTCGTCTGCTCGATCAAAAGTTTCAGCGTTCCAGCCATCACTATTTTTTGGTGGGTAACATTGATCCGACACGCAAGCCGATAGCCCAGCAACAGGGCAACATGACCCAATTAGACGGCTTGCTGCTTGGTCCCAAGTTTGTTGCCATTCTAGAATTCAAAAATTACTTCGGCCGTATTGAGGCAGGCAGTTTGCAAGGTCCCTGGCATGCGGTGACGCGCAGCGGCGCACAAAAGGTCATTGGCGGAGCGCGTGACAACCCATACCATCAAGCTGTCAATGCCCGGCAGGTTTGGTCAACCTATTTTCAGGAGGCCAGCGATGCCTTCCTAAAGCCTGCTCGTGCGCAAGCGTTAGCCAATGCCTGGGAACACCTCTCTGTGTTGGTTTTGTTTCACCCTTATTTGCATGCCAAATCAAAACTACCCGCTATGGGGCAGGCTGATTACTGGTTTTATCCGCGCAGCCTTGATCATGTTCTCGATCTCGCCTATTCATTGCGTTCCGACAAGCTGCAATTGACCCCTGATGAACGACGCCAGTTGATTCAACAGGGGCTGCAAGCGGAACCATGGGAGTTAATCAGCGATTTGCTGCACCAGCTTTTAGGGTATTTGGTGGTGAAAGAACCGGCAAGCAAGCGGCTGCCGGTGCGTTATCCCTTATATAAGTTCGAAGATTTTACGATTGGCCGTTCTTCAACGGTGCAGGGGCATCAGGTTGGCAATACCGGTCAATCGATTTTGGTGAGCAGCTTACATGCCCAAATTGAGACGGATCAAAAGCAAGTGCGTGTGCGTGACCTGGGTAGCAAAAATGGAACCTATGTGCAGAACAAAAAAGTTGATGGAAATGGTGTGATTTTGCAGCCAAGCCAGACTGTTTATTTGGGTGAAGTGAGTGACGAGGCGTGCCAGTTATGGTTTGAGCCAATTGGCTGGTATGAGACTCAGGCGGCAGATCGCTCGACATTGCGCACCGGCACACGGCACATAGATGGATGAGTCCCCATGCTAGAGCAGATTGATCGCTACGAAATTCGAGGTTTACTAGGCCGGGGCGGCATGGCTGATGTTTACCTGGCTTTTGACCCACAGGTAAAACGTGAGGTTGCTATCAAGCTGCTGCATCAGGCACGGTGGGAAGAAACGGAAGCGCGTGTGCGTTTTCAGCGCGAGGTAGAGGCGGTTGTTGCCTTAAAACACCCCAATATTGTTGTTATTCATGATTTCCTGCCGGATGCAGACCCGCCATATTTAGTGATGCAGTATATGGAGGGCGGTTCGCTGGCAAGTTTGTTAGAGCATGGGCCGTTGTCGCTGCCGCAGGCTGTGCAGATTGTGGCGCGTATTGCTGCGGCATTGGATGAGGCGCATCTTAAGGGGCTGGTTCATCGAGATTTGAAGCCAGCCAATATTTTGTTTGATAGTTGGGGTAATGCGTATCTGGCGGATTTCGGGATTGTGAAGATACGTCATGCTGACACGACTTTGACGAGTAAGATAGCCATTGGCACGCCAGTTTATATGAGTCCGGAACAGGTGCGGGGTGAAAAGAGTATCGATGGTCGCAGCGATGTTTATTCGTTGGGCGTGATGCTGTTTGAGATGTTAACTGGCCGACTGCCATTTGCTGGAAATAATCTGTACGGCAATCAAAATGATGCGCCGGTGCCAAATGTAAGTGAAGTACGGCCAGAGCTGCCTTTTGAGTGTCATTTTGTCATTAAGCGGGCGTTGGCGCGGCGTGCGGAGGATCGATACGCGACGGCGGGAGAGATGGTGGCGGAGTTGCAGTCGCTGGTGTTGGGCGGTGAAGTGGCGGAACCGCTGCATATTAATGGGACGCTGCACACGGGAACGGCCGTTCCCATTCCCCCATCTCGCCCCACTCTTGCCGAGCGTATTTCCGATACCACACACCGCATTTCCCATCAAATCAAGCTGATACCATTGTGGCTGCGGCTTACCATTGCCGGATTAACGGCCGTTTTCCTCTTCATTTTGCTGCGAGCCGAAGCGTTAAGCAGCAACCGCTCTGGCCTGGAGAGCACGGCAACGCGCATCATCTTGAGCCACGAAGCGGTAACTGAAGTGGCGGGCACACCCTCGCCTGTGTCCTCCGGCAGTATCATCACACTCATCAAGTGGGGGGATGATGCGATTTGGCAGCAAAATGACACATTGCAGCGTATTCCGGTTGACGGGCTGCTGCCCATCACCACCACGCGACAGACGTTTTTGCTGCAAACAGCGCGTGATTCGATGGAGATGCTGCTGCCAGACCGCACTAAACTCTTCCTCGATGCCGATACCGCCATCCGTGTACGCCGCCTGGTCGGGCTGTCTGGCGGCACCGAGACCAATATCGTTTTGGAGCAAGGGCGTCTGATTGTCACGCCAAGCGGCGCACCTGTGACCATTGCCAGCCCGGACAGTGCGCAGGTCGAAAGCAGCATGGGTCTCATTGGCGTTGAATATAGTTCGGCAAGCCAGCATTTGTATGTCGATTGTTTGCAAGGAGAGTGTTTGCTGCTGCGCAGCGGCGTGCGCGTCTTGGAGATGAATGTTGGCGAGCAGGCGGCCATTGATGAAGGGGGTTTTGTTACTGTGTTGGGTGGGGCGCGTTATGAGTTGTATCAGGCGCTGGCTAATGTGGTGCCGCCGCCTACGAACACGCCAACCCTGACGCCTTCGGCGACGGCAACGGCGACCGAGACACCGTTACCGATGACGCCGACGTTAACCTCTACGCCCATGGCGATAGCCATTCCCGGTCAGCGCGTGGTGCTTGGCTATTCTGTGCAAAATCGCCCGATTGAGGCGGTGCGTTTCGGCTATGGCAACGGCCGTATCTTTGTCTTTATCGGCGGGCTGCAAGCTGGTTATGCGCCTAACAGCATGGATTTGGCGGAGGGATTTGTCACTTATTTTAGCGAAAACCCAACGGCCGTTCCTGCCGATACAACCCTGTACATCATTCCTGACATGAGTCCCGACAGCCTCATTTTGCCGGGGCAGTTGGAAGGGCGGTACAACGCCAACGGCGTCGAATTGAATCGTAATTGGGGCTGCCGTTGGTCTGAAGACCCCCTGGTGATGAGCCGCGTGCGCCCTGGCGCGGGCGGCGCTTTCCCCTTTTCGGAGCCAGAAACGCGTGTCGTCGCCACCTTTATTCAGAGCATAGAACCAACGGCCGTTATCTTTTGGACGGCACATGCAGATTCGGCATTGGTTTCGCCGGGCGCGTGCGTGGAGCAGAGCCAGGTGTCGTTGACGTTGTCGCAGTTATACGGCCGTGCCGCCGGTTATGAGGTTTTTGATGGGCCAGTGGTGCTGCCCAACGTTGATTTGACGGGTGATGCCGTTAACTTCCTGGATTATCAGGGTATTCCGGCGGCGGTCGTCTTGCTCCCACATTTCCTGGAAATGGATTGGGATGAAAATTTGGCCGGGGTAACGGCCGTACTCGCCAGTTATCGTGGCACGCGCCGCAGCAGTGCTTTGCCCTTTGTCAATACAGCCGACGTGCCCACACCGCTTGCCGCCTGCTCGCCGACAGCCGAACGCTGGCAATCCGTCTATACGCAGTACGAATACACACTTGGCTGTGCGGTGGGGGCGTTGGTTGCGCCTGAAGCGGCCGTGCAGCAATATGAGCACGGCTGGATGATCTGGCGTGGCGACAATGATTACGTCTATGTGTTGTACGACGACTATACAATGGCTTCCTTTTTGATGGATGAATATGATCCATATGAATGGACGGACTTACACAAAGGCGCATTTGGTTATATCTGGCTGAACCAGGCTGATGTGCGTGCCCACCTGGGCGAACCACTGGCGGCGGAAGAAGTCGCGCATGATTTTGTGGCGCAAGATTTTGCCAACGGCTCGATTTTGTTCTTGAGCAATAACGGCATAAACTACGTTTTGTTTGCTGCCACAATGACATGGGATGCTGAATCGTGATTGTCGGCAGTGGGGATTAGGTAATCGGCAAGAAATTTTCAGAAATAAATCACGCGAAACCTTGCCGATTCCTTGAAGGAAACCGCAGATTTTGGCGTGTCGGTTATCCGAAAACTTTCTGCGGTTTACCTAGCAGATTCCCAAATTGAGAAAAATCTCCTGGCTGGAAAAGGAAACATAGATGGCTGAACAAGATGTAACGCCGTTGCCGGAGCATGGCAGTTGTTTTATTTGTGGTCGCGAAAACCCCAAAGGTATGGGTCTGGTGTGGTATACGCAGCGTGATGATGAGCATGGCTTGGTCGCCTTTAGCGATTTCCAATTTACGTTGGCGGAGCAGGGGCCACCTGGGTTTACGCATGGCGGAGCCAGTGCGGCGGTGATTGATGAAGTGATGGGGGCTGTGGTTTGGCGCTCTGGCCTCAAGGTGGTGCTGGCGAACTTAAACCTCGATTATCGCCATCCGGTGCCTTTGCACACGCCGCTGCGGGCAGAGGGTTGGGTGGAGCGCACGGAGGGGCGTAAGGCGTGGGCGTTTGGCCGACTTGTGCTGCCGGGAGGGGAAACGGCCGTTTCCGGCACCGGCCTGTACATTCATGCACCCCACCTCTTTACATTCGATTACTACGGATAAAAAAAACGGGTTTCTCAAGGAAACCCGTTTTTTACTCAGTGGAGATGGCGGGAATTGAACCCGCGTCCGAAAAATTCGTCCTCTACACGTCTACAAGTTTAGCTAACCTATTTGACTTTCGCCAACGCGTCCCCGGTTAACTGGGTTCGACGCTGACTAGCTCATTGTCCCCAAAAGGACACTTACCCACCGCTATGAGCGTCGCGGCGTAGCACGTTGACATTTCTGTCGCCTGACACAAACCCGGCCAACGAGCGAGCCTGGCAGACGCGAGTCCGTCTTGGACTCTTCCGCTACCCTATGGTTGCTTAGGCAGCCAACGGGAGGGCGGAGTAAGTGTTTGTGCGGTTTGCACTTATTGTTTGCTTCCAGTTTTACGAGGTGTAAAGCGTGCTCGACTTGCAGTATAGGAACAACCTTCCCCGTCGAAACCTATCATCCCCATTTGTTAAAGTAACCGATGGTCGGTGGTCGGTGGTCGGTGGTCGGTTATCGGTGGTCGGTTATCGGTATTCGGTTATCGGTGTTCGCTTGACTGTTCACCGCTTACCGTTTACCGATTACTGATTACCGCTTACCGTTCACCGCTTGCCGCATTATAGCACGGGGGGAAACGGCCGTCTACGAACCCTCATTCCATGCCAATCGAAAACATACTTTCCAGGTCATGCTGCGAATAAGCGCGGAAGGCGATCAACGTTTCCGAATTGAGAATGCCCTCAAAGTGGAGCATCTCTTCCGTCACCAGTTTTGCCAGAGCATCATTGGTAGGCACGCGAATCATCACCACCAGGTCATACTGCCCGGCGACAGAATACACTTCCGAGACCCCTTTCAATTCGGCCAACCCTTGCGCCGTTTCATTAATAAGACCATGTTCGATTTGTAATAAGACAACTGCATTGACCATGAGAACCTCCGCTAATTGCAGGAAGAAGGTGGAAAAATAACCTTCGTTGCGGTTGATTATAGCATGAGTGGGTAGGATACGGCCGTTTCCCATCCCCCCATTTCCGCTATAATAGGGGCTGCACGTCTAGGGAACAGCAGGAGACAAGACCATGACCCAGCAAACACCGCCAAACTCGTCAAGAGAATGGACTTTTGCCGAGACCAAATCATCGCCAAACGACCCTGTTTGCTGCACAACAATCCGACGTGCATACGTCCAAACCGTTACCCGATCTCGCAATTGCTGTACGCGATATCCATTCCCATTCATACACAATTCAATAGAGGTACCCCATGAAAAAATTGTTTAACCACTTTGATGCCCGTGCGCAGCTGCCCGGCACCGATTTGCATTATTATCGTCTCGATAAACTGGCGCAATATGGCGATGTCAGCCGCCTGCCCTTCTCCATAAAGGTGCTGCTAGAGGCACTGCTGCGCACCTGCGATGGGTATGAAGTGATGCCCGCCGATGTCGAAAAGCTCGCCGCCTGGAATGCGGCCGCGCCCGTCAAAGAAGAACTCCCCTTTAAGCCGGGACGCGTTATTTTGCAAGATTTCACCGGCGTGCCCGCCGTTGTCGATCTGGCGGCATTGCGCTCGGCAATGGCGCGATTGGGCGGCGACCCCAAGAAGATTAACCCACATGTGCCGGTAGACCTGGTAATTGACCACTCCGTACAGGTCGATCAGTTTGGCTCTCGCGCGGCCCTGTTCTTTAATTTGGAGCGAGAATTCGTGCGCAATCGTGAACGGTACGAGTTCTTGAAGTGGGGCAAAGAGGCCTTCCAGAATTTCCGCGTGGTTCCGCCCGGCACGGGCATTGTGCATCAGGTGAACCTGGAATATTTGGGGAGCGTCGTCATGACCAAGCCGGAAGGTGACGGCATGGTCGCCTTCCCTGACAGCCTTGTCGGCACTGATTCGCACACGACAATGATCAACGGTCTGGGCGTGGTTGCCTGGGGCGTCGGTGGTATTGAGGCGGAAGCGGTGATGTTGGGGCAGCCGATTTATATGCTTACCCCGGATGTCATTGGTGTCAAGCTGACCGGCAGCCTGCGTGAAGGCGCTACCGCCACTGATTTGGTGTTGGTGGTGACAGAAATGCTGCGCAAGCAAGGCGTGGTCGGCAAGTTTGTCGAGTTCTTTGGCCCTGGCTTGAGCAATATTACGCTGGCCGACCGGGCGACAATTGCCAATATGTGCCCGGAATATGGGGCAACGGTTGGCTATTTCCCGGTGGATGCGGAGACGATTAACTATATGCGCAGCACCGGCCGCCCGGAAGAACTGCTGCATCTGGTGGAAGCATACACGAAGGCGCAGGGGTTGTTCCGTACCGATGACATGCCCGACCCGCTGTATACGGAAGTGTTGACGTTGGATTTGGGGACGGTGGAGCCGAGTTTGGCCGGGCCGAAACGGCCGCAAGACCGCATTACGCTTGCCGATATGAAGCAGCAGTACCGGGAAACGCTGCTGGCTCCATTAGGCCCGAAGGGGTTGGGCTTGAAGGAGGAGGAGTTGGGGAGAACGGCCGTTGTCAAAAACGGCCACGAAACGGAAATCGGGCATGGGGCTGTCGTCATTGCCGCCATCACTTCTTGCACCAACACCTCTAATCCCAGCGTGATGCTGGGCGCGGGGCTGGTTGCCAAGAAGGCGGTTGAGAAAGGGCTGAGTGTGGCTCCTTACGTTAAAACGAGTCTGGCTCCCGGTTCGCGTGTGGTCGAAGATTATCTCAATAAGGCGGGGCTGCTGCCTGCCCTGGAAGCGTTGGGTTTCCACATTGTCGGTTTTGGCTGTACCACATGTATCGGTAACTCTGGGCCGCTGCCGGAACCGGTTGCCAATGCCATTACCGAGGGCAACATTGTCGCTTCGGCCGTTCTCAGTGGTAATCGTAACTTTGAAGGGCGTGTTAGCCCGCTGACCAAGACGAATTATCTCGCGTCGCCGCCGTTGGTGGTGGCTTATGCCCTGGCCGGAACGACAGATATTGACCTGGCGCATGATCCCATTGGCACGGGCAAAGATGGGCAGCCGGTTTATTTGCGCGACATCTGGCCGACCAATGCCGAAATTCAGGCGACGATTGCCACTTCCCTCTCGCCAGCGATGTTTAATGAGCAGTATGCCAATGTGTGGGAAGGGAGTGACCAATGGAATGAGATTCCGGTTGGCGGTGGCGAAATCTACGCCTGGAATGAAGATTCGACCTATATTCAGGAACCGCCGTTCTTTACGGAATTGACGCCAGCGGTGAAGCCGATTACGAATATTGAAGAGGCGCGTGTGTTGGTGAAGGCGGGTGATTCGGTGACGACGGATCACATTTCTCCGGCGGGTGTCATTGCCAAAAGCAGCCCGGCAGGACAATATTTGCTGGAGCATGATGTGGATGTGCCTTACTTTAATTCGTATGGTTCGCGGCGTGGTAATGATCGTGTGATGACGCGCGGGACATTTGCCAATGTGCGTATGCGCAACCAGATGGCTCCTGGTACGGAAGGAGGCTGGACGACGTATTTGCCGACGAATGAGGTGATGACGATTTTTGACGCTTCGCTGCGTTATAAGGATGATGGCACGTCGCTGGTGGTGCTGGCCGGTAAGGATTATGGCATGGGCAGTTCGCGTGACTGGGCGGCGAAGGGTGTTTATTTGCTCGGTGTGAAGATGGTCATTGCGGAGAGTTATGAGCGGATTCACCGTAGTAATTTGGTTGGCATGGGTGTGCTGCCTTTGCAGTTTAAGGCGGGCGAGACGCCGGCAACGTTGGGGTTGGATGGCACAGAGGTTTACTCGACGCTGAATCTGACGGATGCGGTGCGGCCGGGGCAGGATATTACGGTGCAGGCGGTGCAGGCGGATGGGTCGGTGGTGACGTTCCAGACGACTTGCCGTATTGATACGCCGGTTGAGGTGGATTATTATCGCAATGGCGGTATTTTGCACACGGTGCTGCGTAATTTCTTGAAGGAGTAGGCTGGAGAGACATGACAGGTTTTGCAAACCTGTCATGTCTACGCTTGGTAAGCCGGGTTTCTCGCTGAGACCCGGCTTTTTTTTGCTTCCATTTCCGCCGGTTTTGCCTATAATTAGGGTGTTGTTATTAGCCAGTGTGGGGGAAAGGAAAACGTGCTCGCCCGCCCCGCACATACAATTTAATAGGAGAATTTCGAATGGCAAAGATTTTGCAAGCTGTGAGAGAGTATGGTCCGAAGCTGGATTTGAATAAGACAGCGCAGTTGGATCACGTTGTTGCCTGGATGTCTAGTCGTACCGGGGTGAACAAGAGCGAAGTGTTGATGGTGATGCAGGAGTTGCAAGAGGCGATTTTGTTCTTTAGTGGACAGGGTACGCCGATGAAGATACCGGGCGTCGGCACATTTTCGCCCAGCATTAACCGGCACGGGGAGATGAAGATCAATTTCCGGGCAGATGTGGCTTTGAAGAAGGGCATTAATAATGCGGATGTGTATGTGGGGCGGATGAAGAATAAGAGTGGAGCCAGCCTGACTAATGCGGATTTGAAGACTCTTTGGGATGCCGCTCACCCTGATGACCCGTTGGAGATTTAACGTCGATAGATAGGCTCTGAAAATTTGATATATATGGAATGCAAGTTTCATATATATCAAATTTTGGTTTGATAGCTATGAAAATTTGGTTTGATAGCTATCAAATTTTGATTTGATAGCTATGAAATTTTTGGGGAGACATGACAGGTTTGTTAAACCTGTCATGTCTGCGGAAAAGTATAAATCTTCGTAAGCAGAAGTGTAAGCTGTCAGCGGCACAATAACGATTGTACTTTTTCCTCTTCTGTCTCCTTCCACAACAAAGCCCCCGCCGGGGGCTTTGTTGTTTCTGGTGCAGGAATCCCCATCCTTTCGTGTATAATCCGCAAACAGAGGCGCTTGACGACAAGTAAAGGCCGCTTTGTCTTTGTTTCTTGGCGTTAAATTGTATGAGGAAGTTACCCTATGAATGCATATGATACGGCCGTTTCCGATCTCATGGCCCTTTGCGATCAATTTGATGGCGAGATGGGTTTCCACGCCCATAACTTACGTACCGGCGAAGAAATCGCCCATCGTGCCGACGACCTGTTCCCAACGGCCAGCGCCATCAAGCTGCCGCTGCTGACGACCTTGATGCAGCAAGTCGCAGATGGCGAGTATGGACTGGATACGCCTTTGATGCTGCGCCGCGCTGACTATATCGAAGGCAGCGGCATCCTCCGTTATCTGACCCCTGGCCTGACGCTGCCTATCCGCGATTGGGCATTTTTGATGATGCACGTCTCGGACAATCTGGCAACCAATGTCCTGATTGAGCATGTGGGGCTGGCAAAGGTGGCGGCATGGGTGGCGGAACATGGTTTTGCTGCTGTGCATTTGCATCACAAGCTGGAATTTGCTGGCGTGCGCCACGATCAAAACCATTTTGGCACGGCGTCGCCGCGTGGGTTGGGGCAGTTGATGACGGCCGTTTACCGCCACGAAATCATTTCCCCCGCTGCCTGTGACGAGATGCTGCGGATGATGGACAAGGTTGGGCAGGATCGTGTGGGGCGTTATCTGCCCTGGGAGCCTTGGGAAGCGGACGCGCCGCCCACGGGCAAATTGCGTTTGGCGGGGAAGACTGGCTCTTTTGTGGGGACGCGCACGCAAACGGCCGTTATCTGGCGCGGCGATTGGCAAGAAGGGCGCGGCTTTGCCCTGACTGTCATGAATCGTGGCAATCCGCAACCAGAGACTTGGAGCATTGATGCGCCGGGTGTGTTGGTTATCGGCCAGATGGCACGGCGCATTTACGATTGGGTGTTTGCCGGTGAGTGAGGCAGCCCCGCCCCCAACCCGCACCTTATCGCGGCGGCAAACGTGGATTTTAATCCTGTCGCTGGTGTTTGTCTCTCTGGCCTGGATTGTTATTGACCAACGGCGGCAGGTTGCGGCGGAACGGCCGTATCATGAATTGGCCGTTGTGCCAGCGTCGCTGCAAGCGCTGGCGCTGGTTGAGGATGTGACGCTCGATTTGCCGCCGGTGTTGGGGCAGGATCGGGTCATGTTTGTGGGGCGCTTGGGCGATACGGAAGAGACAGCACTGATGGCGCTGGATGTTAACGATGGCGCGGTGCAGTGGCAATGGGATGAGAAAACGTTGACTGTGCCCAATGGCTGGCCGGAAACGTGGCCCTGGTCGCCGCCGTTTGCCTGGCGTTGGAGTGGTTTGGCGGCGGCTGATGGGGTTGTTTATGCGGTTCATGCGTATGTGCTGGCAACGGCCGTACACGCTTACGACATCCAAACTGGCGAATTGCAGTGGAAGCGCCACCTGGGGCAACTCAATGGCAGCGACGCTGACAGCTTCTTGCTGGCGGAAGAGCGTTTGGGCATCCGTGTTAGCGAAGGGGATTTCAACGCTTTTTACTGGCTCAATCGGGAGAATGGGTATTTGCTGCAACAGCAGCAGGAGGATGCGCGTTACATTTTTTGGCTAGATGAGGAGCCGTATCGCCTGTATGAAGCGTCAACGGACACGGTTAACGTGAGTCAGCTTGCGCCCTGGCGGCGCACAGTGGGCGGTTGTGGCCTGATACCGCAAGTGGTGGAGTCGGCGCTTGTGGTTCAAGCCCTGGGCTGTGAAACGACGCCCGCGCAGGTTTGGGTGTTGGATCGGCAGTCGGGCGCTGTGTTGTGGGCGTATGAGCAGGGGGTGATGAGTAATGTGGCTGTAAACGGCCGTGTCACCGCCTTCCTTTCTACATCGGGTCAGCTTTTGCTCATCGACACTTTTACTGGTCAGAGCATTGCCGCGCTAACCTTCCAGCACAGCAGCACCACCATTGCCCCCGATAGTCAATTTTTTGTTGGCGTACAAGAAGATTTACTGGCTGTGTATTTTGGTGATAGCGGTCAGCTTTTCCTATTTCGCCTGTTGTAAGCACAACCTATTCACCGTGTTTGACCAGAACCGCCGAGAAGCTCTTTGGCTTCCCGGCGGTTCTTTTTTCAATACCTACTTATTGCTCAACACCCCAGCCCAATGCCTCGGCGGCCTTGACATCATCTTCCGCTACCTGGATGCGGAAATGTAGACTGGTCGGACAGCTACACGCCTCACAGACAGCCAGGTTCATCGACATTGACGACTCAACGGCAATGCCTGCCTCTTGCAATGGCGCAACAGCCTCTTCGACATTGTTATACTTCATATTGCCTTCACACTGTATCCCCGCAGCCTGTATCATCCAGACAAAGCCTGCTTTGGCCGGATACGGGTTGACTGTTGGCGATTGATCGGGGCCAACGTAGCCTTCGGGGTAGGGCGTGGTGGTCGGCGGTGCCGGATAGCCGCTGGCGTCATCGGTTGTCTCGCCCAAGGGCGTGACGGTGGCGCGTGGTTCTGTGTTTGGTTGTGGCAAAGTGGTTGGTTCAGCCGCTGGCGTCGCTGTTGTTTCTACGGCTGCCCCACATGCTGTCAAGATCACAAGAATCAAGCTCATCAAGAAAATGGTTTTTATGTTTCGCAAAGTTATATTCTCCTTTGTGTTTGTTAACCGCTATCTCATCAAACAGCCTTAGATTTTACAGGGTTCGCCCTTATCGTGGTAGAATGCCGCCCCATTGAAGCAGGGGTATTCCTCTGTTCTCATTGGAATTTAATGCCACAAAGGAGTAGTTGATGAAGAAATTGTTTGCAATGTTGTTTATGCTGCTGCTGTTGGCAGCCTGTGGTACGGCCGAACCGGTAACGGAAACGGCCGTTGCCACGGAACCAACAGCCACCACAGCTAGCGCCGCTGCAAGCGCCGCTACAAGCGCTGCCACCAGCGCCGCTTCCGGAGAAGCCGATATAACACCGGCCACCAACTCCATCGAAGCCGGCATCGCGCGTGACCGTGATTGGAAGCAAGGCGCAGCCGATCCACTGATCACCATCATCGAATATGGCGACTTCCAGTGACCGGGCTGCGCAGGGTTCTCCCCCCTGCTCAAGCGTCTGGTAGACGCTTACCCGGATTCTGTACAACTTGTTTATCGCCACTTCCCCTTGAATCAAATTCACCCCAATGCGCAAAAATCGGCCGAGGCCGCCGAAGCGGCTGGCAGCCAGGGCGCATTTTGGGAATATCATGACACCCTCTTTGCACGGCAGTCCGCATGGACAAGCTTAAGCCAGGAAGATGCACGCCTCTATTACATTGATCTGGCCGCCGAATTAGGTTTGGATGTCGAACGATTCACGGCCGAATTAGATGGCGACGTTTACGCCGATTATGTAGCCGCATTGGAACAAGAAGCCATCAATCTTGGTTTGCCGGGCACACCCTCAACCGTTGTGAATGGGCAAATTGTCGCCGGGCAAGGATTACCAGGAGACTACGCCGTCTGGGACTCCTTTGTCAGTGCGCAAATCGCCGTCGCTGACTTGCAAGAACGGCAATACGATGCTGCGCCAGAAATGAGCATCAATGTCGATGCACAATATCTGGCAACAGTGGAAATGGAAAATGGCGGCAGTTTTGTCATTGAGTTACTGCCCAAATCGGCACCACAAACGGTGAACAGCTTCGTTTTCCTGGCACGAAATGGCTGGTTTGATGGCGTTAGTTTCCATCGCGTACTGTCTGGCTTTGTTGCGCAAACCGGTGATCCCAGTGGCACCGGGCAGGGCGGCCCAGGATACACAATTCCTAACGAGATTGATCCTGCTTTGTCGCATCGTGAGCCGGGCATGGTGGCAATGGCTAACGCTGGCCCCGATACCAATGGCAGCCAATGGTACATTACACTGGCCGATGCCAGCCAACTGGATGGCAGTTATACACTCTTTGGTCGGGTGATCGAGGGCATGGATGTGGTGCAGGCCATTACGCCGCGTGACCCATCAACAGACCCAACGGCACCAACTGGCGATTTGATTCGCCAAATTACCATCGAAGAGATTGAACCCTAACCGCTGAATCGGATAAACTACAGTAAAGCGTGAATTGTAATCCGTAGTTCGTCGCGTTAATGAGGAATTACGGATTACCGTTCACACCTTACCAATGACGGAGGGGTGGTGATATGAAACAAAATAGGTGGATTCCTGGTTTTGCTCTGTTTTTATTGCTTGCCATGTTGGCTTGTACTATCCCTGGTGTTGGGCCGGGTGACGGGCCAGCCGCCACGCCAACACCGTTAGGGGATACGCTTTCCTTTGCTATTCCTGCGTATACCTACAGCCTGGAGCAGGGTGAAACGATACCGGGGACGCAGCTGCGTTACGTGGAGCGCTCCGGGGATACCTATAAAGTGACGATTGATGGCCTGGAAGCGATTAAACGAACCGGTGATTCTTTTCTCTGGGATGGGCTGGTTGCTCCGGGCGTGTATGCGAATTACAATTTGCGATTGACAACGGCCGTTTTCGGGTCGTTGCCGGTAGCTGGTTCTGTCGAAATAACGGTCTTTTATCCACAACCGGTGGCACTGGATGAGCTGCCAAATCTGGATACGGCATTAGATTATCGCAATACAGTCGTGAACTATCTAATACCTGCCGGGCGGCAGATTCCGGGCACATCGTTGGTTTACAGCGGATTGTCAGACCAGCAAGAAGGCGACAAGACAATTCGTCTGGCACAGTTAACCGGTCTAACTGGCTACCCATACCTGGCTGTTGGTGATTCTCTGCATTGGCAGGGCAGCTTGCTAAACAATGTTGTCATTGAAAACAACATGCGCGTGATCAGCATTAACGAAGATGGGTTGCGCCTGGCTGGTACTGCTAATTTGTGGATTTTGCAGCCATAATTTCCTTCATTCTTCATTAAACACAGCGGAGTTGACAATGTCTCTAACAATGCAGCCACGGCCACTGGAACCGTCGGCGGGCCAGAATAGTTTTCGTAATGCCCCCTACGAACCTGTGGCGCTGCCTCCAATTGGCGAAGCCAAGGCGCGTTTGCCTGTGCCTGTGCTGCCCGACAAGCCGGAATGGGTGGAAATGTATTGG
This sequence comes from Ardenticatenaceae bacterium, assembly GCA_020634315.1. GTDB lineage: Bacteria > Chloroflexota > Anaerolineae > Promineifilales > Promineifilaceae > JACSRF01. The sequence continues at coordinate 34,596 of JACKBV010000011.1, read as the reverse complement.
CGTGCCTGGGAGATTGCCTGGGCAAATATTCGTCGCCCAGGGGCAGATACGAAATTGATAGCCCCTTATTTGGATGTAACAGGGAATAAGCGCCTGTTTATGCGGGATACGGCTTTTATGGCGCAGTTTGGCATATACGGCCGTCGCGCGTTCAATTTAGTGCATTCTCTGGATAACTTTTATGCGCAGCAGCACGATGATGGGTATATCTGCCGTGAAATAGATGGCGAGAAAGGGACAGATGTGTTTTGCCCATTTGACCCAGACAGCACTGGCCCTAATATTTTGGCCTGGGCTGAGTGGCGTGCTTATCGGGCGGCCGGGGATGATGAACGGCTGGCGCAGGTGTTTTGGCCGTTGTTGGCTTATCATCGCTGGCTGCAAGATAACCGCACCTGGCAAAATCGTTTGTATTGGGCAACCGGGGTAAGCAGCGGCATGAGCAATCAGCCGCGTGTGCCGGATAGTATGCATCATCATCGGCATTGGTCTTGGGTGGATGCCAGTATGCAGGCGGCGTTGACGAGTACGGTGCTGGCGCAGATGGCGACCTGGTTAAAGCAGGATGAACTGGCGGCTTCGCTGATGGCGGAGCGAACGCAGTTGGCGCAGATGGTGAATGATTTGATGTGGAATGGGGAGCAGTCATTTTATCAGGATGTGGATCGCAACGGCCGTTTCAGTCGTGTCAAAAGCGTTAGCGCCTATTGGGGATTGATTGACAAAGGGCTGGTTCCTGAAGATCGGCTGGTTCCTTTTGTGCAGCATTTGCGTGATAACTGGTCATTTAATTTGCCACATCGCGTCCCCAGCCAGGCCGCAGACAGCGAAGGGTATAATTCGCAAAGCGGTAATTATTGGCGTGGCGCGGTTTGGCCGCCCATGACGTTTATGGTGTTGAAGGGATTGCGCACGGTGGGGCAGCATAAGTTGGCACACGAAATTGCATTGAATCATGTGCAAAATGTGTGTGATGTGTATGTGCATACGGATACGTTTTGGGAGAATTATGCCCCGGAAACGGCCGCTCCCGGTGATCCGGCACGGCCGAATTATGTGGGCATGACCGGCGTGACGCCTATCGCCATTTTGCTAGAAGATGTGATTGGATTGCATGTGGATTGGCCGCTGCGGCGCGTCTCCTGGGATCGTCGCCTGGAAACCGATGGGGAGTATGGTGTGCGCAATTATCCAATTGGCCCAGATGGCACGCTTGACCTGACGGGAAATAAAGAGAAATTGTACATTGCAACGGACACGCCCTTTACTTTGCAGATTCGTGAAGGCGGACAGTTGGTGCAGGCGGCTGTGCCTATCGGCACGACAGAGATTGATTTGACCTGAGCGATATGACGACGCTGCGTGTTGCCACCATTAACCTGCGCAATCGCTCTGATCGTTGGTTGGAGCGCCGCCATTTGTTGGTGTCTCAATTGGTGGATGCTGCCCCGGATTTGATTAGTTTGCAGGAGATTTATTTCCCGATTGGGCAGGGGCGTTGGCTGCGCAATCAAATCAATAATCGTATTTCGGGGAGTTCGAAACGGCCGTATCAACTCATCCAGCGGCGCAAAAGGCATCTCATCAACGGTTACTTTGAAGGCATCGGCATCCTCAGCCGTTTGCCAATTTTGTACCACAGCACGTTATCTTTAGGGTATGGCGGGCGCATTGCCTTACGGGCAAACATCGAGCTTCCTTCACGACAAACGGTCGATTTTGTCGCTGTGCATTTGCATCACATTTCCCATGACAAAGAGGCCCGCGCCGAACAGGTCATGCAGTTGGCTGGCTGGCTAAATACGCAGCGCCGTGTGACCCGGCAAATCATAGCCGGGGATTTTAACGAGGTGCCCGATGGAACGGCCGTTCAGTTGATGCGTCAGGGGTATCATTCTGCATTTGCCAAAGCCTGGGGGCACGACCCATTGGCAACATTCCCGACGGCTTTAGTGCCTACAGATGGCTGGGCGGCTTGCCTGGACTACATTTTCCTGTCTCCGGCAATTTCTACCGTACAAGATGCACGTATCATTTGCCAGCAGCCCCACAGCGAAGACGACACCTTGTACCCCTCCGATCATGTCGGTTTATTGACCGAACTCTCCATCTAAATGATGTTTTTCCTTGAGAAGGTGTGTATAAAGGGTGGAACCCTCAAGTTTTAGGGATGTTTTCCCACACCTGGGAAACGTGACAACTCATTCCAAACCCTTGACGGTTAATATTTGTAGCGAAATGGTGATTAACGAGTTCATGAACAGCAAACCAACGATTTCAATTATTGCTCCTGTTTACAACGAAGAGCCTGTATTACCAGAATTACACCGGCGAGTTAGCGCCATTATGGATGAATTGGGCGAACCTTGGGAACTGGTTCTGGTCGATGACGGCAGCCGTGATCGTTCGGCGGCTATTATTGCCGAGCTGCATGCGGCGGATCCGCGTGTCAAAGGTATCAGCTTTTCGCGCAATTTTGGCTTCCAAGAAGCGGTAACGGCCGGATTAGATTATGCCCAAGGCGATGCCGTCATCCTTACCGATGCGGATTTGCAAGACCCGCCAGAGGTCATCCCGGAAATGATCGCCAAATGGCGCGAAGGGTATGACGTGGTTTATGGCGTGCGCGAGAGTCGGGAAGGCGAAACCTGGTTTAAGCTAATGACGGCGAAAGTTTTCTATCGCCTCATTCATCGCATTACCAGCGTCAACATTCCCCTGGACACGGGCGACTTTCGCCTGATGGATCGGCGAGTCGTCGATTCGCTGCGTCGTATGCACGAGCGCAATCGCTTTTTGCGAGGCATGGTGCCCTGGGTCGGGTATCGGCAAACGGGTGTTTATTTTAAGCGTGCGCCACGTTTTGCCGGTGAAGCAAAATACAGCTCTGTTCGACGCATGTTTAAGTTTGCCATGAACGCCATTACCAGCTTTTCCTATTTGCCGCTGCAATTGGCGACATATTTGGGATTCACCATTGCCGGGATTAGCGCGATAGCCATTGTCATTGTGATTTTGCTGCGCCTTTTTGCGCCACATGAATTGACCGGACAGGCGACAACATTGGTTGCTGTCCTTTTCCTGGGCGGGGTGCAGTTAATTAGCCTGGGGATTATTGGCGAATATTTGGGGCGGATCTACGATGAAGTGAAGGGACGGCCGTTATATCTGGTCGATAAAACGTGGGGCGTAGAAAAAGACGAGGAGTAAGAAGAGAATCTTCTCTTCTCACTCCTCACTCCTCTTTCTTCTTTCTTATCCGCCAATCTCGGACATCACGCGGTTGAGGGGGATGACCTGTTGTTCCAGCCGGTGTCCCCAAGGTTTCCACCAGATGCCGTCGCGAATGATTTCTTTTAACTGTTCGTCTGATGCGCCATTGCGCATGGGGTCTAGCAGATTGACTTCTTTTTCGCGGAGGAGGCACAGCCGTAAACGGCCGTCTGCCGTCAAACGCACCCTGGTACAGCTGGCACAAAATGGCTGTGTAACCGAGCTGATAAACCCCAAAGCCCCCTGCGCCTGGGCTAAGTGATAAAGACGCGCTTCACCATCTAATTCGCCATCATTGACCAGCGTTAGAGGACCAAGCGACTCCTCAATCGTTTGGCGCAGTTCCTTCTCCGTGACAACGCCCGCTTGCTGGAAATCAGCCACATCGCCAAATGGCATCATTTCAATATAGCGTACCTGCCAGTTGTGGTGTAGGGTGAGGCGTGCCATTTCGACCACATCCTCTTTATCATTGTAATTGCGTACCACCACAGCATTCAGTTTAATGCCCAATGCGGCGCGTTCGGCAGCTTCAATACCTGCCCACACATCTTCGACATGACCCCAACGGGTTAGTTTCTTAAATTTAGTTGGGTCGAGGGTATCAATGCTGACGTTAACCCGTTTTAATCCGGCAGCAGCCAGGGGTTGCGCCAAATCTTTGAGCAGCAAGCCATTTGTGGTCATGGCGACGGTCTCTACGCCGGGTGTCCGTGCAATTCGCCCCACAATGTCCACTACGTTGGCGCGTACAGTTGGTTCGCCGCCGGTTAAGCGAAATTTGTGGAAGCCCAGTTCGGCAAAAATAGTAACCAGTCGGTTAATTTCATCGTCTTGCAAGAGTTCTGCGCGTGGCCGGAAGGTCATGTCTTCTGGCATGCAGTACACGCAGCGTAAATTGCATTTATCGGTTAATGAAATGCGTAGATAATTGATGTGACGGCCGAACCGATCAAATGTCATTGTTTTCTCCTCGACAACGCCGGACGCTTGTGCAAGTCGTCCAACAAGATGGAGCTTATTATAGCGCAAATGGGGTTTTTACTAATTTTTTCTTTTTTATTTGTTATTTGGCCGTGTCAGCTTGTTCACGGTGGATGATTCGTAGGTTAATCACTGATTATTTACCCTGTCAGAGAAGGTTTTCCCGTTATAATCGGAAAAGTTTTGAGTGTGACGCACGATCACAAATCCAGTTCTCGAAGGTTGTCGTCACGACGTGTAGCTTACAGAACGACGAATGAAAGCCAACCTCCCGGAGGCTATCAATGGAAGACTCGGCGTATGAGAGGAACCTCCGGGAGGTTCAATACATAATAGAGACTATCTCCGGAGCCTCCCGGAGGTTTATTTTTTAGAGGAGTATAAGTTGAAAACAAAGCAACCTGTTTTGCCAAATTGGCTAAGTCTCGCTTTATCAATAGCGTTTATTTTCTCCAGTATTGCTGTCATTATTTTTGCTTACCTGACATTTGAGGTGGTTTGGAACCGCCCGATTAACCCGGTAGAAGCGGCCGCCGTAGAAGTGGCGAGCATTGATTTGTCGATGGGCCAGGACGGGACAGCGCCCGTGCCCACATTGCTGGCAGGACAACCCACCCCGACACTTATTCCGACGCGCTCAGGTATGGAAGATTCGAACCGTATCAATATCCTGGCAATGGGGATTGATCGCCGACCTGGCGAGCCATTTGTTTCGCGCACGGATTCTATTATGGTGGTGTCGGTTGACCCGACCACTGAGAAAATTTCGATTTTGTCGATTCCGCGCGATTTGTATGTGGTGATTCCCGGATACGGCCGTGACCGCATCAACACCGCATTTGTCTATGGCTCTACTGGCAATAATCCGGCCGGCGGCGCGAGTTTGTCAATGCAGACGGTGGAATACAATTTGGGGATTACCATTGACCATTACGTCTTGGTAGATTTCAGTGCCGTGATCAATGGTGTGGATGCGCTGGGTGGAATTGATGTGTATGTGCCCTATGATATTAACGATCCCACTTTTCCCGACATGAATTATGGGTATGATCCGCTGTACATCCCGGCCGGACAGCATCTTTTCGATGGGACGACGGCGCTCAAGTATGCGCGTACACGTCATTCTGACAATGATTTCTTCCGTGCGCAGCGGCAGCAGCAGGTGGTGTTGGCTGTGCGGGATAAGGCGTTGAGCCTGGGTATTAGCGGGCTGCTGACGCGTGCGCCTATTTTGTATCAACAACTTGAGCAGGGTATTCGCACGGATTTGACATTGGAAGAAATGGTGCGCATCGCCACAACCATCAGCGAAATTCCGGGGGAAAACATCCGCAATGAGGTGCTGGATTATGATTATGTATCCAGTTACACGACTGAGCGTGGGGCCAGTGTGCTGATTTTGGATAATGAGAAGGCGGCGGTTTTGATTAACAGTTTGTTTTACGAAGATTAGTTGCTTGTGTGAGGAATGGAGGAAATGAGAAGAGAGGAATTTCGGGAATGTGTGCAGAAGAAACCCTTGTTGCTCGATGGGGCAATGGGCACCGTGTTGCATGGGCGTGGCATTGCTATTGGTGAATGTTTTGATGCGTTGAGCATCCGCAACCCGGCCCTGGTTGCGGAAATTCATCGCGCTTATATTGACGCTGGCGCAGATGTCATTGAGACGAATTCGTTTGGCGCGAATCGTTTTAAGTTAGCGGAGCATGGGCTGGAAGGGGAGGTAACGGCCGTTAACCAGGCTGCGGTCACATTGGCACGGCGGGTCATTGACGGGTCTTTCAAGCCAGTGTTGTTGGCTGGAGCCATTGGCCCGTTGGGTGTGCGCCTCGCCCCCTTGGGGCGTGTCACCATTGAAGAAGCCCAGGCTGCTTTTCAGGAGCAAATAACGGCCCTGACGACGGCGTCACCGCGCGGTGTGGACTTGTTGATTATCGAAACGATGTCTAATGTGGCGGAAGTGAAAACGGCCGTTGCCGCCGCTCGCGCTGTTGCCCCTGACATTCCCATCGTTGCCAACATGACATTCACCCGTGATGACCGCACCATGTTGGGCAATCCGCCCGATGATGTGGCCGCTAAATTGGCGGCGTTGGATGTGGATGCAATTGGCGTCAATTGCAGCGGCGGCCCGGCACAGGTGCTGCGCCTGATCACGGTCATGCGGCGCATTGCGCCAGATATGCCGCTGGCGGCTGTGCCCAATGCCGGTTGGCCGGAGCAAATTCAGGGCGGGCGTGTCTTGTATCCGGCCACGCCGACATATTTTGCCGACTACACACGCGCGTTTGCTGAAGCTGGCGCGTGCCTGATTGGCGGCTGTTGTGGCACGAACGCGGCGCACATTGCCGCGATGCGCCAGGCTTTGGATATGCCTGCTTCGAGTAAGGTCGCTGTGCCTATTGTCGAAGTGGTGGAGCGTCCGCGCCGGGGAACGGCCGTTGCCGATGAACCTACCCATCTTGCCCAGGCCTTTGCAACCAATCGCTTTGTCATAACTGTCGAGATGAGTCCGCCGCGCGGCATCGCCACGCAGCGCCTGTTGGAAGGGGCGCACATGCTCAAAGAAGCAGGTGTCAACTTCCTGAACATTGCCGACAGCCCGCTGGCGCGAATGCGCATGAGCGCCTGGGCGGCGGCCTACCTGGTGCAAAAAGAGGTTGGGCTGGAGACTGTGCTGCATTTTCCTACACGCGGCCGCAATTTGCTGCGCGTGCAAGGGGATTTGCTGGCCGCCTATGCCATGGGCATTCGCAACTTGTTTGTGGTGATGGGCGACCCGACACGCATCGGTGATTTTCCTGAAGCGATGGACAGCTACGATATTGTGCCGACCGGCCTGATTCACTTGATCAAGCAAAATTTCAACACAGGTGTTGATAAATCGGGTGAATCCATTGATTACCCGACGAATTTTGTGGTGGGTTGTGCCCTCAATCTGACCCCGGCCGATCCGGAGCAAGAGATGAAACTGCTGCGGAAGAAGATACGCAATGGCGCTGATTTTGCGCTGACGCAGCCGGTGTTTAATCCGCAGGCGGCCAAGGCTTTTGTTGAGCAGTATGAGGCAACGTATGAGGAGCGGATTTTGCCGTTGGTGGCTGGTGTGAAGCCGTTGTACAACAGCCGTAACGCAGAGTTTTTGCACAACGAGGTGCCGGGTATGATCATCCCGGATGAGCAGCGGCAGCGGATGCGCGACGCCGCCGATGAACAACGCGAAGGGGTTTTGATTGCGCAAGAGATTGTGCGCGAGATACGGCCGTTTGTACAAGGTGTATACATAATGCCCGCATTCGGCCGTTACGATCTCGTTGCCGATGTGCTCGACATTTTGCGCGAATCTGCATAACCTGCGGCGACAAATGTCATACCGAACACCTGAATAACGTCATTTGGCTTTCCACCTTAAGCCTGCTACAGTTTGGCGTGTAGACGAAAAGCGGTCAGTTAATTGCTTGCAGTTAGCTGGCCGTTTTTGCGCGTCAGGGAACAACAAATTTTACATTGGAGTCGGTATGATGAAACAGAACAAGTTCTGGCAGCGCATCACATCCTGGACAGCACGCACAAACGCGTTGGCTATCGGCCGTGATTATGGCTTAATCTTGATAGGCACGACCCTTATGGCCGTCAGCCTGCATCTCTTTTATATCCCCAACCAACTGGCAACAGGCGGTCTTACGGGTTATGCCCAGCTCATTAATCGCTTTACCGGTTGGCCGATTGGGGTCATGGTTTTTGTCGCCAATATCCCGCTGTTCGTTGTCGGTTGGCGTTATTTGGGAGGGCGGCGCTTTTTAGCACGCACAATCTTTGGCTCGGCGGCATTCTCCGTGATTTTAGATACGCTCAGCCTGGTTTTGCCAGAGGGCGGCTTGACGCACGATTTCATGCTCAATGCTCTCTATGGTGGTCTGGTGATGGGCGTGGGAACGGGGTTGGTGTTGCGTTCACAGGCAACGACGGGCGGCACCGATATTTTGGCTCGTTTTTTGGGCAAGCGGTATGGTGTGCCGTTGTCGCGCAGTTATTTGTACACGGATGGATTGGTTGTCTTTTTGGCGGCGATTTTATTTAGCTGGGAACATGCCTTGTATGCGATTTTGGCATTGTACGTCACCGGACGTGTCACTGAGGTTGTCGCCAGCGGTGTCAATGTGGAGCGTATGGCCCTGATTGTGACCAACGTGCCGGAAAAGGTGGCGCAGCAAGTGCTGCAAGAGTTAGGGCGCGGCATTACGGAGTGGCGTGGCAAGGGCATGTATACCGGGCGTGAACGGCCGATTTTAATGTGTGTCGTCAGCCAGTCAGAAGTGGTGCAGTTAAAGACAATTATTCACGAGTCAGACCCGGATGCTTTTGTCATTGTGGGGTTAGCCAGTGAAGTGTTGGGAGAAGGGTTTCGGCCATTGCGTGAAGCGTGACGTTGTGATAAAAACGAGGGACGCAGCAAGAAATTTATTCTCGCCGCGCCCCTTTCCTCCCACCCATCCTCCCCAAACTGTCTCAATAGGAGGTACTTGATGGTGAATCAAGCTTATACTCCTCATTATAATAGAAACTTGAGGTGTCAACCTGTTATGTCCCTGCGATTTCCTGCGAAAACCTGTCAAGACCTGCGGTTTTTGTTCATGGAAGCAAATGGCGACGGCCGTTTACCAGCACCACCGTTTTGCTATAAGTCAGTTTGTGAGTAATCAGCCCTTCGGCAAAATGCAGCACGTCGAGACCCTGGCGCACTTCCGGCTCTCCTCGTGTCGTTTTCTCTGGGGACGGCCATGTTAAACGCCAGCGCAGCAGCGCTTTTTGTGCAGTTTCGTCCACAATAATGTCTTCCAGCGCAAAGTGAAAATCTCCATGATTGGCAAACCAGGGCGTCCATAACCGCCGTATATTTGCTTTGCCGCGCGTGATTTTGCCATCCCAATTCTCAAAAATGGCCTCATCATGAAAAAGCATCATCACTTCGTCCAGATCATGCCTGTTCCAGGCGTTCATCCAAATTTGGAGGGTTTCGATGAGTTGTTGTCGGGTCATGCTGCTTATTTGGCGGCTTTGTAAGCGCTGAAAACGCGCACATTCCCGGCGGCATCGCGATGCTGTAGAATGTTTTCGTAGCCGCCGCTGCGTTGCAGCAGTCGTTCCACCAATTTCTCTTGCCCTTCGCCAATTTCAAAGGCTAAACCCCCGCCGGGACGCAAGATGTCGAGGGCGTCGGCAATCAATTTGCGGAAGATATTCAAGCCATAAGCGCCGGCGTCCAGGGCAACGACTGGCTCGTGGTCGATGATTTCCGGAGCCAGTTTGTCCAGGGAACTGGTGGGGATGTAGGGTGGATTGCAGACGACCATGTCAAGCTGTTCGTGTGCGGCGGCGACGAGGGGGGCAAACATGTCGCCACAGAAGAGGGTGACACGCTCTTGTAATTGCATGTGGTCGCGGTTTTGTTGGGCGATGGCAACGGCCGTTTCGCTAATGTCAGAGGCAAGAACGTGTACATTTTGTGTGTGCGCCGCCAAAGTCAGAGCCAAATTGCCGCAGCCCGTGCCGATGTCGGCAATCGTGAGGGCGGGTGTTGTCTCTTGTATTTGCTGCACCATGTTTAGGGCAACATTGGCTAATAACTCGGTTTCCTGCCGTGGAATGAGCGTGTCTGACGTGCAAATGAAGGTTTGCCCCATAAAAACGGCTTGCCCCAAAATGTATTCCAGCGGCGTGCCTGCCTGGCGCTGCTGTGCCAGGTATGTCAGGTCGAGGGTGGGGGGAAGGGAAACGGCCGTATTGCGCAGCACCCCCCCCGATAAAACATCCAACAAACGCAGCGCTTCAAACGCCGCGTTCTCTACACCAGCTTGTTGCAAAGCTGCATAACTTTGTACAAATGCGTCAAACATACGTGATCCTTATGCCTATTGTTCTGGTTCGGCCGTCATGCGCCCGTCTTATCCTGGATAAAATGTGCGATACGATTCAATGGTTTGCAGCACAAAGGCAGCAAACAACGGGCCAATTGTCTCGTTTGCCTCTTTGTTGGGATGCGAATCCCCTCCGCCGTGTTGATACGCCGTGCGCAGCATGTTGAAATCCGGCGCGTCAGGGTCATCACCGGCCAGTAAGTTAAAGAAGTCAAAGGTTGCTAAATTGGGATGCCCGGCCAGAAATTCGTCGGAGGCGAGCCAGTTGGCAAACGCGCGTGCTCGCCCCGCATTTTCCGGCGTTGTGTTACTGGCTTCCAGCGGCGGCGGTGTCATGACAATGAATAGATGGTCGGGATATTGATCAATGACATCGCGGATTTGCCGATAATATGCCTGGTATGCGGCTAACTGCGCTTCATCTTGAATGTCGCTGGTCGGGAAGCAGGATTTGAAGATGATAACCTGATGCTGCATGATGCCGCTAAAGGCATTGCGTGGCTGTTCGTACAACGTCTGGCTGAACAGAGCCGCATAGCCATCGGGATCCGTGTTGTCATCAGGGATGAAATATGTGTAGCCGGTACGTTCGCCTTGCGCGTTGGTTAGCCCAAGATAATTGTAGTCCATGTCCCAGAAGTCGTACCCGGCGGCCGTGAACTGCTCGCGCACGGCTCCATCAGCAATGAGGCCGCGCCCGGTAGAGTGATGAATGAACAAAATGTTGTGGAAATCGCCATCGTTGTTGACGCTGTCGCTGGCTAAAATGGCGCGTCCTTGATAGTAGAGCACGCGCAACTGGCGGCGCAGCAGCCAGACGCCAGCAACGGCAAGAATGCCCAGCACCAGCAGCAGGGCAAGAATGCTCCATTTGTTGCGTTTGGGTCGAGTGGTAGTTGTTGTCATTTGTATGGCCCCCTTAAAAACGGCAATTTATGCTTGCAGCATGTTTTAGCCAAATACATAGCGGTATACGTTGCGTGTCGGCAGTTTTGTGCTGATTTCCATGAGGATGAGGGGGATGGCAACGGCCGTTACAAACACCGGCACACGCAACAAAATTGGGTAATTGTATAGCCCCGGCACAATCAGTTGAATTAGCCAATAGGCCAGGTCAACCATAATCATGTGCGCCAGGTAAAGCCCATATGAATGTTTACCCACATATTCAAAGTGGCGTACCCAGGGAATCCACTGCCGCTTAATCACCGGAATCAACAGCATAAACGTGATGGGGTAGATATACCGCGCCAGGAAAAAATGATACGGTGCGTCCGCTGGCGATGTGCCAGCGATGAATAGGGCAATCGTCACGATTAATGACACCCACCGAATTTTATACAGCTTTGGGTTGAATTCCTTTGCATGCAAACTAAATACAAGACCCATTGGGAAATAGACGCCCCAAATGGTAAACGTATTAGCCAGCACCGGTGGCGCAAAAATGCGCATCCAACCGGGGAACGTGAACCCTAACAAGCCCGGTGTCTGGATATTTGACATAATCAATTGGCACAGGGCGATAACGAGAATGAGCCAATAACTGTACTTTCGCGCCAGGGGCACAAGGATTGGGGAAAGGGCATAGTAAAAGATGAGAATGGGAATGAAGTGGTATGGATACCCTACGACCAAATGTTTGGCATAAAGTAGGAACGGTTCCATGTAGCCATTGCGCAAGGCGGTGTAGATGAAAAACAAAACAGACCACAGCAAATAAGGCCATAGCAGCCGCTTCAACATGCTTTGCAGGCTTTTCCAACTGATGGTTTTGCTTTTACCACCGGCCGCATAAGCAATAAAACTGCCGGAAATGAAGAGGAAGACCGGCACAGCAAAATGCCCCAATTCATCGAGTGTCAGCAAAAACGTAGCACGCCAATCGTTTGCGCCGGGATACCCCAGCGCATCAATGCGGTTTGCGCCAATAATGATGGTGTGGTTCAGGACAACCAGCAGAATAGCAATACCACGCAATCCACCCAACTGCCTACCCATGATGGAACCTCCTTATTCTACCTGCTCGCTTAACCCCAACGGGGGCGTGCGCAGGTATTCAGTTGTGCGCTGTTTTTGCGCCAGGTCAGCATAGACACGCTGTACCTGTTCCTCTGATAACTCCATTGCGCGGGCAACTTCATCTGCCGGAATGTCATGTTCAAGCCCATACCAAAGCAGGTCCATCGTTTCAAAGGGGAGGCGGAAGAAAAATTCTTCTTGGGTGCTGCCTGCGCTGTAAGTGTCGGATGTGGGCGGCCGTTCGCAAATCTCATCTGGAATGCCCAGGTAAGCCGCCAATTGGTATACCTGTGTCTTGTAGAGATGCCCCAACGGCTTAACATCCATTGCGCCATCACCATATTTGACAAAGAAGCCCTGATCATGCTCGTTTTTCTGTGGGGTGCCGATGACGGCGTAATCGTGCAGTTCGGCATGATAGTAGAGCATGGCGACGCGGCTGCGCTGCTTGAAGTTAGACGCGGCGACAATCTGGCGGAATTGTGCCGGGCGCAGTCGTTTTGTCTGTTCTTCCCCTTCGGGGCTGATGATGGTTGCGCTAAAAATGTTCAATGTGTTTTTGTCGAGCAAGCCACCGGGCAAGGTGATTTTGAGCCGGTAAGTGCTGTCATATTCGGGGAAGATTGCTTTTACGGCTTCGTCGCGGCGTTGGTAGCAGCCAAAGCCAAGCAGTGCCCCAGTGACATCTTCTGCCAATGGCGTGACGCCAAACTGGCGGCAAACCAGGCGTGCCAGCCGGGCGCTGTCCGGGCTGGACTCCCGTTCGGGCAGGAGCAGCGCAACCAGGCGTTCTGTGCCCAAAGCCTGGACAGCCAGTGCCAAGGCAACGGCCGAATCAATGCCGCCGCTCACGCCCAAGACGCCCCCTTTGCGTTTCAGGGTGTCAAAAATATCGGTGCGCAACTGCGCCACGATGCGTTTTACTTCTTGTTCCGGGTCAAGTTTGAGAATGTTGCGGTGAAAAGTCATAGGGTAATCCTTTAATGCGCTAGGGCATTCCTTTCACTCTCCAGTTTTGATGACGATTTTGACGTCATCCTGGTCATTGACGGGAATGCCGGGATTGAACTGCTGCATGAAGTGGTGATGGACAAGTTGCGTGGAAAGAATGCCAGCCAGAGCCATGTCGTCGGTTTCGCTGAGGTGGTCGGTGCGGGCGAGTTTCTCTTGCAATTTGCTGACGGCGAGTGGGTTGAAGATGCCGGCGGCGTTGATGCTGTCCGGGCTGAGCATGGTTGTGACCCAATCGAGAGGGTGGCCGTCGGGGAAGAAACTATGATGGATGGGGGCGCGATACGGCCGTTTCGCCCGCCGCCATATTTCTTCCGGTAACAAATCGCGCATGGCCTGCTTCAAAATGTGCTTTTCGTCCAGACCGCGCAGCTTAAAATGCGGGGGCAGTTGGTTGGCAAATTCCACCACGCGATGATCCAGGAAAGGCACACGCCCTTCAACTGAATGGGCCATCGCTACGCGATCCCCTTGCGCTGACAACAGATATTCCGCCAGGAAAATGGTGATTTCCAGGTATTGCGCCCGCGAGAGGGACGAGAGCGGTGCGAGCAGGGAAGCGAGCTGGTCGCTCTCTACTTTCCACTCTGCTTGCGCGGCCGTTTTTTGCAGTTCTGGCGTGAAGAGGCGGTGCAGGCGGGCGGTGTTGCGCCAGCGGATGGCGTGCGAGTAGGTGGGATCGTTGGTGGCGGTGAGGTCACGGCCGAAAAATTTTTGCAAGTAAGCGGTGTTGTCCAGATTGCCGACGTAGCCGTAGAGCTTGTTGAGCAGCAACGGCCGTATCGCCGATTCCGGCTGCCGTGCCCAAAAGCGGCGGATCTTCGCTTCCTTGAAAATGTTATACCCGGCGAGAAACTCATCTGCGCCTTCACCGGTCAGCACCACCTTGAAGCCCGTGTCTTGCACCAGTTTGGATAACAAGTAGAGCGGCGCGGGCGATGTGCGCAAAATAGGCGTTTCTGTATGGCGAATCACCTCTGGGAAGACTTCGCCAATATCACGATGGGTGGCGGTGACAATGTGATGGCGCGTGCCCAAATGAGCGGCCATTTGCTGCTGGTAGGCGCTTTCGTCAAAGGCGGCATCGCTGAACGCAATGGAAAATGTTTCCAGCCGGTTGCCGGTGTAATGGTGAATTAAGGCTGTGATGGTTGAGGAATCCAGCCCGCCGCTGAGATATGCGCCAACGGGCACATCGGCGCGTAGTTGGATTTGCGTGGCGTCAATGAGCAGATCGCGCAGCTGCTGTGCCGCTTCGTGTAACGCCCATTTGCCATGATGCGTGTCATTGTTTGCCGGAGGGAAGGTGGGCTGCCAGTAGGATTGGATGTGAATACGGCCGTTTCCCGCCTTCAGCCAATGTCCCGGTGGCAAGGTGTAAATGCCCTCGAAACTGGTGCGCGGTGACAGCGGACTCCAGTAGGTGAAGATTTGTGCCAGGGCGAGGGGATCGAAAACGGCCGTTACCCGCTCATCGCTCAACAGGGCTTTCATTTCTGAGGCGAAAAGGAGCGCCCCTTGCTGGACGGTGTAGTGCAACGGCCGTATCCCCACCCGGTCTCGCGCCAAAAACAAACTGCGTTCACGCTCGTCCCAGATGGCAAAGGCAAATTGCCCATTTAGATGAGCCAGGCAGTCCGCCCCATACTGCTCATACAAATGCACAATCACTTCCGTGTCTGAATCAGTTTGGAAGCGATGTCCCAATCGTTCTAATTCAGGGCGCAGCTCGACATAATTAAAAATTTCGCCGTTAAAGACGATCCACAGCGTGCCATCTTCATTGCTGATCGGCTGCTGTCCGCCGCCCAGGTCAATGATGCTCAGGCGGGCATTGCCCAGCCCAACGCCATCATGTGCATCCTGGAAAACGTACACGCCAAACTGGTCTGGCCCGCGATGCCGAATCGCGCCCAACATTTGCCGCAGCCCTTCCTGCCGGATGGGGTGCTGTTGTGTCAGGTTAAGTGTGCCAACAATCCCGCACATATGAGTAGCCTATTGTCGGTGATCGGTGAATCGGTGGCCGGTAATCGGTGGTCGGTAATCGGTGATCGGTCACCGTTTACCGTTTACCGTTTACCGTTTACCGTTTACCGTTCACCGTTCACCGTTCACCGCAGTTCCTTCTTCGTAATCTTGCCGCTGCTCGTCTTTGGTAATTCGCTGCGGAATTCGACGATTTGCGGCACCATGAAATCTTCGAGGTTGGCGCGGCAGTGGCGCAGCACTTCCTTGTCGGTGAGGTCGTCGCGGTCGGTGACGATGAATGCTTTGATTGCCTCGCCTAAAATGGGATCGGGAATGCCGATAACGGCCGTTTCCTTCACCCCGGCAATCCCATAAAGCACCGTCTCCACTTCCTTTGGCGCGACCTTCTCGCCACGACTCTTAATGATGTCATCTTTGCGTGCCACAAAATAGAAGAAGCCTTCCTCGTCCATGCGGAACAGGTCGCCGCTGTAGCAGAGCCGTTCACCTGGGATGGGGCCGGGGCGATAGCGAACGGCCGTTGCCTCCGCGTTTTCCCAATAGCCACGCATCACATGACCGCCGCGAATGACCAATTCGCCAACCTGTCCTGCGCCCAAGCGCGTGCCATTTTCATCTTCCACCCACACTTCCGTGCCGGGAATCGCAACGCCCACCGACCCAGGCCGCCGATCAAGTTCGGCTGGCGGCAGGTAAAGCGTACGCTTTGTCTCGGTGAGGCCATACATCGAGTAAAGCGTCGCCCATGGGAACAAATCCCGAATTTGCTGAATGTGGCTGGGCGGCAGCGCCGCGGCCGTGTTGGTGATGTAGCGCAAACTGCTCAGGTCATATTTGCTCAAGTCCATTGTCAGCAAAATGGCAAAGACGGTGGGCACACCAGGAAAACCGGTCACTTTTTCGGCGGCGATTTTTTGCAAAATTTGCGCCGGAAAGGTGAAGGATCGTTCTAGCACCAGTGTGCCGCCAAATTTAAAGACCATCAGCAGTTGGTAGAGGCCGTAATCAAAAGAGAGGGGCAGGGCATTGATGACAATGTCGTCAGGGCGGTTTTCCAGGTAGGTGATGATGGAGGAGGCGGCAAAGACGACATTGCTGTGGGCAGACATGACTCCCTTGGGGTCGCCGGTGCTGCCGGAGGTGTAAATGAGGCAGGCCAAATCCTGGTCTATGTTGCGGCGCGGGGGGCAGGTGTTGGGATAGTTGGCCTGGATGGCATCAAAAGCATACGCTCGTTCCCGTTCTTGTGCCGCCGCGTCTGCACCCTGTTCGCTGAAAATAGCGAATTTTAAGGATGGTGCATTGGCGAGAAGGGTATCGGCAACGGCCGTTTCCCGTGTACGCGTCACCAATCCCACCGCGCGGCAGTTGTTCACCATATACAGCAGCTTATCCTGCTTCGTGGACGAGTTGATGACGACAAAGACGCCATTTGCCTTCAGCGTCGCAAAAATGGCAACCACCAATTCCACTGTATTGGGCAAATAAAGGGCGACACGGTCACCGCGCTGCACGCCATGTGCTTGCAGCGCATTAGCCAGACGATTCGCCATGCCGTCTAATTCCGCGTAGGTCAGCCGCCGCTCTCCACAAATCAGGGCCAATTTGTCCGGCGTGCGTGCGGCGCTTTGCTCCAGAAAGTCATTGACCAGCAACATAAAACCCCCTTCGCCTATTTTTTCTGCGCAATATACGCTGCCAACTGATTCACAGAATCGAAATTCTCCGGCACGATGTCTTCATCATCCACCGTAATTTTGAATTCTTCTTCCACAAACATCACCAGTTCCATGACACCGGTGGAGTCGATGACCTCTTCCTCCAGGAAAGAGGCGTCATCGCTGAGATGAAACCCATCACTGCTGTACAAAAAATTTTCGGCTACATATTGTCTGATTTTTGCTTTGATATCCATCTGTTTCCTTACGCAACACGTCATACACAGCGCCTATCGCCTATTACGTGTTGCTTGCTTATTGGTTGATTTTGTCCAAATATTGCTGCAAATGTTGACTTACCATGCGTACATATGGCTCACGGGTCATTGCCATGTGACCGGGAGCCGGGATTTCGTGGACTTCGACGCCATCGCGGGCAACCTTGCCCCAACCGAGAAGCGGGTCGGGCAGCCGTAAGTCGGCACGGCCGTATCCCAACGGACAGCGCAATAACAACACCCGCCCGGCAAACGGGCGCGGGATGTACATTTTTACGGCGTGCTCGTTCATCTTAAAGATGGCAAAGACACGCGGGTCAGATAGGGCCGAGCCATCCATATCGGTATTGGGTGGCGGCACATAAGCAGGCAGACTGGGGTCGGTTGGTGGCAGGGATGTCTCCGCAGCGGCCCAGGCCAGGCGCGGATTTTGCCACAAACGCCGCCATTGTGTTTGCCGCTCTGCGCCTGCCATTTGCCACAAGGCTCGCCATTGCTTGATCTGGCGTGCGGCAAATCCGCGCAGTTCGCGCTTGAACCAATAATTGCCCCGATGCCAGCTATCGCGCAGGCGCAAAAACAGCCGCTCTTCTTGTGTTGGACGCAGCCGCAGCAGGCGTGCTGCCAGCCGTGTTCCCCGGCGCACCCAGGCGAAATGTGGACTTTGCACGGGCATGTCCATCACCACTAGCGCGGCCACCGCTTCGCCCGCAGCTTGGAGCTGCTGTGCCACTTCCAGGGCGACGGTGCTGCCCGCCGAAAAGCCGCCCAGCAGATATGGGCCGTTGGCCTGCACCTGCCGGATGGCCTGCACATAGTAAGCGGCGATGTCCGGGATGTGTGGCGATGGCGTTTGTCCATCGGTCAGGCCTGGCAAAAGGAAGGTGTAGACGGGCTGCTGTGGGCTAAGATGGCGGGCGATGCGGTCAATGGCGAGGGTGTTGCCCGCTGCACCGGGAATGCAAAAGAACGGCCGTTTCTCGTGACTGCCTGCCTGAATGGGGATCACCGGCGACCATGTGGTTTCCTGTTGGCGCAGCACAGCCGCCATGTCGGCGATGGTATTCGCTTGGAGTAATGTGCCAATTGGCAAATAATGGCCGGTGACTTTCTCGATTTCTGCGCAGAGACTCATGGCCTGCCACGATTCGCCGCCCAAATCGAAGAAGTTGTCATGAACGCCAAAGCCATCTGTCCCCAGGACATGCTGCCAGATGCGTTGCAGTTGTTGTTCTTCCGGGCTGCGTGGTGGCGTGATGGGGCGCGGTTGCGGCGGTGTCAGCGCAGGCGTCGGTGAGGCGATGATTGGCGAAAAGGTTAACGGCCGTTCCGGATGCGCCAACACATTATCTAGCAGCGTCAAAAAGCTATCGAGTGACTGCTGCCGCTGCGCTGTCGTGAAGGCGTCGGCGTGATAATCGAACATCAACAGGAAAGAGTTGGTTTCTGCCAATTCGTGTATGTGCAGTGTCAGCGGTTCGCTGCTGCTAAATGGCGGGATGATTTCGTGGGAGACCGCTTTCCCCTGGAATGTGAGTGCGGGACGCCGCGCAAAATTGAGCATGACGTCAAATTGCTGGTTTTGCCGGGCGATTTCTGAGCCGTAGCGGTAATGGATCAGCATTTGCTGCACGTCCTGGCGGACATGATGCAGCAGCGTGAGAAAATTGTCCGTTTTGGGCAGCGATACCAGCAAGGGGCACATTTCCATGAGCGGGCCAATGGTCTGTTTGCAGGCGGCGGTGGGGCGGTCGTGCAGCACGGCGACGGCTGACAGTTGGGAACGGCCGTTAAATTGATACTGATGCACGGCGACGAGGGCGGCAATGATGTTGAGGAGAGAGGCATCGGGGGTCAGGGAAACGGCCGCTTCGTGTCGGGCCAATGCGCGTAATTTTTGTGAGCGTTCGGCTCCCAGGTCAATGGTCAGGCGATGGTGTGTGGCCGCTTGTTGGCTTCGTTTGGGGTGATGGGTGTTGGCGTGGTTGTGGGCGGCTACTTTTTGCTGCCAATATTGCTGGTCGCGGCTGTGCCGGGATGATGCCTGGTAATGCTGCTTGTTGGCGATGTAACTGGCAAATGTGGGCAATGCCAGGACGGGGACGACATTTTGCAGCAGTTGTTCGTAAACGGCCGTTACTTGTTCATAAATCAAAAAAATTGAGGTGGCATCGGCAATGAGGTGGTGCAAATTCAAATACCAGATGAATTGAGCGGGCGTAAGCTGTACCAGGGCGCTGTCGTAAAGGCTGTGCTGCCAGTTCAGCCCGCGCTGCTGCCGTTGTGCCAGCCAGGATTCCCAGGCGGTGGTGGGGTTGGAAACGGCCGTTAAATCTACCAATTCCAGCGCCGCTGGCGGCTGCGACAAGACACGACGCTGCGGTATGTGGTTCACTTCAATGATGACGCTGCATAGGGCGTCGCTGGCCGCGGCCACCAGCGCAAAAGCGTGCTGCCATTGGCGGGTGTCAATGGGGCCAGGAAGGGTGAAGGTTGTGAAAATATTGTGTGTGGTGGCTGGCGCACCCCGTAATGTCTGCCCAACCCAGTAGAGGCGTTGTAAATCGGTTAGATTTGATTGAGCGTAAATGTCGCTTTGCGTATTTACACCTGTAAACCCTTTAAAGGGAACGCTTAACTGGCTTGCCATAACTTCCTTTACATGCAGAACATCCTACGGAGTCGATCAATTCATCGTTCTCTTGGCGCAGCCGCAACTTCTGTGACGCCGATTACTTTGTGAAGGTTAACACAATAGACTTGCTTTTTAGATTACATTGAAAAAATAGAGCCAACTCCTTCGTGAATCGGATTGTTAATCCGATAGTCGGATTAGCAATCCGACCTACGATTTTCATTCATGGTGGTCAACGACAGTTGGTGTCGTCTCTCCTGAAAACAGCCTCCCGCAAGTTTGTTCCATGAGGTGAGCGCTTTGATGATAACCTGTGGGAGGCTGGGTTTCATCGTTTGGGGTGTGTGACAGCTCATGGAAATGTCTGGGGATTCTCCCCAACTGATGTGGATTTTGCTCAGTATAAGGGATTGAAATGGAAATAGGCAGCGACATCCGTCACCTATTCGGGGTGACAGGTATCATGCAACCCAGCCCCAAATGACAAATTGGCCGCTGAAAAAGAGGGTGAGCGCGAGGGAGGGATAGAGGATGAGGCGGTTGAGCAACGGCCGTTTCCCCCACAATCCCAACAACATAAAAGTCGGGAAAAAGGCCAGCGTGTAACGCGAAAAGGAGTACAGTGGCTTCACCGGAGATGTGGGCAGCAGCATAAAGAAGAGCAGCATCAACGAGTACAGGCC
Organism: Ardenticatenaceae bacterium; assembly: GCA_020634315.1. GTDB lineage: Bacteria > Chloroflexota > Anaerolineae > Promineifilales > Promineifilaceae > JACSRF01. The sequence continues at coordinate 14,145 of JACKBV010000011.1, read as the reverse complement.
ATAAGCTGCACCTAAGCGGCGAAATGCGGCATAGGTTGTGCCCAGCAGCAGCAGCGTGCATAGCAGGTCAAAGGTGAGCTGTATCGGCTCGTTGCTGCGTGCCGCTCCGCCACAACAGAGCGTGGAAACGGCCGTAAAAACATCTCGTCCCGGCAAGCTGGTCGTTTGATACCAATATTGTTCGTAAATGACGTTTAATGGCGGCAGCCCCAGCCACCAGCGGTAAACCATGAACAAAACGAGGGCGATTCCTGGCAGAGCTGCGGCGAGGAGTGAGGAGCGAGGAGCGAAGAGAGCAGGGAGCGACGAAAAGAAACTCCCCTCCTTTTTCTCTCCTCCCTCTTCTCTCTTCCTCCTCACCTCTTCATACAACAACGGAATGACGAGCACCCAGCCGGTGAGGCGTGTGCTGGCGGCGAGGAAGCCGAGCGTCCCGGCTAACCAGAAACGGCCGTTTCTCCCCGCCCAAAATGACCCTAAGGCCAGCAGCAGAAACAACGATTCGGTGTATGCGCTGAAAAGGAAAAAGCCGGTGGGAAACAGGGCCAGATAAATGAGCGTGCGTGTTGCCGACTCAGCGCCAAGTTCGGCCGTGACAAATTTGTGCAGCGCAATGAACAGGCCAAGCGTTGCCAGATTCGAAATGAGCAGCGCGGCCGCTATCCGCGCTGTGGCGCTGCCGCCCAAGAGCGTGCTCACACCGCGCACCAACCAGGGATATAGGGGTGGGAAAACGGAGTCGGCTTCGTTGGCGTAGCCTTGCCGGGCAATGCGCAGATAATGCTGTGTGTCGAAGCGCTGCCAGGGGCCAAGCAGCAAGCCCGCTGCCCCTTCGCTGAGCTGTGGTTCGCCTAGATACGGCCGTAACGTCTCGTCTGGCGTGGTGGGCACGGGGCTGATCAGGTTCATGAGGATAGCCCAGCCGCTAAAGAAGAGGCGGAGGATGATGAAGATGAGGAGGGCGCGGGAAACGGCCGTGTCGCGCAGCCAGGATTTGATCATGATTTTGTGCCCTTAACGAGTATCATGTCTAACTGTAACGCAAAGGGGCAAAGCGGCAAACACCGCGTCAGAAAATGGTACAATGCGCCTATGACAGGCTTTTTTTGTCGTCGCATTCCGTTGCTCCGGCTCCTGTAATCGTTTATACTCAAACTATATTCGATTATCCGAATATATGTACGCAAGTAGGCAAGCATCTATAATGGCTTATCCACCTCTTCACGAGTTAAACCTCCTTCACGCCAATATCTGCCAGGCGCTCGCTGACCCCAAACGGATTTTAATTCTCTATGCGCTGGCAGATGAACCCCGTCATGTTACGGCTTTGGCTGAAATGCTTTGCCTGCCCCAGCCTACTGTCTCCCGCCACTTGCGCATCTTGCGGCAGCAATCTTTGGTGACCAGTGAGCGCGACGGTACGGCCGTTGTCTACAGTTTGTTAGATCATCGTATTATTGACGTGCTAGACACGATGCGTCAGGTTATGGTCGATGCGCTGGCTCGTCAATCAAATTTGCTCGAAGATAATGGTTTTTCGTAGTAGTTGATCATGTTTTTGTAGGTGTCCAAGAAAAATTTCTTGGTTTAGATTGAGTTGAGATGGGAGACCCGCTATGAAGGTAATAATTGATCGAGGCTTATGTGACACAAACCTTTCTTACTGTCAACGCTGCTCTGCTGCGCTTTTCCGCGATCCGGAAGGGTACGACAGACTGTGCATTTTAGATGTTGTTGATGATGGCAAAGAGACGCTTTCATTGCAGATGCGCACAGACGGCCGTATCCTGGAATTAGAGTTAACCGACGAAGAACGAGAATTGGCAGCCATTGAAGGGTGGGAAGCGTTGGCTGATTTCGATCCCGCTTTGTTCCGTTCGGGGGCGATGGAACGCTGGCACCAAATAAGCAAATTGCCGGCCGAGCATGACGCTGCGTAAAGAAAGAGCGCCTATATAGCTAGAAACCGGGTTTTTCTCTGGCAAGCGTCTACGAGAACCCGGTTTCGTTAAGAATTCGCGAAGTTTGCATTTATGCATGCTTCGCGTTTTGCATTTAGAACATGTGACAAAAATCACCTATCTTTAGTGCTGTTCGCAACTTATCGCATTTTTCCCTCGGATGTATGTTAGAGTCATTACTGGGAGCCGATACCTCTGCATAGATGCCCGTGACGTGTGGCAGCTATGTTGAAAAGCATGCCCCCAAATAAAAGTAAAAGATTCAGGTAGGGTAAACAGGGCGTTTTTGAACACCTTGTTTATCTGATTATCGAGAAAAACTCTATAAACGAGGGATGATCATGGAATTAGTACAATTTCTTGAAGCCAAACGCGCTGAAATTGTTGATGATGCCCACAAGTCTTTGGAACGTGTGCAGTTACAGCGCTATACAGATGCTGGCGCCGAAAAGCGGCTGTCCTATTTAGATCAACTTTATAAGTTATTGGTTATTAGCATTAAAGAGCGAAATCTAACCAAGATTGTGCAATATGCAGAGCAGATTGCCGAGGAACGGTTTGCTGCCAATTTCTCTCTGTTGGAAGTTCAAACTGGCTTCAATGTGTTGGAAGAAGCTATTTGGAAATCCATTGTAGAGGAAGTGCCTCCGGCAGACCTGGCCGAAGCAATTGGGTTGGTCAGCACGGTGCATGGGGCGGGTAAGGATGCGTTGGCGCGTCGTTATGTTTCTTTGGCGAGCAAGACCAAAGCGCCTTCTTTGAATTTATCGGCGTTGTTCAAGGGCAGCGAAGGAACATGAACACGCATGAAGCTCTGCTTGCCGAATTGCAAGCGCAGCGCGGTAAATTGAAGCAGGGTGGCGGCGCAGAACGTATTGCTGCCCAACATGCCAAAGGTAAATACACAGCTCGCGAGCGTATTACGCGCCTGGTTGATGAAGGCAGTTTTCAGGAAGTCGATGCCTTCATGATGCAGCAAGGCTCGCAAATGCCTGGTGATGCGGTTGTTACCGGGTTTGGCAAGGTAAACGGCCGTATCGTTGCCCTCTACGCCCAAGACTTCACCATTTTGGGTGGTTCCTTCTCCGAAATACAAGGCGCAAAAGTCGCCAAAATCATGGATTTGGCGCTGCAATCAGGTGTTCCGGTTATTGGTCTCAACGACTCAGTGGGAGCGCGGATTCAAGAGGGTATTCACAGCCTTGGCGCTTACGCTGAACTATTTTGGCGCAATACCCAGGCCAGCGGCGTCATCCCGCAGATCAGCGTCATGCTGGGGCCTTGTGCCGGTGGCTCTGTCTACTCGCCTGCCCTCACCGATTTTGTGATCATGACCCAGGGCAGCCACATGTTTATCACCGGGCCAGAAGTCATTAAGGCTGTCACGCATGAAGAGGTAGACCTGGAAACGCTGGGCGGCTCTGATGTGCATACCAGCGTCAGCGGTGTGGCCCATTTCGCCACGGCAAATGAGGATGAAGCGTTAACCTTGACGCGTAAGCTTCTCAGTTATTTGCCGTCCAATCATGCCGAACCGCCACCGGCGGTCAAGCCGACCGATGATCCCTGGCGCATGGATGCCGCGCTCAACAGCATCGTCCCCACTGATCCAAGCATGGCGTATGACATGAAACAGGTCATCACGCACATTTTTGATGAGGACAGTTTCCTCGAAATTCAGGCCGCTTATGCGCCCAATGCCATCATTGGCCTGGCGCGATTGCACGGGCAGGTGGTGGGCATTGTTGCGCAGCAGCCCGATGTGTTAGCCGGAGTAATCGACATTAATGCCAGCGATAAAATCGCGCGGTTTGTGCGTTTTTGCGATGCGTTTAATATCCCGTTGGTCACGTTTGTCGATTCGCCAGGGTTTATGCCCGGTTTGGCGCAGGAGTATGGCGGCATCATTCGGCATGGTGCCAAAATTGTTTATGCCTATGCGGAAGCGACTGTGCCGAAAATCTCTGTTGTCACGCGCAAAGCCTATGGCGGCGCTTACATTGTCATGAGCAGTAAATATATTCGCACAGACCTCGTTTTTGCCTGGCCCACGGCCGAAATCGCTGTGATGGGTGCAGAAGGGGCTGTGAATGTGCTCTATCGCAAGCAGTTGCAGCGCCTGGAAGACCCACAGGCTGAACAGGAGCGATTGGTGGCGGAGTATCGGCAAAAGTTTGCAACACCCTATGTGCCTGCCGCGCATGGGTATGTGGACGACATTGTTGTGCCAGCGGAAACGCGGCCACGCCTGATCGCTGCTCTGGAGCTGTTGCGCAATAAGCGTGTGTCGTCTCCAGCCAAAAAGCATGGCATTATGCCTGTCTGATAATGAGATGAATGATTTGCTGCAACATGGATTAGAAATCAGTGTTTTGGGATTGGGTGTCACGTTTTTGGCGCTAGGGTTGTTGATTGCCGGGATGTCGCTGTTGACGCGTGTTTTCCCGGCAAAGCCTGACACCCGTGTGGATATTCCGGAAACGGCCGTTTCCCCTGAAACAACCCCCGTCCCAGACCCCGAAGTTGCCGTAGCCATCGCCACCGCCTTGGCTCTGGCACAAGGACGACGACAAGGTCAGTTGGGGGCGCTGTTGGAAACAGATCGCAGCCCCTGGTGGTATCTGCCACAACAAGATCACGCACACAAGCTATCCAATAAAGAAGATCGTGAATTTTACTATGATGTCTGAACAAGCATTCAAGATACACGTTAATACCCATGAGTACCTGGTGGAAGTTGGCGATTTATCGGCTTCGCCAGTGACCGTTACCGTGAACGGCCGTTCCTATCAAGTTGATGTTGCCACAGTTGCCGTAACGGCCGATCCCATAAACCAACAACCACAACCCGCAAAAAATGGCACGCCATCACTCAATGGTGGTTTTCTGCCGCATCCCGAAAATGGGCAAGCCCATGCTGCTTTCAGCATCCGCGCTCCCATGCCCGGTCAAATCATCGACATTGCCGTCCAGGCTGGCGAGCATGTGCAAATGGGCCAGATTCTCTGTGCGCTGGAAGCAATGAAAATGAAAAATGCCATCCGCGCCCCTCGCGCGGGCACCATGGGCGAAGTCAGCGTCAGCAACGGACAATCTGTGACCCATGGTGATATACTCTTTACATTGACATAACCCCTAACCTATGGATTTAACCAATCTTCTTGAACTGGTGCAGGCTCCCACGCTGCTAACCTGGCAAATGGGTGTGATGATGCTTGTTGGCGGACTGCTCATTTATCTGGGCATCGCCAAAGAGTATGAGCCGGTCCTGCTCATCCCCATTGGCTTTGCCGCCATTTTGACCAATTTGCCACTCACCGGGATTCGTGAAGCAGAAGGCTTGCTGGGAATTTTATATAACGCTGGCATTCCCACCGAACTCTTTCCTTTACTCATTTTCATCGGCGTGGGGGCCATGACCGATTTTGGCCCTTTGTTGGAAAACCCAAAGATGGCCTTGCTCGGTGCGGCCGGGCAGTTGGGCATCTTTGGTGCGCTAATGCTGGCGCTCACCCTGGGCTTTGACCTGCGTGAATCAGCCTCCATTGGCATTATTGGCGCAATCGATGGCCCCACCGCCATCTATGTCTCCAGCAAACTTGCACCCCACATGCTCGGCCCGATTGCCGTTGCGGCTTACAGTTACATGTCGCTTGTGCCCATCATCCAACCACCGGTGATGCGCTTGCTGACCACTGATGCCGAACGGCGTGTACGCATGCCTTACACACAGCGCAAAATCTCGCGCACAGCACGTGTGCTGTTTCCCATTTTGGTCACCATTCTCATTTCTCTCCTCGCGCCGGTTGCTTCGCCGCTCATTGCCACACTCATGTTTGGCAACTTGCTGCGTGAATCGGGTGTTGTGGAGCGTCTCAGCCAGGCTGCGCAAAATGAAATCGCCAATGTGACGACGATCTTTTTGGGGCTGGCAATCGGCAGCACGATGACTGGCGAGGCTTTCATGCGCACCGACACGCTGCTCATCCTCGGCATCGGTTTGCTCGCCTTTATATTGGATACGGTGGGTGGGGTTTTATTTGGCAAACTGCTTTACGTGTTGTCAGGGCGGCGTTTTAACCCTTTGATTGGCGCTGCCGGAATCAGTGCTTTTCCGATGTCGGCACGCATTGTGCAGCGTGTTGGTCAGGAGTATGATTTCGAGAATTTTTTGCTTATGCATGCGATGGGGGCGAATACGGCCGGGCAGTTGGGCAGCGTTATTGCCGGTAGTGTTGTCTTGACCTTGCTTCTCCAGATGAACTAAATCAGCCGAATTGATTGATGGTAAAAAGTGACAATTGTCACATGATATACATGCTATCTGCCATGTACGGCCGAAACGGTAAATCGTATAAAGTATAGGCTGAATCGTGAGTGAAATTTATCACAATCGAATTCTGAAGATCGTACCTTAAGGAGAGTTAACGTTATGATGTCTGATACTGATTCCCGCCCGGTGGGCCGGCAGGGACGCGCCAATTCTGCACATGTTCCTTACTATAAACGCGATGTTGCCGATCGTGTGCTTGATTTTGATGAGGCAGTGCTTGGCTATGATGCTGAATCAGCAATCGCTGAGGCGTCACGCTGTGTGCAATGCCCGGAACCGCAGTGCTGCGTGCTGAACTGTCCGGCGAATAACAATATCCCCGAAGCAATCTGGCTGATTAGCCAGGGTCAATTTATTGAGGCGGCGCAGGTGTTTGCCGCGACCAACCCGTTGTCGGAAATTTGTGGGCGTGTGTGCCCGAATTTGTGCCAACAGGGGTGTGTGCTTACGCAGCGCTGTGGTGCGGCGGCCATTGGCAAGTTAGAGGCGTTTGTTTCGGATGTTGCCCGGCAGGCAGGCGCTTTCAAAATTGAGGTTCCCGCAGAAAAGACGGGGAAACGGGTTGCTGTTGTGGGTTCTGGCCCGGCCGGCATTACGGTGACAGAAGACCTGATTAAGCTGGGGCATACGGTAGATGTTTATGAAGCATGGCCGGAAGCGGGCGGTGTGTTGATTTATGGGATTCCCAGCTTCAAGCTGGAAAAGCATGTGGTGCAGAATAAGATTGGTGATTTGGAAGAAGCTGGTGTGACGTTTATTACCAATACGCGCATCGGTGAAGACATCACGGTTGATGATTTGATCAGCGAATATGACGCTGTTTTCCTGGGTACAGGCGCAGGGGTGGAAGCGACGATGGACATCCCTGGCAATGATTTGCAGGGTATTTACACGGCTACTGATTTTTTGGTGCGGGCCAATGTGCCGCAGCCGATGCTGCCAGCGGACAAGCAGACGAAACCGGTGGTGGGCAAGAAGGTGGCGATTATTGGGGGTGGGGATACGGCCGTTGACTGTGCCCGTTCCTCCATTCGCCTGGATGCCGAAGAGGTGACAATCGTCTACCGGCGTACCGAAGCGGAGATGCCGGGGAACCCTGTCGAGCGCAAAATTGCGCAAGAAGAGTGGGTGAATATTGAATATTTGCAGGCTCCGGTTGAGTTTATCGGTGATGAACACGGCCATCTGAAAGCGATGAAGGTGGTGAAGATGGCTTTGGGCGAACCAGACCGCTCTGGTCGTCGCCGCCCGGTGCCGATGGAAGGGTCTGAATTTATTATGGAAGTGGATACGGCCGTTATGGCTGTTGGGTATTGGCCGGATCCAGCTTTGGGTGAAAAGACGCCCAATCTGGCGACCCATAAGTGGGGGCTGCTTCTGGCCGATGAGACGGTGGGCGCTACTTCACGCGAGGGTGTGTTTGCTGCTGGCGACAATGTGCATGGGCCGGATTTGGTGATTACGGCCGTTGCTTCGGCACACAAAGCAGCCGCGAGCATACAAAATTATTTGACTGGCGCAATGGCTTCCTGGCCTTCGCCAAACTAATTTGTTGGTTGCACGGCCGTTATTTTTCATGGCAACTGGGGATAACGGCCGTTTTCATACCATAACGTTTGTCTCCTTTAACGTGTTAGGGCGAGTGTCAATCACTCGCCCTAATGCATTAACAAGCCTACCCTCCCGTTCTATTTACCTGTAAAATCATGGTTATATAGGCAAAGAGGAGCTTGTAGATGATGAAGGTATTGTTTATTGATGATGAGCGAATCATTTTAACCCTGATGACTCATTTGCTCCCACCGGAATCATATCAGGTATATACAGCAGGAAGTGTGGCTGAGGCGTGGGAAATCTTGGAGCAGGTTCAGCCAGATGTTATTTGCTGTGATTTGGTGATGCCAGGGGTTAGTGGTCTCGATTTTCTGACACAATATCGGCAAAAAGTATCAGAATCGGTTCCCGTCATTGTCCTTAGTGGGTCCAAAGAGTACAGTTTATTGAACAAAGCTTTTGATCTTGGCGCTGTTGCTAATTTGTCTAAGCCATTTACCGGACAAGATTTGATCACTCTCCTCGACGACGTCACCCAACCCCCTCTTTCATAGCAGCACACAAACCGAAAAATGAATAAAAAAGCCCGGTTGCCCATTCCTGGAATCGTGGTTATCCTTCTTCGCCATGAACTTATTTCACTGGCTTTTTGATAAATTGTATCCACTCATCCGTTTTGTGTATGAGCGTGTGCAGGGACATCGTTGGTTTGATGCAATCACGCCGCATGATGCCGTGCAGGCGGGGTTGTGGTTAGGTGGTGCGCCATCCTATAAGCGCGATTATGCTTTTTTGCTGGCAAATGGGATTAATGCGGTGGTCAATATCCGCGCTGAGCGCGAAGATGATCTCAAGTTTTACCAACAGCATGACATTGCCCATGTGCAATATGCGGTGTTGGATGTGACCGTGCCGCCGGATGAGGTGCTCACCGCTGGCGTGCAGTGGATTAAGGAGCAAATTGCCGAGGGGCGCACGGTTCTTATTCATTGTGCCAAGGGGCGCGGCCGTTCGGCGACGTTATTGGCCGCTTATTTGATGGGTGAAGAGGGGATGTCTTTCGATGAGGTGAATGCGTTGTTGACGGGGAAACGGCCGTTAACCAAACTCGAAGCACGCCATCGTGCGCGGCTGGAAGCGTGGGTGCAAAAACCGCCGCTCGAATCGTAAACCCGTTATGATTTGTTGTTTGGATAGCGGAGGGGGAGCACAATGTGAAACGTGCTGCCGGGGAGCGCTGCTTCGTCGTATCCTGGACTTTCTGCCCAAATCAGGCCGCGATGTGCCTCGATAATGCCTTTGGCGATAGCCAGCCCCAGGCCAGGTCCGCCCGCTTTGAAGCGGGTTTTGCCGCTGGAGTGCAAGGAAACATCCCCAGTTTGGTAGAATTTTGTGAAGATCAGTTCCAGCGCTTCGGCGTCGATACCAATGCCGGTGTCATGCACAATAATCTCGACGGAGTTGGGCGGTAAGTCAGCCGCCGGGGATTCTGTCCAGAAACGGCCGTTTATCACAATTTGCCCACCGTCCGGCGTATATTTAATCGCATTCACCAGCACGCTTTCAAACACGGCGGGCAACAATTCGCTGTCGGCGGCAACTTCGGGCAAGACATCCAGGTTTTGCAAGGAGAGGGTCAGGCGGCGCAGTTCCAGGTCGGAGGATAATTCGGTGACGACTTTGCGTAGTATATCGGTGATGATGACTGGTTCCAGAAACGGCCGTAACTCCCGATTGTCAATTTTAACCAGCAGCAGCATCGTATTCACAATCTTATGCAGCCGGTTTGCTCCCGTCACCATGCTCGACACCAACCGGCTGTGATGCGGGCTGTCTGTAATCAATTCATCCTTCAACAATAACTGCGCATACCCCTTCAGCACTGTAATGGGCGTGCGCAGTTCATGCGCTGTCACCGTAATGAAATCTGTTTTGGCCCGATCCAGCCGTTCTAACTGTTCATAAGCTGCACGCAAAGCCTCGGTGCGATTGCGCACTTCATACTCAAGCTGTTCTGTAAAGCGGCGTGCATAATCATACAAACGGGCATTTTCCAGAGCAACGGCCGCTTGCGCCGCAAAAGCCATCGCCACCGTAATCGCATCTTCACTGTAAGGAATCGCTTCTTCCCGCGCCAGCGACAACATGCCAATAACCTTGTCATGACGCAGCAGCGGCACACCCAGCCACGCCTCTGGAATAGCCAGATTGGCAACCTGATGCCACCCCGGATACGTTGCCAGATGTTCCAGTGCTAACGGCTGTTTGCTGTCATAAATGCGCAAAAAGACATCATCGGGGCGTGACTGATTGAGCGGTACTGTCACATTCGACACCTTTTCGCCATCCGGGAAGCCGCTCATGGCAACAAACTCCAGATGATCCCCTTCCCGCAGCAGCAGCGAGGCCCGATCATACGGCACTAACAGCGCCAACTGCTCCAAAATCTGGTGCAGCACCGCCTTTAGCTCCAGTGTGCTGGACAAAGCGACACTGACTTGATGCAACGTTTCAGCCAATAAACGGCGTGCCTGCTCTTCTTCGTACAACGAGGCGTACAGTGAAGCTTCTTTGCGTGCCGCTTCGGTTTGGTGCAGCGCTTCCAGCGTTTTCAGCCGTTGTGCGCCTTCATCTCCCAGCACGGTGTCGCGAATGGTGTGGTACAGCTCAAAGTAGCGTAATGCCTGCTCGAAATTTCCTTGTGCTTTATAGGCTTCCGCCAACAATTGGTAAGATTCATAGAGGAATTTACGATAGCTGTTGGCTTCGGCTAATGTTGCCGCCTGCGTCAGCAAATCAATCCCTTTTTCCATCTGATTGCGGCGACGGTAAACATCGCCGCTCAGCTTCAACGCCTCAATTTCCATATCACGGAAGCTGGCTTCATGTGCCAGTTCTACAGCGGCTTGCAAATAGGTCAGTGCTTGCTCGGTGTCTCCCATGTCCAAATACACTTCGGCCATGGTGTGCGAGGCAATGATTGTTACGCGTGTGTTTTGTAACTGGCGACAGCGTTCCAGGCATGTTTCCCCTAATTGGATGGCCTGTGCATGATTGCCAATGCGCAAGTAAATGTAGCTGAGGTTGTTCATTGCCAGCGCGGACCAATACGGCAAATCAATTTCGGCAAATGCAGCCAGGCTTTTTTCGGTGCGTTCCAGGGCGCTTTCGTAATCGCCGTTATCGGTGTAGACGCTGCCCATTCCCAGCAGAGCTAGCGCGTACCCTTCTTTATCGCCCACTTCTTCGCTGACGGTGAGCTGGCGTAAATGATACTGTAACCCTTCAGATAAATTGCCTAATGTTCGGTAGCACGAGGCAATGGTATGCAATACCTGGGGCATGGGTGTGCGGTAATCGAGTGCTTCGAGTTGCGCCAATGCTTCCAGAGCGGTGGTAATGGCATGATCCAGTTCGCCGTTATAGAGGAAGATGCGGCTGAGGGTGCGGTTGCTTTCGGCAAGGCCACGTTGATAGGGTGGGTCACATGCGGCAGCGAGTTGCCAGGCGGTTTCGCTTTGTTGTTGTGCCTGGGTGCGGTCAACAGGCAATGTTGCCCAGGCAAGCGCATTTAAGGCGTCTGTTTTCTCTTCCTGGCTTTGTGCCGCAACAACTTGTTGGGATAACTGAGCTAGTATGTCACTCATAGGTATTAGTACCACAGCAAGCTTTTTTAAGCGTAACTGAAAAGTGATCTCTTTTCAAATTGTGCCTTGTAGAAAAGGTGTGAAAACCAGAAACGGCCGTTTTCAACGCCCAGACTAGCCAAGTTTACCGTTAATCATAGGATACCTCAAATTGGGACAATGATACAAAACGGCCGTTTTTGCGAACCCATACAAACAACAGTAAGATCAAGGCAACTTCATTATCTATCCTTTACCTTTCATGATTTCTTGAGGAGATTTCAGCGGCTGTCGCCGACCACCATGAATGAAAATCCGCGCAGGACGCTAGAATTCTCTTTTTCTCTGCATCTTTGCGTCTTTGCGTTAAATTATTTTCGAAGGAATGTGCATGTCTCAAAGCAAAGTTACACCTAGCCGCCAACAATACCTGGACATCAAAGCCCAACACCCGGACGCTATCGTTTTCTTTCGGCTTGGTGATTTTTACGAAACATTCGACGACGATGCCCATACTGCGGCACAAGAACTCGACCTGGTGCTCACCAGCCGTCCCCAGGGCAAAAATATCCGTGTGCCAATGGCCGGTGTGCCCCACCATGCTGTCGAGGGGTACATCGCCAAACTTATCGCCAAAGGGTACAAAGTCGCCCTGGCCGAGCAGATGGGCGACGACACGGTAAAAGGATTGATGCCGCGCGAAGTCATCCGCGTCTTTACCGCTGGCACCGTCATTGAGCCAGGGATGTTGGATGCCGCACGTAATAACTATCTGGCGGCGGTCATCAGTGAAGGCGAACGGGCCGGATTGGCATATGTGGACATCACTACCGGCGAATTTGCGACCACGCAAGTGATGGATCGGCGCATTCTCATCGAGGAACTGGCGCGGCTGTCGCCCTCCGAGCTGCTCATTCCCGACAGTGAGCACAGCTTGTCTCATCATGCCAAAACCATTACCAGATTGCCGAATTGGCGTTTTGAAGAAGGCAGTGCGCGGCAAACGCTGCTGCGCCATTTTGCGGTCAATACGCTGGCCGGATTTGGCTGTGAAGGCAAGCCGTTGGCTGTACGCGCGGCCGGTGTCATTTTGTATTATTTGCAGGAAACGCAAAAGGGGGCGGTGGGGCAAATTCAGCGCCTGGCGACGTACAGCACCGAAGGGTACATGGCGCTGGACATGAATACGCGCCGTAACCTGGAGTTGATCGAATCTATCAGCGGCGAGCGGCTTAATTCTTTGTTTGGGGTGTTGAACAAAACGGTGACGGCAATGGGCGCTCGTTTGCTGCGGCAGCGTGTGACACGGCCGTTACTCAATCTGGATCGCCTCAATCAACGCCTTGACCGTGTTGAAGCTTTTTACCATGATGGCCTTTTCCGCGCGGACATACGGGCCGCGCTCAAAAATATTCCCGATTTGGAGCGTCTCACCAACCGTGTCCTGAGCGGCAAAGCGACGCCGCGTGACCTGGAGCATATTGGCCTGGCCTTAACGGCCGTACCCGCTCTGCAACAATTGCTAAACAGCAAACAACTGTCTGCAAAAGAGCCAGACACACCCATTGCCAGTTTGCACACCCTCAGCCAAAAGTTAGACGCCATCCCTGAAGTCGCCGAGCTTGTCGAGCGGGCCATTGTCGAGGACGCGCCGACCAATCTCAACAAACCGGGCGTCATCAAACCTGGCTTTTCCGCCGAGCTAGATGGCGTCATGAACTCCTCTGCCCATGCCCGCGATTGGGTGGCGGAATTGGAGCCGCGCGAACGAGAGCGCACCGGCATTTCTTCGCTCAAAGTAGGGTTCAACAAGGTGTTTGGTTATTACATTGAGGTCACGAAGGCCAATGCCAAATTGGTGCCGGATGATTACATTCGCAAGCAAACGTTGACCAATGCCGAGCGCTATATCACGCCAGATTTGAAGGAATATGAAACGTTGATTCTCAATGCGGAGGATCGCATTTTGCAAATTGAGAAGCGTGTGTTTACGGAAGTGTGCCAATATGTGGCGCAATATGCGCCGCGCTTGCTGGAAACGGCCGTTGCCCTTGCCCAACTCGATGTTTCCGCAGCGCTCGCCGAAGTCGCCGCCACGCACAATTACATTCGCCCGGTGCTCAACAATGACAATACGCTGTGGATCGAAAACGGCCGTCACCCGGTTGTCGAACAATCATTGGAACGCAATCCCGGCCTGGGCGAGCGCTTTGTGCCCAACAACGTCGTCTTTCGCGACGACGAGCGCATCCAAATCATCACCGGCCCCAACATGAGCGGTAAATCCACGTATTTGCGCCAGGTTGCTTTGATTGTGCTCATGGCGCAAATGGGCAGCTTTGTCCCGGCCGGCAGCGCCACCATTGGCCTGGCAGATCGCATCTTCACACGCATTGGCGCACATGACGAACTGCACGTTGGTCGCAGCACCTTCATGGTCGAAATGGTAGAAACGGCCGAAATTCTCCATCACGCCAGCCACCGTTCCCTGCTCATCTTGGACGAAATCGGCCGTGGCACCAGCACCTACGATGGCCTGGCTATTGCCTGGGCTATCGTCGAATTCTTGCACAATCACCCACGCCTCAAACCGCGCACACTCTTTGCCACCCATTACCACGAGTTGGTCGGGCTGGCCGACATGCTGCCGCTTGTCAGCAATTACAACGTA
>JACKBV010000010.1 GCA_020634315.1 Ardenticatenaceae bacterium | reverse complement strand
TGAACCGTTGCTTGATGCTCCTCAATGGCTATTTTTTGCCGCATAGATGACATCAACGCCCTGCTTCTGTTATGATGGACAAAACACGAAAAAGAGATGCAAGCCATGAAAAAGAAAGATGCCTTAATGAATGAAGCATTTGCCCTTCTTTGTAACCATGCCACCGTGGGTTTGTGTCTCGTGGATAGCAACGGCCGTTTCCAACTGCTCAACAAAACCGCCTGCCACATGTTTGGCGACAGCGAATCCAACCTGCTGCATAAACGGCTGACCGATCTCGTCCCAGAGCAAGATCGCGCCGAACTCAGCGCAAACTTGCAGCAGCTAGACGATAACGGCCGTTTCCAATGGGTACAATCCTACATCCAAGCAGATGGCACCATCGTCTGGCTGCGCACAGAAATGGAATTCGTGCCGCAAGAAACAGCGCCATCCGACAACGACTCAAGTTTCATTGCCATCACCCTCCATCACGCAACAAAACCAAAAACCATCGACAGCGCCTTACAAGACACAGACTATCTCCTGCGCCTGCTCAGCGACAACGTTCCGGGCTACCTCGCCTATGTCTCCGCTGACGATTTGCGCTACATCTTTGTCAACAAGGCATTTGAAATCGGATTCGGCCGTTCCCGCGACCAAATTATCGGCCAGCACATCCTCAACATCATCGGGCAAGCAAACTACGAATTCGCCCTGCCCTACATCAACACAGTCCGTGCTGGCAAACCCGCCTCCTACGAAAACGTATTCAACCTCGAATTTGGCAAACGGTGGATCGAAGTAAATTATCGGCCCGATTTCGACGAACAAGGGCGCGTGCAAGCCATCATCGTCCTCAGCTACGATGTCACAGAACGCCGCCAGGCTCAGGAATCGCTGCTGCAAACAGAAACGGCTCTCCGCGAAAGCAACCAGCAGCTTGCACAAACATTAGCCGAATTACAAGGAACCCAGCAGCAGCTCATCCGTCAGGAACGGCTGGCGGCCGTTGGACAATTGGCGGCAGGCATTGCCCACGACTTCAACAACATCCTCGCCGTGATCATTTTGTATGCGCAGTTGATGAGCCGGACAGCAACCCTGACAGAGGCCAATCGTGAACGCCTCGACACGATTATTGTGCAAAGCAGCCGCGCCGCACACCTGATTGAGCAAATTCTCGATTTCAGCCGCAAAGCCATGATCGAGCGACGGCCGTTAAGTTTGCGCCTGTTCATGAAAGAATTGGAACGCCTGCTCCAACGCACGTTACCAGAGACAATCCGCCTCATTTTATATTACAACAACAAAGACAATTACGAGATTTTCGCCGACCCCACGCGCATCCAGCAGCTCTTTATGAACCTCGCCGTCAATGCCCGTGACGCCATGCCGACGGGCGGCATTTTGCGCTTCGCCCTGGAGCGGCTGTCAATCCACACATCCACAGCACTGCCTATCAGCGAAATGCAGCCCGGCGAATGGATCATGATTCAGATTCAAGACAGCGGCAACGGCATTCCGACCGCCGCCCAAAAGCATGTCTTTGAACCCTTCTTTACGACAAAGGCACCAGGGCAAGGCACCGGGTTGGGGCTGGCCCAGGCTTATGGCATTGTGCGCCAGCATGAAGGGTATATCACCTTCAATAGTGAAGAAGGGTTTGGCACAACTTTCACCATTTATCTACCGGCGTTGTCTACGGCGATGGATGAGGAACCGGTAATGGAAACGGCCGTTCCCGATGGTCAGCACGAAACCATTCTCCTCGTCGAGGATAATCCGGCAACCTGCGACACCATCCAAGACGTACTGACAACCTTAAACTACCATACACTCATCGCCACCAACGGCCAGGAAGCCCTCGCCATGTTGGCACAACAAGCCGCACACATCAACCTGGTGTTAAGCGATGTCGTCATGCCCGAACTCGGTGGATGGGCCTTGGCTGCGGCCATCAAGCAAAAATATCCCGACATCCCCATCGTCTTAATGAGCGGATATGCCCTGGACTCCCCGCCACCGGGCATGTCGCTTGAGCACACAACCTGGCTGCGCAAACCCTTTTCCATTCAAGAGCTGGCAAATGTCTTGCAGGAACAGTTAGCGACCTAAACTTGCCTGACAAAGCCTGCAAAAGAGTGGCTTTTGAGATCGCCCGCAGCGAATCTGTCATTTGCAAACGATCACACCCTTTTCTGGTATAATGCCCGCCAATATCAAACCGGACGAGGGTTTCATGCGACATCATTGGTTCTTCCTGTTCTTGCTGCTGCTCCTATTGCCCGCCTGCGAGTTCCGCCAAAACGTATCGACATTGCCAACGGCCGTTCCCGCCGCCGCCCTTCCAACCAGCACAAGCATCGCCTTGCCCGCCCTGACAGCCACACCACCGCTGCTGCCAACCGCCCCGGCAACGGCCGTTCCCCAACCCACGCCCACCTACAACCCCACCCTCGCCGATTGGACCATCCTCGTCTACATGGCCGCCGACAACAATTTGGAAACGGCCGCCCTGCAAGACTTCAACGAAATGGAAGCGGCCGGCAGCAGCGAACAGGTCAACGTGTTAGTCCAGCTAGACCGCTCCGCCAATGACAGCAGCGCCGATGGCGATTGGCAAGAAACACGCCGCTATGTCGTCCAGGCGGACACAGACCCGGCTGTCATCACGTCAACCTTCACCATTGAAGGGGAAGTGAACATGGGTGAAGCCGGTGCGCTCAATGATTTCCTCGCCTGGGGCATCCAAACTTACCCCGCCAATCACTACGCGCTCATCCTCTGGGATCATGGCGCAGGCTGGAACGGCTTCGCCTTCGACAATGACGCAGACGATCATCTGACGCTGCCCGAACTGGCAACGGCCGTTTCCCAGGCCCTCGCGCAAACCAGCCTCGACAAACTCGATGTCGTCGCCTTCGATGCCTGCCTCATGGGGCAGCTAGACGTTTTTCACGCCTTGCAGCCATACGCCGACTATGCCGTTGGCTCAGCCGAACTGACACCCGGTCACGGCTGGGATTATCAAACCCTGTTCGCCAACCTCCTGGCAGATTCCGACATCGACGGCGCTCAATTTGCCCGGCAAATGGTCGATGACTTTGGCCGCACCTACACACAAGCCGAGCCAGATGATTTTGTGACCATGACGGCCGTTTCCCTGGCAGACCTGCCCCCCCTCACCCACGCTGTCGAACAATTGGCCGCCGCCTTGCTGCACGATCCGCAGCTGGCAGCCAGCGCCGTTGCCGACGCACGCAGCGGCACGGAAAGCTTCGCCCGCGCCTATGGCACCGATGGCGAACAGTACGCCGCCATTGATTTAGGCCATTTTGCCGCCATCCTCAGCCAGCGCAGCCCCGACCCCACCGTGCAAGAAATGGCCGTCACGCTGCAACAAGCTCTCGCCACAGCCACAATTGCCCACATGCACGGCAGCGGCTTCAAACACAGCCAGGGCATCGCCATTTACTTCCCCCGCCAACAAGAATTTTACACGCCGGAATACGGCCGTATCACCCAGCTCACCACCTGGAATCGCTTCCTGCACAGCTATTACGACGTTGGTCTGGCCGCTTTGCCCGCGCCCGAAGTCAACCTGGTTAGCAATTTGCGCGACACCGTCAGCGTCGCCAATCCCGCCTATCTCGAATTTGAAATTGTCGGGCGCGAAATTGACGAGGTTCGCCTCATCGGTGGCCGTTACGAAGCCGACGGGCAGCGCCGCCTGCTGGAATACGACAACCTCATTCCCGAACCAACTTATTTGCCCGATGGCAGTCAGCTTTACGAATGGCGCGACGGTCTCCATGAAGATTTCTTTATTTGGGATACGCAAGTCACCTATCTCTACGACAGTTTTGACAATGGCGGCTTTGTGGTCATGTGGCCCACAGACCCAGGCAGCACACTTTTTACTGTACCAGGGCAGTTCCGCCGTGCTGCCGCCGGCGTTTACCAGCCCGCCAGCCTCGTTTTTGACCACCGGCAGGGCGAACTTGTGCGTATTTGGGGCAGCAGCACAGGCGATGATGTAACGGCCGTTGCCGAAATCATGCCCCAGCCCGGTGACGAGTTCCAGGTAGACGAATTTTATCTGGATGGCAATGACAATATTGTGCAGCAGGCCGGTGGCAGCTTGTTTTTTGACGAAAACGGCCGTCTCTACTTTGATTGGCGTCCCCTCTCTGATGGCAGCTATTTTCTCGGCTTCGCCGCCAGCAACAGCGCCGGGGACGAGGCCCGCACCTTCACCGATCTCACCATCGCCAATGCCGACACCGTTCCAGGCTGGCAAGCTTATCTCGACCCATACCTCGGCTTTCAATTTCTCTATCCCAATGAGTGGTACACGCCTGTTTACAGTGGCACATTGCTCTACAGCAGCAACCACAGCGGCAGCACTCACCTGCAAATCACCGCTTACCCCAATTTGAACCGCGATGTCACCCCCCAAACGCTCAAAGACGAAGCGCTCTTTCGCTTTGGGGCCGTAGATATTTTGTTTGCCGAAGAAATCGCCGTCGCCGAGATGCGTGGTTTACGCACTGCCTATGGCTATGACGACGCCAATGGTGCGCCGCACACGGGCATCTTTTTCACCTTTGTCCACGACAAAACGGGCTTTGTGGTGGATATAGATGGACTGGAAGCGGATGAGGCGGAAACGGTAACGGCCGTTACCAATCTCATCACCTCCTGGCAGTTCAGCGGAGCCAGTTTTGGCCTGCAACCGGGGCAATGGGCCAGCTTCAACGCCACCGCCTTCACCATCCCCAAGCCAACCGACTTCATCTACCAACCCTTCAACGCCTGGCAGCGCTTCAGCGCCGACCGTGACACATTTGTCGCCCTGCGTGCCCAACCTGCCACCCGCCCCATCAGCGAAGTGCTGGAGGCATTGGTACGCGATGCCGGGCGCGATGTCGCTGGCTTCACTGTCCAGACTCCGCGCCAGTTTGCCCTCGGCAGCACCCTCTGGCAGCGTGCCGACTTCAGCTATACCGTCGATGGCAAAGAGATTTGGGGCTTCATCATGGTACGCATTGAAAACGGGCAAGAAATTGTCGCCTGGGCCGAAGCACCCAAATCCACCTACAACGACCTGGAACCGCGCGTCTTTCTCATTATGATTGCCGATCTCATACTCAATTGAGCATGCTTTCATGGAAATCGAGAAACTTTAGAACCCAATCTTAACCGAAATTGCTTGACCAATCCTCAGCGTCTATGCTAGACTAACTCCGGTTTGCTTCTTGCAGCCAATCATATTTACTGTAGCGTGATGACTCATCACATTACACACGGAGGTACTTACGTGATGCAAAAATTGAACCCGACCCTTGCCATTCAATTCAATCAGTGTTGTGTAAGTACACCTGTCTGCCGGTGTCAGCGGTAATTAGCACGCAATAATCAGTAAGTAATTACTGATCACAAATAACCGACTACCGACAACCAGCCACAGGGGTACTAAACCTGTGGTTTTTTGCTGCCAGTTAATCGCCATCACGGCCACGGGACACAACATTGTGTGAAACCCCGTGGCTTTTTTGATCCCCCACGACTGATTTCGCCTGACGTGCTGCCTGCTGGTGGTACACCTTGTCGTTGTTAAATCTGTAAGCCACGGGAAAGAGCAATTTCGTGGCTATTTGCGTTGAACACTCTGGTAACAATCCAAACGCAATCTGTAAATAAGATGATTTTTTGATTTAGACAACAACAATCTATAGGTGAAATAACCACAGTGAATCGTTTAAATACGTTTGACGAATACGACTATCTTGAAGAGCAATTTAACCCGATGCGCACAGACCGCCAGGCACGGCGCAAACGCAAACCACGCGTTAATCCCAAAACACAAGCCTCTGTCGCTGTTAGCGACATTGCCGAAACGGTGGGTCTGGAAGGGGGATTCCAAACAACCTACACGCCATCGCGCCATGAAGAAGGATGGCTGTTGGAATCGCTGCGTGACTTTTACAATCAGGAGCTGATCAGTGATGTATTGGGGTTGGTGAAGGGTGGCAAGGAGGCCAGCGTTTACCGCTGTGCCGCACATCAGGCAACGGGCGAAACATGGCTTGCGGCCAAGGTGTATCGGCCACGCATGTTCCGCAATTTGCGCAATGACAAGCAGTATCGGCAAGGACGGCTGACGCTGGATGGCAACGGCCGTGCCGTCAACCCGCGTGATGTGCGCCTGCAAAAGGCCATCAATCAAAAATCCAGCCTCGGCGAACAGGTGGCGCATACTTCCTGGCTGATGCACGAATACACCGTGTTGGACATGCTGCACCAGCAGGGAGCGGCCGTTCCCAAACCCATCGCCAACAGCGACAACGCCATCCTCATGCAGTACATTGGCGGCGCATACGGCGCAGCCCCCACCCTACACGAAGTAGACCTGGAAGCTGACGAAGTTCACCCCATTTTTGATGAAGTGATGCGCAATGTCGAACTCATGCTGCGAAACGGCCGTGTCCATGGCGACCTTTCCGCTTACAACATCCTCTACTGGGAAGGCAGCATTACCTTGATTGACTTTCCACAGGTGATCAACAGCTACATCAGCAAAGAGACACACATCATTGGCAGCAGCGTCAACCCTGACGCGTATGACATTCTCCTGCGCGACATCACTCGCGTTTGCGATTACTTCCAAAAATATGGCATCGGCCACAATCCAGCAGCCATTACTCGCAACCTGTGGCGGCATTACACAGACACCGACCCGGTCAAAAAGCTGGCCGATGCCTCACGTTATGAGGAAAGTGAATAGCAACCAAACAACAATCACCGAAAAGGAATATATGGTTAACGTAACAACAACCCAATCCCTAAAAATGCTCACACGCTACCTGCGCCCATTGCGCTGGCGCGTGGTGCTGTTGGGCAGTTTATTATTGGGGGGGATTACCTTGCAATTGTTGGCCCCGCAGTTTATCCGCCGTTTCCTCGACATGGCGCAAAACGGCGAAATGGGACAGGCTTTGCTCAATACGGCCGTTTTCTATTTCTTCATCGTCCTCGGCCAAAAAATCCTCTCCCTCGCCAGCGTTTACGTCGGCGAAGACGTCGGTTGGGCCGCCACCAATGGACTGCGCGTCGATCTGGCACGGCACGTCTTGCGCCTGGACATGGGCTTCCACAAGCTGCACACGCCCGGTGAACTAATCGAGCGTATTGATGGCGATGTCGGCACACTGGCCGAATACTTCTCACAGCTCATTGTCCAGGTGTTGGGCAACAGCCTGCTCGTCATTGGCATCCTCGTGCTCCAATTCCGCGAAGATTGGCGCTTCGGCCTGATTGGGCTGACCTACGCCCTTGTCACCCTTTTCTTCCTGCGTGCCATTCAACCGGTTGGCACACGCCTGTGGGCACAAATTCGCCAGGGGTATGCCGAAATGTTTGGCTTTCTCGAAGAGCGGTTTCATGGCACAGAGGACATTCGCGCCAACGGCAGCGAGGCCTATGTGCTGGCCTCGCTCTATCCGATGATGGCAAAGGTCAACGCCGTGCGCGTCAAAGAATCGCTGTGGGGCGGCTTTACCTTTAGCGTGGGGCACATTCTTTACGTACTCGCCTGGATTGCCACATTGGGCATAGCGGGCGCTGGCTTCCTGCGCGGCGAATTAAGCATCGGCGCGGTTTACCTGGTCGCTTTCTATGTTGGCCTTCTGGAAAGCCCGCTGAAATATATTCGCCGCCAAATCGGTAATTTGCAGCAAGCTTTTGCCAGCATTGGGCGCATCCATGAGTTTTTGCAATTACAGCCACAGGTGCAGGAACGGGAAACGGCCGTTCTCACCCCCACCGCGCCCACTGTCCAATTCAACGGCGTCCACTTTGCCTACAATGATCGGCTGTCAGCAAACGGCGATTCGTCAGCGGCCACCGATTACATCCTCCACGATGTCACCTTCACGCTGGAAAACGGCCGTATCCTCGGCATTTTGGGGCGCACAGGCAGTGGCAAAACCACACTGACACGGCTGCTTTTCCGCCTGTACGATGTGGACAAAGGAACGATTACACTGCACGGCACAGACCTGCGCGACGTTTCCCTCGCCAACTTGCGCCAACATGTCGGCATGGTGACACAAGACGTGCAACTGTTCGCCGCTACGGTGCGCGACAACCTGACGTTGTTTCGCAATTACGACACAACGCAGCCGCCAATTAGCGACGCGCAAATCATCCATGCACTCGACGAGTTAGGCTTGCGCGATTGGCTGGACAGCCTGCCACATGGCCTGGACACGGAATTGGGCAGCGGCGGGCAAGGGTTATCGGCGGGTGAGGCACAATTGTTGGCGCTGACACGCGTTTTCCTGCATGACCCCAAGCTGATCATCCTTGATGAGGCGTCGTCACGGTTGGACCCGGCAACGGAACAGCGGTTGGAACGGGCGCTTGACCGGCTGCTGCAAGGCAGTCCTGGCAAGCCGCCCCGCACGGGCATCATCATCGCCCATCGCCTGGGCACGGTGCAGCGTGCCGACGACATCCTTATCCTGGAAAACGGCCGTATCGTTGAACATGGCCCGCGCCTAAACCTGCTTGCCGCTTCCCATTCGCGCTTTGCACAGTTGATGCGTGCCGGGCTAGAGGAAGTATTGGCCTGAGACATGGCCCGCGAAACACAAAAAATATGGCTATAAACACAAACAACACAACTTCCCACCTTTCCGTCTGGCGTGGCACATGGGCGCTCATCCGGTACCGTCCGGGGTTCTTTCTGGCGAACGTCATCTTTGAGACGGTGTTCATCACCTCCCGCCTGCTGCCCGGCTGGATGGAGAAGTTATTCTATGACAAGTTAACGGGAACAACGGAAACGGCCGTTACCCTGTGGGGCATCCTGGGCATCTTCCTCCTCATCGAAATGGGACGCCTGAGCAGCACCGTCGTCGGCAGCTGGGGCGGGATGCAATTGCGCACCACCGCCGCCTCCCTGATGCGCAAAAACATCGTCCAGGCCATCCTGCACAAACCGGGCGCACAGCCGCTGCCCGTGCCCGCCGGTGACGCCATCAACCGTCTCGACAACGACCTCGCCGACTTTTCCGACTTCCCCACCTGGGTACCGGAAGTGGTCGGGCATGGCCTGTTCACGCTGGTGGCGCTGATCATCATGATGCGCATTGCCCCCTTGATCACCCTCGTGGCGCTGCTGCCGCTGGTCGGCGTCTTCTTCCTCAATCGCTTCGTTTGGGCACGCTTTCTGCGCTACATCCACGAAAGCAGCGCCGCCAACAGCAAAGTGACCGCCTTTCTCGGCGAAATCTTTGGCGCGGTGCAGGCTGTTAAAGTGGCTGATGGTGAAAATGGCACGATGGGCTATTTTCACATGCTGAACGAAGAACGGCGACGGCTGAATGTGCGCTATGCCACCTTTCTGGCCTTGTTCCGTGCCGCAACCGATCATCTTGGCGACATTGCTGTGGCTGTGATGGTGCTGCTGGCAGGCACGGCGATGGCCCAGGGCAAATTCACCATTGGCGAATTTGCCTTGTTCAGCACCTACCTTTTCTTCGCCGCCCGCTTCCCGGCGACCATCGGCAGTTACATCTCGGAGGCTGCGCAGGAGCGTGTGGTGCTGGATCGTGCCCAGGCGCTTGTGCCGCACATGCCAGCGACGAGCTTGGTGGCACATGGCGACATCTATGAAATGTCACATCGCGCCGAGGGTCGCCAGCCAACGGTGCCGTTTGTCATGAAAACGGCCGTTCACCGCCTCGACTCATTGGTCGTGCATGGCCTCAGTTATCAATATGCGACCGGCGATGCGCCAGATACCGAAACCCGCTCAGTGAACGCCGGCATCGCCGACATCTCTTTCACCCTGTTGCGCGGCGGCTTCACCGTCATCACCGGGCGCATTGGCTCTGGCAAGAGCACCTTGCTGCGGGCGCTGTTGGGGCTGCTGCCGCCAGATGAAGGCGAAATCCGCTGGAATGGCACATTGGTGACAGACCCGGCCACGTTCTTTGTGCCGCCGCGCAGCGCCTACACGCCGCAAACGCCGCGACTATTCAGCATGCCGCTGCGGGACAACATCTTGATGGGGCTGCCAGAGGCCAGGGTCGATTTGCCGGGCGCGATCCATCGCGCCGTGATGGAAGCAGATGTCCTGACGCTGGAAAATGGATTGGAGACGGTGGTTGGGCCACGTGGTGTGCGCCTTTCTGGCGGGCAGGTGCAGCGTGCCGCCGCCGCGCGTATGTTTGTGCGCAATGCGGAGCTGCTCGTCTTTGACGACCTTTCCAGCGCCCTGGATGTGGAAACAGAAGCGCAGCTTTGGCAAAGAATCAGGAATCAGGAATTGGGAATCGTGACGGGCGGCAATGGCACGTCCCGCCAGGATTCTCCACCCACTTGCCTGGTTGTGTCGCATCGGCGGGCAGCCTTACGGCAAGCGGATCAGATATTGGTATTGGAAAACGGCCGTATCGCCGCACAAGGCAAACTAGACGATTTGCTGGCTTCGTCGCCAGCAATGCAAGCCATCTGGCACGGCCAGGTAACAGGAGAATGAAACATGCAGATGAACAAAGAATTTGACACAACTTTGGTAAATGACGAACCCCAGGTTGCGGGGTTGGTATGGCGCGGCTTTCGTGGGCCAGAAGATTATCCGCATATGATTGCGGTTGTCCACGCAGCAAAGGAAACGGATCAGCAAGAATGGGTGACGTCGGTTGAGCAGGTGACGCGTGATTACGCGTACCTGGAGAATTGTGATCCCTTTACGGATATGGTGTTTGCTGAAGTAAACGGCGAGGTAATTGGATACGGCCGTTGCTGGTGGGAACAACTACTCGACCAAACCCGCACCTATGGCTTCTTTGCCCATCTGCACCCGGAATGGCGCAATAGCGGCATTCGCCGCGGCATCCTGCGCCGCATGGAGCAGCGCCTGCGCGACATCGCCGCCACGCATCCCGACGATGACGAAAAGCTCTTCCAATGTTGGGTGTCACATGGCGAAACGCACTGGGAAGCATTGCTGCAAAGTGAAGGGTATACGGCCGTACGCTATGGCTACGAAATGGTTCGCCCCAACTTTGACAACATCCCCGACCTGCCGCTGCCCGATGGCCTGGAACTGCGCCCGGCCGATTTGTCGCAATGGCGGCAAATCTGGGAAGCGGTGCAAGAAGCATTCCGTGATCATTGGGGCGCACGCGAACAATCAGAGAACAACCTCGTCGAGTGGCAGGCGCAGCCCACGTTTAACCCGTCGTTGTGGCAGGTGGCCTGGGATGGCAATGAAGTGGCTGGCGGTGTGCTGACGTTTATCAACGAGGATGAGAACAAAGAATACGGCCGTCTCCGTGGCTACACCGAAACCATCTTCACCCGTCGCCCATGGCGGCGGCGTGGTCTGGCGCGTGCCCTCATAGCCCACAGCTTGCAGTTGCAAAAAGAGCTGGGCATGACCGAAAGCGCATTAGGCGTGGATGCGGAAAACCTGAGCGGTGCGCTCAACTTGTACAAAAGCATGGGTTTCCAAATCGTTAAACAAGCGGCAACGTATCGCAAGGCGGTTGAGTAGTACAATAGGGCAAAAGCGTTCGTTAGTGCATGTGGTGAATGAATTCACGCTTGCACTAACGAATCAATCACCCCAAAAGGACAAACTCGTATGGCTGTGAGCAAAAAGGGACGGCGTAAGGTCAATTACAAAGGCAGGCAGTATCTGTGGTATGTGCAAGAAGCGAAGCGCGATGTACCGGATGAAGGCGGATTTGTGACGCCGGTTGAAGAGCGATATTTGCGCATCTTTGACACGAAGAAGCAGTTTATCATCGCTTATCGCCTGCCAGAAGCACGAGATACGGCCGTATTGCTCAAAATTGAAGGCACGCTCTTCCCGCGACAGCCGGGGGCAAAACAGATCGAAATGCCGCGCTGGAAGCACGACAACAACCGTTACCCCACCGCCGACTTTGTGCGCCGTCTCATTGATTGGTGCATGACTGAACCAGAAACATAGAGATAAAAAATTCATAATATGGCGAATAAAAGCAAGAAACATAAACAACGAATAAAAGAACGACAACGAGAAGCATGGCAAGCGCAAAAGTCACAGCGCAAAACGGTGCGGCACAATACGGCCGTTAACCAGGAAAAGCATCGCGCCGATTGGCAAACCTTACAACCAAACGAATTTGGCGTCGTCGCCGACCGGCGCATCATGCCGCGCGACGAACTAGAGCGGCGCGAACGTGTAGAAATGCTGTCGGCGCAGGCCATCGCCGCCGACTTCGATGAAGCGGTGTGGCAGCGGCTGGCAGCAGCCACGCCCTATGCCCTGGGCCTCGTCATTGAAGTGAGCAAAGGGTTGTGCCGCGTCGCCCTGGACGGCGAAATCATCGTTTGTGATTGGCGCGGCGCACTGATTGCCGAGCAAACGGGCTACACCAACATCATTGCCGTTGGCGACCGGGTGCTGGTCAGTCTGCAAGAAGAAGGGCATGGATTTGTGCAAGAAGTGCTGCCCCGCCGCAGCGGTCTGGGACGCGCCGATCCCTTTTACGGCCATCTGCGCCAGCTTTTAACGGCAAATGTGGATCAGGTGCTGATTGTCGCCGCCTGGCGCGAGCCGCATTTGTGGCTGCAAATGGTGGATGAGTATCTGATTGGCGCGGAACGCAACAACCTGACCGGGATTGTGTGCATTAACAAGGTTGATCTGGCGGAGGAGATGGCGGAGGTCGAGGCGTTGTTACGGCCGTATCAAGCCCACAACCACCCCATCCTGTACACCAGCACCGTCACGGGAGAAGGGTTGGCCGAATTAACGGCCGTTCTGCGCAACAAAACCACCGTTCTCGCCGGGCTGTCCGGCGTCGGCAAATCGACCCTGATCAACAGCATCGACACCAATCTCAACCTGCGCACGGCACGCATCAGCAACATGCCCAGCCGCGAAGGGCGGCACACCACCACCCAAGCCGTCATGTACCCGTTGGAGCATCTCAATGGCTACGTCATTGACACGCCGGGCATCAAAGATATGGGATTGTTGGGGCTGGACGCCGAGGAATTGCTCGACTATTACCCGGACATAGCCGAGTTTGTGCCAGAATGCCGTTTTAGCAATTGCCAGCATGAACAGGAGCCGGGTTGTGCTGTGCGCGATGCCGTCGAAAACGGCCGTATCGCGCAGTGGCGCTATGACAATTACATCAAACTCTATGCCCGCCTGGCCCAGGCAGGATGATGCTTGATGTCTGCAAAAAGAGGATATGACCAGTAATGGACAAACAAATCACTGCCACGCTTGAAGAACAGATGCCACAATGGCTGGAAACGGCCGTTATCCCTGGCCTCTCCCTCGCCCTGATCAACGATGGACAGATAACCTGGGCCAAAGGCTTTGGCCTCGCCAACAGCCAGACCGGGGAACAGGTGACAAGCGACACCATCTTCGAGGCCGCCTCACTGAGCAAACCCGTCTACGCTTACGCCGCGCTGCAACTGTGCGCGGCGGGCATCCTGGAACTGGATCGTCCATTGCTGACATACCTGCCACCCGCACAGCAAACGGCCGAAATTCTGTTCGACAACATCGTCAACGAGCCGCGCCTGGGGCAGATTACGACGCGCCACGTACTCAGCCACACGCCCGGCTTCCCCAATTGGCCGCCAGACGGCGAAAACCTGCGCATCCTCTTGCCGCCAGGGCAGCAGTTCTCCTATTCGGGTGCCGGCTACATGTTTTTGCAGCAGGTCGTCGCGCAGTTCACGCAGCATGATCCGCTGGCCTTCATCGAGAACAGCGTGTTGCAGCCGTTAGGCATGGCGCACAGCACCTTTGTCTGGAATGAGGCCGCCGCGCAGATTGGGCCGGTGGCCCAGCCGCATGATGCCGCCGGTGTCGGCGGCGAAAAGGCGATGTGGCCTGACATGTATGCCGCCGCCAGCTTGCACTGCACGCCCACTGATTATGCACGCTTCATGCTGGCGCTCATGTCGCCAGACAGCGCTGGCGCTGCGGCGCTCGACACCGCCCTGTTGCAAAGCATGTTGTCGCCACAAATTCAGCTAAACGACTGCCCGCCCTGGCACGATGAATGGCCTTGTACTCAGGTTGCGTTGAAGCCCGATTTGTTTTGGGGATTGGGCTGGGGGTTGCAGCAGGAAAACGGCCGTTTCGCCTTTTGGCATTGGGGCAACAACGGCAACTTCAAAGCATTCGCCATCGGCTTCCCCGACGAGGCAATGGGCATCGTGCTAATGAGCAACGGCCGTAACGGCGACAAATTATGGCGCACAATCCTCCAGCACACCTGCGGCAGCAACATGCCCGCACTCTCGTGGCTAGAAGGAAAATAACAACCGCTAACCACTCACCGCTTACCGTTCACCGACTACCGATTACCGCTAATCGTTCACAAACACAAGGAAAACATCATGGAATCCTGGAGATATTATTACATCACACATTTGAACCACATCATCTGCAACCCAACCAGCCCGGCAAAATACGACCAGTTATTGTCCCTGCTGCCCCTCTCCGCCGAAGACCAGGTGCTAGAAATCGCCACCGGCAAAGGGGAGTTGATGACGCAGTTGGTTGAGCGCTTTGGCGTTTCGGGAACGGCCGTTGACCTTTCCCCCTATCACAGCCAGGACGCACGCGACAAATTCGCCGCCCGCATCCCCAACGCCGACATCACCTTTCTGGAAATGGACGGTGCCGCTTACCAACCAGAAAAGCCAGAGAGCTTTGCCCTCACCGCCTGCCTCGGCGCCAGTTGGATTTTCAACGGGCACAAAGGCACATTGCAAGCATTGATCAACTGGACAAAACCAGGCGGCTGCATCATCGTTGGCGAACCGTACTGGCTGCAAGAACCACACCCCGACTACCTGCAAATGGCCGGTTTGGAGCGAGACGTTTTTGCCAGCCATCACCAAAATGTCCTAACTGGGCAATCCCTTGGGCTAAATTTGCTATATACTCTGGTTAGCACCCACGACGAATGGGACGTGTACGAAGGGTTGCAATGGCACGCAGGCGAATTATACGCCGCCGCGCACCCAGACGACGCAGACATGCCGGAGTTTTTGACCCGGCTGCGGGCACAAAAACAGGAATATTTGCAGTACGGACGTGACACACTTGGATGGGCAATTTATCTGTTCCGCAAACCGTGAAGCGCAAGCGGAGCGATAAAGCAGTTTTAGACGGATAAACGAACAACCATTTATCAACAACAAAATGGATATACCAACAATACTAGAACTCTATGATCAGCAAGAACGGCAGCAAGGCACACATTCATTGTACCGGCGCGAGGTGACGCCGCAGGTGGTGCGCCATATTTGCACCCTGCCCAATCGCTTGCACTTTGTCATTTACAGTCAGTTAACGGCCGTTAACGCCGACCACATCATCCAGCAGCAAATCGACTACTTCCAAACCATAGGCGGCGCCGGGTTAGAGTGGAAAGTATACGACCACGACCAACCGCCCGACATCGGCGAGCGCCTCATCGCCCACGGCTTTGCGCCAGACGAAACAGAAGGACTGCTCGTGCTCGACATCGAAGAAGCCCCCGACAGCTACTGGCAGCCCGTAACAGCCGATGTGCGCCGCGTCACCACCATCGAGCAAATACGCGACATCGTCGCCATTCAACAGCAAGTGTGGGACAAAGACTTTCACTGGCTAGAAACACAACTCAGCGAATTCCTCAAAGAGCCAGATTCTTGGAGCATCTACATCGGCTACGTAGATGAAAAACCAGTTTGTGCGGCCTGGGCCTCCTTTCCTCCGGGCAGCCAATTCGCTGGATTGTGGGGCGGAGCCACACTGGCAGACTATCGTAAACAGGGCGTGTATACGGCCGTTGTCAACACCCGCGCCCAAGAAGCCCGCCAACGCGGCTACCGCTTCCTCATGATTGACGCCAGCGACATGAGCCGCGCCATCCTGGAAAAGCGCGGCTTTCGCTTCCTGACCAACACCACCCCCTACACCTGGAGAGCCGCCGCCAATTAACCATTCATCATCACGACAGGTTCAGTTTTACAAAAACTGAACCTGTCGTAAAATTAACAAACAGCCGCCCAACTGGCACAACAAGCCTAAGCAGCGGCACAACGACAACAAGCAGCGGCTAAACAAGCCCAAGCAACGACTCAACGAGTTCAAGCAACGACTCAACGAGTCCAAGCAATGACCAAACGAGTCCAAGCAACGGCTCAACGCTAAACGAGTCCAAGCAACGACCAAACGAGTTCAAGCAGCGACCAAACGAGTTCAAGCAGCGACTAAACGAGTTCAAGCAACGACTAAACGAGTCCAAGCAACGGCTCAACGACAACAAGCAGCGACTAAACGACAACAAGCAGCGACTAAACGAGTCTCAGCAAGCATCTACAAATCAGTTGGGAACGTTTAGACAAGCAAACATGGGTTCGGTGGTGTCAAACCCCTACTTGTAGGGGCAAGGCGGTGCCTTGCTCAACCCGGCAAAAACAAATGACCCGGCAGCACCCAAATTCGGGGCTGCAATTATCAGATATGACTCTGATGGAGGTGAGCATGAACGCGGTCATTGAAACACATCAGCTACACAAACATTTTGGCAACATCCGGGCAATCAACGGGCTTGACCTGCAAGTAGGACAAGGTGAAATTTACGGACTGCTAGGGCCAAACGGCTCTGGCAAAACCACACTGATACGCCTGATCACCGGACTGCTGCACCCCACAGACGGCCGTATCATCGTGCTCGGCCAACCAATGCCGCACAAAGGCGTGCTGGCACAAATTGGCTACATGACCCAGGCCAGCGCCCTCTACGAAGACCTCACCATCCGCGAAAATGTCGCCTTTTTTGCCGCCATGTGTGGCGGCGTCAGCCGCCAGCGCGTCAACGAAGTCATCGCCCTGGTAGACCTGACAGATCGCGCCAACAGTCTGGTGCGCACCCTTTCCGGGGGCATGAAACAGCGGGCGTCGCTGGCCTGCGCCCTGGTTCATTCGCCACGCCTGCTGCTGCTAGATGAGCCAACCGTCGGCGTTGACCCGCAGTTACGCGCCACCTTCTGGGCCTACTTCCGCCGCCTGGCCGATGAGGGCACAACCTTGATCATCTCCAGCCATGCGATGGATGAAGCCGAACGCTGTGACCGGCTGGGGTTTATCCGGCGGGGAAAGTTATTGGCCGAAGGAACGGCCGTTAGCCTGCGCCAACAAAGCAACACCCCCACCATCGAAGCCGCCTTCCTCCACTTCGCCACGATGGAGCAAACAGAAAACCCATCACAAGGAGAAGCAAACGCATGAACTTCCAACGCATTTTTGCCCTGGCGCGCCGGGTTATCCAGCAAGTATTACGCGACCACCGCACCATCGGCCTGCTTATATTCGTGCCAATGCTGCTGCTTACCATTGGCGCCCTGCTCTTTCGCGCCGATCCCACCACCTTCCCCCTCGGCGTGGTCAACGAAGATGAAGGCATGAGCATCCCCCTGGTCGGTTCGCTAAACATTGGCGAACGGATTGTGACGGCGTTGCAAGACAGCGCGTTTTTTGAGATTGTGCCGGTAACGGCCGTTGACACCGAAACAAAACTACGCGATGGCACCGTACAAGGCGTGCTGCGCCTCCCCCCCGACTTCTCCGCACAATTCCTTGAAAACCGGCAAGCCGTGCTCGACTTACGCCTCGAAGGCTCCAATCCCACGCACAGCCAGGTCATCCAGGCACGCGTCATGGAAGCCGCCACAAAAGCCCTCGCCGGGTTAGCTTCCAGCGGATTTGGCCTGGGCGCACAAAGCGACACCCCCGCCGAGCTGCCGGTATCCATCAACGCCAGTTACCTCTTCGCCGGAGAAGAATTCGACACAATGGACTTCATCGCGCCGGTCTACATCGCCCTCCTCGCCATGTTCTTCGTCTTTCTCCTCACCTGCGTCTCCTTTCTGCGCGAACGATCACAAGGAACCATGGAACGATTATTAGCCACCCCCACAACACGCCTGGAAATCATCCTGGGCTACATCTTGGGGCTGGGATTATTTGCCCTGGTGCAAGTCAGCATCATCCTCTTTTTCACCATTTGGGCGCTCAAGATTCATTATTTAGGCAGTTTGGGCTTGTTATTCCTCGTCGTGGCCCTGTTAGCCTTCGTCGGCGTCAGCCTCGGAATGCTGGCATCCGCTTTTGCACGCAACGAATTCCAGGTCGTGCAGTTCATCCCCCTGCTAATCATCCCGCAAATATTTCTCAGCGGGACATTTTGGGCAGTGGACGATATGCCCTCCATGTTACAGCCGCTTGCCTACCTGATGCCCCTCACCTACGCCAACTGGGCGCTGCGCGACATCATGCTCAAGGGATTTGGGCTGGTGGACATCTGGCCGAACCTGCTGGCGCTGTTCCTCTATGGCGTTGCCACAGTCAGCGTGGGCGCATTAACCATGAGCCGCGAAGTAGCCTAACAAAATGAATCCCCCATTCCCCCCCATAACCCCCTGATTCCCAAGCAAACGCCAACCTCCGGGAAATTCCGTGCATGACAGATGGAGCCTCGCGGAGGTTTATTCTCACAGGAAGCAAAAAGGACTATGCTGCATCAACTAGAACCACATGAATACCACAAGGCCGCCGATTTGTTAGCGAAATTGGCGGCCTACAATGTGTATATAACGGCCGTTCTCAACGGCGACAGTCCGGGGCGCGTGTACGTAGACGACCGGGAAACACCCACCGCCGTTTTCGCCATCTCCATCGACGCCTGCTATCTGGCCGGCGATCCCGCCAACGACGCCTTTAACGAGGCGCTGTACGAAGAGCTAGATGACACCTTGTTTTCCGGAGATCGCATCAACCCCGATGACACACAAATCAGCGTCCACCTCGACAGCAACGCCTGGGAAGAGACCCTGGCCGATTTGATGGAGGATTGGTGCTGGCCGCCGCTGGTAGAACTGCATCATCATTATATTTGTCACACGCCGCCAGCCACACCGCGCCCGCTGCCCGATGGCTACACAATGGCCCGTCTGGACGAGGCTTTGTTGCAGCAGCAAGGCGAACGCCTGCCTGCCGCCATTGCCAATTCGATACGCATTGGCTGGCAAAACGAGGCTAATTTCCTGGCGCATGGCTTTGGCTTTTGCGCGTTGCACGGCGAAGAGATTGTCTGCTGGTGCCTGGCGGACTGCGTGAGCGCTGGCGCAGCGGAAATTGGCATCGAGACGGCGGCAGATCATCGGCGGCGGGGATTGGGAACGGCCGTTACCCAGGCCGCCCTCGCCCACTGCTTTGCCCAAGGCATGACACGTGTCGGCTGGCACTGCCCCGTCGATCATACAGCCTCGATCCGCACAGCCAGCAACGCCGGATTCCTATTTGAACGCGAGTACGTGCGCTACGTCTTTCTCGATGACGAAGCGCGTCACTTTGCCGAACTGGGGCGCATGTATTTCTTCGAGGCCAAGCTATACGCCCAAGCCGCCGAAGCATTTGACTTTGTCTTTGAAATTGAAAGCGAGGAGCCGTACCCTGACCATTATTATTTGCTGGCAGCACGCGCATGGGCACACGAAAGAAACGGCCGTAAAGCCCTCGCCTACCTCAACCAGGCCATCGACGCCGGTTTTCGCGGTGCCACTTTCCTCAACAGCCTGCCGGAATTTGCCCATCTGCGGCGTACACGGGAATGGCAGGAAATCGTGCGCCGAGCAACGGCGTGAACGGGTGGTCGGTGGTCGGGTCGGTGGTCGGTGGTCGGTAATCGGTGGAGTGGTAGTCGGTGGTCGGTGTCGGTAAGTCGGTGGAGGGGTGCGGGGAGAGTGGGTAGGCATGAATCCCCGCTTTTTATAGGATTGACAACATGGAAAAAGCAATTCGAGATCGATTTAATGATGGCATTTTAGATGAAGCGCGGCGGCGGTACGGCATTGCCGCCGACCAGATTCACCTGCTGGACGGCTTTGAGAGCTTCATGTACGCGTTCACCAAGGATGGCGGCGACTACATCTTGCGCCTGGGGCACAGCCGCCGCCGCTCGCCAGAGCTAATTCGCGGCGAAGTGGATTGGATCAATTACCTGGCGGCAGGCGGCGCAGGCGTGGCAAAGGCCGTGTTGTCTGAAAATGGCGAACTGGTCGAGGAAATCCCGGATGGGCAAGGGGGCATGTTCCTGGCGACGGCGTTTGTCAAGGCACAGGGTGGCCCGGTGTGGCAAATGGGTGGCTGGACAGATGACTTGATGGTGAAGTACGGCCGTCTCCTCGGTCGTATGCACCATCTGAGCAAGCAGTACACGCCGGGCAATCCCGCCTGGAAACGGGGCACATGGCAAGATCGCAATAATTTGGGGCTGGAGCAGATCATTCCGGCGGAGGAAACGGCCGTTCTCGCCCGCTACCATGAAGTGATGTCCCACCTGAACACATTGCCAGAAACGGCCGATAATTACGGCATGATTCACCAGGACGCCCACGGCGGCAACTTTTTTGTAGACGCAGCCGGGAACATCACCCTCTTCGACTTCGATGACTGCTGCTACGGTCATTTTGCCTATGACCTGGCGATGGTTCTCTTTTACGTCACCACCAACCACCCGGAACCGGTCAAATTTGGGGAGCATTTTTGGCACCACTTTTTGCATGGCTACTACCAGGAAAACGATCTTGATCGCCATTGGTTACGTGAATTGCCGCACTTCATGAAACTGCGCGAAATCGACCTGTACGCCATCATCAACCGCGACTTTGACAGCCTGGAAGGGGATGGCTGGGTGCAGACCTACATGCGCGGGCGCAAAGAACGCATTGAGCAGGGCATACCGTATGTTGAGATGGCGTTTGGGGATTGAAAATCGACCTCCCATAGGTTGTCAGCGAAACATTCATCACATGCGGCAAACCTTTGCGAGGCTGTTTTCAGGAGAGACGACACCAACTATCGTTGACCACCATGAATGAAAATCGTAGGTCAGATTGCTAATCCGACTATCGGATTAACAATCCGATTTACGAAGGAGCATCATGCAGCAACTGACACAAACTGACTTTGCCAAAGTACGGCCGTTATTTGCCGCCCTCGCCCATAACCTGACTATCGAATCAATTTTGCAAGGATTGACGCCGGGGCAAGTGTGGGTTGATGATGTGGCTGCGCCGGAAACGGCCGTTTGCTGGTACGGTCATCGCCTCTATCTGGCGGGCAGCGCGGGCGACCTTGCCGTTCAAGAGGCATTTCGGCAGCTTTTCCGCGACATCTATATCCCTGCGGCGCAGGCACAGGACAAAAACGCCTATGTGCTGCATGCCACATCCGCCTGGCAGCAATGCCTCCCCACCCTGCTCGCCGACTGGCAGCCTATCGCGCGTGGTCGCCTTTATTATCGCCTGCATGGGCGCGGCCATGATTGGACACCGCACCTGCCTCCTGGCTACACGCTGCGCCCGGTGGACGCGTCGCTGCTGGCCGACACCACGCTGACCAATCTCGATTGGGTGACGGAGGAGATGGCCTCGGAACGGCCGTCTCTCGCCGATTTTTTGGCAAAGAGCTTCGGCTATTGCCTCCAACACGAGGACAAAATCGTGGCCTGGTGCATGTCCGAATACAATACCGGCAAGCGCTGCGAGTTGGGTATTGCCACCGATGACGCACATCAACGAAAAGGGCTGGCAACGGCCGTTGCCAGCGCCACAATCCAACACGCGCTAAGCCATGACATTGACGACATCGGCTGGGTCTGCTGGAAAGACAACGCCGCGTCCATTGCCAGTGCGCACAAATTGGGGTTCACATTGGTAGACGATGGCTCAGCCTGGTTTGGCTTTTTTGAACGGGTCATTCACCTGGCCGTACAGGGAAATCTCTGCTTTCAAAATCAAGATTATGCGGGAGCGGCAGCCTGGTACGAGCAAGCATTACACACAGACAGCACCGCGCCAACCTGGGTAACATGGAACGCCGCCTGTGCCTATGCACGGTTGGGCGAAACGACACCCGCCTTCACCTATCTGCGCCAGGCTATCGCCGCCGGATTTGATGATCGGCAGCACCTGCTCACATCACCTCATTGGCAGCCGTACCACGACACACCGCAGTGGACAGCCATTTTGCAAAGCCTGGCGTAACCACAAAAAGCGGGGCTTCGGAGATGCCTGGGATCGAGAATGCGTATCTACGACGCAATGCGCAACAAGCAAAATTTGCCAAGCCTCCATTCAAAATCCACCGAATCCCCGCCATTTTCTAAGGAAGACAACATGATCCTCAAGGGACAAGCCATCAACTTACGAGATTGGCAGCTAGACGACCTGGAAGCGTATGCCTATTGGCTGCGACCGGAGCAGCGTTGGCAAGAATTAGACGGCCCTTACTATGCTAAAACTCAGCTGGCAGAAATTCCCGGCATCGTGGCCCAAATGCGTGAAAAAATTGAGGTGACAGCATGGCCGGAACCACGACAGCGGCTGGTCATTGCACAGCATGACGATGACAGTCTATTGGGCATGGTAAGCTGGTATTGGACCAGCCAGGAGACATACTGGCTGTCGCTGGGCATCAGCATTTATGACCCGGATAACTGGGGCAAAGGTATTGGCTATGAGGCATTGGGCTTGTGGGGAGATTATCTGCTGGCAGTTATGCCACAATTGGCACGGCTTGATTTGCGCACATGGTCGGGCAATGTGGGGATGATGTGCCTGGCGCAAAAATTGGGTTATCGGGAAGAAGCG
This sequence comes from Ardenticatenaceae bacterium, assembly GCA_020634315.1. Lineage (GTDB taxonomy): Bacteria > Chloroflexota > Anaerolineae > Promineifilales > Promineifilaceae > JACSRF01. The sequence goes on along the minus strand of JACKBV010000010.1, from coordinate 107,185 downwards.
CGTTTTCGTAGAGCGCGTATTGTAAAGGGGTTGTATTATGATGGTATGGGGTATGGCGTGCTGCGCGAGGAGTGGCAAGCCTTGTATCCCGACGGTTTTGCCGCGCATTTAGCAACGCTGAAGGGTAAAGAGTAGAGAGGTGGTTTATGAACACAATGCCTGATCTGGAAACAGAAAGATTATGGATACGGCCGTTTCTCCCGCAAGACCTGGACACCATCCACCAGTTGTTTAAAGACATTCACTGGCACAATCCTGAGCTGTCTGACACGCAAAACTATATAGAACGAGATAAATGGCTGAAATGGGCAATGACGAACTATGTGCAGTTGGCGCAGCTGCACCAGCCGCCCTATGGCGACCGCGCTGTGGTGCTTAAAGCATCGAACTTGCTCATCGGTATGTGCGGCATTGTGCCCTATGTCAGTCCATTTGGGCAGATTCCTTATTTTGGGGGGCGCGACAATGCGTTGTATACGGCCGAAGTTGGCCTGATGTGGGCAATTTCTCCTTCATATCAGGGACAAGGGTATGCCACAGAAGCAGCGCAAGCTTTGGTCGATTATGCCTTCGCCGGATTACGCTTGAGCCATATCATTGCCACCACAGAGCATGACAATCTTGCCTCGCAAGCAGTGATGCACAGACTGGGTATGTTGGTGCAAAAAAACCCGTACCCTGAACCGCCCTGGCTGCAAGTGGTGGGGATTCTGGAAAACAAGCATATTGCGCATTGAGCCACAAATTTTGCGAGTGCGTTCTTGATAGATGATGCGTTGGCTTGCATGTGTAATTTGTGTTGTGATGCTGGTGGAGTGGAAACGGGCGTTCTCCTCACCCCCTGACCAATCCCCAAATCAGCCACCTGGCGGATGCCCATTCGCCACTTTTTCGCTACAATAGGCAACAAATTCACCCTTTACCGCGTATAGAACGACATCCAAAGCTGCTGCGGGAAGCGCAGTAGCTTTTTCTTTGTCACACCCAAGCCACAAACCGTGAGCCATCAACGGCAAGCGGTTTACCGATTACCAATTACCGATTACAGACAACAGGAAGGAACCCATGAGTACAGCAAACACCCCCACCATTGCCGTCGCCAGCGTCAAAAAGAACTTCGGCCAGGTTAAGGCCGTGCAAGACGTTTCTTTTGAAGTGTATCCTGGCGAAATCTTTGGCCTGCTTGGCCCCAACGGCGCAGGCAAAACAACGACCATCCGCATGATGCTCGACATTTTCCGCCCCGATGGCGGCAGCGTCAGCATCCTCGGTGGCGAACTGAGCGAAGCCAAAAAGCAGCGCATCGGCTACATGCCGGAAGATCGCGGCTTGTACAAAGATTTGAAGCTGGAACCAACCCTCATTTTCCTGGCAACGTTAAAAGGCATGGACGCCGCCGCCGCCAAAAAAGAGCTTGAAGGCTGGCTGAAACGGCTCGACCTTTACGAACACCGCGACAAGAAAATCCAGGAGTTGAGCAAGGGGATGCAGCAAAAGGCACAGCTCATCGCCACGCTGCTGCACAACCCGGATATCATCATCGTGGATGAGCCATTTTCTGGGCTAGACCCGGTGAACACGCGCCTGGCAAAAGAAATCATTGAGGAACAGCGGCAGGCGGGCAAGACGATCATCATGTCTACACACCAGATGTATCAGGTTGAGGCGTTGTGTCAGCGAATTGTGCTGATCAATAACGGCCGTACCGTCCTTTATGGCGAAGTGGATGACATCAAGCGCAACTTTGCCGGGAATGCCGTCGAACTGGAAGGACATGGCGATTTCGCCAGCCTGCCCGGCGTGCTCGAAATCCGCAGCCAAAACGGCACCCACCATCTGGCTCTGGCTCCTGGCACCAACCCACAAGACATTTTCCGCACCCTTGCCACCCGCGATGGCATCAAAGTCGAACGCTTCGAGATCGCTGAACCCTCGTTAGACGACATTTTCGTCGCCGTCGTTAAAGAGGGTAAGCGGTAAACGGTAAGCGGTAAACAGTAAACAGAAAACTGATTACCGACCACTGATTACCGATTACGGAAACACGGAGTAAACCATGCGTAACTTTTGGCTTTTAGCAAAACATGAATATCGCAAAATGATCGGCAAGCGCAGCTTCTTATTAGGAACGCTTGGCATTCCATTCCTGATCATCGTCGTTATGGGGCTGCTCATTTTTGTCATCACGCGCGGCGAAGACAAACGCCCTATTGGCTATGTTGATCATGCCGGTATTCTCAACGAAACAGTCCGCCCCCCAGAGGGCGTTAACGATGATATGGTCCCGATGCATGCTTTTAGCGATGAAACGGCCGCACAGTCTGCCCTGGAAGCGGGCGACATTCAAGCCTACTACATTCTCGCTGCCGACTACCTGCAAACACGCGAACTGGAACGGTATTACTGGCAAGAAGACATTGAGGATGCCGCTCGTGTTGACTTTGCCGATTTCATCCGCGCCAATTTGGCGGCAGCACATTCGGATGATTTGCAAACGCTGCTCATTGATGGCCCCGAATTGACCGTGCGCTCCTTAGAAGGCAATCGCGAAATCAGCAGCAACAATCCTTTTGGGTTCATCATCCCGTTTGCTGCGGCCTTTCTCTTTGTCTTTATTGTCATGGGATCGGCCGGTTATTTACTGCAAGTGGTCACTGACGAAAAAGAGAACCGCACCATGGAAATGATGGTCACGTCTGTGACGCCGTTACAGTTGATTGGCGGTAAAGCATTGGGCTTAATGGCTGTCTCCCTGACGCAGTTGTTTATCTGGCTGGCAGTGGCTGTAGTTGCCGTGCTCATTGGTGCCAACTATGTGCCACAGCTGCAAGATTTCACCATTCCCTGGACATCATTGCTGATCATCGCCCTTTACTTCTTCCCCGCCTATGCCTTGATTGCCGGGATGATGACTGCTATCGGCGGCGCTGTCACCGAGCTACAACAAGGGCAGCAAATTGCCGGTATTTTGAACATGCTCTTTATCTTCCCGTTTTTCTTTGTGGCGCTGATCATAGCTACGCCAGACAGCCCGATTTTGGTGGCGTTGACATTGTTCCCGACCACATCTTTTATCACGGTCAGTATGCGCTGGGCCATTAACGTGATTCCGACCTGGCAGTTGGTGGCAAGCTGGCTGATTTTGGTGGCAACGGCCGTTCTCAGTGTCTATGCTTCGGCTAAAATCTTCCGCGTCGGTATGCTGCGCTATGGGCAAAGCCTCAACCTGCGCGGCGTCTGGTCGGCCATGCGCAGCCGGTAAACGGTAAGCGGTGATCGGCAAGTGGTCAACGAACCACCTGTCACCGATTACCGATTCATTGACCAATGGAGTACAAACCATGCGTAACATTTTCATCGTCTTAAAACACGAGTTTCTCACCACCATTCGCAAACCCTCTTTTTGGGTGACGACATTTCTGCTGCCGGGCATGATCATTCTGTTGAATATCGGCACGCAAGTGGTCTCTCAAGATGCATTTAGCAATGAGGATCAACTGATTCCGGGCACAGACCTGAGTGCGCAGGCAGAAAACATCACACACCCGCAGGTCATTGGCTATGTGGATGAAGCCGACATTTTGACACAACTTCCGCCCAGCCTGCCAGCGGGATTGCTGCAAGCATACGCGACGGAAACGGCCGCTAATGATGCCCTTAACGCCGGGGAAATCAGCCAGTATTACCTGATCCCGGCCGACTTCTTGCAAGAGCATAATGTGCTGCTCGTCAGCCAGGAATTCTCGCCCTTTAATGTTGGGTCAGAGGATTTCTTCAACTATGTCATCGCTTATGGCTTGACAGGGGATGAGATGGAAGCGGCCGTTTATACGAACCCCACCTTCTCCGTCTACTCGCACGACGTCGCGCCGCAAGAATTGAGCAACGGCAATGACAACGGCAGCCCATTAACCTTCTTTGTCCCTTATGCGGTCATGTTCATCTTCTTTTTCCTGATCACCATGAGCAGCGGCTTCATGCTGCAAAGCGTAACCCGCGAAAAAGAGAACCGCACGGCCGAAGTGCTGCTGCTCAGCTTGCGCCCGCGTGAACTGATGTTGGGTAAAGTGCTCGGTTTGAGCATGGTTGCCCTGCTGCAAATGCTGTTTTGGTTTGGCGGCGGCATGATCGCTCTGGATCGTGTGCAGCAAATGTTAGATATGCTCTCAACGTTCACGCTGCCCGCCGGATTTATTGTCTGGGGCATTGGCTTCTTTGTGTTGGGCTACCTGCTCTACGCCTCGGTGATGGGTGCGGTGGGCGCATTGGCCCCCAATGCCCGCGAGGGCGGTCAATTCACATTTGTCATTTTGCTGCCGCTGATGATCCCGTTGTGGCTGAACTATGTCTTTATCGAGTCGCCCAATGGCACATTGGCAACCGCTCTGAGCCTGATCCCGTTTACTGCGCCGGTTTCTATGATGACGCGCATGGTGGCAACGACGGTGCCGGTCTGGCAAATCCTGGTTAGCCTGGGCGGATTGGCGCTGACCACTTATGTGTTGGTACTGATAGCCGCACGCTTCTTCCGCGCCGATACGCTGCTCTCCGATGCATCTTTCCACTGGAAGCGCATCTTTACCGAGCTGCGCCGCGCTTAAGCAAAAAACCTCTGCGAGGATATGTTCATAAAGGCAACGGCCGTATCACATGATACGGCCGTTGCCTTTTCCGCCACCCTCTTCCTCCCCTGTTATTTTTATGATATAATGCAGTGCGTCATAACATAACATACAAGAGGGAGCAAACTCTTCTGGAGGCAAAAAATGCAGGAAGATATCGTCATAACTGGTACAGAATTAATGATTCTGCTCAACCCCAAGAACCTGATGAAGGTTCTCGCCGGGTTATCAGGTTTGTTGTTTGAGAAAATTGATAGCGCCATGCCAGGCAATGGCGCTGTGCCAAGCAATGGCACCGAAGTGAAAGCAGCCCCAGTCACCGTGCCCGTTGCCGTCAAAGCGGATGATCTCACGCAAATCAACGGCATTGGCCCCACTTTTGCGCGGCGGCTGCAAGAGGCTGGCATCAACAGTTTCCGCAAACTGGCAGAATTAACGCCAGAGTATCTCAAAGAAGTGACCAAAGCAGCAGATTGGCAGGCAGACCCTGCCGCCTGGATTGCCCAGGCAAAGGCGTTGGCCTAGTAGTCCATCAAATAAACTTTGACGATTGACAAAAAAAGAGGCATTCTTCTCGAAAACAAAAAAGAGGAAGAAATGCCAGCAAAGATATACCGAGTTACTTTAACAATTGAAGAACGCGAATCACTAACGACTCTGGTCAATAAAGGCACTGGGGCAGCAGGAAAACTCAAACGAGCCCGTATTCTATTGATGGCCGATGAAGCCCAAGAAAATAGGGGCTGGAAAGATGACGACATTGCTCGTGCCCTGCATACCAGTCGCCGGACAGTGGAACGAACGCGACAAATGAGTGTCGAAGCGGGTATCGAGGCGGCTATTAACCACAAGCGTCCACGCAATACCCGTAGCAAACGACTGGATGGGGCAGCCGAAGCGCGTTTAGCCCAACTGGCTTGCAGCGAAGCCCCTGATGGACGCGAGCGGTGGACACTACAAATGTTAGCTGACAAATTGATTGAATTGGAAGTCGTGGAAACGATCTCGTATGAGACGGTACGCACCGCGTTAAAAAAAATGAACTTAAGCCTTGGCTGAACGAACAGTGGTGTATTCCCGAAAAAGAAAATGCGGCCTTTGTGTGTGCGATGGAAGATGTGCTGGAAGTGTATCATCGACCGCATGACCCTGAAAAGCCCTTGATTTGCTTCGACGAAGGGAGCAAACAACAAACAAAAGAGACGCGCAGACCGTTGCCGGCCAAACCAGGGGCTTTGGCTAAGTACGATTATGAATATGAGCGCAATGGCACCAGCAACCTGTTCATCTTTTTCGCACCACTGGAAGCGTGGCGACATGTCAAAATCACTGACCAGCGTACGATGATTGACTTTGCTCATTGTATGCGCGACCTGGTTGATATTCATTTCCCAGAGGCCGAGAAAATCATCGTGGTCATGGACAATCTCAATACGCATAAACTGGCTTCCTTATATGAAGCATTCCCGCCAGAAGAAGCGCGGCGGATTATCGAAAAATTGGAAATTCACCACACCCCTAAACACGGCAGTTGGTTGAATATGGCCGAAATTGAACTGAGCGTTCTTCAACGCCAATGCCTTCAAGCCCGCATTCCCGATCAGCCCACGATGATAGAAAAAGTAGGCGCTTGGGAAAAGCGGCGTAATGCAGCCAACTCAACCGTGCGCTGGCGTTTTACAACTGAAGATGCTCGTATCAAATTGCATAAACTGTATCCGTCAATAGATGTTAGTTAGACTACTAGGCACAAAACCGGCAAACGTGGCCTATGTGTTTGCGTTTGCCGGTTTTACCTTACTCAGGCCGATAAACGGCCGTTGCCATACTCCCCACAAACTGCGGCAGATTCGTGTGCCCAAGCTGCTGGCGTACAGCATAAGCTTCCCCCGTGTGAAACCAATAATGATAGGTATTGCGATAAAGCATTGTGCCGATACTCTCTGGGGCAGGCTGCCCATTAAAAAGGGGATGAATGGTCATATCGGCCTGAGTCAATAGTTCCAAACCCATATCGGCATCCCTTGTAATGGTAAGCCAGGCGTCCCACATCTCATCCAAGGGCGGTGTACTGGCGGGACGGCCGTGTCCTACCAACTCCTCCAACTCCGGAAACAACACCACCCCCTGCAATAAATGAAACCAATAACGCTGCTCCTGCGCCGCCAGATGCCCAATCATCCAACTTATGCAGTTCATCGGCAACAGGCGCTGACGGGCATCGGCATCCGAAACACCATCCAGACAGCGCACAAACTCGCTACGCGCAAACTGCAACTGCGTCACCAATGGGTGTGCCATGATAATCCTCCAAGTTTTGAATGATTTAACAACAGTCATGGTATACTGTGCCTACATTATTGTAACAACAATAAGCATAAACCGTCATTTTGGAATACAGCGAACATTCGTCTCATCATTTATCCACCCGCAATTAAGTTGATTAGGAATGGAGTTGGTGATGAAATCCTTATTCGGTCAATCCAAAGAAAAACCCAAACAAACAGCAGCAGAACGTGACGGTTTGCTGCAAGTCAAACTACACAATCTAGAAAACGAAAATACACGGTTGAAGCAAGAGGTTGAAAACCTGGAAGATCAGGTTGTCAAGCTGCGGCTGCAACTGCGTGCCCTGAGAACGCTGCAAGAAGCATCCGTAACGATCACAGCACGCACCAATGTCGTCTCGCTGCTGGAACGTGTGCTGCAATCGGCGCTGCTTAGCATTAACGCCAGCGATGGCTCTCTCATGCTGGTTGATGAAGCGACAGGCGAACTGGTTTTTGCTGTTGTTCATGGTCAGGTAAAGAACTCGCTGGTCGGGCATCGTTTGCCTATGGGCACCGGGATTGCCGGATGGGTTGCCGCCCAACGCGAAGCAGTCGTCATCCCCGATGTCAGCCGCGATCCCCGTTTTTCCAACGATGTTGATCGCACGTTTCAATTTCAAACTCGTTCAATGGTTTGTGTGCCGATTCTGGCAAATGAGCGGGTTCTTGGCGTTTTTCAAGCTATCAATAAATTTGAAGATCGGCCGTTTGACGATTCTGATATGGCGATTATGAATGTTGTGGCGCAGCTGGCTGCCAATGTTATTCTCAAAGCTGAAGCGGTCGCTCGCGCCCAGGACAAGGAACAAAAAGAGGCGTAACGACGCCCTACAACGCCATTTCCAACTCTAGTTCATCGCGCAAAGGGATGCCGTCCATTCCGATTAGTGGGATTTGTGGCTTGATTTGTCGTGACAGCGCTAACGCATTGCGGTGCAGCGCAGCCAGCACAAAGCCGCGCCGCTGGTAAAAGCGCAGCGCTGCCAGATTGTCATTGGTGGTGATCAGCCAGAGGCGGCGGCAGCCAGCCTGTACGGCTTCTGCTTTGACCGCCGCTAAAAGCAGTGTACCAATGCCTTGAAACGGCCGTATCGCATCAATCGTCACAATCTCACACGCCCCTTCCGCCATCACATACGTCACCAGCCCGACAACCTCGTCAGCAAGCCGCGCCACAAACCCTGGCAATTCTGCTGGGTAATAGGTTACGCCATGCGCGACCACAATCTCACTGCCCCACTGTGCCATCACAAATTGCGTCAGCCACGCCTTATCCGTCGGGGTAACAGAGTGAATCCTAACCATCGTCTCCCTTCATGAGTTCGTACAACCAGGTTGGCACAACCGGCGCAAACAGCGAGGGATCAATCCGCCCCTGCCCCGGCGTCACGCCAAAGTAATGGCTCACGCTGTAGGCCGTCAGCGGTTCAATCAGCAGTTGTGCCTCGTCGGCGATATTGCCAAACCCTGGGCCAAGGTACCAGATGGTCGCCCCCTTAACTTCCGGATAAGCGGCATAAAGCCAGGATGCCCAGGCCATATCTTCCAATGCCGCCGCCGGATCAGGAACATGCACCGCTTCCCATCCCCATTCTGTGATCAACACGGTTGGCCGAGGAATATGATGACGGTCGCAAATCTCAAATAAAAATTGGAAACGGCCGATTAAATACGGATACCAATGCGTGATCTCGTCCACCGTCAGGCTGTACTCATGCAAGGCGATGGCTACCCGATCTGGATGCGCCCCGGCAAAACGCAAAAATTCCAGCATGGCTGGCGACTCCCAATGTTCGGGTTCTGGTTCGCCCGTCGCCCAACCAAAAGCAGCCCATTTATAGCCATCGGCCAATGCCAACTGCGCCGTCTCCAAAGCAAAAGCAGCCAGCCACTCTGACCGGTTTTTGTCCACTTCGTTTACCGTTTCCACCCAGGTGAGCGCCGGGTCTAACTCTGCGGGGAAATGCGCTTTGTGCCATTCCCAATGCTCAAAAGCGGCAGCGGCTGGGGTCTTGTTGTAGTCAGGCACGTCCGGGTTGCCGGAAGGGGGAGAAGTGGCCCCTGGCGGCACAATGCTGCGGCGGAAGATGGCGATATGCGGCAAATCGCTTTGCTGCATGATCATCTGCGCTTCGTAAACGCCGGTCAATGTATCGACGCTTTTCACGGTAAAGGGCACGCCGGCCGCGTCTAAGGCGTACAACGAATCGACCAGACCCTCTGGATTGCCGCCTGGCCCGGCATGAAAGCCCAATTTGCTAAATCCCAGGCTGAGTCCATCTTGGCGTAACTGAGCCTGAACGGCCGTAAAATCAATTGGCGGCGTCCCTGTCAAAACGAGCGGTGGCGGCAAGGGCTGTGGCGAAGGCGGGATAGCCAGTATGGGCAGGTAAAACGTGCTGGTGATGGTATCGGTGATGGGAGCAATGTCGGCAATTGTTTGCCCTGTGCCAGTCCCATTTATTGATGAAGCGGGTAGGGTTTGTGCCAGGAGTGGGGAAAGGGAAACGGCCGTTACCAGCCACAACAACAATCCCCCCAAAAGAAAAGCGCGGGGAATATCACCTCCCCGCGTCTGTCGGCTTCCATTCATAAGCAATTCAATTAGCAACAAGAGCGAATATCAATCACTTGCAAAATATGCGGCTGTATCTTCTCCAAAACCACCGCCTCGGTCAGCCCCGCCACCTTAAAAGTCACCAGCTTATCCGCCGGACTTTCCCCGGCAAATTGACCAAATGCCACAAAACTGCCGCCCGCTTCAGCAATGGCGTGTGTTAATGCGCTCAATTCGCCCAGCTTCTCTGGCACCAATGCTGTCACCCGCACGCCTTCATCGCGTGCGCCCATCAGTTCCAGGAAGATTTTGAACAAATCGGTTTCCGTAATCAAGCCAACAACCTTGCTGTCACGCATCACCGGCATGCCACCAATTTTGTTTTGCACCATCGCATATGCCGCTTCTTCAATGGGCGTATCTTCTGTGACTGTCAACACCTTGACGGTCATCACATCTTTTACTTTTACCTGACCAATCAGGTAATTCATTTCCCAAACACTGAGGGTGGTTGCATCTGAAGGAGCCGCGTTCAACAAATCCTTGTCTGAGACAATCCCGACTAATTTACCCTGTTTGTCCAACACTGGCGTGCGGCGGATGCTTTTATCCTGCATCAGCTTTAAGCACTCCATGATTGGCATATCCGGCCCAACGGAAATAACAGGGGAAGACATTCTTTCTTTAACGAGCATAGGGGAACTCCTTTCTTCTTTTCTCTAAGTTTCTCGCAGTTGGGAATTGGCCTGCGCTTTTTCTAAATTATAAACTATGCCACCAAAATCGGTAAGCATCCACTCGTACCAGCCTCATTGAGCGGCAACGGCCGTTTCCATCAGCAAACACCCCATCTAAAGCCTCCACCATCAACGAATTCCCTGAGCCACCAGCCATTCATGAACCTGCGCCGCCGTCTTCGCCTGCGTCGGCTCCATCATAATATTGTGCCCCGCGCCCGGTATCGCCACATAGTCCGCCCCATAAAAAGCAGCCGAGCGCCGTTCATCCGCCTCACTCAGCAGCGCATCCCGCATACCCGCCAGCCATAACAAAGGCGTCCCAATCTGCTGTGGTGGCTGCCAGAACGGCGGATTGTGCTGATAAAGCACCAGGATCGACTCCGGCCCCAACTGACTAAACAACTCAACCGGCGTCACTTGCGCATGCTCACTAATCAACGCCCGCGCCGCCCGGTACGGATTACGCATCAAGGACGATGCCGACCAGTCCTTCATCGCCAGCAGCGGGAACATAGGGTCTAGCCGCAGCAGCCCCCACAACCCATCACCAATCATGCTGTGCGACACCCACGGTGCGACCAAAACAGCCGCCGGTAAATCGCCAATATACTTCAAATGCCATTGAATAAGCGCCCCACCCATGCTGTGCCCAATTAACACAGGCGGCTGCGGCAGACGCGCCATCTCCATTTTCAGAAATGCCAGGTAATAATCAAGCGTACACAACGGAATCGGCCGTTGCTCCGGGGAAAGGGCATGACCAGGCAAGCTGTGCGCATGACTCTCCCAGCCCCAACCCGCCAACAACTCCTGCCAGCCGCGCCAACTCCATGCGCCATGCCACATGCCATGTTGCAGCACAATCGGCGTTTCAAAGCGGCGCTGTCGCGGTAAATAACTGACCCGTTCAATACCATCCTCAATGACATGTTGGCGAATGAAGGTATCTGTTTCCAAAACCTCGATTTCTTGCCGCCCCGGCTCCCCTTCATTTTGTTGATCTGCCAATGTTTGCGCAGTATCTTTTTGCGACAACTGCCACAACACCCAACCCTGCTGTGCTATCGTCCACCCCGCAAATACACCCAATCCGACTTGCAATGAAGAAACCAGCTTCTTCGTCATGATAAACCCCCTTTATCCTAACGGGACATTTACACTGATTGCTGTCCCCAACACCCAACTCGCTCTCAATTTCTGCCCGCCTGCCAGGAGCTTGACGCATTCATTTTCATCCACGCCACTCTACCGACCAAGGCTTTACCAATGTCTCGCCGCCAGCCAGGGCAGCCAAACTCAGCCAATCCACAAATCAAGCCAATCCACCACTTGCGCCAATGCACCACGCAGGGCTTGTATTGTCCATCTGCTTTCAGTTTACTGGATCAGCCAAAGCAGGCAAAGATAACAGGCAAGCTCCTCGGCACAGCCAACCTCCCCGCCTCTGTTCAAAATTTCCGCATTGGAAAAAACAATCTCCAATGCGGAAAATAAAATCTCCAATGCGGAAATGATTCATCTCCAATGCGGAAATAAGGTAACTCCAATGCGGAAAGTAAAATTTGCAATGCGGAAACAATTCAGCCTCAATGCAAAAACGCTTCAATTCCAATGCGGAATTGAAGCGTTTCCAATACCAATAATAAAATTTACAAGGCAGAAAGGGTGTATATAAAACAATCAGCTCATTTCGAGCAAAGCTTGTACAGCAACTGTTGATCTTAAGAAAATAGCGTCAACGAGAAAACAATTTTTGTGCAAGCGAAACCAAAGACAGTAAAACCGTCCCGCGAAGCAACTTTGCTATCCCATTTGGGCTTGCCGTACTCTCATAATAATGATTAGACCGGTAATAGTAATAGTAACTGCCATGACGCTTATCTGAGATACGGTTATAAACAATACCCGCAAGATGTCCATCAACGACACGAATCTGCCGCATCGCTAATTCCAACAACTTTTGCTTCGTGCCCCCCATCCACGCAACCAACAAAGTAGTAGTTGCGATCTGGGATAATAAAATAGCATCCGTCACAGTTAAAACCGGTGGACTATCCAAAACAATGTAATCAGCCTGCTCAGTCAACCAATCCAGAATACTACGCATCCGAGGCGACCCTAACAATTCCGCCGGGTTCGGCGGAATTGGCCCTGACACCAACACTTTCAAATTGGGTATTTCAACAGATTGCAGCAACGCCTCATCATTCTCTTTTTCTAAAAACAAATTTGTTAATCCCTGTGCATTGGAAACTTCAAAAACCTGATGAAGTCTGGGACGTCGCAAATCTGCATCGACCAGAATCACATTCTTGCCCATCTGCGCCAGAGAGATTGCCAAGTTAGCAGCTGTTGTCGTTTTACCATCACCTGGATTGGGGCTGGTGACAAGTATTACCTTGAGATCATGGCTTGCATCAACATATTGAATATTTGTCCGCAATTGCCGATAAGATTCTGCTTCTAGCGAACGCGGCGATTTTATCATGACAAGCGATCCGTCAAGTTTTTCTGTGTCAATGACTGGAACCAATCCTATTGTTGTCACTCCCCACTCATTTTCTATCTGCTCTGGCTCCTGAATGGTATCGTCAAGATACTCTATTAAAAAGATGAGACCAAGACTTAACATGCCGCCCACAGCAGCTCCTAAAACCGCATTTGACAAAACACGCGGGCTAATCGGCGAAACAGGGGGGCGGGCATGTTGGTCAATAATAATATTGTTTAGGCTGCTTGCTTCTGCAATACGGATGTCTTCATAGCTTTGCAACAATCGGGAATGGGTATCTCGTAAACGTAAAACTCTGTCGGCTAATTGAGCAATAACTGTTGAATCGTTGCTTGCGCTTTGAGCTTCTGCCAGTTGCGCCTCTGCTAACAAGAGTTCTGCACGAACATCATTAAGTTCTGTTTCCAGATTTAGTTTAGAGCTGGCAAAACGATCTGTTTGCAATTCCATATTGCGAACTGCAAAGACTGTGGGGATTTCATTTGCCAATGCGGCCGCTATCTTTGGAGAAGTATGCTTGACACTTAAGGCAATGAGGTGAGAGTTATTTACCAAACTCACCTGCATAGATTCTTGAAGCTCCTTGGCCTGCATAGTCAAACCAAGATTGGCAATAGCTACTTCAAGAACCTCATAATTTGTCAGGCGCTCAATATAAGATTGAGCCAGGCGCTCGCTGGATTGAATAGCACTGAATTCGGTTGTGGTTGATGGACTTCCTTCCATGATCAACAACACAGAAGTTGCCTGGTAGATAGGTTGTTGCGTGCGGTTAAAAATATAAGCTGAAAATCCCGCTATTCCTGTACCAAGTAAAACCAACCAAAACCATCTTCGGAAAATATTAATATATTGTCGGAGTTCCATTGAATTTCCTCACCCCATTAATTGACTAAAACAAATACTTTAAAAAATACAGCGCGAACTAAGCAACTATGACACGAAAATTATGTGCTAGAAAACTCGTTTTGTCAAACTTGCAAGAGTTTAAGGGTGCGGTTCTCGTGTATGGAATGCACCCTTCTCAACAAACTTCCCAGGTCGTAAGGTTACTTTGTTAAATGCATTTTAGGGGTTGGTTATCCAGTTTATGTAGATGACTGCCCATCTTCTTTGCCGGTGTTGACTGTCGCACTTTAGAATCACCCTCTTATCCTGCCCTGGAGGGTTGCCACACACCTTTACGCCCTATAAAATCAAGCCATTATGCAACTGGATTTATACTTTTTATGCTATTAACCATTGACATTGGCAATACCAACATCACTTTGGGCCTTTGGGATGGTCATGTGTGGCAGCGGCAATGGCGGCTGTCTACCGTTCACGAGAAAACGGCCGATGAATATGGCTTGCTTTTGCGCGGCTTGCTAGCCGAAGCTGGCGAAACGGCCGTTATCGACCATGTCATTTTTTGCAGCGTTGTGCCGGTGTTATCGCAAACCTTCATCCAGGCCAGCCGAAGCTATCTGGCCTGCAACCCCATTGAAGCAGGCATCCACCTCGACCTGGGCATACAAATCTTAACCGACAATCCGGCGGCTGTCGGTGCTGACAGATTGGTCAACGCCTTAGCCGCGCATAAACTGTGGGGAGAATCGGCCATTATTGTCGATATGGGCACAGCCACCAAACTGGATGTCGTCACGGCCGCTGGCGCCTTCGTCGGTGGGGTGATTGCTCCTGGTCTGCGCCTCGCGGCCGACGCCTTGTCGGGCCGCGCTGCCAAGCTCAGCCATGTAGCCCTAGAAGCGCCGCCGCACACCTTGGGGCGCAACACCATTCACGCCATGCAATCCGGCCTGATTTTCGGCTATGTCAGCCTGATTGAAGGCTTACTGCAACGCTTACAACAAGAACACCCTGATCAGCAACGGCCGATTCGCGTCATTGGCACGGGCGGCCTGATCGATTTGATCACGCCGCACACGACCGCCATCACCCATGTAGACCCATGGCTGACATTGACCGGCCTGCGGCTGATCCATGAAAGGTTAACTCGATGAAATTGTATCGTTATGATTCGCCGCACGCGGCGCAAAAGAATCCCGCGTTTTTTGCGACCAGGCACCAGCTTGGTGTCAAGTACCGCCTCAGTATCGTTTTATTCTCCCTGCTCTGGCTTTTGTTGGGCTGTCAATCGCTGCTGACGCCGCCGCGCGTGGCTACAGAAGCTGCGCAAACGGCCGTTCCCAGCCCCACAGCGCAACCGCCTCTCCTTATAGAAGCACCAACCCCCACCCCCGGCGGCAATTTGAGTGCGCCCGCAGCCACACTTGCCGCCGCCAACGATGCGCCCTCGCTTACCATCTGGGTCAACGAGACATCGCCGGCGCATGAAGCAGCCCTGAACAGCATGATCGACGCGTTTGTGGCGTCTTATCCGGCAAATGTGGAGCTGCGGATGGTTGACCCGGCCTTGCTGCCCAAACTGGTGGAAACGGCCGTTATCTCTTCCGCTTACGACCTTCCCGACATCATCATCCACCCCATCGCCTACACGGTGGGCTGGGCAGAGCGGGGCATTCTCGATACGGAGGCGGCAGCAACGGCCGTTGCCGCCATCGGCCCCGACACCTTCAACCCCGACGCCCTCAATCTGGTGCAAGTCAATGGACAAACAGCCGCCTTGCCCAGCGACGGCTATCTGGAACTGCTGATCTACCGCCAGGATTGGTTCAGCGAACGCAACCTGGACACGCCAAACACCTTTACCGCCATGTTTACGGCCGCAGAAACACTCTTCGACAGCGAAAATCTAATCGCCGGTTTCGTCGCGCCAACCGAATCGAACCTGGTCAGCACACAGCAGGTGTTCGAATATCTCGCCGTTGCCAACAACTGTCAGCTCATCAACGACGAAGGACGCGTCTTGCTGCGCGAGCCTGCATGCCAGGAAGCGTTGGATTTCTACTATGAAATCATCCACAACTACAGCCCGACCGGTGTACAGACGGACACCAGCACGCGCAACGCTTATTTATTCGGCCGTGGTGCCATGATCATCAGCCCACCGCACATCTTGCCGCAGTTGGCCGGACTGGATGCCAATGTTCGCCCCACTTGTGCCGAGTGCGCCACCAATTCCGCCTATCTGGCACAAAACAGTGGTATTCTCACGCAAATCAACGGCACTGATTACGGCCATTTAACGTATTTGGGCATTACGAATAAGGCGGACAGGGAAACGGCCGTTGCCTTTGCCAAATTCTGGTTCAATGAAGGCTACGAAACCTGGCTGCAAGTCGAAACAGAACGCAAAGTCCCCTTGCGCCTGGGCACAACCGACGACCCCCGTCGCTTTATCGACGCCTGGGGCACAACACCCATCGCCAACAGCAGCCAAAGCCTGCAAGACATTTACGGCACAGAACTCATCACCCAACTGCGGAACGGCATCGCCACATCTAACCGTTGGGGCTTGCCGCAAGGGCAAGGCGCACTCATCACCGATTTATACGAAAACCTGACCTTCTCCATCGTTTTACAAGAGATGCTCAGCGGATATTTCAACACAGAAAAAACATTGCAAGAGGCGTACATAAGGGTTATAGACTTCCTGCCCAATTACCCGTATGATCAAGAGTCGGATACACCTGACAATCCATAACCCCATTGATTTGCAGAATGATGAGCGGAAAAACCCATCACCATCTGGCAAAGCATCGAGACAATATCCTAACTTTCAGCAAATGAACAAACCATGCCGTACTTTTGCCTAAACGACCAATCAACAAACACACAGCGGCATTGTCGTAAGCAAAACGAACGGCACCACAGAGCGATAACTCATTTCAGCTAAATAATTGAATACTGGAAAAAACGAATGGCCGCCACACCACCATATACAGAAGAAGCTTTTGGGATTTTAACCGACGACGATTTATATCTAGACGCGCTCTTTGTCCGTCCAACAAATGCAGAAGACAAAGATATTAAAGTGCTGCGTGTCTGGATACCCAAATTCCCATTAACCAAAACCAGCATCATTGCCTGTGCGCGTCAAGAAGTCAAATCATATGGCCCCGATGGCAAAATTGCACACCTCGTCTTTGACCTGCGCAGCACAGGGGACAGTGATGGCTTGCCAGGTGATCTAAACTTCAATCTTGACCTGGCAGCAGTCAAAGCATGGGCCGAAGAGCGATTCGGCCCCAAAATAAACTTTGGCTTTTTTGGTTTTCCCTATTCCAGACAAGGACGTGTCTATGTATGGCCGCTGCGCCCCGGCACCGTCATGGAAAGCTACTATTACAAACCAACTGGCGCTGAACTATCCCCGCCTACCATTCTCTATCTGTCAAGCTACGGGAATTTCAGCCGCACAGATGATGAGTTATGCGCAGCATTGGCAGAAGCGGGTTACAGTGTTTACGGACTCGACCCGTTTCGGTACTTGCTCCACGCCAGCATGCATGATTTGTTGACGCCAGAGCAACTCTGGGAAGATTTGCGCCTGCTGATTCAAATGCTGCCCAACGAGCCAACAATCATTGCCCAGCCGCTGGCATCCGGGCTGGCGTTAATGTGGGCATCGCGCACGCCAAATATTCGCGGGCTGGTAGCCATTGGTCGTGCGCAATCTGGCCTGGCCCCTGCTCATGTCTTTCAAAACAAGAATCCACACACCTTTTTCTTGCCGCGCTATGTGGGGCACATTGCCCCGCGCCCCACGGTGCTGGTGCATCACGAAAATCACCCGATGGGCGGCGTCACCCAAAATGTTCAGGCTCTGTATGACAGTTTGCGAGAGCCACGCCGCCTGGAAAAGGTTCAAGATGTTTCGGGTGAATTCCTATTAGAAATGGTGACATGGATTCATGAGCAGCGGCCGGACAGCCGCGATAAGGCATCTGTCCCTGCGGCTAAAAATCTGGAAAGAGAGGCGCGGCGATGAACAAGTTACAAATCATGGCGACATATGACGCGCCAGGACGTGGGCCGGTGGGGTTGACCTGGGACGGCCGTTTCCTTTGGAATTCCGATTACGTCACAGGAACCCTATACCAGATCGACACAGCCAACATGCAAGTTGTCAAAACCTTTCTCTGCCCCGGCAACCTGAGCGGCATCACCTGGGATGGCACCCATTTGTGGCAATCGCTGCACGACGCCGATTACCTGCGCAGCATCAACCCACTCAGCAATGACTTTGATGACACCATCGCCCTCGTCGATCAGGGCTGGTTGTCGGGTTTGGCCTGGGATGGACAGCAATTATGGGCTGTGTCGCAGCAGCAGGGCAAGCTGCTCGCCATCAACCCGGAAACACACCAGGTCGAGCGAACCCTTTCCATACCGGTAGCAGGTGGGGGTCTGGAATATTATGATGGCGCACTGTGGGTTGGCGTGCCATTAACCATGGCCTTTGACCCAGTTAATCAGGGCTTTGACTGGACCAGCGACACGCCGCAATTTGCCATTCTGCAACTAGACCCGCAAAACGGCCGTGAATTAGGGCGCTATGCCATTGATTTTCTGCCGATGGGATTGGCCTGGGCCAATGGGGAGTTGTGGCTGAGCCACACGGGCGGCCGTAAACTGCACTGTGCGCGGCTTTAAGCAGCGACCGTGCGCTGCTGTAAGCAGCGACCAATCAAGCAGGCATCAAAGTCAGGTGTGTGATCTCTGGCGGGCACAGGAAGCGCAGCGGCAGCCCATTGGTGCCAATGCCGCGTGTCGTGTAAAGCCACATCTGGCGAATGCGATAAAGACCGGAGTGATAGAAACGGCCGTATTCCGGCAGCACCACCGGCCCCCACAGCGGCAAACGAATTTGTCCCCCGTGTGTATGCCCCGATAATTGCAGCGTCACCCGCTCATCTTGCGCAAATTGATCCGCAAAATCAGGTTCGTGCGCCAACAAAATCACGGGCGTTCCACCGGGCAGCCCCGCATCTGGCGGAGAAGCAGCCAGCGCCTGTGCTAAATCTGGATAACCCCGACTGCAATTATCCACGCCAGCCACGTACAAATGCGCATCCCGATGAGTTAATAAAACACCTTCGTTCACCAACACCGGAATCCCGACATCGCCCAGCACATCGCGAATCAGGCGTGGGCCATGACGGGCATCATGGTTGCCAAGCACCGCATAAACCCCATGACGAGCACGCAGTTGTCCCAATACCGGTGCCAGCGCATCCATCACGCGCAAGCGAGAAACGATAAAATCACCGGGCAAGGCAATGAGATCGGGCTGGAGTTGGTTGGCAGTCGCCACCGCTCGCTGGATCAGATCAAGCTGCGTGTACAGCGGGTGCAGGTGAAAATCACTCATGATGACCACAGTAAAACCGGCAAAAGCGGCTGGCAGCCCGGCGATAGGCAGTATCACATGCTCTGTTACCAGGCGTTGTGGCTCGATGTGCCGGGCATAGGTATACCCAGAGATAACGGCCGTTCCCCCAGCCAACAACGCCCCCCCCAACAACCTTTTCACGATGCACCTCGCCCCAGCGCCGCCTCAATCGCGCCCCACTCCACTGGCGCAGGGTAACGAATCAACTCATTTACCTCGGCAAATGGAACCCACTCCAAACGATACAAATTATCCGGTGATTGGCGCAAAAATTCAGGATCACCCAGCCGTGGCGTGCCTTCAAACTGCGTGATGAGGAACGCCGTTTCAATCTGTTCTTCCAGTTCCCGCTGCCACAATTGCGGGCCAAGCACAACCTGCAAACTGGTTTCCTCGGCGGCTTCACGCACCGCCGCTTCGGCCAGGCTCTCCCCCGGTTCGACACCGCCGCCCGGCAAAATGTAATAGGAACGGCCGTTTCGATACCGGTAAATCAACAACATCATCTCATCGCGTACAATAACCAGACTCGCTCGCTGTCGTAATGGCATCATCGTCCCACCAACCGCAGCAGCAAATCAGGGCAATCCGTAATCAGACCATCCACCCCCATCTGCCGCAAACGCTGCATCCCCGTCACATCATCGACCGTCCACACATGAACAGCCACCCCCTGCCGATGCGCCGCACGCACAAAACCAGGCGTCACAATCCGCAGCCGCCCTTCCACCTCCGGCAGCTGCATCGCCGTCGCCCCGCCACGGTACAACGCCCCCAAACCCAGGCGGCTCAAGACAAACAAGCGCTGCGCTTCTGGCAAGGAAGCGGCCGTTGCCGCATCCGGGCACGCCTGCCGAAACTGCTGTACCGTCTCCTCCGCAAACGACCCCACACACACCTGCCCCACCATTCCCATCTCATGCAGCAAAGCCACAAAAGGCTCCACAATCGGCGGGTCAGACTGCTTAATGTCAATGTTAATCCACAAATGCGGGAAAGCCGCAAACACCTCAGCCAATGTTGGAATCGTCACCCCCTGGCCGCGAAACGGGTAACTTTGCCCACCATCATTCGTCCAATGATAACCTGCGTCAAGCTGCTGCAACTCAGCCAACGTAAAATCATGCACCGGGCCACGGCCGTTTGTCACCCGATCCACCGTCTCATCATGAATCACCACCAGCACGCCATCGGCCGTGCTGCGAATGTCCAATTCCAGGCCATCCACGCCCAAGTCAGCAGCATTTTGAAACGCCAGCATCGTATTCTCCGGCCAGCGTTTACTGCCGCCGCGATGCGCCATCACAATAACGCCCCGCTCATCAGCAAATGGTTCCTTCGGTATACGTCTCATCATCACACCACAAAAATCAACTCTGAATACCAGATAAAAATTAAAAAAGTAGAAGAGTGAAGTAGAAGCTCCCGGCTTCCCCATCTCCATTTTCAGAGCAGGTGATTGTAAACAATCCTCCTTAAAAAACCAACTCAGCCCATGATTCTCGGTTGCTCCCCTCTGCCCATGCAGTATAATCCCATCGTCCTGTAATTAGCGACAGGTAGTCAGTAACGGTCAGCGGTTTATAGACAACCTAACCACAAATAGACTACCGATACCAGATCATCGGAGAAATATATGGCACGGCGAGTCGTCTTTCCTTTTACTGCAATTGTAGGCCAGGAACGCATGAAGCGAGCGTTAATCCTGAATGCCGTTAACCCACAAATTGGCGGGGTGCTCATTCGTGGCGAACGCGGTACGGCAAAATCCACCGCCGCCCGCGCATTGGCCGCGCTGTTACCAGACATTGAAGTCGTCTCTGACTGCCGTTTTGGCTGCGACCCAAACCGCCCAGATGCCTGGTGTGATGACTGCCGCACACGGCATGCCGATGGCACCGCGCCATCCACCTGGCGGCGCACCTCTTTCGTCGATTTGCCGGTTAGCGCGACTGAAGATCGCGTGGTGGGCACGCTCGACATTGAAAAAGCCATCCAGCGCGGGGAAAAGCATTTCGAATCGGGAATCCTGGCCTCTGCCAATCGTGGCCTGTTGTACGTAGACGAAGTCAATCTCCTGGATGATCATGTTGTCGATTTGCTCCTTGATTCAGCAGCAATGGGCATCAACGTTGTCGAACGAGAAGGGATTAGCTTTGTCCATCCAGCCAAATTCATCCTGGTGGGAACCATGAACCCGGAAGAAGGAGATTTGCGGCCACAGCTGCTAGACCGTTTCGCTTTTTCCGTGAACATCAGCGGTATCAGCGACACACGTCAGCGTGTGGAAATCATGGAGCGCCGCATCGCCTTTGAAGTAGACCCCAACGGCTTCCGCGAACAGTGGGCGGACGACGAGAAAACGTTATCGACACAAATTTCACGGGCACGCGAAGCTGTCAATGAGGTGCAATACAGCCGCCGCGATCTCGTCTCTATTGCCGGATTAACCGGTTCCATGCAAGTAGACGGGCATCGCGCTGATCTGGTGATTTTGCGCGGCGCACAGGCGCACGCAGCGCTGCAAGGGCGGGAACGCATCACCGACCGCGACATCATCCTGGCGGCTGAGTTAGCACTGCCGCATCGGGTTAAGGGACGGCCGTTCCAAGAACAAGTCATCTCCTCCCAAGACTTACAAGAACGCCTGGAAGACGTGCAGCAAGAAATGGGCATGAGCGACAGCGGCGAACCGCAAGACGAAATGACCCAAGAAAGCGAATCGGTAAAAAAAAACCGTTAGATACCGATGAAGCCACCGAAGAAGGGGCTGAAACAGCACAGGTAGAAGCTGGCCCGCAAACCGTCCCACAAACACCCCAGGAAGGGCATTGGTGGGACGGGGGTCAAAAAATCAAATCCAAACAAGAATTTATGCCGCGCCGTCTGGACACGCAGCTCGACAAGCTGACGCGTAAACAGGCGGGGCGGCGTTCTCGTACTAAGACAGATCGCAAACGCGGCCGTTACATCCAGGCGCGTTTGCCCCGCACCCGCAGAGTCACCGACCTCGCTTTTGACGCGACGCTGCGTGCCGCCGCCCCATACCAACTAAATCGTGATCGCTCCAAACTGGCACTGGCTCTGGAAAAACAAGACCTGCGCGAAAAAGTGCGCGTGCGGCGCACCGCCAATCTCATCCTCTTTGTCGTCGATGCCAGTTGGAGCATGGCCGTCGCCGAACGCATGGAAGCGACGAAAAGCGCCATCATGTCGCTGCTCACCGACGCCTATCAACGGCGCGACCGTGTTGGCCTGATCGTCTTCAACAAAAATGATGCCAACCTGGTACTACCCCCCACCAATTCACCACAGCTCGCCAAGAAAAAGCTGGCCGACATCGCCGTTGGCGGGAAAACACCCTTATCAGCCGGACTCATGCTTGCTTTTGAGGTGTTTCGCCAGGAATCCTATACCCATCCCGATGTGCAACAAATGATGATTTTGCTGACCGATGGCGCAGGCAATGTCAGCCTGAGCGATATGGCCCCACAGGAAGAAGCGCACCGCATTGCCGCACTCATCCGCGAGGCAAGTGTGCGCTCGGTTGTCATCAATATGGAGCATCCTGCTTTTGATCAGGGGTTGGCGCGTGTGCTGGCCGACAAATTAGACGCGCCCTGCCACGCATTAGAGGATATTCGCGCCGATACGCTGTATCGTACAGTTCTCGACGAACTGGATTAAATGCTTGTATTTGACGAACGGTTGGCGCGAATTCAGACACGTCAACCGTTCATTGTCAGTCGCCAGCTGCTAACGGCCGAAATGCATCGGCATGATAATGTGGACAAAATCGTTGTCGCCTACCGGCTTAATCACGCCTGGTTCCATGGCGGTTGTCGTTTCTAAAGCCACTTGTGGTGTATCAATCACATTGAGCACATCCGTCATGTACTTCACGTTAAAGGCGATTTCAATGGGGTTGCCATCGACACTGGCGTCAATTTGTGCCACGTTATTGCCCGTTTCGGTGCTGGTGGCGGCAATAGTCGCAAAGGCAGGCGTAATTTCGTCGCCCGGTTCTACCGAGACGCGTGCCGTGTGGCTGGATTCTCGCGCAAAAATATCGGCCGTTTTACATGCTTTGCGGAAATCGGCCGTGCTGACAACCGTGCGTGTACTACGCTTTTTGGGGATGATGGGCGTGTAATCGGGGAAACTGCCATCAATTAATTGCGAGACAAGCAGCACATTGTCCATATCGAAGATAATTTGGTTACGCCCTTCCGGCATGGAAAGGTAGATGGCTTCGACATCATCGCCGGTGACGCGGGCGACTTCGTGCAGCGCACGCGCCGGGACGATAACCGTGAAGGATTCTTCGACATAGCTGGGAATGTGCGCTGAACGCAAGGAGAGGCGGAATCCATCTGTTGCCGCCATCATTACCTGGCTGCCTTCAAATGAGGTTGAGACGCCGGTCAAGGTGGGACGGGCATCATCAACGGCCGCCGCAAAGGCTACCTGGCTGATCATTTGTTTGAAAACGGCCGCTTCCACGCGAATCCGATTTTCACGGTCAGGTTCCGGAACCAGGGGGAATTCTTGGGCATCAATCCCTTTGATATTGGCCTGCGTGCGCAAGCAGGAAACATGCAGCGTTTGCGTGGTTTCGTTGAGGATGAGGTCAACCCGGTCTTGTGGCAAGGTGCTGACCAAATCATTGAGGGTACGGGCGGGAACGGTGATGGCGCCTTCTTCTTCAACCTTCGCGCCAATCCAGCACGTAATGACGATTTCCAGATTGGTGGCTGATAATTTGAGACGGCCGTTATCTGTTGCCAACAATACATTTCCCAATACCGGCAGTGTCGAGCGCGTGCTCACGGCACGCCCAACAATGCTCAACCCTTTCGCTAAGTTCTCTTGCAAACAGGAAACCTTCATGGCCCTTCTCCTCATGTAAATCGGATTGTTAATCCGATAGTCGGATTAGCAATCCGACCTACGATTTTCATTCATGGTGGTGCGTACCACGCATGTTGTCCCCTTCGGAAATAACTTAACGCAAAGATGCAGAGAAAAAAAGAATTCTAGCGTCCTTCGCGCATTTTCTCATTCATAGTGGTCGGCAACCGCCGGTGAAATCTACTCGGAAATTTAGCGCGATTTGGCTTTGTTTGGGGAAAACAAAACCAACCGCATCACAAAAGTTTTGTTGTAATACCCCGCATGTTGTATTGAAAGTAGTATACCAGAGAAAAATTGAAATGGAAAGGGTAAATCAGCGATCTCCAAATGGAGTGGAGTCAACCAGCCATAGACTGATGCAAGATGTGATAGAGGACAATACTGAGGGCAACATGGACGTTCAGCGAAAGCCCTTTGCCATACATGGGCAGGAAAACGGCTCCATCGCAAGCGGCCAGCGTGGCCTTGGTGACGCCATGATCTTCATGGCCGACAACGAGGCAGGTTTTTTCGGGATATGGGTATTGGTAATAGGGAACGGCCGTATCCGCCAACTCCACCGCCACGACATGATACCCCTTCCCCTTCAGGTCAGAAATCGCGATCAAGGGGTCTTGCACATAACGCCAGGGAACGCGCAAACTCTTAAAGCGCCCCACTTTGTCGATGGTTGGATGAGGCGGGGTCGGCGTGATGCCGGTCAGCACCAATTCCGTAACACCAGCGCCATCTGCGGCACGGAAAATCGAGCCGACATTTGCCGGATATTCAATGCTTTGTAACAGGGCTACCAAATCAGCCTGGGGCCGATACTGACGTTTATAATCGCGGAGGAATCGTTTCAAATCTGTGCCAATTAATGGTTTCATGGTGTAAATGCTCGGTGAATTAAACAAAGTGTCGTAAAAGCGGCTTCTTGTACCTGGGGATCGCTGTCGCGAACGGCCGTTTCCAGGGCGGGAATCGACTCCACCTGTGGGAATTGGCCTAGCGTCAATGCCGCTGCCGTGCGAATTGCCGATTGCGGTGACTCAGCCAATACCTGTACCAGGAACGGTTGTGCCGCCGCCCCATCCGGGACAACCCGGTTTTCCTGAGCCGCATATTCCACCAGCCAGCGCTGCTGTTTAGGCGCCAATGGCCGCCAGGGATGCGCTTTGCTGCGACTGCGCAAACGATTAAGCGCATCGGTGGCAGCGGCACGTACCTCCCAATCGGCGTCCTTCCGTTCCACTTGCGCCAATGCCTTTTCCACCCACGGCTCAGCCAACACCAGCAATCCTTCCATTGCTGCGCGTCGCACTTGTGCAGACTCATCCTCCAAGGCTTCCCGCAAAATCTCCACCCCTTCCTTGCCATTTAGGGCCAAACATTTAGCCGCCGTTTGGCTCATGCCTTCATCCCCCTGAATGAGTGCCGCCAGGAGCGGTTTTTCGGCAACTGGCGTGGCTAACCAGGCCAAAGCGGCAACGGCCGTTTGCCGCACCAATCCATCGCCATCCTCCAAAAAGGTCTCCAGCAGCTTCACGACCTCACCCGGTTCTGTTAATCCCAAATAAGATAACGCCACAACCCCGGTGCGCCGCAAGAAAGGATCGGAGCGTTCCAATAGCTGCTTGACGAAGGCCATTGTGCCGCTTTCCGCCGTTTGCACGAGAGCCGCCGCCGCCCGCTGCCGCAGCAAGCGCGTAAACGTGCGCTGGCGTGCCAATTGGCCGAGCAAGATTAACGTGCGCCGCCGCCATTCGCCAGCATCAGCGGCCTCTGGCATCCAACTCGCCACCTGGAACAAGCCGTTGCGCATCAAACTGGTAACTTCCGCTTGTAACAGCGGATTTGCCAGTTCACCAGCATCAACCTGAGCCACATAAAAACGGAGCACGCCGCTCCAATAAGGATCACGCACCTTGTCTGTGGGAGCAATCTCGTGCGCGACCATGTATTGCGCGGCCAAAAAATCGCGCCAGACGCCGCTCAGGAAACGGAAACGGCCGTTTCCATCTTGCACAAACAACGGCGACTGTGCCAAAGATGCCAGCAAATCTTGCTGCGTCACCGGCTCATCGAGATTCTCGGCGGCGGCCAAAGCCTCATCAGCCAGACGCTGCACATCATCCGGGGCTAAACTCAAGAGGCGCTGCGATTTTTGTGCATAGGCCAAATGCTGCCAAAACAGGCGGGCCACCTTTTGCTGAGGAATGGACAATCCCTGCGTGTAAAAAGCAGGCAAACTCATCGCCATTTGTTCATATTGGCGGCGCGGCTCAGTTGCGGCGCTGACATGCTTGCCAAAAGCAACCATCCAAAAGCGCTGCGTTATGTCGAGCGGCTGACGGCCCGGTATCCAGTAACGATTAATGGGCAGCGGGTTATTGGAGAGCACTTTAGCCCACCCGGCGGCGAACAATTCAACTTCGCGCGGACGCCAGGGGCGCAAGATGGTCCAGGTGAAACCTAAGGACAACAACGGACCGTAATCGGTAACGGCCGTTACGGCGATCATGTGTACATCTGCATACGATTTACACAAACGCCGCAGCCAGTTCAAAAATAGCTCATGCTGCGCCGACGCCAGTTCATCCCAACCATCCAAAAGCAGCAGCAAATTGCCAGTACGCGCTTTTTGCTGCAACAATTCGTCAATCTCAGCCCGATTTTCGGAGCTGCTGCGCCGCTGCAAAACATCCACAAGTGGCGCAAGCGCATCAGTCATATCGCCAGTGACATCGAGTTCGGCCAGATGCAACAAAACGGGCAGGCGATTTGCCAAAAATGCATGATCGCCATCATGTGTCGCTGTGGCGCACAAATACGCCATGTACGCCAAAAGGGTCGTCTTTCCCGCTCCTGGCTCTGCCAAAATGGCGACACGTTGTCCTGTTAGCAGCAGCTGCGACAGGCCCATTTCTGGCATGGGGGGCGTGGCAACATTGGCAGCCAGTTCCGGCCAGACAAAGTCTAGCTGACCGGCACCCCAATCTGGCAAATGATATGGATCAATATCGGCTGGGGGGAGTAAAAAGCGCGGCGAGACAAAGATTTGTTCCAGGCTTGCCCATTTCTGGCCGAGGTGATAGCGCTGGGTGTAAACGGCCGTTTCCTCCATCAATCGCCCTTCCACCCCGGCTCGCGCCTGTGCCAGACGCTGCTGCATACGGCCACGCGTCTGCCGCCAATAGTGCATAACGACAGGGCGCACACGCTGCCCCGCCAGCGCCAGCAAAACACCCACGAGCACCCCCACCAATGCCGAGAGAAAATCAAACTGCCATGTAGCTTTAGCCTGCCACAAAATCAATGAAAACAAAGCTTATCCTTATGTTGCAATGCGGTACTAAAGTCCCGCAAAATTATAACACGCCTCCCAGACAAGATAAAACCCTGACCAGTGATGGTCAGGGTTCTACAAGTTCTGCTAAGTTAGCGGATTACCAGCCAATACTTTTTACGGCTTCATGATAATCGGCAAATATAGGTAGCGCATGGGGGAAACGGCCGTTGTCGTCAATGTCAACCCATCACTCACACTGGCATTCCCCTGCGACGTTACCGTCACAGTCACAACATCCACAGCCATATCAGGCGCAGCAACGGGAATCGTCACCACCACACTGGCCTCAATCGTTTCGCTCACAGCCAGAGTCACAGCCATTGGCAATTCGACAGCCCAATCATTGCCCGCAGCCGTGAAGCTGAAGCTGTCGGTCAAATTGCCAGTATTGGTCAGCGCCAATGTATAAGTGACCAGCGCACCCGGCATCCCAGATTGCGCTGTCACGTCAGCCGACACAACCACACCATACTCGGCCAACGGCAAGAATGCGCCTTCCGCATCGGGCGGCCAGGCAAAAGCGCCGAATGGCTGATTATTCCCGTCACCGGTGGCAAAGACATTGACAATCTGACCATCGACAAATGTTACTGGCAAGGGGTCAATCAAGGTGACACCGCCGCCCGGTGTTGTCACCTTCAAATCATATTCACCGGCCGGCAGCTCAAGATACCCCACGATTGCGCTGTACAGCACATTTGTCAACACCGGCGTCCCATCTTGCAAGCGAATGTCCGCCAGCGTGTCGGCCATCACAGAGGCAAAGGGCGACAGGTGGCCTAAACGCAATTTGGCATTGCCAGCAGTTGGGGCGCTGTTATCGTCGGCCAACGCCACCAGTTGCAATGGCTGATTAACGCCATCACCGATGGCGACAATGGAATAATCTAATCCGCCGGTCAGGTTGAAGGTGGCGGTAATGGCTGGCGTCGCGCTCCCGGCAGGATAAACGGCTAAGTCGGCAGCACCGGCAGGCACGCCCATGTAAGGTGTGGAATCGCCGTAAAGGAAATTGGTGAGGACTGGCGTGCTGTTTAGGGTAATGGTAACGGCCGTTTCCGCTCCCACAGCAAACGGCGCCAAATGCGCCACAGCGACTTGCGCCTGCACATCACTAATCCACGCTCCACCAGAAAACAATTCGGCCGTAGACCAGGGATTGGTAAGCGGCGTAGTATAAGCACCAGCCGCAAAATCATAAACATAGATGAAACCCGGTTCATCGATCACAAGATAGGCGTACCCATCATCACCAATTGTCAGGCCATCAATATCCGTTTGCCCCGCAGGATAAGGAGCAACTTGCGTCGCCGTGCCATCTAAATTGATGCGAAACAATCCTGAACCAAAGGGAGCGGCATCATCATTGGTCGCATATAGTTCGCCAGTAGCGGGATTAACCGCCAATCCCCCAAAATCATAATCTGCATCCACATAATCAATATAAACCGTCGCCACCAGAGTTGTAGGATCAATTATGTACACAGCCTCATTAGCGATATTCTTTGTTCCATATAATGTCCCATTATGAAAAGCCAGGCCCACAATAGCCTGCGCCACACCACCGGTATCGACAATCGTCCCTAGTTGATTAACCGCACCGCCAATGGGCCATTCATACAGTGTAGAACCACTGTTGAAAAAGAGGCGATTGTTGACTTCATCGAAAGCAGCTCCCCAAACCTCTGCATTCGTGAACGCTTGCACAGTATTGTTGGTGACAGGATCAATCTGGTAGACAGGCACAGCCGTATTGTCCACACCGACTAACAGCGGGTATTCGACTGCTTGTGGGAAAAATGAGGTAAAGGAAGAGGGGGAAACGGCCGTTTCCCGTTCCGCAGCCCGTGCCCTTGCCTGTTCCAACAGGGTCTCCGCCGAATCCGGCTCCACAATCTTGCCCTGTTGCGCCAATACAACAACCGGCAGCAACAAAAGCAACGCCATCAAAACTGCTAAAAACAAAAAGCTTTGCTTACGCCTCATTATACGCTTCTCCTTTTATGTGTATCTGTCAGTTGACGTTTAACTGGTGAGTCAATAGGGCTATCATAAAAGAAAAGCAGACGAAACACAACATACCATATAAATAAAAAAGGCAGGCAATGGAACACCATCGCCTGCCTTCTTTTCAAAGCGTAAAGTCCTTACCAGATTAGTTGCCTAACCTGGTACACACTTTACTGCCTACAACTAATTAATTACCTGTAAGCGACACATCATCAACATGTGCATACCAATCCCAATCGCCTCCAGCGTAACGGAAACGAACTTGGATCACAGAACCGGCATATGTATCTAAATTGAGATTCACGAATTCAGCATGATCTTCATCCCAAGTTAATACGTTTGTCCAACTCATGCCATCCCATACATCGACCTCAAACGTGTCACCACCGGCAGCAATATCATTGTAACCGGCAGCAAATGTCAAGGTGATGGATGTGGTTCCTGTCAAATCAACAGCATTAGAAATCAGATACGCATCGTATGGATCACCGGAACTGTTGGTTTGATCAGCGTCCGCACAAGCCGCAAAGCCAGAGCCAGGGGTATTGTTAACACCATTACCACAGGCAGTTGAATCGGCCGTTGTCGACCAATACACATTACCCGTAATAACTTCTGTCGACCAATCGAAGGGAATACCCGACTCGAATGCAACGGCTGCCCCATTCAGGACTAAAGATGGAGAAGTGTCGATAACAGTCAGCGAAACTGGTACTTGCACCAATGACCGTGTTGCATCATTACTGTTGACACAAAGCATGCCACTGTAAGTAGCAGGAGCTAAACCAGTCGAGTCATAAGTCACCTCGACGGCGCTGCTGCTATCTGGAACAGTCGTGCCACTTGTCGGGCTGACACTCAACCAGGTCAAGTCGCTGGGCGTGCTACAACTACTGGTATTACCAACTGAGCCTTCCAAAACAAACGGTAAACCTTGCTGTGTAGTAGTACCAGAATCATTAGCTGGCACCCATGCACCACTGGAAAATTGCAGCCCATTACCAGTCGTCGTCTGTCCATTGATAGTGATTGGCGGTGCCCAAGGGCCAGAAGACAATGTGCCATCTGCTTGCCACGCCACCCAATATGTGCCTGCCGGCAAATAGATACCATTTGTATTTACCGTGCTCTCCATAATTGGCCGAGTCGTACCACCAGACGTTGTTTCAGTCACACGATAGATGTTGCTCCACACTGATGTCTGCAAACCACTGCCACTGGCAATAGCCGAGCCACCCGCGCCAGGATCACCATCATATATCGTCCAATTAATGTTGGTTATGGTTGATGCGGTCGTCGAGCCAGTCTGGTAAGCATAGAAGGTCATGGCATCAATCGTCCACCCGTCCGCATCAGTAACCGTGAAGTCATCTGCCATCCAGTTACCAGCTGAAACCTGGTGTCCAAACCCCAGCGTGTTCATCGTCAGACTGGTGCTTTGCAGCACGGATTCATCCGCACCACCCGCACCAGTACCGGGGCTGTTAACCAACGTCCCATTGTCATACAAGATCACATCTGGTGCACTGCCTACCGCAGCCTCATCTATCGTCCAATCCAGGTCCGCGCCACCCGTGTTGCTAATGGTCAACGTTTGGGTTACCTGGGTATCAGGGATCTGGCTGCTGCTTAACTCCAACGGATCAACCACGATCAACGGTGGGTTGCCAGTCACAGTCAAGTCTACAGGTACTTCAACCAATGGTGTTTCCGGGTCGTTGCTGGTGAAGCACAAGGTACCAGTATAGCTACCATTTGTCAGTCCGGTTGCATCGAAGGTAACGTTAGCAATACTGCTAGCCCCAGCGGCCGTCGTGCCGCCACTTGGCGTAACGCTTAACCAGGGATAATTACCTGCTACATCACAAACCTGAGGAATAGTCTCGATCAATGACAGATCGTCATAATAGATCGGGCTAGCACCATTTGCATACAGATCAACCGCGGCAATACTAAGTGCACCGCCACCGCTTACTTCAGCCGACCACGTACCAGAGTAGAGAAGCACATTGTTGTAATAGAATTCCTGCGTATCGTTCAGCAGGTCAATCTCTATGCGTATCTCCACCCACTGATCCGTCAGGTAAGGTGTGGTACCGCCGCTGGCACCATCATTGACCAACAGCCCAGAGGCACTATCAAAGTTAGCCTGAACTGACCAGTTATTGGTTCCACCATAGCTATTCAACAGGATGAAATAAGAGTTACCAGCGAAGTCCGAGGGGACATAAACATTTGCTGTATATGTCCACCAACCAGCGGTAGAACTGTATTGATGTACCAGATCAGAAGGGCCGGTGATTTCCACAGAATTGGGGCTGCTGAGAGAGACGGTGTCGGTCACGATTGCGCCAGCACCGGGATCGCCACCCCAACCTTCCCAGCCACCTTGGCCAGCAATCTGGCTGCCAGTTGTATAGGAATCAAAGTTGTCGGACCAATCCACTAACTCTGGAGCCGAGAGGCCTTCAAAGACAGACCATGTCAGGTCACTACCACCCTCATTGGTAACGGTAATAGGTTGTGTTTCGGTGGCACCTGTATCCAACGAGCTTGACAGCGATGTCGGATCAACAGCAATTACTGGTGGCGCATATGGCTTAACAGCAATTGGGAAGTGCGCATCAGGAATTGCCTGTACCTGCACCGGGGCATTAGACTGGGCGGGTGCTTGGAGCGAGCCAGCCGCATTCACAATAATTGGCAGATAAAGATCATAGCTAGTCGGCATAATTGGCGCATCATAGGTTAGCATTAACTCGCCAAAATACCATTCGCCAGAAATCGCCTCGCCTACCTCAGCCGTTACGGTCAATGTTTGGGTAGCACCAGGGACTAATGTAAAGGTCTCAGGAGTTACACTCCAGTCGATGTCCGCCGCTCCACTAAGCGTAGCATTCCACGTGGTGGTATAGGCAGCGGTACTCTGAACAGTACGTGTCCAAGTACAGGAACCCTCGCACTCGTTGTTACTCATGCTCGGGATATTCAAAGCTGTTGGGTCACCACCCGTAACAGGGTTAGCTGCGGTAAAGTTGGCTGTCGTTTCATCAAGAACCAGAGCCGCCTGGCTAGCCATGCTCAAATCAACGCGTCCTGCACCCAAATCAAATGGATCAGCAGGTGTTGCACCGTCTTCTTTGTACAGGCCAGTATTGACCGCAGTGCTCATCATCGCTGATTTGATCTGTTGGGGAGACCAATCGGGGTGAACGGCCGTCATCAAAGCCACAGCACCAGCGTTGTGCGGGCTGGACATAGACGTACCACTGAGGAAGCCATAATCTGGGATTGCATCACCATCATTGCTGATAGCGGCCCAAATATCCACACCAGGGGCAGTAATATCGGGCTTGAGAACATCCAAGGCACCGGCAGGACCACGGGAGCTAAAGCTAGCCATGATATCACCGTTGCTTGCGCTCAGGTCTACAATGGTTCCAGAAATGGTAGCAACTGTATTGGTATTTGCATCAACCCATGCTTTCAGGACAACACCATCATCATAGGTAATATGCACAGCGGGGAGATAGTGCGCATCGCCATTGAGGGAATCCCCATTGGCTGCGGCATTGGCCAAAACCAAACCACCAGCACCACCGGCCAAAACGTTTGCACCTTTATCTACACGGGCAATTGTGCCACGATCACAAATGACGATTTCGCCATCAAAAGTACCAGCCGGATAAGGCTGCATACATTGACCGGGATCGCCACCGGGATCATTTGCATTGGGATAATCACCCGCATAAACGATGGGAGCCGGGCCATATCCAGCAGAAAAGCTTTTGCCAGTGATATCGGCCAATGAGGCACCATCACTTGTCATGTCGGTGAGGTTGTTGAGAAGCGCACGGTTGTGTGTGCTAGCAGCAACGGTGCCTACCCATGGAGAAAGGTGGGCAACGGTACCGGCCGTGGGGCCAGAATTGCCAGCAGATGCAGATACGAAGACACCAGCATCTGTCGCCGCCAGGAAAGCTAATTCAACAGCATCATAATATGGGTTGTTACCACCAGAAATTGAATAGTTGATTGTAGCAATACCGGTCGGGTGTCCAGCATCCAACAGATCCATATGATCTACAACAACCTGCTCAGCAGCTGCTAACAGTGCAGCACCGGGGCAACCACCACCTTGTGAAGATTCACCATTGCGGCAAACATCATAAGCAATGATATTGGCATGTGGGGCAACACCAGAAATGGTGCGGGTCAACTCAGTTGTTGGTGCATATAAGGTAGCAGTCACCACATTACCCGCAACTGTGCTGGCTGTGTGGCTACCATGACCGTCACCATCTTCGGGGGAGTTGGGGTCATTCCCATCACCATCAATGAAGTCATGGACACCAATCAGCTTGTCATTACAATCGAATGCAGGTTGATAGTCGGGGTTTGTAGGATCGCAAACACCTAAATAAACACCTGAACCAAGTGGGTTTGTATGATCATAGCCATCGCCGCCAATGTCCGCGAAGGAAGGATGCGTGCTGTTGATACCAGTATCAAGAATCGCAACAACAATTCCTTCACCTTTGGTGGCTACGCCACTGGCAGATCCGTCCCATACGCTGTCTGCACCAATCCAGGCTGGGCCAACATCGGTGAGAACTTCCTCTAACTGCTCACGCTGTACCAGTGTAACCCCATCAAGTTTGGCAACGACGGAGGCTTCACGAGCGGTCATTTCAACAGCAAGGCCGTTAAAGGCGTATTGGAATGTATCTTTAACAACTACTGGGCGATCGAGTGTTTCAACCAATGTTTGTGCAAACGCAGATTGAACACCTTCCAAGTAACCAGCATAGGCCAAAGTGCTTTCGCTTTTGCGCAGGTCGCTTTCGCCATTTGCAGCTGGGCTTGTTGCTGCATAACCATCAACGCCGCCGCGATAAGAGGCGACGGGAGAATCGGCCAGTTGAATGATGTAAACGGCCGTTTCATTTAATTCATCATTGACAGTATTATTTGCAACAGCAGCATCGCTGGCAGCAGTCGCGCCAACTGAACTACTTGCTACAACAAAAAGCATTACAACAAGCACTGAAAACAGAGCTATCGTAGTGAATGCTTTTAATGACTTTGAATGTTTCTTCATTCTTTTTTCCTTCTCCTGATTTAAATTTGTACGTATGAACTACGAATTGATTCATACGCATTACTGGGTTCTAAGGATATTTAGCAAAAACTTGGCTTATTTGTGGCAAAGCACCAAACAAGCAATTCAACAATGCTCTTGAACGGCCAGTAACTGGTCTTTTTTCCTAACCATCACACCATACTTTTTCCTCCTTTATGGTTACAAAAACAAAAAAGGGTGGCTCCTCTTAGAATAACAGGCATAAAGGATACTAAATCCGCTTAGCAAAAGAGCCATATATCCTTTTTGTCGAATTAACAGTGAAAAATAGGCCATCAAAAAACACGCGTTTAGGGTAAACGCGGGAAGACCGATAATGTAGACTTTTTCGGGTAATCAAAGCGGTAAATGGGTGGTAATCGTAAAATAAATAAGCCATTGTTACAATAGAATTTGCAATATTTTTGGCCTTAACACATTAACCCATTGTATGAGTTTTGCCGGTAAGCGTCAAATCTGATCCTCTGTTGTCACTCAAGCGTCCTGGTTTTGTTCTCGTTTGTTCCCGTGCTAAATCTCATATTACACTCATGTACAATTCTCGCTATCGACAGAGTTTATTGCCTTGGGGAACTTTAGCGAGGCAATCTCACAACATCACAGGAGTTTGCCCCACTTTGCAGCGTTCGGCTTCCATAATAGATAGGATTTGCTTTACCGCTTTTTGTTGAGCACTATGCGCATTCACCACACAATAATCAAACTCACTAATACGCTTTAATTCCTGCCGAGCCGTAGCAATGCGGAGTTGTAAATCTTCGGCCGTTTCTGAGCGCCGTTCACGCAGACGCTGCACCATTGCCTCTTCCGATTCGGCCATCAAGTAAATGAAAATAGCATTGGGAACTAGCTTGCGAATGGTAGCCGCACCCTGAACATCAACACGCATGACCACATCACGACCACTGGCGAATGCATCACGGATTTGCTGCTTGGGCACACCCTTGTAATCGTTGTAAACAATGGCGTACTCCAGTAATTCATTTGCTTCGATCATTTGCGCAAATTCATTCATGCTCAGGAAAAAGTAATCGCGCCCGTGGACTTCTCCAACTCGTGGTGAACGGGTTGTCGCCGTGACGACGAAGTAGAAGGAATCTGGTGCGCAGTTGATGAGATCACGCGCAATGGTGTCTTTACCGACACCAGAAGGGCCAGAAATGACGATCATGAGGGGATAGTGGGGGATATTGTATGGGTCTTGTTCTGTCACTTTGCACCTCCCATTGGCAAACGTATAATGATTTGAGCGCTTTGAGTTGACAGATAATTTTGATTTTGGCGTGTATCACCTGTTTTCTTGATGCACACAACCAAAGCCCTAAACTTTATCAATCAAACTGATTAAGAGGTTTGCCAAATGCCTTATTATGTTTATGTTTGTAATGCTTGTGAACGGCCGTCCCGCTTTTTCTTCACATTTGCGGAATACGACACGGCCGTTCCCACCTGCCCGCACTGCCATAGCCAAAACCTGCGCCGACGCATTGGCCGCGTTGCCGTAGCCAAATCCGAAGACACCCGCATGGACTCTATGCTTGACGATAGCGCCCTATCTGGTTTGGACGAAGACGACCCCAAATCAATCGGCCGCTTCATGCGCAAAATGAGTCGGGAAATGGGGGAAGACATGGGAGACGAATTTAACGAGGTCGTTGATCGATTGGAAAGTGGCGAATCACCTGACTCTATCGAAGAATCAATGCCTGATCTGGCAGGCGGCGGCGATGATCTATTCTAAAAGCGCACATTGCCACCTGTTATACTTTTTGTTTGATTCTTGCGCCAATAATTTCGCGTAAATCAGCCTGCACCAACTCAGCTTGGCGATCCGCATCAACGATCATCCACCGTGCCGGGTCGGCAGCCGCCAATTGATGATACCCGGCGCGCACCCGTTGATGAAAACTGACGGTCTCTAGATCAAGGCGATTCATCTCTTCGGCATTCGCTGTGCGCCGCGCCAGACCTCGTTCCACATCAATATCCAACAGCACAGTCAGGTGAGGCTTCAGCCCACCTGTGGCAAATTGGGTGATCTGGTGCAAATCAGCTAACGGCAGGTTACGGCCGTATCCCTGATACGCAATCGTGCTGTCGGCAAAGCGATCACATAACACCACCGTGCCCACAGCCAGCGCCGGCTGCACAATCTCGCGCACCAACTGCGCCCGCGATGCCGAATACAACAACATCTCGGCAACGGCCGTCATTTCCGTATTAGCCACATCATGCAGACAGGCGCGAATCTGGTCTCCGATGCGCGTCCCCCCCGGCTCCCGTGTTGCTAAAACAGCATATCCTTGCTCCCGCAAAAAAGCCGTCAACAAACGAATCTGGCTTGTTTTGCCACTGCCTTCCGGCCCCTCGAACGTGATAAACATAGGCAGGTGTTGCAGATAGCGTATTGCGCACATTTCTATGCGCAATACGCCATACAATCTACGAATTACGACGTGTACTAAAAATCCGCACGTGCCGGTCTGGTTCTTCCCCGTAGCTGTGCGACACCAGATTCGCCTGACGCGCAATCTGGTGCTGGTAACGGCGCACCGACGCGCCAACCGGGGTAAGATCGACATGAGAATGTCCAGCGCTAATCAATTGAATCGCCCGCTCCACCTCGGCAATGGCCGCCTCAAAAGGGTCTGGCGGCACTGCTTCCAGGTCTAACGCACGCACAAAGAAGCTTTCCATCTGATTCACGGTGTTGGCACGCAGCACATACACCGGAATACGACGTTGTTCCGCTTCGCTAATCAGGCGGCGGCGTTTGCGGTAATAGCTTTTCAATGTAACCAGCACACTGGCATCTTCCAGGTCTTCGACAATTTCCAGCTGCACACCCATGCGCTTGGCTGCCTGATAGAGACGATTACGCGCCACACCATAAGCCAACACGCGGATGTACTTTTCCGGAGAAACCGGACGTTCGGATAAATCAATGGCGGCACGGCCGTTTCCTTTCTGTTCACCGTTGCCATTGCTGCGAATAATGCGATTGCGACTCGTGCTGCGGGCTTCCGCCGGGCGCGTATCGCGTCGCCCTGTCACGGCTG
Source organism: Ardenticatenaceae bacterium (assembly GCA_020634315.1). Classification (GTDB taxonomy): domain Bacteria; phylum Chloroflexota; class Anaerolineae; order Promineifilales; family Promineifilaceae; genus JACSRF01. Next base: position 69,669 of record JACKBV010000010.1, on the reverse strand, counting down.
GCGAATCAACCACCAACTGCTGCTTGTCAATTTGCACCCCGCCATCTTCCGCGCGTGAACGATTTTCAACTTGCAGCGCTTCACCGCGCAGCATCGCATCCACAGAATTGGTCACATCTTTGTGAACCAACAACTGCTGCCGATCTTGAATCTCGATCAAAACATCAAAAGTAGGAGGGGCACGCCGTTCCAAGACAGTCTTTTGGGTGCCACGACGCCGTGCTTCTTCATCAGAAAGGGTCACACTCTCGATCCCGCCCACCAGGTCAGATAACGTGGGGTTGAGCAGCAAATTCTCCAGCGTTTTACCATGCGCCGTGCCGATAAGCTGCACACCGCGTTCGTTAATGGTACGCGCCGCCGATGCCTCCCGCTCCCGGCCAATCTCATCAATCACAATGACTTCCGGGTTATGATTCTCTACCGCCTCGATCATTGTTTCATGTTGGTGCGCCGGTCGCGGCACCTGCATCCGTCGTGCCTTGCCAACTGCCGGGTGGGGAATGTCGCCATCGCCACCAATTTCGTTAGAGGTATCGACGATGATGACGCGTTTGGTTTCGGCCAAAATACGCGCCATTTCGCGCAGCATGGTCGTTTTGCCCACACCAGGACGACCCAACAGCAAGATGCTGTGCCCTTCTTCTACAATGTCCAAAATAATATCTATCGTGCCATACACCGCCCGCCCAATACGGCAAGTCAGGCCGACAATCATGCCGCGCCGATTGCGAATGGCGGAGATGCGGTGCAAGGTACGGGCAATCCCGGCGCGGTTATCGTCGTCGAAATCGCCAATACTGTTTACAACCATGTCAATTTCAGCCTGGGTTACTTCCGCAGGCAGCAGCATTACTTCCCCATCAACGTAACGGGCAGAAGGGGCACGCCCCAAATCTATGATCACTTCCAGGAGTTCTTCTTCTCGGCCGATTTCTTCGATTTTCTGGCGCACACGCTGGGGTAGTAGTTTGAGTAATGCTTGTAAATCTTCTCGCGCTTGTGTTGTTTGATTCATAGTCCTTTTGGTTTAATTCGCTCGGTGTCGAAACCGGAAAACAGCTTTACGGCCGTTACCATGTCCGTTCGCTTCTGGATGGTAATACTGCTGCACAATGGGCGACGATGCTGTAATACCTTGTGATTCGAGAACGGCCGTTAATTCCGGTAAGGGGCGGCGCAAATGATGAACCGTATGCTTAACCATCACTGCCTGACTATCCCAAAAAGCAAATCCACAACGCTGCAACACCCCTTGCAGCCAGCTCTGATAGCGAGGCACAGAGCAAAACAAGGGATGTGTTGGCTTATATGGGCAAAGTTGCAATGCGGCTTGTGTAATCTCTTCAGCGCGTGATTCTGCATTTGGGTGAATAAACAAACGCAGCCAGGTTGCCGTCTCACCGGCATTTAAATGGACAAACGCCGTCAGTTCATTTCCTTCGCGTAACACCCATGCTTTCCCCGTCTCTAAGGGGGGCAGTGGCTCCACCAACTGCACCAGGCGGGGCACGATATTTGCATACAATAATTGGATATCCCAGTCATCCACAGGACGACGGGGCTGCAATGTCACTGCTACACTGGCATCATTTATCTGATCATGTTCATTCAAGGTCCAAATATCTTGCCGTGTATAGACGGCAAACCCGGCCTGCCGTAATATCACCAGCTCCGGGCCTGTTTCACTGACTTCCGCTATCAAACTGTGAATACCACGCTGGCCGACTTCAACAACTGCTTGTTCCAGCAGGGGCAGCCAGACGTCTTCGTTTACCCAGGTGTATTGGTTGTCAGCTTCCTCCACAGCAACGGCCGTATCCTCTGCCGCTGCATTTGCCGTTGATCCTACATAAAGAATATGACCACGATGACCTTCTTCCTTCAGGTGCAGCTGAATAAAACCCGCACCTTCACCATTTTCAGCCCGCCACACATACGTTGGGTACTCACCGCCAACAAACAAATTAAACAACGCCCCACGCAAAGGATGCACATCATTAATCAGTGCCGACTCTGAATGGAGCGATGCCCCATGTTCACTTAAACGCAAAACGAGGGGCAAGTCACGTAAGTGGAAGGGACGTAACATATGAGTAAAGTGTAGCAGTGGGCATACCCTAAGGCAAGCAACTATGGATTTTATGCACCAAACACAAATTCATGGCAAAATAGAGCGCCATCAGGTAACGCGGTTAGGCAATTTGTATTTGCCTTGCCTCTCAGAGTTGTAGTATATACACAATACGCATTCACGAAGGAGAAGTGTTTATGTCAACATTAATGCTCACATTGCGTGAAGGCATCCGCTACCGAGGCCGCAGCGGTCATTGGAGCTGGATTGCCCACCGTCTCTCCGGGTTAGCCATTTTGTCATTCCTGGTGATTCACGTCTGGGATACGGCTAACGCCACCTATTCCCCTGAAGTTTATAAATGGTCGATTGAATTGTTCAAGCATCCACTTTTTGGAATTGGCGAAATTGGCGTCATGGCCGCCGTCCTATTCCATGCCTTCAACGGTATTCGCATCACCCTCCTTGACTTCAAGCCAGAGTGGTGGAAATACCAGCAAAAGAGTGCGCTTTTTGTCTGGATCATCTTCCTCGTTATTTTTATCCCTATCGGCATTTATATGTTCGTGGGCATTGCCAGCCATTGTGGCGAAGTAAATTGTTGGGCAGTTCCGCCCTTCCCTTCCTCATAAAGGAGCAAACTGATGACAACTATATCTGGTGTAACTCATCGTAAAGTCCAGGTTCGTTCCAATTTGGAACGGTACGGATTTTTATTCATGCGCATGTCGGGCATCTCTTTGCTCATTTTAGCCGTTGGGCACATGCTCATTCAGCATGTCTTGAACAGCGTCCATAACTTGACATTGGAATTTGTCGCTTTGCAATGGAATTCATGGGGCTGGAAAGCATACGACTTACTGCTGCTTGCCTTTGCTTTTTCACATGGCATCAATGGTTTGCGTAATGTGCTAGGCGATTACATTCACAACGAAAAGACCATGAATATCATCACCTACGCCTTGGCAGCTTTTGTCGTTATTACTATCCTGTGGGCAGGCATCGCCATTGCCAGCTTTGACGCGACACAGGTTTTAGGGAGCAATTGATTTATTACGTATTGCAGAGTACGTAACAGGTAAAAGGATTTCCACTATGGCAAACGTAAAAACTCACACTTTTGACGCCGTGATCGTGGGCGCTGGCGGGGCAGGATTAATGGCCGCCCTTTATGCCAGCCGCAGCGCGAACGTCGCTGTCTTGTCCAAGCTGTATCCCACACGCTCGCACACAGGTGCGGCCCAAGGAGGCGTTGGCGCAGCTTTGGGTAATATGGAAGAGGACCATTGGGAATGGCATGCTTACGACACGGTAAAAGGGTCAGATTATCTGGCTGACCAGGATGCCGTTGACGTGCTGTGTAAAGAGGCCATTGATGTGGTTATTGAAATGGAGCATATGGGATTGCCGTTTGACCGCTTTCCTAACGGCCGTATCTCCCAACGTCGTTTTGGCGGCCACACCAACAACGAAACCCAAAAGCCGGTAATGCGTGCCTGCCACGCCGCTGACCGCACCGGCCACATGATTTTGCAAACCCTCTACCAACAGTGCATCAAGCATAACGTCAATTTTTACGATGAATATCAGGTAGTCGATCTGATTCGCGTGGGCGACCAGGTGCGCGGCGTCATCGCCATTGAAATCGCTACGGGTGATTTTCACATCTTCCACAGCAAGGCCGTCATGTTTGCGACCGGCGGCTGGGGACGCTGCTGGGAAGTCACGTCCAATGCACACTCGCTCACCGGGGATGGAGCCGCCATTTGCCTGCGGCGCGGCATTCCCCTGCAAGATATGGAGTTCTTCCAGTTTCATCCGACCGGCATTTTTAAATTAGGCATTTTGATTACGGAAGGGGTACGCGGCGAAGGTGGCGTGCTGATTAACAGCGAAGGGGAACGCTTCATGAAGCGTTACGCGCCAACGATTAAAGATTTAGCCAGCCGTGATGTGGTCAGCCGTGCTATTTATTTGGAAGTAAAAGCGGGACGCGGCATTGGCGGCAAAAATTACGTACATCTGGACATTACACCAGAGACGGTAAACCATTATTTTGAGGAAGATGGCGAAAAACGACGCATTGACCGCGATTATATTGAAGCGAAATTGCCGGACATCGCTGACTTTACGCGCACTTATTTGGGCGTTGACCCGGTGAAGGAGCCGATGCCGGTGCAGCCAACAGCGCACTATGCGATGGGTGGCATTCCGACGGATGTAGACGGCCGTATCCTCCTCAACGCCAACAAAGATATCCTCAACGGCATGTATGCAGCCGGAGAATGTGCCTGTGTTTCTGTGCATGGCGCCAACCGCCTGGGCACAAACTCGCTCACCGACCTGGTTGTCTTTGGCCGTCGCGCCGGCAAACATATGGCTGAATATGTGCAAACAGCGCCCCTGGAACCATTGCCCGATAATGTCGCGGACGACATCATCGCCAGATTTGAGCGAATCCGCAACAACACCGGCTCTGTCAAGCCCTATGAACTGCGCCAGCAGATGCAGCGTGCCATGACGGAAGGCGTCAGCGTTTTCCGCACCGAAGAAACAATTAACGAGGCGCTGGAAAAACTGCAACAACTGCGTGAAGCGTATGGTTCCATTCAGGTTGAAGACAAGAGCAAGCAGTTTAACAGTGATTTGCTGGAAGCGTGGGAATTGGGCTGTTTGTTGGAACTGGCAGAAGTAACGGCCGTTTCCGCTGTGGCACGCCAAGAAAGCCGGGGTGGACACGCCCGCGACGACTTCCCCGAACGAGACGACGAAAAGTGGCTCAAGCACACCCTTTGCCACAAGGATGCTGATGGAACCTACCGTCTCACCTACAAACCGGTGACATTGGGTCGTTACGAACCAAAGCCGCGCGTTTACTAAACCGTGAACTGGAAGCCGTAAACCAATTATCGATTACGGACGACAGACAACCAGGAGACTAAACAATGCAAGTTCAACTACGCATTCGCCGCTTTAATCCAGAAAAAGACAAAAAACCGTGGTGGGGTGAGTACACGCTGCAAGATGTGCATCCTACCGATACCGTGCTTGACCTGCTCAACCGTGTCAAATGGGAAATTGATGGCACGCTGTCCATGCGCCGCTCCTGTGCGCACGGGGTCTGTGGCTCCGATGCCATGCGCATTAATGGCGCTAACGGGCTGGCCTGCAAGACGTTGGTGAAAAATCTGGCCGCGCCAGGGGCAACGGCCGTTACCCTGCAAGTCGAGCCAATCTTAGGGCTACCCGTCCTCAAAGACCTGATCGTGGACATGGAACCCTTCATGGATCATTACAAATCCGTGATGCCCTATTTTGTCAACGATGACCCGGCTCCCGCCGATGGCCGCGAACGGCTGCAATCGCAGGAAGATCGTGCCCGCTTCGATGACACGACCAAGTGCATCCTTTGCGCCGCCTGCACCACGTCCTGCCCCAGCTTTTGGGCAAACGGCCGTTACGTTGGCCCCGCCGCCATTGTCCAGGCACACCGCTTCATCTTCGACAGCCGCGACCAGGCCGCAGCACAGCGCCTGCAAGTCGTCGGTGACACCTTTGGCGTCTGGCGCTGCCGCACCATTTTCAACTGCACCAACGCCTGCCCACGCGAAATTGAAGTGACCAAAGCCATCGCCGAAGTGAAGCACGTCCTCTCCACTGGCGAAATTTAGTATGCAGCAAACGGTAATCGGTGATCAGGTTGCTGATCACCGATTACCGACCAGCCCTCATCCTTGCCACGGTTTGTAATCGTCCAGCACCGATCCCCCCACAAATTCACGCAAAATCGAATCACTAGGGATGTAAGCCAGGCAGTCGCCAGGGAGCGGGTCAAACCATTGCAAAAACGCCCGCAGCCGGTTGGCTTCGACACGTTCTGGCGTGTCCGGTTCCACTTGCAGCAGCAGCGGGTAAGCCAGCGTCTTCAAAACCGCCAGCTCATACACCAATGCCGAATTAAAAAAGACATCGGCATTATGCTGATTGGGGAAAATGTGCCGCTTTTCGCCAACGCGCACACTGGGCCAACGGCCAATGGTATCGGCGGCTGAATAGCCACGATGCGCGGCATCGCGCACAATCCGGCGCAGCATACGCGTGTCGGTCGTGGGCACGCGGTTGTGTTTGTCCAAATTGAGCTGCGTCAGCGCCGAAATGAAGATGCGGTAAAACGATTGTGGCGGAATTTTCGTGACCAGGCGCGGATTCAGCCCATGAATCCCTTCGATAATCAACACCTGATCATGCGCCAGCGCCAATTCGCTGCCAAAGTGCCGCGTGCCTGTGTGAAAATTGTAAACAGGCTGCATAATCGTGTTGCCAGCCAATAATTGCTGCAAATGCTCCTGAAACAGGGCAATGTCAACCGCTTCTAACGCCTCAAAATCATAATCACCCTTTTCATCGCGTGGCGTATCGGCCCGATTGACAAAGTAATTGTCCATGCTGATGGTCACAGGATGAATGCCATGTGCCAGCAGTTGGATCGCCAGACGCTTGCTAAATGTCGTTTTGCCCGCCGATGTCGGGCCAGAAATGAGGACGATTTTGGTTTCTGGCTGGCGCTGCGCAATTTCACCGGCAATGCTGGTTAGCTGCTGGCGATGCAGTGCTTCAGCAACGAGGATGACTTCACGGATACGGCCGTCTCTGATGGCATTGTTCAACGAGGCCACACTGGGCACGCCAATCACGCTCAGCCATTTCTCGTAATCTTGGAAAACCCGCGCCAGACGCGGCTCATCTTCAAAAGATTGCAAAATGCTGGGGTCGCGGCGGCGCGGAAACTGCAAGATAAAGCCCTGGTTGTAATGGCGTAAATCGAACAGATCGAGATAGCCCGTGCTGGGAACCATAAAGCCATGAAAATAATCGCGCACGCCGTTCAACTCGTAAAGGGTCAGATAATCTTTGCGCCGTTTGGCAAACAAGTCCGCCTTTTCCTGATCGCCCCACTGGTGAAACAGTTGCAGCGCTTCATCCAGCGACACGCGCACATGCGTAATGGGCAAATCGGCCGTGACCAATTCTTGCATGCGCTGGCGCAGCCGATTCAGTTCGTCATCGGACAGGCATTGGCGATCATCTCGCTCGCAGTAATACCCGCCAAATGGCATGGAGTGGTGAATGGTGATACGGCGTCCGGGGAAGAGTTCGGCGGCGGCGGCAATCATGAGAAAGCTGAGGGAGCGCCGGTAAATGCGCACGCCGTCAGAGTCGGCTGTGGTGATGGGCACGATGCTGGCATCTTCGTTGAGCGGACGGGACAGTTCACGTAAACGGCCGTTTACCAACGCTGCCACAATACAGCCATCCACCTTTATATCGGCGGCTTTCACAAATTCTTCGAGCGGCACACCGGCAGGGCCATCAAAAGCGCGGCCATCAGCGAAGCGGGCTTGCACCGTGCGACGTATGGGAGCAGGGGTAATAAGAGTCATTAGGTTCCTTCTATTATTCTTAGTATTGGGTGTTATCCATCATGCGATGGGTGTTTAGCAAGTAATGGTTCCAGGTACGTTTCAATGAGCTGCACGCTGGCGGTAACGGCCGTATCAAACCGCGCATGTACCTCAGCAATAGGCGCAGCGCCAAACAAATCCGTCCCGACCCAGTCCGGGTTATCCAAAAGAGCCGCAAAATCGGCCGATGGCATACGCAAGCGAGCTGCATAAATGGCAACTGTCTGCAAATCAGCGCCGGGCTGAAGCTGCGTTACCAGCAAGTCGCGCCAACTGAGCAAATCCGCATCTGTGACAAATGGCAGCCAATGGGTTGGTTGGGCCGCCGCCAGTGTGGAAACGGCCGTTTCCGGCAAAGCCAGATACGCCTCCTTATCCAGATAGGTCAACAGCGCGTGATGCAGCAAGCTGCGATGATTGCGGTCGCCCAGGGCAGGCGCTTCCGCAAAGTAGGGCAGCAAAATTTGCCGAAACCAGACCAAATCAAGCAGCAAATGGGCGCTGTATCCCGCCACAAATACCGCTTGCGCCAGCGGCATGGCCGTCACATCAGCCAATTCCGGGTAAGCAGCCAACATGCGTGGGTAAGCCTGGTTATCAGGATCGGGTGGTATTTTGTAAAAATGGGTCTGTGTGCGCGGCATGCCGGATACAGCTTGCACATCCGGAGCTACGCTGCCCAGGTAAAAAGCGGGCCATTCAGCCGCCAATATCTCTGCCAGGGGAGAACGGCCGTTTCCCGCCACAGCCAACAAAATCTGTTCTGCAACATGCAAATGGGTAAAAGGCGTCGGCATATCCTCAACGATGCCAGGAGGGGCACTGCGACGGCGCATACCAGCGCGTGCTCACACGCCCGCGCAGCCGTCCCAAACTGGGTAAACAAGCCAGCAACACCTGCGGATTACTCTGGTCAACCTTGACAATCGTCTGCCCCAAACGTGCCTGCAAGGGCGCTTCCACCGCATCGGCCAGACCAAAGTTTCCCGTGCCTGTCGCCAGCGGCACAACCAAAGCTACCGGCACAGCATATGCGCGAATCGCATAAACACGCCCGGACGGAGCCACAAAATCATAAATGATATGCTCGCCATAAGTTTGCAATCCGGAAATGGGCTGTTGTCCCAGCACCAACAATGATTCGCTGGAAACATTGCCCCGCCGCTGCTCAATTGCCACCGTCCATTGCGTGGCAATCTTCGGCGAGATGCCGCTGCGTGCGGCCACCGCCCGCCCATAATGATCCAGCACATTCCCTGCATATAAACGGGGAATTCGACTGTCAACCAACTCCCAACCCCCACTATACGCAGCCAACGCCGAGAAGAAATCACCCCCTGATTGCTGGATGATTTCTGACAAGATCGCCACACCCCAATGCAAATTGGTCGAAGGCTTCATCAGTTCTTCGGCAGAAGGCCGCCACTCTAACCCTGGCCCGGCCGGCATTACACCCATCAAACCGACAGCGCCAGCCCAGCTTTTCACCTGATGATCGCCATGTGACTCTTCTTGAATCACAGCGGCAATCAGGTCAGGGTCGAGGCCATATTCTTGCGCCACGGCACCGATGTGCATAGACCATTGGCGAATATTGCTGCCCCAATATGGAGACAAAATCTGGGGTGTGGCAGCCGCCTGATAGAGACCGTGCCGCACCGGTGCAGATTGCGCGGGCAAAATAGCTACCCCTAACGTCAGGGCCAGCATGAACAAAAAGAGAGTCCATCGCAGGAATCGCCACATATGCTTTTGCGTCAATTTACCCATCCGTATAGATTCATTGCCAGATTTGCCCCCGTGAAAACAATCTTCTATCGCCTGGTGCCACAAGATGTGGTTTTGCGAATCACCTCTGGAAGGTTTGTTTCCATCATGGGGTATGCCCTACTCGTGAAATTTTTTCTGAAAAAGGAGAATTATTCTAGCATAAGACACAAAAAGGGCTAGCCTTAGACGCCTGTTTCGGGGAGCGCGGGCAGCAGGGCGAAATCGAAGCGGCTGAGGGCTGGCGGGACGTGCCACCAACTGACACGCGCATGTGACAACGGCCGTTTCCAGGTAGACGGCCGTTTCCCCTGCACCGCTTCAGTCACAGCCGCATCCGGCAGCAAAACCGCCTCCACCAATGCCCCGGCGGAAACCGATTGCTTGCGATCCGTGTACACATACAGCGGATACTTGGCGTAAAGTTCCAGTCCACGCAAAAAGCATTGCGTCTCGGTTCCACTTTGCTCAAAGCCAAAAATTTCGCCGCGCGGAAACTGCTCGCCAAACTCAGCAACCCAGGCATACACGCCCAATCCACGCCGCTCTTTGCCCCAATCATCGAGGATCGAAGCGGGAAAGATGTGCTCTTCCCGCCCCATGGTGACAAAGGCAAAACGAAGATACAGGGAAACGGCCGTTTCCTCCGTTGGCTCACTGTCCAATAACAGCAAGGCGAAACGGCCGTTTTCCGTCAACAACTTCCCATGAACATGCTGGCTAATTGCTTTCATCGTCATACACAAGTTTACCACCACCGCTGCCAATCTCAACGCAAAGCAAGTTGCCATTTCATCGCGCCCTGTCTATCATTTCAGGCATAATAACCAATGACGCGATGCTTCGACCATACATATCATTAGCCGGACAATTCGCGCCACATTGACAGCAAATTTCATGAGTGTGGCAAAACCAACCTCCCGGAGGTTGTCAATGGCAGGCTCGCCACATGAGACGAACCTCCGGGAGGCTATTTGCGAAGGAGACATCACTGGCGGCCGCCGACCACCATGAATGAAAATGCGCGAAGGACGCTAGAATTCTCTTTTTCTCTGCATCTCTGCGCCTCCGCGTTAAGTTATTTCTGAAGGAGAAAGCTATGCACAAAGAAACCACCATCAAACGCGCCCGCGAACTGCGCCAGGCAGACGAACTAGAAGAGTCACAAGCCATTTTGCTCGAATTACTCGATGAATATGCAGACGACCCACTCGTCCTCTTTGAAGTTGGCGGCGCTTACGATGTCCTTGGCGAAGCCAACGAAGCCATTGATTACTACGAACAAGCCATTGAAAATGGCCTGGAAGGCAGCGACTTGCAAGAATGCATGGTTTGCCTGGGCCTCAATCACCGCGCCATCGGCGAGTTTGAGGAATCCGTCGAAATTTTGCAGGATGCGCTGGCAAGATTCCCCGAAGACAACAGCATTCGCGTCTTTCTCGCCCTCGCCCATTACAGCGACGATGCGCCCGATGAAGCGGTGCGCCTGCTGCTCGATGTGCTGCTCAAAACAACCAAAGATAAAAGCATTTTGACCTATGCCGACACGCTCGACTACTATAAAGACAATCTAGACGAGGTGTGGGACGAGTAAAGGAGAGTGAAGGATGAAGGCGCTCGTTTTTCATGAGCATGGGGAGTTAGCAAATGTCGGCATCGCCGATGTGCCCGAACCGACCATTGGGCCAGATGAGGTGTTGTTAGAGGTCAAAGCCGCCGCGCTGAATCGGTTGGATTTGTGGGTGTTGGCGGGCTGGCCTGGCCTTAATTTGAAACTGCCGCACATCATGGGCAGCGATGGGGCCGGTGTGGTGGCGCAGGTAGGCAGCAATGTCTCTCATGTCAGCGTTGGCGACCGTGTCGCTGTCAACCCGACCATTGGCTGTGGGCAATGCGCTTACTGCCAAAATGGCAACACGCATATGTGTGACCGCTTTGCCATTATGGGTGAACATTTGGATGGGTTTGCGGCAATGTATACGGCCGTTCCCGCGCAAAACCTCGTCAAACTCCCCGCCGACTTCCCCTTCACCCATGCCGCCGCCGCCTCACTCGTTTACGTCACCGCCTGGCATTCACTCATCACCGTGGGCGGCTTGCAAGCAGGCGAATCGGTACTCATCGTCGGTGCGGGCGGCGGCGTCAACACCGCCGCCATCCAAATCGCCAAATTAGCTGGCGCTGGCCCCATTTACGTCGTCGGTTCCAGCGCCGCCAAGCTAGAACAGGCACAACAGCTTGGCGCAGATGTGCTCATCAACCGCCACGAGACGGATTGGGGGCGTGCCATCTTCAAAGCCACCAACCGCCAGGGCGTAGACATCGTTGTCGATAATGTTGGCGCAGCGACTTATTTCACTTCGCTGCGTGCGCTCAAAAAAGGCGGGCGGCTGCTCACTGTGGGCAATACCAGCGGCCCCAAGTTTGAATTTGACAACCGCCTCATGTTCGCCAAACATCTGCGCATTCTCGGCAGCACGATGGGGCCGCACCGTGACTATGAGAAGGTAATGGAGCTGGTATTTAACGGCCGTCTCCAACCCGTCATTGACACCATTTACCCCCTACACGAAGGTCTCGCCGCCCTGCAAAAACTGCAAGACGGGGACGTAATGGGCAAACTAGTTCTCACCATGTAATCGGTAATCGGTAATCGGTGGTCAGTGGTCGGTAGCACCGACTACCGATAACCGATCACCGATCACCATACACCCCCATCATGACGACAACATACTCCTACAAATGGCACATCATGGCAGCCGTTGGCATGGGCGTATTCCTTGCCACCATTGACGGCAGCATCGTCAACGTCGCCTTGCCAACACTGGTGCGTGCGCTCAACACCGATTTCGCCACCGTGCAATGGGTTCCCCTGGCCTACTTGCTTACACTCTCCACTGTGCTGCTCAGCATGGGGCGACTCGGCGATATGATCGGCAAAAAGCCAGTGTACGTGACCGGATTCATCCTGTTCACCCTCAGTTCCATGTTGTGTGGGATGGCACCCACCATTTACTGGCTTATCGGCTTCCGCGTGCTGCAAGCCATTGGCGCGGCCATGACACAAGCATTGGGCATTGCCATCATCACAGAAGCATTCCCTCCCTCGGAGCGGGGCAAAGCGCTGGGCATTTCGGGTTCGCTGGTTTCCATTGGCATTGTCGCTGGCCCCACCTTGGGCGGCATCTTGATCGACACCTTTACCTGGCGCTGGATTTTCTTTGTCAATTTGCCAGTGGGCATCATCGGCACCTTGCTCACGCTGCGCTATGTCCCCTATCAGCGCAGCGCCAATGCGCAGCGTTTTGATTTTGCCGGAGCGGCCATTCTTTTTGGCAGCTTGCTCACGATGTTAGGCGCTTTGACGTTGGGGCAGCAATGGGGCTTCACCGACCGGCGTGTCTGGCTGCTGCTGGGAACGGCCGTTTTGCTGTTGATATTCTTTGTGCGCAGCGAACAACGCGTCGCCCAGCCCATGATCAACCTGGGGCTGTTCCGCAACCAACTGTTCAGCATCAACCTGTTAACCGGACTGCTCGCCTTCATCGCCGTTGCCGGAGTCTTTGTGCTGCTGCCCTTTTACCTGGAAAATATGCTCGGCTATGGGCCGCGCCAGGTAGGATTGCTCATTGCGGCCGTGCCCATTTTGATGGGCGTCACAGCCCCCATTTCCGGGACACTCTCTGATCGCTATGGCACACGTCCCATTGCCACAGTCGGGCTGGTCATATTGGTCGCTGGCTATCTGGCGATGAGCCGCTTCACGACCAACACATCGCTGCTGGTTTACATTTTGGCCGTGCTGCCCTTTGGCGCAGGGATGGGCATTTTCCAATCACCAAACAACAGTGCCGTGATGGGATCTGTGCCGCCGCAGCAGTTGGGCATTGCCTCCGGGCTGCTGGCAACGACGCGCAATTTAGGGCAAACGATGGGCATCGCCATCCTCGGCGCTGTTTGGGCCAGCCGTGTCATGACGGCTGCTGGCGAAACGATAAGCGGCGGCGCAACGGCCGCTCCCGTCGCCGCACAAATCGCCGGTCTGCAAGACACATTTACGATCATTGCCATTCTCATTAGCATGGCTTTGGCGCTGAGCGCCTATGGCCTTGTGCAAGAACGAAGGAAGAGCAAAGCGTGAAGGAGGAGCAGGTATTTGGGCATATGGGGTATTTGCCGTTTGCTGGCAGCTTGATGATTTTGTTGGGGCTGCCGCTGCCGCTCATTGCCATCCTCTTACAGCGGCAAGAGGCGTATTGGCCCGGTTTTTTCCTGATCAATGCGCTGGGATTGCTGGTGATGGGGATGGGATTGTTTTTTGTCGTGCGCTTTAACGGCCGTTTCCATCTCACCGCGCACAGCATCAGCCGCACCCGCTTTGGCCGCACAACCACCCTTCATTTGCATGAAATCATCCGCCTGGAAAAACGGGACAGCCAGCTCATTCCATACCTGCGCCTGCACACAGCCACCAGCAAAATGGACATTACCGCGCAGGTGCGCGACTTCACAACGTTAGAAACATTACTGCGTGCGCAGCTCACCCATTTGCCAGACGAACCAGTTCCGACATTGCCGTTTACGCTGCGCCTGCCCATGCGTTTTTACCTGGGCAACCTGATCCCGCTGCTGCTCCTGGCGCTGTTTATTGGCGGTTTGCTGCTGTTTGCCAACGCCAATGGCGGGCAGGCAGATGTACCAGGATTGCTCGCTTTTCTCGGTGGCTTTTTGGGATTGATTGTCTTTGCGGTTGTGCTGGCGGAAAATGGCAACCCGTATAAGCTGGTGTTGGGGGAAACGGCCGTTATCGCCCATTACCTGCACAAAACCCGCACCATTCCCCTCAGCGACATCCAGCAAATCGGCCGTGAAAAGCATATCAGCACCTACAAAGGCATCGAGCGCATCACCTATCCCATCGTCATAATTGTCAAAAACGGCAAAAAATGGCGCATAGAAGAGAAACGCATCTGGACATTTGGGTATACGCCAGAGGAACTATTACGACTCATGCAACATTTCTACGATCCGCAGCAGTCAGCAAACCGCCTCATTGCCCTGGGCAACCAATACCACCAGCAGGGCGCGTATGAGCAAGCCATCACCGCCTACCAACAAGCTATCGACCTCTATCCCGCCTATCATTCATATCGCCTCGTGATTGGCGACATGCTGCACGAACAAAAACGATACCGCGAGGCAATCCGCGTTTACCGCGACCTGCTCAACGCCTTGCCACAACATGATCAGGCGTGGCACAGTTTGGGGATGTCCCTCCTGGCGGTTGGTCAATGGCAGCAAGCAGGCGACGCCTTCGACCAGGCATTGGCCTTTGGCACAACAGACGCCACCCTGTACTATGGCGCTCTGGCTTATGCTCGCCAGCAGCAGCCAGAACGTGCGCGAGCCTATCTGGAACAAGCCATTCAATTTAACGCCGCCTGGCGCAACACGGCCCAACAAGAGCCTTACCTAAAGGATTTACTATGAGATTTTTCGAGATTTTGCTTTTAGCCACTGCTGCCCTCACGCTTTTCTGGACATTCCTACCCCTACGCCGCCCGTTCTGGCTGGAGTGGCTGCCCGTGGGCGCTTTGCTGCTGCACGCCATTTTTGAAGGGTATCGCTGGCAAATGCTGCCCGGCTATGCGGTAACGGCCGTTCTCCTGCTCATCTCCCTCATCCGTTTGCAAAAAAATGGCTGGAAACTAAAAAACATTGATTCCCCGCCACTCGTGACCACCGCCCCGGCCCGCCTTCTCAGCCTTTTCGGCCTGCTCATTTTGCTCATCACCCTGGCGCTGGCCGTTGCCCTGCCCGTGCCCCAACTAGTCCCGCAAACCGGGCCTTACGCCGTCGGCACAAACTCCCTCTACCTGGTAGACACCAGCCGCGAAGAGATTTACACGCCAGAAAACGGCGATTCACGCGAAATCATGGTGCAGTTTTGGTATCCGGCTGCGCCCACAGGCCAAGAACGCCAGGCCATCTTTTTGCCCGATTTGGACGTTGCCGGGCCGGTCATTGCCGAGCAATTCAACCTGCCCAGCTTCATGCTTGACCACATTAATCTGGCGCAATTAGACATCTGGCAAGACCCGCCGCTGGCCGCAGATGGCCCATTCCCCGTCATCATCTTTGCGCACGGGCTGACCGGTTTGCGCCAACAAAACACAAGCATGGCACGCGAACTTGCCAGTCACGGCTATGTTGTCGCCGCCATCGACCACACCTATGGCAATGCGCTGTCCGTGTTCCCAGACGGCCGTGTCATGTTCTATGACTCCTGCCGCCTCTTCAGCAACTGCGAAGCTACCTATATAGAAGCGCGACAACTCGTGCAGCAATGGCGCGATGACATCGCCTTTTTGCTCGACACGATGAGCGCCTGGGATGAAACGACCAGCGGTATTTTTGCCGGACAGCTAGACCTGACGCGCGTCGGTGTTTTTGGTCATTCCACGGGTGGCGGGGCTGCTGTGCAATTTTGCGACCAAGATGCACGCTGCAAGGCGGGGCTGGGATTGGATGCGTGGGTGCTGCCCACTTCCCCAGACTTGCTGCAAAACCCGCCAACTCAACCCTTCATGTTCATTAGCACGCCGCAATGGTTGGGGAAGGAAAACCAGGAATACGGCCGTTCCCTCCTCGCCGCTCTCCCCAACGACCATTACGAACTGACATTAGCCAATACAAAACATTACGACTTTACAGACCTGGTGCTGCTGTCGCCTTTGTCACAACAACTCGGCCTCTCCGGCAGCATCGACAGCATGTTCAGCCTGGAACTCCAGACACACTATGTACTCGCCTTTTTCGACAAATATTTGCGGATGGAAGATAGCGGCTTTCTTTCAGAGCCATCACCCTCCCCAGAACTAACGATAAAACAGAGGTAACAAAATGAACGAACCTTTCCCAACAATGGCAGAATGGCAGCAATTATATGACTTGATACCCGAAATCAAGAAACTAGCCCCCTGGACATTTATGAATGAAGACATGGTTTTTGGGGTGCAAAATCCAGACACAAGTGAATATGGCTTTGTCAGTATTATGGGGTCATTGGGCGAACATCTAGCCATTGCTGTTTACCTGGGCACAGAGGCATTGTACAGATTTTGGGCTATCCAACACGATGAAGTAGAACCCGAATCTATCCTGGAGGTACAACAACTACAGGCTTCTTTTGAAAATCGAGAGATGGTCACCTCCGAAGATCGGAAAGTAATGAACACATTGGGGCGTAAATTTCGCGGGCGACAATCATGGCCGGTTTTTCGCAGCTACCGCCCAGGCTTTGTTCCCTGGTACCTGACACAAGATGAGGCTAAATTTCTGGTTCATGTACTGACACAAGTGTTAGATGTCGCTCCACGAGTACGTGAAAATCCGAACTTGCTACCTCCCTTAGATGACGAGTTTTCTTACCTGATTCGTATGCCAATAATGGAAGGGGAAACATTGCTATGGCAAGATCAGATAATGCAAGTACACCCGCCTAAGTCACGCAAAATCAACATTATGCTGGATATAGAAGCATTGGCTTTTGTCAAAAACCTGCCTTTGAGTAAATCTTCGCTGGAAGTTGATTTCTTCATGACCCCAGCACAAATTCAGGAGCAAAAAGGGCAGCGCCCGTTTTTCGCCTACTCGCTGTTGGCGGTAGAGCATAAAAGTGGGTTCATTATAGGTGGACAAACCTTGAGCGCTGATCCAACCATGGACGACATGTTGGGGCAAGTTGCTTTGAAATTGCTCTACATCTTAGCAAACGCCTCGCTGCGCCCAAAGACCATTTTCGTCCAATCAGCACGTATACACGGGTTAATTTCCCCGCTTTGTCAGGAATTGGGGATACGTATCAAAACAAGTTCCTACCTGCGCGAATTGGAGATAGCAAAGGCCAGTCTACTGGATTTTATGAACCGTTAACAGTCAGGGATGGCTAAAGTTTGTAGTGGCGGCCTTAGCCATCCTCCGTTAAAGTGGTCATTATAAGCCAAAGCCAAAAGTTAATAGATGAACCTTTAGGAAAGCGGCCACAAATGGCTGAGAATGCGCTTCAGCTTTGTCAATTGATCCGGTGTCGGGGGTTCGTAATTCTGCAAAAAGGCAGTTGCCGCTTCCCGTCCTGAGGCGACCAGTTTTTGGTATTTGGGATCATCTGCGCCAGGATGAATGCTGAAATCAGTCAATGACACACAACAATTGCTGATGTTAATGGTGCGCCAATGGTCGGAATGGTTGGAGGCATAGACCGCATCTTGTTGATCAACCATCGCTTCTAGCAAATTTGCCATGTAGCTGATGATGCTGGTCACGGGGCGCTGCGAACCAGGGCAATCGGGCGGGGTGTAGAGGCGCAGCCCCAATGTCTCCCAATTCACGCCGTTCACAAACCATTCGGTTCCGCCAGCCATTTCAGGGCGATCAAAAACGTGCAGGGGGAAGTTGTTGAGGACGCCGCCATCGCCGTAATAATCTCCCGCGCCAAAC
Organism: Ardenticatenaceae bacterium; assembly: GCA_020634315.1. Classification (GTDB taxonomy): domain Bacteria; phylum Chloroflexota; class Anaerolineae; order Promineifilales; family Promineifilaceae; genus JACSRF01. The sequence goes on along the minus strand of JACKBV010000010.1, from coordinate 51,867 downwards.
TGCTGCCCATCGAATTGTAACGCCTCGAAAAACAGGGGGATGGATTGGGACATGAGCAGCGCATCGGCGACGGCGACATCGGGCGTGTTGTTGGCGTTGAATAATTCCATGCGGCGGCTGGAGATATTGGTGACAACCACGTGCAAATCGCGGAAGCCGCAATTGCGAAAATCGGCAAACGTGGCACGGCCGTTTCCACCACAGCGCTCAGCAATCACCTCATGCAGCCAGGTATACCCATGATCATGCGCATACCAGCCATACTCGTACAACAAGCGCTTGACGCCATCGAAATTGGCAACGAGACGATCTAACTGCGGCTCCACCAGCTTGGGCGGCTGCCATTGTAAATCCTTCACCGAACGCAAGCGCGGCACGCGTGCGAAATCCAATGTGTTAAAAACGGTAAATGTCTCATCCATGCTGAGACGAAAACTGACGAGCATGGCGACGACGGCACCGGCCGATGTGCCAACAACATGCTCAATCTGATCAAGAATACCTTCGGCTTCCAGCACATACAGTGCGCCCTGATAGGCCAATGTCTTCACACCGCCGCCCTGAAAAGCCAGGTTTTTGAATGGATAAAATTTACTCAAGACTCTCGCTCCGCTAACACGGCCGTTTCCTCACCCACCACACGCTGCAATTCCCCCGGCGTCAAGCGCAGCAGCGCGTTCACATCGCCGCCGCCGCCATAGATGATGGGCTGATCGAGAACGGCCGTTTCCACAACCGTGCGCAGTTGATGGCGATGCCCAAATGGAGGCACCGACCCCACCACATAACCAGTAATAGCCAGCACCTGATCGGCCGTGCCCGTCTTCAAACGTCGCCGCGAAATGCCAAGCCAATCAGCCAACTGCTTCCAGGCAATCCGCGCCACGCCACAGCTAATCACCAACAGCGGTTCACCTTCCGCCAGAAACAACACCGATTTGATAATCTGGTCTGGCGACACGCCTAACACATCAGCCGCTTCTGGCACGGTCAATGTCGTGCTTGGCAAATGGATAATCTGCGCCGCAATCTGTTGTTCATGCAAATATTGTTGTAAATCAACGGCAGTCATTTTGGTCATACAATGACCGATTATAGCATCATGGCGCAAAAGTGGCGTCGGCAGGCATGCCCGGCTTGAGCAATCCCTGCCCATTATCCAGGCGAATATCCACCGCATAAAACGTGTTCAACCGCTCCTCAACAGTGGCGACATTGCGCGGCGTAAACTCTGGCTCGCTGCCAATGCGCGTCACCTGCCCCCGAAACAGTTGGCCGGGAAAGCTGTCTATTCCCACCTGCACATCTTGCCCCAACTGCACATCGCCAATGCGATTTTCCGGCACATAAACGGTTAACGTCAATTCGCTCAAGTCGGCAATGGTGAGAATGGTCGCCGCTGGCGCGACGACTTCGCCAGGATACACGACTTGCTCTAACACAACCCCCGCCCCAGGGCTGACAATGCTGAATTTTTCTTGCTGCACTTCCAAAACGTGCAGTTTGGCCTGGGCAAGGGCAACGGCCGTTTCCGCGACAGCAACCTCTTGCGGCGTCGGACCCGCCAACAAATCATCCAACTGCGCCTGCGCCACACGCGTTCCCGCGTGCAGCACCCGATATTGCCCCCCGGCCACGTGAGCCTCGGTCAACAACCCCAACGGCTCGCTGCGAATCGCATACAGCCAATTGAGCAGCGTTTGCGCCGTCGTCTGGTCGGCCGTGGCTGCGGCCAATGCCGCCTCGGCAGCCTGCACCTGATAATCGGCCATATCGCGCTGCAACGAACCTTCGACATATTGGTCGCGCAACAACTGCTGCTGCTGCAACTGCGCTTCGGCCAGTTCCACGCCTTGCGCCGCCAGCTCGACCTGGGCACGCGCATCGACAATTTGCGCATCCAACGCTTGCGGATTTTCCACAGCCAGCACGGCATTGTTCCAGGCTGACCAGGCGCCATCTTGCTGCGCTTCGGCCAGCAGCACAGCGGCCTGGGCCGCCGCAATTTCTTCTGGACGCGTGCCAGCCTGCACCAAATCAAGTTGGGCCGCCGCGACGGCAACGGCCGTTTCCGCTTCTGCCAACTGCAACAACAACGGCGTCGTATCCAGTTCCACCAACAAAGCGCCCGGCTGCACGGCATCACCCACAGCCGCATGAACCGCCAACACACGCCCGCCCAATTCGCTGGCAATGTGAATTTGTTGTGCCTGGATGGTTCCCGAAGCGATGAGAGACGTGCTGGAAACGGCCGTTTCCTCAGCCACACCCTGACACCCCACCACCAACAAACCCACCACCAACATCCATAACACATTTCGTGCCTTCATCTCACACCTTTCTTCGCAATCAGACTACCGATTGTCATTCAACCATTCCTCAGTACAACAATCTGATCCTCCCGGAGGTTTCTGAACCTCCGGGAGGTTGAGGAACCGTTCCTCAATGTCGTTTAGTCATTCCTCAATGTCGTTTAGTCGTTCCTCAATGTCGTTTAGTCGTTCCTCAATGTCGTTTAGTCGTTCCTCAGTGTCGTTTAGTCGTTCCTCAGTGTCGTTTAGTCGTTCCTCAGTGTCGTTTAGTCATTCCTCAGTGTCGTTTAGTCATTCCTCAATGTCGTTTAGTCATTCCTCAATGTCGTTTAGCCGTTCCTCAATGTCCTTCAGCCATTCCTCAATGTCCTTTAGCCATTCCTCAACGTCCTTCAACGATTCCTCATCACCATTCACCGACCCCGACCACCGATTACCGACCCCCGACCACCGATTACCGACCACCGACCACCGATTACCGATTACCGTCCCCCGATCACCACATCCGCCGGCATCCCCGGCTTCAACAGCCCATCCGTATTCGGCAAACGAATCTCCACCGCAAACACCAACAACGCCCGCTCCGCCGCCGTCGTCACATTGCGCGGCGTAAACTCCGCCTGATCCCCAATCCCCGTCACCTCCCCCACAAACACCTGCTGCGGAAAACTATCCACCGTCACCTGCACCGCCTGCCCCACAAAAACTTGCCCCAACTGCGTCTCCGGCACATAAACACGCAAATGCAAATCATGCAGCCGCGCCACCGTCAACAGCGTCGCCCCAGGGGCAGCCACTTCGCCAGGATGCAGCACCTCATCGACAACAACGCCATCCGTCAGCGCCGTCAGCGTCATCAACTCCCGCTGCGCCAACAGCGCATCCAACATCGCCTGCGCCTGATTCAACTGCGCCGTCAACAAATTCAACTGCGCCGTCGTCGCCCCCGCCTCATACCCATCCACCTGCGCCTGCGCCAGCGCAACCTGCGCCTGCGCCTGCGTCCAGGCGGCAAACGCCCCATCCACATTCGCTTCCAATGTTTGCGGATGCGTATACTGCGCATATAACTGCCCCAGCGAGGCTTGCAGCCCGTCGCGCTGTGCGGACGCCGCATTGACGCCCACCCACGCCTGCCACCATTGATTGGGCGTCAGGTGCAGGCTCAACGGCAGATTCACCGTCACCCATTTGTACAGCTCATAATGGTTGCCGCTGATGTGCAGCTCATAATCGCGCACACTGTAGACGCCATCGGACACATCGCCAATTTGCTCCAAAATGTCGCCGGGAATGCCGTCCAGCGAGCCGCTGGAAACGAGGAACTTTTGGCGACCACCGCCGCCCCATTCATCGTTTAACTCCTCAAATTTGTTTTTCGCCAGCTCAATGGCATCTTTTTCGGCAACCGCTTCGGCAATACGCTGATCGGCAGCCGTTACCTGCGCCTGCGTCACGGCAATTTGCAAGCGAATGTCTTGCGGATTTGCGACAAGCGCCATTGTGTCGCTGACGACTTGCTGCGAGGCCCATTGTCCGGCCTGTGCCTGGGCCAGCTGCGCCTCGGCAATGGCAATTTGTGTGGGGCGTGCTCCGGCTTGCGCCTGATCCAAACCGGCCTGGGCAACGGCGACGCCTGCCTGCGCGGCGGCAATTTGGGCATCGAGTACGGCCGTATCCAGCGTCACCAACAATTGTCCCACGGCAACCGCATCACCGGCGTGCAGCGGCATGGCCGTAATGCGACCGCCAAACTCGCTGGCAATCTCTACCGTATCCGCTTCGATGATGCCCGAAGCGCGGACAACATCTTCTTCGCCATTCACGGCAGGCTGCAAGCTTTCTGGTAAATAGGCGGAGAGCTGCTGACGAACGGCCGTTCCCACTGCCGTGCCCGCGCTTGCCTGCCAGCCCCATACAGCGCCAGCTATCAAAACGAGTACCAATAAACCTGCTATTTTTTTCTTCATAGCAAACCTCACAACGACCGGTTATCTTTTCACCGTCGAGATAAAGACATCTTCCAAAGTGGGCGCAATCCATTCGATGCTGTTCACGACCATGCCAGCCTCAGCGAGTAAGGCGGCAATCGGCTCTTTCCAGGCAGCGGCGTCGTCGCTGCCGGGGACAACGGCATGAATTTGTGCCCCGTATAAAGCGATTTCGTCGGCCGGGAAACGGCCGTTTTCCTGTGCCTCTTGCAGCACACGCAGCGCCCGATCCGGATGCGTCGTATTGATTTCCAAGACGCGCCCGCTCATTTGCGTCTCTTTCAAGCGCTGCGGCGTGTCCAAGGCCAACAAACGCCCGCGACTAATAAAGCCAACCCGTTGGCACAACTCCGCCTCATCCATGTAATGCGTCGTCACCAACACCGTCACCCCGCGCCCCGCCATCTCATAAATCAAATCCCAAAACTGGCGGCGGCTGATGGGGTCTACGCCCGCTGTCGGCTCATCGAGAAAGACCACTTCCGGCTCGTGTACAATGGCACAGCCCAAGGCCAGGCGCTGCTTCCAGCCGCCAGACAATGTCGCCGTCAATGCCCGTTCGCGCCCTTGCAGCCCGGCCATCGCGATGATTTCGGCATGGCGGCGGCGCAGCTGCCGCCGTTTCAGGCCATACGCCAGGCCATAAAAGCGGATGTTTTCGGCGGCGGTGAGGTCGTTGTAGAGTGTGAACAACTGCGACATGTACCCCACACGCGCCTGCATCTTTTTGGCTTCGCTGGCCGGATTGAAACCCAACACACGCGCCTCGCCGCTTGTCGGCCGCAGCAAGCCAAGCAACATGCGGATGGTTGTCGTTTTGCCCGCGCCGTTTGGCCCCAGCCAGCCGTACACTTCTCCACGCCGCACGCGAAAGGAGATGTCGTCAACGGCCGTAAACGCGCCAAATTGCTTGCTGAGATGATTTACTTCAATCGTGTAATCGTCCATTGTCACGCCGTCCCCACGACCGATAACCGTTTACCGTCTACCCTTTCCTCTTCCTGCCTGCGAATCAATGAAATAAACGCCTCTTCCATGCGCGGCTCAATTTCGCGCAAGCCGTCCAGGGTAATGCCCTGTGCAGATAAGGCGGCGGTAAGCTGTGGCACGCGCAGCGCCGGATCATCGACGAACAAGTGCAGCATTGCGCCATAAGTTTGTACTTCGAGAATGCCATCCACGCCGAGGCGCGACGGATTTTGCAGCAGCGCCAGGGTGTTGGGTGTGTCTGATGGCGTGAATTCGAGGAGACGGCCGTTTACCTGCCGTTTGATTGCTTTGGGGGTGTCGTAGGCAATGAAACGGCCGTTTACCATCAGCCCCACCCGATTACAGCGCTCCGCCTCATCCATGTACGGCGTGCATACCAAAATCGTCAACCCTTTCTCCGCCCGCAGTTTGCCCAACAAATGCCAAAACTCGCGGCGGCTCACCGGGTCAACGCCCAACGTCGGCTCATCCAGCAGCACCACTTGCGGCTCATGCACCAAACTGCACGCCAGCGCCAGCTTCTTCTTCATGCCACCAGAAAGCCGTCCCGCCAACCGCTCTGTAAATTCGCCCAACCCGGCAAAGGCCAGCAAATCGGGGATGCGCTGCTTTTGCTGGCGCGGCGACACGCCCTGCACATGGGCAAAAAACTGCATGTTCTCCATCACGGTCAAGTCGGCGGGTAGGGCAAACTGCTGCGCGATGTAGCCAACCCGTTCGCGGATGGCATAGGTGTCGCGCATCGAGTCGTAGCCGAGGATGCTGCTGTGGCCGCCGCTGCGGCGCAGCAGCCCTAAGATGACGCGTGTTGCCGTTGTTTTGCCTGCGCCATCTGGCCCAATCAGGCCAAAGGTTTCGCCGGGTTGCACGTGCAGGGTGAGTTCGGAAACGGCCGTAACCAGCCCACCGCGCGTCTTAAACACCTTCGTCAGCCCGTCAGCCGCAATGGCATACTCACTCATCAATCCAACCTCTTGCGAAACGTCACCGCCGCCAGCGTCATAATGACCGCGCTATAAATGAGCAGCGCCGTCACGTCGCTCCACAAAAACTCCAGCCCCACCCCTTTGGTAAAAATGCCACGCACAATGCGCACAAAATAGGTCAAGGGAATCAAACCACCGACAGCCTGAATGGCAACCGGCATGGGCGGTCGCGGATAAATGAAACCAGTCAACAGCAAGCCGAGCACGGCCACCAACTGCGACAACTGCTGCACCTGCTTTTGCGTCTGGGCCACAGTAGACATGAGCAGCCCCATCCCCAAGCCCGACACAATAAAAAGCAGCGTCAGCCAGACATACAGCCAAAAATTGCCACGAAAAGGCACGTCAAACCAGAAAATCCCGGTAAATGTGACAATCATCATTGCCAGAAAGGAAAACAAAATGTTGGGAACCATCTTGCCCACCATCAGTTCCAAGGGGCGGGTAGGCGTAATCAACAACTGCTCAATCGTGCCCATTTCACGCTCACGCACAACCACCGTTGCCGTCAAGTTAATGGTCATGTATTGCAACAGCATCGCCCCCAGGCCGGGCACAATGAACACCATGTCGTCCATATTCGGGTTATAGAGCACATGGGTAAATGATTCGATGGGCACGCCGCCCACATCTTGCCCCAGGCGGTCAATTTTTTGCAGCATCAAGTCGGTGGCAAAAGCCTGTGTCACGGACAAAGCCGCACTATAACCAGACTGCACGGTAAATGAATCAGACCCATCTACCAAAACCAAAACCTGCGCTGTGCCGCGCTGCAAGGCTTCGGCAAAGTTGGGCGGAATGACGAATCCGGCGCGTACCTGCCCGGCATCGAGCGCATGAATCAATTCTGCTTCGCTGTTCAGATACACATCCACATCAAAAAAGCCAGAAACAACCAGGGCTTCTACCAGGCGGCGGCTTTCGTCGTCCTGGCTCATATCCACCACGGCCGTCGGAATGTGGTCAACCGTCATTTCTACGGCATAGGCAAAGATGAATAACTCAATGAGCGGGATAGCCATGATGATGCCCAACGTGCGTCGGTCGCGCAGCATCTGTGTCAATTCTTTGCGTACCAGGGCAAATAAGCGTTGTTGTCGTTTGCGCATTGTTGCGTCCACATGAAGTCCAGTTTCACGAAAGAAACCAGCTTTTTGATATACACCTAATCCAATCGTTCACGAAAAGCGCGTGCCGCCACAATTAAGATGAGTACCACGTAAATGGCTAAGGCGGTCACTTGTTCCCACAAATATTCGATGCCGACCCCTTTGCTGATCACACCACGCGCAATGGGAATGAAGTGGGTCATTGGGAAAATGTAGCCGACATAGTAAATCCAGCGTGGCATGGTGTAGCGGGGGAAGATGAAGCCCCCTAACACAGTGCCAACGAGGGTGATGAGGCTAATTAACTGTAAGGTTTGCTTTTGTGTTTGTGAAATGGTGGAGATGAGCAATCCTAATCCCAGCCCGGAAAAGACGAAGAGCAGGGACAGCCACAAGAAGAGGCCGAAGTCGCCCTGAAAGGGCACGCCAAACCAGTACACGCCGAGGCCGACAATGGTCAACAAGTTGACGAAGGCGATGATGATGTTGGGGATCATTTTGCCGATCATGAGTTCAAACGGCCGTATCGGGGTGACGAGTAATTGTTCAATGGTGCCGACTTCGCGTTCGCGGACAACGGCCGTTGCCGTCAGCGTCACCGTTTGCATTTGCAGCAGCATCGCCAACATCCCCGGAATCAGAAACCAGAGATCGTCCAGGTTGGGGTTGTAAAGAATACGGGCGCTTGTCGTCAGCGGCAGCAAAGTCTGGTCGTCGCTCACCATTCCGGCGCGTGTCACTTTTTGCAGCAGGAGATCGGTGGCGTGGTTTTGGGAAACGGCCGTTGCCGCGTTATACGCCGACTGCGACGTGAAAATATCCGAACCATCCACCAACAGCAGCACCTGCCCTTCCCCGCGTGCCACCTTGCCAGCAAAATCAGGCGGGATAAAAATGCCAGCCTGCACCTCACTCGCATCCATCGCCGCCACAACGCCCGCCTGGTCGGGCACATACATCACCGCGTCGAAATATCCCGACGCTTGCAGCGCCTGCACATAGGCCAGGCTGGCAGCGTCGAGGCTCTGATCGGAAACGGCCGTTGGAATATGCTCCACATTCATGCTGATGGCATACCCAAACAAAAACAACTGAATCATGGGAATACTCAGTTGAATCAAAAGCGTGCGCCAATCACGCAGCGTTTGAATTAATTCTTTTTGCAGCACCGCCCAAATTCGTCGCAGCATTGTGGATATTCATGCTCCCAAAAGTTCTTGAGGTAATCAGGCTTTGGAATTTTGCAGGCTATTTCTCTATGCTCACCCCAAATTTCAAAGCGCCATAAAACTTCCCATTCAATAAACAATCTGTTAAAATATAAACACTCTGTTCATAAAAAAATTATAGTTTATACAGCAACAGTGTCAACGAGCAGTTTTTGGGACTGTTCAAAAATAGACACTTGTTCAATAAATAGAGCCTGATTTCCAGGAATCAGCGTGAACACAGGAAATAGCGATGAAACGACAACGACGAGAAGACAGACGTGTCGCACGGACAAAGCGACAACTACGCGATGCACTGATGGAGCTTATTCTCGAAAAAGGATACGACGGCGTAACGATTGAAGATGTCACCGAACGAGCAGACCTGGGGCGCACCACATTTTACCTGCATTACAAAGACAAAGAAGAACTGCTCATCAGCAGCCTGGAAGCGGTATTTGATGAACTGGCGGCGCAAATTATGTCCATGCCCCAAGAATGGAGACTCGGCGAAAACGATCATGGCCCCATCTCTGTTGTTTTCCAACATGCGGCTGAAAATGCCACCCTTTACCGCATATTATTGCGCGGGCAAGGCAGCGTAGCTCTGGCTGACCGTGTGCGCGATTATGTGACGGAACGTGCCCAAGTTTTTTTCTCCAGTCTGGTCGCCGAATTACAAACAACGCCGGAGATACCCCCAAGCCTGGCCGCTAACTATTATGCCGGATCGTTGATGAGCATGTTAATCTGGTGGCTGGAAAATGATATGCCTTACCCCACTCAAAAAATCGTGCATCATTTTCGCGCCTTGTGCATCGGCGGCATTGCTTCCGCTTTGGGCTTGAGTGCGGCACAAATGAAGTTTTAGATGCCGCCCCAATCCCATCTCGTGGCGCGTTTGTTGATGACCATGCCCGGCATATTGAGGTAAACTTACGCAGTGACCGTTTAACCACCCATTCCCACGGAGGCAAAAGCATGAGCCAACTAATCAGCCATATCCATACAAACACGGCTGAATATAAGGAAAATTACGCGCATAACAAACGGCTGGCCGAGTTATTGCATGAACGACAGGAGCAAGCGGCTGTGGAACGGCCGTTACGCACCATCGAGCGCCATCGCCAACGCGGCAAACTACTCGTGCGCGAGCGCATCGAAACCATTCTCGACGATGGCAGCCCCTTTTTGGAACTCTCTCCCCTGGCAGCCTGGGACATGCACGATGGCGAAGCACCCAGCGCCGGTATCGTCACCGGCATCGGGCGCGTCGAAGGCGTAGAGTGCATGATTGTCGCCAATGATCCTACCGTCAAAGGAGGCACATACTTCCCGGAGACGGTAAAAAAGCATGTCCGCGCACAGGCCATTGCCGAAGAAAACCATTTGCCAACCATTTATCTGGTAGATTCCGGCGGCGCATTCCTGCATTTACAGGCGGATGTTTTCCCTGATCGTGACCATTTTGGGCGCATTTTTTACAACATCGCACGCATGTCTGGCAAAAGCATCCCGCAAATTTCGGCCGTGTTGGGATCATGCACGGCTGGCGGCGCATACATTCCGGCCATGTCCGATGAAACGATCATCGTCAAGGAAAACGGCACCATTTTCCTTGGCGGACCACCACTGGTGAAAGCGGCTACCGGTGAAGAAGTCACGGCCGAAGAGTTGGGCGGCGCGGACGTGCATACCCGGCTCAGCGGTGTGGCTGACCATTTTGCCGACTCGGAAGAGGCGGCCCTGGCAAAAGTACGCGAAATAGTGGCGCATCTAAACCGCCGCCCACAACTGCCCGTTGTGATGCAGCAGCCAGAAGAACCCGCTTACGACCCGGCAGAGCTGTACGGCGTCATTCCCGCCGATCCACGCGTCAGCTACGATGTGCGCGAGGTGATTGCGCGGCTGGTCGATGGCTCCTATTTCAGCGAGTTCAAGGCGCGGTATGGCACAACCATCGTTTGTGGCTTTGCGCACATCATGGGCATCCCGGTCGGCATTGTGGCGAACAATGGCCTTTTGTTCAGCGAGTCGGCGTTGAAAGCATCACATTTTATTCAATTATGTGGGCAGCGCGGTGTGCCCCTGCTGTTTATGCAAAACATCACTGGCTTCATGGTGGGCAAACAGTATGAAAATGGGGGGATTGCCAAAGATGGGGCGAAGATGGTAACGGCCGTTTCCACAGTCAACGTACCGCGCATCACCCTTTTTCACGGCGTCAGCCACGGCGCAGGCAACTACGGCATGAGCGGCCGTGCCTATGACCCGCGTTTCCTCTTCACCTGGCCGAACAGCCGCATCAGCGTCATGAGCGGCGATGCCGCCGCCAACGTACTGTGGACTGTGGGCCAGGATCGTATCCTGCGCAACCTGACAAGCGCCAATGAGGAAGCGGTCAAAACGGCCGAATTTGAATTTAAGCAGCCGGTGCTGGACAAATACGCACACGAAAGCGACCCATACTACGCCACCGCACGCCTTTGGGATGATGGCATTCTCGACCCGGCGCAAACGCGCACGGCGCTGGCGTTGGCATTTGCCGTAACCTTGAACGCTCCATTTGGCAACGGCCGTTACGGCACTTTCCGCATGTAATACGAATGAAAAACCGAACCTCCCGGAGGTTATCAATGGCAGGCTCGCCGCATGAGACAAACCTCCGGGAGGCTTTTTTAGAGAAGCCCTCACCGGCTATGCTGACCACCCCGCGAAGGACACAAGCACTCTCTTTTCTCTGCACCTCTGCGCCTTTGCGTTAAATTCTTTCCGAAGGAGACAGTATGACCAGTTCAGAGATTCGCGTGCGCCCGGTACACCCCGACGATGCCGCCGACCTGTACGCCATTGTCAGCGATCCGCGCGTCAACGACACATTGGTGCAGTTGCCCAGCATGGAGTTCAGCGAAACGCAAAAGTGGGTGCAAAATCACCAACCAGGGCAGCACCGGCTGGTGGCCGAAGTAAACGGCCGTGTTGTTGGCTCGTGCGGTCTGACACAAAATCTTCGCCCGCGCATGATGCACAGCGGCAGGCTCGGCATGATGATTCACCACGATTATTGGGGGCAAGGCGTTGGCTCCGCCCTAATGGCGGCACAAATGAATCTGGCCGATAACTGGCTCAATTTGCACCGGGTCGAGCTGGAAGTGTTTACCGATAACCCCGCAGCCGTCCACCTTTACCAAAAATTCGGCTTCGAGATTGAAGGCACACGGCGAATGAATGTCTTTGGCGGCAACGGCCGTTTCCGTGACGAATTCCAAATGGCACGCCTGCACAACACAGATGCGCTGCACAATTCGCCAACAGCGCCGCCGCCGCCCGCCCGTCCGCCGCGCCAGACATTGACCCAACCAGTCACCATTCGCCCCATGCACCCCAACGACGCCGAACAAATGAACGCGCTTTGGCGGCATCCATCCATCTGCCGCACCACGCTGCAAATGCCCAGCCAGGAAATCTTCTTCGCGCGTCAACGGCTAGAAAATCACAGCCCTGGCGGCCATCGGCTGGTCAGCCTTATTGATGAGCAGCTTGTTGGCGCAATCACCATTTTCCAGAGCCAAAATCCGCGCATGCTGCACACTGCCGGACTGGGGATGATGGTTCATCCCGATTATTGGGGTTTGGGATTGGGCAGCCGTTTGATGGAAGCAATTTTGAACATTGCCGATAATTGGTTGTACTTAAAACGCGTTGATCTGGACGTAAACACCGACAACCCAACCGCCGTGCGCCTCTATGAAAAGTTTGGCTTTGTCATCGAGGGCACGAAGCGGTTTCATGTCTTTGGCGACGGCCGTTGGTCAGACAGTTACTTTATGGCACGCATCATGGAGTAGCGCAAGCGCCCAGTCATGCACGTTAGCCAATGATTTGACCAATGCCAAAGGTGATAATGAAAAAGAGGGTGATGAGGGAAAGCTGCTTGAGCAGCGGATTTAGTTTGAGTGGGCTGTGTGTGTGCGCTACGGCCGTTCCATGCCGCGCCAACAGCGGCAGCGCCAGCACAAACAAAAACTGCCACAACGACCGGTAATCGAACAAAACGTAGAGAACGGCCGTTCCCACGGCCCCCGCCAACAACAGCCAATGGTACAGCCGCGCCTTTTGCGGCCCCACACGCACCGGAATTGACCGTTTGCCCGCCTGCCGATCTGACTCGATGTCGCGGATATTGTTCACATTGAGCACGCCCACAGCCAGCAAGCCGCAGCTTGTCGCCGGCAAGAGCAGCAGCCAACGAAAGGCCAGCGCCTGCAAAAAGTAGGTGCCCAACACGCCCACCCAACCAAAAAAGATGAGCACAAACAAATCGCCTAAACCGGCATAGCCATACGGCCGTTTCCCATTTGTGTAGGCAATCGCCGCGCCAATCGCCCCCGCCCCCAACAGCAAGAAGAGCAGCACATAAGGCAGCCGATCTACGCCAAACGCCAGCCAGAGCAAGGCCACGCCGCTGGCAACGGCCAGCAGCACAAACAATGCCATTGCCCGCCGCATCGTCGCTGCGGGAATCGCGCCCGACTGCACAGCCCGCTGCGGCCCTTGCCGCTGCACATGGTCGGCCCCATGCACAGAATCGCCATAATCATTTGCCAGATTGGAGAGGATTTGCAGGAAAACGGCCGTTAATCCCGCCAGCCCGGCCACCCAGCCATTAAACACGCCATCGGCCGCAGCCAGAAAAGCGCCCATGATAATTGCCGCCAAGGCCAATGGCAGCGTGCGCGGTCGCATCGCTTGAATCCAAACGGCCGTTTTGTTGGGTTGTGTTGTTTGTGTCGTCATAAGCCAAAATTATAAAGGGCGATTGCCCATCATGATAAATAGAGACCAACCTCCCGGAGGTTTGTCTCATGCGGCGAACGTTCCACTGATAACCTCCGGGAGGATATTTTCAGAGGAGCGCACACATTCGCTTGCCCTTTACTCATGCACTACGACCGCATCCCCAATTTGCAGTTTACCCGGCTGCAACACCTGGGCATAAACACGCGCCCAGCCAGGATTGGTTTTCTGCGAAATGCGGCTAAACGTTTCCCCGGCAAATGCCTGGCGAATGTTGGTACACGGCACGACATAGCTGGTGATTTCCACCTCGACTTCACCCAGACGCAGGCGTGTGCCGGGAACCATGCGCTCCCAATCCAACCCGGCAACGGTCACATTTTCCCCAACCGCACCAGGGTAAATGGGATGCCCTTCTGCCTGCAAAGCAAGGATGATCTCAAGGGAGTAAAGGCAAATGGCGCGTGTCGGCCCACCATGATGGACGGTGTCGTTTTGCCGGTCGCCTTGCATTCCTAAAGTATGAACATCAGCAGCGGGCAACGGCCGTTTCGGCACGCCGCCATCGGATACATTAAGTTGAAAAATATGGGCCTGTTTACTCATGGGGCGAAAGTGTAACGGGGTGGGTAACGGCCGTCAACCACCAAACAGAAATGAGGGGGGAATGAGATTGAGTAGAGCGTAGAAAGAAGAGAGAAGAGAGAAGAGAGAATGTTTCTCTTCTCTCCAGACACACGTATTGCGTATTGCGTATTTAAGCCTACGCAATACGTAATACGCAATACGCAATACGCAACTACATCTTAATAGACGCACCCAACATCACAGCCAAAAACCAGATGAGAAAATCATATTTCATCAACTGGCTCAACTTTTCTAGCTGTGGCCCGGTGCGTTCACGCGTCACACGCAACATGATATAAAGCACAACCGGATAAACGCCAAATCCCACAACATACCCATAAACGGGATGATAAACACGCAGCAATTGGGGCACCATCATCATCAACAAGGTCATGCTGCCCAAAATGTAAAAGACGACGCGTGCCGGGCGTTTGCCCCAAGCGGTGGCAATGGTGCGCACACGCTGGCTTAAATCCCCCTCATAATCAGCCATTGTTTTCAGCACCTCGCGCCCCATGATGCCACAAACGATGATGATGGCGAGCCAAAACGTGGGCAGGATGTTGCCCGCCGCCACGCCGCCAAAAACAGCGCTCATCGCTGAAATGAACGCGACAATGGCATTGCCCACCAGCACCGTGCTTTTCATGCGCAAGGAGTAAACGTACAGCAAGACATTTGAGGTGAACGCAATTAAAAATGCTTGCCAATTGATAAAGCCAGCCAGGACAACCGACAACACAGCCAGGATGAAAGAAAAGTTGCGTGCTGTGCGCAAGCTAACCATGCCAGATGGCAACGGCCGTTGCGGCTGATTAATCTTATCAATCTCCACATCCAGGTAATCATTCCAGGCGTTAGCCGCTGCCGAAATCAACAATGTGGAAACGGCCGCTAACGTCACCCTTAGCCATTCACCCGTACCCGCCACATAGCCACCCAAAAAGACGGCCAGCACCCCGCTTAAGGTTGATAAGGGACGGCTCAGCTTGTATAAACCTTTCACTTGCTTCATCTACCTTTATCCTCCGTGTCAAAATTCGTCATACATCCAGGATGCTCACCCCATGCCAGATGCCTTTGTGTGTAGTAACCCTTTGCCCGCAAAAAAGATACAATATCCATTATGATTACCAGTCCTGGCAATTCCAAAGTGAAATATATACGGCGGCTGCAAAGCGAACGACGATTTCGACAGCGAGAACAAGCTTTTGTCGTAGAGGGGACGCGGTGGGTGTCAGAGTTGGCGGGATTGGTCACAACAGCGCCGATCAATCTCTTTTATACCGAAACCTGGGCAAAGGTTCCCGAACATGCCGCCATTTTACATCAGCTAAACGCGGCAACACAACCGGTAACGGAAGCGGTCATGGCTGCCATGAGCGACACGGACACGCCGCAAGGGGTATTGGCCGTGCTGCCACATCTGCCCCGCCCCTTACCACCATCCCCCAACCTGCTGCTCATTTTAGATGGCATTAGCACGCCGGGGAATTTGGGCACAATGCTGCGCACGGCTGCTGCTGCTGGCGTAGATGGTGTTTTGCTGGGGCCAGGGTCGGTTGATGTTTACAACCCCAAAGTGGTGCGTGCCAGCATGGGGGCGCTGCTGCGCCTGCCCATACACAGCCTGGATTGGGATGAGATGGCGACTGTAACGAAGCATATGTCGGTTTGGGCAGCAGTTGTGGATGAAGATGCGCGGGCGTATACGGCCGTTTCCTGGCAATCCCCCTCAGCATTAATGATTGGCGGCGAAGCGTGGGGCATCTCCGACGAAGGACGCCGCCTGGCAACCGGCTGCATCACCATTCCCATTCAAGCTGACACAGAATCGCTGAATGCAGCCATCGCCACCGGCATTATCCTCTTTGAAGCAGTGCGGCAGCGCACACCTACATACTGATCTGAAAATCGGGCTGCGCCGCTTCATCTTTCGCCCAAAATGTAAATGCGCGGTGACAATTGGGGCAGCACCCTTCGTAATAATAATGTCCACGATCAACCGATGTGCCATACGCCGTTTCCACCAGCGTGCGCGTCACCGGCGACCAGGTCAGTGTTAACCAACCGGCGTCTATTTGCGAAACGGCCGTTTGCAGGTTATCCAACCCCAACTTGCTGTAATATCCGGTGAGAAAGTAACTGCAACGGTCACAGGCGGCAAAGCGTGCCAGCACCGCATCCACGCTTACCTGCGACTGTGGCTGATGCCCGGAGCGGCGTGCATGTGGACGGCGCTGCCGCTGCGAACGTGACGGCAAACGCACTTCGGGTAATGGCCCATCGTCGCTGTCGTACAGGTCATCATCAGCGGAAACGGCCGTTTCCCAGGCCGAACCCGCCGCTTCTTCAACCACTTTCTCGGCAAACTCCACTGGCGTCACATCTTCCGTTTGTCCGCTCAGCTCATTTTCAGTATCCTTCAACTCACTTGCTTCTACAGCAATGTCTTGATCATCATCAGATGGCATTTGTTTTCATCCATTATCAAAATAGCCTGGAAAGACCTGTCAGGTCTACCTTGTTATCTTCCATAACCTTTAGCAGTAACGGCGATTCTAACGATGGTAATCATTGTCTGTCAAGTAACCAGGGGAAATTATGGATATTCGTTCCGTCACACTCTTTTGTGAAGCGGGTGCGGCTGATGCGCCATTGGCCCATTTTTTGCAAGCTGCCCGCCACGCCTTCCCATATCCCGTACAAAGCACGCGCATGGCAACGCCGCCCTTTCCCGACTGGTGGCCGCAGCCCGACGCCACCACCGTCGCCCATCTGGCACAGCAAACAGCGGCACGCGGGCAAGCTCTGGGCGTCGATTACATCAGCCTGGGGCCGGTTCTATTGCGCCATGACCCTGTCTGGCTGAATGCGCTGCCCGTCATCTTCGCCACCAGCGATGCGCTGTTTGCCACGGCCGAAATTGCCGACACATCGGGCAATCTGGATACAGGGCGCTGTTGGCATGTGGCCGACATTATCCGCCGCGTCAGCACCGTTTCGCCGAACGGGTTCGGCAATCTTTATCTGGCGGCGCTGGCAAATTGTCCACCCGGCTCGCCCTTTTTCCCCGTTGCCTATCATCAAGGCGGAGCGCCGACATTTGCCATCGCTGTCGAGTCTGCCGATCTGGCTTTGGACGCTATCCAGGCGGCGAAAACGCTGCCAGAGGCGCGGGCTAATTTGGTTGCGGCCATTGAGGAGGAGGCGGGTAAGGTGGTGAATACGGCCGTTTCCCTTGCCCAAGAATACAACATCCCCTTTCACGGCATCGACTTCTCCCTCGCCCCCTACCCCACAGACAGCAAAAGTCTAGGCGGAGCGATGGAAGCATTGGGCTTGCCACATGTTGGCGCGGCCGGCAGCCTCTTTGCCGCCGGATTCATCACCGAAGCCATCGAACGCGCCAACTTCCCGCGCTGCGGTTTCTCTGGCCTCATGCTGCCCGTGCTCGAAGATTCCGTGCTGGCTCGTCGTGCCGCCGCAGGTGTTCTCACCGTGCAAGATTTGCTCAGCTACAGCGCCGTTTGCGGCGTGGGACTGGACACCATCCCCTTGCCCGGCGACATTAGCCAGGACAGCCTGACGGCCATTTTGCTTGATGTCGCCATGCTTGCCACCCGTTTGCGCAAACCGCTGACCGCACGGCTCATGCCCTTACCCGGCTTGCAAGCGGGTGATCCTGTGACCTTCGACTTCGCTTACTTCGCCGACAGCCGCGTCATGGCGGTGCGCGGCGAAACATTGCAGAAGCATTTGCGCCAATCTGCACATCTAACCATTGAGCATGTGCGGCAATCAAAATCGCAGGCTGTCTCTTCAGATGAATAAAAAGCGCGTTGGTATTTTGATTTTCCCAGACGTGGAAGTGCTGGATTTTTGTGGGCCGTATGAGGTTTTTTCTGTGACGCGGCTGGACGCCGCGCGGCAGGACGCCCCATTTGACGTGCTGGTGGTGGCGGAAGAAAGCGCACCGCTTGCCGCGCGTGGCGGCTTGCGCGTGCTGCCCGATGTGACGACGGCCACTTGCCCGCCGCTGGATATATTGGTTGTGCCCGGTGGTTGGGGCGTGCGTGCCGCGCTGCATCGTCCATCTTTATTGGATTGGGTGGCCGCGCAGGGCAGGCGGGTGGAGACGCTGACTGCGGTTTGTACGGGTTCGATGCTGCTGGGGAAAGTGGGGCTGTTAAACGGCCGTTTCGCCACCACACATTGGGCCTCACTCGATTGGATGGCCGCCAGTTACCCCGATGTCAACGTCATCCGCGACCAGCACGTCGTCGCAGATGGCAACCTGGTCACTTCGGCCGGGATTTCAGCGGGCATCGACATGGCCTTGCACGTCGTCGCCCATACCTTTGGCGCAGAAATCGCCCGCGCCACCGCCCGCCACATGGAATACCGCTATCCATCCGACAATACGCGCCGCGTTGACCTGTGACCCCCGCCCCAAATCGCACAGAAATTGGCACAAAGGGTAGATAGCAGGGGGCATTTTTTCAAAAAAACGCCCGCTGCGGACTGTTGCAGGGGGTGTTTTTTCAAAAAAACGGGGTCTTCAGAGGTCTGAAGAGGGCACTTTTTCGGAAAAACGAGGTCTTCAGAGGTCTGAAGGGGGCACTTTTTCGGAAAAATGGGGTCTTCAGGGGTCTGAAAAGAGCACTTTTTCGGAAAAATGGAGGAGGCATCGTAGGTCGGATTGGCAATCCGACTATCGGATTGGCAATCCGACTTACGGAAACACCGCCAACATCTACATGCAAAATTTCCCCGGATGAAGTACAACAGGCGAAAATTTGACGTTTGTGCAAAAGAGCTATGACAATCTCCAATCTCCAATCTCCAATCTCATTCAAAAAATTACTGTCTGACTGGGCAACGGCCGTTTCCCATCCCCAACCGCCCACCTACACCGGCCCCGACGCCCCCCTGACACAGCTCACCGACGACAGCCGCGCCGTGCAGCCAGGAGCCTGCTTCGTTGCCCGTGTGCGCCTGCGCGGCGACGGCTCCGTGTGGAGCGACGCCCATCGCTACATCCCGCAAGCCATCGACAAAGGGGCACGGGTGATCATCGCGCAGCGCCCCGCCGCCGAATTGGGTTTTGCCATCCCTGAGGATGTGGTGTATTTGACTGTGCCAGATACGGCCGTTACCCTCGCCTGGCTCGCCGCCGCCTGGTATCGCTTCCCCAGCCAACAGTTAGTCGTCATCGGCATCACCGGCACAGACGGCAAAAGCAGCAGCGCACAAATCATCTTCAGCATTTTGCAAGCCGCTGGCCTGCGTGCCGGTATGCTCAGCACCATCAAGGCGGTGATTGGCGAAGAAGAGGAACCGCTGGCCCTGCATGTGACCACGCCGGAAGCACCGGTCATCCAACAATATTTGCGGCGCATGGTCGATGCCGGATTAACTCACGTTGTTCTGGAAACGACATCACATGCGCTGGCTTTGGGACGGGTAACGGCCGTTGCCTACGACATCGCCGCCGTCACCAACATCACCCACGAACACCTGGACATTCACGGCAGTTGGGAAAATTATTTTGCCGCCAAGCGGCGGCTGTTTGAGATGGTGGGAAGCGCTGGCGCCTGGAAATTAGACGGTGGCAATGGGTACAAACAAGCGGTCGTGAAAACGGCCGTTCTCAATCGCGACGACACCTCTTTTGCCCGTCTCAGCCAGGTCGATGTCCCGCGCCAACTCACCTACGGCCTGCACGACACGGCCGATTTTCGCGCCACCGATATTGCCTACACCCCATCCGGCACCCAGTTCACCCTACATCCCCCGGCAGCAGTCATCTCCTCGCCGCTGGTTGGCGAATTCAATGTGTATAACATGCTGGCGGCAACGGCCGTTGCCCATGCCCTGCACATCCCCCCCGAAACCATCCAACACGGGCTGCAACACGTTCCCCCCATCAGCGGGCGCATGGAACGCATCCATCGCGGCCAACCCTTCCAGGTCATCGTAGATTTCGCCCACACCCCCATCTCCCTCGAAAAAGCAATCGGCGTCGCCCGCAAAATGATCGCCGGGCGCAAAGGCGCACGCATCATCGCCGTGTTCGGCAGCGCCGGGCAGCGCGACGTCGAGAAACGCCGCCTCATGGCCGCCGTCTCCGTTCGCGATGCAGACCGCACCATTCTCACCGCCGAAGACCCCCGCACAGAATCCCTCGACGACATTCTAGACTTGATGGCCGTCGGCGCACGCAGCGCTGGCGGCATTGAAGGAGAGACCTTCTGGCGCATCCCTGACCGGGGGCAGGCAATTCACTTCGCCCTAAACATGGCCCTCCCCGATGACATCGTGCTCATCTGCGGCAAAGGGCATGAGCAGTCAATGTGCTTTGGCAGCACCGAGTACCCCTGGGATGACCGGCAGGCCACACGCCTGGCCCTCGATGCTTTTCTGGCAAACCAGCCCATGCCCGACCTTGGCCTGCCAACAGGCACAGGGCAATAACGTGTTCACGCGGTTATAAATGCGTATCGCCATTTATCGGCGTGCATTTATTCACCGGGCAATGTTTCCCGATTCCGCGAAGCCATGCTAAACTACCTGCCGAATCATCTCACTCGCAGACTGACGCCCAATTAATTGCGCCGCTGCAAGACCAGGAGATTACGTATGATTGATCAGCTTATCAGCCGTGTTCGCCGCAATCATGGCCTGGAACACGCCACCATCCACATGCTCAGCGAGAAGCACACACAATTCAGTGCGCAAGGCAATTCCGATCATCGCGGGTTTAACCTGAATGTGTATGGCTCTCTCAGCGAAGAAGATGTCACCGCAGCCGTACAAGAAGCGTATCGCCGCCTGAAAGCAGGCCAACATCATCTCGCCGTCCATCCCAACTGCGGCACGGTTTTGCTCACCACCGCCACCCTGGCGACATTGGCCGCACAAGCCGTTTTTAGCGCGGAAATGAAGCGGCAGCATCGCACCGCCATGACATTGCCGCTGCTGCTCAACACGCTTCCTTCCGCCATATTGGCCGTCGTTGTCGCCTTGATTGTGTCACGGCCGTTAGGCGTGCAATTGCAGGCACAATACACCGTAGAAGGCGATCTTGGCGATTTGCAAGTGGTCAGTGTGCGCCGCGTCACGCCCTCAGTGGTGACGCGCGTTTTCCAACTACTGCTCACCGGCGGGCGCACAGACCTGCAAGCAACAGCCTATCGCATCGAAACGCGCGATTAGCCATACAAGTTTGCCAACTTTGCACCCATGTACTACATCTTTCACGGAGACGACACCCACTCGCAAAAAGAAACGCTCGATGGCCTGCTGGCAAAGTTAGGCGATCCTGGCATGTTGGACTTGAACACAAGCCGCTTTGATGGGGCTGTGGATTTTGTCGCTTTGCAGCAGGTCTGTGGGTCGATGCCGTTCCTGGCAAAAGCGCGTATTGTCATTGTCAAAGATTTGTTGGCAACAAAGATGGATAAGGCGTATGTGAAGCAATTGTTGGCCTTTTTGCCCGATTTGCCGGAAACAACACGCCTTTTCTTTTTGGAATCAGCGGAGCTGCCGGGCAATCATGCGGTGCTGAAGGCTGCGGAAACGGCCGTTAACGGTTACGTCAAGCTCTTCAGCCGCCCCGAAGGGGTTGGGCTGGAACGGTGGATTCGGCAGCGCGTGGCGGAAAAGAACGGCCGTATCTCCCCCCACGCCGCGCAGCTCCTCGCCGCCAACATCGGTAACGACTTGCAAATTCTGGACAACGAAATCGAAAAGCTCGTGCTCTATGCCGGAGCCGACGAAATCAAGAGCGACGACGTAGAGAAATTGTGCCCTTATCTGGCGGAAGCCAACATTTTTGATTTGGTGGACGCGATTGGCAACAGAAACGGCCGTAAAGCCGCCACCCTCCTCCAACAAAAATTCAACGAAGGCACAGACCCCTTTTACCTCTTCTCCATGTTCGTGCGCCAGTTCCGGCTGCTGCTCCAGGTCAAAGAGTTAGCCGATGCCGGGGAACGGCCGCCCGCCATTGCCAAAACCTTAAAAATGCACAGCTTCGTCGTCGGCAAAATCCACCAGCAGACACGCGGCTTTAGCATCACCCAACTGGAACAAATTTATCGCCACCTGCTTGACATTGACGTCGGCGTCAAAACCGGCCGCAATGACATGACAACCGCGCTCAATGTGCTCGTTGCCAGCCTCACCGCAGACGAATCCCCATGAGTGAAGTAACCGCATCCCTGCCCGACACCTCGTCATCACCACGCCACCTGACCACTTTACTCCAAAATGACCTGCTGCTGTTGGTCATCATTTTACTATTGGGCGCAGCCCTGCGCTTCATCGCCCTGGGCTATTGGAGCTTTTGGACTGACGAACTGTATACCTGGCGGCTCGTCCCAGAACTCAAAATTCTGACACTGGGCGTTCCCGATGATCAACACCCGCCACTTTATTACCTTTTGTTTCATGCCATGCTGCAAATTCGGGACAATGATGTCTGGCTGCGCCTGCCTTCTGCGCTGGCTGGCTGGCTCGCCATCATCGGCATGTGGCGCATTGGCGTGGTCGGGCGACGCCCCCGTTGGGGATTGCTGGCAGCGGCGCTGCTGGCATTATCGCCGCTGCACATCTGGTACTCGCGCGAGGCACGCATGTACGGGCTTGCCAGCCTCTTTTGGGTATTGTCGCTCTACTATTTCATCGCCTCATTTGAACGTGATAGTTGGATAGACATGTTTGGTCTGGCGGCAGCGACATTGTTGGGGCTGTTTACCGCCTACCCCACATTAGGGTTATGGGGGCTGCAACTGAGCTTATTCTGGCTTTGTTGGCACCTGGCTGGTCGCAAAATTGGACGGCTGCTGCGCTGGCTGCTGGCACAAGGGTTGATTACGGCCGTTTTCGCTCTTTGGTGGCCGCTCATGCAGGAGCAGTTACAACGCGGCCTCACCTTTAACTGGCCCATCTTACCCCAATTTGGCATCGATCTTTCCGGCACGCTGGCGGATACCTTATCGCTGGCGCTGGCTGCCGGGGGGCTGGTTGTGCTGGGGGGCATCTTGTTATGGCTGATTGTTTGGTGGCAGCCGCGCCTGCTGCAATGGGCGCAAAAGCTTTTGCCAATCATCGCCATTGCCATTATTTTGACCTTCATCCTGGCGACTGTTGCCGGCGCAATTCCACGCGGCCTATCCATTCGGCGGCAGTTGTTCGTCTTTTGGCCGGTGGCGATTCTGCTGGCAACATGGGCATTTGCTTCTATCCACAAACCGCAACTGGTGGGCGTCATTTTGGGGGTGTCATTGGTACTGGCGGCCATAACGGCATGGGGACGGCCGTTTGAGGATTGGCGGGGCATTGCGCAGTACATTGAAGCCAATGGGCAGCCGGGAGATGTGGTTGTGCTCACACCGGGATGGGCACGGATGGCCTTTGATCGGTATTATGCAAACGGCCGTTTCCCCTATCAAGGCGCAAACAACAATGCCTATGCAGATGACGCACCAGCCCCCTTTGCCGCCGGTCAACGCGTCTGGCTTGTCTGGATTAACACAGAAACCACCGACGCCCAAACGACCCCCATCACCCATTGGTTCGCCTCTCACGCTGACAATCTGACAAGGCGTGACTTTCGCCATCTGACGGTCATAGAATATGCTGTTAGATAAACCGTAGTCGGTGTCTGCTTCCCAATTATTTTGAGGGTAAATTTAACTGGCAAATGCCAGCGACAAAGGGGCACTCGCCAATTGTTTGCCCATTCCACATCACGCGAAAGGCAACAATGCCGGGGCGCGATGTCCAGAAGATGATTTTGCTATCAAGCGGCGGCGTCACCGTTGAATTGTAAGAATCGCAGGCATCTGGTTGTAAATAGGCAGGAGCTTCCAACGGTTCAATCGCATCACAGCCGCCAGCCTCAAGTTCCTCATAAAATTCAGCCCACATACGCCCACGAAACGCATAACTGGTCGGATTGCCCGTTTCATCTAGTGCCACAAAAGAGAGCGAACGAATGGCAATGGGGGCGTTGCCTGGATTCCAGGCGTAAAAGCTGTTGCGATCATAAAAAAAGCGAATGGACGGGCCGTTGAAGGTTGCGGTAGGCGGAACGGCCGTTATCTCTGCATTTTCTGTGACCACCGACACCGGCACCGATGTCGCCGTTGGCGGCAGTGTCGGCAGCGGTTCGGCCGTTGGCGTCAGTGGCAAAGGGGTTGCCGTAATGGGAACGGCCGTTGCCGTGGGCAGCGCCGCCGTCGGTGTTGCACTTGCTTCGACAGCGATGATCGCCGCCGGAGAAACGGCCGTGGCCTCAGGCAAAGCACTGTTACGCCGAATCCCACCATTCAGCAGCAGCATGACCAGCAAAATCCCCATCGCCACTGTCAGCAAGATCAAAAAACGGCTGACATGTCCCGCTGGCGGTGGCGTTGTCGGTTTCGTGTCAGGGTCGGGCGTATCACGCAGCATATCGTCGAGGCCGCTTTGCCAGGCGATCTTCTCCAACACCGATATGCGCGATACCAGCCGCCCCGCCCCATCCTCACCAGTTTCGCTATGCGCAGGCAGCGGCAAACGATGCGCCGTGCTGCCCGGATTATCTTCGTCAACCTGCAACGCCAGTTCCAGCCTGTCAATTAACTCAATTCCGCTTTGGTAGCGTTCTTCTGGCGCTTTGCGCAGGGCACGCAGCAGCACAGATTCCACCTCCGGGCTGAGATGCGGGTTAAAGTAACGAGGCGATGGCGGGTCTTCATTGACATGCATGATCGCCAGACTGGTTGGCGACGGATCATCAAAAGGCAGTGATCCGGTTAACATCTCGTACAAAATAACGGCGAGACTGTACAAATCAGATTGCGGCACGGCCGCTGTTGACCGAATCGCCTGTTCCGGCGCGATGTATTGCGGCGTGCCAAAAATTTCGCCCTGTGAACCATCTTTGATGGTCAACGCTAAACCAAAATCAGTGAGGAGAACACGGCCGTTTCGCGCCACCATCACATTCGACGGCTTCACATCACGGTGAATCACCCCATGCTCATGTGCATAATCCAGCGCGTGTGCCACCTCTCGCCCAATGCGAATCACATCGTGATACGGCATCAATTCATGATCGGCCGCGTAACGCGCCATCAACTCGGACAAATCCAGGCCGTTCACATACTCCATCACGAAGTAATAAAGGCGGTCTTGCTCGTCCGCATAATGAATTTGCACAATATTGGGATGCCCCCAGGAAGCCATGGCACGCGCTTCCGCCAGAAAACGCTCGGCATAAGTCGGGCTGCTGCGATAGCGCACGTCAATCACCTTAATCGCTACCGGTCGCTGCAACATCACGTCCCAGCCATAATAAATCTGGGCCATGCCGCCGCGCTTGAGCAGGCGCTCAATGCGGAAGTTCGCCAATTGCAGGCCGATTAAGGGATCATCGAGCGGCAGCGCCATTTTTTCACTCATTGGCTGACTCTCCCGCCGCCAAATCGTCTACCTGCCGCTTGCTGGTCAATGTGCCGTTGCCATCCGGCACAATAAAGGTTTCACGGCTCGCCCGTGTAATTTGCAACAACTCTTGCACGAATCGGTTAATTCCTACTGCATAACTGTGTAAATAATCATCCGTAATGCGTTCAGCCAGGTCTTCATGCCCGGTCATTGTCAACATCGCCACATGCGGACGAAAATCACGCAAAGTAATACGCATGACTTTGTTTGCATCGGTGATGACCGCCCAGGCTAACGTTTTGTTCTCGTTATCATCCTTGGCCGTCATAAATCGAGTTAGGGTACTATCCGGGACCACAGCGCCCACGT
Source organism: Ardenticatenaceae bacterium (assembly GCA_020634315.1). Lineage (GTDB taxonomy): Bacteria > Chloroflexota > Anaerolineae > Promineifilales > Promineifilaceae > JACSRF01. The sequence goes on along the minus strand of JACKBV010000010.1, from coordinate 26,039 downwards.
TGGAGAATACTTCCCGTCCCTTAATAATGTCATTAAGCACATCAAATTGGTGCGGAATCTTGTCTAACAAGCGCTGCAAGGAGATTGGCAGGTGTGCCAACATACGAATCGTGCCGACGCTGGTGCTTTCGCCAGCGGCCGCAATCTCTTTGGAACGATTAAACAGCTCGCCTAACCCGGCCAATGTTGCCAGATAACGACGCTGCAAGGTGTCAAAGTCGCTAAACGCGCCAGGGGCACGCGTCTTGTAACGCAAAGCCTGCACCGTTTGCTCATGCAAGTCTGGCAGGTCGAGCGCTTTCAGGGGGACGGTGAAAGTCATCGGGTGAACGCGATCACGCGGGGAGCGCTGGCTGGCATCTACCGGAATCAAGATGGCGGGGTTCGTATTGTCATGAATGGCGGCTAAGGCCATTTCCGCTGCTTTTTGGGCTTTGTGATCTTGGGTAAGCGCCTCTAGTTCCGCGACCAATGTGGATGGAGGTTGGTAGGTGATGGCATGAATCGCGCGATAAAGCAAAAGGATGTCATTGACGGTGAGTTGGAGTAAATCGCTGCGTTGTTTGAACAGGGTGCGCAGGCTGATGATGGCTTTGACGTTTATCAGGTCGGTTTCGGCCGTTGTCTCTGGCACGACGCGTGTTTTGGCTTCAATCAACGTGTAATCGGCCGGGGTAAGGCGACAGGGAAAGGATAACGGCCGTTCCGCCACAGCCACATCCTCAGTCACCACAAGCGGCGGCAGCAAATGCAAATATGTCGCCCAAGAAATGGCCTGATTCGTCAAAATTTCCGCCAGCGCCACACTCCAAATACCATCAAAAAGATGTGCGACATGTCGCAGACAAAGGTGTCACCTGTGTCAAATACCGTGATGGCATGTTCGCCCACCGCCCGCTCAGCCTGGCGCAATTTAGAAAGCGGCAGTTGGCTGGAGCGGCGATCAAAGATTAAGAATGATGGGCGCGGCACGCAAAGCTGTTAAATCTTGCTGCAACGATTCGTTAAATTGTGCGCGTAAAGCGACCCAGTCTTGCCGCCGCAAGCGAGGCAAAGCGGACAAGTGGGCGGGCGGCACAGTGGGTTCTGCGGCGAGGAGGGCCGCAATTTGTGTGCGCACCGTCTCGACAAGGGTTGGTTTATCGCTGCCAGGGCGGCACACCGGGATGAGATAGTAACGCCCCTGGTAAACGACGCCAATCTGCGCTTCGGTTAAGGGAATCGTGCGGCGCGTATCGCCGTAGCGTCCAGGTTCCAGATAAGCGAGAATGGTCATCTGGCGCTGGAAGTTGGGCAGTTCGCGGTCACGGGCGGCACGGGCACGCTGCGCCCAGGCGCGACGTGTGTCGTTGCGCACGCGGCGCATGGCTTTTTCCAGGAATTGGTCAAACTGGCGCTGCCGGTACATGGGGTAGGTTTCGCGGGGTTTGGCATCCTGGCGACGGCTGTACGGCCGTTTCTGTTCCCACTGCCGGTATAAGCGAGAAAAATATTCGGCGTGCGGCTCATCCCTGAGCACTTCGCGCAGTTCACGCAAATAGACCCGTTCGCGCCACTCATTGCGCAGCAAGTCGTCATACTGGTGCAGCATGTGAATCGCCGTCAACACCCAGGCGCTCATGCGGTCGGCTTGATTTAGCGCGATGCCATAGCGCTGCAACATGCTGTCAAAGCCATGTGTCTCGATGGTGTGTCGCGCCGTGTCTTCGCGCAGGGCATAATTGATGTAGAACTGCCAGGTTCCTTCGGGAAAGGCGTCGGCCGGGTCTTTGCCCGCCAGGCGCAATAGGTTTTGGTACCCCCACAATACGGCTGCCGGACCAGCAAAGAATGTGCCGTAAACGGCCGTATCAAATGCCTTCTCCAGCCCTTCAAACAATAAATTGGTGTCACGCTGTACGTGTTCGGGAGGAAGTTTGCGCCCTGGCAATCGCGCCAATCCACTCAAGATCACCGCCGGGATATTCCCCGCCGGTATCACTCGTGCCACCAGGTTAACGACTTTATCAATTTGCGGCAGAAAGCTGCGACAACTCTCGAATTTGCAGCGAGTGTGCCACGCTCTTTAAATTGGAGCGCGTTTTTGTCGAAGCTTCACGATATCGTTCCTGGTTGTCCATAAAAGACCATGCCCGCCAACATCATCAATTTGTCTCTATGAGGTAGCATTTACATTTGCTAGTATAACGACAAACCAGGGCAACAACCAACGGTATCAAGGTAAATTTGCGTAAAAATAGGGTGAGTGTTTGCTAACGAACAAAGTTCAGAAATCACGATTCTGCGGGCGAACACGATGCGGAAAGCGGTTCATAACCATGACAAACATGACAACGCGCTGCGCTCCAAAAGCACACGTCAACCTTTTTCGAATTCTGATTTGTCTATGAGGCATGTTCGCTCTTTTAATCTGAGACGGTACAATAGGGTTTGGCTAAACTGTCTAGTCATTACCATCTAGCCCACTATTGACACAAGAGAATGTTTATGAGGCGAAAACCCATTATTGGAAAATCCATTGTTGGATTGATGTTAATTCTGTGCGTGTGGGGCTGGCAAAGTGCGCGGCGGGATACGGCCGTTTCCGCACATCACGTCAATACAGATGGTTACTGGAATGCACCGGGCACCCTTCCCGCCAACATTGAACACCGCGAATTCCAAAGCACCTACTTAAATGCGAACAACAACACCGTTGGACTCAACATCTACACACCGCCCGGCTATGTGAAACACCGGGCAACACCACACACTACCCCGTCATTTATCTGTTACATGGCCTAAGCGGCGACGAACGCAATTTTTCAGTTGGTACAACAACCTCAATGCCCTCTACACAGAAGTCAGCCCATTTAGCTTGATAGAAGGCACAGTGCCAGCCACCCTGCAAATGCCGCAAGCAATTATCGTCCTGGTTAACGGTGGTAAAGAAAGTTTCTACAATGATTTTCTGAGCGACGATCCCTTTCATGGGCCAAACTCTCCCTTTCCCATTCTCTCGGAAAGCATCATTATCAATGAAGTCATCCCATACGTGGATGCCAACTTTCGCACCATTGCCGCCCGCTCCGGACGCGCTATCGAAGGGTTTTCCATGGGAGGACGCGGCGCTTTAAAGTTAGCCTTCAAGTATGCTGACCAATTCTGCTCAGTTGTAGCTTATGGCGGTGCTGCTTACGAAAGCGTGCCCGTGGAAGGCAGTCCATATTACGGCCCACACCCCCTGGAGGATCGGATTTCCTACATTGTGGAGAACAATGCTGCCAGCATTTTAGCAAACCAGTTGCACGTTCGTTTGGTGATAGGCAGCAGTGATGCTGATCGTGGCAACAGCACGCTTTCTTTACAGTTAGATTATTACGGCATCGCCCATGAATATGTGCCCGATTTACCCGGCGTTGGTCATGATTGGCATGATTACTATGTAGCAGGGGGTGAATACGGCCTCAATTTTCATGAGCAATGTTTCCAAACAACTTCACCAACGCCAACACCATCACATACACCGACCGGTACAGCAACGCCATCACGCACACCAACCAATACTCCCACACCGTCGCACACGCCAACCAACACAGCCACACCATCTCACACGCCAACCAGTTCGCCCACACCACCGTCCCATACACCAACGAGTACATCCACACCGTCACACACCCCGACAGTACGGCAACACCTTCGCACACACCAACTGGTACCGCAACACCGTCCCGCACACCAACTAGCACCTCAACACCATCACGTACACCGACCGGTACAGCCACGCCCTCCGTACACCAATACCATCACGCACGCCAACATTAATAGCCACATCGACTCCTGTACCAACCAATCTCCCAACGAGTTCGCCGACCGCAACCATGACACCGTCACGCACACCAACGCTTGCGCCCAGCCACACACCAACAGCGACACCTTCGCGCACGCCGACAGGTTCGCCGACCCCATCCATAACACCTTCACAAACGGCTACACAGCCACGATGACGCCACAAGCAACCCCGACACCGGAGCCATTACCAACCAGTACGCCCTTTGCGCAACGGCCGTTTATCTACTTCTTCCCCATCTTTTATGCCAACCCCCAATGAGCAAGAACTAAATGGGGCATGACAGAAACGGCCGTTGCCTTTACAATGACCCCATGCACAGACACAAATCCTTAATCTTGCCCTTATTCATTTGTTTGCTATGCACCGCGACAGTCATCACCCTGAGCGCATCATTCTCCGCACAACAGGCTGCCGCACATCACGTCAACGAAAACAATTACTGGAACGTCACCGGCACCCAACCCGCCAACATTGAGCATCACGAAATTACAAGCAGCTATCTAAACTCTGGTGCGAACCTCGTCGGCATCAACGTCTACACACCTCCCGGCTATGAAGCAACAGCAACACCACCCGTTACCCCGTCATTTTACATGCTGCACGGCCTCAGTGGCAACGAACGCAACTTCTTCAATCAATACAGCAGCTTACAGGCCCTTTACACCGAAATGAGTCCCTTTAGTTTGATTGAAGGAACAGTCAATACATCATTGGACATGCCAGAAGCCATCGTCGTCTTGGTAAACGGTGGCTCACAAAGCTTTTACAACGATTATGATGACGAATTTCATGGGCCAAATTCCCCATTCCCCATCATGACAGAAAGCATCATCATGGACGAAGTCATCCCCTATGTGGATGCGCATTACCGCACCATTGCCTCCCGCGCCGGACGTGCCATTGAAGGATTTTCCATGGGCGGCCGTGGCGCACTGAAACTGGCTTTCAAAAATGCTGATCAATTTTGTTCGGTTGTCGCTTATGCTGGTGCCGCTTACGAATCAATTCCCGTCACGCAAAGTCCGTATTTTGGGCCGTTCCCTGAAGCAGAACGCATCTCCTTCATCACAGCCGACAATGCTGCGGCAATTCGCAACAATGACCTGCAAATTCGATTGGTGATTGGCACCAATGACGCCGACAGAGGCAACAGCGATTTAAGCGCACAATTGACGGCGCTTGGCATCGACCATGAATATCTACCCAATCTGGCGGGTGTTGGTCACAACTGGCACGATTATTATGTAAACAATGGCGACGTTGGCCTAAATTTCCATCAGCAATGCTTTACATCCGATGTCACGCCACCACCCCCGCCCAACTACGATTACTTCACCTTTCTGCCAATTGCTATGTAGATTAAAGAAGTAGAGATCATAGGCATCAAATTACGAAAAGCACGTCCCGCTACTTTTCAGATAGCGGGACGTGCTTTTCTTTTTTCGGAGATGCCGTCAGGCTGTAATGTAACCCATATTAGCCCTTCTATTATTTATTTTGCGGATGACAGCTTAAAAATCGTATTGAACAATGGTACATCAGCGCCGCATGAGATTGTTGAAGGATTAAATGTGGAGATAAACGGGGGAAACGAAAAGGGTGCAAATGGCATTAATTCCACTTGCACCCTCTACGGGAGCGACGGGGATCGAACCCGCGATCTCTGGCTTGACAGGCCAGTGTGTTTACCACTACACCACGCCCCCTCTTATTTATTTGTGAAGCGACGGGGATAATATCAAACATTGGGGGTCGTGTCAATAGCATTCTGCCCTGTTCAGTAATTCTCGTTGAAATGGGAAAGGAGCAAAGGCGGTAACGCCATTTATCAACGAACAGTGCTCCTCCAGTTGGCATGCATTTAAGGAAAGCGGAACGGCATGAACCAATTCGCCCCACACCTTTCACGATATTGACAACGTAACAATGTGACGAAAAAACAGAGAAATGTTTGTGATATTTGTCACAAACACCAGGTTACAATTGTCATTGCTTTGTGATAATTCCCTGTGCCATACTCCTGTAGGAATTCTTCTATTCAGTTAGTAACCAAGAGTTCACCACGGGCGGGCGCACTATAACAAAATAGGATACCAGATTTGCTATTTCCCCTCTGCGAGTCTCTGCGCCTTCTCCGCGAAACTCTACGTTTCATTTTCAAGGAGATTGCTATGCTTGTTGCTAAAGAACACGCTGACTACGCGCAGGCTTTCCAGGGCGAAGATGATCCCCGCCTGGATGAAGTATCCCGCGCCGTCAAACGGTTTGGGTATCAGCAGGATGCACTGATTGAAGTGCTGCATATTGCCCAACACGCGTTTGGCTATCTAGACGAGAAGTTGTTGACGTACATCGCCCAACAAATGAAATTACCGCTAGGATGGGTATATGGGGTGGCGTCGTTTTACAACTTCTTTTCGTTTCAACCGCCGGCCGCCCATAATTGCGTTGTCTGTACAGGGACAGCCTGTTATGTGGAAGGGCACAAGAAATTTTGCAGGCGCTAGAAGCGGAATTTGGGGTAAAGCCGGGACAAACCACACCAGACGGCCGTTTCTCTGTCACGGATTTTCGCTGCCCTGGCAGCTGTGGCCTGGCCCCCGTGTTGGTTGTGGATGGGGAACTGTTGGGACGGGAAACGGCCGCTTCCGTTATCGCCCGTATTCGCGCCCTGTTAGCTAGAGAGGGGGAACCCACTCCCACCGAGGAGGCATCCGCATGAACCGCAACGAATTGTATGAAATCGGCGTGCGCGAACGAGAACGGCAAGGCAAACTCCGTTTCCGCATCCTTAGCTGCGCCAGCACACCCTGTCTCTCCTCCGGCTCCAGAGCCGTTTACCAAACTTTGCAAGACACGGTATCTCAACTAGGTTTGGATGCCGAAGTAGAAGTCGTTTCCTCCGGCTGCAACGGTATGTGCAGTCGTGGCCCCATTGTCCGCGTGCAAGTCCCCGACGCGCCCGACGCGGTTTACTCTTTCGTAACACCCCAAATCGCCGCCGAAATCGTGCGTCACCATGCAGGTGAAGATGCGGACATCACGCACAACCTCATTCCGGCTGACGCCCCCTTCTTTGCCAAACAGCAGCGTGTTGTTCTTGGTAACAGTGGGCGCATCGATCAGGAGCGGATCGAGGGATATATCGCGCGGGGCGGCTATACAGCATTGGCCCATGTCCTACGCGAAATGACCCCGGAAGCAGTCTGCGATGCGATCACGCACAGTGGTTTGCGTGGACGTGGCGGCGCAGGCTATCCCACCGGTTTGAAATGGCAGTTGGTGCGCAAAGCGCCGAGCGACAAAAAGTTTGTTGTCGTCAACTGCGATGAAGGCGACCCTGGCGCTTACATGGATCGTACACTGCTTGAATCTGACCCGCACCGGCTGCTAGAAGCGATGGCTATTGCTGGCTATGCCGTTGGGGCAGACCAGGGCTACATCTTTGTGCGCGGCGGCTATCCCGGCGCAGAAAAACGGCTGCACCAGCTTGAGCGCGTTATTCGCAGCGCCGAGCAGCATGGATTGTTGGGTGGTCGTGTGCTGGACAGCAATTTCAGCTTCCGCATCGACATTCGTCTTGGTGCGGGCGCGTTTGTTTGTGGCGAGGAAACGGCGCTGATGCTCTCGATTATGGGCAAGCGTGCGCAACCTGTGCCACGCCCACCCTACCCGGCACAACGCGGGCTGTGGGGTTATCCAACCCTTCTCAATAATGTGGAAACTTTTGGCAATATCGTGCCTATCATTCTCAACGGTGCTGATTGGTATGCAGGCATCGGTACAGAGAAGAGCAAAGGGACGAAGGTCTTTGCGCTGGCGGGTAAAGTTAATTATGGCGGTTTGATTGAAGTGCCGATGGGCATGACGCTGCGCGAGATTATTTTTGACATTGGCGGCGGTATTCGTGACGGCCGTTCCTTCAAAGCAGCGCAAACAGGCGGCCCCAGCGGCGGCTGTATTCCCGCCAAACACCTGGACAGCCCGGTCGATTATGAAAGCATGAAGGCACTTGGCTCCATTATGGGGTCAGGCGGTTTGATCGTCCTCGATGACACAAGCTGCATGGTAGACGTGGCGAAATTCTTCATGCACTTTTGCGTGGATGAAAGCTGCGGCAAATGTGTGCCCTGCCGGGTCGGTACAATGGAAATGTATCGGCAGCTAGAAAAGATCAGCAACGGCAGCGCAACGATGAAAGACCTGGATATTTTGGAAGAGCTGTGCGAGATGGTACGCGAAACCAGCCTGTGCGGATTGGGGCAGTCGGCACCGAATCCGGTGTTGAGCACGCTGCGCCATTTCCGCGAGGAGTATGAAGCGCACATCAAAGAACGGCATTGCCCGGCCGGGACTTGCCATATGAATGAGGTACCGGTGCTGGACTTGGTTGATGAACTGCCGCGCCGCATTCAAGCCAAAGCAGCTATGTTAACGGAGAAGGAGGTCGCCTGATGTCTGTTATTACGCTTACTCTCAACGGCGAATTGATTAGTGGGCTGAGTGGGCAAACGCTGCTGGATGTCATCAAGGAACATGGCGTGGAAATCCCGACGCTGTGCCATCTGGATGGCATTTCGGAGCGCGGCGGCTGCCGTTTGTGTATGGTGGAGGTAAACGGCCGTCTCACGGCCTCGTGCGTGACAAAAGCAAGTGAAGGCATGCACGTCAACACCCACACCGAAAAGCTGATCAAATATCGCAAAATGCTCATGGAGCTAATGTTTGCCGAGCGCAACCATATTTGCGCCATTTGTGTCATGAACGGCCATTGTGAACTACAAGCAATGGCGGCACATTTAGGCATGGACAGCGTGCGCTACGATTATCTGAATCCTGATCTGCCCATGGACGCCAGCCACAAACGGTATGTGCTCGACCATAACCGCTGCATTTTGTGTACGCGCTGCGTGCGTGTTTGCAATGAAGTGGAAGGGGCGCACACCTGGGATGTGATGGGGCGCGGCATTGTTAGCCAAATTGTCGCTGACCTCAACTTTGCCTGGGGAAATAGCCCAAGCTGCACAAGCTGCGGCAAGTGTGTTCAGGTTTGCCCGACAGGCGCACTGTTTGAAGCAAGGCATGACGGTCGCGGAAATGGAAAAGAAGCATGATTTCTTGCCCTGGATTTTAGGTGGCCGCGAGAAGCACGAGTGGAACTGGTAAAGGAACGAGACACGATGGCAAAAAAACAAAAATCAGACTCAAAAATCCGTCTTGCCACAGCCTGGTTGGGTGGTTGCTCTGGCTGTCACATGAGCTTCCTTGACCTGGATGAGAAGCTGGTAGACCTGTTTGCGGTGGCGGACCTGGTATACAGCCCCATTGCCGACATTAAGGAATTTCCGCATGATGTGGATGTGACGCTGGTAGAGGGCGCGGTCGCCAATGTTGATCACCTGGAATTGGCGGAGAAGATTCAGGGAACGCAGCAAGATTGTCATTAGTTTTGGCGATTGTGCGGTGACGGGGAATGTCCCGGTGCTGCGTAATAAGCTGGGTGTGGAGGATTTGTTAACGGCCGTTTACCGTGAAGGCCCTGGCACAACCCCACGCGGCGGCGAGGCTGACAAAGTCATGCCTGCCCTCACCCCCCAAAGTGCTGCCACTGCACCAGGTCATCGCGGTAGACGCCACTTGCCTGGCTGCCCCCCGACCCGCAACGCATCTGGACGGCCGTTAGTGCTTTGCTTTCTGGCGAACCGGCAGAATTACCACAGGAGATGCGCCTGTTTGGATAGAAGAGAGAGAGGATGTAGAGAGAAGAGAGAAGAGGGAAGAGAGAAAAGAGTCACTCCTCATTCCTCGCTCCTCACTTTTCACGCCTCATTCTTCACGCCTCACTCTTCTTCAGGAGAAATCATTATGACAAAAGTCGTTACCATTGATCCCGTCACCCGCATTGAAGGCCATGCCAAAATCACCATTCAATTGGATGAACAAAACAAGGTCGCGGATGCACGTTTTCATGTTACTGAATTTCGCGGCTTTGAGAAGTTTTGCGAAGGGCGCAGCTTTTGGGAAATGCCGGGTATTACGGCACGCATTTGCGGCATTTGCCCGGTGAGCCATCTGATGGCTTCGTCGAAGGCGGGCGATGCCATTTTGAATACGCGGCTGCCGGATACGGCCGTTAAACTGCGCCGCCTCATGAACTTTGCCCAATACACAAAGCCACGCCCTCAGCTTCTTCCATCTCAGCGCCCCCGACCTGCTGCTGGGCATGGAAAGCGACCCCGGCACACGCCATGTCGTCGGCCTGCTCAACCAATACCCCGACATCGCCCGCGCCGGTATTCGCCTGCGCCAATTTGGACAAGACATCATCCGCATGTTGGGTGGCAAAAGCGTCCATCCCGCCTGGACAGTGCCCGGCGGCGTGCGCGAACCCCTCAGCGTAGAAGACCGCGACGAGATTCGGCGGCGCTTGCCCGAAGCATTCGACACCACACACCTGGCGCTCGACCTGCTCAAAGACAGTTTCGATGCCTTTGCCAAAGAAGCAGACACCTACGGCGATTTCCCCAGCCTTTACCTGGGCCTGGTTGCCGCCGATGGCAGTCTTGAACATTACGATGGCTTCCTGCGCGTGGTAGACAGCGACGGCAAGGTGCTGGTAGACAAGCTGGAGCCAGAACGGTATCAGGAGATTATTGGCGAAGCGGTGGAACCGTGGAGCTATCTCAAGTTCCCGTATTACAAGCCATATGGGTATCCCGGCGGCATGTATCGCGTTGGGCCGCTGGCACGTCTCAATGTGTGCGATTTTGCCGGAATGCCCCGCGCCGACCGGGAACTGCGGCAGTTCCGCCGCCTGGGCAAACACGGCCGTCCCGTCAGCAGCAGCTTCCATTATCATTATGCCCGTCTCATTGAAATCCTGTTTGCCCTGGAACATATCGAGGCGTTGGTGGAAGACCCCGGCATTACGCGCACGCATATCCGCAGTTGGGCCGGTGTCAATCAACCGGTCGGCATTGGCGTCAGTGAAGCGCCGCGCGGCACGCTGTTCCATCATTACAAAGTGAACCAGCAAGGCATTTTGGAGAAGGTGAACCTGATTGTCGCCACCGGCCAAAACAACCTGGCAATGAACCACACGGTGAAGCAAATTGCCCAGGCTTATGTGAATGGCAGTGGCCTGACAGAAGGGATTCTCAACCGCATTGAGCATGGCATTCGTGTCTATGACCCGTGCCTGAGCTGTTCGACGCACGCCATAGGGCAGATGCCGCTGCATGTGCAATTGGTGGATGGAAACGGCCGTATCGTAGACGAAATCAAAAGATAATCATAAACCCAACCTCAGGGAGGTTTTGAACCTCCCGGAGGATAGATCCGAAACCGCCCGAAAGGTTTATCAAAAAGATGCGCATCTTTTGCTCAAGAGATGCGCATCTTTCATTCAAGAGATGCGCATCTTTTACTCAAGAGATGCGCATCTCTTAAACAAGCCTCCGGGAGGTCCAGAACCTCCCGGAGGGTCTGTACCAAACGACCCGCCCAAGTTACAATAAAGCAACTGTATTGATATTCTGCGTAGAACCATTTCAAAAAAAGGAGACCCCCATGCCAGCAGCAAATATTGTCATCATCGGCGCAGGCAGCGCCAGCTTCGGCCCCACCACCCTGGCAACGATCATCCGTGATCCACGGCTGCGCGGCAGCACCCTCTCCCTGGTTGACCTCGACGAAGAATCCCTGGAAAACGTCGCCGCCGTCGCCGAGCGCATGAGCAAAACCTGGGGCGCAGACATGGACATTCGCGCCAGCAGCAATCGCCGCGACGTGCTGACCGGCGCACAATTCGTCATCGTCTCTATCGAAGTACCGCCACGAGAAGAGCTGTGGCGCAAAGATTGGGAAATCCCCCTCAAACATGGCCTGCGCCAGCCATACGGGGAAAATGGCGGCCCTGGCGGCCTGCTGCACACCTGTCGCCAAATCCCCCCCTTCATGGACATCGTGCGCGATATGGAAGAACTGTGCCCCGACGCCTGGCTGATCAACTTCAGCAATCCACTGCCGCGCATCACCAGAGCCATCACCAAATACAGCCGCATTCGCACCGTCGGCAAATGCCACCAAATTGACGTCGGCTACGGCATTGTCGCCGTCCTGCTGCGCGACCATTACGACATTGAGGTGCCCAAGAATGTCAATTTGCACTCCGACCCGGTCAACACCGGCACCATTCGTGGGCTGGCTCATGCCGGACGCCAACATGTTCACATCAAGTCAGCCGGGCTAAACCATTTCATCTGGCTGCTCGATGTGCGCGACAAGAAAACAGGCGCAGACCTGTATCCCGCGCTGCGCGACGCTTTAGCCAATGTCCCGCCCACGCTAGAACCCTTTTCCATGGAGTTATTCCGCATTTTCAACTACTGCCCCATTCCCGGCGACACCCATCTGGTGGAATATCTACACCTGGCACATGATCCTGTTGCCAAGCCTTGGGAACATTACGCCATTCCTTTATACAATTGGGGCGACAATGAGGCGGCTCGCATTTACCTGCGCAACATGATGGTAAACATGGCGAAGGGCATTGTGCCCGTTGATGGCATGAAGGATGTGTACAGCGAGGGCGCGGCCGAATTAATTGCGGCCATCGCCGGAGATGAAAACTATTACGAGGAAACGGTGAACATTCCCAATCGGGGCGCAATTAGCAATCTGCCGGATGAGGCGATTGTGGAGGTTCCGGCATTGGTGAATGGCATGGGCGTGCAAGGTGTGCATCTGGGCGAACTGCCGCACCCGATTGCGGCGCTGCTGCGGCGCGAGGCTGATCTGGTGGAAATGGTGGTGGATACGGCCGTTTCCGGTGATCGCCAACTCGCCCTGCAAACCTTACTGCTCGACCCCATGATTAACGACATTGGCCGCGCACGCGCCATTCTCGACGATTACCTGACAACATTTGCCGCTTACCTGCCGCAGTTTTAGGGTGAAGCGCAAGCGGTCATCGGCAAACCGCCATTTGTGAAATGTCTATGCGATTGAAAGGTCTGCTTTCCTGGCTTTTTATAGGAATGATTCTTTTGGGCGTTGCTCTGGTTGCGGCGGCGCTGTTGGAGCAGCGGCGCACGGTTGATGCGCCAGCCATTGCCGTTGTGACCAGCACAAGCACAGCAACGGCCACACCGGAAGCATGGCTGCTGCCCTTCCCCACAAAGACGACGACGCCGGACAGCAGTGAGCCACGCCCGGCAGCGACCGCGTCGGCAGCGCCGCGGCCCACGCAGACAAGGACACCGCGCCCCACCCTGACACCGCACCCCAGCGACACACCTCGTTCTACGCGCACACCGGGTTCGACCACACCGGCTGCGCCAACGAGAACGGCGCAGCCGGTGATGACGGCAACGGCCGTTCCAGCTACTGCCACTTTGCTGCCTGCCACGGAAACGGCCGTGCCGGTCACGGAAACGGCCGTTCCGTCCGCACCACCGGCGGCCGGCCCCATTGTCCCCGGATTCCACGAACGCTTTGGCGTCGCCGGTGGCACCAGCTATCTGATCAACGCCGTAGACGCCGGTTTGCCCGCCGGTCTCTTCGTCAATTGGCATGTAGACCCGACACAGCCAGTGCGCTATGGCGTGCGCTTTTGGCACACCATTCGCGTGCGTCCCGGCGGCGTGCGCTCCAATTGGGCGGACATTGACCGCGTATTGGCCGAGCAGCCGGGCGCGGTGTGGGTCATTGGCAATGAGCCGGATGTGTATGTGCAAGATGGCGTTGACCCGCAAACCTACGCCATCATTTACCATGACACCTACGCCTACATCAAAGAGCGCGACCCTGGCGCGTTGGTCGCCATTGGCAGCGTGTCACAGCCAACGCCGCTGCGCCGCGCTTATCTGGACATTGTGCTCGACACCTACCAGGCCACTTACGGCACGCCGATGCCCATTGACATTTGGACAGTGCATGCCTTTGTTTTTCGTGAAGAGGCAGGCAGTTGGGGTGTAGGCATTCCACCGGGCATGGATGGAAGTGGCGCGAAATTGTATGAAGTATCCGATCACGGCAATATCGAAATCTTTAAGCAAAACTTGATTGAGTTTCGCGCCTGGATGGCACAGCGCGGCTATGCGGATCGGCCGTTGGCGGTGACGGAATACGGCATCGTCATGCCGCCTGATTATGGCTATCCACCAGAGGCGGTTGCTGCGTTTATGACGCAAAGCTTTGACTTTTACCTGAACGCCACCAGCGGCAGCGGCTACGCCGCCGACGGCGGTCGTCTGGTGCAATGGTGGGTTTGGTTTAGCTTATACGAAGCGGCGGAAGGGTACAGCACCGGCAATCTGGTGGAGGGCACGACGGGACAGTTGACGCCATTGGGGCAGGTGTTTGCTAATTATGTGAACGGCCGTTAAGCAGACCCGCAAGCCTCAATTCAGTAGGTCGGGTTGCTAATCCGACTATCCCGATTGACGAAGGAGCAACCTCCCGGAGGTTATTAGCGGAACTTTCGCCACATGAGATGAACCTCCGGGAGGATATTTTTGAAGGAGATTACTATGACTTATTTACATCGCTTGCAGCCAGGACAGGATGTCAATTTGGCGGAGATGCCCACGCGGGGGAAGTCGTTTTATGAGGGTGATAAGGAAACGGCCGTAACCGAATTTAAAGCCGCGCGTGACAAACTGATTGAATTACAAAACCGCTTCTACGCCGAGGGCAAGCGCAAACTCCTCATCGTCTTACAGGCAATGGACGCAGGCGGCAAAGATGGCACAATCCGCAACGTTTTGCGCGGCGTCAATCCGCAAGGCGTGCGCGTTTATTCCTTCAAAGTTCCCAGCAAGGAAGAATTGGCACACGACTTCCTCTGGCGCATCCACCAAGTTGCGCCCCCCACCGGCATGATTCACGTCTTTAACCGCTCCCATTATGAAGATGTGTTGGTTGTGCGCGTTCACGACATCGTGCCGGAGACGGTATGGCGACCACGCTACACCCAAATCAACCAGTTTGAAAAGCTGCTGCATGACACCGGCACAACCATCCTCAAATTTTACCTGCACATCTCGCCCGAAGCGCAAAAAGAACGGTTCCAGGCACGGCTGGATGACACCAGCAAACATTGGAAGTTCTCGCTGGAAGACCTGGAAAAGCGCAAGTTTTGGGATGATTACATGGCTGCCTATGAGGAGATGCTGGAACAATGCACCACGCCTTGGGCACCCTGGCATGTGATTCCGGCTGACCAAAAATGGTATCGTAATCTGGCGGTGACAAATATCATTGTCAACACGCTGCAACAGCTTGATCCGCAATACCCGACAACGACGGATGATTTGAGTGAAGTTGTCATTGCTTGATTGTGCGATACGGCCGTTTCTCGCTACAATAGCCTGCCCATTGTGGGCAAACGCGACTGATTTAAAACACAAACAGCATTGATAAATGCGGAGGCAATTTTGAAAATCAAACTTGATTATCGCTACATACTCCTGCTGGCAATTCCCGTTGCCTTCCTCGCGGAAACGCTGCATTGGGGTAACATCGTTCAATTTTTAGCTGCGGCCATTGGCATCATTCCCCTCGCCGGGTTCATTGGCGAAGCTACCGAAGAATTAACCGTCTACACCGGCCCCAAAATTGGCGGTATGCTCAATGCCACGTTGGGCAACGCGGCCGAATTGATCATCACCATCGTCGCCATCAAAGAAGGCGTGCTCGAACTGGTCATCGCCTCCATCACCGGCTCCATTTTAGGCAACTTGCTGCTGGTAATGGGCTTGAGCATCTTGCTCGGCGGGCTGAAAAACGGCCGACAAAAATTCGACGGCTCACAAGCGACAACCAACGCCACAACCATGATCCTGGCCGTTGTCGCCCTCATGATTCCCGCCGTCTTTGGTCATTTCATTGATGTCCAGCATCACGAAGATTTACAACCCTTCAGCCTGGTTGTGGCTGTCGTTATGATTGTCATTTACGGGCTGGGCATTTACTTCTCATTTACCAGCCACCAGGAAGAAACCGCACTGACACGGCCGTCTGCCCACGAAAAACATGCAGCATCCTGGTCTATGCAAAAAGCATTACTGGTACTGGCGGGAGCCACCATTGCCATCGTCTTCATGAGCGAACTGCTCGTCGCCTCTGTCGAGCACGTCGTCGCCGAGTTGGGTTGGAGCGAATTCTTTGTCGGTATCATCATTGTGCCGCTGGTCGGCAACGCGGCCGAACATCTGGTTGCGGTGCAGGTCGCCCTGAAAAACCAGATGACCCTCAGCCTGGAAATCGCCCTTGGCTCCAGCCTGCAAATCGCGCTCTTTGTCGCTCCCGTGCTGATCATCATTGCCGCGCTGATGGGAAAAGAATTATCCTTTAACTTCAACGAGTTCGAGCTGATTGCACTCGCTTCGGCCGGCGTCGTTGGCGTTTTTGTATTTAAAGATGGCGAGTCAAACTGGTTAGAAGGGGCGCAATTATTGGCTCTTTATTTGATTTTGGGGGTAGCCTTCTTTTTCATCTAAACACCTATCCAAAAAGCGCAGAAGCGCAAAAGCACAGGGTATACTTTTGCGCTTCTGCACTGAATTTGCGAACAGTCACAAAGCTGCCGGCCGTCCGGATAAACAAAACGCATTTCTAAATTGAGACAAGGAGATAAACACGCCTGATGACTGACCTGTTTACCACCGAAAATTTGATTGCCTTCCTTTCGCTGACAGCATTAGAAATTGTCTTGGGAATTGATAACGTTATTTTTGTGGCGATTTTGTCGGCCAAACTGCCTCCTGAGCAACAAGATTTGGGGCGTCGCCTGGGAATTGGGCTGGCCGTTGTCAGCCGTATCATTTTGCTGCTGGCAATTTCCTGGATTATGCGCCTCACGGAGCCGCTGCTCACATTGTTTGGCAACAGCATCAGCGGGCGCGATTTGATTTTGCTAGTTGGTGGACTATTCCTGATTGGCAAAAGCACGTTTGAAATTCATGAAAAGCTGGAAACGGCCGAACACGGGCACAATGTAAAAGCCAAAGTCGTGACGCTTGGCGCTGTCATTGCCCAGGTCATTGTCATTGACGTTGTTTTCTCGCTCGATTCGGTGATAACGGCCGTTGGCATTTCTGGCGTTCTGGCGGTGATGATTCCGGCAATCATCATTGCCGCGACCTTGATGCTCTTTGCCTCAGGGGCCATCAGCCGCTTTGTGGAAAAGCATCCCACCATGAAAATGTTGGCCCTCGCCTTTTTGATTCTCATTGGCGCGATGCTGGTCATTGAAGGGTGGAACGCGGAAGCCGCACATGACCTCCATCTAAAGAATTACGCCTATTTTGCCATGGCCTTCTCTTTTGGCATTGAACTTCTAAACATGCGCCTGCGCACCAAAGCGCCGCAGCCGGTGAAATTGCACAATCAGCCCACATTGCCAGAGGGTGGCGACTAAGCGTTACGGGCGCTGCCGAAAGACGCGAATGCCGCGATCATCGGCAAACAGCGTTGATGGTGGCTGGCGATAGACTCGCACAGCCACCATTAAATCGCCAATGGAAGCGGCCGTATTCAAGAGCAAGGCAATGAGCAGCAGTCGGCCAATTGTCGGCGGTAAAATCACCAATGACACACCGCCAAGGCTGGTCATTGTCAGCAGCGGCGTCAGGCTCATAATCAAGTAATGCTGGCGGTTGAGAAATTGCCCCTTACCAATAGAGGCGGTGAGATACCCGCGCTGGATTAACAAGCGTGGCTTGTGCCCCAGCAATTGCAAGGCCAGGCCATGCAGCAGTTCGTGTACGACCATGGAAGTAATGAGGATGACGGCGCCGACAAGAAGGGAAACGGCCGTTGACCAATGCGGATCAGGGAGCAATGACCACGGCGTACCAGACAACAAATACACCTGATACGGAACCCATAAAAGGACAATCCCCGCGCTCAACGGGAGCAAGGCCAACAAGTTAGCCCATATAAACATCACCCACTGCGGTTTTGGTACGGCTCTTTCTAAATCGTCAAAAAGACGGCCGTGATACAAATAGCCAGCAGGGGGCTGCGGATCATCTGCCAAAACTAACCCACCAAATTGGGATGCACACGCGCCGCCAGATCACGCAACTGGCGATAAGCAACTGGCTTGGTCAGCACAAAATCAGCCTCATCCTGAAGGTAACTCGCCCGAATCCCTTCAACACTCGTCACAAAAACCAATGTCTTTTCCAGGCTGGGGTGGCTTTTAATAAACGTCAACAACTCTTCACCTGATACATGAGGCAGTTGTAAATCCAGCAAAACAACCGCCGGAACATGGGTTTGCAAAAAATCCAGTGCCTCCGCCCCATCGCTAATCATTTCTGTTTCATAATCAGCGCTGTCAAATGCCGAAGCAAAAAAAGTTGCCAGCATTTCATCATCTTCTACGACTAACGCAAATGGCCTATTCATTAATGCGACTTCCTCAGAAATCCCCCACAAGAGATCTCTATTTAATGGTTATCAAGCAACGCATTTATTTTAGCCATTAATTGAGAAAAGTTAATAGGCTTTGTTTCGAATTCATCACAACCGGCCGCCAAACTCTTTTCTCGATCTTCCTTCATGGCATGGGCAGTTAACGCAATAATTGGGATGTGGTGTGTCTCATCCATTGCACGCAGGCGACGCGTTGCCTCTAAACCATCCAAAAAAGGCAGGCTCATATCCATCAAAATCAGGTCTGGCTGCTCTTGCTGCGCCACCGATAATGCATCCTCCCCATTATCGGCAGTGACGACCTCAAAATCGCGCAGCAGCAGCCGTTCCACCAGGATTTCCTGAATCATATCATCATCTTCAACAACAAGAAGTTTGCTCATTCGCTTTCCTCCTCCCGTTTTGTCACACTCATCTTCAAACAATCAGCTACACACACAGTTATTCTTCCGCAAAATTCGCTATCTCTTGCTCATTAAGCGGCAATGTAATCGTAAACGTTGATCCCGCACCCAATTGACTTTCAGCATGAATTGTGCCGCCCATCATGCGGCAGTAATGTTGGCTGATAGCTAACCCTAATCCCGTGCCGCCATATTTGCGCGTTGTCGATGAATCAGCTTGCATAAAGGGCTGGAACAAGTTCTCCATTTGTGCCGGTGTCATGCCAATACCGGTGTCAGACACGCGAAAGTAAACATTATCAGCATCGCGCGATACAGTCAGGTTGATTTCCCCCTGCTCTGTAAACTTCGCCGCATTCCCTAACAAGTTCAACAACACCTGGCGCAGGCGGGTCACATCTGCGTAAAGCACAGTGACATCAGCAGCAGCCGTGACAGTTAATGTGTTGTCTTGGGTCATCATCAGCGGTTGTGCCGTATGGATGACATCTTCCAGCAAGCCAGGGACATGGCACAGCTCGAAGTGCATACTCACTTTGCCAGCTTCAATCTTTGACATGTCCAAAATGCCGCTAATGATCGTTAACAAGTGGTGGGCGGCCGTTTCGATTTTTTGCAGATAGGGGCGGAGGTTTCCTCCGCCTGCCCCCTCTGGCCCAGAAATTTCTTGCAACAACTCGCTATAGCCAATGATAGCGGTTAAGGGTGTGCGCAATTCGTGGCTCATGTTTGCCAAAAACGCGCTTTTGGCGCGGCTGGCCGCTTCTACGTGTTCTTTGGCCGCTGACAGTTCTTCGACCAACTGCTGTTCTTGTGCATATAGCTGGGCGTTGCTGATGGCGAGAGACATCTGGTTAGCGGCCGATTTCATCAGTTGCAATGTTTCGTCGGTGAAATGGGATGTGGCGGAGTGGGTCAGTGTCAGGATGCCGAGGATGGTTCTTTTCTTGAGGATGGGCACGACCAGTACCGAACGGGCCACGTAGACTTGATCGGGCAGTTGTACCCAGCGTGGGTCAACGGCCGTATCATGAACCAACACCGCTTCACCATGCTGCAACACCCACCCGGCCAACCCCTTTTGCAACACCTTCGTCTCCACCAACTCTTTTTGCTCAGGCTGCATATCCTGCCGCGCCAAAATACTTTGCCGCACACGCTGCTGCTCATCAAACAAAAACAAACTCCCCGTTTCCGCTCCGGTCAAACGAGCCGCAATATTCAGAGTGCTTTGCAATGTCTCTGTCAGACGCGGGCTTTGCGTCACCACATTGGCGATTTTTACCAGGTTTTCAAAGAGCTGCTTTTGATAAACCAGCGCCGTGTTCGCCTCTTTCGTTGCCGTAATGTCATGCAGCACCAGCAAACAGCCATTGCGCTCTTGAAGATGGTTGTAAATAGGGGAAACGACAACTTCAACATAGCGGGGCGTTTGTGCCTGACCTAAATCAAGTTCCTGCCGCGCTGTTTCCATTTTGTACAGATGCACCAATGGCGCAAAACAGTCTGTGAATAATGTGTCGGCCGACTTACCGATGGCCTCAGGCATTGCCAGCCCAAACAGCGCTTCCGCTGCCGGGTTGGCATCCAAAAGCCGATAGCGCCGGTTCAACACCAACACGGCATCATCCATATTCTCTAGCACAACATCACGGGCGATGGGCGTAATGTCTAGCAAGTACAAACGGCGCAGCATCCAGGCCAAAATCACCAGGGTGATGACAAATCCAAAGGGCGTCAGGTCAAGAAACGGGAAAGGGTTTAACCCAGACACGTACAACCCGTTCCCCAACCAGGGGAAGCTGGTTGCCAGCACAATCGTGCGAATTTGCCGCTGGTAAGGGTCTGGCAAATCGCGCATGACCACAGTCAGCAGCAGCGTGCCACCCGACAGCATTGAATAAGAATAGGCAATTAGCACCCAAAAGAGAGGGCCATACGTGAGCGACAGATTGAGGAAAGGGCCGCTTGTATCTAGGGCAACGTCCTGATAAAACAATCCTAAACCCGGCTCTAACCAGACAGATAGCAGCAAAAACCAGGGCAACAAGAACAAGACGAACATGCCCCGCTGCCTCCAGGGCCAACGGCGCGTATATTGAAAGCTGAAAACGAGAAATATGGTGGAAACGTGGGTAATGCCAATATATTGAACTTTCACCCAAAATATCTTGGCTTCCAGCGTCTCCGCGCCTAGCTCAAACCCATATCCGGCACACCACAGCGCCACCATTGCGGCAAAAGCAGCAAAAGCCATCGCTCCAGCAGCCTGGCGACGACGCCAGGCTGGCACAATTAATGAACCAGAGATGATGGCGGCAGCAAATAGAGTGAGCGAGTAAGGTGTGTATGACCAGGACATACCATAAAAGTTATACCTGGAATCTAATGATCAGGCACGTTTCGGAACGGCCGTTTCCTCCAGGCACACTGGCAGCGAAAAGAAAAACGTACTTCCCTTGCCATATTCACTAGTAAAACCGATCTGCCCCCCCTGTAACTCAACCAGCTTCTTGGTGATATGTAACCCCAATCCAGTTCCGCGCTCAGCCCGCACCTGCCGATCCTCAGCACGGAAAAATTGGCTAAAAACAGCCGACTGTTCATTCGTCGCAATGCCGATCCCCGAATCCTTAACGAAAACCTGCAACATCGGGGATGCTGCGTCTGCCACTTCTTGCACGCGCACAACAATCTCTTTGCCCGATGGCGAGTATTTACTGGCATTGCTGATCAGATTGGTCAAAATCTGGCTGACACGTTGGGCATCGGCGTAGACAGGGGGCAAAACATCGGGCAGTTCCAGGTGTACCACCTGCTGTTTTGCTTCAATTTGCTGGGACAGGATACCCAAGACTTCGTCAAGCGTGGGTTTGAAGGAAACGGCCGTAACCTTCAAATTAAAATGCCCCATCTCCATGCGCGTAATGTCATCCAACTCCTGCGCCAACGTGTGAATGCGTTCTGCGCTGCTGCGAATCACATGGAGCAGTTCATTTTGCTTGGCCGAGACAGCCCCGCCCACACCACGACGCAGCAAATCCGAATAGGACAAAATTGCCATCAACGGATTCTTTAATTCATGCGACACCATCGCCACAAAGCTGCTTTTCGCCAAATTGGCGGCCTGCACATCGGCATAAAGCTGCGCATTGTGCAGAGCAATTGCCGCATGTGTGCTCAACCGCCCCAAGAAATCGAGCGTTTCGGCCGTACACGGCTTTGTCACCTCCAAAAGCACCAGGTCAAGCGCGACCTCGTCGCGGTAAATCGCAAAAATGATGCGATGCGTAGCTTCGGCATGGAAGCGAAACTTTGGCGCAACCGTTTCTTGAGTCAAATCAAGGCTTGAAGAAGCATCAATCCCCAACTCTTCCAGGGAAAGCGTTGACTCAAGCGGGAGATCAACCCCATGTGTTGCCCGCAGCAGCAGCTCTTTATTGCGCACACTCCCCATAATACCGACAGCCGCTTTTGTCTGTTCTACGGCCCAGTACAATGTCAGGCGTGCCACTTCTTGACGATCCAGCGTCTGATTAAGCGCCCGGTCAATTTGCTGCAAAAGCTTCAAATCAGCCAGATGTTGTTGCTCCCGATCCCGATAATATTTCTTTTCCAAAGAGGCCGTTAAACGCGCCCACAAAAGCTGGCTTTGAATGGGTTTATAAAGATAATCCTCCGCCCCCAATTCGATGCACTGCACAACACTCCCCATATCATCCAAAGCAGACATGACAACAACAGGAATGTCTAAATCTGCGGCACGCAACTGCTGTAACACTTGAATCCCGTTGATTTCGGGCATCATAATGTCAAGCAAAATCACATCTGGTTCACCTTGCTTACACATATCAAGCGCTTCGCGCCCATTTTTGGCAAAAATTACCTGATACCCACGAAATTCCAGGCGAGCAACCAGCATATCTCGGACGAAATCATCGTCATCTACAACAAGAATTCGACTTTGCTCTGGTGTCATAATTCTTAGTTTGTCCTTCTCACTACAGCCAAAATAATCTTACCGGCTAAATAAATAAACAAAAATATACTGTAATGATACGGTGTTCACATAAGTAGGACAATTACTTTTACCTAACTCATGACAAAAATAGCGTGAAATTGTGGAATTCCCTGCATCGCCGTGACTGCTGCGCCATCTTGCCAGCGCCACCAGACAGCTTGCCGCCGCTGTGGTGCAGTCAAAAACAGCCAGCCATTTCCCTGCGCATCCAACAGCAAAATTCCAGCTTCGCCCAACGGGCGGCGCATGGCAGCGGTGATTGTGAATGGCTCATTTGGCGCTGACCACGTGGCAACGGCCGTTTCCCCATTGCCAAACCGCGTCCGCCACAAAGACCATCCCCCCAAATCCGTATCATGAAGGACAATACGCTCTGGCGCAGCCCCCGGCCTCGTTATCTGCACATTGCTCCAGGCTGTGCCCGGCAGCAGCCAATCGAGCGGCCCACTTTCCAGCCAATATTGGTGCTCATCTTGCAAAAACAGCCCCACCTTGCCACCACTCACCCCAGGGCAGGCAATCTGGCTGGTGCGCGTGCCAAATGGCTCCTGAAAAACGGCCGTACATTGCCCGGCAGCAACCGTCACCGTCGCCGTCTCGGTCAACGTCCAGACGTACAGCAGCAGCAAAGCCGCATTCAACAACCAAAAACGAGGCTGGCGTAGCATATAAGCGAAATCAAAGAGAGACAGGTGTTTCCCAGACTTCCTCTAGTGTACGCCGCGCTTTATTGGCTTCGTAATTGAATGTGGCAAGGATCATAAAGATAAAGAAAAGGATAAAGCCGAAAAAGAGGATGATAAATTCCCCCCTGCCCATATCGTCAGAAACGAAGAACATAAACCCGACAGGGCAGAAGGCAAAAAACCATATGCCCATAAAGGCCATCACAAAATAATGCAGCCGCATGGTAATCTCAATGCGTGTGAAGCCTAAATCGTCATGAAACTGGCCGACAATGATGGGCAAAAAGGAGTTGCGATAGTTGATGATGCGGTTGATGTTGAAACGGCCGTTTTCCACCACCCCTTCAAATGGCTGCGAGGGATCAGGCTTTGACAAAAACGAACGCAGCCAGCGGCGTGCGCGTGTGCGCTCTGCCAACCGCCGTTCCGCCTCTTGCGCATTTAAGTAAGTTTTAAGCGTAAATCGGGTATACGGAATCAAAAAAAACATAGTTTTTGCTTGCTCAAAAAAAACAAGACCCGCCAGCCACTATGATAGCCGGCGGGTCTTGCTATTTATTTAACCGAGTGCCTTTTCCACCAATCCGGCAACGGCCTTCAGCGCCGCAGGCAGTTTGCTGGCGTCGCGTCCACCAGCCTGCGCCATGTTAGGACGACCGCCGCCGCCGCCGCCTACCATGCCAGCCACCTCGCGCACCAGGTCGCCCGCCTTCACGCCCCGTTTAATCAGGTCATCGGTGACGGTGGCAACAATGAGGGGCTTGTCATTGACGACGGTGCCGAATACGGCCGTTCCCGATCCCACCTTGTCGCGGAACCAGTCAGCCATCTCGCGCAGCCCATCCGCATTGGCAACCTGCACCTGTGCCGCCAGCACATTCACACCTTGCACCTGCTGCACTTGCGCCAGCAATGTCTCAAACTGACTACGCGCAGACTGCCGCTGCAATTTCTCCATCTCTTTTTGCATGGCGCGATGTTCCGCCAGCAGCATTTCCAGGCGAGATTCCAATTCGCCAACCGGCGCATTGAGCTTGCCCGCGACGCGTTCCAGCGTATCCAGCCGCGCGGACACGTATTCCGCCGCCCCGCGCCCCGTCACCGCCTCGACACGACGCACGCCTGCGGCCACCGCGCCTTCGCTAACAAACCGGAAGGAGCCGATTTCGGCCGTTTCTTGCACATGCAGCCCGCCGCACAACTCATAACTGTAAGGGTGATTGGGATCGCCGATTTTCACGGTGCGCACCACATCCCCGTACTTTTCGCCAAAGAGAGCCATCGCGCCAGCCTCAACCGCCTCTTTTTGTCCCATGTAAGTAATGGTAATGCGGCGATTCGCCAGGATGACTTTGTTGATGTGTGTTTCAATTTCCGCCAGGGTTTCTTTGTCCACACCCTGGTCATGGGTGAAGTCAAAGCGCAGCCGGTCGGGAGCCACCAGAGAGCCAGCCTGCTGCACATGCGTGCCCAGGTGCGAGCGCAGTTCCTTGTGCAAAATGTGCGTCGCCGTGTGGTTGCGGCGAATGTCCCAACGACGGCTGTCGTCTACGCGCAGCCGCACGC
Organism: Ardenticatenaceae bacterium; assembly: GCA_020634315.1. Taxonomy (GTDB): domain Bacteria; phylum Chloroflexota; class Anaerolineae; order Promineifilales; family Promineifilaceae; genus JACSRF01. The sequence goes on along the minus strand of JACKBV010000010.1, from coordinate 1,085 downwards.
CTTGCCCGACTGTGAAACGGCCGTTTTCCATCACGCCAATATGCACCACCAACCCAGTCACGGGCTTGCGCACATCATCCACGCGCAATTTGCTGCCGTTGCTCAAAATAACGCCTGTATCGCTGACCTCACCGCCAGCCTCCACATAGAAGGGGGTAACGGCCGTTACCACTTCCACCTTCTCGCCAGGCTCCGCCGCCTGCACACGCTGCCCATCGCGGAAAATCGCCACGATTTCCGATTCCGTTTCCGCGCCGAGGTAAGGATCATATTCCACGCCATCTTCCAACACGCCATCCGTGATCAGCTCATGCAGCGCATCGGCATACACATTCGCGCCAGTCTCATATTGACCAAAGCGCCCGGCGCCGCTCGCCTCCGCGTGTACATCGCGTGCGCGCACAAAGCCCGGTTCATCGACCGTCAGCCCCAATTCCTTGACCACATCCCGCGTAATTTCCAGCGGCAAACCATAGGTGGCGTACAGGTTAAAAGCAACGTCTCCGGCGATTTCTGTCTCACCGCTGGCACGCAGATCGGCAATAATTTTGTCTAACTGCGCCAGACCGCTGTCGACTGTACGCGCAAATTTTTCTTCTTCGCGGGTCAGCGTGCGCAAAATATGTTCGCGCCGCTGCTTTAATTCCGGGTACGCTTCACCCATTTGGTCGATGAAAACGGTGGCGACATTGGCGAGAAACGGCCGTTCAAAGCCAATCTTCCGCCCAAAACGCGCCGCCCGCCGAATCACCATGCGCAGCACATAACCCGCGCCAGTGCTGCCCGGTCGCACGCCATCGGCAATCATAAACGTAGCCGCACGGCCATGATCGGCAATGACCCGATAGCCAACATACTTCTCCGCCCGCTCCCGATCCTGGTCGCCTAACAACTCCTGCACCATGTCCATCGCCGGGGAAAAGAGATCATTGTCATAGTTAACCGGCGTTTGCTGCACGACACTGGTAACACGCTCCAACCCCATGCCGGTATCCACACCCGGTTTGGGCAGCGGCGTGCGCGTGCCATCTTCCGCCTGGTCAAATTGCATGAACACAAGATTCCACACCTCTAGCCAACGGTCG
>JACKBV010000001.1 GCA_020634315.1 Ardenticatenaceae bacterium | reverse complement strand
CTGGACTACAGCGGGCGTGGCGCAGCCAATCACACTCTGGCAGCTGCCTGACGATGACAATATTGAAGGAGAAAAACCCAAATGCAAAAAATTACCCCATACTTGTGGTTCAACAATCAAGCTGAAGAAGCTATGAACTTTTATGTATCCATTTTTGAGGATGCCAGGATCGAGAGTATCAATCGCTATCAAGGTGGGCCAAAGGAAGGCGAGGTGTTAACGGCCGTATTCCAACTCGCCGGTCAGCAATTCATGGCGCTAGATGGTGGGCCAGAATTCAATTTCACCGAAGCCATCTCGTTCTTTGTCTCGTGTGAGTCTCAGGAAGAAGTAGACCATTATTGGGAAAAATTAGCAGAAGGTGGCGATGAGACGGCGCAGCAGTGTGGTTGGCTGAAGGATAAATTCGGCGTATCGTGGCAGATTGTGCCCAAAGTTTTACCCGAACTGCTCAATCACCCTGACCCCGAAAAATCACAAAAGGTTATGCAGGCCATGCTGCAAATGAAGAAGATTGACATACAAGCCTTAAGACAGGCCGCTGCGTAATAAACTTGCTACGGCCGTATCCTTATCGCCATGCCTGCCACCACATGGTACGGCCGTTTGTAATCACCTCAATACTCCCCAATTCATCTGTGCGTAAGACAGCCGCGCCCACAGTGCGGGCGCGGTCGAGCATTTCCTGATGGGGATGACCAAACCGGTTGTCCGCTCCAGCCGAGACGACGATGATTTGTGGCTGCACCGCCTGCAAAAAGGGGAGCGTGCTGGAAGTACGTGACCCGTGATGACCCGCTTTGAAAACGAGTGATTGCAACGGGTAATTGCCAGCTAACATTTGCTGTTCGGCCGTTTCTTCAGCATCCCCAGTGAGAAGCAGCGAAAAATCGCCGTAGACAAGGCGCAGCGAGACGGAGTTCTCGTTGCGGTCTTCGTGTAGAGCTGTTCCGGGATGGAGAACTTCCAGGCGTGCGCCATCGCCGAGGTTGATGATTTCTCCAGCGAGGGCCTTATGAACGGCCGTTCCCCCCTCCACTGCCGCCCGCAATAACTCATCATACACGGCCGATTCTCCCAACCCGGAGCCATCCGTCAGCAATGCGTGTACGCGGTAGCGAGCAAACACCTCCACCAGCCCGGTGACATGGTCGGCGTCGGGATGCGTGGCAACAAGCATGTCAATTTCTCGATCCCAAAATGGCATGCGGCGGCCCAATTCATCATTGAGGACGTTTGGATAGTAGCCCCCATCCACCAAAATCTGATGCCCGCTCGGCGTTTGGATGAAGATGGCATCCCCTTGCCCCACGTCAAAAAAGGTAACGTGTAATTGCCCGTCGGGCTGGGTCATCCCCCAGCCCAACGTCAGCACTGCCGCTAACGCGCTGCCGCCATAGGCGATGCGCCGCCCCTGGTTTTGGCGCAGCTTGCTCCACAATCGCGCCCGCTGCTCCGGTTCCTGTTTTGCCAGCCAGGTGATGGCGAAGATAAGGGCGTAGATGGCGATGATGCCCGCTGTATTGAGCTGTAAAGAAACGGCCGATCCCGGTATATCGGCAAAAAAGCGCACCAACGTCGTCGTATACCACAAGAAAAGCCAGGCTACCCAGGCAAACAGTTGGCCGATGGCCGGAATAGCCATGCCTGTCAGGGTGGCTAATCCGCCCCAAATCATCACCCCCGGCTGCGCGGGCAAAATGACAATGTTGGCTGGCAGGCTAATCAGCGACAACTGCCCAAAATAGGCGACAATGAGCGGCTGTGTCAGGATTTGTGCGGCAATGGTGACGATGACCGCCTCGCCCAATAGGCCGATGAGCCAGTTGGCGCTGCGTTGTCCCAGGCGTGCTCCCAGCCAACGTCTGCTGTGTCGTGTCAACGGGTCGGCGTAGAGGATGAGGCCGAGGGTGGCGCTAAAGCTGAGTTGAAAGCCCACATCCCAAAGAGTGTGCGGATTGAGAAGGGTCATGATGAGGGACGCGAGGAAGAGGGCGGCATAGGCAAAGTTGGGACGGCCGAACCAACGACTGCCGATAAGGTAGAGGCTGCCCATAAGCGCCGCCCGTACCACAGAAGCACTCGCGCCGACGAGGATGGTGTACAGGGTAACGCCGACAATCGCCGCCACGACACCGCCTCGTTTGCCCAGTGCCGGTTCCGCCAGACCAATGAAAATACCAATGAGAATGGCAATATTAAAACCGGAAATCGCGATGATATGCGTCATGCCCGTGTTGCGGAAGGCGTCGTTGAGCACGGTGGCGAGGCCGTTGTCGTTGCCGAGGAGGATGCCGCTGAGGAGCGCGGCTTGCGGCTCTGGAATGAGGCGGTTAATGCTGGCCTGGGCACGTGCTTTGAAGGCAAAGATCGCCTGTTTGAGCGGTTGCCCCTGGTTTTCGGCGAGGACGATGAGGGTGGGGTAGCTGACAAGGCTGTGGATGCCTTGCCGTGCCAGGTATTCTTTGTAGCTGAAATCGGTGAATTCGGGTGGCGTTTCGAGACGGCCGTTTATCTGCACCCGCGTCCCATAGCCAATCACAGGGAAACGGGATGTGCGTACCAAAACATTGCCGCTGACGGGACGGGTATCGCCATTGGCGAAGGTGATGCTCTCGACGCGCAGGCGCAAATTGACGTAGCGGTCACGCACATCTGGCTCATCGTTGACGAGGCCGACGAGGGTGACGCTGTCGCTGTTGTTGTAATAGGCCACATGCGCTGCTGTGATGGCAGGAACGGCCGTTATATACCGTGCGCCACCCCAACCCAATCCCGCCAAGGCCATGAGCAGCCAGCTAAGGCGTAGCTGCCGTCGCAGCATCACGGCGCCAACCAGACTGAGACCTCCGCCAGCCAACCACACCCACAGCGGTGCGTCTGCCACGGAAGCAAGCCAGATACCGATTAACCAGCCAATGCCCAGGTAAACAGCGGTCATGACAACCTCATCATTTGGAACGAGAATGAAAGGTCAACAAAGACGCTTCATTGTTTCGCTGTTATTTGATTGTGGAAATGCTTGATGTTGGTTTCCTGTGTACCACGAATGGAAGAAGTGTAGCACAGGTCGGATGAGGAAGCGAAGGGTTGCGGGAAACGGCCGTTATCGCCAATGGTTGCTGCGCTGTATTTCGCGCAAAATGCCCATTGCTGCACAGTTTCGTGGCTGCTCTAACTTGTAATTGCCTCATTGCCTTAAACCTGTTCTGCGCGTAGACTTGAACAAATGGACACGGCCGTTACCACACATCACCTCACCAAAATCTACGAAAAACAAGAAGGCTGGCGATTGGCACGCGCTGTTCCGGTAACGGCCGTTACCGATGTCACCCTCACCATTCCCCATGGCGAACTTTTTGGCCTGCTTGGCCCTAACGGCGCGGGCAAAACAACCCTCGTCAAGATGCTCTGCACCCTCATTGCTCCCAGCAGCGGCACCGCGACCATTGCCGGGCACGATTTGCGCCAGGCGGGCGCGATTCGCGCTGCCGTTGGCCTCGTCGTCTCCGACGAGCGCAGCTTTTATTGGCGGCTGTCGGCGCGGCGTAATCTGGAATTTTTTGCGGCGATGTATGGGTTATACGGCCGTTTCGCCCACACCCGTATCGAACAAGTTTTGCGCGACGTTGACCTGCTCGATGTTGCCGGGCGGCGCTTCGGCAACTTCTCCAGCGGCATGCGACAGCGGCTGGCTATTGCGCGTGCGCTGCTGCACCAGCCACAAATCCTCTTTCTCGACGAGCCAAGCCGCAGCCTCGACCCAACCGCCACCGCCCGCTTGCACGCCCTCATCCGGCGGCTGTTGGCGCAGCGCGAAATGACCGTTTTCCTCATCACACACGATCTGGCAGAGGCGGAGGCGCTGTGCGACCGCGTGGCGCTGCTGCATCAGGGGCGCGTGCAGGCAGTCGGACGCCCCGCCGATTTACGGCGGCAGTTGCGACCGCAGCGTCTTTATCAGGTGCAAGTCGGTCAGCCACTGCGCGATGTGGCTCCGCTGCAAGCCATTTGCCCCAATCTGACGGGCGATGAACGCCAGGTAACGTTTCGCGCCGGGGAGGATGATGGCCTGTTAACGGCCGTTCTCCAGCACCTGCACACACACAACATCCCCATCCACAGCATCGAAGCCGCGCCGCCCAGCCTGGAAGAAGTGTTTGCCCACTACACCAAGGATGATGGCGCATGAAAAGCGAAACCCGTGCCATGCTCGCGCCCCATCGCCTGCTTGCCGCCTTTTTGGTGCGCGATTTTTATACGGAAATTAGCTATCGGCTCGGCTTCCTGGTCAGCCTCAGTGGCATTTTCTTCCGCGCCTTCATCTTCTATTTCCTGGCGCAGTTGGTCAACGACAGCGCCGCCCCGCTGCTCACCGATTACAACGGCGATTATTTCGCCTTCATCCTCATTGGCATTGCATTTGGCAGCTACTTTGGCACAGGCTTAACCGGCTTCACGACGGCGCTGCGCCAGGCACAAACCACCGGCACATTGGAATCGCTGATGATGACGCCCACGCCCGTTCCCATGATCATTGTCGGCTCGGCTGCCTGGAGCTATACATACACGACTTTTCGTGTCCTCGTTTACCTGCTTATTGGCGTCTTCTTTTTAGGCTTAAATTTGAGTCAGGCCAATTATTGGGCGGCATTGGTTGTGTTGCTGTTGTCAATCATCGCCTTTGCCAGCATCGGCATCATGGCCGCCAGCCTGATCATGGTCATCAAGCGCGGCGACCCCATTGCCGCCTTGTTTGGCAATCTGGCAAATCTGGTGGGCGGTGTTTACTATCCCATCGAGATTTTGCCGAACTGGCTGCAATGGCTGGCAAAATTATTGCCCATCACCTACGCGCTGCGGGCCATGCGTTTGGCTTTGCTCAATGGCGCGGGTTGGGCTGTCCTCGCCCCGGATTTGGTGGCGCTGACCATTTTTTGCCTGATCTTGTTCCCTGTCTCCCTGATTGTCTTCCACTTTGCGGTTGAACGGGCGCGTGCTGATGGCTCATTAGCCCAATATTGAGCAGACAGCAGCAAAAGACGCCGTTCCTGGATTTGATTGGTTCCTTGGGTTCGTCGATAACTTTTGAGTTTAGGAACGCGGTTCCGCAGCAGGAACCGCGTTCCTGAAGCAACTAACTGAACCCTTTGCGTTGACGTATAGGTATTGCCAATGAAGTCTGATACAAACCAAACCTATGGCCTTCTTGCTGTGCTGCGCCGGGCTGTTGCGGCCTGGCGACCCCATGCGCGTCTGGGTGTTTTGATTGTGGCTGCGCTGCTGGTGCAGCAGTTATTTCAGACATTTCTCGCCTACAGCCTGAAATTGATTGTGGACAATGTGCAAAGCGGGCAAAACGACCCGCCGTTGGCGCTGATTTTAGCGGCGCTGCTGCTGGGGTTTGTGGTGGCGATGGCGGCCACCTTTGGTGGGGAATATCTGACGGCGCGTGCCGCCGGCCGCCTGATGGGTGATGTGCGCCGCCAATTGTTTGCCCAATTGCAGGCGTTGTCGGTTGCCTATTATGTGCGCATGAAGTTGGGGGATATTTTGTCGCGCTTCAGCGGCGATTTGAAGCTGATTGAGGCGGGTTACACGCAGGCCTTTTTGAACACCCTGCTTATTTCGTTAGGATTATTGGTGAATGTGCCGGTGATGCTTTACCTGGAGTGGCGTTTGGGATTATTGGCGCTGCTCTCATTGCCGTTGATTTTGCTGGCAAACCGGCGGCTTATGCCCGGCGCAGCGGCGGCAACTTATGACCTCAATCAGACGGAAGGGGCGGTGGTGAACACTGTGCAGGAGGCGATTCGGGCGCAGTTGGTGGTGAAGGCGTTTGGTTTGCAGCCGACGCTGGCGGCGCGTTTCAATGATGAGATTGACCATCTAACGGGTGTGATTGTGCAGTCTCGCTTTGCGATTGTGTTGGTTGGCAAGGTTGCCAGTATGTTGATTTTGTTGATTCAGATTTTGGTAACGGCCGTTGGCGCGTTGATGGCTTTTCATGGCACGTTGTCGGCCGGATCGCTGGTCGCTTTTCTGGGCATTTTGGGCGTGGTTAGCAAGGATGCGTATGAGTTTGCGAAGAAGGTGATCCCGACGTTGGTGCAGGCGGGCAGTGGTTTGCGCCGCCTGGATGAGATTTTGCAGGAACGGCCGTCTGTGATGGATACGGCCGTTCCTCAACCCCTGCCGCGTCTGGCCCAACACATTCGCTTTGCGGACGTGGATTTTAGCTATACCGGTGCGCAAATGAACCTGGCGCAAATAAACCTGACCATTGGCGCGGGGCAGTCGGTCGCCTTTGTCGGTCCCAGCGGGTCTGGCAAAAGCACCACGCTCAGCCTGATTTTGCGCCTGTATGATCCATTAGGCGGGCAGGTTTGTTTTGATGATGTCGATATTCGCCAGGTGACGCAGGGGGCACTGCGGGCGCAAATGGGCACGGTGTTTCAAGATAATTACCTCTTTAACACCACAATTCGTGAAAACATCCGCCTGTCACGACCGGAGGCCAGTGACGCGGCGGTGGAAGCGGCGGCGCAAGCGGCGGAAATCCATGATCTGATTATCAGTTTGCCGCATGGGTATGATGCGCAGGTGGGCGAGGCGGGTGGGCGTTTGTCGGGCGGGCAGCGGCAGCGTATCGCCATTGCGCGTGCCATTTTGCGCGACCCGGCCATTTTGCTGTTGGATGAGGCGACGTCGGCGCTTGATCCGGGCACGGAAGCGGCCGTTAATCAGACGATTGCTCGTTTGGGGCAGGGGCGCACGGTGATTGCCGTGACGCATCGCCTGGCGTCGGTGGTGCAGGCGGATCAGATTTTTGTGATGCAAAACGGCCGTTTAGTTGAGCAAGGCACGCATCAGACATTGTTGGCGCAGGGTGGTTTGTATCATCAACTCTGGCAAAAACAGACCGGGTTTGAGGTGAGTGATGATGGCCGCCGCGCCAGGGTTGGCCCACGTCGCCTGCAACAAATGCATCTCTTCTCTAATTTGAGTGAGGAACAATTAACGGCCGTTGCCGATCAGTTTGCCTCTGAGCATTATGCGGCGCATGAGGTCATCTTTAACGAAGGCGCAGCCGGGGATCGCTTTTACATGTTGGTGCGCGGGCAAGTCGAAGTGTTGGCTAACGATAAATATGGCGTCGCGCGTCATTTAGAAGTGTTGGAAGATGGCGATCATTTTGGCGAAATGGCATTGCTGCAAAACAAACCGCGCAATGCAACCATCAAAACCCTGACCCCTTGTCTGGTCATTACGTTGGGGCGCGAACAGTTTAATAACCTGGTGGCCTATTTCCCGGAAATGCTGCCCGCTATTGAGCAGCGCGTCGCCCGCAGCGAAAATAATCTGGCCGCTTTGCAGCGCCAAGACCCGCCCGATCTCTAATTTCCGAAAGTCGAGAGTGAATTTTAAGAGGATGTCGGTGCAGCTTGTTCGGGCGGCACGTCCAGGTTGTCCAACCATTCATTGACCACCTGCACGCCAAGCACGGGCGCGTAGATGCTGCGTGTCGTCGAAATATCCCCGTGCCCCAGGAACTCTTGCACCACTTCTAGCGGCATGCCTTCGCGTAAAAGCTGTGTGGCGCGAAAGTGGCGAAAATCGTGTGCCGACAGGCTGGGGTGGAGGCGCAGTGCCGTTACCGCTTGCTTAACCGTGTTGTGTGCCGAGGTGATGGAGAGGCGGGCGCTGCCTGCATTGCGGCTGTGGGCGACAAATAACGCCGGGTTGTTGTCTGTGCGCTCGGCCAGATAGGCCTGGATGGCGGCGCGGGCGTAGCTGCGGATGTGAATGGTGCGCGGTTTGCTGCCTTTGCCCATGATGGTGGCGTGTGGGGAACGGCCGTAATCCACATTGCTTCGGTTCAAGGAGACGACTTCGGAGATACGCGCCGCTGTCGAGTAAAGGGTGTGTACCAGGGCGCGGTCGCGCAGCAGCGAGAGGCGGCGATTGTATGGATCGTTTGCCGGCGGGAGGGGCAGTTCGTCGTAGTAGGTGACGATGCGCGGCATTTGCTGCCGTGCCAAATCGAGGTCGAGCACGGTTTCTGCCTGGCTGCGTTCCACTTTGCGCCGCGCCATTTGCCGCTGTAATTTGCCCAACTGCACGGTGTCTGGCAGGGCGTCTTGCCCATCCAGGTAATACAGGTAGCCTAGCACGGCAGCCATGTAGGTGGTGGCGGTGGCACGGGAGCGATTGGCGAGCAGCCAGGTGCGAAAGGAAAGGAGAACGGCCGTATCCAACTTTACGGGTGACAACGGCCAGGGATCGTCCTCTGTGTAGCCTGCTTTGGCAAAATGTTGCAGCCAATCGGCAAAGAGGCGTAAGCCGCTGCGGTATGTTGTCTCTGTTTTCAGGCTGCGTGCGCCCGCTTCCAGCAAAAAGCTGGCTTCGTGAATCCAGGTGAGGGGGCCGGGTAACGGCCGTTGCGAAAGGGGCAAAATGTCGTGTGTCTCGACCATGGCGCTCATGGTAGCACAAAGCATGGGGAGTCGGTAGTGTCGGCCAGCGGTGAACTGATAAGCGTTGCGTGTAGGGTGGCGGCAATCTGACGCCGCCTGCTCTGTTTTATGCTACAGTTACGCGCATGAACTGGCACGAATGGGAACCTCGTTTTATCCAATTTTTGCAAGAGCAAATGGCAAGTGATGGCGCACATGACCTGGCGCATGTGCGGCGGGTTGTGCGCAATGCGAAGCTGTTGGCGCAGCAAGAGGATGCGGCGCTGGCTGTTGTGTTGCCGGCGGCGTGGCTGCATGATTGTGTTGCTGTCCCCAAAGATTCTCCGCAGCGTTCACAGGCGTCACGATTGGCAGCGGTAACGGCCGTTGCCTTTTTGCAACAAAGCGACTACCCGGCCGCCCATCTTGAGGCCATTGCCCATGCCATTGCCGCCCACAGCTTCTCGGCCAACATCCCGCCGCAAACGGTGGAAGCCAAAGTGGTACAAGATGCGGATCGCCTGGATGCGCTTGGCGCGGTGGGCATTGCGCGTACCTTCCTGGTCGGTGGCGTGATGGGACGGCCGCTGTATGAGGAGCGTGATCCTTTTTGCCGGGCACGCGCCGCGGATGACCATGTGGCAACGATTGACCATTTTTACACGAAGCTGCTGCGCCTGCCGCAAACCATGCAAACGGCCGCCGGTAAACAAGAGGCGGAAAAGCGTGCCGCTTTTATGCACCAATTCTTGGCGCAGTTTGCTGCCGAAATTGGCGAAGATGAAAACGGGCTTGTGCCACAGGTTGATGGTTAACAACCGCATGAGATAACCCTCTGCGCGGTTACTTTTAGGAGAGACAAAATGATTGAAGTGGCAATTATGGTTGAAGGGCAAAACGGATTGAACTGGGAGCGGTGGCAGCGCATTGCGCGGGCGGTGGAAGATTTAGGCTTTGTGGGCCTGTACCGCTCTGACCATTACACCAATGCCAACCCGCCCGACATGGATTCGTTGGAGTTGTGGGTGTCGTTGACCTGGTTGGCGAGCCACACGCAGCGCATTGAGTTTGGCCCGTTGGTGTCGCCGGTGTCGTTTCGCCATCCCACGATGACGGCACGCATGGCCGCTGCTGTCGATGATTTGAGTAACGGCCGTCTTACGCTTGGTCTTGGCGCGGGCTGGCAAGAACGCGAACACACCCATTATGGGTGGGATTTGCTGCCCGTTGGGCCACGTTTTGCTCGTTTTCAAGAAGGATTGGAGATTGTGACGCGGCTCTTTAACAGTGCTGAGCCAGTTTATTTTCATGGCGATTATTACAATGTGCAGGAGGGGGTTTTGCTGCCGCGCCCACAACGTCCTGGTGGGCCACCGCTGCTAATTGGTGGCAATGGGCCGCTGCGTACGCTGCCGCTGACTGCTCGCTATGCCCGTGAATGGAACGCGGTTTATATGCCACGCGCGGAGTTTGTCGAGCGCAATGCTTTGTTGGATGAGATGTTGGCGGAAAACGGCCGTTCCCCATCCTCCATGCGCCGTTCCCTCATGACGCGGGTTGAAATCGGTGACGATGCCGCTTTAGGGCGAAAATTCACGCAGGCGACACCCGCTGAACTGCGTCAACGCGGTTTGGTATTAGGCACACCGGCGGCAATTGTTGAGCAATTGGGCAGTTGGCACGAAGCCGGTGTGCAGCGGATCATGCTGCAATGGCTTGATCTGGATGATATGGCTGGCCTGGAGACGCTCGGCACGCAGGTTTTGCCGCAACTGGGTGCCTGAAATGCAAAGAGCCACGCTCAATGTAACTGAGCGTGGCTCTTTGTTCACGGCCTAAAACCGATTTTGTTTATTCAGCGCTGTCGTCTGGCATACTATCTGCCGGGGGTTCTTTCTCTTTGGGGTTGAACTGCTCAGCCAGTTTGCCAAGCTCTTCACTTAACCATTGCAACCCTTGCACAAAGCCATCGCGTGCTTTTTTGCTGAATTCACCCGTTTCTACGCGGGTTTTCACTTCGGCAGCTTCGCTTTTGACTTTGGTCGCTACGTCGCTTTCACGTGCTTCGCGAATAACCTTGTCTACTTCACCCACAAAGGATTGAACGCCTTCGCGGATCTCTGACTCGATCTTTTGCCGCTCTTCGCTGTTCCAGGCGCTTTGCAATGTTTCGGCGAACTGCCGTCCCAAGCCTTTCAACTCTTCAACGACATCTGCTTTTTTCTCTTCCGCTTTTGCCGCTTCTTCGTCTACAGGGATTTCAACCTTCAAACGTTCCTTGATTTCTTCCACACTGGGGGTCTCGTCGCTCATCATTAAACTCCTTATACTAGAGAACAGGTTCCAAAATAATCGTCACCGCTCTTTACGCGTATGAACAACAAAAGTTGCAAGGAATAACAAAACGGCCGTCTTAATGACGGCCGTTTCTCAGGTGTTGGCGGCTAACTTTCAACGCGCTTCAGCGACCACGCGTCAAAGAAAAAACCATTGTTAGGAATTGCATACCGTCCACGTGCCCAAACGCCGACTTCTATCGTTTTCGTCTGGTCAATGGTAAACGTGTAATTACGTGTGTTTCGTTGTCCATATGATAAAGACAACCAGTCTGTGCTCCGGTCTCCGGCCCACAAACGAACTTCACCTGAATTCGGGTCATCCGCCCAAATCTTTTCCCGATTCTCTGTGTAGCCCATTACCAGATCGGGGTACACATTGATTTCAAAAACATAGGTTCCTGGTTCTAGCGTGACGTTTGTCCACAAACGGAAACTAACTGCGCCGGAACCCTTAAACATCTTGACTGTGTAAGAACCGTCGTAAATGTACAGCGGATGTTCGGCTGGTGGCAGCTGCGATGAAGGCAGCACACGCGTTTCCGGGCGTACATACACATCCCAGGATTGGTTGCCAAAGCCGGTTGGTCCCTCGTCCCACTCAAACAGCCATTCATTTGGCAATTGCAGTTCGGGGATTCCATTTTGATTGTACCAGCCGTTTTCAAACGAGCCGTTGGGCAGTAAGTTTGCTCCCAAAACGGGGTTCACCGGGATAGTTGGCTCGGCTGGTGGGGCTGTGGGCTGCACCGGGGCCGGTGTGTTCGTCGGCGGAATCGGTGTCTCTGTGGGAACCGGCGTGTCTGTTGGAACTGGTGTGTTTGTGGGAATAGGGGCGGGGGTGTCGGTGGGTACGGCCGTTACCGTTGGCAAGGCTGTGCTGGTGGGCGGCGGTGGTTCTGTTGGTTGTGGCGTCCATGTAGACGGGGGTTGGCGTGTTGGCTCAACCGCCACCACTTCTGGCTCTGTGACCAGGGATATCGTCGGTATTTGGGTTGGAACTTCTACTACCTCTGGGGCTGGCGTTTCCTGCTGGCAGGCCGCCAAGGCCAAAAGTAGCAGCGGTATTAACAAGCGCGACCAATAATGCACGCGCACACTCTTTTTCCTCATAAGTAAATCATAACCTCCAACATATCAGGCAACATTGTAACGTGCCCGCGCTAAAACGCCAATCTACTATGGATTGAGGACAATGAATAATTCAATCGCGCCAAAAACCAGGCCGCTGACGATCAAGCCGGTGATAAAGATCATATAGCCCAGGCGAATGAAACGATATTTTTTGCGTGCCAGAAAAACCCCCAACTCATAAACCTCGCGCACTTGTGTTTCATAAACCAAGGCCGGATCGTTGATCACCCGCTCCATCACCGTCACATATTCGTCATAATCAAGGTTCATGAAACTGCCAAAGAATAAGATGTTGCATTCTGGATTCTCCACATTGGGGCGGTACTTGAAGTCCAGTTTGGGCATGACAGCGTAAGCGGCGGCGACGACCGTTGCCAGACAAAACAAAATCAGCACCAACACCGGCCATTTCAAGTAAGGTTCAGACAGGTAACGAATGGAAAACGTGATCATTAAAGAGGCCAACGTCAACAAAATATTTGCTTTAACGTCAGCCATTGCGCTCAACTGCGTATGGTGCATGCGTGTTTGTCGCAGCAAATGATCGATGTGAGTGCCAGGGGCGTCTATGTGCATTGTGACCTCCGTACGCTTCTTCATTTCTCTTTTATTTTGCTTACAGGTAAACTTGATTTTGTCGATTATTGTACAATCGTTTTACCAGGAGCTGAACAGATGACCCACGATATGTTCATTACCACGAGCCGCGGTTTGCAGCGCAACACCCCGCCAATGCGTCTTTATGAGAAGGCGAAAAAATTTGGCATCTGGAACCCCAGCGACATTGATTTCACGCAAGACAAGTTAGATTGGCGCAGTTTGAGCGATGCCGAACGAGATGTGCTGCTGCGCTTGACGGCAATGTTCCAGGCTGGCGAAGAGGCTGTGACGCTGGATTTGCTGCCATTGATCATGGTCATTGCCCAGGAAGGGCGCATTGAAGAAGAGATGTATCTGACGACATTTTTGTTTGAGGAGGCGAAACACACGGACTTTTTCAATCGTTTCCTGACGGAAGTCGCCGCTGTGAATCTTGACTTGCGCCATTATCATGGGCCTGATTACCACACTGTTTTTTATGAGGCGCTGCCCACGGCTTTGCAGCGTTTACAACAAGATTCATCGCCGGCCGCTCAGGTGCAAGCGGCCGTTACCTACAACATGATTGTCGAGGGCGTGCTGGCAGAAACAGGCTATCATGCGTATTCCCAGGCATTGCAGCGCAATAACTTGCTGCCAGGACAGCAGCAGGGCATTACCTTGCTCAAACAAGATGAGTCGCGCCATATTGCTTATGGCGTTTTCCTCATTTCGCGCTTGATGGCGGCTGACCCGACGTTGTGGGATGTGGTTGAAGCGACGATGAATGACCTGCTCATGCCGGCGCTGGCGGTTGTTGGTGATGTTTTTGAGCAGTATGACCCAATGCCATTTGGCTTGCAGCAAGATGATTTTATTGATTACGCCACGAATCAGTTCAACAAGCGCATTGAGCGTATTGAAAAGGCGCGTGGCGCATCGTTGGAAGAGGTGTACCGGGTGACGCAGCAGGCAATTGAGGCGGGAGATAGTTAGGTAATCGGTGAATGGTGAACAAGTTTGGGAGGTAAACGGATGACGGCCGATCTCATTCTTTATAACGCGCATATTTATACTGTTGATGAACGACAGCCGTGGGCGGAGGCGGTGGCGGTGCAAAACGGCCGTTTCCTGGCCGTCGGTTCTAATCAAGACATTCTTTCCCTGGCTGGGCCAAAAACGGAGCGAATAGATGGAAACGGCCGTTTTGTCATGCCCGGTCTCATTGATGCCCATGTCCACTTTTTGCAATATGCCATACGCCAGCAGCAAGTCAGCCTGTTTGGCGTGTCTGATTTTGGCGAGGTGCTGCGGCGGGTGGAAACGGCCGTTGCCCATACACCACCCGGCGGCTGGATACTCGGTTGGGGGTGGGATGAACTGCATTGGGATGCTGCGCCCACGGCTGCGCACCTCGACGCCATTGCCCCCCAGCACCCTGTGGCGCTGGCACGCATGGATTTGCACACCTGGTGGGTGAACAGCGCAGCTTTGCGCCTGGCAAATATTACGGCGACCACGCCCGACCCACCCCAAAGCAAAATTGAACGGGATGGAAACGGCCGTCCCAGCGGCATCTTGCGTGAATGGCAGGCCATCGAACTCGTCGAAAAATGGATTCCCCAACCCGACGAGCAGACATTGGCGCAGTGGCTGCATGCCGCAATTGGCGATGCCCATCGCTATGGCCTTACCGGCATTCACGATCAGCGCGTGGAACGCGAAGGAGCGCAAAGTTTTCGCCTTTGGCAAGGTTTGCGGCGACAAGGCAATCTTCGCTTGCGCGTTCACATGAACATCTCTTCAGATTTCATCAATGAGGCGGCCACGCTCGGTTTGCAGCCCGCATTTGGCGATGATCGCCTTTGGATTGGGCATGTGAAGGCGTTTGCCGATGGCACAATGGGGTCGCGTACCGCATACATGCTGGCTCCATTTGAAGGGGAACCAGAGAATACAGGCGTCATTGTCACCCCATCCGACGAGTTGTGGCAGTTGGCTGTTACCGCTGGCACGGCCGGATTTCCCCTCTCGGTTCATGCAATTGGCGACCGGGCCGTGCGTGAAGTGCTAGATGTGCTTAGTGAACGAGAAACGGCCGATTCCACGCACCCACTTCCCCTGCCACATCGCATCGAGCATGTACAGCTCATTCACCCCGATGATTTGCCACGACTGGCACGCCACAACATCGTGGCCTCTGTACAGCCCGTGCATTTGCTTACCGATTGGCCCACCGCCGACCGCGTTTGGGGACAACGTGCTCGCTATGCTTATGCGTTTCGCTCGCTGCTTGATCAAGGCACATCGCTCGCTTTTGGCTCCGATGCGCCGGTTGCTCCATTGAATCCCTGGCTTGGCATCTATGCCGCCCTCACGCGGCAGGACGAACAGGGTCAGCCTGTCGCTGGTTGGTATGCGGCCGAGCGTCTGGCCTTGCCGGAAATTATTCATGCTTACACAATGGGGCCTGCGTACATGGCTGGCAAACAGGCTGTGCAAGGCTCCATCACCCCTGGTAAATGGGCTGATTTGATCATGCTGCCACACGATTTGTTCACACTCGCCCCAACCGACATTCCTGCCGTCGCTCCTGTTTTGACCTTGTTTGCGGGCGAGGTTGTGTACACGGCTCCTGATCTTTAGGAGGGCTGCACAAGAGGCACGGGGAAGATCGGCGTTTGTGCCTTTTTCCCTTGCCTCTTTGTGTTGAATTCGGAATAGGAAATTGGTGCTATTTGTGAAAAATTTCGTATACAGAAACGGCCGTTATCGATATCATTAATTACCAATCGTCATAAATTAGCAAAGTAGTAAATACAATTTTATAAGCAAGTGAATCATGTGGCGTAAATTAAATTCCCCCACTGCTGCCTCTCATGCTGCGCGTTCGTGGGCAATGCTGGATGCAGTCGATGTACAATTTCGCGCGATTTTGCAAATGCTTGGCTGTTGGTCTCCACAGGCGGATCAATTGTTTGCGCTTATGGCGCGGACAGAACCGGCGGTTGTGACAACGCAAGAAAAGTTGCTGCTGCCACAGGTGGCCCAGGCCGTCCTGGCTCGCACGGATATCGGTGTTGTTTACCCCAAGTTTTATCGCCAGCTTCTTGTAAACCCATTACTGCGGCAGGCGTTTGTCCAACAAATTACCCAACTACAGCCCGATCTAAAAGAGCCTTAATCATTGAAGCAGAGATAGTTCCTTCTGAACGGTTCAAGGAATTGTCTCGTTTTGATGCATACCTCCGGGAGGTTGGCTCTCATGCCCAGCCAGGCAGCGCATGGTTGCATGATTGCACTCATTTTGTGCCAACGGCCGTTTCCTACGCTACAATGGACGCATGAAAGTCTACCTCCACTCCATTGGCTGCCGCCTCAACCAGAGCGAAATGGAAACGCTCGGTCGTCAGCTTTTGGCCGCCGGGCACGAAATCGTCAACGATCCAGCCCAGGCGGATCAAGTCGTCATCAACACATGCGCCGTCACCTCTGAAGCGGCCCGCGATGCGCGTAACATTACCCGGCGCATCCATCGTGACAATGAAGCCGCCAACATCTTCCTCACCGGCTGCTACGCGACCATTGCGCCAGACAAGTTGGCGCAAATTGAAGGGGCAAGCCGCGTTGTCACCAATCAAGACAAATCGCAGCTGCTGCACATTCTCGATCCCCAGGCACGCCACGATTTACCGCTCTATGAACAAGAGCCAATTTTGCGCGAATTCCTGGCGGGCAGCAGCGGCAACACGCGGGCTTTCATCAAAGTGCAAGATGGCTGTGATAACCGCTGCACTTTTTGCGTGACCACCATCGCTCGCGGCGACAGCCAAAGCCGTCATTTGGGCGACATTGTGGCCGAAATTCAGGCATTACACGCCGCTGGTTATCGTGAAGCGGTGCTTACCGGCGTTCATTTGGGCAGTTACGGCCGTGACCTGGACAATCACACAACCTTGCGCGACCTCGTTGCCGCCATTCTGGCATACACCGACATCCCGCGTTTGCGCCTTTCTTCGCTGGAACCGTGGGACATCCCCACCGATTTTTTTGATTTATGGCAAAACCCGCGCCTGCTGCCCCATTTGCACATGCCTTTGCAAGCGGGCAGTGATGCTGTGCTGCGGCGTATGGCTCGCCGTACCAGCCGCGCCAGTTTTCGCGCTTTGACGGATGCGGCACGCGCTGCCATCCCGCATCTTAACCTGACCACCGACATCATTGTTGGTTTTCCCGGCGAGACGGAGGCGGAATTTGCGGAAAGCGTTGATTTTGTGCGCGAAATTGGCTTTTCGCGGCTGCATGTGTTTCCGTACAGCTCGCGCCCTGGCACGGCCGCCGCGCGAATGCCGCACCATTTGCCGCAGGCGCTAAAGAAGGAACGCGCACGCCAGATGATTGCTCTGGGGCAGTCGCTCAGTCATGCGTTTCATGGCGGCTACGAGGGTGCGCAGATGGATGTGTTGTGGGAAACGGCCGTTGGCGCGGGTGCGCCCGACCGTCATGGCGCTGCTCTCAAATGGGTTGGCTATACCGACAATTACATTCGCGTCCACGCCACTGGCCCGGTTAATCTGTTTAACCAAATCACGTCTACTCGTTTGCACAGCGCCCGTGCAGATGGCATGGCCGGAGAGATTGAGTACCTTACAAGTCAATTGCCTGCCCAGTGAGTGAGTAGGCGTGAATGCGGAAGAAAAACCTGTTCGTTCGGAATTTGGTGAGTTGCCGTAGGCAATAGCGAGGAGGAATTTATGCTGCCACAACCGGTGCAATATACATTAGAAACGGCCGATGCCACCATTGAAAAGGCGGTGACGGAAAATCACTTGCCGGGCATTGGCGTGGGCATTGTTTACAAGGGGGAGTTGATTTATGCCAAGGGGTTTGGGCATAGCAATGTGGAACGGGGAACGGCCGTTACCCCCGCCACCGTCTTCCGCATCGCTTCCATCTCCAAAACCTTTGCCGCCGTCGGGCTGATGCAGTTGTGGGAACAAGGTAAATTCGACCTGCACGCCCCCGTCAACGACTACCTCAAAGCATTCAAAGTGCGCGTTGTCGGCAAACCGGTCACGTTCCACCACCTGCTCACGCATACGGCCGGCATCGGCGAATTCGCCCAACTCAGCAAATATTTCAACCCTCAGGCACACTTCAACGTCGTCAAAGCAGGCAAACCCGTGCCGCCTCTCAAAGAATTGTATGGCAAAGAGCTGGTTCCGGAACGGCCGCCGGGTGAGAAATGGTCCTATGCCAACAACGGCTATGCGACCGTCGGTCAGCTTGTCGAAGACATCAGCGGCATTCCCTTTCCGGAGTATATGCGCCGCCACATTTTCCAGCCCTTGCACATGGACAGCGCCGAGTTTTGGCGCAGTGAACGCGTCAAGCCCAAGCTGGCAATTGGTTACAAATATCAAGGCAAAAAAGAGAAATTCCGCCCTGTTGCCGATCTGGAACAAATCACGACGGCGGCGGGGTCTATGTATGCCAGCGTCAACGACATGGGGCGTTATATCAGCGCCCTCATGAATGAAGGCAAAAATGAGTTCGGCCAGATTCTCAAGCCAGAAACACTCAACAAAATGTTTACGCCACAATTCCAGCTTGACCCGCGCCTGCAAGGGATGGGGTATGGTTTTAAGGTAGATGATTGGGATGGGCATCGTGTTGTCTCGCACGATGGCCTTTGGCTGGGCTTCATTTCCTCCATGTTTGTTGCCCCAGACGATGATTTAGGCGTCATTGCCATCACCAATACGGCCGAATCCGTCGCCATCAGCATCGCCCAGCGACTATTGCAGCGTGCCCTTGCCTACACAGAGCGCCCCCTGAAAAAGGGCGCAACAGAAAAGCCGCCAGAAACGCCAGAATTATGGCCGGAGTTTGTCGGCTTTTATGCGCCGCCGCCCGGCTGGAACACCAATTTCCGCCTCTTGCAGCAGTACGGTGGCGAATTTGAAGTGTATGTGGAAGATAATGCGCTGATGATTCGCTCGACCTGGGGTAGTTGGAAGGAGGGGCGCAAACTCAACCGCTCTGATCCAGATGATCCGCGTGCCTTTAAGGTTGGCAGCCGTGACTTCATCTTTCATCGCGGCAACCCGGATGAACTATGGATGGAGTTAAATGGCTTTGAGAAAAAGCCCTACGACGACAGCATCAAAAGTAAATTAGATAAATTTGGGATCAGCAAGCTGCTTGATCGCAATTAAAAAAAGGCGTCGGGAAGATTCCCGACGCCTTTTTTATTGTGATGGTAATTACGTCATTCAGCGATTAGTTGGTGGCGTGGATGTTGATCCGTTTTGGTTTCACTTCTTCCGCCTTGGGGACGGTCAGGTTGAGCACGCCGTTGGTATAGTTGGCGCTAACAGCTTCGGCGTTAACAACCACCGGGAAGCGCAAGCTGCGGCTGAAGGAACCGAAACGACGTTCGCGCAGATGATAGCGGGTGTTATCCTCATCGCTTTCGCTTTGGGTTTCGCCCTTGATGGTCAAGACGTTGTCTTCCAGGGTGATGTCGATGTCATCGGGGTTGATGCCAGGGATGGAAGCGGTGACGATGTAAGCATCTTCGGTCTCGGCTACATCCAGCGGCAAGCCCCATTTGGCGGGAGTGGTGGGAGCATCGAACATATCGTTGACCATTTCATTAAAAGCGCGGTCGAATTCATTGATCACGCGCATCCGATTACGTGGGTTCCAGCGTACTAAAGTTGTCATTTTCGTCTACCTCCGATTATGTGATTAAAGATGAGACTGGAGATTGGAGAGTTCCCGTCTCTCGTTGTTTATTTGTGAATACGTCCCTTATTTTCGGCGGGGTGCGTTAGAAAAATATATGTGGAATATCAGAGATGTATATGATCAATATTGGAGAAATGTTAGCGGGGCTGTGAATGAAATGGGGGAATAGGGCTTGCCGTTTAGGGGAGGGGAATGGTGACGAAATCGTTTGTCCCTGCCTGTAACCGCAGGTTGGTGTCTGGGTCGTAGAGGCCGATGTGCAGACTGAGATTGGCGGGGAGCGTGTCGGGCAAGGTGAGTTGGTGTGTGTCGATGATGTATTCACCGGCTGCCCAACCGGTGGTGGGGCGTGTCCAATTGGCTGGTTGCCCATCGGATTGTGTCAGCAGTTGGCCTTCTGCATCCACTAAATGGACGAAGACGCTGTAGTTGGCGGGGAATTCGGCATTTGCTTGCCAAACGAGGGTGATGGAGAGGGTTGACTGGTTTGCAGACAATGTGTAGCCGACGAGGGTGGCGAGTTGGTCGTTGGCTGTTGTTAAGATGAAGGGGGTGGAAACGGCCGTTTCCACATCCACTGGCGTATAAATTCGTTGTGGCGCATTCAGTTGCAGCACACCCAGGCGCGTCTCGCCCGACAAAACTAGTTGATAGCGGCCGCTGTCCATGGCTGCTGGTATGTGCAGCAAATATTGGCCGCGCCGCCGTTCGCCGGGCTGCCAATCGGTCAGCTCCGAGGGAGAAAAGCCAACGTCCCACGTATACATCGGTGTTCCTTCCTCATTGCGCAAATCCACCGTAAATTCTGACGCGGCGCTTCGTGCGTCTCGCTGCCAGAACAATGTCAGCAGCACCGATTCGCCGGGCGCGGCGGCATCCCGATCCTGATTGTAGCCAAGCAAGGTCAACCCCAAATCGGGCAAGGCTGCGGTGAGGGGGTACTGCGGCGTGAATTCAGGCGGTGTGTCGGGTTGGGTGATGGTGATTTGCCCAAGAACGGCCGTTGGCCCTAGCACCGCCCCGGCGGCATCTGTCAATGTCAATGGCTGCAAGGTGGCTTTGTCAAATAGGGTGAGCACGATGTCGTAGGTGCCTGGCGGCGTGCCGGTGAATACCTGCACCTCGCGGCTGTCCCACGCCCATTGCCCTGTCTGCCAGAGGCGCGTGGCGGGCACATCTTCATAAAGACGCGGCCGTTCCGTTCCCTTGGCGCTCCAGGTTAATCCGTCTGCCCCGACCAGCCAGACATTGGTCTGGTATTCGATTTGTGGCGGGGAAACGGCCGTCCACGCCATGTCAATATCAAACGTCGCGCCTGCCGGGACACGTTCCTGGCTCAGATTGTACCCCTCCAGGCGCAGCTCCCCGCCCTGTAAAACCAGTGGATACGTTACGTCAGGCACGGCGGTGCGGCGCAGTGGCGTTTCTATGCGGTCAAGCAGGAGCAATTTGGCCGCGAGTAGGGCGAGGGCGAGGATAAGGAGGAAGCGGTAATTGGGAAGCGGTAAACGGTAAGCGGCGAGCGGTGCGCTGGAATTTGAATATGCTTTACGACGTATCAGCACAGCGACAATGACAGTTCCTAGCATGGCTAACGCGCTGATACTGAGCAAGGCGGTGCGTAATGGCGTTGAGCGCCAGCGAATGATGAGGGTATGCGTACCAGCAGGCACGGGCAAGGTGATTAACCCTTCCGGATCGCTGGGCGTGATGGGCACCGATTCACCGTCTATGGTGGCTGTCCAGCCAGGGAAGGCGAAGCTGAGGTATCGCGCCGTGAAAGGTGTGGGCGTGGTGAGGTGGATGGTGGCTGTTAAACGGCCGTATTCCACGGCGGCAACTGTGGCTCCCACAGGCAAAACCGTCTCATCAAAGCGGCGCGGCGTCTGCCCTGCCTGATAATCTGCCTCTAAGGGTGATGATGCCGGGCGCTGGGCGACTGTGCGCGGGAAATAACTGCCTTCCGGGTCAACCCCAACCAATCCCGTTACGTGTTCATACTCATGCACATCATTAATGGTTGGCGTTGCCTTCTCCGTGCAATAATTGGGATATAAATTGGGGATTGTTTCCAAAGTAAGCAAAGTCAGTGCCGCAAACAGGGCGAAAGGAAGGAGCGTGTCACGCACTGCATACAGCGTGCCCTTTTCCCCCTTTCTCTCCTCTCTCTTCTCTTCTCTCCTTTCTTCTCTCTTCTCTTCTCTTCTTTGCGTAAAAGGGACGGCGGCGAGGAAGGCCAACGGCAGTGCCGCACGCCCGACCAGCCGCCAGGGGAATTGCAAAAAGTCTACCAGGGGCACGTTTTCCCAGACGGGCAGGGAAAGGGGCAGGGAGAGGAGCAGGTAAACGGCCGTTCCCGCCAGCATCAGCCACACATGTCCGGCTTGTTCGCGCATACGGGGTAAACGGCGGTCGGTGGTTCGTGTTTGGCGCCACAAAAACGTGACGACGCCAACGGCGGCCAATGCTGTCACCACCCAACCCAGGCGGAAAGGCAGCGGTGGATTGAGCAATTGTGGATCTTCGGCCGTGACCGGCGCAAAAATTTCAGCCAGGGAAGTGAAATTGTAATGGAAATCATTGTTGCGCGTCGTCGTGGATTGCTGCAACGTCACCTGATCCATTTCCAGCAGCGCCCCACCCGTGTAAAAAATGGTCATCCCCAACCCCAGGCCAAATATCAGCCCCAGGCGCAGCAGTGCCACGCGCCAGGGTAATTTGTATAACCAGGCCAACGCTGCCAGGTAAACAAGCAGCGTTGGCACAAAGATGAAGGAGGAGATGTTATGGCTGAGGGAGAGAAAGGCGAGGCCAAAGGTGGAGAGGAGAAATGGCAAGGTGGCAGAATGCGTCAACGGTGATTGGTAAGCGGTTGGGGAAGCCGTTTGCGGATTGCGGATGTTGGCGAGGAGCCAGCGGCGAGATGACCAGAGCAGCAGCGGGAAGAGGGGCAGCGCCAATGATTCGGGAGAATTACCGCGAATAAGGGCATCGATGAGAATGTAGGGAGCGGTCATGTAGGCCACGGCCGCTACCAATGCGGCACGCTCATCGAGCACATCGCGCACCCACAAAAACATAAACCAGCCACAGGCGAGAATGGTTAACGCGTAAAAAAGATTGGTTGCCGCAGGTAATGGAAGCCCTAACAGGTGCGGGAAAAAGACGGCATACAACGGCATCGGTTCGCGGTAGACGAAGAACGGATAGCCATAGCCAAAGGCGAGGTCGGGCAGCCAGCGTGTGAAGTAGAGGCCGTTTTCCCAGGCATAGCGCATGGCGGCGACGCGATGGTAATGCAAATGGCCGTCATGGGTGCAGGGCACGGCCGTCCAGCGCAGCAGCGGCGTGATTAATGGCAGTCCCCACAACGTTACCAACCAAAACGGCCGTAACGATGAAAACCAACGGCGCACCTTACCCAGCAAATCGCTAATCTTCAACCTCCACTCTTTGCAGCCAATCGGCCGGGTCATCGGCCAACAGCAGCGACAACGGCACAAATGTGTAGCCTGCATCCTGCATTTCGGCGATGAAGCGGTCAACGGCCGTTACAACCTCCGCCCGATTCGTGTGTGCATACAAAATTGCGCCCGGCGACGCATAATAACGCAGCGTCGCACACATCTTATCTGCATCCATGCCCGACCGCCAATCATTGGCGCTGCCCGTCCAAATCACTGTTGTGTATCCGGCGGCATAAGCCGCTTGCACACTCGTCTCCGAATAAGAGCCAAACGGCGGCCGCAGCCACGGCTTTGTCGTTTGCCCGGTCAGGCTGTTAATCGAAAACTCGGTATCGCGCAGCTCCGCGCTAATTTGCGAGGCTGTCATACTGGACATGTCTGCATGAGAATAGCCGTGAGTTGCCAATTCGTGCCCCCGCCGCGCAAATTCTTGCACCCATTCCGGATAAGTGTCAGCCCACGAACCCAGCACAAACATGGTCGTTTTTACTTGCCGTTTGTCTAACACGTCAAGCAAATCGCCGACAAAATAGGGATCGCCTTCTACGTCAAAGCCGAGATGAAGGAGTTTGAGGCCTGTGTCTGGGTAGTGCCCTAACAGGCCAGCGGCGGCGGCGGGACGCGGCCAGGGGCCAGGGCGTACAATCCAGATGGGAGAAACGGCCGTTAATGTGGCTTCCGTGCGGCATGTAAATCGGTTCTCGCTGGGCAGGTCTGGCAGCGGGGTAAGCTCCGGGTCTGGCGCCAGGGTGATCACGGTGAGTGGGGTAGATGTTGCCGGAGGTGAGGCAAGGGGAACGGCCGTTGCCACATCCATATTTAAATCCATTGTCGCCGGCAGCGTCGCCATTGGCGCAGCAGGCAGAGCAGCAACCGGCATCAACGTTGGCAGCGACAACTCAACAGCAGGCTGTTGGCAGCCCACAAGCAGCAGCACCACAATAACCCCCCAGCCCCATTTTCTCATCCTTCGCGCTCAATCACCGTCACGCTGCCATCCCCCTCCATATATGCTTCGCGCACATCCGCCAGGTCTTGAACTCCGGCACGCCGTATATAACTCATCAACTCATCTTCCGTAATCAATTCGGTACGCATATTGCGATACAACATGCGGCCATCCTTCACCAACAACAGCGGTGGCGGGCTGTAAAACGTTTGAAACCAGGGATAACGATGCCCCATCCAATCTAAAACATAACTCCAAATGGCAATAGTCGTCACCAGCACCACCCCATCCGTAATGGAATGATGCTCACGAGCAATGGCATTTTGCGCTGCCGCCGCGACCAATGCAATCATCAGCACATCGGCCAGACCAATCGTGCCTCCGACGCGCTTCAAAGTCAGCCGCAGCACCACAAACAAGACCAAATACACGACGGTCCCGCGCAGCATAATTTCTAAAATAGGCACACTCGGTGCAAAAATACCATGCCAGTCCAGGTCAAACATTGTTGCCCGCGCCTCCACAATATCCTCTAAACATTCGCGCCATTATCTGCATGGCCTCACAAGTATAAACAACGAAATAGATGATGTCATCGGCAAAACATGACGCTTGTCACCCCATAAACATGTCAGATCACATTGAAACATGCATAAACTTGTACCAAAATACAAAAAGGGTCTGCCATGAACCTTGTTTAAGGTTGTGCATCAAAGACTCTCTTACGAAATCTACCTTTCACTAGCGAAAGCAAATTTCATTTACATTCTGTTCCACATTTTTTAGCAGCAGCACACGGTGCTGCAAGGAGCGAAAGTTTTATGTTTACTCCAACCCCATTGAACTTGCGAATGCCTGTCCCCAGCGATATTGAAATCGCTCAAGAAGCTACGCTAAAACCGATTACACAAATTGCTGAAGAAATAGGACTTCTCCCAGAAGAGATCGAATTTTACGGCAAATATAAAGCAAAAGTGCATTTGTCGGTGCGCGAACGATTGGCAGATCGCCCCAATGGCAAATATGTCGATGTCACGGCTATTACTCCCACGCCACTTGGCGAAGGCAAAACAACCACAACCGTTGGTCTGAGCCAGGCACTTGGCGCACACTTAGGGCAAAAAGTCGTGACGTGTATTCGCCAACCCTCCCAGGGGCCAACCTTCGGCATTAAGGGTGGTGCGGCTGGTGGTGGCTACTCGCAAATTATCCCAATGGAAGATTTCAACCTGCATCTGACAGGGGATATTCATGCGATCACAGCAGCCAACAATCTCTTGGCTGCGGCCATTGATACGCGCATGTTCCACGAATCGCGCCAATCTGATGATGCGCTATTCCGCCGCCTTTGCCCGCCAGACAAGAATGGCAAGCGTACTTTTTCGCCAGTTATGCTGAAGCGCCTCAAGAAATTGGGCATTGATAAAACAGATCCAGATGATTTGACCGAGGCTGAAGCCAGCCGTTTTGTTCGCCTGGATATTGACCCAGACAGCATCACCTGGCGGCGCGTGGTTGATACCAACGATAGAATGCTGCGCGGCATTGTCATCGGCAAAGGGCCACAAGAGAAGGGTGCCGAACGCGAGACGGGTTATGACATTACGGTTGCCAGCGAGATCATGGCGATCCTTGCCCTGACTACCAGCCTGGAAGATATGCGCGAACGGTTGGGAAATATGGTGATTGGCACCAGTCGTGCCGGTGAAGCTGTTACCGCTGATGATTTAGGTGTTGGCGGAGCCTTGACCGTTCTCATGAAAGATGCCATTATGCCCAACTTGATGCAAACATTGGAAGGGACACCGGCATTTGTTCATGCCGGGCCATTTGCCAATATTGCGCATGGCAACAGCTCTATTGTTGCTGACCAAATTGCGCTGAAGCTGGTGGGGCCAGATGGGTATGTGCTGACGGAATCAGGTTTTGGCGCTGACATTGGTATGGAGAAGTTCTTCAATATTAAATGCCGCTACAGTGGCCTGATCCCGGATGCGGTGGTGCTGGTGGCGACGATTCGCGCGTTGAAGATGCATGGTGGTGGCCCGAAGGTAACGGCCGGTCAGCCGCTTGATCCTGCTTATACGGAAGAGAATCTGGAACTGTTGGAGAAGGGTTGTGTCAATATGGTGGCGCACATCAAAAATGCGCTGAGCTTTGGCATTCCCGTGGTTGTTGCCGTCAACCGCTTCAAGGATGACACCAACGCTGAAATTGAACTGGTGCGCAAGATCGCCATTGAAGCTGGCGCTGAAGATGCTGTCATGAGCAATCATTGGACAGAGGGCGGTAAAGGTGCTGTGGAGCTAGGAAAAGCTGTCATGGCTGCCTGTGAAAAGCCAAGCGATTTCAAATTCCTCTATCCGCTGGAAATGAGCATTAAGGAAAAGATTGAAACCATTGCCAAAGAGATTTATGGGGCTGATGGGGTTGAGTTTTTGCCGGAAGCGGAAAAGAAGATTGAGACGTACACGCGCCTGGGTTTTGCTAAGCTGCCTATTTGTATGGCAAAGACGCATCTTAGCTTGAGCCATGATCCTCTGTTAAAGGGTGCGCCGACGGGATTTGTTGTGCCTATCCGTGACATCCGTGCCAGTGTTGGTGCGGGGTTCCTCTATCCATTGGTGGGACAGATGAGCACGATGCCTGGTTTGCCAACGCGCCCGGTTTATTATGATGTGGACATTGATCTGGAGACGGGTCAGGTTATTGGCTTGTTCTAAACGGCCGTTTCCACACAAAAAAAGGGGGTGAAGCTCGCGGCTTCACCCCCTTTTTGCTTACCTTTCCTGTTGCAGCATAAGCGTCTGCAAGAAGGGCAAATTCAACGTAAACTTGCTCCCTTTGCCCTCCTGGCTTTCCACCCAAACATCGCCGCCATGTGCTTTGGCTATCGATTGCACCAGTGCCAATCCCAAACCAATCCCTTTTGTTTCATCATTTACATTACTTCCACGATAAAACTTTTCAAATATGTGCGGTAAATCGTGCGGAGGAATGCCTTGCCCTTTGTCTTCAACCTGCACCAAAATTGCGCCGGATTCCTCTTTGATGGTGACGGCAACCTGTGCGCCAATCGGTGAATATTTAATGGCGTTATCAATCAGGTTGCTAATGGCACTGCGTAGTTGTGCAGGGTCGCCCGTGATCTGGCGGGGTCTGCTGTTTGCTGTCAGTATCAGGTCAATATCTTTGGCCTCAGACTGATCGTGGTATTCGTGTATCACATTTTGCACGATGGCATGGACGTTGCACGGCTGATAGGTTTGGGTTAAGGCGTCAACCTTTGCTAATTCGAGCAATCCATTGACGATGGACATCATGATCTTGGTGGATTTCATGATGCTTTCCACAAAACGTTGTTGGTGCTCGTTCAGTTCGCCTATATCGCCCAGACTGGACGCGAAACCGACGATGGTGTTTAGGGGCGTGCGAATATCGTGGGAAATGGTGGCGATGAAGTGATCTTTGAGTTGGTTGAGTTCTTTGATTTTGAGGTTGTTTTGTAGGGTCAGGATACGGCCGTGTCCCGGTATCGGCGAAATGCGCAACTGCCAGGAGGAGTTATCCGGCAAAACGATCTCTTCTTGATGGGCGCGTTCGAGGGGTTGCGCCAGCACTTCTGTTAGATTGAGTATCGGTAAAACTTTGATCACCGATTGCCCAATCGCTTGTTTTGTTAAGTTCAACCGTCCGCGTGCCTGTTGATTTAACAAGAGGATATTATTTTCCTCGTCCAGGATGAGGATGGGGTTTTCGGCGTGTTCGAGGGTTGTTTCCAGGTGTTGCTTACGTGTTTCTGCTTCGTCGAACAGAAGGGCGTTGGTGATGGCAATGGCAACGGCCGTACCAATCGAAACAGCCCGTTCCACATCACGATCATCAAAATCACTGCCTAATTTGTTCAACAACTGTAACGCGCCAATAACCTTGCCTCTGGCAACCAGGGGCACCGTCAACAGCGAACGCGTATGAAACCCGGTCGCCAAATCAATTTCACGATAATGCAGCTCATGTTCCGTGGCATTATTTGTGTACAGCCATTTACCCGTTTGCGCGACATGCCCCACAAACCCTTGTCCCAAAGGCACTTCAAAGCGCGATAATACATCGTAGGGTGTGCCCACATTAGCCAGTACACGCAAATTCCCTTTTGCTTCGTCGAGCAGCCACAACGATGAGGCTTCGATATGCCAGCTGTCATGTACCTGATTGATAGCCAGGCGAATAACTTCATCCAAATTCAACGTAGCTGTTAATGCCCGCGTGATCTCGATAAGGGCGTGCAGTTCCTCCAGGCCAGCGGCCAGCGCCTGGTCGGCCGCTTGAAAGACGCGTGCATTTTCCATGGCAATGGCGGCATAGTCCGCCAAAAACGCCAGCAAAAACTCGTCGCGACGGCTAAATGAGCGACGCGATTCGTGGTTTGTCACTTCTAGCACACCCATGGTCACGCCGCGTAATTTGAGGGGCACATACAACACAGCTTGCGCCAAAACACCGGAATTTACTTTGATGCCGCGACCGGTGAAGAAGGATTGACGTAACGGCCGTCCCGTGCGCATCACCTGTCCCACTTGCGATCCTTCAATCGGATACACCTGAGTCTCTCTGGTGCTGTCCCGATCTTTGCGTTCATAAGAGCGCAAAGAGTCGCCTTCCTGATCCAGCAGCCAGATCGTACTGTCTTCTGCATTTGTCAGGTACATGGCCGCTTCCAAGACACGCTCCAACACCTGGTCAACACTCAACAAAGAGGTAATCGCCTTGCCAATGCTAAACAGCGTGTCCATTTCCTGGCTTTGTCGGCTTAATTCCACCTTGGTGCGGCGCAATTGTTCGGCCAACTCTTCCTTGTCATGCAGAAGCCGCGTTTCCACCAACGCCCGATCAATCGTTTCTACAATTTCGTCAACGGTAAACGGCTTAATCAAATAATCTTTGGCCCCCAGACGAAACGCCTCAATTGCACTTAACTCAGAACCATAACCTGTCATCAAAACAACCGGCGTGTTCAGCGATTCTTGTGCCATCTCGCGCAGCACATCAATCCCGGTCATTTCTGGTAGGTTATAGTCCAGCATAATCAAATCTGGGCTTTTCTCACGGATCATCTTCAAACCGGATTGCCCATCATATGCACATAACGTCTGATAGCCAAAGGTAGGAAGGACGCGCTCAGTTAGATGCCGCACGATTTCCCTGCTATCATCAATAACTAAAATGCATTCGCCACTCATAAAGATTCCTTGAGTCGGGTGAGCATAACTACGCGCCAGCCACGCCTGGGCCAGATTGGTCATTTGGGATCATCATCCGCCCACTGATACCATACTGGATAAAAATTAGCTAAAATTATAGCATAGCGTTATCAATCTTGACATAGTAGCACGCCACTCCTGGTCACTGCTCCTATCTGATGCGCTAATGTATGTGACAAATTGTTGTTCCTCACAAAGCGTCACATAAAAATATATTGTAAAAGAGGTTGACAAATTCCACTACTTTTGGATGAGAAGAATAATCTCTGTCTTGTCATCCATCCCACAGGATTGAACTATGCCACGAATTATCAAAGCCCCCACTGGGACACAGTTACATTGTAAAGGCTGGTTGCAAGAAGCAGCCTATCGTATGTTGCAAAACAATTTAGACCCGGAAGTTGCCGGTGATCCGGAAAACTTGATTGTCTATGGCGGACGAGGACGCGCTGCGCGTAATTGGGAGGCGTTTGATGCCATCCTCAACAGCTTGCGTGAATTGGAAGATGATGAAACGTTACTGGTGCAAAGCGGCAAACCCGTTGCTGTATTCCGCACACATCGCGATGCCCCCCGCGTCCTGATTGCCAATTCTAACATCGTTCCCCATTGGGCTACTCAGGAGAATTTTGACAAATGGGAAGCTGAAGGCTTGATCATGTATGGGCAAATGACTGCCGGCAGCTGGATTTACATTGGCACACAAGGCATTTTGCAGGGAACTTTCGAGACTTTTGCGGCTGCTGCACGCCAGGCGGGCTGGCCTTCGCTGGCAGGGAAGTGGGTGCTGACCGCTGGTCTGGGAGAAATGGGCGGGGCGCAGCCGTTGGCGATTACGATGAATGGCGGTGTTGGCCTGGTTGTTGAAGTAGATGAATGGCGTGCGCGGCGGCGCATGGAGCACCGTTACATTGATGAAGTTGCCGAAAATTTGGAAGATGCTTTGCGGCGTGTGCAGTATTATGTTGATAACCGTGAACCTCGTTCCATTGGCCTCATTGGCAATGCAGCTGATATTTATCCCGAATTGTTGAACCGCGACACGATCCCTGACATCATTACGGATCAGACGCCTGCGCATGATTACCTGGCTTACTTTCCTCATGACATGGAGTTTGATGCGGCCAAGAAGCTGCGGGAAGAAGACCCCGCTGAATTTATGCGCCGTTCTGGTTTATCCATGGCGCAACAATGTGCGGCTATGGTTGCTTTCCAAAAGCGGGGCGCGATTGTTTTTGACTATGGCAATAATTTGCGCCAGCGTGCCCTTGATGCGGGGGTGACGGATGCGTTTAGTTATCCTGGGTTTATTCCGGCTTATATACGGCCG
Organism: Ardenticatenaceae bacterium; assembly: GCA_020634315.1. Classification (GTDB taxonomy): domain Bacteria; phylum Chloroflexota; class Anaerolineae; order Promineifilales; family Promineifilaceae; genus JACSRF01. The sequence continues at coordinate 307,492 of JACKBV010000001.1, read as the reverse complement.
TTATTCTGCGAAGGAAAAGGACCATTCCGTTGGGCAGCCCTTAGCGGCGACCCAGAAGACATCTACGCGACCGATGCCGCCATCCTTGAACTCTTCCCAGAAGATGAACATTTACATCGCTGGATTAAAATGGCACAGGAACAGGTTCACTTTCAGGGTTTGCCAGCCCGCATTTGTTGGTTGGGGTATGGCGAACGCGCCAAAGCTGGCCTGAAGTTCAATGAACTGGTTGCCAGCGGCAAGATCAAAGCGCCGATTGTGATTGGCCGCGATCACCTTGACTCCGGTTCCGTTGCCAGCCCCAATCGGGAAACAGAAAGCATGAAAGATGGGTCTGACGCCATTGGGGATTGGCCGATTTTGAATGCTTTGATCAACGCGGTTAGTGGCGCCACCTGGGTTAGCTTCCATCATGGTGGTGGTGTGGGGATTGGGTATAGTTTGCATGCCGGGCAGGTTATTGTCGCCGACGGCACGCCAGAAGCAGCGGCACGCTTGCAGCGTGTGCTCACTGTTGATCCCGGCATGGGGGTTGTGCGCCACGTGGATGCCGGGTATGAAAGAGCCGTTGAAGTTGCCCGCGAACGCGGGGTAAAAATTCCAATGATGTAATGAGATGGCTTCTTCTTAGCCCTTGTCTGCGAGCCTCTTGCAACTGTGACGCTGCCAGCTCCAGACAGGGGCTAAATGCGCCACTCTGCCATTACTTTACGTAAAGAAGCATTCGTGCTATATTATGTTGAAATGAAAGGGTTGCTTTTGCATTTACGCCAAAAAATTTTGCTGCTTGTGAGGGGTTGTTTGTTGCAAGCTGGCAAGGAGGTGCAATGATGATTTCCCAACGACGTATTTTCTCCCTACTCGCACTTTTGTTGGTTGTTTCTTTGGTATTGGGCGGATGTGTACGGCCGTTTTCACAGTCAAACAATACCGAAACCAATAACACCGCAACCGATGAAACGCGTGCAGAAGATGTGGTAACGGACGACACGACTCCGGCAGATGAAACTGGCACGGAAGCAAATACTGGCGAAAGCAGTACCGATGCGGCCGCCGGTGATGAGGCTACTTCTGCCTATCCTGCTCCGGAAGGCGAAGAATCTGCTGAAGAGAGTGACACGCCACGCATTGAAGAGACACCAACGGCTACGCCGATGCCTGATAGCACAGAAGAAGAGCCGGCAGCCGAGGAAACGGCCGTTGCTGAAACAGACACCAGCGCGGAAACACCTGTTGCCGAGACAACCGAAGAAACAGCAACAGATACGGCCGAAACCAACGCCACCATGCCCGACACGCACACCGTTGTCACCGGAGAAAACCTCTATCGCATCGGTTTGCAATATGGCGTTTCCTGGGTGACACTGGCCGAACTTAATGGCCTTAGCAACCCCAATGACATCAAAATTGGGCAAGTTTTGAAGCTCCCCGGCAGTGCAACAGCTTCCGCCGAGCCGACCCCTGAACCAACGCCATCGCCCGCCACAGAAACGACCTACACCGTTCAGGCTGGCGATAACCTGTTCCGCATTGGGCTGAAATATGGGCTTAGTTGGATACAAATTGCCGAAGCAAATGGCATTGTTAACCCCAACCAGATTGTTGCCGGGCAAATCATTAAAATTCCGGTGAGCACACCTGGCCCCACGCCGCAGTTCACCCATGTTGTTAAAACGGGCGAAACATTGTTCCTCATCTCCTTACAGTATGGTGTTGCCTGGCCGACCATTGCCGAGGCAAATGGCCTGGAATCACCCTATGTCATTTATGTAGGACAAACATTGGTTATTCCTGGCGGATGAGGCGAACCCCTTTTCCTTGATAAATAAGCAAGAAGCCTGGCCGTAGAAGCCAGGCTTCTTTTTTGGTATATAATGGATCGTTATGAGTTGGCAAGGCATTATTCACACTTACCGTAAACACCTGCCGTTTGCTGAAAATGTGCGGGTCATCACCTTAAATGAAGGCAATACGCCATTGATCCGGGCGGATCGGCTGGCGGAAACGATTGCACCCAAGGCGAGATTGAAGCTTTACTTGAAATATGAGGGGCTTAATCCGACCGGGTCTTTTAAAGATCGGGGCATGACGGCCGCCATTACGCAGGCGGTACACGAAGGAGCCAAGACGGTTATTTGTGCCAGCACGGGCAATACGGCGGCCAGCGCCGCTGCTTATGCAGCGCGTGCCGGACTGCGCTGTCTGGTGCTGGTTCCCGAAGGGAAAATTGCTCTGGGTAAATTGGCCGCCAGCCTGGCTTATGGCGCAGAAGTTATCAGTATAGATGGCTCGTTTGATGATGGCTTGAACATGGTGCGCGAAATTGTGGAGCGGCAGCCCATTGTTCTGGTCAATTCGATCAATCCCTGGCGGCTGGAAGGGCAAAAGACCGGTTCGTTTGAGATTTGCGATCAGCTTGATGGACATGCGCCAGATTGGCACTGTTTGCCGGTGGGCAACGCCGGTAATATCACCGCATATTGGATGGGGTATCAGCAGTATGGCAAGGGGCTGCCACAAATTTTAGGCGGACAGGCAGCCGGTTCTGCGCCCATTGTGAAGGGAGAGGTGGTGTCTAAGCCGGAAACTATTGCCACGGCGATTCGCATTGGCAACCCGGCACGATGGCGGCAAGCGTTGCAGGCGTTGGATGAGTCGGGCGGCATTATTACGGCCGTTTCTGATGCTGATATTTTGGCGAGCTGGCACATGTTGGCAAAATTGGAAGGGATTTTTGTGGAGCCAGCTTCGGCCACGGGGATTGCCGCCCTTAAACAGCAAATTGAACAAGGGGCGATTGACCCGGTCGATAAAACGGCCGTTTGCGTGCTCACCGGTCATGGTTTGAAAGACCCAGGAACGGCCGTTGACCAGGCATCCTCCCCCAAAACTCTCTCCGCCAACGTAGACGCCCTCGAAGCATACCTGACCCACCAGGACCGCTAAGCGACTGACGACAACAATCAACCAATCGACTAAACGACGGACAACACGGTCGCTTTTTAGCAAATTCCGCGTTTTCCGTCGTTTTTCTTTTTTTGTGCAACCTTTGTAAACCGACTGCGTAATGGGTGGTGAACATTTAGGAGATTGGAAGTGAACGAGGAACAGGTTTGGCTCGAACAAGCCAGAAAAGGTGATAAAACGGCATTCGGTCATTTGATCGAAGCTTACCAGACGCCTGTGTATAACCTGGCCTACCGCATGCTCAATAATTCTGGCGAAGCGGAAGAGGCCGCACAGGAAGCGTTTATACGCGCTTACACACGTCTGGACACCTATAACCCGGCGCACAAATTTAGTACGTGGATTTTGTCGATTACATCAAATTACTGCATTGATGTGATTCGGAAACGGCGGGCGTTGTTGTTATCAATTGATGAGCCATTGCCACCACACCCGGCCCTCAAAACGCAAAGTTCAAAGGGGCCAGAGGCGCAAGTGCTCATTCAAGAACAGCAGGACATGGTGCAGGCTCTTTTGCAAGAGCTGCCAGAAGATTATCGGCAAACGGTTGTGCTGCGTTATTGGCACGATTTGTCTTATGAAGAGATTGCCGAAATGATGGACACCAGTGTTAGCGCCATTAAGTCCCGTTTATTCCGCGCCCGGCGACAGCTTGCCGAAGTTGGTATGCAATATGGCTTGGATCCGGCAATGGAAACGGCCGTAGCCATTTAAAGAAGAGAAGATTAAGAAGAGGTAGCTGATGGAACACGAAGAGATCTATGTCATGATGATGGAGGCGCTCGATGGCGAGCTGGCAGATGAGCAACAGCCACTGCTGGCCGATCATTTGCGAGTATGCCCACCTTGCATGCGCGAATGGCAGGCATTGTTAACAATTGACCAGCTCTTTCGCCAGACACCGTTGCTCAGTCCGGCAGCGGATTTCACACAGCGCACCCTGGCGCGTCTGCCCAATACCCGTTATCGGGTTGGGCTGATTGGTGCCATTTATATGCTGCTGCTGTTCAGTGGCACATTGCCAATATTGATTGGTATATGGGCAATCAGCCAGTATGGTTCAGTGGTGACACAACCAGGGGTTGTGAGCAGCCTTATTCAAAGCGCTGCGCAAATTGTCCAAGTGATTGGTGCTGTGTTGAATGCGTTGTTGAATGGCCTGGGCGAATTTGTTGTCCAACAACCGGCCGTTTTAGGTTGGTTACTGGTCATGATTGGTATTGTGTCTGTGTGGAGTGGCGTTTACCGGCAGTTGATTGGCTGGCCGAGCATGAGCCTGACTCGTGTACGTTCGCTGAATAGTTAGTGGATTTTTATATGCTTTGTATGGATAGACTGCGGAAGGTACGCGGCAAATTCAACAGTAAGGAGAAAGCGTCATGAAACGTTTTGCAATTCTCGCAATTATCTTGTTGGTGATGACCGTACCGACCGGTGTTGCTCTGGCTGCGCCTTCGTTCGATACGGTTGTGGAAGCTGGTGAGGTCATCAATAATGACGTCACTGTATTTGGTGAAGATCTGCAAGTCGAAGAGGGTGCCACGGTTAACGGGAATGTTGTTGTTTTTAATGGTGATGCCCAGGTTGCTGGTGAAGTGAACGGCGATATTGTTCTCTTCAATGGTGATTTGGAAGCAACTGGTACGGCCGTTATCCATGGCGAGTGTGTGCTTATGAATGGCACCCTCACGGATGAAACAGAATCTGGCTTAAGCTGTTCTAGCATTGATGAGCTGGATAACTTTTTCTCGACCATTGGGTCGATTGCTGAAGATAGGGGTTTTGATTCGGTAGCGCCTGCCCAAGATGTGCATGTGGAACGGCCGTCCCGTGACCGCAGCTTCTTTGGCGATGTTGCCGAAGCGGCAATCAACAGCCTGGTGCTGGGTGCGCTTGCCTTTGCGGCCGCTTCGCTGCTGCCCAATCATTTGCGGCAGGTGCAGACGGCGGTGCAGCGGAAGCCGGTTGCCAGTGGTGCGGTGGGGTTGTTAACGGCCGTAGCCGTCCCCTCCATCATTGCCCTACTCAGCATCATTTCGGCTATCTTGCTCATTGTTTGCATCGGTATCCTGGGCTTTGGCGTTGTCATTGCTTTGGCTATCGGCTTCGCCGCCGCGCTCATCTTTGGCTGGATTGGCGTTGGCAGCCTGGCTGGACAATGGCTGGCAGACCCGCTCAAATTAAAGAACCGGTCTCTGCCCATGACAGCCGCCGTCGGTACCATGCTGATGACCTTGGGGTTAGGTCTGTTAGATGCTTTCCTGCCCCTGTTTGGATTGGTCAGTGGCATCCTCTTTGCCATCGGCTTAGGCGCGGTAATGCTAACCCAATTTGGCACGCGTCCTTATCCGGTGCAGGCGTCCAATGACGATCCGGACATCACGATATACGAGGACCCTGGCAAAATATCATCTGTTCTCGAAACGCTGCCGGTCGATGACCCGACAGACATCAAGAATAACAGTTAATCATCCTCTTTCCTCCCGCAAAAAGGCGCACCCAATTGGGTGCGCCTTTTTCATTTTGAAGGATGGGATGATGAGCGAATGCCTGTTTCTAGTAGGCTGCCATGCCCTTTCCCTCTATTTTTGCTGCGATTTGGCCGTAAAGGTGCCCGGCACTCAGCGAAATCCAGGGGTAGACAACCCATGCCAGTGGAATGGCGATAATCAAACCACAGCCAGTAGCTCCTAAGGCACCGATCACTGCTTGCACAACGAAATTGACAACAATTAAAGCTACGGCAACGAGGATAATGTCGCCCATGTTTTCACGGGCAATGGCGATCACTTCACCGAACCGGAAGCATGCGCCTAATTCGCCGGTACGCACATATTGGATGCTAATTGCGGGGGCGATGAAAAAGAGGGCCAAACCCAGTAGAAGCCCAAGACAGCCCAAAATCACCCAAACAATGACTGCTGTCCCTGCCAACAAACCGGCCACTTCATCACTGGCCGATTCTGCACCAATTGCCGGCAGCACTGTGATTGCGGTACCGATGCACACCAGCAGCCAAAATGGCAGTGTGTATACCAGACGCGCCAATGTGATGTAAAGCCCATCCATAAAATATTTGCCAAAATCGTCCCACTCTGGCAAGGGTTGCTTTTCTCCATTCATCACATTGCGTGTTACAGCCAGTTGATAGCCAACCAGGAGAAGCATCGGGATGCCAAACAGCAGCATGGAAACCAGCATGATGGCTGCGCCAATGCCGACTTTTGTCAACCAACGTTCGTCTTCTGTAATAAAGGTAAACCCTTTGGTAATATCCATTTTTCTCTCCTTATCTAACCTAAATACACTACAGATTTATTAGTTGGCGTCATTGTATGAAGCAACATGCCTGACGTCAATATGCAACTATTTGCCACTCCTGTAAACAGCGTGCTAGAATGTTATTATGACAAGAATCGTGTTCATGGGGACGCCTGAGTTTGCCGTCCCCAGCCTCCAGGCCTTGATTGCCACACAAAATGTTGTTGGTGTGGTTACTCAGCCGGATCGTCCTGCTGGACGTGGTCGCCAACTACGCCCTTCACCGGTAAAAGAAGTAGCCATTGCCGCCGGTATTCCTGTTTATCAGCCTAAATCGTTGCGCAAAGAAGAAACGGCCGTTCCCCTTCAGGAATGGCAGCCAGACCTGATCGTCGTCGCTGCCTTCGGCCAGATTTTGCGTGCCCACGTTCTCGATCTGCCGCCGCTCGGCTGTTTGAATGTGCATGCTTCGCTGCTGCCGCGCTGGCGCGGCGCTGCCCCCATTCAATATGCCATCATGGCTGGGGATACAGAAACGGGTGTGACCTTGATGAAAATGGACGTGGGGCTAGACACTGGCCCAACGTATGTGCAGCAAGCCATTCCCATTCGCCCACGAGAAACGGCCGCTTCCCTCCACGACCGGCTGGCTGATTTAGGCGGACAAGTGCTGCGCACTTACCTGCCGGACGTTATCAGTGGTCGCCTTCCGGCTATCCCCCAAGATGATAACGCCTTTACCTACGCCCCGATGATCCAAAAAGATGAAGGGACGCTGCGGTGGGGGAAAACGGCCGTTGAATTAGATCGCCACATACGCGCCATGACCCCGTGGCCTGGCGCTTACACCACCTGGAAAGGTGTACAGCTCAAAATTTTGGAAGCCGAGCCTGTCCTGCGCGATTTACCAGCCGGGCATCCTGGCGAAGTGGTGCAGCGCACTAGCCCAAATGGACAAACCAGTGTGCTGGTCTTAACCGTTTCCGGTGGGCTGGCTTTGCAAACCGTGCAATTAGCAGGCAAGCGTGCCATCGCTGTCCAAGATTTTGTGCGCGGTCAACCTGATTTTATTGGCAGTAAACTAGGTGAATAATATGAAAATCCTGATTTATGGCGCAGGCGCAGTCGGCGGCTATTTAGGTGCGCGTCTGGCCCAACATGGACATACGCTGACACTGGTAACGCGTGAGATCACCGCGGAAGCTATCAACAATGGCGGTCTTTTCCTGACCGAAGATGGCGAGACAATCCGCACACAACCTGTCGCCTTAACTTCCATCACACAAGCATTTACCGGCATTGAACCGGCCAATTATGACCTGATTGTCATGACCATGAAATCCTATGATCTACATTCCGCATTGGATCACCTGGTCGCCTTTTGCCCGGAACCGCCACCGATTATCGCCATTCAAAATGGCATTGGTGTGGAGCAGCAGCTCGTCAAACAATATGGCGCAGAGCGCATTATAGCTGGCTCGCTGACCACACCGATTAGCAAAGAGACGACCAACCGCCTTATTGTGGAGCGCGTGGATCGGGGGCTGGGGTTGGCTCCCACGCAAGCCGGACAAAATATCAAAAAATGGGTGAGCTTATTTGAAGTGGCCGGTATTCCTACGGAATATGTAGCCGATTATCGGTCTATGAAATGGTCGAAGGCGCTTTTGAACATCGTTGGCAATGCCAGTTCGGCAATTTTGAATCGGTCGCCGGGAGCTATTTACAAGATTGATCCGCTCTTTGAGCTGGAGATCAGGATGCTGCGGGAAGCGATTGATGTGATGGACAAGATGAAGATTAAGGTGATTGATTTGCCCGGTTCGCCAGCCACGAAACTGGCAACGGCCGTTAAGCGAGCGCCCAAACTCATCCTCAAGCCATTCCTCACCCAAATGGTTGCCAAAGGGCGTGGCGACAAAATGCCCTCGTTTCATATTGACCTCATGGCCGGCAAAGGCCAGACAGAAGTGATTTATCACAATGGCGCCATTGCCAGAGCTGGCGAAAAGGTGGGCATCCCCACTCCGGTGAATATAGCTTTAACCAGTGTGCTGCTGAAATTGACGCAGAATGAAGTAGATTGGCGCGACTATGATGGCAATGCCAAGCGCTTGCTGCAAGATGTTCATCATGCCGAAAAGGCCATGAAACGGAAGTAACATGTTCGATTTAAGACAGAGAAGAAACGGCCGTCCCTGGCTGGTTGGGCATCGTGGCGCAATGGCCGTTGCCCCAGAAAACACCATGCCCGCGCTGACTGCCGGGCTGGCGGCTGGTGCCGATCTGCTGGAAATAGATGTGCAGCTCACCGCCGATAAACAGGTGATTTTGTTTCATGACACCACACTCACCGCCAAAACCGGTGTTAGCGGCATGATAGGTGATTACACGGCCGAATTTCTACAAACACTCGATGTTGGCACGCATTTCAGCGCTGACTTCGCCGGGACACGTATGCCCTTGCTGGATGATGTGCTCGCCTGGGCCAAAGGGCGGGTGGCGCTGATGATTGAACTCAAACATGGGCCTGTGTTTGCACCGGAACTAGACAAAACCACAGTTGACCTCATTGCCAAGCATGGCATGGAAGACCACGTTGTCATCACCAGTTTTGACCAGTTTGCCTTGAAACGCGTCAAAGCCATCAATCCACACCTGGCAACCAGCTTCATCTACATCGGCCACTTTCTCGACCCGTTGGCCTTGGTGCAAGATTTGCAGGTGGATGCGCTCAGCCCGGCCACAGATTACCTGACACAGGCTGAAGTTGAACTCATTCACAATGCCGGTTACGCCTGTTCACCAGGCGGCTTTTGGTGGGATTATCCGCAGTTACTGAGTTGGGGCGTAGACAGCATCAGCAGCAATGACCCCGCTTCCTTGCAGGCAGTCATTGGTAAGCGGTAAGCGGGTCGCCGGTTACCGCTTACCGGTCACAATCTATTTTCCCTGCCATTGCGGCGCTCGTTTCATCATGAACGACTGCGCCCCCTCCATAAAATCAGCACTGCTTAAAAGCTGGCTTTGTGCCCATCCTCTAGTTGAAGACCCCGATCCACATCGGCTAACCCATCAATGACTCGCTTGGCCATGCCGACAGCGAGCGGCGCTGCCTGGGTGATTTCTGCCGCTAATGCGTGCCCCTTGCTCGCCAATTCCTCAACGGGCACGACATAATTCACGATGCCCCATCGTTCAGCCCACTCGGCGTCGATATGACGCCCGGTGAAGATCAACTCTTTGGCACGGGCGGGGCCAACGACCCGTGTGAGGCGTGTTGTGCCACCCACATCGGGGATGATGCCCAAGCGTGTTTCGGGCAGCCCCAATTGTGTGCCTGCTGCGGCAATGCGTAAATCGCAAGCCAATGCCAGTTCCAGTGCCAGACCCAGGCAGTAGCCATGCAGCAAGGCGATGGTTGGCAGTTCCAGCCGTTCCAGGCGGGTGAAGATGCCTTGGAATTCGTCTGTGATGGCCCGCATGCGCTGCTGCCAATGTGGGCCATAAGTTTGGGCCAGCCCCAACAGGGCGCTGACGTCGATGCCTGCCGAGAAGGCTTTGCCCTCGCCGCGAATGATCACGGCGCGTAAGCCGGGGGTGCGGTTGGCCTGGGTAACGGCCGTATCCAGTTCCCGCAGCAGCTCCATATTCATCGCATTGCGCTTCTCTGGTCGGTTTAAGACAATCTCCAAGACGGATTCCTGCTGCCGGGTCAATACCAAGTCACTCATGTTGCTCACCTCTTTTCAAGCAAATAAATGCGTCCCCAACGCCCCAAAATCGCCATCGAATAGCCAGTCAGGATGTGTAAGGCTGGCTGCTGGCGCACACTTTCTTTGACCAGGTCATATTCGCTGCTGAGGATGACGGCACGGCCGTTTACACGCAGCACGCGTGCCACTTCAGCAAAGAACGCCGGGTACAACTGTTGTAAATCAGCCGCGATTTGCTGCCCAAAGGGCAGGTTTGTGACGATTTTGTCAATGCTGTTTGTGGCAAATGGCAATGCCTTGGCATTCCATTCACTGAGAGCGGGGTAGGCGAAACGGCCGTGGCGTTTCATCTTTTTGCGCCCAAGCAGATTTTGATACGAAGCATCCACCCGTTTCGGCACAACATCCCCGCCTAACAACGCCCCATAAGCACCCGCTGACCGCCGCTCCAACAAAATTGTCCCGCTGCCACACATCGGGTCCAGAAAAACATCATCTGGCGCAGGTTCCGTCAAGTAGACCATTGCAGCCGCTACCGATGGCCGCAATGAAGCCGGTAACTCGACCCGTTTCTGATACCGATGGCGCATTTCCCGATCTGACAGGCGAAATCCAATCAACAATTGTGACCCCAATAAATTGGCCCAAACTTCGACATCGCCCCCATCTGCGACCGGTGTCCAGCGTGGATAACGCTTCTTCAACCCTTCGCTAACCGCTTTCTCAAAGTCAATGCGCCGATAATCGTGTTTGCCATATTTACGGCTGATCACGCGATATGTGGGCGGCTGGCTAAACTTACGCCAGCGCATCAACGCATTGCCCGCCTGCCCAAACGCCTCCGATTTATGCACAGATTCCTGAATGAGAGTCAGATCGCGGCGCGTGCGCGACACTTTGTGGTTATAAAGGGCAAGCAAAAAGGTATCTTCGGCCGTGCGCAACTGCTGCACGGCATCTAAGGGGCCATCATAGTCAAAGATGACCATGCCATTTTGTTCTTTCGCAAATAGGTATTGGCTGAAGGATGCACCTGGCAGGCGATCTCGGATTTCTAACCATGTTATTTTTTCGATGCCAGGCATGGTCTGGGCGTAACATTGAACCATCAACTGTTTCTCCAGGAGATGCACTCCCGTCAGATGTCTGACCAGGGTTGTTCCAAAGTCGTCAGCAAGAGCATCATCGTGGCCGTGAAATGAGCCACTTGTGGACAAGAACTGCTTACTGTTATCATGTCAGCCTACGAGAGGATGATTTGTATGACTTTGGATTTTCCCTGGATGCCTGCCAGGATTGATTCTCACAATAAAATCGATATAAGGCTATTATACTCAGCCCGCTCTACTTCTCCACGTCAGCGGAAGGTTAAAGTGGTGTTCAAAGAAGCCGCTAAGCGCTTAAAATTTGGGGTGATGGAGGAAATGTATGTTTACATGACAAAGACAAGTTTAGATTTTGCGCTGATTTGTGCTATAAATTCTAGTTGATCCCTGGCTGAACAAAATTGACGAACCAAAAAAGGGGATTTGATATGCAAGATGACAATGTAATTTTAGTTATCGATGACGAAGAAGCTGTACGGGAAGCTGTAACTGATATTTTGGATTTGGAAGGATGGCCTGTTTTGACGGCCGAAAGTGGCGAAGTCGGAATTGACCTGTATCGTACACATCAGGCAGAGGTTGCCTTGGTCATCCTTGATCTCTCCATGCCGGGTTTAAGTGGACAGGAGACGCTGGTACAGTTGCAGGCTGTCAACCCGGAGGTGAAAGTGCTGCTTTCATCTGGTTACAGCGAAGTGGAAGTTTCGGGCCGTTTTGCCAGGTTGGGCGTCGCTGGTTTTTTGCAAAAACCTTATAACGCGCTGCGCCTGATTAAAACGGTACAACAACACCTGACAAAGGATTAGCCATGTATACGGTTGCTGTGAAACGTGATTTTGTTGCTCAACATTTCCTGATTGGTGGTGATTGGGGCGCTGAAAATGAATGGCACTCGCATCATTACCAGGTGGAAGTGCAGTTAGAAGGCGCAACGTTAGATCAGCATGGATATTTGGTGGATATTGTTGACATTGAACATCATTTGAACAGTTTGGTTGCCCGTTATCGGGATAAAACGTTGAATGATTTGCCAGAATTTGCCGCATTGAATCCCAGTATTGAGCATTTCGCGCGTATTTTTTGTCAGGCAATGGCTGCTCGCATTCATGCACCTAACATTTCAACGATTACGATCAAAATTTGGGAAAATGATATTGCCTGGGCCAGCTATCGTTTTGTCGTAAATAACAATCAATAGTTTGATAGTGGCGGCAAGTGTTCTGTGAAACTTGGTTTGATCATATACGGCCGTCTCTCGACTCTCTCTGGCGGCTACTTGTATGATCGCAAGTTGGTTGAGTATTTGCGCCAGGCCGGGGATGAAGTAGACATTATCTCGCTGCCCTGGCGTTGGTACGGCCGTCACCTGACCCACAATTTTTCGCGCACGCTTTATCGCCAGTTATGCGCGGCCCCTTACGATATTTTGCTGCAAGATGAACTCAATCATCCGTCGCTCTTTTGGCTTAATCGACGGCTGCACGGCCGTATCCGTTATCCGATCATCAGCATTGTCCACCACCTGCGCAGCAGCGAACAACACCCGGTCTGGGCAAATTGGCTTTATCGCCAGATCGAGCGGCGCTATTTGGCTTCGGTAGATGGGTTTGTGTTCAACAGCGAGACGACGCGCCAGGTGGTACATGGGTTGCTGGCGAAACGGCCGTTCACGAACGGCCGTTTCACGAACGGCCGTTCACCGTTGCCCATCCCGCCGGCGATCAATTCCAGCCAAACTTTGACCCGGCGCACATCCTTGCCCGCGCCCACGAACCCGGCCCCCTGCGTGTGCTGTTTGTCGGCAACCTGATCCCGCGCAAGAATTTGCATGTGCTGTTAGCCGCGCTGGCCCAATTGCCGCTGGCGGATTGGCGGCTGACGGTGGTGGGGAATACGGCCGTTTCGCCACGATACACTCGCGCCATTCACCAACAAATCCATCAGCAGCATCTGCAAAACAACGTGACACTGCTTGGCCCCCTCGCTGATGCGCAAGTTGCCGCGCAGATGGCGCAAAGCCACCTGCTGGCCGTTCCTTCCAGTTACGAAGGATTTGGCATCGTTTATCTCGAAGGCATGGGCTTTGCTTTGCCAGCCATTGCGGGCAGCGGCGGCGCTGCCCACGAAATCATCACCGCTGGCGTCAACGGTTTTTTGGTTGGCGGTGTTGCTGAACTGGTACAGCAAATCACCACTTTGCAGCAAGACCGTAATCGCCTGGCGCAGATGGGGTTGGCGGCCTGGCAGCATTACCAGGCGCATCCCACCTGGCATGACACCGGTGCGCGTATTCACCAATTTTTGCATGAAATCAAAAACGCTCGCCTTTCATAAGGAAAGCCGAGCGTTCATGAAACGTTTGTTATGCTGCTGCTAAAAATTAAGCAGGGGTTTTTTCGAGATGGGGCAAAATCTTGGCGACAAGACGGTCCTTGGGTAAGGCGCCGGTAATACGTTCGACAACTTGCCCACCCTTAAAGAGCATCACAGTGGGAATGCCAACGATGGCGTAACGGCCAGGCGTCGCTGGGTTGTCATCAACATCCATTTTGGCGACCCGCAATTTGCCTTCATACTCTTCAGCGATGGCTTTTACGGATGGGGCAATCATACGACACGGCCCACACCAGTCTGCCCAAAAATCTACTAAAACAGGTTGTTCAGATTGCAACACCTCTGCTGCGAAGGTGTCATCAGTTACATCAAAGGTTTTCCCTTCGGCCATTATGGTCTCCTTAACTCAAAAATAAATTGTTGTATCTATTGGTACACTTGTCAGGTTTACTCTGGGAAAACCTGACAAGTCTTTCCGAAAAGCTGAATAGTTACAGATTGTTTACTATTGTAGACGCCTTTGCGTATGATATGCTTACTTCATGCACAGTACAGTTTAGCGCAAGCAAATTGACTGTCAAGCGAATTAACGCTTTTCATATAGACGGAGTTGAATGTGTTGCGCGTTAACACCGGAGGGTTAGAATCAAGCTCATGAACGAATTACTGATTACCAACGGCCGTTTAGTCACCTGGGAACAGCCCAACGAAATTATCGAAAATGGGGCGCTGCTGCTGCGTAACGGCCGTATCGCCGACCGTGGCGAGACGACAGCCTTAAGCACGCGATACCCAGGTGTCACCCAGTTGGATGCACGCGGGCAGTTGGTAATGCCCGGCAACATTTGCGCACACACCCATTTCTACGGCGCATTTGCGCGTGGCATGGCTATCCCCGGCCCCGCGCCCAAAGATTTCCCCGACATTTTAGAACGGCTGTGGTGGCGCTTAGATCGTGCCTTGTTGGACGTTGATGTGAAATACAGCGCACTTGTTTGTCTGGTAGACGCGATCAAACATGGCACCACAACCTTGATCGATCACCACGCCAGCCCAAGCGCAATTGACAGTTCGCTCGACCAAATAGCGGATGCTGTCGAGGAAGCCGGTGTGCGCGTGGCGACATGTTACGAAGTCACCGACCGTAACGGCGCAGAAGAAGCCCAGGCTGGTATCGGCGAAAACATGCGTTTTTTGTACTCGCTCAAAGAACGCGGCAGCGATTTATTGGCCGGAACGTTTGGCTTGCACGCATCCCTTTCCCTCAGCGATGAAACATTAGCCGCCTGCGTTGCCGCGGCCAAAGAAGTCCACACCGGCTTCCATATTCACGTGGCCGAACATGAGGTGGACGAATACGACTCGCTTTACAAATATGGCAAACGCACCGTAGATCGGCTGGCCGATGCCGGAATTTTGGGGCCGCAGAGCATCGTTGCCCATGCCATCCACATTGACCCGGCGGAAATGGCGCTGCTCAAGGAGACGGGCACCTGGGTGACGCATCAGCCGCGCAGCAATATGAACAATGCCGTTGGCGCAGCGAATATTGAAGGGATGCTGCGCCTGGGTATTCCGGTTTGCCTGGGCAATGATGGTTTTAGCAACAACATGTGGGCAGAGTGGAAGACAGCCTATCTGCTGCACAAACTGGCGCACCGCGACCCACGTCGTGCCAATGGCATGGACATTGTGCAGATGGCGATTTACAACAATGCGGCCCTGACCGAGGTGTTTTGGCCGGAACTGCCCATCGGCAAGCTGGCGGTGGGTGCTGCCGCCGACATCATTTTTGTGGATTATCAAGCGACGACGCCGCTGCATGCCGGTAATTTGCCCTGGCACATCATCTTTGGCTTTGAGGCGAGTCTCGTGACGACGACGATTGTTGCCGGTAAGGTGTTGATGCAGGATCGCCAGCTTTTGACCTTGGATGAGGCCGAAATTACGGCACGCAGCCGTGAATTGGCAGCAGAGGTGTGGGAGCGGTTTGAAACGTTGAGCCACTAGGTAATCGGCAAGAAATTTTCAGAAATAAATCACGCGAAACCTTGCCGATTCCTTGAAGGAAACCGCAGATTTGGGCGTGTCGGTTATCCGAAAACTTTTTGCGGTTTACCTAAATGGGTGTGTGATGATGGAATTTGAGGAATTGCAGCAGCAAGCACTTGCCATTCGGAAGCGGTATGAAGTGTGGGAGGCGGCTAAATACGGCCGTTCCTGGACCCACGCCGAACTGGTAATGGGCTTCGTTGGAGACGTTGGTGACATGGTCAAATTGGCGATGGCGCACGATGGCGTGCGGCACATTCCAGACCACGAAGCCAGACTTGCTCATGAACTGGCTGACTGTTTGTGGAGCGTGATCGTCATTGCCGACAAGTATGGCGTTGATTTAGAGCAAGCATTCCAAAACACCATGGAGACGCTTGAAGAACAGCTAAGCGAAAAAGGATAATCGTGTGAAAATTGCAATTTTAGGTGGGACAGGCAACGAAGGATACGGCCTTGGCTTCCGCTGGGCAGAAGCCGGGCATGAGATCGTGATTGGTTCGCGGCTGGCGGAAAAAGGCGCACAGGCCGCAGCCGATATGCTGGCAAAACTTCCTGATACGGCACGCGTCAGCGGCACAGATAATTTGACGGCGACGCAGGAAGCCGAGCTGGTGGTGCTGTCAGTGCCGTATAGCGCTCAAGAAAAAACGCTGGCGACGGTAACAGAGGCGTTGGCTGGTAAATTGTTGGTGACTGTGGTTGTGCCGTTGGGCGAAAAAGCGGCGCGTGTCTGGCGACCACCGAGCGGTTTGTCTGCGGCGGAGGAAGCCCAGCAGCAGGTAGGCGATGGCGTGCGTGTCGTTGCCGCTTTCCAAAATATTTCGGCCCATCACTTGCTGGATGCTGACAACGATGTGGATTGTGATGTCCTGATTTGTGGCGACAAGGGCGCGGATAAGGATGTGGTCGCGCAGTTGTGTGCCGATGCCGGGATGCGCGGCGTGAATGCCGGGCCATTGCAAAACGCCGGTGTGGCGGAGGGGTTGACCTCTGTGCTGATTGGCATCAATATTCGGCATAAGATTAAAAATGCCGGAATTCGGATCACGGGTATTTAGGACGTGCCGGTTACGGATGACGTATGACGACACACCTGACTATAACGGCCGTTCCCCATATTCCCCATATTCAACCCGGCGATGATCTGGCTGCCATCATTTTGACTGCCCTGGCGCAAGCTGAAATGGCCTTGCAAGACGGCGATGTGCTGGCCCTGGCGCAAAAAATCGTCTCCAAAGCAGAGGGGCGGCTGGTGCGGCTGGCTGATGTGACGCCTTCGGCACGAGCCTACGAGGTGGCCGAACAAACAGCAAAAGACCCGCGCATTGTCGAACTCATTTTGCAAGAGAGCGACGAAATCTCGCGACTGCGCAAAGGGGTGCTGATTGTGCGGCATCGCCTGGGTTTTACCAGCGCCAACGCCGGTATTGACCGTTCCAATGTTGGCCCCTTGAACCAGGATGAGACGGTGCTGCTGCTGCCGCAAGACCCTGATGCTTCGGCGGCGCGTATTCGTGCGGCGCTTTTGGCGCAGTGCGGTGTTGCCGTTGGCGTTGTCATTACAGACAGTCATGGACGGCCGTTTCGTCTGGGCACAGTTGGCGTCGCCATTGGCGTGGCTGGGCTGCCTGCTTTGTGGGATCGGCGCGGCGAACAAGATTTATTTGGGTATACGTTGGAGCATACGGATGTTGGCGTGGCTGATGAAATTGCCGCCGCCGCTGGCCTGTTAATGGGACAGGCCAGCGAGAGCCAGCCGGTGGTGCTGCTGCGTGGGTTACAGTTTTTTGTGCCTGCCGGGAAGGCGACTGATTTGGTACGACCCAAAGAGCTTGATTTATATCGGTGATACGGAATACGTGAAACGTAACTATTTTCGCTTGATCTTAGTTGTCTTTTGCTGTGTTTGGTTGATGGGTTGTCAGCCAAGTGCTGTTGTTTTACCAACATTGGCGCCCGTGGCGCAGATCGCGCCGACGCTGCCGCCCACATTTACGCCACCACCGGCAACGGCCGTTCCCACACCGACAACGGCCGTTGCCCAGGTTACACGACCACCGACCGAAACACCGCTGCCCATTCCTACAAACACGCCGGTTACACCTACCGCCACACCGACCGAAACACCAACTCCTGGCCCCAACATCACCCCCTCTGCCACGCCCGTTATCAAGCCGATTGACCAGTATGGGTACAACGAAGTCATTCCCTATCAGGCTTTCCCTGTGCCGTCCAACAACAATGGCTGGGGCGTGCATTGGATTCCCACCACCAGCCAAGAGCGCGGCGTTATCGACCGCTTTGTTGGTGAATTGGTGAAAATGCATATCAAGTGGGCGGTTTTCCTGAATGACAACGGCAGCATTGGGGCCAATGATTATCTGGTGGAGCAGTTGGTCGCTAACGGCATTATGCCCGTGATGCGCCTTTACCAACCGACAATTGAACCTTATGGCGATGTGGGTGCTATTGTGCGCCATTATCGGGCCAAAGGGGTGTATTACTACCAGATTTACAACGAGCCAAACATCAATGTGGAAAATCGGCAGGGTTTTGCCAATCCCAATCGTTACGCGTTAGCCTGGGCCATTACAGCGCGGCAAGTGGTGAACAATGGCGGCTTGCCCGGCATTGGCGCGTTTAGCCCTGGCGGCGAGTACAACCATTACGAATTTTTAGACCGCACTTTGCGTGCCTTGGAATATAACGGCGATGGGGCACTGCTCAATCACGCCTGGCTTTCTGTCCACAACTATCATGGGCTGCGTCCGCATGATGATCCCGACGGCTTTTGGCTGTATCGTCGCTATGACGAAATTGTGCAAAGCCATTTGGGGCGTTCCCTACCCATTATTGGCACGGAAGGCGGCTCTTACCATTCTGATCCACAGGTGGAAAAAGAGATGTTGGTCTGGCAGTACAGTTACATGCGTAACCGTGAGCCATATTACCTGGCCTTTAGCGTCTGGTTGTTGGCAAACCGTGAGGGTGGCAGTGGTGATGATGCCTGGGAATGGCAGGCGCTATTTCGTGCCGGATTTGTGCATCCGGTGGTGACGGATTTCTTTTATCAGAATTCGCGATAATCGGTAAAGCGGCCACCGATAACCGATAACCGCTTACTGGTCACTGCCAACCAGTTCCAGATCGTCCCCGTTTAATTCTTTTTCCAGTTGATGCCACAACCAATTGTAGGCTTCGAAGCGTGCCTGGGCGGCTTGTCTGGCCGGTGCTGTGTGCATGCTGGCAACGGTTTTGGCTTGCCAATCGGCGGAACGGCCGTTTTTGATCAGCTCTTCGACGGTGCGCATTTTATCGCCAGCCAACGAGCCACCAGTCCAATGGAAAACGGCCGTTAACCCAATCTTCGCCAGCTTATCCGCATCCCATAACACCTGCGATTCCAGGTTTGTCAACGGCTCGTCGCGCCACAAGCCCATATGGTCGGCAATGGCTTGTGCCACCTGTTCAATTTTTTCGGGCGGGAAATCTGTCTGTCGCAAAAATTTGCGGGCGAATTTTGCACCTTCAAGCGGGTGGTCATCACCGGCCTCTTTGCGGACATCATGCAGCCAGGCTGCTGCCGTCACAATTTCTTTGTCTGCTCCTGTCAAGGTCGCTAATTTTTTGGCAACAGCGACAACCGCTTTGACATGCTCCCAGCGATAATTAAAAGAAGCATTCAAGGAGCCATATTTGCGGATGACTTCTTGTTCTGTTGCCGAGCGCATGGCTTGTTTGACGGCTTTGCGCCATAGCTGTTTTGTTTCGTTTTTCTTAGGCATAGGTAACGTGATAGGGAAAATCAAACGCGCCACCTTGCCATGAGTAACATGACAGGGTGACGCAAGAAAAAGTAAAAGTGGGGGTGGGGAAAGCGTTAGTTTTGCGCAAGTTGGATGCGCCGAATCTGGCGGCTTGTTTGTGACTGTCTGATTTTACTGGACGGCCGTTTCGCTTGTTTGGATGGGTTATTCCATTGATAGCTGGCAGCTATTTCTTCCAAAATAAATGCAGCCAAGGCATCTTGTTCCCATTCCGGTAAATTTTCTGCTTGCGCAAAAGCTTGTTGCAATAATGACGTCATCAGGCTCTCCTTTTGTATAAAATTTTTCGCAAAGGGACAAAAAAATACGCGTAGCTTACCTGTAGAGAAGCTACGCATCTTGCGCCTTCGCGGTCATCCTCTTCCTTTTTGAAACCTACTAAGTGAGTTCAGTATCACCGATTATACGAGGTATTGTCAAGTCCTAATTTGTGCCAATTTAGACTGGT
Source organism: Ardenticatenaceae bacterium (assembly GCA_020634315.1). GTDB lineage: Bacteria > Chloroflexota > Anaerolineae > Promineifilales > Promineifilaceae > JACSRF01. The sequence continues at coordinate 287,778 of JACKBV010000001.1, read as the reverse complement.
TTTTACCAGGGAAATGGCGTAACCGGAGTGATCCCATAATACAGTTCTATGATGCGTCGAAAGATGGGCGCGGCGACCGCGGACCCTTCGCCTGCGTTTTCGATCATGACCACAATGGCGATCTCTGGCTGGTCAATTACGGTGCCATCAGACAGCGTGTAGGGGGAAGCCGGCGCATAGCCAGCAAACCAGGCATGTGTTGTGCGCGGTGGGTCTTCGGCCGTGCCTGTTTTCCCGGCCACGTCTAATGGCAGACCGACGAACTGGTAAGCGGCCGTTCCCTGATTGACATCATTGGCGACATCGAACAGCGCCCCTTGAATTGTTGCCAAGATTTCCGGGGTTACAGATAGCTCGCCGCGTGTATATATCGGCCATACTTCATCCGGCGCACCACCGGCCGCCCCAATGCGGTCAATGATCGTTGGCTGGTATAGTGTGCCGCCATTGGCAATGGCCGCCAGCATATCGACAATTTGCAGCGGCGTCACCTGCACATACCCTTGCCCAATCGCCATATTAACCGAGTCACCCGTCGCCCATCCTTCGCCAATGTTGGCGATTTTCCAATCAGGATCGGGAATCAGGCCAGAAGATTCAGCCAATTGGAAGTTGGTAATTTGCCCCAGGCCAAATTGGCGTGCGGTGTTTGGCAGCAAAAAGCGATCTACGCCATCGAGCGTATAGCCGACATCATAGAAGCAAGAGTTACAAGAGACGACAATGGCCGTGCGCAGACTGATATAGCCGTGTCCGCCTGTCCGCCAATCTGTTTTGACGAAATTTTCGCCGAGTCTGGCCCAGGTGCCGGTGGAGTTGTAGTGTGTGTCTGGTGTGTAGAGGCCGCTGTTCATGGCGGCAGAGAAGGTGACGATTTTGAAGACGGAGCCGGCCGGATAAGCACCTTGGGTGGCGCGGTTGAGTAACGGCCGTCCCGGATCACTCAATACCGCTCCCAACTCTGCGGCGGCATTGGTGCGCACACTGTCAAAAATGCGTGGATGATAGCTGGGATAGCTAGCCATAGCCCGGATGGCTCCGGTATGCACATCCATCACAATGACAGACCCCGCCTGCCCAATTGGATAAGTGGTGATTGCTTCGGCTAATGCCTGCTCCACGGCCTGCTGAAAATCGCGGTTGATGCTGGTGTAAATGCTGCGTGCCTGACGTGGCTCTACCTCGGCAATGGTGCTGATATATTCCCCATTGGGGCCGACAACCGACAAGACGCCACCGCGTTCCCCATTCAAATATTCTTCGCCCCATAATTCCAGTCCGGCCAGCCCCACGATTTCATCGCCGCGATAGCCTGCTTCTTCGTACACGGGGAGTTCTTCTGCCGGGATGGGGCCGGTATAGCCAATGAGGTGTGGCGCAACGCCGCCTTCGTAGTAGAGGCGCGTGAGGCGCGTGGTGGGCGGGGCAATGCCTTTGCCGATGAAGGGTTGCAGGGCTTCGGCATTGGCTTGCATGACTTCTTCTGTCACGTCGCCGATGGGCCAGTACCAATCTGGCTGTGCCGGTGCGTAGATTTCTTTGATTTCTTCGGGGGTTTTGCCGAGCATGGTGCTCAGCACGGCCAACATGCCTTCTTCGTCCTCGATCTGGCCGGGAACGACGCCCAGGCTGACGAGTGTGCCCTGGTAGGCCAGGGCGAGGCCGTCGATGTCGTAAATGTTGGCGCGGGCAGGAATGCGATATTCGAGATGCAGCCGGTTGCCGCCGACCAGTTCAGGCAAAATCAGCCCTTCGTCCCAAACGATGCCCCAGCGGTTTTGGTTGTAGACGAGGCGCACGGTGTAGTCGCGGGTGATGCTGCCGACAACGGCCGTTTCCCATGTCACCCGCACGCCAAATTCCGCCTCGGCTCCTTCTTGAATGATCGCTTGTGGCTGGGCATGCAGGGTGATGACAGCGGCCGTTTCCATCGCATCTTCGTAGCGGGCGACAAAGGATTGGCTGTCTACTAGTGCCTGGCTTTGTGGGGAAAGCTGGCTGTACATTGCCAGATAATTGCGCCCTTCCCAGGCGCGATAAAAGGCGCGGGCCACGCCGCCCGCATCATCGGCGATGGGCGTTGGGGAAGGGGTTGGGGTTGGGGCAAGTGTAAGGGTGGGGGGAACGGCCGTTTCTTGTGACAGTGCCGGGATTTTAATGTTTTGCCCACACGCCACCAGGCCAACGATAACAAACAGGAGTAAGATCGCATTCCGTTTCATAACACATCGATTATAGCGGAGAGTGTCCACGTTTCTAAAAAGCTGAATACATCCCGACGAAACAAGGCTATCTTAACCGATTCCCGTCTATTGCGCCCTCCTGCGCACAATCTATAATCCAATTCTAGGAAACGCCTGGGGTGTGGCACGCCTGTGTGGATGATGGCGTTTCCTTTCGTCAATGTGTAGCAAACGGAATGAATACCAATCTCATGAAGTAAACTTTCGGGAGGCTGGTTTCGGGAGAAAATGAATGAACGTACCTGACAAACAACAAGAAAAATGGGATGCCTTATGCGCGGTGGTGGAGCAGGTGATGGAGGAGGCAAAGGTGCCGGGAACGGCCGTTGGTCTTTTTCATCAGGGACACCTGTTTACGGCCGGATTTGGCGTCACCAATATCGATCATCCGCTGCCGGTGACGGCTGACACGTTTTTCCAGATTGGTTCGATCACAAAGACGTTTACGGGAACGGCCGTTATGCGCCTTGTCGAAGCAGGCCAGCTTGATCTCGATGTTCCCATTCGCACCTACCTGCCCGATTTCCGTGTGGCCGATGCGTCAGCATCAGCCACCGCTACCCTGCGCCATCTGTTTACACATACCGGCGGTTGGGTTGGCGATTATTTCCACGACACCGGCCCCGGCGACGATGCCCTCTCGCGTTACGTTGCCGATATGGCCGAGCTGCCACAGTTGGCTCCCATTGGCACAGTCTGGTCATACAACAATGCTGGTTTTGTCCCTGCCGGGGTAATTATCGAGCAATTGACCGGCAAATCATACCAGGCCGCGCTGCGCGAACTGGTTCTAGACCCATTGGAACTGACCCACGTCTTCTTCGATCCTGGCGATGTTATGCCCCATCGCTTTGCCGTGGGCCACGCTCTGGAAAACGGTAAATTACAATTGGCGCTGCCCTGGCCGCTGCCGCGTTATGTTCACCCGTTGGGCGGCATCACTTGTCGCGTCTCCGACTTGTTGCAGTATGCGCGTTTTCATTTGGGGAATGGCATCATTGCCGATGGCACACATCTGCTAACGGCGGAATCATTAGCCGCGATGCAAACGCCACAAGTGACCATCTGGGAAAAAGATGTGATGGGCATCACCTGGCGCATTGACGACACATATGGCGTGCGTTTGGTGGAGCATGGCGGCGGCACCAAGGGGCAGGTGTCGCGTCTGACACTGGTGCCACAATATGATTTTGCGCTGGTAATTTTCACCAATGCCGATCATGGCGATGCTGTTGTGCAGGCGGTGCGGCGTGCGGCGCTGCAAACATATTTGGGGATTGATATGCCGTTGCCGCAGCCATTGGGCGCAGCGGCGGATGAGTTGGCGCAGTTTGTGGGGCGATACGGCCGTCCCTATGTTGACATCGAATTGGGCATGATTGGGGGACGCTTGACAGGGCAGTTGACGTACAAAGGGGCGTTCCCGTCTGAAGCTGTACAGCCATCGCCGCCGCCGCCGCCTTTCTCCCTCGATTTGTGTGCGCCGGATCGCTTACTGGTGACCAACGGCGTTTTTAAGGGAGCGTTGGTAGATGTGATTCGTCACGCGGATGGCTCTATTGGCTGGCTGCGTGCCAGTGGTCGGCTGCACAAGCGGCTTGCGTAGATGAGACGGTTGGAGCTTGGAGATTGACCAACATCAATTTCCAAGCTCTGCTTATTTGATTTCCACAAACTGCCGTTCGTACAAGGAATGGTAGACGCCACCTTGAGCAACTAGCTGCTCGTGTGTGCCTTGCTCGATAATACGGCCGTTTTCCACCACACAAATCAAGTCCGCATTGCGAATCGTGCTCAGCCGGTGCGCGATAACCACAGAAGTGCGCCCCGCCAGCAGCCGGTCTAACGCCTCCTGGATCAAGGTCTCGGTGACGGTGTCCACGCTGGCTGTCGCTTCATCTAAAATCAAGATGCGGGGGTCGGCGAGCACGGCCCGCGCAATGCAAACCAGTTGGCGCTGCCCAATGGAAAGGTTGACACCCCCTTCCAAAATCTCGGTCTCGTAGCCATCGGGCAGGGCTGTGATGAACTCGTGGGCGTTGGCTAGTTTTGCGGCGGCGATGACATCGGCAACGGCCGTTTCCGGTCGCCCAAAACGCACATTATCCGCCACCGTACCCGAAAACAAGAATGGGTCTTGCGGCACCAGCCCCATTTGCCGCCGCAGCGATTGCTGTGTCACACTGCGTACATCCAGGCCATCAATCAGCACCGCCCCTTCCGTCACTTCATAAAACCGCGCCACTAAATTGGCGATAGAGCTTTTGCCTGCGCCCGTTGGTCCCACCAGGGCGACCGTTTGCCCCGGCGCAATCGTCAAATCAATATCGTGCAGGACACGCGTGTCGCCGCGATAGCTAAAGGAGACATGTTGCAATTCAACTTTCCCCACAATGGGCGGCATCTCTTGCGCGTCAGGCGCATCGGCAACTTCGGGTGTGGTGTCCAGCAGTCGCAGCACTTGCTCACCACCGGCCATTGCCGCTTGCAGCGTCGTGTAAATCTGGCTCAATTCTTGAATGGGCTGGAAAAAGCGGGTGACGTAGGCGAGAAAGGCGACAACAACCCCCAAGGTCAACCCTTCCTGAATGACCGCACGCCCCCCAAACCAGAGGACAACGGCCGTTGCCAACATCCCCAAAAAGTCCACAGCCGGTAAAAAGACAAACGATAACGACATCGCTTCCACATTGGCGTCCCGATTGGCGCGGTTCGCTTCCTCGAACCGTTCTCGTGACGCCCCTTCCTGAGCAAAAGCCTGAATCACGCGCATCCCAGAGATGTTTTCGGCCAGATCACCCACAACCGTGGCGATTTTGGCGCGTGTGTCCCGGAAGGCGACCTGTGCCCGCCGCGCAAATAAAAGCGTAGCCAACACCATCAGCGGCAGCACGGCAAATGAGTACAGCGCCAGTTTCGGACTCATCGAAATCATGACGATGATGATGCCCAGCAGCACCAACAGATCGCCCACCAGTTGAATCAAGCCTTGTGAAAGCAGCTCGTTAATCACCGCCACATCGTTGATCACCCGCGAAATGGTCACGCCAACGATGTGCGTGTCGTGGTAGCCCAGCGGCAGCGCTTGCAAATGACGGAATAACTGTGCCCGTAATGTTGCCAGCACACGCTGACCCACCCAGGAAAGCAGATAGCGCTGTCCCCAACTCGTCACGTAAATCCCGGCAAAGGCCAGTGCGGTCAGCAGTGCCACCTGATTCAAGCCGGCGATGTCGCCTTGCGTGATGTGTTGGTCAATGGCGACTTTAATGAGATAAGGTGTCAGCAGCGTTAATCCAGACGTTGCCAGCATGCAGATGAAAGCCAGGGACATCCGCTGCCAATGTGGCCGCAAGTAAGCCAGCAAGCGCAGGCCAACATGCCAATTGATGCTTTGCTTCTCTGTATCTTCGCCAAAGCGCTGTAGTGCGCCGCGTGGCCCCATGTTGGGGTTCGTTGTGCCAATTGAAAAGCTCATGTTTGTGACCGTAATTCGTGAATTGTGCGCCATGAGCCGTGAATCATAGTCCGATGACGGGCTACGACTGACGACTCACGAGCTTTGCTCCTCTTGTGGGCGCAGCTGCTGCTGGTAAATGAGGGCATACAGTTCTGAGGTGCGCAGCAGTTCTTCATGTGTACCTGAGGCGGCAATACGTCCTTTTTCGAGGACAAGGATGAGATCGGCCTGACGCACTGTGCTGAGCCGCTGCGCGATGACAAAGGAGGTTCGTCCTTGCATCAGGCGCTGCAAAGCAAGCTGGATCAGATGCTCGGTGTCGGTGTCTACGCTGGAGGTGGCATCATCCAAAATGAGGATGCGCGGGTCTTTGAGTAAGGCGCGGGCGATGGCAACGCGCTGCCGTTGTCCGCCGGAAAGCGTGACGCCACGTTCGCCTACATAGGTGTCGTAGCCCTCGGCCATGTTCATGATGAAGTCGTGTGCCTGGGCAGCCTGGGCGGCGGCGATGATGTCTGTGTCGCTGGCGCCCGGACGGCCAAAGGCGATGTTGGCGCGGATGGTGTCGGCAAAGAGGGTTGTCTCTTGCAGCACAATGCCAATTTGGTCACGCAAGGAGTTGATGGTGACGTGTTTGATGTCGTGCCCGTCGATGGTGATACGGCCGTTTGTGGCATCGTAAAAACGGGGGAGCAGATTCGTGATCGTCGATTTGCCCGATCCGGTTGCCCCCAACAGGGCAATAATCTGCCCCGGTTGGGCTGTGAAATGGATATGCTTCAGCACCCAGTGCCGCCCAAAATAGGCAAAAGAGACATCCTCAAATTGCACCAACCCTTGTGCTGGCGGTAGGGGAATGGCGTCTGCGGCGTCGGTTACTTCCACGCTGGCATCCAAAATTTCAAAAATACGTTCGGCGGAAGCGGCCGCCATAGCCAATGCGGGCACGATCATGCCCAGGCGGCGCACCGGGCCGACTAGCTGCCCCAGGTAAGTGGTGAAGGCGACTAACTCGCCCAATGTGAGCTGCCCGTTAATGACCAGATAGCCGCCATACCAGATGATGACGACCGTCGCCAGGTTGGCGATGAAGTCGATGGCGGGCACATTGAACGCCTGTAATTGGGCTGATTTGGCGGAGAGGGTGAACCAGTCATCGTTATCGCTGTCAAAGCGTTTGATTTCTGCATCTTCTTGGGCAAAGGCTTTGACGATGCGTGCGCCGCGCAAATTTTGTTCCAGGCGCGTGGTGAGGACGGCCAATTGTTGTTGAATGGCGGCGGATAAGGGGCGGAAGTGTCGCCCAAACTGGAAGGCGCGGTGGGCGAGTAAGGGGATGGTTGCCAATGTGAGCAGTGCCAGGCGGGGGTTCATCATGAGCAGGAAAACGGCCGTTCCCAGCAACAACACCGTCCCCTCAACCAGGCGCAGCGTGGCACGCCCCGTCAGAAAGCGAATCCGCTCTACATCTTGCACCGCGCGGGAGAGAAGCTGGCCTGTTTCTGTGCGATCATGGTAAGAGAAGGAGAGTTCGGCCAGTTTGTCGTGAATGGCATTGCGCAGGTCGTAGGCGACGTTTTGTGAGGCCATCTCGACCCAGCGATGTTCCCAAAATGTGAGGGCGCTGCGAATCACCGTTAGTCCTAGCAGACCGGCGATAGACCAACTGAGCAGGGACATGTCCTGTTCGCGGATACCGTTGTTCACAATCCAGCGCACCAATTGTGGCGTGATCAGGGCGAACAGGTTGATGATGAGCATGAGCAGGTAAGCGGCCAGTGCGTAGCGGCGATACGGCCGTAAATACTTGTATGCTCGCCATAAAAGCGTTCCGGCATTGGCTTGGCGTAATGAAACAGGGGGGGGGACATTGTTCGTCGTCGTCATCGTACTCCCTAGCATGGGGCAGTCTAGCATAATCGTCCTTATCATGCCAATGTCCTATCATTGCCTATTGCGTAACGCGCTTAACATTTTCTACAATGGAGTTGACGTTGAGACAAGGAGCGACACATGAACAAGCTGTTCCGGTTTCTGTTCGCCTTATTGATTACATTGACAGTGGCTTGTGGAGCAAAAGGTGGCGGTGATACGGCCGTATCCTTAGTTGATCAAGCTTCTCCTGTTCCCAGCGGTACCAACTTGGCCGATGCCCCGCGCATAGCGCTGGTGATGAAAACATTGACCAACCCCTTTTTCGTCGAAATGGAAAAAGGTGCACGTCGTGCCGAAATGGAATTTGGCATTAATCTAATCGTAAAAACGGCCGCGCAAGAAACTTCTATTGAACAACAAATTGAAATCGTGGACGAGTTGATCCAGGAACAAATAGACGCCATCGTCATTGCGCCCGGAGATTCCCTCGAACTCATCCCCATTCTCAAAAAAGCCCAGGATGCCGGTATTGTGGTCGTCAACATCGATAACCAGCTAAACCCCGAATACTCGACGGCACTGGGTTTAACGAACGTACCTTTTATCAGTGTGGACAATCGTCAGGGGGCATACTTGTCCGCCCAGTACGTCAGCAGACAAATTATCGAACCCGGCGAAGCCGTGATCATAGAAGGGATTCGCGGCGCACAAAACGCCGAAGATCGTAAGCTAGGCGCAATGCAAGCCTTCGCCGAAAACCCCAATCTGGTCATGGTCGCTTCAGAGTCGGCCAATTGGAAAATAGATGAAGCCTATACCGTCACCGCCGCAATCATGGCCGAACACCCCAATATCAAAGTGATCTTTTGCGCCAACGACATGATGGCGCTTGGCGCTATCCAATATTTGCAAGAAGCCGGGCGAAACGATGTCCTGGTTGCAGCTTACGACGCATTAGCCGAAGCCAAAGAAGCCTTACGCAATGGCACCCTGCAAGCAACAATTGACCAACAGGCTGCCGAACAGGGGTATCTGGGCGTTTGGTATGCCCTGCGTGCGCTAAACGGCGAAGAACTACCCACCCAGACGCTTGTAGATGTGATACTCGTCACGGTGGAAAATGTAGATTAAAAATATGCAAAGGCCATTACGACAGTCTGGCATCACACAAAAATTCATTGGCTATCTCATCTTTTTAAGCATATTGCCGGTGATTATTGTGGGCTTAACGTCTTTTCAGACATCTCGTAGTTTGCTGCAACAAGAAGCCAACCGCTATACGATGGCTCTCGTTGAGAATCAACGCGATTATCTGGATTTACAACTCGACCAGATCGAAAGTTTAGTTGCGAACGTTTCTGGCGTTGAAGAAATTCGCCGTGCCCTGGAAGTGACGGAAGATACGACGAATACTTATATCGACCTCAATACCCAGGCGCAAATTGGGTACATTTTGAGTGGTTACTCGAATTTGCGAGGGCTGGTTTCTATCGACATTTTCACTGTGTATGGCTCCCATTATCATGTTGGCGACACACTCAACATTGATAATATTCGTCAGGATGTGCATGACACCTTGTTTCAGCGTGCATTGGAGAGTGATCAGTTTGTAACCTGGGCTGGCATTGAAGATAATGTGAATGCCAACTCCACACACACAAAAGTCGTCACTGCCGCCAAAATTTTGCAAAACACAGATCGTCTCACCTTACAGCAAAAACCCATCGCTTTAATTCTCGTTAACTACAGTGTGGAAGCGCTCTCTGCGCATTTTCAACAAGTAGATTTAGGTGAAAACGCTTACCTGATGGTGTTGGATGGCGAAAATCGTATTCTTTATCATCCTGATTTGCGGTTGTTAGGCCAGCCGGTGAGCGCTTCGTTTGCTCACCTGTTCACAGATACCAAAGACACGTTAGTCCAGGAAGTCGATGGTCAGGTCTATTCGCTGAACTATGTGCGCTCTCCGAAAAGCGGCTGGGTTGTCTTGGGTTTGGTTCCCTTGCAAACATTGGCTGACAAAACATCAAGTATTGGGCGTACCACTTTTGTCGTGATGCTGTTTTGTTTCAGTGTGGTGGGGTTGGTTGCGTTTGTCTATAACACGAATGTGGTTTTGCCGATCCGTACCATCACCAATCGTTTTAAACAATTGCAAGAAACGCCTTTGGAGAAGCAGGTGGCGTTACCTGTGCGTGGCAATGATGAGATTGCGGAATTGGTGCAGTGGTTTAATGCGTTTCAAAGCAGCTTGCTTGCCAAACAGGAGGCGGAAGCGCAAATTCAGGCGTCTCTGGCGGAGAAGGAGGTGTTACTCAAAGAGATTCATCATCGTGTTAAGAATAACTTACAAATTATTTCTAGCTTGTTGAATTTACAGATGGAGCGCTTGAATGATTCGTATACGACATCTGTGTTCGAGGATAGTAAGAATCGTGTGCGCTCGATGGCTTTGATTCATGAGAAGTTGTATCAATCTCAAAATCTGGCGCGTATTGATTTTGCGGAATATGTGGCTAATCTTACGCATTATCTGGCGCGTACGTATCACGCTGATCAAATCAGGTTGCAGTTGTCGCTGGAGCAGGTGTATTTGGGTATTGATACGGCCGTTCCCTGTGGCCTCATCCTCAACGAACTCGTTTCCAACGCCTTCAAACACGCCTTCACCCACCAACAAAGTGGGCATGTGTGCATCAAACTACGCCAGAACGAAGCCGCACAAGTGACATTAGCTGTTGGCGATGACGGGGTTGGCTTACCGGCCGATTTCGATTCATCTCATGTCGATTCCTTAGGTTTGCAATTGGTCCATAATTTAACGAAACAATTGGGTGGCACGCTGACCATTCTAGATCATGACGATGATTTTGCACTCGTCACGATTTTCAAGCTCACATTTTCTGTACCCACAGAGAGGGAAGGTCTTTCATGAATCCAACACGCATCCTGGTTGTAGAAGACGAAAGTATCATTGCCCTCGATATTCAGGTACAGCTTCGCCATATGGGTTATGAAGTACCGGCTGTGGCGGCGACTGGCGAGGAAGCTATCCAATTGGCGGCCACATGGCGCCCCGATTTGATTTTAATGGACATTCGCCTGCAAGGGGATATGGATGGCATTACGGCCGCCATGCAAATTCAGGCCAGCCAGGACATCCCCATTGTTTACCTTACCGCCTACGCCGATGAATTAACCCTGCAACGGGCAAAGGTGAGTGGGCCGTTTGGCTATATTCTCAAGCCGTTTGAAGAGCGTGAATTACACAGCACCATCCAAATGGCGTTGTATCGTCATCACGTCTCCCAGCAGCTCCGCGACAGTGAAGAACGGTACCGCCGCTTGTTTGAACAGGCACCCGATGCCATTTTTATCTTGCAAGGGCAGCAGATTTTGCTGGCTAACACAGCAGCGGCGCATTTGTTGGCCGTGCCTTCTCCCCAAGATTTGATAGATCACTCCATTGCGCAATTTGTTATGGAGGGCTGTGCCGCATTTGTGGGGCATGACGCTGTGCAAGACCCTAAGCTAGATGACATCATTTTACGGCTGCATGATGGCAAGACTGTCTATGTAGAGCGCACGGCTATTACGCTGCCGTATCAGGGGGAAACGGCCGTACAGATTATTGCCCGCGATATAACTGCACGCCGCCACGCCGCCGAGGCAGAGCGTGTGCAACGGGCACTTGCCGATGCTTTGCGAGAAACGGCCGCTAAATTGAGCCACAGCCTGCATCTAGACGACGTCATCGAGGCTGTCTTATCCCACATTCAAGAAGTTGTCCCCCACGATGCCGCCGGCATGTTGCTCGTGGAAGAGGGGCATGTATATGTTGCCCGACTGAGCGCCTACCCTCCTGACATGAACCAAAGAGACATGATTTTGCAACACCGTTGGCCGCTGGTCGGTTCTGAAACCCTGGCTCCCTTGCTGGATGTGGAAGAACCTGTTTCCATTCCTGATCCCATCAACACATTGCCTAATCTGGACGTTAGTTGGGTGCAATCCAATGTTGTGGCCCCAGTGCGCAGCAAGGGCAACCTGTTGGGGTTTATTGTGCTGGTTAGTCACAGAGCGAACTTTTTTGCGGCCGCAGACAGGCAGCGGCTGCAAGCCTTTGCCAATCAGGCGGCCATTGCTATTGAGAATGCACAGCTATATCAACAGGTGCAGGCCTATGCGTCGATGCTGAAGCAGCGTGTGGCGGAGCGCACGGCCGAATTAGATCAGGAGCGCCGCCGCCTGCAAACCATTCTCGATACGGCCAGCGAGGCCATCTACCTCACCGATGCCTACGGCACACTGCAATATGCCAATCCGGTGACAGAGCAAGTGACCGGCTATACGCTGCCAGAACTCGAAATGCAAATCAACCAACTTTGGCAAAATCAAGAAACGCCGCAATATGTGTTGCAAGCATTAAATAATGCGTTGGCGCTTGGTACCGCCTGGCATGGCGAGGTTGTCAGCCGCCGCAAGAATGGCTCCTTGTACGATGCCGCGCTTAGCGTCAATCCGTTATACAGTCAAGAAGATCATCTCGAAGGATTTGTCTATGTGCAGCGTGACATCACGCATTTCAAGGAGCTGCATCGCCTTAAAGATCAATTTGCGTCACAAATTGGGCATGAACTGCGCACACCGGTGACAAATCTCAAGCTGTATCTGGATTTGCTCACCCGCCGCCCCGACAATTTGCCCAAATATCTGCCCGTGCTGGTGCGCGAGACGGGGCGTCTGGAAAAGCTGGTTGAAGGATTTATCGAAATATCAGCGTTAACGGCCGATTTGTCTCCAGTGGTATTGGGGGTGGTGGATTTAAATGAGCTAACCACCGAAATGCTTCGCCCAGACCATTCACTGATTGATTCTCGCAACCTGACCCTGAAAATCAACCTGGCTCCGTCTGCGCCGTTGGCCGTAGCCGATGGCTTGCTCATCGGTCGTGCCCTCGACAAGGTGTGGGACAATGCCCTCCATTACGCAAATACCGGTGGCGAAATCACGGTTTTCACAGAGATGACCATCAAAGATAACAGGCAATGGGCAACCCTGACTATTCATAATACAGGGAGAGGTATTCCGACAGAGGAACGGCCGTATATCTTCCAGCGCTTCTATCGCGGCAAAATCGCACAGGAGCTGGCTGTGCCCGGTGCCGGGTTAGGGCTTTCCATTTGTCACACCATCATGGATAGATTAAACGGGCATATCACCGTCAGCAGTACCCCCGAAAAAGGCACCACGTTCACCCTCTGGCTGCCGCCTGCCTGATCATGACACCATTTACGGTCGACGTTTTATGTGTTGGGCAGGCTCCTTACGACCTGTCCTTTACGGTGCCTCACCACCCTGCTCCCGATGAAAAAACAGTGGCCGACGCCTTTGTTGCTTGTGGGGGTGGCCCGGCGGCCAATGCAGCCGTGCAAGTTGCGCGGTTGGGCGGGCGCAGTGCGCTCGCCGCTTATTTGGGGCTGGATGGATATGGCGAACAGCACCGGCAAGAATTGGAGCTGGCAGGAGTAAACACACAGCTCGTTGTGCGCGGTGCCGATCCGACAACCCTTTCCGTTGTGCTTCGTCAAGCCCGATGGGCAGCGGGCATTGGTCAATTATCGCGGGGCGACACGGCCGTTACCCGCCGCCAGCATTGATTTTGCCCGTTGCCAGGCGCGGGTCATCCTGTTTGATGGCCTGGAACCGGAAATTTCGCCGCCGTTGGCCGAGCAGGCACGCCAGCAGCAAATCCCTACCGTGCTCGATGCCGGTTCGCTGCATGCGGGCACGCTGGCTCTGCTGCCGCTGGTGGAATATGCGGTGGTTTCGGCCAAGTTCAGTCGGCAAATGACCGGCTTCTCTGACCCGGAAGCCGCCATACAAGAATTGGCACGCCAGACGCCAAACATTGTGATTACGTTGGGTGAGCAGGGTTTGCTCTGGAAACGGCCGTTTGCGGAAGGCCATCTGCCTGCATTTGCGGTAACGGCCGTAGACACAACTGGCGCAGGCGACGCTTTCCACGGCGCGTTTGCCTATGCCCTGGCGCAAAACATGCCCTGGCCGCAATTGCTGCAATTCGCCAGTGCCGTCGGCGCTCTGGCCTGCACCCAACATGGCGCACGCCCCGCCCTTCCTACCCGGCAAGTTGTGCTCGATTTTCTGGCACAACACGGCACAAATGTGCAGAATTTACTATAATTTCACGAGAACAGCGGCACGGAAACGGCCGTTGCCCATGTTAGAATGAACACGGCATACAGATAAATTGTTTCACAAAAGAGTTTATGCGTATTTCTAGCATCCATAACCCCCAATCCATAACCCATTGCTGCGCAGATTCCCCAGCCGTAGAATCTGCGAATGAGCGATTACCAATGACCGGTTACGGATTACCGATGACCGATGCTAGTTGCTTGCAAAGGAGCGCACAATGGCAGACAAAAACCTGATCCTGACCCTGGCAAAAGTAATTGTGGCTGTTGCCTGGGTAGATGGCGAAATTAGCACGGAAGAAATGAGCAGCCTCAAAGACCTCATCTTTCGTCTGGCAAATATCGGCGTTGAACATGGCAATCCCATCAATGGCGAAGAATGGGCACGCCTAGAAATGTACATCGAAGCGCCGGTTGGCGTGGCCGAGCGCACACGCCTCGTCGAGCAGTTACAGGCTTCCCTGCAAAGCGAGGCAGACCGCGCCTTGGCTATCGTCGCCCTGGAAAATTTAGTCCAGGCTGACGGCGTTGTCACAGATGCGGAAACCGATGCCACAACAGACATCAAACAGGCGCTGGAGTCTGTGAAATTGGGCGGCTTGACACGCCTGCGCCAACTGGTGGGGCACGCGGTTCATCATCGCACGGCAGCCGTCGCCCAAGCGCCCAATCGCGAAGATTTCTTCGAGGATTATGTCAAAAACAAAGTCTATTATGCCGTGCGCCAACGTTTACAAGAAACAGGGCAGCAGGTGAGTTTATCTGAAGCCGATTTGCGTAAATTGAGTCTGGCTGGGGGATTGATGGCCCGCGTCGCCCATACGGATCAGCAAGTGACACCTGCGGAAATGCAGATCATGATCAATGCGCTGCAAGCAAACTGGGGAATTGATGCCCTGTCGGCGGAATTGGTTGCCGAAGTTGCGGCGGCGGAAATCAGCCGCGACCTGGATTATTACCGCATGACGCGCGAATTTTTCAACTACACGACAGAGCCAGAGCGCCAACAATTTTTGACGGTTTTGTTTGCTGTCGCGGCTGCGGATGGGCAAGTTGATGCTGCTGAACGCGAGGGGATTCGGCGTATTGCACGCAGTTTGCAATTGCGGCAAAGCGCTTTCATTCATGCGCAATCCCAGTTTGACAGCGATTGACATGCTCGATCTTAACAGCCAAGAGTGTATTTTTTCAGAGACGCAAAATTCCCAGTTTTGCGTCTTTTTCTTTGCATTTTCTCTCCCGCTGCGGCAAATCCTGAGTACAATACAGGCATGTCAATTACATTTCGTCCAATGACTATGACTGATTACGAGCCGGTGCTGACGCTGTGGCAAAACAGTGAAGGTGTTGGTTTAAGTGAGGCGGATGCGCCGGAGCGTATTGCGCGTTTTTTGCAGCATAACCCTGGCCTCAGTTATGTGGCTTATGCAGAGCAGGTGTTAGCGGGAGCTATATTGTGTGGCTGTGACGGCCGTCGCGGTTATTTGCATCACCTGGCTGTTGCGCCCACCCATCGCCGCCAGGGAATCGGCCGTGAATTGGTGACCCATTGCCTGGCAGCGCTGCGTGACATTGACATTGATAAGTGTCATTTGTTTGTCTTTACCAAAAATGAAGCCGCTATTCAGTTTTGGCGTGAAGTGGGCTGGGCGGAACGTGTCGAATTGAGCCTGATGTCCAGGCTCACAACTTAAATGGCGATTGCGCTGGGTGCTGTGAGCTGGGTTATCAGGGAATATGGCACACCGCCACGAGTAGGAATAGACCTTTTGGTGGTTATCATCAAACTGTCTAATCTCTTGACATGAACCTCCCGGAGGTTGTCAGTGGCAGGCTCGCCGCATGAAACGAACCTCCGGGAGGTTATCTTTAGAGGAGACTTCACCGGTTATTGCCGACCACCATGAATGAAAATGCGCGAAGGACGCTAGAATTCTCTTTTTCTCTGCATCTTTGCGCCTCTGCGTTAAATTGTTTTTGAAGGAGCCTGGCAATGAAAAAGTGGATACCGTTTCTGGTCGTGCTTTTATTGGCTTTGTCCTCGGCAAAATGGCTGCGAGCAGCGCAGGATAGTGCGCTGCCAGATGCTGCTTATGTCAATGGCGTTGTCGGGCATCCACAACAATATAATCTTTCGTGCGAATCGCGTTCGGCGGCAGATTGGGCTGCTTATTTTGGCGTGACGCTGGATGAAGCCTCGTTTCTTTGGAATTTACCGCGTTCTGATAACCCGGATGTAGGGTTTGTCGGTTCGGCCAATGATGTTTGGGGATATACCCCGCCGTATTCTTATGGCGTTCATGCCGCGCCGGTGGCCCAACTTTTACGCAATTATGGCTTGCAAGCGACGGCTTATCGCGGCGCGACCTGGGATAATTTGCGTGCAGAGATTGTCAACGGCCGTCCCGTCATTGTCTGGGTTATCGGCTCTGTTTGGCCCGGTGTGGCGCAGCCGTATACGGCCGTTGACGGCCAACAAACAACCGTCGCAGCCTACGAACACACCATGATCCTGGTCGGCTACGACCCAACCAGCGTTTATCTCGTGGATGCCAGTTCGGGCTTGGTGACAGCACATGGCGTGGCCGACTTCCTTTCATCTTGGGCGGTCTTGGGCAACATGGCCGTGATGGCTGGAGACGGCCGTTTCACTTCCGCCGCGACTACCGCCACCTACACCGTGCAGCCCGGCGATTCCCTGTTGGCGATTGCCGCACGCTTTAATTTGTCCTGGCACGAATTGGCCGCGCTGAATAACCTGGCAACCCCTGACGTAATTTTTGTGGGGCAAATTTTACGCTTGCCAGGAGCCGTTGCCGAAGAAAGCGTCCCAGCGGTGCCTGCTCCGACAACGCCTACCGCTGCCGCTACCTATACCGTGCAGCCCGGTCAATACTTGTTGCAAATTGCCGACGACCTGGGGATGGCGTGGCAAACCATTGCCGAGCTGAACAACCTCGTGCCACCGCAGTACATTGTTTATCCGGGGCAAGTGTTACAACTGCCGGGCGATGTCGCCGCTGCGCCAGCGCCAGTAGAGGCCGCGCCGCAGACAATTTATACCGTGCAATCTGGCGATACGCTGTTCAAAATCGCCACGCGCTTTGGCCTGGATTGGCCGACTTTGGCGCAATACAATGGCATTGTTTATCCGTACCAAATTTATGCCGGGCAAAGCCTGCAAATTCCCTAAATGGTGACGGATGTCGCCGGGAAACCTGAAGTTTGTCACTGGTGGAAACGGCCGTTTCCCGGCACACTTTCTTCGTAAACCATTTACGGATCACAAATTCCTGACTTCCAATACAAGAGGTGTGGACAATGAAACATATCTGGTTACTCGATAATAGTTTACGCGTAGATGTGTATTATGATGGCGGTGACTCGGACTTCTCCGACAATGTTTGTGTTTCTTTTCGTGAAGTCGCCTCTGCCGACGAAAAAATTTTTAGAGTTGACGAAACAAACATTTACCTGACTCCCGCACAAGCAAATCAGCTAGCGCTGGCACTCATCCAGGCTGCCAAGCACAGTATGGGCATGCAAAGCGCAGAAATAAACATAGATGATCCCTCATGAACAGCAAGCAAACCCTTTGGGCAGAAGTTGATGATGACGGCCGTCTCATCCTTCCCCCTGAAATTGCCCAACAATATGGCCTGAACCCCGGCGCACGTGCCCGGCTTGATGTCGGCGTTAGCGACATTCGCCTGCATCGCCCTGTCACCCATCTGGCAAAAATTTACCTGGAGCCAACCAATCGCTGCAACATCGACTGCCGCACTTGCATGCGCAACAATTGGGATGTGGAACTGGGGCAAATGTCAACGGACACGTTTACGGCCGTACTTGCCAGTTTGCGCCAACTAGAGCAGCCGCCCCTTGTCTTTTTTGGCGGCATTGGCGAACCGCTGGCTCATCCACACACCCCGGAGATGGTGGCACAAGTAAAAGCTACGGGCGCGACCGTTGAACTCATCACCAATGGCACGCTGCTCAACGAAAAACGGTCGCGCCAGCTCATCGCCGCCGGTCTGGATGCGTTGTGGGTGTCTGTCGATGGTGCGCGTCCGGAAAGCTATGCCGATGTGCGCCTCGGCGCAGAACTGCCCAATGTGCTCGCTAATTTGTCCCGTTTCCGCAAATTGCGCCCGGCATCGCACAAGCCGAAACCGGCCATCGGCATCGCCTTTGTGGCGATGAAGCGCAACATCGCCGATTTACCGGAAGTGATGGCGATTGGCCGCCGTCTTGGCGCGGCGCGTTTTATGGTCAGCAATTTACTGCCGCATACGGCGGAAATGGTAGACGAGATTTTGTACGAAAACACGCTCAACGACATCACGTATTTGCCGTCGCCGTGGCTGCGCTCGGTGAGCATCCCCAAAATGGAATTCAACGAATTGACCAGCGGGCCGCTGCTGGCCGCGATGAGCAGCGGCTACAATGTGAATTTTGCCGGCAGCAATTTGGGCGTGGCGAATGATGTGTGTACGTTTATTGAAAATGGGGCGCTGGCAATTGGTTGGGACGGCCGTATCGCTCCCTGTCCCCCGCTTCTCTACAATCACACAGGTTATTTGCGCGGCTATGAACGCGCTTCGCACGCGCACATTCTCGGCAACATCAAAGAGCACAACTTACTGGATTTGTGGCTCGACCCCGACTACATCGCCTATCGTGAACGTGTGCATCGCTTTGCCTTTGCCCCCTGCACTTCCTGTGGCGGCTGCGATGATTCGCACGCCAACGAGACGGACTGTTTTGACAGCTCGGCCCCGGCTTGTGGTGGCTGTCTGTGGGCGCAGGCTGTCATTCAATGCCCCTGAGGGTGTCGCTCAGGCGTTTGTGTGGATTGTGACCTGGCTGGCGTAGGCGGCCACGGCCGTTTTGTCGGGCAGATGAGCGCCTACACGGGTGATGGTGGCGACAGAAAAAGCTGTCGCCAGACGTGCCAGCTCCGGCAGCGCCAGATTTTGTCGCTGTGCGGCAATTAGCCCGGCAACCATGGCGTCGCCCGCGCCGACGCTGCTTTTCACGTTTACCTGGGGCGGAACGGCCGTTACTGCCCCCGTTGCCGTCACGAACAAAGCCCCTTTTTCGCGCATCGACACGACCACCATTTCAATGCCATGGGTGAGTAAGGAGCGGGCGGCCGTGAGAACGGCCGTTTCGTCTGCCAAATCACGCCCTAATATTTGCGTGAACTCATCCAAATTAGGCTTCACAATGGTCGGCCCCGCCAAAATCCCCTGCTGCAACGCCTCATAGCTTGTGTCCAGCACAACCCGCTTCCCGCGAGCCTGCACACGACGGATGATGGTGGCATAAATGTTAACCGGCGCACGGGGCGGCAAATTTCCCGACAGCACAAACCAGTCACATGTTTCCGTTAGTTCATCAATGATCGCCAGCAAATCAGCAATGGCCCGCTCTGTGATCGCCAGGCTGCTCATGTTGATGTCCGTCGTTTCTTGCCGCGCTTCATCGACAATCTTCACATTTGTGCGCGTATAGCCCGCCAGACGCACAAAACGGTCGCCGATGCCCTTAATGCCAAACAATGTCTCAAAAATGTAGGCGTTGGCGTCCCCTAAAAAACCGGTAGCCACAACCGGCAATCCATAATCAGCCAGCACCGAGGCAACATTGATACCTTTGCCACCGGCGTCAAAGTGCATGGCTTGTGCGCGATTCACCTGTCCGTTTTGGAAATGGTCGGCACGCACAGTTTGGTCAATGGCCGGGCTTAATGTAACCGTCGCAATGTTCATGATTCTCTCCTGCGTTTGCCTACAGATAGCTGTAAACTGGCAGGTATTCTAGCACATTTCTAAATTTGCCCGGCCATTGAACCGGCGTAACCTGTCATCTCAATGTAGCCACGCGCGTTTACGGCCGTATCGCCTAACAAACCGCTAAAATCTACTGCGCCCTCCCAATAGACAGTCGAAACATTCAACTCCTGATTCGCCATAAAAGGCTTGCCCTCTAGCTCCAACCCCAATTCCGGAATTTTGATATGCCAGCCTGCCGGGTATTCTGCGCCGCTGTTGGGACTTGTCCAGGTATCGGTGATCGTCAATTCCCAGTTGCGGCGATCTAGGGATGTCGTTGTGCCGTCGGCGGCGATAAATGTGCCGCTAGAAAATGGCTCCAGCGTGCCATCGGCGCGGCGAATCTGGAAAAACATCAGCGCCGCGCCATTGTCCAGTTGCAGCGAAAACCAATCCCAACCCACCGCGCCAGGGCTGAGAGCGCTGGTGCTGTACTCATGATCTTTCCAACTTAGGCCAGTCACCGGGATGGTTTCATCGCCAATGCGCACAGAACCGGCCGTTTGCTGCTGCACGATGGAGTAGTAATAGGAGGCATTGCCCACTTCTGGCCCTTTTTGGCTGAGGCCGCCGTCGCCGTGCAAAATGGGCGGCAGCGTTTGCGTGAGCACAATGTCCAGCCCCACATCGTCAGTTTGTGCCAGCAGCCGCACCTGTCCCGGCGCAATTTCCTCTATCACCCAATCTTCCAGCCAGACGCGATATGGCTCGGCCTGCGCCCCGGCCAGCCCGGCCGCGCCGCGGCTGAAGCGTTCGTGTGGGTAGAAGGCGTCGTTGGCGATGTCGGAGATGGTGAAGTGCGCCAGGTAGACCTGGTTGGTGCGCCAATCGGATTCCGTAAGCGGTAATCCGTTATCCGTATTTGGTGGGGTGAGGGCGCGGCGGAAGATGGTGAATTGGTAGCCGAAGAAACGGCCGTTCTCCCCCTCCAAATTGCCCGTGTAATACCACCACTCGGTTTGGTAGTCGGGGTGCGGCCCCAGGTCGCGGGGAAATTCGATGGCGTTGGGCACGGTGGCGCGGGCATAACCGGCGCTGTCCTCCTCCGTGAGCAAGGGCAGCAAAGAAGCCTGCGCCGTGGCTTGCTGCGCCGGCTGCCGCCACAAAAACAGCCCGCCAATGGCAGCAGCCAGAATGATTAAAGCGAAAATGAGTCGTTTCATATGATTACCAATTTTGACGCCAGAGTTGAGTTAAAGACGAACAGTTGTTTCTTACAATTAGCCACGATAACCTGTACCCGGTATTCTTTTCTCAAAATCAGGGCACAAAAACGTTTCTTGCACATATGCCGTTCTCTTTTCCCAAATTTGGAATAGATCCCCCTTGCCGCGTACTTTGCGATATGCTTCTTTGCTATCTCGAAAACAAGCCATATGTCCAAACAATCCAGACCCGGCCGGGAAATAATCGGAAAACGCACAATTTAGGCAACATTTCATATAGTTTTCTTGAGGTAGTTGATGTTCGATATCCCACAGTTCGTCCTCAAAATAGCCATGTTTACCCGCTGACTCAAACTGTAACCCGCCAAACTGCAACCGCAGCCTCACTAATTCATTATCCAATGCCCCATTTGGTAAAGGTGCCCCCAATGTTAGATGCACAAAAAGTGTTCCCGTTTCGCCTGTTGCCATTGGCATTGGCATCTCACACTCGATTTCACAATTACAGGGAGTACCATCGACAAGAGTGAATGTGGCAAGTTCGGGGCTGTTTAGGTCAATTTGAGGTGATAGCGTATCAAAGTCGTTGCCCAAGAAAAGAACACCTCGAAGCAAAATACGCAATTCCTGCCCATCGTTCTTGATTTGCGTGATTTCTTCTCCAAAACTGTCTCGATATTTTGCTGGATAGATCATTTTCAGTACCTCATCTCGCTGAACTACAAAAAACAGCCGCTTATGCGGTATCAATCGATTTTGTCATATCTACACCCATTGCCTGGGCAATCAGGATGAAGTCATCTTTAGGAATTTCCAGGTGGCCGAAGCGGAAAGGATAACCCCAGTGTTGTTTGTCAGGGATGAAAGAGAGTCGATCTATTAACGGCCGTATCTCCGCTTCCGCGCACTTCACAAAATCTACACCTAACCGGTACGGCACAAAACCATCCCCCATGTCATACTGGTAAATCTCGCCGCTGCGAATGCGGCCAACGGCCGTAAACGCTTGCAGCGGCTTCTTGTCATCAAACTCAACACGGGGCGAGTAAATGACCAGCCAATCACCGGCGGACATGCGCTGCAACGGCCGTTTCTTGCCATGATTCAACTGCACAAACCCGCCCGCGACACCCCGCTCAATATGCGCCTTGTGGACAACACCCAGCCAATAGCGTGTACCCATTTTCTTATCTGTCCCCATTTTCAAGCAGTTTGTAGCTCATACGGCCGTATCAACACCTCTGCGGAAATGCCCAGCCCGCGCTGCAAATTGCGAATCATGTTCAGAGATAACGGCCGTTTCCGGTTCAACACCTCCGACACCCGCGCCCGCGATCCGATATACGGTTCCAAATCAGCACGCGAAAGCCCCTGGCTTTCCATATAATGCAAAATCGCCTCAATCGGATCAGGCGGCAAAATGGGGAAGTGCTTCGCTTCATACACTTCTACTAACGTCACCAACACATCCAGCTTATCCCCTTCTGGCGTGCCGGGTGCAGCTTCCCACAGCCGGTCAATTTCAGCCAGAGCCATTTCATAATCCTGTTCATTTCTGACGGGGTAAATATCCATATTGCACCTCAAATGGTTGCGGCGTCAATGCGATCATACGCTTGATGTGTACCAACAAACCGAATATACACGATGCTGTACTCATACTTAATCGCCACCACCACCCGATAATTATTTCCCTTGATGTTGAAAACAACCCGGTTATTGGCAAGAAAGCTGGCATGGCGATAATCAATTTTGATGTCTGCGGGCGTTTGCCAGGTTGCCTCACTCACTTGCGCGAACCATGATCGCAATGGCTGCTCCGCATCGGGATATGTTTCCCAAAAATCCTTGAGTGTTTTGCGAGCGATAATGCGCATAGAATGATTATAATCCGCTCCCGATTTGGGAGCAATGGGGGCGGGAAATTTACTCCTCGCGTACGGCCGTTGCCACCACCATCTTCCCCAGGCGCAGCGACGGGTACACGGCCGCTAACAAGGCCGCCGCCACCGACACCACCAACGCCTGCCCAAAATACGCCGGTTCAAGCTGCATATTCAACGTCCAGCCAAACGAGCGCACATTGATCACATACACCAAAATCCAGGCCAACACATAGCCCACAGGCATCGCCAGCAGCCCGGCAATGCCCCCCATCAGCCCCGTCTCCAGGAACGTAAGGCCCCAAAGCTGGCGCACCGTCATGCCCGTCGCCCGCAGCACGCCCAACTCGCGGCTGCGCTCCAACTGCAAACTGAGCAGCGCACTGAGCACGCCGATGAAAGCGACGACAATCGCCAGCAGCCGCAGCGCCGCCGTGATGGCGAAGGTGCGGTCAAAAATTTCCAGCGATCCCGCCCGCAGCGCCCGGTTGGATTGGATAAGCACATCTTGCCGCCCGGCAACGGCCGTTTCCAACGCTGCCGCCACCGTATCCACATCCACCCCCGGCTGCAAAAAGATGCCCATGCTGGCAATCGCCTCATCCTGCCACCAATCACGGTACAGGCTTTGCCCCATCATCACCGTGCCCTGGTCGCTGGAGTAATCATAAAAAATACCAAGGACGGGAAAAGTGCGCGGGCCAACGGCCGTTTCCAGCAGCACATCTGGCGGCGGCGTGGGCAAATCTGCCTGCAACACCAGCGCTTCGGAGAGAAGCACCCCCTCGCCCGCCAGCAGGCGCTCCCACAAAGTCGCCCGGTCGCCATTCACCCAGGCATATGGCCGATTGCCGTTGGATATATCCCCGTCCACGGCCACCAGTTCCACCACCCGCGCCAACTCCGGCGCGTCCACCTGCACATGCCGCGCCGTCACCGTATGGTCTACGCCCGGCCAGGCGCGGAGCTGGGCGATCAGGTCTGGTGACAAGGTGCCGATGACGCGATTGGCCGTTAGCGTTGGTGGCGAGACATATATATCCGCCTGCAAAGTCTGGTTGAGCCACTGCTCAACCGTCACACGAAAAGAGCCGATCATGATGGAGACGCCCACAACAACGGAAACGGCCGTCATCAGCGCGGCAATCGCCACCGATGTCCGGCTTAAGGAACGGGTGATGTCACGCGGGGCCATTTTGCCCAACACGCCCAGCGCCGCCTCTGTCAGCGGGGCAGCCAGGCGCAGCAGCAGCACCGTCAGCGGTGGCGTCAGCAGCGCCGCGCCAATCAAAACGGCGAACAGCCCGCCAAAGGTGATGATCAAATTGCCGCGCAGCCAGAGCAGGAAAATGCCGAGCGCCGTTAGCAGTACCCAGGCCAATGCCAGCCAGGGCAGCAGTTGGCGTGCGCGGCTTTCCAGGTTGGAGCGTTTCAATGAAGCGTTGGGCGCGGTGCGCAGCGCTTCCCAGGCGGGCAGCAGGGCGGCAAACAGCGCCGCCGCCAGCCCGACGACCAACCCTTTGACCAGGGTAAATGGCGGCACTGTGACGCCGCGCACATTGACCACAAAATAGAAGTCGTTGATGGTCTGGGTGATCAGGCCGACGATGCCGCGCCCTAATACGACGCCTAATCCCAACCCCAACAGTGAGCCGACGAGAGCGAGTACGGCCGTTTCCGCCATAATCAAGGCAAACAACTGCCCGCCCGTCACGCCCAAACAGCGCAAAATGCCAAATAACGGCCGTCGCTGGATGACGCTGAATGTGATGGTGTT
The DNA here is from genome assembly GCA_020634315.1 of Ardenticatenaceae bacterium. Classification (GTDB taxonomy): domain Bacteria; phylum Chloroflexota; class Anaerolineae; order Promineifilales; family Promineifilaceae; genus JACSRF01. The sequence goes on along the minus strand of JACKBV010000001.1, from coordinate 263,319 downwards.
GTAAATGAGAAACATGCCCACGACCAGCGCCAACAAACTGAGTGCAGACAGATTCAGTTCAAAGGCGGCGGTCATTTGTTGGATGGCGTTGCTGCGCGATACGGCCGTTTCCAGGCGCAATCCAGTGGGCAGCCAGGCCTCCAATTGAGCCAGCGCTGCGTCGTCGTTCACAATCAGGTCAATGCGGCTGAGCTTGCCGCGCATGTCCAAAATTTCTTGTGCCGAGGCGATGTCGGTAAAAAGGATGCCATTCAGAGCACGCCTGCTGACATCATCGGCGGGTTGCAGCAGGCCGACAATGGTTGCCGTGATTTGCTGCCCGGAACGATTGAGGCGGATGTTATCGCCCAACGTCAGGCCAAATTCATCGGCCAATTCTTGCGACAAAATGACGGCGTTGGGTTGTGTCAAAAAGGCAACCAATCCCGCCAAACTGCTGCCATCATCAGCCTGAAAATAGGTGCGAAATGGCGGCTCGGCAAAGGGATCGACCCCGACTAAGCGCATCACCTGGTCGTTCAGCTCCGTCACGGTCAGGTAATCTTCGACAATCGGCGCGGCGATTGGCGCTTGGGAATTGGCAGCCGCTGTGTCCGCTAAGCGCCAGGCGCCCGTGACCAGGCGCTGGTAAATTTCTTCATCAAAACCGGTTGGTGAACCGGCAATGCGATGGGTGGTGCGTCCGGCGATGGCGTCGGTGGAGAGCTGGAAGGCGCGTTGTGCGGAGCCATTTGCCAGGTCAATGCTGACCATCATGGCGACGCCGATGGCGACGCCGATGACGAGGAGAATGTATTGAAACGGCCGTCTTCTGAGCCGCCGCCACGCCAGGCGAAAGAGGGGAAGGTTGGAGAGCGTTGTGTCCATTACTGTTGCCCGTAGTCCGTTATCGGCCATGACCGATTATTGTTCGCGTTCCTGTAAACGGCCGTCTTGCACGCGCAGCACCCGGTCAGCCAGATGGGCAATTGTGGGGTTGTGCGTGGCCATGATCAAGGTTTTGCCGGCTGTGCGCGTCAATTCCAATAACAGGTTGAGCACCAGATCGCCCGTCTCTTCATCGAGGTTGCCGGTTGGCTCGTCGGCCAGCAGCAGCATTGGGTCGTGGACGAGGGCGCGGGCAATAGCCACGCGCTGCTGTTCACCACCGGAGAGCTTGTCGGGAAAGGTGTCACGTCGGTCGGCCAGCCCCACACGTTCTAAGAGGCGCAGGCCGGTAACGGCCGTTTCCTTGCCACTTTTTCCCGCCAACTCCTGCGGCAGCGTCACATTTTCTAGCACGGTCAGGGTTGGAATCAGGTTGAAAAATTGGAAGATGAAGCCAATGTGGTCGCGGCGAAAGAGCGTGCGTTCCCGTTCGCGCAAGGCGGTCAACTCGACGCCGTTGATGTGGATTTGACCCGCGTCGGGTTGTTCGATGCCGCTGATCAGGTTGAGCAGGGTGCTTTTGCCGCTGCCGCTTTGCCCAAACAGGGCGATAAATTCGCCTTGGGCGAAGGTAATGGTCAGGTCGCGCAGCACGTCGCGTGTCTGTGCGCCTTCGCGAAATGATTTGCGTAAGCCGCCAATCTGGACGATGGGTGCGGTGGAAAAAGGGGGTTGGGAAACGGCCGTTGCCGGAGTTAAAAGCTGGGTCATATACATCCTCATATTGTGCATTGTTTCACGATGGCACTGTAGCAGGAACCGTTATCTTGCACAAGTGAAATGTGGACAAAATCTACACAAAACTCATAATCGATTGGCTACCCTGCCTAATGAAAAGAGCTTCTTTTTGTACGAGTCAACCAAATTTGCAGCGCTAATATGGTTGTGATAGTATTTGTTCAACCCTGCTGTGTGCGTGATGGGCTTCGTGTCTTGAGCCAACGCCACTTGAAAGGGAATCGACATACGCAGAGGGGATGTAGTAGCTGTACGGCAAGGCAGAGTCCTCGCGAAAAAGTTCCCACCTGCATAAGCAGGTTCAAGTATAGATGTCCACACGGCATGGCGGGGCTGCACAAATAAGATGACCCCTGATAATCATTATCAGGGGTTTTTGTTTGTTTTAGTGTGTCATGCTTGCCGCGCAGCGGGCGATTTGCTCCGTTGAGGGAAGGGTCCTATCAAAAGCCGTCTGCTTTCCATTCTGGTTATTTTCGTTGTGCTGTTGTTATCGGGCGCGGTGATCTTGTTTGCCTACCAAAATCGGCGGGCAACCTGGGCGGAACGGCCGTTACCGACGTTGATGCCTACTTTGGCGCTGGCACAGGTCGAGCGGACGCCAGCCATGCCCCTGCCTGCCACCAATACGCCGCTGCCGCCCGCGACGGCAACGATGGGCGTGACGGCAACGGCCGTTCCCCCGACTTTGACACCCACGCTAACGCCAACCTTAACGGAAACGGCCGTGCCGACCATCACCGCCACGCCTGACCTCTACCCAACGCCAGCCTTGACCCTTGTCCCCGGTTCGCCCCAGGGCTACCTGGACAAATTTCGCCTGGTTGCTTTTTATGGCAGCCCGACCGGGCCAGGATTAGGCATTTTGGGCAATCAGCCACGTGCGGAGACATTGGCCTTGCTGCGGCAGCGTGCCCTGGAATACCAGGCGCTTTCCCCGGAACGGCCGATTTTGCCCACCTACCACCTGATTATCAGTGTCGCCAATCTAACCCCGCCTTACTACTATGCCAATGTAGACCTCGATTTGATTGAAGAATGGGTGGCAGATGCCACGGCAACCGGCGTTGCCGTCATTCTCGACATTCAACCAGGGCAGGGCGACGTTTTGTTTATCTACAAGCGCATCCGTCACCTGCTCTATAACCCGCACGTTCACCTTGCCATTGATCCGGAATTTAGTATGGCCGAGGGGCAAGTGCCGGGGCAAACCGTGGGAACCCTTTATGCCAGCACCATCAACGCCTTGCAGCAGGATTTACACGACATTGGCTACGAAATCGGCCTCAATCGCGTGCTTATCGTGCATCAATTTGCCGAGATCATGCTGCCGGATAAGGAAAATATTGAGGATTATGCTTACGTGGAGTTGGTAATTGATGGGGATGGTGTCGGTTCACCGGAAGCTAAAATTCGCAATTATACGCAATATGCTCAGGAACCGGCTTTTGAATATGGGGGCTTTAAGCTGTTCCCGATAGATGGCGATTATCCCGTGTTAACACCGCCGGAGGTGATGTCCCTGTTGACGCCATCGCCGGTGATCATCATTTATCAGTAGTAATCTGATGCAAAATAAACTGTCGGCTCATACACGCGCTGTGCTAACGGCGCTCTTTGTCACTTTCCTGTGGTCAACCTCCTGGGTTCTAATCAAAATTGGCTTGCAAAATATTCCGGCATTGACCTTTGCCGGACTGCGCTATTTCCTGGCGTTTTTGCTGCTGCTGCCGCTGCTGTATACGCGACGCGCCACAGCCTGGCGCGGGTTGACGCGGCGCGACTGGCTGGGCTTGGCGGGTTTGGGCGTGTTGTATTATGCCATTGCCCAGGGGACGCAGTTTTTGGGATTGGCGTATTTACCGGCGATTACGTTTAGCTTGCTGCTGAACGGCACGGCCGTTCTCGTTGCCGTGTTGGGGATTCCGCTGCTGCGCGAACGACCTGCCTGGTGGCAGTGGGGCGGCATGGCGATCTTTTTGGGCGGAGCGCTGCTCTTTTTCTTCCCCTTACACATCCCGGCCGCACAAGTGATTGGCTATCTGGTAGCGGCCGTTCATTTGCTGGCGAGTTCCCTTTCCAGCATCTTGGGGCGCGGCATTAATCGGGGGCAGCGCCTGCATCCGTTGGCGGTGACAACGGTGAGTATGGGCGTTGGCTCGGTGCTGCTGCTGGCGACAGGATTGGCGGTGGAGCCATGGCCGCACCTGGATTGGGGGCAGTGGGGGATTGTGGTGTGGCTGGCGGTGGTGAATACGGCCGTTGCGTTCACCCTCTGGAATCATACTTTGCGCACATTGTCGGCCATGGAATCGACGCTAATCAACAACACCATGTTGATTCAGATTTCACTGTTGGCCTGGTTGTTTTTGGGGGAAAGCCTGACGCTGCTGAAGATAGGCGGTTTGGTGTTGGTGGCTGTGGGCGCACTGCTGACTCAGTGGCGTCCTAAAAAGCCATGATTAGCTGCTGAGAAATGTCACTTTGCCAGGAAGGATGCGATAGGAAACGGCCGTTTCCGCTTCCGTAAATACCTCGCCATCCGCATGAACCGGCGTGCCGGGGCTGCTGGTCAGGGTAAGCTGCGTCGTGCGCGTGTAAGTCACGATGGGATGATGGATGTGCTCTCCCTTCATCAGCTTTAGCAGCACAGCAATGACCGTCCTTTTCGGCGCTTCCGGCGCAAAAACGATGTCAAAGAGGCCATCGTCAACTTTTGCCTCAGGGGCCATTTGGAAGCCGCCGGTGCGTGGCCCATTACACACAGACAGCAAATAGGTGGGGCCATCATAACTGCCGCCATCCCAGGCGATTTGCATTTGCCATGCTTTCAGTTTGAACAGCCCTTTGACCAACGCCACCATGTATCGTATTTCTCCGGACAGCCGCTTCATGCGCATATTTTCAATGGTGATCATAGGCTCCATAGCCACGGCCGAATTGTTGATGAAGTAGCGGGGCGGTGCGCCGGGTTTGCAGTGAATCTCCCCGGCATCAATGGCGTGTGTTTTTTGTGCAGCGATGATTTGTGCCACGGCGACTAAATCTTGCGGCAGCCCTTGCATTTTGGCGAAATCGTTGGCCGTGCCGATGGGCATAATGCCAAACGGCCGTGTCGGTTGATCCGGCGGCGTGGCTTGTAAGATACCATTGATCACTTCATTGATTGTGCCATCCCCTCCGGCGGCAATAACCGCATCATACCCGGCTTCCACCGCCGCGCGTGCCAGGGTAATGCCGTGTCCTGCCCCTTCGGTCATCACCAGATCGGCCGTGATGCCTACCGCTTTGCATGCCGCTAAAATGGTGGTGGCACGTCCTTGTGCCTGCCAGCGGTTCGCATAGGGGTTGAGGATGACTTGTATGTGCATGATTATTCAACGGCTCGTAGTGAGCGGGCCATCAGGCCCAGTCCACCCACAAACAGCACCAAAATTCCCAATAAAATATACAAGGAGGTTGTGCGCAGGTAGACGTGCAATGTTGCTAACACGCCAACGATGATGATCAGCAGTCCGCCACCGGCCAGCAGCCAGCCAGCCTTGGAACGGCCGTCAAAGAAAATCAAGCCGACACCGAGCAAGAAGAAAAGTAGTGTGATACCAAATGCAGAGACGTTGACACCGCCAAAGCCGTAGCGCCAGCCAAAAAAGCCGCTGCTGACATGAATCTGGTTGAGCAGCAAATACCCGCCAACCAATGTCATGATCAAGCCAATAATAAAGGTGCCTAATCCGCCGGGCGTGCCGCCCGCGCCCCGTTTGTACTGTTTCCAATCTTCCATGCGTTATCCTTTTGTTGTCGAGAAGCGCGTTTCCTACTTGTTTAAACTTGCGCGTATTAAATCTGGTTTGTTGGTAATGATGCCATGCACACCTAACGCGGCCAGCCGCTGTGCTTCTGCCGGTTCATCGACCGTCCACACATGCACGCGATAGCCACGCTGTTTGGCCCAGGCCATATAAGCTTCGTTGACCATGGCGTGGTGCGGATGATCGGCCGCACTGCTGCTAAATAGATAGCTGTATTGCAGCCAACCTTGTGCCCGCAGAATGCCGAGTGGTGTGCTTTGGGTGAGGTGGCGGCGGGCACGGCGCAGGGCAAGGGGGTTAAATGAGGAGACGAGTACCTGGCGGTCGCGGTTATGAGATTGGATGCGGTCGGCAACGGCCGTTTCCAATCCCTTATCCCGCCAATCCCAGCTTTTCAACTCCACATTGATCAACATGTCTGGCCCCAACAGCTCAAACACCTCATCCAATGTGGGGATATACTCGCCTTGCCCGGCATCCAGCGCATGCAACTGCGCTACCGTCATCTGTGTTACCAGCCCCGTGCCATTTGTCACCCGATCCACGCGGAAATCGTGGCATACAACCGGCCAGCCATCGGCCGAAAGTTGCACATCCAGTTCAACCCCGTCAGCCCCCAGCGCCACTGCCTGTGCAAACGCTGCCAGCGTGTTTTCCGGCGCAGTCGCACTTGCGCCACGATGTCCGATAATGAGTGGAGTATTGGTTGTGAACCAGTCCATATAAGAACCTATATCTGGCTACAACTCGACAAAATAAGCGGCCGTGGCGCGATCAATCATCTCTTGCGATAACACGGGTTCAATACCCAAATATTCGGAAATATCTTGAATTTGTTCCAATAGATCGCGCGGGTGATTGGAGCGCAGTTTGCGATTGCGCTTGATGTAATATTCTTGCAGCAAATAAACCACAGCTTGATCGTCGTAAGGCACGTTGCGTGCTTTGGCGACGCGCTTAAAAATTTCTCGATATTCGTCAAATGAAGGCGATGTCACTTCGATTTTGTGGCGAATACGACGGAGGAATGCTTCATCAACCAAATCGCGTGGTGGCAGGTTGGTGGAGAAAACGATCAATACTTTGAATGGCACTTCGATCTTACGCCCGGTGACCAGTGACAAAAAGTCTACATTCTTTTCCATGGGCACAATCCAGCGGTTAAGCAGGTCACGCGGCCGAATTTGCTGCCGACCAAAGTCGTCAATGAGAAACATGCCGCCGTTTGCTTTCATCTGGAAGGGCGCTTCATAATATTTGTTGGTGCGGTCAAAAACCAATTCCAGGCCATCTAGCGTCAGTTCGCCACCGACCATAATGACGGGGCGACGAATCTTGACCCAGCGTGTATCCATTCGATTGGTGAGGGAACTGCCGGAACGGCCGTGTGTCAGAAAATCAGCTTCCGGGACGCGCACATGGTTGATCTCATCATAAACTTTGATGATTTGCCCATCCACTTCCACGCAGTAAGGGATATACATGTCATTGGTCAACACGAGGCGGCCAATGCTCTCGGCAATCGTCGTCTTGCCATTTCCTGGCGGGCCATAGAGAAACATGGATTTGCCAGAGTTAATGGCCGGGCCAACTTTTGACATGATCGATTCGCTTAACACCAGATGGGATAAAGCTTGCCCGACCATGGGCGGTGTCACGCGCAGTTTATTGCCCCCTTGGGCATTAATCGCTTTTACATATTCATCCCAGGGAACTGGGGCCGGGCCAATGTATGTGGTTTGTTCCAGGCGTTCACGGGCGCGGGCCGACCCCTTGTTGGTGATGACATATTGGTATGTGCCTGCGCCTAATCCGCCGGAACCTTTCACCTCGCACATTTGCTCGCGCTTGATGAATTCCATAATGGGCAGTAAGACGCTTTGGAACGGCAATTTCACTTCGTCGGCGATTTGGAAGCCTGTCACCTGTCCTCGGTGGTACATGATTTTGAGCACCATGTCTTGTAAAAATGCTTCCGACAGGCCGGTTTCATCCAGGCTTTTTACTGGTTCTGGGAACCAGGTGTGATGTCTACTTTCTCGTTCTTCACCTTTTGCATCAGGGAGAAATTCTGCTAATTGGGTCATAATTCTTGCCTTGTTGATTCGTAAACTCTAACCATTTGGCGTTTCTGATTTTACGAATCTGGTCAGATAAACAAGGAAAATTATACCATGCTTCTTTGTCCAACTTTCAATAAATCACGGTTTGACTTCGTGAACTTGAATCAGGTTTGTCTGACCACTGGCGCCAAACGGTATCCCGGCTGTGATGACGATTTTGTCGCCGCTTTGTAGGCCAAACGGCCGTATCACATCCACCGTTTTCGCCAACATCTCATCTGTGCGGCTAAACTCTGACACAAGCACACAAGTGACACCCCACACCAGAGCCAGACGACGCTGCGTTTTAGGGGATGACGAGACCGCCATGATAGGGATTTGGGGGCGATGGCGGGCAATTTGTTGGGCCGTATGCCCGGACAAGGTAGCGCTGACAATTAACTTTGCGCCAACTTCTTCGGCAACATCGCAGCTGGCGGCACTAATAGCCGATGTGACGGCGATGTGCGCCGTGGTTGGGTGTCGCCGCCGACTACGCCAGACATCATAGGGGAAGGCACGTTCGGTCATTGTGCCGATTTGTTGCATCATCATGACCGCTTCAACCGGGAAACGGCCGGAAGCGGTTTCGTTGGACAACATGACAGCATCGGTGCCATCGAGAATGGCATTGGCAACATCGCTGGCCTCAGCGCGTGTGGGGCGGGGGTGCTCGACCATAGATTGCAGCATTTGCGTGGCTGTAATTACCGGTTTCCCGACGGCATTACAACATTCGATGATCTGTTTTTGCAGCAAGGGCACCTCTTGGGGGGGCATGTCAATTCCCAGATCGCCACGCGCCACCATCAAGCCATCGGCCGCATCACGAATCGCGTCTAAATGGTCGATGGCCTCCGCCTTTTCGATCTTGGCAATGATGGGAATGTTCTTGCCTCGTTCAGCCATTAATTGGCGCAGTTCGTGAACATCATCTGCCGAACGCACAAAGGAGAGGGCGACATAATCAAAATCCAGACGGCAAATCAAATCCAGATCGGCGCGATCTTTATCGGGGATGCTGGAAATGGGAAGGTCGGTTCCCGGTGCATTGACGCCTTTACGTGATTCGAGCAGCCCTGCTACGGTGACGAGACAGCGCAGCCGATCTCCATGATTGTCGATGACGGTAAATTCTACTTCGCCGTCGCCAATTACCAATCGTGCTCCTGATTTGAGAACGGTGAATAATTCCGGGTGCGGGAAGTGAATCATGGCTGGCTGACCCGGATAAGGGGTCAGGGTGATTTCGTCGTTAAGGGAAAGCTGGATGCCGCCGGGGCGTACGTGTCCCAGGCGTAGTTTTGGCCCTTGCAGGTCGGCGAGCAGGGCCAGCACTTTGCCTTCTGCGGCGGCTACGCGGCGCAGCATTTCTACAATCTGAATGTGGGTTTCGTGGTCACTGTGGGAGAAGTTGATGCGGGCGACGGTCATGCCTGCGGCTAACATGCGCCGAATGGTGTCGGGATGATTGGATGCAGGGCCAATGGTCGCCACAATTTTTGTTCGCAGCATATGCCTTTCTCCTTCAAGCATAATTTAACGCAGAGACGCAAAGATGCAGAGAAAAAGAGAATTCTCATGTCCGTCGCGGATTTTCATTCATGGTGGTCGGCGACAACTGATGAAATCTCCTTTAAAACAGCCTCCTGGAGGTTTGTCTCATGCGGCGAGCCTCCTCCGGGAGGTGTATCGCGTTTAGACCATCTCCTATGCAGATAACCCTGTTTGCGTGAAATAGTTCTTCGCCGATGCATAAAAAAAGGGTGTTGACCCCAACACCCTTTCACGCAAATTCGAGCACACGGCCGATTTTATTCGACGGCGCTCAAGGAAATCTGAATGTCGTCATTGTCTAGTTTGACGGCTTTCAGTTGAATTCTGTCGCTGGCGGCGAAGTTGTCTTCCAGCCATTCATGGGAGGCCGGCCCCAATACGAGCCGTGCCATGTCGCTGGGTTGCAAACGCCATACTGCGCTTTTGCGATCATAAAGGCCATCGTAGTAGACGGATACGTTGCGTGTTTCGGTGCGGGCGTTGACTGCAAAGAAATCCCAATGTTGGGGGGTCATGTTGATGAATCCGCGGCGTAGGTGCAGCGGTTTGAGTTCGGTAATGAAGGTGAACCCATCTTGTTCGTCGGTGTCGATTTCTTCGATGTCATCGACTGAAGATGGAACGGCGACTTTGGGTACGGCTTTGGCTTTGCTGGTGGTGCGTTTGCTGCTTTTGCCTGGTTTGCGCCCAACGCGGCCGGTGAGGAAATTGGTAATGGGCATGAGGGCTTCGATTTGCTCACTCATGACTTTGATAACGGCCGTTCCCATTGCCGCAATTTGTTCTGAGTTAAAGCGACGGCTGAGGTAAATGGGAGTGATCCACTTTTCCTGATTGTTGAGATAGGCCGCTTTACTGAAAACGGCCGTTGCCGTTTCCTGACTCAACTGCGTAATACTATCTTTAAACAAATCCTGATAATGAGAAATTGCGCCAGACTCTTCCTCGACCAGCATTTGTTGTAAACGCAGGCTCCATTCCGGCCCTAATTGCACCAGCAAGTGATGGCAGTTTGCCGGATTCTTCTCGGCCGCCGTCAATCCTTTCGCCAAAATGTCGGTGTTAGAGAGAACCAACTGCAATTCCAGGCTCATCGGACGTGCATAAAAAGCGATATGGACGTCACTTTCCACGTCACTATTCGCGGCCAAATAAACGCCTTGCGTCTCCTGGCTCAACCCGTAAACGGGAAGCTCCATCTGTACAGTACGCGGCAGATTTACATGCAGCGCGCCAATAAATGCTTCTAATTGCGTAAATGCAAATTTGATTGCCGTCTCTTCACCTGCCCAACCGAAGGCAGTGAAAACAGGCATGGTCAAACCCGTGAAATTCGTCGTTGACATCGTTCAAAAACCTTTCTCAGCCCATAAATTGTTCAACAGCAGCTTATTAATAAGTTCAGGTTGAAAAGGGGGTAATGTTTGAGGACCTACATGACCAAATTTTTCTTAATTTTAGACCAAGTTAGCCCGTTTGCCAATGATGATAATACTTTGCACAGTAACGCCGCCTGACAGAAGCGGATAACCGTCAATTACTTTTGACCACGAGAAAGCACAATCAATGGCCGCGTCCTATAAATGTTCGTGGGTAAACATCCAGGCAGGCAATTTGTACTGCCTGCCTGAATGTTTGTCTATTTGATGCGATGCCCGACGTAATCGTTATTGAAAAGCCAGGCGACAATGGCGCCAATCTCAATGGTTTCATGCAGATAGACTTTCATCGTCACCGACGAGGTGCCGCGTGTGTGCAGCATGTGTTGTGTGCGCTGCATCCGTTGGAACCGATTTTGCCAGAGACGGAAATTGTCAGGACGTAAATCTACCCAACCCTTTTGCGCCCAAGTGTTAATCTCGCCTTCAGCCACATCCACTTCATGATAAATGCTTTCCGGGATGTTCAGGCGTGGGCCACGAATGAGTGTTTTGCCGTCAGGGGCGAGAATGGGCACGCCAATGGAGACGATGATGGTGCGCAGCAATTCGTCGTGCTGCAAAAAGTCATAAATCGTTTCCGACAATTCGCTGGCAGGGGTTTGGATGACCTGGCGCAATGTGCCGTAATTGAGCTTGAGCAGATGTGCTTCGTAGAGCAATTTCGACAGTTCCGGCGGGCCAAGCTGCCCCAGGGCGACACTGTGACTGTGTGTCTCTTGCTCCAATCGTGCCAGTTTGTCTAGTGCGGTTTGCCGCAGCACCCCGGCGCGGTAACTGGGATCCATGATGCTCATGTCGATGCTGGAGATGATGTCATAGCCGGTGTTGCTGCCTTTGATTTCGAGCACAGCTTGCTGTGCAATTTCTTCCGGGGTCACAAACTCCATCTGGTCGATGTGCGTGATGGTTTCAAATTCGCCACGCGCAAAGAAGCCGTTTTCGCCGGTGTCCACGCCCGCCATTTGCAATTTGTCCAGTCTGGCGTATTGGGTTTCGTCGCCGCGCAGGGTGAGACGGCCGTTTAGTTCCACCGCCCGACTCTCATAGCGAAACACCGGGCTGCCGCGCCGCCGAACCGTCTTGTAGCTGACACGGCGATAGCCAATCATGGCGGCCGGTTTTAGCTCCTTCACCATCGGTCCATCGGGTGTACGCGCCATGAGAAACATAAGGCCGGTGTGGGCAAAGGCAACGGCCGTTTTGCTCATCAACTTCGCGCTTGGCCGGTCTTCACTGTGCGTGTACGGGATATTCAACCCCATGCCCCCGGTGCCTGTCGTGCCGATTTTCAGGTAAAGGCGCGTGCCTGCTTCGCGCATTGCCCGGTGCAGCACCTGCACATGCCGGATCAACTGCGGAATAGCCTGCGAAATCAGCAGCATACTCACATTTTGTTCAAAATCCCGCCCAAAATTTTCCAGCGCAGCCACATCTTCATGATCGACAATGCGGGTCAATTCCTGCAAAATGTCGTACGTTTTCATGCTCGTGCTGTGGACATCCTGGTAGCTGATGGCCGTAGCCGTGTTGATGCTGTCGACAATCACATCTGGCTTATGCGTGAGTACAAGCTGCGCCAATGCGGAACGCGCATACGCTTCCTCCAGGCTGCCGAACAAATCCTGGTAAAGCGCATCACGGCGCAGCCGACTTTGCGTGATGCGGCGGCGCTGTTCCTGGCTAAATTCATCGCGCACAAAGACATCGCCCCACGCGCCGATAAATTCAATGTGTGGAAATTCGCGGCGCATATCATGCAGAAATTCGCGTACTTCGCCACGATAGAGACTGGCAACGACAATGCGGGCCGGTTCCAATTGGCGTGCAATCTCGCGCACCACTTGTGTGCCGACCAGACCCGCGCCACCGAGAACAAGAAAGCAGCGGTCAGAGTTCATGTGCGGTTCCTCCCCTTATGCTTCCAGTTCGACAGCCATGGCTACTGCTTCGCCGCCACCCAGGCACAGCGAGGCCAGTCCGCGCCGCAAGCCGCGTTGCTGCAAGGCGTGGATCAACGTCACCAACACGCGTGCGCCGCTGGCACCAATGGGATGCCCCAAGGCAATAGCGCCGCCGTTGACGTTCACCTTGTCCCAATTCCAGTTGTGCCCTTCACGCGTCAGGCGTGCGCCATTAGCCAATGCCTGCGCGGCAAAGGCTTCGTTTAGCTCGATCAAATCTACATCATCGAGTGTCCAGCCAATGCGTTGGAGCAGTTTGGGCATGGCGTGTGCTGGCGCATCAAAAAGCCAGAGGGGTTCGACGGCGGCTAAGGTATAGCCAACGATGCGTGCCAGGGGTCGCAAGCCTTGTTGTTCTGCTGCGGCACGGCTGGCGACGACAAGCGCGGACGCGCCATCATTGAGGCCAGGCGCATTCCCGGCTGTGACTGCGCCATCGGGCGTAAATGCGGGCGGCAGTTTGGCGAGCTGCGCCATGTTTGTGCCAAGTTCGTAGCCGCTATCGCTGAAGGTGGCGCGAATTGGCTCATCCAAGGTGACGGTGACGCTGCTTTTGCGGCTTTTGATTTCGATGGGGGCGATTTCGGCGGCGAAACGGCCGTTTGCCGTGGCCGCCGCTGCTTTTTCGTGGCTGCGCAGCGCAAACTCATCCATTTGCTCGCGGGTAATGCCAAATTCTTTGGCGATAAATTCGGCCGAGTTGCCCATCGGCCATTGCTGGAAGGCGCACCAGAGACCATCGTGCAGCACGGCATCTTTCATTTCCACATGGCCGTAGCGCAAACCCTGGCGTGCGCCGGGGACGAAGTAGGGGGCGTGCGACATGCTTTCCATGCCGCCAGCGACAAAGACGTCTGCTTCACCGGCAATAATGGCATTGGCGGCCATCATCACCGCTTTCAAGCCGGAACCGCACACTTTGTTGATGGCTGCTGCGCCGACTGTGTTGGGTAAGCCTGCGCCGAGGGCGGCCTGGCGTGCGGGGGCTTGCCCCGCGCCTGCCTGCACCACCTGTCCCAGCAGCACTTCATAGACGGTGTTGGGGTCGATGCCGGAACGGGAAACGGCCGCTTCTATGGCAATCGCTCCCAGTTCTGGCGCAGTTTTACTCAGCAGGCTCCCGGACATTTTCCCGGTAGGGGTGCGGGCTGCACCGAGGATGACAACATCATTTGCACTCATCATACGCTCCTTGCGCGGGCCGTACAGGGGATGGAAACGGCCGTTGCGCTTGTCAGTGGGGTAAAAATTGGCGAAACATGACAGCAAAGCTGTTCGCTTCCCCTTCATTGTCTCCAAAATGAGGGTGGCGCACAAGTGATAAACCGCACTTGTTGCCAGTTTCGGGCGCTGCACGCCAGGTGTTTAGGGTGATGGGAAGAGAAAACACATGTTGTCGAAGGGGACTTGTGTGCCAATGTGTTCGACGCCGTTCACCACCGCTTTCACCGCGTAAGGATGTTTCAGCAGTGGATTGGGCAGCATGGCCGTACAGAGAATTTGCCCATCTGTGAACTGGCAGTCGGCTGTTTGCCACTCTTCGCCAAGCCAATACAACACGGCGATATCGGTCAGGCGTGTGCCTGTGGGAACGGTCACATTGTAGTGAACCGGCATGAGTTGTGATTCAACCTGGCACTCGGCGGCGCCCAAATCGGTCGCTGTCAGCCCGCCCAGTAAGCCAACCGTAATGCCGTCTCCGTAACGCTCGTTTGCTGTGACGGTTAGCTCGTTCAGCGCCGCCAGGGGGCAGTTGATCTCATCGGGGCGCACCGGCACAGAAATTGTGACGTTGTCGACCCCTTCGCCGTTGACGTGCTGTTCGCGCATTCCCTGGGTTAGCAGCAGGTCAAATGGGGTATAGGTGACGGTGATGATGTCGTCATCCAGGGACATACGGCCGTTTCCCGGCAGCCCTTCTACGGTTAACTCATACGTGCCTGATTCTGTCAAGGGCAGCAAGTAGGCGCAGCGGCCGTTTGCGTCGTTTGTGCAGGTCAATGATTGCCGCCCTTGGGTTGGTGAATAGCTCCACACTTGCAGGTCAGTCAGGTCAGCTGGTGCCGCCAGGCTGAGTGCCAATGGCTGTGGTGTGACCGCACACGCCGTGCGTGTGAAGTCTAGTGTTAGCTGCTGTGGCGTAAGGCCACAACCATCTGGCGCGGCGGGGACGGAAACGGCCGTTTCCACTGTCTGATACCCTTGTTTTTGGGCGACAATCTCATATTCGCCCGCTGTGCCGGAGATGACGGCCGCGCCATTGACGCGCTCTGGCAGGTCTTGCCATGCCCCGCCCGCGACGCGGTAGCGCACGTTGACGTGCTGCATAGGGCTGTCATTTTCGTCGCGAAGGGTGAGGGAAACGGCCGTTTCCACTCCTTCATTGCACGTTTCCCCCACTTCATCTACAGACTCACCCTGGCAAGCCGCCAGCAGCAGTACCAACAAGCATCCAATCACAACCCAATTACGCATTGCCATACTCATCCTCCATTTATCAAGGTAGATCAAGTGTAGCGAATTTGTTACCATCCACACACGATAACAAAAATAAGGTACACAAAAATTTTGCCGGATTGTTCTTCCAATTGTGTGGCGCAATCCGGCAACCCCTTGATACTTGAAAGGAAATCATTCATGACAACAGCAACCATTACCCAAATTTATCAGCACGCTTCTGTGCGCAGCTACACCCCAGACCCTGTGCCGCCGCAAATGATCGAGAGCATTGTGGCTGCCGGGCTGCGTAGTTCCACTTCCTCCAATTTGCACATGTTTAGCGTCGTTGCCGTTACCGATGCCGCCAGGCGCGAACAACTGGCTGAGTTGTGCGGGCAGCAAAACCACATTCGGCAAGCACCGGTCTTTCTTGCCTGGTGTGCTGACCTCAGCCGCCTGGAACGCATCAGCAATTGGCGCGGTCATGAGCAGGTGGCGGATTATGTCGAGAACTTTTTGTTAGCGGCCGTTGACACAGCCATCCTCATGCAAACAGCCACCCTTGCCGCTGAATCGTTAGGGCTGGGCATGTGTTACATTGGCGCCATTCGCAACAATTCACAGGCTGTCATTGATTTGCTGGGCTTGCCACGCCTTGTGTTTCCCATCGCCGGGATGACATTAGGATGGCCGGCACGGCCGCATCAGCCACGCCCCAAACTGCCGGTGCGTGCAGTGCTGCATTGGGAGCAATACCAAACGGACGGCGAAGCGGATGCGTTGCGCGAATATGATGAGGCCATGATTGCCACCGGCATTTACCGGGGACGGCAGGTAGCCGCGCCCGGTCAGCGTGATGAGATGGAGGCGTATGGCTGGACTGAACATTCGGCACGCCGTGTTTCGCAGGTTCATCGCCCTGATTTGCGCGAAGTGTTGGAGAAGCAGGGATTTGCGCTGAAATAAAAAAGGGTTGGTTCAACCGCAAAGATTGAACCAACCCTTTTCGCTCGTTATCCGGTTTTCGAGAGAAGCCAGGCCTGCATGCAAGCCTGGCTTCTGGCTTGTATCAAGCCTTTTGTACGGGGATGTAGATATAAAAGGTCGAGTTGGGGTCTTGGGAGTCGAAGGTCTCGTCGTAGAGTTCAAACTCTGGGCCAGGAGCGCGTTCATAGGCGGAGTTGGGCAGCCAGGTGTTGTAGATGTTGGCGAAGGCAGCTTGAATGGTGGGCAGGGTGCAAGAGAAGACGGCATATGTGTTAGCCGGGACATCCCAACGCGCCATGCCTGCGGGAACGGCCGTATTCGCACTCACTTCAAACGCGGCCAGGTAATCAAACTCGCCAGTCGCCTCATCCAGGTTGGCGCATGCGCCATAACACATTTCTGGGTTAACGACATGCTCAATAGCGGTCGTGTGCTGCATAAACTCATTCCACAATTGGGGAATCTCATTCCCTTTGTTTTCACCGTGATACTTCATGCCGACAATGGCAAAGGCTGGTTTCGTCACAATTTTCGGTTCCATCTTTACACATCTCCTTGAGAACGTAACGTGATGTCCAGGCGCATCACAAATTTAGATGATGCTGTTAGCATACCGCGTAAATATGACAACCTGCGTCATATTCAGCAGTGGTTTGTGCGTGAACAGCATAATCCTCCCGGAGGTTCAAAACCTCCGGGAGGATTGGGACAAACTCTTAGGGAGACGTGGTGGAATTGGGTTCTGTCGTCGTGATCCCCACGGTAGTTGTTAAAACAGGCGTGGGCAGGGGCGTCGGTGTCGGGATGAACTCAAATTCGGTGGAGATAACTTCAAAAGTGGTGCGACCTGGATAAATGGTCACTTCACGTTGGTAAGCGCGGTCATTGATGTTCAGGCGTAATGTGTAATTGCCTGCCGGTAAATCCCCGACGACAAAGTTTTCGCGCCATATCGGGTCAGACAAAATAGACGGGTGATAGGTGCGCTGCACGCGGCGTGCCGCCTCGACATTAATGGGCGTCACGGTGATGGTCGCATCGGAGATCATTTGCCCATTTTTGTCTACCAGGCGGCCGGCCAAGGTTCCCCAGCCTTCAAAAGGCACAAGCCACAAACTGGGATTGGTCGCGCTGGCATAATTATTGTCGCCAATCCGCACTTCCAGGTGTAAATGCGGCCCGCTGACAGCGCCGCTGCTGCCTACGCCCGCCAATAATTGTCCGGCCTGCACGTAATCGCCGGGCTGCACAAATAGCTCTAGCGTGTGCGCATACAACGTGTAAACATCGCGGCCTTGCCACTGCCAATCATGCTTGATGATGACGGTGTTGCCGTAGTAGTTGACGCCGTTGAGTGGGCTGGGTAATGGCCCGGCATGAATCACGGTGCCGCTGCCCGCTGCCAACACGGGCGTCCCTGGATCGTTGGGGAAATCTGAGCCATGATGAATGCGATACGGGAAAAACTCTGGCAGCATCACGTCGTTGCCAAAGGGGTACCATTCCAGGTCGTAGTTGCGGCTGCCGGAGGGGATGGGGCGCAGCAGCCAGTAATGCTCGTCTGGGTGAATGGACAGCGGCGCTTCCATGGGCGGAGGACGCCAGTCAACGGCCGTTTCCGGGCCAGCATCCGGGACAAAAAAGAGGAGCGTGTCATCGGGGGCAATGCCCGTGCCAACTGGCGTCGGCACGACAACGGCCGTTTCCGTTGGTGTGGCCGTCAACTCGGCGGTTGCCAGGGGAACGGCCGTTCCCCCTTGGGCCACAGCGGGAATAAACGTGGGGATTTCGGCAACGGGAATGGGGGTGGGAAGCGGAACGGCCGTTTCGGTGCTGGTGCAGGCTGGGCACAAAACAACACAGAGCAAACACAGCGAGACGCAGAGAGCACGTAGGGTGAACCTCATGACGCTATTTGCTTATTCCTCGCCCAACTCATTTGGCCGATAGATTTCGCGCATCGCTTCGGCCCAAGTCAGGCTGCCGCGATTCTCATAATGCCAGAACCGAATGCCGGGGAAGAATGTGCGCCAGTTATCGCTGGCGGGCACGCGCTGCCAGCCATAATCGGCAGCGAGCGCCGTGAAGTCGAGATAATATCCCGCCGGAATGGCATCTTTCAGCTTGCCGCCTTCATTGTAATAACGGGGTTCGTCGCCAAAACGAGCGCGAAAATCCCAGGGGATGTCACGCAGCGGCTCGCCCATGCTGCCATCCTGTGCGGCGGCGCGAATGTAAATGCGCCAATACGTCTCTGTGCCAATGTCCTCGCGCACTACTTCTACTTGGGGATCAAAGGTTGTGGCATCACGGTATGGCAGGTCAAACGCACGCCCTGCTTTGTTCCAATTTTCGGCTGCTTCACCGGGCAGTGGCTGACTGTCCAGGCGCACAAACATGTTGTCAAACTGGCTCAAATAATCCCATCCGGCCAGTTCAACGACGCGGTCGCGCAGCGCCAGGAAGGATTGATCCACCTTGTCGCTGAGGTACGGAGATGGCGCATTTACCGGAACCTGCCACAACTGCACTGCTGGGCCAGGTGTGGGCGTTGGTGTGCCCGCGCCAACGGCCGTTTCCGCTGCCGCCAGCGCTTCTACATACAGCACATTGTTGTCAAAACCGGTGTCAATACTTTGCCAGTTGTCGATGACATCCAGGGGGATGGTCACAGCTGACCAGGATGGGCTGCCCAGTTTGCCCTCGGTGGCAAAGGTTTGCGGAGCCACGCCCCAGGCATTGGGGCTGCCGGCCATCAAGAAACTGCGCTCCCCTTTGTCATACACGTAAACCAGCGATTCGCTGTTGGGCGACCAGGCCGGTTGAAAGCCTTGTTGTCCCAATGTTTGCGGCGAGCCGGTGACATTGGCGTTGTCATCGAGCGGCAGCGCCGAGAGCAGCGGGAAGCCAGAGCTGTCGTCGTAATAGGCCAGGAAACGGCCGTTTGGGGAGAATGCCGGGTTTGCCTCTTGTGCATCGGGAGCGTTGGTGATGTTAACGGCCGTTGTGTCCGACACCTGATCCAGTGACAGCATAAAAATGTCAGGATTACCGCCGCGCCAACTGATAAAGGCGATATGTCGTCCATCCGGTGCCCAGCTGGGATCATAATCGAGGGCCGGATTTTCGGTGAGGCGATAAGGGCCATCGCTGCCGTTGGCACGCATGATGTAAATGTCCATGTTTTGGTTGCGATACGACTCGTACACGAGCCATTGCCCATCCGGCGACCAGGCCGGGTTGCCATCGAATCCGGCGCTGTTTGTAATCTGGCGCAGCTCGCCATAGGGTAAATTGTAGACATAAATCTCCCAGTCACCGCTGCGCCGCGAACTAAAGGCGATTTCGCGGCCATCAGGACTCCATGCCGGTTCACGATCTTCTGCCGGATGACTGGTCAGGCGCAAGGGTTCTGCTTTGCCGACCGGCAGCAGGTAAATGTCGCTGTTGCCATTGGCGTGCAGGGTGAAAGCCAGACTGCCCCCTTCGGTGAGGGGATCGGGTGTCGGCCAGGGTGTCGGGCGTGGCGTGGGCGTTTGTGTGGGGGTGACGCGCAGGGTCGGCTCTGGCGTGGGCGTGAGGACGACGATTTGCGGGATGAATTCGGCGCTGACCGGCTGCCCCCGTTCTTGGAAGGTGAAGAAGCCAACGAGGAAGATGGCGGTAGCGGTGATAACGGCCGTTACCAGCCGCCAGCGGCGCACGTTGGGTGGGGTTGGGATGTGTGGCGCGAAAACGGCCGTTTGTGGCGGTTTGTGTCGTCGCCACAGCAAGCGCAGCCGCGCACGCTGCACCAACCAACGCGATCCCCAATGTCGCCGCCACAACTGCCGCTGCGGGGCAGATGCCTGCCAGCGTGCCTGGATAAATGCGTGCAGCGGCGGCCAGACGAGGCCGCTAAACCATGCGACCAGCCGGTACAACAAGATGCCCAGCCAGTCAAGCAGGCGCATTAAGAGTTTTTCATAAATCAGGCTAACGGGGTAAAGAAGCAGGAGCAGCGGCCACCAAATTGTGTAGGTGAGCACGACGCGCAGCGCAGCACCCATACGCCCCAGTAAACGCCAACTATGTCGGCCCACAAAGCGGAATGGAGCGGTGAGGAAGAGGAACGGCCGCCAGATGAGTAAGAACAAAAGTCGGCGGATTGCTAATCCAACACGGCCAAAAAACTGCCAAATCGTTCGCGGTACAGCGCGTAATCGTCTGCCCATTTGTTGCCAGTGTAGCATGGCTGGGTACTATGTCAAGTTAGTATGCGGCTGCTTTCAGGCGTTGGCGACGCTATCATACTAACGTACTATTTCGCCGTTCCCTACACAGGAACGACGTAAAACAAGATGAACAGATAGTGACATAGACTGCCCCCCATGACGAATAAGTGCCATAGTTCGTGATGTCCAAAAACACCGGGCCAGGGATTCGGCCGTTGCCAGTAGTAGACGATAAATCCGATGGAATAAACGAGGCCGCCCAGCAGGAGCAGCGTAAAGCCGCGCCAGGGGAGGCGCGTTAATGTGTTGGCGGCAAAAAAGAGGGGGACGGCGCCACCCCAACTAAGAAATACGTAGATGGATGAGTTGAAAAAGCCGTGAATTTTGGGGCTGAACAGCTTGTAGGCCATGCCGAGCAAGGCGACGCTCCAGACGAGCGACAACGACAGCCAGCGCCACGGATCGGGGAAGAGGGCGTAGACGATGGGGGTGTAGGTTCCGGCGATGAGCAAGAAGATCGCCATGTGGTCTAGTCGATTGAGCCACATACGCTCTGCTTCCGGGATTTTGATGCCGTGAAAGAGGGTGCTGGCGGTGTAGAGGGCGGTCATGCTGCCGCCATAGATGAGCATGGTGATGAGTTTGGGCCAATTGTGCCAGGTCAACCAGGCCAGGATTGCCATGCCGATGAGCGAGGCTAATGCGCCCACCAGATGCGTGAGCATGCTCATCGGTTCGAGAAAGTGCTGTTCTAATTTTGCCATACGGCCAATCATTTTGTCACAGTTCGACCCTGGCATGGTGTTTATTAAGGTAAAACACAGGAAACAGGTAACTAATATGAATCGAGTACAGCAGAGAACAGGAGTGATGATGGGGGTCGGGAAACGGCCGTTGCGTTTCACCGCACTCTTGTGGGGGGCACTTTGGCTCATCGTTGTTTTGTTAGCGGAATTGGCCTTGTGCCGTCTCTTTTTCTATGACCGCACCGAAATTTTCATTTGGGCAAATGTCATGACGCCTTACCTCTATTTGCCTGCCTACGCGATTTTGCTGCTGGCCGTAGTGCGGCGGCGTTGGGGATTGGCTGGCGTGTCTGGCTTGATTGTCGCGGCGCATTTGGTGTGGCTTGCGCCCAACCTGGCGCAGGCAGAAGCGCTGGCACCAACTGCGGCGACGGCTCCGTCGCTGCGTTTGTTTAGCGCCAATTTGTTTGCCAGGAATGAGCAATATGCCGCGATGATTGCTGAAATTGAGGCGGCTGACCCCGATGTGCTGCTGCTGCAAGAGTATACGCCTGTCTGGCACGCCGCTTTAAGTGATGCGGGATTGTTTGCTGCCTATCCTTACAGTATTACCAACATTTATCCCAGTCCGTTTGGTGCTGCCATCTGGTCAAAGTTACCTTTGCAAGATGGGGAAGTATGGGAAGCGGGCGGCGTGCAGATGCTTCGTGCTACGTTGGTGTTCAACGAGCAGGCGATCCGCCTTTACAATGTTCATCCATCGCCCCCGTTGTTTGCCCTCGATACGTGGAATGGACAGCTTGGCGGGTTGGCGGCGGCATTGGCTGCGGAGACGGGGCCGGTGGTGGCGATTGGCGATTTTAATGTGACGCCACAGAATTATTGGTATCAGGAATTGACAAACGGCCGTTTACGTGACGCGCATCTTGATCGGGGGCGTGGTTTGGCTGTCACCTGGCCCAATGGCTATAACTATGTGCCACCCGTGCGCCTCGATCATGCACTGCTTTCCCCGGAATTGATTTGTTTAGATATTCAAGAAGGGCTGGGCAAGGGTTCTGATCACAAACCGTTGATTGTAGATATTGCCCTACAAACATGAGGCGCTAATGACAAAAATGCACAAAATCAAGTATACTTGCGGCAGAGAAGAGGTCTTTTCGCCTCAACCAATACGAGGAGATATGGGAAAATTGAAGATATTACTGCCGTTTTTTCTGATTTGGAATGCCATTGCTGCTATCTTTGTCATCATTGCCTCCATGCGTTCTGCACAAATCAGCAGACGAGAAGAAGTGCAGTATGAAATGCAACCGTGATGGTTTTATGTAAACCATTGGCGAGCCGACCGTTTTGTGAATATGGGAATGTGTGTTTTCGTTGTCTGTAACGGCCGTTCCCATCCCCCTTCATTCTTTGTCCCCTTCCCAATGTTGACCAATTTACTCCAAATTATTGTGCCTCTTTGTAAGCCTTGCTACAATCATGCGCACCATTGGTCTAATGGCTAAGGCAAATCCCTGATGATTCAAGCTGAAGGGAACGGAGGAAGAAGCGAGCATGTCCTTATCCAACGCAACAAAGCATGGCAGTGAACACGACATTATTTTGGAGCCACTACAACTACGTACTGATTGGAGAGCCACCATCCAAAACCTGATTGTTCTCTTTAAACTACGTGTTGTTTTTCTGTTGCTGATGGCGGCTACCGGCGGTGCATTTTTGGCAGCGCAAGGTTGGCCGGGTTTTGGCATCATGCTCCTGGTTTGGGTTGCCGGTGGCAGTGCTGCGGCCGGCGCATCTTCATTAAATCAATATCTGGAACGGCACAAAGATGGCAAAATGGGACGCACCCATAAACGGCCGCTTGTCACCGGCGCAATTGCCAACCCGGCCTGGGTTCCTTACGTTGGCATCTTGATGGTGCTGCTGCCTGTAGTCGCGCTGCTGCCTTTTAATGCGCCCCTTTCCTTTTTCCTGTTTATTGGCGCGGTCATCTATGTCGGCATTTACACGCTTTGGTTGAAGCCGCGCACCTTGCTCAATGTGGTCATTGGTGGGGCGGCTGGTAGTGCTGCTGTGCTCAGTGGCAGCGCCGCTGCTGGCAATTGGGCCGATCCCGGCGCACTGCTGTTGGCCTTGGTGCTGTTCCTCTGGTCGCCGTTTCATTTTTGGAGTCTGGCGCTGCTTTACCGTGACGAATATGCCCGCGCCGATGTGCCCATGCTGCCAACGCAAACCAGCCCACGGCAGGCTGCCTGGTGGGTATTATCGCACACTGCTCCTACTGGTTTGGCGGGCTTAGGTTTGGCGGCGTTCCCGCCGCTGGGCTTGATTTACTTCCTGCCGATGCTGCTGATCACGGGCGATTTGGTCATTCGGAATATCCGATTAATTATTGACCCGTCGCCGGTGAATGCACGCAACTTGTTTATCTCTTCCAATATTTACTTGTTGGTGTTGCTGCTGTTCATTTGCCTGGACAGCGTGCTGCCTTTCTAACGCGATGCTGCGTGTGACGCTGTATACGAAGGTGGGCTGCCATCTGTGCGAAGATGTAAAAGCGGAGTTGGCAGCCTTACGTGCTCTTTATCCCCATGAATTGGTGGAAGTAGATATTACGCAGGATGATGCGCTATACGGCCGTTACCGTTACACCATCCCCGTTCTCCACATCGGCACATCCGTGCTGCACGCCCCCATTGATAGAACGCAATTAATTCACGCCCTACAACAAGGCTAAGTTTCACACGGTGTCAATCAGAATCTTGAACCGCTGGAAACTGGATGTAGGCTGGCGGCATTTGCCTTTGCCAACAAATCAGTGACGCTGGCCCAGCCAGCGCTGTCCAGCGTCAAGCCGATCTGTTGCGGTTTATGGCGCAGCACCAGACTCAGAAATTTACTGAGTCGCATTAGTTTTTTGTCCATTACTTGACGACGACATGGACTAACGGCCGTCTCCCCGTCTCCGCATACAAATAACGACTGAGCGCATCCTCAATCGCCTCGTTTAAGGGGCTGGTGCTGTTGGCATACACTTCGGCGGCACGCACAATGGCTTCTGCCGCGCCATGCAGCAGGTCATCAGACTCGTTGGGGTTGACAAAGCCACGCGAGATAATTTCCGGGCGGCCAATCACCTGTTTTTGTGAATTGGTGGCGACCACCGCAAAGACGACGCCGCTTTGCGACAGCCGTTCGCGGTCACGCACCACCGGCCAACCAATTTCGCCAACGCTGGCTCCATCGACAAAGACATAGCCACCGGGCAGGCGCGGTAAAATGTCCAGACTTTCGCCATCCAGTTCCAATGGCGTGCCATTTTCCACAACGGCGATGTGTTCCGCAGCAATGCCCAACTCCCGCCCCAAAACGGCGTGCCGCTTCAGGTGGCGCAGTTCGCCATGAATCGGGATGAGGAAAGTCGGCCGTACCAGGTTGATCATCAACTTCATCTCTTCCTGGCTGGCGTGACCGGAGACATGCACCGGAGCGATGCGCTCATAAAGCACGTTGGCTCCGCGCCGGAAAAGCTGGTTGATGGTGCGGAAAACCGTCTCTTCGTTGCCGGGAATGGGGTATGCGGAAAAGACAACGGTATCCCCTTCCTCAATGCTCAAGTTGCGGTGACGACCTCGCGCCAACCGCCCCATCACGGCCGATGGCTCGCCTTGGGAGCCGGTTGCCATGATGACCACTTCTTTTTTGGGCAGGCGCACGGCGTCTTCGAGTTCGATGATCAGGTAATCGGGGATGTCCAGGTAGCCAAGGCGGCGTGCCATTTTGGCGTTTTCGCGCATGGAACGGCCGGTAATGGCTAGTTTACGGCCGTATTTCTGTGCCAAATCTGCTGCCTGCTGAATGCGCGAAATCAGCGAAGCAAACGTGGCAATGATGATACGGCCGGGCGCTTCGCGGAACAGATCATCAAAGGCATCGAGCACAACCATTTCTGAAGGCGTCCAACCGGCGCGGTCGGCGTTGGTGCTGTCGGCAAGCAGCGCCAGCACGCCGCGACTGGAGAATTCGGCCAATTTGGCAAAATCGGGCGGCCAACTGTCGGCGGGGGTATGGTCGAATTTGTAGTCACCGGTGTGGACGATGAGGCCAACCGGCGTTGTGATGCCAAAACCAACGCAGTCTGGAATGCTGTGAGCCACATGGAACGGCTCCACCGTAAACAAGCCAATTTGCAGGACATCGCCCGCTTGAAATTCAATGATTTCGATGGCTTGTGAACTGCGTGGCTGGCGCAGTTTCACTTCAATGAGACCGGCGGTGAGCGGTGTGGCGTAAATTGGCGCGTGAATTTGCTCCATCAGGTGCGGCAGGGCGCCGATGTGGTCTTCATGTCCATGCGTGACCAGCACCGCTTTGATTTTGTCTTTTTTGTCGAGCAGATATGTGAAATCGGGGATGATGATGTCGATGCCCAGCATGTCGCTTTCGGGGAACATAATGCCAGCATCGATGATTAAAATTTCGTCATCATATTCGATGACGGTCATGTTTTTGCCAATTTCACCCAGCCCACCCAGGGGCACAATGCGTAATTTTGTCGTCATATTGTCTCCATGATCTGGTAAGGGTTGGTAACAACAGCGAGGATTAGGGGATGGGGGGATTAAACAAGAATCCTCTCATTTCCTAATCCTCGCTGCCGGGCTTCCCTCGTATGTTGATAAGCTCAGGTGTATGTCGTTAGACACGAAGTAAGATCCAAACCAAAAAGATAAGGATTGATTGCGCTACAGACAAAAAGATAGTGAAGAGCCAGAGGGAGAGGCGGCTGGCGTCAGAAAGGGTAACAACTGCTTTACCTGATTGGGGGATAACGACGGATTCTGAGGAAACGGCCGTTTCCAGTTCAGAGGGTCGCTTCCCATAACGCAGCACAATGACAGAGATGTTATCCTTGCCGCCGCGCTCGTTAGCCAGCGTAATCAGCGATTCGGTGGCAACATGTGGCGCTTGCCGGGCGATAAAATCACTGATTTCCTGATCGCTGACATGTTTGATCAGCCCATCAGAACAAAGCAGAATAGCGTCGCCAAGCACCAAAGGGACTTCAAAAACATCAATTTTGGGATTGCGGTCGGAGCCGATACTGTAGAGGATGATGTTGCCGTACGGATGGTCTTCCGCTTCGGCCGCAGAAATCGCGCCTTCTTCAACCAGTTTGGCAACCAGGCTGTGGTCTTTACTGATTTGTTGAATGTGCCCGGCACGCCAATGGTAAGCGCGGCTGTCCCCGACATTGGCGATGGTGGCGTGTTGGTCATGGATAACGGCCGTTACCATCGTCGTTGCCATGCGGCGGCTCTCATGCTCATTGGCGACCAGTTGTCGTAGTTCCGTATTCGCCTTGACCATGGCCTTGCGCAGGCGCTCACCCCAATCTGGCTCATCGGTACCCGCCAGATAATGTTCAAGCATGCGTTCGCTGGCAAATTGACTGGCAATTTCACCCGCATCCGCACCACCGACGCCGTCGGCGACGATGTACAGCCAGCCATATTTCGCTTCGTCCTCCACTGTGGTTGGTTCCCAACAGCTAACGAAGTCTTCATTGTGGTCATGATATTGCCCAATATCGGTACGCATGGAGGCCACAATTGGTGCAAGCTTGCTCATAGGCCAAACTATAGCCGCAAACAGGAGCAAGGGCAAGAATGAGGGACAATGAAGGAAGAAGAACGCGTGTGACTATGAATTACGGTTCACGGATGATGGGCTGTAAGGCACGCCAAAGGATGCCATCTTGACGGATGCCGCGTCGGTCGAGGTCACTGTTGGCGAGGATGAGGCCATCGTGACAACGAACGGCCAGCCCGCGAATGAGATGGCTGAGCAGCTCATTGCGAATATTGAACTCCTCACCAGTTGTCCAGGGCAGGTCGGGGGGGCGGCTTTGGGCGAGGACGAAGGCGTTGCTGAGTGGTTGATTGGGAATGTCCCACCAGCCGGTAGCGGCCGTTTCCAACCACACCTGAATGCGCACCGGGCGACCGGCAAGCATATAGCCGTAAATGGTGGAGATCATAATGCCGTCCGGGTCTGGTGGCTCACCCAGTTCTGGCGGATTGGCCGTGACCAGCCCATAGTTGATGCCGCCAATAAACGCAGCGCCAATCTCGGCCGTTGTTTTGAAGCCCATGGCCGCGGCGGCGCGGCGCAAACGGCCCGCGGCCTGCACCAACCAATTGCAAACGGCCGCTCCCGCCAGGTCTGGTTCTGGGTGAAAGCGGGGTTGGGCGAGCAAATCATTGAAGAGGCTGTAAAGGAAGGTGTCGAGGGGCAGTTGGCGCTCGTTTGTGGTTTGTTGCAGCCAGAGGCGCAGCTCTTCCACCAGGGCGACCATATCTGCGCCGATGCGTGCAGCGTGTGCATCGGACAGCGCATCGACCGGGAGGAGGCTGCCCTGTTCTGGGGCGTACAGCTTGTCGCTGAGCAGCTGCGCACGCGCCGGGTCTAGCCCGTGGATGCTAAGGGTGAGTGCCTCGGCAACGTCATAGTGGGTGGGGCGAACTTTCCAATCGGGATGAGCCAGGGCCAGCCAGGTGAGCCAGGCACGGATGCGGGGTTCTTCGCGTGGGCTGGAGCGGCGGCGCAGCAAAAAGTAGGGCAGCCTGGCCTGTTGCAACGCATGGGTGAGGGTATAGCGCAGTGCTCCATCGAGATAGGGGGTGATGATGGCGATGTCGCGGGGATGCACATCGTGCTGCTGGATGAGGTCGTTGAGGATGGGAATGAGATTGGCGATCATGTCGCGCCGGTAACGGCCGTTAACGATCCCAATCACGGCGTCGGTGGCGGCAGCCGTGGGCAAGGTGGTGTGCAGCAGATAATTCTCGACCATGTTTGCCAGATGCATCATGTGCGGGGGCGCCGTGAAGAGGTCGGCAAAGTCAAACGCGCGGGCGCAGCGGATGCGAAATTGGAATGCACCGCGCGGGTCGGCTGCCATGAAACGTTTGTAGCCACCGCCGCTGTCATAAGCAATGGTCGTTGTGCCAGCATTTGTTGTTTGCGTGGCCTGCATCAGGTTGGCGACAAAATTTTGCCCGGCAGGCGTCTGTTCTTCCACATTGTCCACCAGCAAATGGCGATAGCGTTCGCTGAAATAGCGATGGAATTCTGGGTGCTGCACCAACTGTGTGTCGAAAACCTCGATGACCAGCGAAAGGTCGAGCAAGCTGTTGTGCAGACAGGTCTGGCGGAATTGGCGTGCCGCTTTGGCTGCGTCCGCCAGATGCAGCAAGCGCTCCGGCTCGCCGACCCAGGTGTCCATTTGTCGCTGAATCGCTTCATCTAGCGACAGCGCATTGAGCGCGGCGCGGTTGAGTGTGTCTAAAAGCTGGCTGACAATTTGCTGGGGGCGCAGGCGTAAATTGGCAAATGCGCCCTCGGTGAGCATGGGGGTGATGATGCGCCACATGAGCAGTTGGGCCAGATCGTAGCTGAGGAAGGTGGGCGGCTGGTATGGGCGGGCAAACCCGGCGGGGCGGGCGACCAGCGGCCAAAAGAGGGCGACCATTTCTTGTGCCATTTGTGGATAGGTGGTCACTTTCAGGTCGGCATAGGGGCCAACGCCGGATTGGTGTAGAAAATCGGTGTAGATGGTTTGGTGATCCGGTTCGGCGACGAGGATGAGGATGGTGTAGGCGGGTTCGCCAGCGGCGAGCAGGCGCAGCAGGCGATGCTGCAAGACAGTGGTTTTGCCGCTGCCGGCGGGGCCTTGCAGGAAACTGGTGGTGGGCGTGGAAACGGCCGTTTCCTGAATGGGTGTCAAGTTGATCATGGCTGGCAGGAGTATAGCGAAAAATGGAGGGACACCCAATGTTTCAGGTATAATCGCTGTTGTGATATGGCGAGGGTCTTATGAGTAACAATTGTGGAAATTGTGGTCAACCTGTTTTAGATACCGACACGGTTTGCTGGCATTGTGGTCAGGCGCTGACGGCAACGGCCGTTGCCAAACCCGCAAAGCCGGTCAATATCATGGCTGCCGCTGAAGCTGAGGAGACGCTGCCGTTTACGGCCGTTGCTGTTTATGGCACATTAACGGCCGTATTGATCATTGCCATGCTGCTCGTCATGCATTCTTTGGGGCAAAAGCCGCTGGTGTTGGTCAATCCGCGCACACAGGCACGCGGCGAATGGCTGCCGGTCACTGCGTATGATCAGCAGTTCACCGTTGATTTGCCGGTTGAGTGGGTCTGGTTGGAAGCGGATGATCCGCAGTTTGCGTCGCTGATCGCCAGTAGTGATTGGTGGGAAACGGCCGTGTACCCGTTAGCCGCCATTGCCGCAGATGCCGATTATCGTTTTGTCGCCATGCCCGATGAAATTGACACGCCAACGGACGGTTTTGTCGTTGTTATGTATAGTCGTCGTTTGGGAGCGGTAACGGCCGTGCAAAGCATTGCCCTGGTGGAGCAAAGCGACACATTAGTCGCGCAAAGTGGCACCAATTTCGAAATTGTCGATGCCGGGACGGAAACCAGCTTTACCGGCACAGAGGTTGCCCGATTTTTGCTTGTCCTGCCAGACGCAGTTGGTGAACGCCTGCGCTGCCGCCAGGAATTTGCACCCGCCAGTAATGGCAGCTATGTAATTGCCGCTTGCGCCCCAGAAGCAAAATTTGGCGAATTCGCCCCCATTTTTATGGATACGGTTGCCAGTTTCCAGCCCCTTCGAGCGCATAATCCATAGCCCATAATCCGCAATTTGTCGTCCATCATTCATGCTCCGCAGCCTCTAAACCATGCCTTGTCAACGGCTTCCGGTTTGCGGTTTACCGCTTACCTTGACGGGGGTGTAACCACTCAGTACAATGCAGGGCATGTCAGATACAAAAGCCCTGTCTCAGCGGCAACAAACTTCGTTTAATTATGGTGGTCAAGCCGTCATCGAAGGTGTGATGATGCGCGGTTCTAAAGCGTTGGCTGTGGCGGTACGTAACCCGGCTGGCGATATTGTCGTTCACACGGAGCCATTAGATGCCCGCATTTATGGTGGTCGCATGGCTCGTATGCCCTTTGTGCGTGGGCTTACCCTGCTTTGGGACGCCCTGGGGCTAGGCATTAAAAGCCTGATGTTTTCCGCCGATGTCGCCCTGGAAGAGGAAGATGGGAAGAAGGCGGATGGGGAAAAGCCAAGCAGTGCCTTTGATGGCCCGGCGCAAATTGGAACAGTTATTCTTTCCTTAAGTTTTTCCATTTTTCTCTTTTTTGTCATTCCTGCATTTGTCGCCGGTGTGGTTGATGGCTGGTTGCAGTTAGGGTCGTCACAAATTGTGAGCAATTTGATTGAGGGTGTCGTGCGTCTGGCGCTGCTCGTCGGCTACATTTGGGGTATCAGCTTCATCCCGGATATTAAGCGCCTGTATGGTTATCATGGCGCAGAGCATAAAACGATCAATGCTTATGAAGACAACGCGCAGTTGACGCCGGAAAATGTGGCGCGTTATTCATTAGAGCATCCGCGTTGTGGCACGGCCTTTTTGCTCACCGTTGTGATTATCTCCATTTTGTTGTACACGCTGCTCCCGCCCATGTCTCTTGGTGTGCGCATCTTGTCGCGCATTTTGCTGCTGCCAGTGATTGCCGGGATGGGATACGAATTTTTACGTTTTACGGCCGCTCATCAAGATAATGCCTTCATTCGCTTTATCACCAAACCGAATCTGGCTTTACAGCGATTGACAACCCGCGAACCGGATCGCGGGATGCTTGAGGTGGCGATTGCCGCGCTTGATCATGTATTGGCTTATGAAAATGGTCAGCAGCAGGTTGTGGACACGGTGATGTTAGTTGAGGCCTCTGCTGGCAATGCTGCATCCTGAGTAGTTGGCGAAAGGATTTATGCATGGCAAGAAAAAAAGACCCACGTTTAGCCGCACAAAAGAACCAGGAAGGGGCGGCGCATTTCAAGAATTGGGAGATGGATCAGGCAATTGCCGCTTTTCAGCAAGCTGTTCGTGCCGATTCTGATAATCCTGATTACCACCTGAACCTGGCGCGTGCCCATGCTCGCAGCGGTGACTATCACCAGGCGATGAGTGCGTTAGGGGATTACATCCGTACCGAAACGGATGAAAAAGTGGTGGAGCGGTTTGAGCGGATGTTTTCTTCGGCGTTGGATGAAGTGGAGACGACGTTGATTGAAACGATGCGCAAAAACAAGATGCCGGTGCAGCAAATTGGCAAAGCAATCCAGATGTGGCTGGAATATCGCATTACTTTGGGGCGGACGCAGTTGCGGGTAATGAAGCCGGAATTGTGGGCGGGGGCTTTGATGTATGCGGTGGGTAAGGTTAATTTTGCTGATTTGAAGCTGCCGCAGGTTGCGGTGATGTACAACGTGAATGAGCGTTCGTTGAAAGAGAAGTACACGGAATTGGTGGCGGCGCTGGATATTATGCCGGCCGATTACCGTTATTTTGTGGGTGAGCGTAATCCGTTGGACAAGCTGGTGGAAGCGGCGAAGGTGCTGGAGGAGTTGGATCGCCGTTTTCAGGAGGATTAGCCGGCAGTCGGTGGTCAGTTATCGGTGAGCGGTGTGGGAGTCTTTTCTCCGGTTGCTGTTTAGGCAGTGGCGAAGAGGCATTTTAGGTAGGCTCCTTCTTTGAAGCGGATGGGGTGGTCGAGTGCGTGGAAGGTGCGTTCGATTTCGTGCAACGGCCGTTCCACTTCTACCGCCGCTTTATGCACAGTCGCAAAAAACATTTCGGCCGTGACCCGGCTGGAACAAGAAGCCATCACCAGCGTTCCGCCAGGACGCAAAACCCTTAACCCCAAACGTGTCAAGCGTGCATAAGCTGTGACCGCTCGCGCCACTTCTGTGCGTTGTTTGGCAAAGGATGGCGGGTCGATGATTACCATGTCGAAGCGGCGACGATTTTCGCGTAACTGGCGCAGCGCGTGAAAGGCATCACCCAACAGCAAATCATGTGAAGTTTGGGCGACTGCTTCCTGATTGAGACGGAAATTGCGCAGGGCTGCGGCCAGTGCTGGCTGGCTGATGTCCAGGCTGACAACATGCTGCGCACCGCCGCGTGCCGCATACAGCGAAAAGCCACCGGTATAAGCGAAAACATTTAAGACTTGTTTGTTTGCCGCTAATGTTTCGACACGGGCGCGGTTGTCCCGTTGATCGAGGAAAAAGCCGGTTTTTTGCCCGTGACGGACATCTACTTCAAAAGTCAGCCCGTTTTCCTGGAAATGAACCATTTCTGGCAAAGGTGGCCCGCTAATGAGGACGCCATCTTTCAATCCATAAAGGCCATCTTCAATTTGCTGCACTGTGCGGCTGAGGCGCAGTACGATTTGAGTCGCGCCGGTTGTCTCTGTCAGGGCAGCGAGGACGTCGTTGAGATGCGGAACCCAGGCCGCTGTGTCCAGGCGCATGACGTAGACCTGGTCATAGCGGTCAATGACCAGGCCGGGCAGACCGTCGTTTTCGCCATGAACCAGGCGGTAGCCGGTGGTGTTGTCTGGCAATGTCTGGCGGCGTGCGGCGGCCTGCTGGATTTGCTGGCGAAACCAGTTTGTGTCAATTTGTACGGGTTGGCCGGTGTGCAAAATGCGCACGCGAATGGGGGCATATGGATCGTACAGGCCAATGGCGAGGAAGCGGCGTTTGCGGTCAAAGATAACGGCCGTATCGCCCACTTGCCCCTGGTGACTTTGCTGTTGGATGGCATTGGCAAATACCCAGGGATGGCCGTGCCGGATGGCACGTTCGGCGGCGGGCGTTACGCGCAGCGCAATGCGCCGTTCGCTGACGCGAGGAAGTTTAGAGAGGGGCGTGTGACCGTTGTTGTTCATATTGATGATCTTTCGGCGGCAAACATTTTGCGATTTATCGCTTACCGATCCCCGATTTTAGCGTAAAATACGGCGCATGAAAGTAAACGTGACTGTACCGGCAACGACGGCGAATCTGGGACCAGGGTTCGATTGTTTGGGTTTGGCTTTGGGATTGTACAATGTGGTGGTGGCAACGGCCGATAATCTCGCGGCTGCTGACGCTGCTCAACCAACTGATTTGACGATTACAACCAGTGGCGAAGGCGCGACACAACTGGCGACAGATACGACGAATCTCGTTTACCGGGCGGCGGATTGTGTGTTTACGCAGGTTGGGAAACGGCCGTTGCGCCTGCACCTGCACCTGGAAAACAATATTCCCATCGGCAGCGGCCTGGGGAGCAGCGGCGCTGCCGTCGTCGCCGGGTTGTTGGTCGCCAACACCTTGTTAGATAACCCACTCTCTTTTGCTGATGTACAGCGGTTGGCAATTGGCTTCGAGGGACATCCCGACAATGTGGTGGCGGCATTGCATGGCGGCTTGATTTTGGCCGTGCATGATGAGGCTGATTGGCACATTGAACCCATCTCTTTGCCTGCACAGCAGGTGATCATCGTTTTGCCGGACTTTGATTTTCCCACGGCTGCGGCGCGTGCCGCGTTACCCGATTCCTTGCCGCGTGCCGACGCTATTTTTAACCACAGCCGTTTGCCCCTGCTGCTGCGGGCTTTAGAAACGGCCGATTACGCCAAACTAGCCCTGGCGATGCAAGATCGGATGCACCAGCCCTATCGCTTGCCCCTGGTGCCGGGCTTGGCGGCGGCGATGCAAGCGGCCCAGGCGGCCGGTGCGGCTGGCGTGGCGCTTAGTGGGGCTGGCCCCAGCCTGGTGGCCTTTGCGCCAGCGCATCATGAGGCGGTGGCGGCGGCGGCGCAGGCTGCATTTGCCACGGCAGGCCTGGACAGCCGTGCCTGGATATTGCCCATTGCGCAGCAGGGCGCAGTCGTCACGACTGCATCTTGATTATGAGGGCAATTCTAATAAAATCTGGAAAAAACCTGGACGACTGCTCCATTCTTCTCGCTTCCCCCTCTGAAATTTGCTAAACTAGCAGTCGTTGCAGTATCAACATTTCTAACAAAATCGCAACCATTCGCGTTGCTGTGGGTTGAACTTGTTGATGCTTTTCCCCGAAATTTGACAGACAAGATAAACATGTCGTAATGGGCAGCAGACAACCCCGAGTTTGCTGCTTCTAAGCTTGATTTAAGGAGATATGGATGGACAAATCAACTTTGCTGGAATGGTATCGGCAAATGGTACTCATTCGCCGGTTCGAGCAAAAGAGCGCCGAGTTGTACCAGTTAGGTAAAATCGGCGGATTTTTGCATTTATATATTGGGCAGGAGGCGATTGCCGTTGGCTCAATTGCAGCACGGCAAGCGGGTGACCATGTGATTACCGCTTACCGTGATCATGGTCATGCGCTGGCCGTTGGTAGTGAAACCAAGTATGTGATGGCTGAGATGCTGGGCAAAAGCACTGGTGTGAGCCAGGGCAAGGGTGGCTCGATGCATTTGGCAGATGTGAGCCGCAATTTTTGGGGTGGTCATGCTGTCGTCGGTGCGCATTTGAGCCTGGCTGCTGGATTGGGCCTGTCGGAACAGTACAAGGGCACGGATAATGCTGTTTTGTGCTATTTTGGCGATGGCGCGACGAATATTGGTTATTTCCATGAATCGCTCAATTTGTCTGGCGTGTGGGATTTGCCGGTGTTGTGGATTTGCGAGAATAACCAATATGGCATGGGAACGGCCGTTGACCGGGCTTCTGCGGTGTCGGCGATCATGCAAAAAGCGACTGCTTACGGCATGGATGGCAAGCAAGTGGATGGCATGAACGTCTTCAAAGTCTATGAAGCGGTTGGCGAAGCATTGCAAGCAATCCGTGACGGGAAAGGGCCACAGTTTTTGGAAATGATCACCTATCGCTATGAAGGACACAGTATGGGTGATCCGCTCCGTTATCGCACCAAAGATGAAGTGGAAAAATGGCGTGAAGATGACGCCATTGGCATCTTGGAGCGACACATTCTGGAAAATAAGGTGGCGGGCAAGGATGCACTAGACGCCATTGACAAAGCGGTGGAGCAGGAATTGGAAACGGCCGTGCAGTTTGCCGAAGAATCCCCCTTACCTGCCGCAGCAGAATTATTTACCGACATCTACGTGGATCTGTAAAACGGAGAGTAAACAATGGCTCGCATTACAATGAGACAAGCTATTACCGACGCGCTGCGTGAAGAGATGCTGCGCGATGAAAATGTATTTATCATGGGGGAAGAAGTGGGCGTATGGGGCGGCACCTATGCCGTAACGCGCGGCTTTTACGATGAATTTGGCCCGCGTCGTGTACGCGACACCCCTATTTCGGAGATGGTGATTGGTGGCGCGGCTGTTGGCGCAGCAATGAATGGTTTGCGGCCGGTGGCCGAATTTATGACCATCAATTTCGCCTTTGTTGCCTTTGACGCCATCGTCAACCATGCTGCCAAGCTGCGCTATATGTTTGGTGGGCAAATGAAAATCCCGTTGGTTTTCCGCGCACCCGGCGGTGGCGGTCGTCAGTTGGGCGCGACCCACAGCCACACCCCAGATGTGATTTTTGCGCATTTTCCTGGTTTAAAGGTGGTTTCACCCGCCACGCCTTATGATGCCAAAGGGTTGATGAAAACCGCGATTCGCTCAGATGACCCGGTGTTGTTTATTGAGCATGCTACGCTGTATCAGATTCGTGGCGAAGTGCCGACAGAAGAGTATACCGTGCCCATTGGTGTTTCTGATGTGAAGCGGGAAGGGTCTGATGTGACGATTGTGGCCTATGCCCAGGGGTTGCAGGTGGCTTTGGAAGCCGCAGCCGAGTTGGCGCAGGAAGGTATCGAGGCGGAAGTGGTTGATTTACGCACGTTACGGCCGTTAGATATGGGGCCTGTCGTCGCCTCTTTCAAGAAAACCTTCAAAGCTGTTGTGGTTGAAGAAGGCCATCGTTCTTATGGCATTGGCGCAGAAGTTGCGGCGCGTTTGCAAGAAGAGGCGTTTGATTATTTGGATGCACCCATTAAGCGAGTGGCGCAGTTGGAAGTTCCGCTGCCTTATTCGCGTGAGTTGGAACAGTCAGCCCTGATTAACAAGGATCGGGTGATTGCCGCTGTGAAGGAGATTTTGTAATGGCAGAGTATATTGTCATGCCGAAGCTGGGGTTTGATATGCGCGAAGGCGTATTGAACAACTGGCTGAAAGAAGTGGGCGATCAAATTAACAAAGGTGATGTGGTCGCCGAGATTGAGTCGGACAAAGCGACATTAGAGTTGGAAGCGCAGGTGTCGGGCACGCTGCTGGTTTTGCTGGAAGAGGCGGGCAAGGTTGTGCCGATTGGCGCTAATCTGGCAATTGTCGGCAAGCCCGGCGAAGATGTGTCTGCTTTGCTGGAGGGAAAAGCTCCGACCGCAGCTAAACCGCAGCCGGCTGTGGCAACAAGTGAATCGGCTGCGGCAGCGCCCGCGAGTGTGGACAAGGCGGCGCAAGAGAATACGGCCGTTTCCGCTGAATTTCCTGGCGGTATCAAGGCGACGCCGATAGCGCGGCGTTTGGCGACTGAACGTGGCGTGGATTTGGCACAGGTGAACGGCACTGGCCCTGGTGGGCGTGTGCGCCGCGCTGATGTGGAAGCGTTCGTGGCTCAACCGGCCCCGGTTACGGCCGTTTCTACCCCAACGCCACCCCCTGCCCCTGCCCCGACGCCCGTACCGGCCGGCCCGGAAACAGAAGCCATCAGCACCTCACGGCTGCGACAGGCAATCGGCCGGCGCATGGTCGAAAGCAAGACAACCGTGCCGCACTTTTATGTCACCACCGAAATTGACATGGCGGCAGCCATGGAACTGCGCCAGCAAGTAAACGCCACACTGCCCCCAGAAAGCAAAGTGACGGTGAACGACCTGATTGTGAAGGCGGCGGCGTTAGCCTTGCGCGATTTCCCCAATTTGAATGCAGCGTTTGGCGGTGACAAAATTATCCGTCATCAGCGCATTAACGTCGGATCGGCCGTGGCTGTGGAAGGTGGCTTGCTCACCGTGGTGCAAAAAGACACCGACACATCCACGCTGTCCAAAGTTGCTGCTGACAATCGGGTGATGATTAGCCGCGCCCGCGATGGCAAAGTTAAGCCAGACGATGTAGAAGGCGGCACATTTACCGTCAGCAATCTGGGCGTATATGATGTAGACCACTTTATTGCCATCATCAATCCGCCGGATGCGGCTATCCTTGCCGTTGGCTCTGTGAAGCAGGTGCCGGTGGTTGTGAATGGCGAGTTGGCGGTGGGTACACGCATGAAAGCGACCATTTCGGCGG
The DNA here is from genome assembly GCA_020634315.1 of Ardenticatenaceae bacterium. Classification (GTDB taxonomy): domain Bacteria; phylum Chloroflexota; class Anaerolineae; order Promineifilales; family Promineifilaceae; genus JACSRF01. The sequence continues at coordinate 226,165 of JACKBV010000001.1, read as the reverse complement.
ATCACCGCGTGACAGATGGCGCCGAAGCGGCGCAATATATGCAGCGACTGAAGAATTTGTTGGAAGCCCCCTTGCGTTTATTGGTCTAAAAGCGATTTGCCAACAAATCGGTAACTTGAATTGAGACGGAACGTGAAATACAGAGATGTGTTTCACGTTCTTTGTTTTCAGGTTGGTGGCTGCATAAGGGTTACCCTGGTCTTAGTGTTAAATGCACCAAAAATCTGCTATACTAGGCAGACATGTTCACATAAAACGGACAAAATGACGAGCATTGCAGCAATATAATCGGCAGAGGTAGAAGTAAGTATGGCGCTGATTCTTGTAATTGATGATGATGAACTGGTCTCGCGTACATTACAGCGTGCGCTGCGCATGTATGGGTACCAGGTTAACGTGGCGCGTAGTGGCACGGAAGGGTTGCAATTGGCCCGCCGCCACCTCCCTGATCTGTTTATCCTCGATATTATGATGCCTGGGGCGGATGGGTATCAGGTGTGTCGCCAGATTCGTGGTGATCCATTGCTGCAAGCCTTGCCGGTGTTGTTTCTGACGGCGAAGGCAAAAGATGAGGATAAAATTGAGGGTTTTCGTGCCGGGGCTGATGATTATCTGGTGAAGCCATTTAACATGGAAGAGCTGGAACTGCGCGTGAAGGCGATTTTGCGCCGTGTGCGCCAGCCAAATGCGGAACCGGATTTACGGGATAAGGTGGTGGTTGGCAATGTGATGCTGAACTGCCGCACGTTTGAAGTGACGACGAATGAAGGCACGGCCCTGCTCACAAATGTGCAGTTTGATTTGTTGTATCATTTGATGAGTCACGCGGATCAGGTGTTTAACAGCCAGCAATTGTTGCAGGATGTTTGGGATTATCCCAGAGACACGGGCAGCCCAGAGTTGGTACGGGCGCATATCAAGAATTTGCGTGAGAAAATTGAGCCGGAACCGGGGAATCCGATTTATATTCGGACGATCCAGGGACATGGATATACGTTTTCCTCGATGGATGCGTAAGTAGTGGTTGATTTTGTGAGGTTGACGGCAACGGCCGTTAACCTCATTTCCCCCCTCTTGTGATGAGTACGCAGCCCTCCACCCCGTCAACAAAAGCGCATTTGCTGGTCGTCGATGACGAACCAGAGATTGCTGAGTCCCTGGCTGACTTTTTGGTGAAAAAGGCGGGGTATCAGATTTCGCTGGCGCATAATGGCGAGCAGGCGATTGAGTTTTTGCAGGCGTCGGTGGGAACCAAAACAGAGATTGACCTGGTGCTGCTCGATATGCGGATGCCTGCTCTTTCTGGGTTGGATGTGTTGAGCTGGATTCGCAATCATCCGGCGCTGCAATATACGCGGGTGGTGTTGTTGACGGCGGCAGCCAGCAGCCATGATAAGGTGGAAGCGCTGTCCACGGGGGCTGATGATTACATCACGAAGCCATATTATCCGCAGGAACTGCTGGCGCGGGTGAAGACGATTTTGCGGACGCAGCAGTTGGAAAAGCAGTTGCAGCGGCAGCGGCAGCAGTTGGCGGCGTTGAACCGGGTGGGGCAGGCGGTGGCGGCGACGTTGGAGACGCGCGAGGTGCTGGAAACGGCCGTTAACAGTATCGACGCTGTTCTCGATGTAGACATGGCCGCCATTTTTATGGTGAAGGGCGGCCGTCTGTATTGCGAGCACTGCCGCAGCATGTATAACGGGCTGCAACCAGGGGATATGACGGTGGTGCCGGTAGGACAGGGGATTTTGGGGGCGGTTTTTGCAGAGCAAACGGCCGTTTACCTCAACGATCTCACCGTCGACGGCCGTTATCAGCCAGAATGGGATCAGCCCCCTGGCCTCGATGTGCAAAACCTGATTGTTGCCCCATTAGTGGTGCGGGGTCACTCAGTCGGGATTTTGGTGGCCTATAACAAAGCGGATGGGCTGTTCGCCAATTTCGATCTCGATTTATTTGCTTCGCTTTCTAGCGCCATCAGCGAAGCCATGGAAAATTCCTGGCTCTTCCAGCGCATTCGCCTGCGTCAACAAGAGCTGTTGGAAAGCCGCAATACCTTGCAAGCGCTCATTGATGGCATTCCACACCCCATTTACACCATCAACGAGCGCTGGCAAATTGTCTCTGTGAACAAGAGCAAAGCGGACGAACTGCCATTGACGGCCGAAGAAATGGCCGGTCACGCCTGCTACCACGTTTTCTTTGATCGCGATAAACCGTGCGAGCATTGCATTGCGCATATCACATTGGCGCACAAACAGGCGCAACGCTGGTCTATCCATTGGTTTGGCGAGGATCATTTACCCCAGGAATGGGATGTCAACGCGTATCCGATTCCCAGTACACAGGCAGAATCGGCACGCGTCGTGATTTTATGGCAAGATCGGACAGAAGAGCGACGCCTGGAAAATTCGCTGATGCAAGCGGGAAAACTGGCGGCGATTGGTCAATTGGCGGCTGGCGTGGCGCACGAGATCAATAATCCGCTAACTGCCATTAATGCCAACGCGCAAATGTTGAAAATGTTTATTCCGCCGGAAGATGAAAATTATGAGTCGGTGGATTTGATTGCGCGTGCGGGTGAACGCGCCACGACGGTGGTGCGCGGTTTGTTGGATTTTGCGCGTCAGGAGCATTATGCCTTTATGGCAGCGAGCGTGAATGACTCGATTCGGCAGGCATTGGCGCTGGTAAAATACCAACTGGATCAGGCGAATATTGAGGTGATCCAAAGTCTGGATGATGGCTTGCCGGCCGTTGTCGCCAGTTGGGATCACATGAAAAGTGTGTGGCTCAATTTGCTAATTAATGCCCGCGATGCCGTAGAGAATGTGTCAGAAAAGCGACAAATTGAGATAATTACACGGATAGGCACTGACGAGGGACATTTACAGGTGCTGATTCGTGATAATGGCAAGGGAATGTCGAGCGCAGAAGCGGAACACATTTTTGAGCCGTTTTACACAACCAAGGATCCAGGAAAAGGAACTGGATTGGGGTTGGCTACCAGTCATCGTATTGTTGAGCAGCACGGTGGCGAAATTAATGTGGTCAGTGCGCCCCAGCAAGGAACAACGTTTATTATTCGGCTGCCCATTGAAAACGGCCGTTAACAAAAGGAAAACCGGGCGTTTGTACATCAATTCTACAAAACGCCGGGTTTCTGTGTGAGTTAGGCTTATGCTCAATCAACCAATTCTTACAGAAGTCAATATAGGCGACATCATGCGGTTGGCGCTACCTCTGCAAACTGTCGTGGTTGCTGGCGAAACATATACACGGCGAAATGTCCATTGGTTTTCGCTCCTGTCAACATGGAACGACCTGACAGACCACGTGAAAGCTGGTGACCTGGTTATCGTTCCCAGTTGGGTGCGGCAGCGAATTAGCGATGCTGACCTGTTAACGCATTTGCAGCTATTTGCCGATCTTCCTGCGGCGGGTGTTCTCTTTTTCCAAGATTTTCCTGAAGCAATGCTGGAAGAAATTGGGAAATTGCAAGTACCCATCTTAATTGCGCCGCCGGACACACAAGTGCGTGATGTTCATCGCGCCGTCGCTGCCTTGCTTATTGACCGCCATGCGGCAACAACAGAACGCGGTATGCAGCTTTACCGACGCCTGTCCGACATGTCACGCGAGGGACTGGGCTTGGATGCCATGACAGAGGTCATGTCCAAACTCACGGGTAAGGTTGTTGTCGTTCAGGATAAGCGAATGGAGATTCGCGCGATTAGCTGGCCGCGCAACATGGAAATTGACCGACAGGTCATTGTGGAAGCGATTACCGAACGAAATGAGCTGCCACAAGTGCTGCGCAATCGTAAAGCGGCGGCCAAAGCACGCCAAAGTTACTGGCAGCAATTACTGCCTATCGAAAACATGGGCCGCCTCATTAGTCCCATTGTCTCTGGAGATCGTGCGCGTGGGTATGTGTCTGTTGTCGGCAAGTCGGATGAGCTGGATTTGCTGGACAGCCTGACAGCAGAGCATGGCGCGGCCGCCTGTGCCCTGGAAATGGCAAAGGCAAAAGCAGTCAGTGAAGCCAAAAAGGCTTTGCGCGGCGATTTCCTGGAAGGCATTTTGGTTGGGTCTTTGCCGCAAAATGAGATGAACCGTTTGGCGGGTCGTCTTGATCATGACACGCAGCAGCCTCATATGGTGTTGACTTTTGCCTGGGTGGGCAGCGAAATGCCTTCGCTGCGCCGCCTGGAGACGACGGCAAACTGGTTATTGCGTAATCACAACCGCCCGGCGTTGGTACACATTTATGGTGGGCAGCATTTGTGTGTTTTCCATGCGCTAAAAAGTGAAGAAGATTTGGAAAGCACGCAGGAATTTGTGCGGCGCTTAAAGGAACAAGTTGACGCCGAATTTCCGGGAACGCGCCTGATTGGTGGCATGAGTGGGCCAGCCAAGACTTTGGCCGATTGGCCGCGTGTTTACCAGGAAGCGCTGCAAGCGATGGAATTGGGCGAGCGCCTGAAGTTGTCAAACTTTGTGGTTGATTTTAACAGTTTGGGTGTCTATCGCCTGTTGGGTGAACTGGAAGATTTGCCTGTGGTGAAGACGTTTACGGATCAGGTAATTGGGCCTTTGGTGGCGTATGATACGCAGCATCGTGGCAGTCTGGTGCAGACGGTTGATGCGTATTTCACCCATCACGGCAATATCAGCCAAACGGCCGAATCGTTGTTTGTGCATCGGAATACGCTGTTATATCGTCTGGAGCGAATCCAGGAGTTGACGCGCCATGACTTGAATCAGGCGGATATGCGTCTGGCGCTGCAACTGGCATTGAAATTCTGGCAACTGCGCCCGGAGGGTTAAATCTGCCGCAATGAGTGATGCCTTGCGGTGGCGGCGGCCGTTTGCCGTTCTGGTAGCGGCGTTATTGGGCGCTTTTGCATTACGCTTGTTTCGCCTGGATGCGCAAAGCATCTGGTGGGATGAGGGCATCAGTTTACATCTCGCCACTTCGACAATGGTTGAGATTGCCGCTAACCGCGCGGCAAATATTCATCCCCCGCTTTATTTTTGGTTCTTAAAAGGTTGGGTATCGCTGGTTGGGGCAACGGCTTTTAACGGCCGTTTCCTTTCAGCGTTAGCCGGTACCGTGCAGGTCGCTGTCGTCTATCGGGTTTGTCGCCACTGGTTTGGGCCGAGAGGTGCCAGCACATTGGCGCTTTTGTTCATTCTTATTTCGCCCCTGTCGCTTATTTACAGCCAGGAAATTCGCACCTACGCCATTTTGCCGTTGGCTTACTTTGCGTTGTTAGGGTTGACGCAGGAATTTTTGCGGCAGCCGGAGCGTCGCCGACGGCTGTTGGCGACGTTGGGCTTGGTGGAGTGGGTGAGCCTGCATTTGCACTACATTGTGCTTTTTCTGGTGCTCTATGTGAATGGGTGGGCGCTGCTGGCATTGGTGCGGCAGCGCCAGTGGAGGGCGCTGCGCCAGTGGGTGTGGACGCAAGCTGCTGTGGTTGTGGCAAGTTTGCCCTGGGCAACGGCCGTTTTGTGGCAGTGGGGTTCCGTGCAGGCAGAGGCGAATGCTGGCACCTATCTCACAGAGCCAACCCCCTTGTGGCACATGCTGGCACAGGTTGGCATTTTTCACCTGACCGGGCTGCCCGGCTCGTTGGGACAGCCATTGGTGCAGGTTTTAGGCAGTGTGGTGGGCGTGCTGCTGCTGCTGCTGCTGCTGCTGCGCCTGGCGCAACGGGAAACGCGCCCATTAACGGCGAAGTTGTTGGTGCATTGGCTGCTGCCGTTAAGCATGGCGGTCGTGGTCTGGCGCGTGCGTTCGTTTTCACATCCTCGTTACATTTCAATGTATGCGTTTGGGCTGCTGCCGCTGCTGGCTTATGTGTTGTGGCCGCCGCTGCCGCAGAAGAAGCGGGATAACGGCCGTTTCCTGGCTATTCCTTTGGCTACAGCGGTGTTGGCGTTGTCTGTGTGGGCACTTGGCACGTATTTCTTTGACCCGATATTGGCGAAAAATGACGATATGCGCGGCGTGGCGCGTTATTTGGAGCAGACGGCAACGGCCGATGACTTGATTTTGGTTCCCGATACGGATTGGTCGCTGCCGTTTGAGTATAACGGCGCGGCGCAAATTAGCATGGCTGGCGTGGCCGATCCGGCGCAAATGTGGGCTGATTTGCAGGTGTGGACGACGGCACGGCGCAAAGTTTTCACTGTGCAATATCGGCGCAGTCCGGCTCCCGATTGGCAGCAGGCGGTTCCCTTTGCCCTGGAAAAAGCAGGCACGTTGGTTGATGAAGCGTTGTTTGATGGCCTGGCGGTGCAGACATATTTGTTAGATGGGCCGCTGCAAGCGCCGGTTTTGGATGAGACCAACGCGCGTTTTGCGGATATTGAACTGCGTGGTGTGTGGTTGGAAGCGGCACCACCGGCTAACAATGGAACGGCCGTTGCCCTGACATGGGCCGTTACGGCACAAACGGCAAATCGGTATGCGGCGCAGCTGACATTGCACGACATAGATGGCTGGCCGTTGGCCTCCACCGTGACAACATTGGTAGACGCGGTGGGACGCCCCACGCCTGCCTGGGATGTTGCGGTGCCGGTGACGACCTACGCTTATTTGCCACTGTCGCCAGGGACGCCGCCATTAAGTTATACGGTCACGTTGGCGGTTGGGATTCAAGAGGCGGATGGCAGTTTGCAGATGGTTGATCAACTGTCTGCTGCGGGTACATCGTTGGGGCCGCAGCTTGTTTTGGGGCGTGTGGATGTGCAGCCTGCCGATCCTGCCCAGCGCAGCTTGTATGTGCCCACGGTAAGTGTGCCGCCGCTGCCGCAGCCGCTGCATCTGTATCCCGGATTGGCCTTGGTGGGGGCTGCGGTGGATCGAACGGTGGTTGGGCCTGGGCAAACGATTTATGTGCAATTGCATTGGCTGGCAGAGCAGGCTGATTTACCGGCCTTGCAGCCGCGCCTCTGGCTGCAACAGGGCGAGCAAGAGTTGGTTGTGGCTGCGCACGCGCCCGCTTTGGGACGCTATGCCACAACGCGGTGGCAGGCAGGCGAGGCGGTTGTGGAACACCGTGCGTTGTTGGTGCCGCCACAGGTGGCAGGTGCGGCTGAGGTGATGATTGGAGTGGGGGATACGGCCGTTTCCCTCGGTTCTATCACCATTGAAGAGACAACCCAGGTGTTTACGCTGCCCCCTGTGATGTACACATTAAACGTGAACTTTGGCGGCGTGGCACGGTTGGTTGGCTACGATTTGCCGGATCGCCCTTTTCGTGCCGATGAGGTTGTGCCATTGACATTGTATTGGGAATCTTTGGCGACCGGCGGCGAAGTCGCTTACACGGTGTTTACCCACATCTTGGATGCAAATGGTCGCCTGATTGGGCAGCATGACATGCCACCGGTCAACGGGCAGCGTCCGACGACGGGCTGGGTGCAGGGGGAGTACATCGAAGATCGGCACGAACTGACTTTTCGGGAAAGTTATGCCGGGGAAGCGGTGATTGAGGTCGGGTTGTATGATCCCGACACCGGCATCCGCCTCTTGACGGATACCGGGCAGGATTTCTTTTATTTACCAGTGACGTTGATGATTGAGAATTGAGCTGTGCTTACCAGGTGCGATGCTTGAATTCGCCATTGACGATGGTCGCGGCGATTTCGGTTTGCAGCAGTTCGTCGGCGGGCATGTGGAAGATGTCGCGGGCGAAAATGGTGAAGTCGGCGCGTTTGCCAGGGGTGATGGAGCCAAGATAGGTTTCCTGGTTGCCGGCAACGGCCGTTCCCATGGTAAATGCGTGAACGGCTTCGTGCATGCTGAGCTTTTGTTCGGGATACCAGCCGTCGGGGCCAGGGTAGCCATCAGGACGACAACGGGAAACGGCCGCATATAATCCTGGTAAGGGTTCAATGGTCTCGATTGGCGCATCAGAGCCAAACGCGAGCGTTGCGCCGCTGTCGAGCATGGTGCGCCAGGCGTAACTGTATCGAGCGCGGTCTCCCCAATAGCGGTCAGCCATTGTCATATCCGATGTGGCGTGCGTGGGCTGCATGGAGGCAATGACGCGCAGCTTTGCCAGCCTGTCCAAATCGTCAGGATGCAGCACTTGCACATGTTCAATGCGGTGGCGCAGCTCTCGCCGCTGCTCCTCTCTTTCCTCTTCCCGCACTGCCGCATATACATCGAGCACATCGTGATTGGCGCGGTCGCCAATGGCATGCACGGTGACACTGAGGCCATTGGCACTGGCCTGACTCGCTTTTTCTTTCATTTCCTCTTTGTCAGTGACAACGATGCCGTAATTGTCTGGCTCGTTCTCATAAGGAGCGAGCATGGCGGCCGTGCGCGGCCCCAGTGCGCCATCGGCGAAGATTTTGACGCCGCCAATGCGCAGCCATTCATCGCCAAAGCCGGTGCGCAGCCCAACGCCAATGGCGTGTTCCAGGCGGTAAACGGGAATGTTTTTGATGACGCGTAGGCCAAGTTCGCCCTGTTGATGCAAAGTTTGTAGCGCGGCAAAAGAGGAACGGCCGTCGAAATCATGCAATCCCGTTAATCCCGCTTGCCAGCACTTTTGCTGTGCCTGAAGCATGGCGGCGGCGATGTCGGCTGTGGTGGGTTGGGGGATGTGTGCCGTGACCAGGTTGACGGCCTCTTCAAAGAGAATGCCTGTTGGCTGCCCCTGCGCATCACGTTGAATTTGACCGCCGGGTGGATCAGGCGTAGCTGCCGTGATCCCCGCAATTTTGAGGGCGCGGCTGTTGACCCAGGCGGCGTGTCCGCTTTTGTGTCCCAGGTAAATGGGGATATGTGGGGCAATTTGGTCAAGGTCGGCCGCGGTTGGGAAACGTTGGTTTTCCCAGAGTTCTTGCGTCCAGCCACGGCCACGAAGCCATTGTTCTGAATGCTGTGCCGCGTGTTTCGCATCCCGCTGCTGGAGATAGGTGCCAACACGTTGCAGTGCTTCAGCCAGGGTGGGGACTTCGTGCAAATTGATGGATTGTAGATTGAGGCTGTACCATTGGAAGTGAACGTGGGCATCCATGAGGCCAGGCGTGACGGTACGGCCGTTAAGATCAAGCACGCGACCCCCTGTCCCCAATAATGCTTTCATCGCATCGTCGCTGCCGACGGCGAGAATGGTGTGGTTGTGCAGGGCAACGGCCGTTGCCCTGGGTTGACGGGGATCCATGGTGTAGAAACGGCCGTTTGTCAAAACAAGTGTGGCAGACATAGCAGCTCCTTGTTGAAAGATGGCGCAAGTATAGCACGCTTCGGCGTGGCAATAGCTCGCTGGCAAAGCAAAACAGCCGGAAGAACTTTCCGGCAAGTCTTGGGGGGACGTTTAAAATGAGAAGCAGGTGTTGAGGCTAAAAGAGGCCGAAATCTTCTTCTCGCTGGGCGCTGCGTTCTTTTTTATCTTCTAATTTGGTTTCCAGTTCATCAAAATCGAACCCTTCATCAAATGCCCAATCCAGTTCCAGGGGAGAAGTATCAACTACTTCGAGAACTGTGCCACAGGCGTGGCATGTTACTTTTTGACCAAGACGGGGGGCTTTAATCTTTATCCGCGAATCACAATCAGGGCAAAAACCATATTCCTTCTTGTTTGGACCAGACATGTTAAACCTTTAGCTCACCTTTCACTCTGAAAACTTGCAGATTCTGTGCTAAAGATAAATTCCTGATGTGTAAAAGGGGTTATGTGAGTTGTACAAAAACCGTGGCAAAATCACGCGAATTGTGTGAATCCTGTGTAAAAATCACAAATTTTCCAGAGAAAAACGATAGCCAACGCCAGGGACATTTTGAATAAACTGCGGCGCACTGATATCCGGTTCGATTTTGCGGCGCAAGCGGCTGATTAAACCGCGCACCAGTTCACGACTGCCCTGCCCGGTATAGCCCCAAACACGCTCAACAATGGTATCTACGGGCACAACCTGACCACGATTGACCATGAGAATATAGAGCAGGCGAAATTCAAGTTGAGTCAGGCGGCGTTCGTCTCCATCAAGGACGCGAATGGTGCGCGTGTCGGGGTCGAGCTTGATTTCGGTGACATTGAGGCGTGGCAGCACTGAAGTGGGCACGGTGCGATTGCGGCGCAGCATGGTTTTGGTGTATTCGGCGAGAATGCGGGGAGATACGGGGCGCGGCAAAACGAGGTCGGCTCCATTGCGCAAGAGTTGGCAAAGCTCCTCTTCGCTTGGGGATTCGATGATGAGCAGACAGGGGACTTGTGTAATTTGACGCAGTTGGACGAGTTCCGCTAGCAGTTCGTTGACTGTGGCTCCGGCAACGACGACTAAGTCGGCCGGACGTTCTAGCCATTTAGCGGCAACACGCTGCAAACTGCTGCTGCTGGCGACGGCCATACCGGCATATTTCAGGATGTAGGTGAGCATGTCGCGCTCTTCAAGATTGGAAGCAACGAGAATAACTTGCATAACGCGGCCTTCCTTCAGTAATTACGGGGTGCGAGCTGCGGAATAAGAGCCACATTTATTTATAGGCGACGACACCAAAGGCTTGTGGATATGGTTTGACACGGTGAAATCCGGCTTCTTGTAAGCGGCGTGTGACGCCGCGTGTGACACCGCTGCCGGATTTGCTTTTGGGGTCGCCGATGTAGTGAAACAGTCGTCCTCTGGTTTTGAGGATGCGATAAAGCTGCTGATAAAACTCGGCGGCATATAAATCACCGGCCAGGCTGAAGACTGGCGGATCATGTATGATGCGCGAGAAGTGTTCGGCTGGAAATTGGTCTACCTGGTCGTAGGCATCACCGATCAGGCGGGTGATTTTGGGGTTGGTGAAGAGTTCTTGTGACCAGGGGTTATGCTGGCAAATATTGACAACGGTGGGGTCGAGTTCGATGGTGGTGACGGAAACGGCCGTTTTCGCTGCCATAATCGCCGTATACCCTAACCCCATGGTGGTGTCCAAGACATGCCCGGTGACAGGGGAAACCGCTTTAATTTTGCTGAGGGTGTCCCGGTGTGGATCGGTGTCTTTGATGCGGTGCATGGGGATGCCAGAGACGAGCATCGTGGGAGCGCCGCGCGTCGGCATCAGGCTGTAAAAACGATTGTGCGTCTCAGAAAAATAATGGATTTTTTCGACTTCGTTCTCTGGTGTGACGAGGTAACAGGCGTTTTCGTTGGCGCTGATTTCGGTAAGTTGGTCGAGGGTAAGGAAACGGCCGTTTGGCAGCGTAACGCCCAACGGGGTCAGCGTGACATCACTGGTCGACAGGTTGAGATCAAGCGAAACCGACGCCGCAGCGGCCCCATTGGCATGGGCTTGCAGCAAAGCGTGCGCCTGATAGTGTGAAAGAATAGGGGGCATGGGGGTTACGGCCGTATATACCTCAATTCCGTCTGCGGCACACTGAGATATTCCACACCATTCTTCGTCACCAAGACGTCCTCTTCCAGGCTCATCATGCCGCGCTCCGGGACGATGACGTGCAGTTCCAGCGTGAAAATATTGCCCGCTTCTACCAATAGATCGCAAATGCCCGTGTACCGTTCCCAACGCGGCCCCAAAACGGTTGCGCCATCATGTGCAGAACGGCCAAGCAGATGCCCAAAGGCATGCATATATTCCGGGTAGCCATTATCCACAATAAACTCGCGTGCCGTTTCATCAACTTGCCAGCCAGGAACGCCCGACTTGAGACGATATTCGCCCGCTTTAATTGCGCCATAAACCACATCAAAGGCACGCTGCACTTCGGGTGGCGCAGTTGTCTCGCCATCATCCAGCACATACCACATGCGCTGCAAATCAGAGCAGTACTCATCTTGCCTGATGCCCAAATCCATGTGCAGCAGGTGCCCTTTTTGCAGCACCACATCACCAGGAGCCGCATGCCCAACCGCAGAGTGTGGCCCACAGGTAACGATGGGATTAAACGGCTTCGGCCACGCATAGCCAAAGCCCATTGCATCAACGCGCTGGTGTACAAAGTCGGCAATTTGTCGCTGCGTCATGCCCGGTTTGGCAAACTGTTCAACGGCATCAAACAACTGCTCGGTTGTGTTGACAGCCTGCCGTACCAGTTCGATTTCGGTGGCACTTTTGCGCCCGCGCAAAGCGGCGACAATCTTTTCCGCAGAAACGAGGCACGCGGCAAATGGCGTATCCCGCAAATGGTCGAGCAGCGCCAGATACATGCCGTGTGACAGGCCGTCGGCGGCTACATCATTTTCAGAATAGTTGATGGCTAATGTGGTCGGCTGATAAGCGGCAATGGCTTCGCGTAGAGGTTGGCGAATCCCTTCGTGATAGCCAATGACCTGATACGCGCCAAGCGCTTGTACATTTTCCGCATCAAAATGCCCAATAATGGCAGTATGCTGCCCTGTGCGGCTGAGCAAAAAGGCGGATTGCCAGGTTACGTCTACACCGGCAATGAGGTCTAGAACCGGGTCTGGCTGCATGGACGTTTCGCGGACAAAAGTCAGCCAAAGGTCTATGTCTAGTTCGTTGAGAATGGCTGTTGCCTGGACCAGTTTTTCTTGAATGAGTTGAATGTTTGTTGTCATGAGGTACCCGTATTAATGGTGATGTTATTCAGCGCCAATAATGGCGTCGTAAATTGCTTGTAGTTCTTCGTCTGAATAAAAGTGCAAGATAACTTTGCCGGTTTTGCCGCTTTTTTGAATTTCAACGGGTTGACCAAGTCGTTCGCTGAATTGTTTTTGCAAATCTATGATCTCGGCGGGCAAAGTGCGTTTTTTCTTGGGCTGCTGCGGCCGTTTCCCGGCAGTCAATCGTCGTACCAATGCTTCTGTTTCGACGACGGTGAGTTTGCGCATGGTGATCTGGTGCAGCAGGTTGTTTTGCATGGTGTGTGTGGGCAAGGGGAGCAATGCTTCGGCGTGAGTTTGGCTGATACGGCCGTGTAGCACAGCCTCGCGCACCTCACCCGACAAATTGAAGGGCAGAATCTTTACCAGGAGTTCGGTCTGGCGCACGCTCAAGTTCAGTTCAAGAACCATTCCCATCGCTTCTGTCTGCTGCTCGGCTTCCGGTAATTGCAGCAAGACACGCGCATGTGTGCCGCTGATCAGCCCATCTGTGACCGCTTGCTGGATGTTAGATGGCAGTTCCAGCAAACGTACCAAATTGGCAACCGTAGAACGGGCTTTGCCCACGCGCTGCGACACTTTTTGTTGCGTCAGTCCGAAATCATCTATCAACTGCTGGTAAGCATACGCCTCTTCCAGTGGATTCAGGTCGGCGCGTTGGATATTTTCGATTAAGGCTAATTCCAGCATTGCCTGCGGCGTGGCCTCTTTGACTACCACGGGCACTTCTACCAATCCGGCCAATTGGGAAGCACGCCAGCGCCGCTCTCCTGCGATGAGGATGAATCCGCTTTCCGTAGCGGTGACGATGAGGGGCTGGATGAGGCCATGTTCTTTAATGGAAGCTGCCAATTCGGACAGCTTTTCCTCGTCCATGATGCTGCGGGGTTGGCGCGGATTGGGTTGGATGTCGGCTACGAGCACGGTACGCAGGCCAGCAGCTTCTCCTTCCTCTAAGACTGTTCCCTCGTCGGTTGGCCCAGGGATTAAGGCTCCTAAACCGCGCCCAAGTCCTCCTCGCTTCTTGCTCATAAATTCGCTCCTCTACAAATAAGTGCAGCGCGATTGACCCAATCGCGTTACTGGGAATCCCCGCTTTTGAGTTTTGCGTCTCCCTTTAGCAGTTCGGCCGTTAGTATTTGGTAGGCAATGGCCCCTGGCGATTTGGGCGCATAGACATTGATTGGCTGTCCATAGCTGGGTGCTTCGCTGAGGCGCACATTGCGCGGCACAATGGTACGGAAGACTTTGCCAGGGAAGTAGCTGCGCACTTCTTCGACCACCTGACGGCTGAGGTTGGTACGGCCGTCGTACATTGTCATGATCAATCCACGCACATCTAGCGCCGGATTGAGATATTTTTGCACCAACTCAATGGTTTGCATCAGTTGTGTCAGTCCTTCCAGGGCCAGGTATTCGCATTGCACGGGAATCAATACGCCATCTTTGGCGGCGGTGAGGGCGTTGACGGTGAGCAGCCCAAGGCTGGGGGGGCAATCGATGAGGATGTAGTCGTAACGGCCGTCTATGGATTCAAAGCCCTTTTGCAGCCGATACTCGCGCCCGATGGCATTGACCAATTCCACTTCAGCGCCGGCCAGTGATGGATGTGATGGCAGCAGGTCTAAATTGAACTCAGTCAATTGTTGCACGGCATCGCCAATTGCGGCCTCTTCCAGCAGGACGTTGTACATCGATTTGTCTAGGGTGTACTTGTCTATGCCTATGCCAGAGGTGGCATTGGCCTGTGGGTCAATGTCTGCAATGAGGACGCGCCGCCCTTTGCTGGCTAAATAGGCGCTGAGATTAATGACAGTGGTGGTTTTTCCGACCCCACCTTTCTGATTTACAACCGCATAAATTTTTGTCATAGTCGTGAAACGATTCTCTGTTAATGGGTGGTTAGCAGCTGCCGGATACGCTCCATTTTTTGCATCAGTGTCGGCTGTGTTACCGATTCTGCGGCAACTTGATTAGCAAATCGGGCTGCTTCCCATGGATTGCCATCTGTTTGCCATAAGCGAATGAAAAAGGCGGCGGCGAAAATATCGCCAGCGCCAGTGAATTCTACCTCTGGAACGCGTGGTGCGCTTATCTGGCGTACATCATTGCCAAAGAAGACGGTGCAGCCCTGACGCCCTTGTGTCAACACCAGCAAACGGGACCATTCTTGATATTGCACAAGCATTGCGTCATCGAGCAGATCTTCTTCACTAATGATGACGGCCGCAGCCAGGGGGAGGATTTCGCGGGCGGCGGCCCAATTTTGGGCATAAACACGGCCGTTTTCATCCCAACGGCGCAGCCATCCTTGTGGCGTCATGCCGATCATGCTGTTGCTAAAGAGGTTGATGATGGCCGGGTCGATTTCATTGGCGATTGGCCCTAAATGGACGATGGCGGCACGCTGCCAGTTGTCGGGGACGTGAACGGCCGTTAACGTGGTCGCCACCCCGTGTAATGTTTGTACGCGGCCTTGCTGGGTGTAAACATTTTCGAAAGTTGTATTGGTATCTGACAAAATGCACTGTGTCTGTATACCCGGCAGGGCAGCATTGAGATCATAATCTGGGCGGGCGCTGGTGAGAACGGCCGTATGGCAGCCTAACATTTGTGCCGTATGCCCGGCGTAGGCCACTGTGCCGCCAACGGCACAGCCATCTGGCGTGTAGTCACAGGCAATATGGCCGATAGCAAGGTAATCAAGAGTTGATGTCATATGAGTTGCTTCTGCTCTATTGTTGCTTTAGATTCTTGTTTCATTGCCACAGTGGGATTTTACCATTGGATGAGGGAATCGGGAAATGTGCCAGGGCAAAATAGTTATTGCATCAATGGCAAAAGGCAGTTAAGATGTTTGCATATGGACAAGAAATGGTTCCGGCAACGGCCGTTGCTCACACTTCCCCAAATTCTTGTGCTGTTAGCTGTCTTTGCAGCACTTTTCATTGCCCTCGATTTAAACCGTCGTGCTCAGGCCGGTCGGTTGGTCGGTGTTGGCGAGGACGAACTACACCAGGAAGTTCTGCACGAGTCAACACGGCAGGTTGAGTTACAAGCAACCCTGGCTTATGTACAGAGTGATGATTATGTTGCTGCGTATGCCCGGAACGAGGCCGGACAATTGATGCCGGGCGAAAAGCGCATAGTCCCATTGTTGGTAGAAGCCACTCCCGCGCCAACTCCTGTACCGCCAGCTACGCCGGATCCGGTTCTCAATGCCCGCCCCTGGCAAGCGTGGTGGCAATTGTTAACAGACTCGCCACAGCCCACAAATTGATGCGTTCTGCCCCACATTTGCGTCTTTGACACCTGACTTTCCTCCTATTTTCCCCCAAAACTACGGAAAAAAACCGTTAAGAAACAAAGCACCATTTGCCATTCAACTTTACATATGCTACCATATGAACCATTGAGAGGTTTACATATTATTAGAGATTGTTGGCAAACATCCCATGATCCTTTTGAGTACTTCACGACTCATCAACGTGCCGCTATTTGCCAAAATGATGTCCTTGACTTGTGAAGCACCAGTCTCTTATCCGGCCTTAGCGATTGGATCTATTCCTGGTAATGAAAATCTCTAGAGGAATGAAAACATGAACCGTCGAACGATCGCTATCCTCATTTTTATTGTAGGTATTTTGATATTATCTGTGGTTGGTGTCCTTTACGTCTTGCAGCAAGATTCTGGCGACACGCAACAAACCACTGCTGGCGATGCAGAAACACCGCCAAGTGGAGCCGAGACACCACCAGAAGATATTGGTTTGCCGCCTGGCGTTGAGCCGGGTGAACCGATGCCTGAGATGGTTGAAGTCGTTGTCTCGCTGCAAACAGTGCCACGTGGTTGGCAGTTGACTGAAGCGGAATTGACGACTGATTTGCGTTTGGCTACTGAAGTCGGCACCAATGTGATTAAAGATGTCAAGGACGCAGTTGGGTTGTATGCGCGAACTGACATCTTCCAGGGTGAAACGCTGACGTTTGATTCATTGGTGACAGACCCAACCATTTTGGGAGCCAATGAATATGGCCCATCGTCTTTGATTCCACCAGGGTTTGTGGCAGCGGCCGTTCCTGTGGACCGTTTATCGGGTGTGGCTTACGGCTTGAAAGCTGGTGACAATGTTGACATCATGCTTTCGTTCCTGTTCTATCAGATTGACGAAGAGTTTCAGACGTATTTGCAGAATGCGGCCGTTTTCTTTTTAGAAGATGTTATTCAGGCTGTCGAGACTGAAGATACGCAGGCTCTAGCCACACAAGAGGTTGTCATCATTGCGCCATACGGCCGTTTCGAAGAATTACCAACCGGTGATCTGGCCCACGTTGCCCCATCAGAAACGCAGCGCCCCGTGCTTGTCTCCATGATTTTGCAAAACGCAAAAGTTATCCAGGTAGGTGAGTGGGTTCCGCCAGAAGGTATTGAAGGTCCTACCCCGACACCAGAACCAGTTGAAGGCGATGTGACGCCTACTGCGTTGCCACCTCAGCCGACTGGTACACCATTCCCGAAAGTTCTATTGGTGGCATTATCTCCTCAACAACAACTATTCCTTAAATATGCTGTTGAATCTGGCGCAGATATCGATTTTGCTTTGCGCGGGGTACAGGATGGTCAACTTTACTCTGTTCAAAATGTTGACATCAATTACCTGTTGCAGCAGTTTAATATCGAAATACCACCCAATTTCAACTATTCTGTTGATGCCGTGATTAGAGAAGTGGAATTGACGCCGACACCTGTTGGTCAATCTAGCGGCAATGGTGAGGATAGCTAAGGGGTAGCCCTGGCTTTAAGGTAGGGAAACTATGCGTCCGAGAACATTTATCCTACTCATTTTAGTTGTGGTAGTTGGGGTAGCACTTGCTGCTGTCCTCATTTTGCGCAACTCTGGTGGCTCTTCCTCAAGCGATGCTCTTGTTGATACAACAACTGGAACAGGAGCCGAAGGAACTACCGCTCAAGAACCGAATCTTCCACCACCAACGGCAACGCCATCTGTTCGTTTTGAACCTGTTGTTGTGGCTCGCGTCAATATCCCAGTGGGTCAGCGCCTGACGCCAGAACTGTTGGAGGTTGAAACGCGCCCCAATAATAATATCGCTTTGCAAGGTGGATATACATTCGCGAATATTGAAGACCTGATTGGCAGAATCGTAAAAGTTGAAGTATCTGAGGGTCAGGCTGTGCTCAGCCCTATGATCGCCCTTAATGCGACTGATTTGGCATCTTTCGGGTCGGATTTGGCATTGTATCTGGATCAAGGTCGGGTTGCCGTTGCCTTTCCCTTTTCTCTCAATGGAGATGAATCGACCGAGGAGGCTGCAATTCGTGGTGCGGCCTTTGCGATGCGCCCTGGCGATTTTATCGATGTGATGATGACCCTGCGGATACTGGAGATTGACCCGGAATTTCGTACCGCTTTACCGAACCTCACCCAAAGAGTTTATCAGTCTGGGCTGCTTGAAGGGAGTGAATTTTTGTTCCCGGAGACTGTACAGGGGCGCCTGGAATTTATCCCTGAAATCAATCAGGTTGCAGAGATCATTCCTAGTGATAACTTCATTGAAGGCCAAGACTTTGAGGCGGGTACGCCTATCCCGAAGCGTGTTACACAATTAACTATTCAGCAAGCTGAGGTGATTTGGGTTGGCACTTGGAAGCAACAAGATGAGTTGCTTGAAGATTTAGAACCTATACCTTCTCCTGTGACGACAGATGAAACGGCCGTTGATCTAACTGAAGAAGAAGGGATGGAAGACACGACAACAACAGGGCCAGAAGGAACTTTGTGCGTGTCGCCTATATCCAATGAAATCATAGAATGTCCCATTGTGCGCGAACAAACACGCCCTGACGTCGTCATCTTAAGTATGTCGTCACAAGATGCCTTGGCGCTGAAGTGGGCGTTGGAGCGCGGTGTTGATATCGATTTGGCATTGCGTGCCCAAGGCGATAATACAGTTTTCTTTACAACAAGCGTGAGTTTGCCCCAAATCATCAACGAAGGCGGATTAGCCGTACCTTCAGATGCCGATTTTGACTTGCATCCACGTGTAGACGATGAAGATTTGCTTCGTCCTAGATTACCAGATGAAGCACCTGTAAATTAGCCTTTCATAGTAGATAAGTTTAAGATAAGTCCCTGGCTCAATCCTGGCTGGGGATTTTTTATTTCACCTTACTTTTGTATTGATTGCGGAGGATACCGTGACGAATAACATACCGGAAAACTACGATCCATCTGCTTTTGCTCGGCCCTCTGTTACGGTAGATGTCGTTATTTTTTCGCTTGTTCAGGACGACCTGAAAGTTTTGCTCATCAAACGTAAACATCCCCCTTTTGCTGGAATGTGGGCCATTCCTGGGGGGTTTGTCCGTATAGAAGAATCACTTGAAGATGCTGCCGCACGAGAACTGGCTGAGGAAACAAATGTACGCGATGTTTATATGGAACAACTCTATACATTTGGTCAGCCTGACCGCGACCCGCGCACGCGGGTAATTACAGTCACTTATTTTGCATTAGTACCCCATGATGCCATACACCATTATCCTGGAGATGATGCGGCGGAAACAGGGTGGTTCTCTGTATTTGATCTGCCTGAACTGGCCTTTGATCATCGAGAAATTTTGGATTATGCACTGACACGGTTGCGCTATAAGTTAGAGTATACGGCCGTAGGCTTTGAACTACTTCCTGATGAATTTACGTTATCGGAACTACAGAAAGCCTACGAAATAATCTTGCACGAGCCATTAGACAAGCGTAACTTTCGTCGCAAAATTTTATCAGCTGATATTTTAGAAGAAACGGGGCATATGAAAAAATTGGGTGAGGGCCGGCCAGCGAAATTATATCGTTATCAACAAAACGCTATTGCCGAAGTAAAAACGCGACGTTTATTCCCCTAAAGAAAGGGAGCCTGCCCAATCAAGAAAATTAAGGGACTATTTGCAGTTTAGGTGTTGGCTGTAGAGCGTATAACCCAAAGCGATTTGGTCAGTTCAATTCCTAAAACTACCTCTTCTTGATCTATGCGTAGCCGCATCGGTCCATTGAAGGGTGCCCGTCCCACAATCTCAAATTTTGTGCCAGGTACTAATTGCAGGGAGGCAAAGTAACGCAGTTTTTCTGGTTCATTGGTGCGTACGCGGCTAATAGTTCCCTTTTGTCCTACTCCCAAATTGATAATACTGATGTCGTTCAGGTCTGGCATCTCCCCCTGTTCATTGGGAATAGGCTCACCATGCGGGCAGCGAGTGGGAAAATTAGTCATCTCGGCCATGCGTTGTGTAAGTGTATCGTTCAGGCCATGACCAAGGGCATCGGCGTGTTCATGCGTTTCGTCCCAGCTAAACCCCATGATCTGAACAAGGAAAACTTCAAGAATACGATGGCGACGAATTTCGAGGAGCGCTTCTTTTGTGCCTAACTCTGTTAATTCGACCCCTTGATAAGGAATATGCTTAACAAAGCCAGCACTTTTCAGCCTTTTCAGCATGCGTGGAACGGCAGGCGCAGAAACATTTAGTCGTTCGGCAAGGGTGGTTGTGCTTACAGTAGGGTTGTCTTGTTGCAGGCGGTAGATTTCAGCCAAATATTCCCGCATTGCTGCACTAGTCTGCATGCGTTGTTCTCCTTTTTATGATGTTAATGATAACAATCTTGTTTTGATTTTCAAAAATTTGTAGTGGAATAATGGCAAAAAAAAAGCCCTTGCAAGTTTGCAAAGGCTAAAAAGGCGACGACCGGATTCGAACCGGTGATGAGGGTTTTGCAGACCCCTGCCTTACCACTTGGCCACGTCGCCAATAAAGAAAGAGAGGCAGGACTATGCCTGCCACTCTTAGAGCGGGCGACGGGATTCGAACCCGTGGCCTTCTCCTTGGCAAGGAGACGTTCTACCACTGAACCACGCCCGCACACTTTAGTTAGAATGCCAGGACCCAGACTCGAACTGGGGACTCCTTCATTTTCAGTGAAGTGCTCTACCAACTGAGCTATCCCGGCGGGGTGCTGTTTAGGTTGTTAAGCAGGTGAAATTCTATCCGAACCCGTTGGTGCTGTCAAGTTTTTTAAAGAATGTTTCTTGGCGTAAGCAGGGGCTGTGGCTGGGTCGATTCTTATCAGGAAGTACCCATTTAGTTGTAAATAGGGTAGACTTATTTATGGGAGTGGTTGTGTCCCGGTGGATGCCCCGGTCTTCAAAATCGGTGGCTGGTTGCGCGGAGCAGGCAGCGGTGGGTTCGACTCCCATCCACTCCCGCCTCCTATGTTCCCGCTTGGTAGAGAGTTGACTATATTTTATTTGTATGGTTAAAGAACGAGTGAAGCGAGTTTCATTGCCTAAGTTATCTTTGCGATTGCCTTATCGTGCCCAAACCCGTTTTTTTTTGATACCTTATCTAGTTGCGACGTTAGTTTTGGTTGTCATTCCAGCTGTGGCAACTACTATGATTGCGTTTACTGAGTTTAACGCTGTTGGACTGCCCCGGTTTGTTGGACTTGCTAATTTTCAAGAGCTGCTGAGGTCTAGCCTGGTACGCACTTCGCTGCGCAATTCAGCTGTTTTTTTGGTTTTGGCGGTTCCTTTGCGGTTAGTCGGTGCGCTAGGTTTGGCTTTGTTGTTGCAGCAGCCACAACGTATTTTCGGGTTTTATCGAGCGGCCGTTTATTTGCCTACTGTTATCCCTGAAGCTGCTTATGGATTGTTGTGGTTGTGGATTTTTAACCCGTTATATGGGCCTTTAAACATGTTGTTGGGATGGTTTGGGATCCCTGGCCCAGCCTGGCTGACAGAACCAACAACGGCTCGCCTGGCAATTGTCATCATGTCGTTGTTTCAGATAGGGGAGGGTTTTGTCGTCTTGTTAGCGGGACTGCAAAATATTCCTCGTTCTTTCTATGAGTCAGCGATGGTCGATGGTGCAACTAGTTGGCAAAGTTTTTGGCAGATTACTTTGCCGTTGCTGTCTCCGTGGTTAATGCTATTAACTTTTCGTGACTTAGTTATGAGTTTGCAAAATACATTTGCGCCTTCGTTTATTGTGACATATGGCGGCCCTTATTATGCTACGACATTTGCTCCTCTTTTAATTTATGAGCTGGCTTTTGATTATTTTGAATTGGGATTGGCTGCGGCGCTGCTTATCTTGACCTATGTGCTGTTGGGGTTAATTGTGGTTGGGATTGTCAACCTTATCGGGCTAGGGGGGAGTGCGGATGAAGCATAAGTTTGTGCAAGGTGGACGGTATGTGCTGGCCAGCCTGGTGGCGGTTCTTTTTTTGTTACCGCTTTACTGGATTTTTACGGCGTCATTGCGGCAGCGCGGATTACCACCACCGACAACTATTGAATGGATACCGCAATCACTGACGTTTGATAATTACCCGTTCATTTTCGAGTTGCTGCCAATGGCGCGTTACATTCGTAATTCGCTGATCGTGGTGGTTGTGGCTGTGCCTATTACGTTGTATGTGGCTTCTCTGGCAGGGTTTGGCATGGCTCAGGAAAATGAGCTATGGAGACGGCGCTTACTGGTGTTGAGTGTGGTTTTGTTGATGGTTCCAGGGGCTTCTGTGTGGCTGTTTCGTTTCCAAATTTTGCGTTGGCTTGGGATATTGGATACGTTGTGGGCACTGATTGTGCCGGCATTTGCAGCGGGGAACCCTTTGTTTGTGTTGTTGTTTTTTTGGTCTTATCGGCGATTACCTGCCGAGATGTATGAGGCTGCGCGTTTAGATGGTGCATCCGCGTGGGTGTTGTGGTGGAAATTGGCACGGCCGTTAGTGAGACCAACGGCCGTTACTGTAATCATCCTCTCCTTTGTCACATACTGGAGCGACTTCGTCAGCCCAGTTCTCTACATTTACCGGACTGATTTATATACCTTGCCTATCGGTCTGCAAATTTTGAAGCAGCTTGATCCAACGAATTGGCCCGTGTTAATGGCCGCCGCCGCCGTTATGACTTTGCCTGTCGTTGTGTTGTTTATCTTTTTGCAGCGTGCTTTTCTAAGTAATTTATCCATCGCTAGTCTGATGGATCGCAATTAAGCATACCCCATAAGGACTAGGTAAAAGGTACTGCTGGCGCATTTTGACCAGCTTTACTTGTGAAAAATTGTGAAAATCTGTGTTGGCAAAACCGGTTAATAATGAGAAAATTGTAAACATTGCGTTAGCATCGAGTTAATTAGCCTGCATAAACACAGGAAGTATATGAACTTTTCTCAAAGATTCATCCATATACAAATGCGTAAATTTGCCAAATTCTTTTTGGTATGCATATATCGTTTCCTGTGTCCCCCTATATCTAAAATTCAATTTTACCTGGTATGAGCTATGACTCATGCTGAATGACGTAGAGGAGGTGCGTACGACAAAGATACATATACTATTTACATATTAATCTGAAGTTGTTTGAATTTGTTACTAGCTGAAGGAGAGCAAATATCATGAAAGTTGCTACGAGGATATTAGTAGGTATTGCCATTCTATTGGCAATTGGCTTGCTAACCTCTGCCCCAAAAAGCCAGGCGTCTGATATAGAGAGTGCGCCATCTACACAAGTTTTTATTAGCGAAGCTGTAACTCCAGTTTTGAGCCGTCCTGTGCGCGAGATTGAATCGCAAAAGCCAGATCAGGTGCTCAATCGCGAAATCAACCCTATCCGTAACCCTGGCTTGTTTATGGAAGATATGGGTCTGCCGGGATCTAACACAACCGGACAAGATCCATTAGCTAATCTGTCACGGATTTTCACCGGTCTTACCCCTAATCCCATCTTCACATTTGAAGGGCTGGGTACCGATGGGTTTACCCCCCCAGATACAGTTGGTGAAGTTGGCCCGAACCATTACATCCAAATGGTCAACGTTTCCTTTGCTATTTTTGATAAGAGCGGTAACGTGGTCCAGGGCGATACGCCTTTTACCGCACTGTTTTCTGGTAGTGGCTTGACCGAATGTTCTTCACAGAATGATGGTGATCCTATCGTTGTGTGGGATAGTTTGGCAGATCGTTGGTTGTTGTCACAATTTGCGGTTAGCTCCACACCTGAACATATGTGTATTGCTATTTCGCAAACGCCTGATCCTACCGGTGCCTACTATCTCTATCAATTTGCTATGCCGGATTTCCCGGACTACTTCAAATTTGGTGTCTGGCCTGATGCTTATTACATGGGTACAAACACTGGTTTCCCCAACCAGTATTATGCCTATGCATTTGACCGTGTGTCCATGTTGGCTGGTCAGTCTGCTACGTATCAATACTCCAGTGGGCATCCTAACTTCCTGATGCCAGCCGATCTGGATGGGCCTTCTGCTCCACCGGCTGGAAGCCCTGGCTATTTTTACACGATGCTTGCTGAAGGGTATCCAAACCATCCAGCTGGTGTAGATCGGGTCGTCCTTTATGAATTTGATGTAGATTGGGCCGTACCGGCTAATAGCACCTTTGGCATTGCCCAGGAAATTCCGATTGCCGATTACAATTACACCGTTTGTGGTTTCTTTGTTGGCGATTGTATTCCGCAGCCCGGTACAGCACAGGGTATTGATTCCCTCTCCTACTGGCCTATGTGGCGTTTTGCTTACCGCAATCTGAATAGCTATGAAGCTATGGTGGGTAACTTCACTGTGGATGTGGACGGTACCGACCGCGCTGCCATTCGTTGGTTTGAATTGCAAAATGACGGTACTAGCTGGTCGTTGCATCAAGAAGGTACGCTTGCTCCAGATAGTGATCACCGCTTCATGGGTAGTATCGCAATGGATGGTTCTGGGAATATCGCTTTGGGTTACTCTGTTTCAAGCGCAACAACATTCCCCTCCATTCGTTATGCCACGCGTCTCAGGAGTGACCCATTGGGCACGCTTCAGGCCGAAGCTACCATGTATGATGGAGCTGGTTCACAAACAGGTATTCACCGTTGGGGTGATTACAGTTCCATGAGTGTAGACCCTGCGGACGAATGTACCTTCTGGTATACAAATGAGTACCATGATGTCAATGACAGTGGCTGGAACTGGAACACGCGTGTTGGTACATTCCGTTTGCCAGAATGTTCTGGTACCATTGGCGCAGACTTTACCATTGCAGCTGAACCAGCTGAATTGAGTATCTGTACGCCTGATAATGCTGTCTATGATGTAACGGTGCAATACTATACTGGTTACAACAGCCAGGTAAACTTGAGTGCATCTGGTTTGCCGGCTGGTGCAACTGCGACGTTTGTCCCATCTTCTGTTATTACTCCTACTACTGCCAGTGTCTTGACTATTGGCACAACGGGAACAACTCCTGGTTTTTATAATGTCGATATCGTTGGTGTCGGTGTTCCCACGCCAACCCACACGACTACGGTAGGATTGGACCTGTATGGTGCCGTGCCTGGTGCCGTGCCGTTGGTGTCCCCGGCTGATACGGCAACCAATGTTGACTTGGTGCCAACGTTCGAATGGGATACGGCAACACAAGGTGGTTCTTACTTTTTAGAAGTAGCAGAAGACAGTGGTTTTGTTACGGTTGTTTATAGCAATACGGTTGCTGGTCTGAGCGATACACCAACAATTGCTTTGACTCCGTTGTCAACGTACTACTGGCGAGTGACCTCTACCAATGCTTGTGGTGTGGGTAGTGCATCGGCCGTGTATAGCTTTACCACACGTGATATTCCGCCAATTCTCTTAGTTGATGATGACGATAACGGCCCAGATGCACGTGCTCCTTACATTGCTGCATTAGATTCAGCAGGCGCGATGTACGACATTTGGGATACTGGTAATAGTGATAACGAACCATCGCTTACAGATTTGCTGCCATACAGCACTGTTATCTGGTTCACCGGTGATGAATTCGGTGGCGCGGCTGGTCCTGGGTCTGCTGGTGAAGCTGCGTTGGGTAGTTGGTTGGACGGTGGAAAGTGTCTCTTCTTGAGCGGTCAAGATTATTACTATGATCGTGGCTTGACCACCTTTATGACAAACTACTTGGGTCTCGCCAGTGCAACAAATGATAATGGCGATTACACATCTGTCACTGGTCAGAATACGGTCTTTGGCGGGTTAGGGCCATACAGCCTGACTTATCCGTTCACTGATTACTCTGACCCTGTTACCCCCGACAGTACAGCCGAGGTTGGTTTTGTAGGGAACAATAGCAACAATGCGGCCTTGACCAAGGATAGCGGCGTTTATCGTACGACCTTCTGGGCTTTCCCATTTGAGGCGTTGAGTGCAGCTAATGGTCTGGAAGTAATGACGACTGTTCTTAACTGGTGCGGTAGCGGTGCAGATACGGGAACGTTACAAGGTAATGTGTCTAGTTCTGTGACGGCGACTGGGATTGAAGGGGCTACGGTAACGGCCGTTGACGGTAGTTATCAACGCACCATTTCCACCAATGCAGCTGGTGATTACAGCATGGTCGTGCCAGTCGGCACATATGACATTACTGCTGCGGCCACCAACTACGTTTCGGATACAGTCACTTCTGTCGCTGTTATGACCGATACTGTGGTAACCGTTGACTTTGTGTTAGATGGCTCCGTTCTCACTTACAGCCCCGAATTCATTGAAGAGTATATGGAAATCGGTGATGTAGTGACCAATACGGTAACCGTTACTAACACCGGCCCATTGCCTATTGATTTCAGTGTCAATATTGGTAATTATGGCGGCTCAGCCGTGGTTGTGCCTAGTTCAGTGATGCCAATTGATGGCTCACCTGTGGTGGTTGCCCCTGAAGCTCAGGAAGCTCCATCAACAGCTGGGTTAACTCTGCCAGAAGCCCCTGTTGCCCAACAATTGGCAGCGGGAGATGTGATTCAATCCTGGACACCATCTGGTATGGTTGGTCCATGGGGTATTGCCTTTGATGGTACTGATGTTTGGGTTAGCAGCCCGGCACCGGCATGGGGTGGCGATAATACACTTCATGAGTTCTCCGCAAACGGTACCCCAACTGGTGTTGTCCACAATTACACCTGGAATCCATCAAACGGCCCTGGCGATGCAACCTATAACTGGAACACAGGCAAACTGTGGGTCATGAACATCAATTCAGGTGTTAGCAACTGTATCTATGAAATGGATCCAGCTACCGGTTTCACGGGCAATACAATCTGCCCCGGAGGCAGCACAGGCTTTACCACCTCACAACGTGGTCTTGCTTACGATCCGGCGACTGACACCTATCTGGCTGGCAGCTGGAATGACCAGACCGTCTACCGCTTTGCACCAGATGGTACCATCCTTGAACAGGTTGTTGTTGGCCTGTCAATTTCTGGTCTGGCTTACAATCCGGATACGATGCACTTGTTTGTGATGGTTAACGCCAGCCCGAACCCGGTGTATGTATTGGATGCAGCCAATAACTATGCTACGGTTGGACAGTTCAACATCAGCCAGGACTTCGGTGATTTCTCTGGAGCCGGTCTGGAGTTTGACTGTACTGGCAATCTGTGGGCCGTGGATCAGGTAACAGCTCAAGTTTACCAGGTAGAATCTGGTGAAACGGCTTCCCTTTGTGGTGGGGCTAATAATTGGGCTTACGCAGTTCCTGACAGTGGTACCATCCCAGCCAACAGTGTCTCTACCTTCGATGTTGTCTTTGATGCAACCTCTTTCGTCACAGTTGGCGACTTTACTGCTGAGTTGACCTTTGACGGTACTTTTGTCAATGAAGTACCGACTATGCCGTTGACAATGCATCTAAGCTGCCCAACTTGCGGCATTTTGGATGGTAGCATTACCGATGCTGTTACTGGTGATCCGCTTGAAGCAAGCATCCATGTTACCAGCACTGCTGGGTTTGATGTGACGCTTAATGGTAATGCATATAGCCTCGCTGTACAGCCTGGTGATTATAACTTCACTGTGGATGCGGATGGCTACTTGCCAGAGACAGCGACGGCGACAGCATCTGCTGGTATGACCGTAACTACTGACTTTGCCTTGACTCCAGAATATGGTGAGTTGTACTACAGCCCCGCAGCTATTGAGGAGTTTATGGTAATTGGTGATGTGGTTACTAACACCGTAACTGTTACAAATTCTGGCACTGCTCCGATGGATTGGAGTGTTAGCATTAGCAATTATCAAGGCCCTGGTACTTTGCAGGTGAAGCCCATAACGGTTACGCCACTCCCGGTACCAGAAGCATTGCATAACGGCACTGCCTACGATGATGCTGACTTTGATCCCTCGTTGATTCCCTCTGTCGAAGTTGTTAACGATGGGGCCCCAGCCATTTACATGGCAGACTTAATCTTCTATGCGGATCGGGCTGTCTTTGATGTTGATAACCCCGATTTACCTGTTGAAGATTTTGAGGAAGGCAACGTGTCTGCTGGTGGTGTAACGACTTGTGTTGCTCCAATTAACAGCAATAGCAGCGATGCTTGCTTTGCGCCGGGTGATATTCTGCCAGGTGTGGATCTGCAGGACGATCCTGGCCCAGAGGACATGGTTGTGTTGGGTTCTGGTTTGATTGGCAACCTCAGCAAAATTGTTGGCCCGAATACGTTTACTGACTTCTTTGACATCTATTTCACAGAAGATGTTAATGCGGTTGGTCTTGATGTATTGTCCAATAACCCAGGTGTTGCCGTTCCCATTAGCATATACGGCACGGGCGGTGTGTTGTTAGGGACTAGTTCTGTTACTCCCAGTTCAACAGGTGTTTTCTGGGGTGTCAGAGCGAATGAACCCATCACTCGCATCTCCATCCAATCAGCGGACGGCGAGTTGATCGATAATTTCGCTTTTGGTTTAATTAGCGGTGTAAGTTGGGCAACGGCCGTTCCCGATAGCGGTACGATTCCAGCAAACAGTGTTGCTACTTTCGAAGTTGTCTTCGATTCTACAGCACTGACCATGACTGGTGATTACACTGCTGACCTGACCTTTGCTGGTACCTTCGCTAATGAAGTACCTGTTATGCCGTTGACGATGCACCTAATCGATTCTGTGTCTTACGGTGTGGAAATGTCACTCGACACCCACGATTTGTCCGGAGCACCGGGCGAAACGGTAACGGCGACGATGACCATGACCAATACCGGTAATGCCAACGACACGTATGATATGGTGCTGACCAGCAACTGGCCGGCTGTTCTTGATCATCCTATGACCATCTCTATGGCGCCGGGTGAAGTTGCCACGATGCACATCATGGTGACAATCCCGATGACGGCAACGGATGGCATGATGGATACGGTTGAGATGACAGTTACTTCCGAGGGCGACTCCAGCGTGTCTGCGAGTGGCTCAGTAACGGTAACGGCCGTTCTTGTGGGTCCTGAGGACTATCTCCTCTACCTGCCTGTTATTATGAAACCGTAATAACGCTGGTTTTGTTTACAGACAGTCATGAGAATTGACTGGTTGTGAACAGATGTAGTTAACAAAAAAGCCCTGATGGTCATTGACCATCAGGGCTTTTTTTAATGGTTGGCGTGGCGCTTTTTACTGTTCGTAAACACGTTTTACGCCGTGAATATTCTCCAACTTTTCCATGAGTTCCGTACACATGTGTGTGTGTTGGTTGGGGAAATCCATCACCAGATTTTGCCCGGCCAGGCGCAGTCTCAGGCTTTCTTCCCCGTCAAATTCTGTCGCTGCTTGTACTGATTGGCGGCAAGCCTGCTGCCAGTTGCCGACTGGCTTAATTTCAACAATGATGGTTTTTTGGCTGCCGTTACGGCCGTTTCCTTTCACCGTACCAAAAACGGGACGGCCGTTCCCATTTTGCGGCTTTGTTGCCGCTGGCGTAGGTGATGTTGCGGGGATTGGCTTGACAACATTGGTCGGTGCAGGTTGCGCTTCCGGCGGCCAAAAATAATCATCATCGGGTGGCGGTGGGGCCACATAACTGGTTGTAGCTTCTGGTTCGGCAATGATGGTTGGCGGCGGTGGTGGTGGCGTGTTTGTCGTTGTCTGGATGGCGACCGGTTCAATTTCCGGTGGTGGCGCATCGTATGCTGTTGCGAGAGGAGCGGCACCTGCTTCGAGAGAAATTTCGACATTGATTTGCACCTTGTCTACCACAATATTTACCTCGTTTTCTTCTTTTGCTTGTACTTTGCCAATGAGCAGCATAACCTGATCAACAGAGACGTCCTGGCGGCACTCTTTCCAGGTGCGGGGAAAGAAGACGACATCGATTTTGTGTTCCATGTCTTCCAACGTGCCAAAGGCCATGGGATCACCTTTTTTCGTGGTCAAGACGCGCAGTTGGCTAATCACGCCAGCTAATATGACTTGTTTGCCATTCCAATCGGCGGTGAGGTCGCCAATTGTGGCAGTGGTGCGTTGTTCGAGAAGGCGCAACGGCCGTTCCAAAGGATGTTCCGAAACATGCACGCCTAACGCTTCCTTTTCCCATTCCAACACCTGTTTGTGCGGCAGTTCCTCTAATTCGGCTGCTGGCCGCAGCAGGTCAACTTCCATTTTTACAGCGGCGACGCTGCCAAAGAGGCTCATTTGTCCGGCGGCGGCCGCTTTGTGGGTGCTGCTGCTGTAGTTGACAACACGATCCAGCGCGTCGATCATTTGCACCGGTACGCCCCACTCATCGAAGACGCGGGCTTTGATCATGAATTCCAACGGCCGTTTCCCCACCCGCTGCAAATCAACCCGATCACATAAATCTTGCAAGCTGGCAAATGGCCCATTTGCTTCGCGCTCTTCGATGATGACGCCGAGGGCGGCCTCGCCTGCATTTTTAATTGCGCCAAGACCGAACCGGATTAACGGCCGTTCCCCCTCATCCTCAATTGTAAAATCCAACGCCGACCGATTAATGTGCGGCGGCGCAATGTCAATCCCCAAATTCTTCGCCTCTGCAAAATAGCGGCGCACCTTTTCCGTATTATCCCGTTCCACCGAGAGCATCGCCGTCAGGTATTCAACCGGATAATGCGCTTTGAGGAATGCCGTCTGGCAGGTCACTTTAGCATAGTCAGCGGCGTGCGCCTTGTTAAAACCATAACGCGCAAAAAACTCAATATCTCCCCAAATGGCATCACACACCTCTTTACTGAAGCCGCGCGTCATAGCCCCTTCCGTAAACTTAATTTGGTGCTCCTCCATCAACTTCTTCTTCTTCTTCGCCACCGCCTTGCGGATCATATCCGCTTCACCCGGTTCATATCCCGCCAGGTCCGAAGCAATACGAATGATTTGTTCCTGGTAGACCAAAATGCCATAGGTGTCTTTGAGGATCGGCTCCAATGCTGGGGTGTGGTACGTCACCACATCTTTACCCTCATAAATGTCCGCATGCATCCGGCGGATATACTCAGGGATATTTTCCATTGGGCCAGGCCGGTACAACGAAATGGCGGCAATAATATGGTCAAAACGGCGCGGCTTCATTTCCATCATCAGGCGGCGCATGCCTGCCCCTTCCACCTGGAAAACCCCGGCAACTTCACCCCGTCCTAACATGTCAAATAACTTGTCCGGGTTTCTGTTGGGGTCTGGCCCAATCTGTCCCGCATCATATGGGATGTTGTCCATCGTGTAACGAGTCCCATATCGCTCTTCGATCAATCGTGCCGCGCGGCGCATCACCGTTAGCGTACTCAGGCCAAGGAAATCCACCTTCAGCAAGCCGATAGATTCCACAATTTCCATCGGCCACTGCGTGACACGATCCACACCGCCTAAACCTTCATCACCGCTGGTGGGGCGGTTAAGCGGGACATATTCGTGCAACGGCCGATCCGAGACAATCACACCTGCCGCATGGCTGGAAGCATGGCGCGATACCCCTTCCAGATTTTTCGCCGTATCGAGCAGCTCGCGAACCTCTTTTTCCCGTTGGTACCGCTCTGCCAATTCGGACGAATAAAATTCATGTTCAGCATCCAAAACATTGCTGATTTTCACAGGTTTACCGGGGATTGCTGGCACCATGCGTGCAATGGCATCCACCTCTGGCAAAGGCATGTCAAAAGCACGCCCCACATCACGGATTGCCGCACGCGCACCCAATGTTCCAAACGTGATGATTTGGGCTACTTTTTCTTCGCCGTAACGCCGTTTGGTATAAGCAACCATCAAATGGCGCACATCATCCGGGTAATCCAGGTCAATATCGGGCATAGACACACGCCCCGGATTGAGAAAACGTTCAAAGATGAGGCTGTTCACCAGCGGGTCGATGCTCGTAATGCCTAACGTATAAGCCACGACCGATCCCGCACCGGAACCACGCACATTCCACCAGATGTCGTGCTCCTTCCATTCGCTGTAACTGCTATATGGATACGGGTCTTGGTGTCGTTCCCACCAGCGATCCGCACGCACAGCCCATTCACACAAATCCCATACAATAAGGAAGTAAGTGTCGAACCCCATGCGGTTAATGATGCCCAATTCATGTTCCAGGCGAGCCTTGAGTTGGTTGTCATTTTGCGCACGCTCTTTGCCGTAACGCCACACCAACCCCTCTTCGCATAACTCGCGCAAATAAGAATGAGCATCATACCCTTGTGGCACATCAAATTCAGGCAAATGGTATTCCTGGCTGTCGAGATTGATGTCACACATCTCAGCAATGCGTATGCTGTTCTCTAATGCGCCTGGAATTTGCCCAAACAAGGCGGCCATTTCCTGGTAGGATTTTAGATAGTACCCTTTGTCAGAGAAGGTGAGTTTGGGGTTTTTGATGGTAGAACTGGTCTGGATGCAAAGCAGCACTTCATGGGGATCCGCATCAGAGGCAAGGGTGTAATGAACGTCGTTTGTCGCCAGGAAATTCTTTTCCAGACCGTAGCGAGGCGCCATTTCCATCAGTTTTTTGTTGATGACGGTTAGTTCGGGGATGCTGTGCTCCTGAAATTCGACGAACAAACGATCTTTGCCAAAGATGTCAACATATTCACCCATCAGTTGATGAGCCAATTTCATGTTGCCATCGCCAATGGCACGCGGAATTTCTGCCGCCATGCAGCCGGTTGTGGCGATGAGTCCTTCGCCATGCCGTGCCATGAAATTGCGATCAATGCGTGGTTTGTAATAGTAGCCATCTAGCTGTGCCGTGCTGGCAATTTGCAGCAAGTTTAAATAGCCGGTTTGATTTTGTGCCAGCAGCAGCATATGAAAGCGATTTTTATCCAACTGTGCATCTTTGTCGGTCATTTTGCGCGCAGCGAGGTAGGTTTCAATGCCGATGATGGGCTTAACGCCAGCCGATTTGGCGGCACGATAAAAAGGCATGACACCATACATTGCCCCATGATCTGTGAGGGCGATAGCTGGTTGGTTTAGCTCAACCGCGCGGTTGACGAGATCGTTGATGCGGCTAAGCCCGTCAAGAAGGGAGTATTCGCTGTGGACATGTAGATGGACAAAGGATTGTTGTTGA
Organism: Ardenticatenaceae bacterium; assembly: GCA_020634315.1. Taxonomy (GTDB): domain Bacteria; phylum Chloroflexota; class Anaerolineae; order Promineifilales; family Promineifilaceae; genus JACSRF01. The sequence continues at coordinate 193,178 of JACKBV010000001.1, read as the reverse complement.
TCGCTCATAAATTCTCTATCTTGTGCTTGGTCTTGGCTCTGGGGGAGGTAATTGTTGTGTTACCCCGCATAATTATTGAGTATAGCACAAGCTCTAAAAGCAAGACGGAAATTTTAAGGATGAATTTTACCTGACATGAGCCATCTTTAAATGCGGAGATGGTTCCTTCGATCTGGTGCCTTTTGGTTGCAATATTGGTTGTAAGGGGGGTATTGTGTAATGAGTTATCATAGATTCATAGTAGTAGGGAGCTGCAAGAAAATTAGATTTATTTGGGAATATGGTTTCATGGTAGTACATAAATTATCTGTTCGGAGCAACCTGTTACCATCACGTAAGGTAACAGGCTTATCTATATTTGTATTGGGTGTGTTGTTGTTGGGCGGTTCGTTTGCCTGGTTGCTACAAATGAACGCCGCCCGTGCCGCTTCAGATGAGGCTCTACATATTATTGAGTACCCGGCGCTGGATATGATTGCTTCCTTGCAATCAGACGGCGTGCAGGTGCAAGATCGGGATGCCCATTGGTCGTGGCAGATGCAGTTGTCTGCGTTTGGATATGCGGGGAATTTGCAATTGCTGCCTGTGCCTGTATGGCAATTAGATGGCAATCAATTTAGCTATGTGTATGAATCAATGGCGCTGACGGAGTGGTATCTTGAGCAAGAAAGTGGGCTGGAGCAGGGATTGACGCTGCAAACGCCGCCAGCCACAGGGAATGCGGGAGCCGATCTTGTTTTCCGTTTTGCTTATGACAGTGATTTGCTGCCGGTGCTGAATGAGGGGCAGACTTCGATTGCCTGGTTGGATACGGCCGTTACCACACCCGTTTTCCACTACAACGATCTCCTCGTCTACGATGCTCAGGGCCAAACATTGCCTGCTCACCTGGAGTTGGCACAAGGGACACTGTCCATTCATGTTGATGATAGCCAGGCCGTTTATCCGATTACCGTTGACCCATTGCTGACCACAGAATATAGGCTAGACGCCACTGTCATGGAACCCGAACAGCAAATCGGATTTACTGTCGCCGTGGAAGGAGACACTGCCGTTCTCGGCGCACCCTACGACGGCGAAATCGGCGGCGATCCTGAGTTCACGTCAAACTCTGGAGCAATCTTCATTTACCACTACAACGGTACAGCCTGGGAAATGCAGGCCAAACTTACTGGCATCGATACCATCTATGATGATCAATTTGGCTATTCCGTCGCCATCAATGGTGGGCGCATTGTCGTTGGCGCTGACCGCGCTTTCCCTGTTGGCGGCGCAGTCTACGTCTTTGAACAAATCAACGGAATCTGGCAGCAGCGTGCCAAATTAACATCTACCACGTACGGCCGTTTAGGCGCAGCCGTTGCCATTTATGGTGATGACATCGTGGCCGGTGCGCCGACCAATGCCGGACGCGGCGCAGCTGTCGTCTTCCATTGGAATGGCACAGCCTGGGTTGAACAAGCTGTATTGACGGCCGATGATGGCGCAACCAACGACCAATTCGGCAATGCTGTAGGCATAGATGCTGACCGTGTTGTCGTTGGGGCCTGGCGCGATGATGTGACCGCGCTTGCCGATGCCGGTTCCGCGTATGTTTTCCAGCGCAGCGGCACGATCTGGACACAGCAAGGCCATCTCATTGCCAGCGATGCCTCAGGCGCCGCATACTTCGCGCAGGCTGTCGCTATCGAAGGCGACCTGGTCGCCGTTGGTGCGCCACGCGCCGACGACCCGGACCAATCTGGGGCCGTTTATCTCTACGATTGGGATGGCCTAAATTGGACACAACAATCTATTCTCAAAGCCAGTGACCCCGCTGGTTGGGATCAATTTGGTTACAGCATCTACCTTGATGGCAGCCGCATGGTCATTGGTGCGCCCGGCGATGATGATGGCGCGGCCAATGCTGGTTCTGCCTATATTTTTGCCGATAGCGGCGGTTGGACACAGCAGGCAAAAGTAACGGCTGCCGATCCCGCTGCCCAAGATGGTTTTGGTCAGGCAGTTGGCCTCGATGGCGACAGGATCGTCATTGGTACGCCCACCAAAGACAGTGACGTCGCCAACAGCGGCGCAGCGTATGGATTCCATTTTGACGGTGCAAATTGGCAGCGCGACGGCCGTTTCACCCTCATCAACGCCCTTAGCGGTGACAAGTTTGCCAGCACCATCTCTATAGATGGCGATGTCGCCTTCATCGGCGAGCCATTGGACAACCACATCGAAAACAACTCTGGCATGGCCTATGTCTACACGCGCAGCGGCGACCAATGGCAGCCCGTGTCGGTCTTGGTCGGTAGCAACACCTATGTCAACCATGAATTTGGGTATGCGGTGGCGGTGGAAGGGGATACGGCCGTTATCGCGGCCAGACGCGGCAATACCGGCAATGGCGTCACCAATAACGGCGCAATTTATATTTTCGAGAATGGGGGCACCACCTGGACGCAGCAGTTCATCCTCACCGGGGCAGATAGTGCCGCTCATGATCGCTTTGGAACGGCCGTTGCCCTGGATAACAACACAATCATCGTCGGTGCCAGCGAAGATGACGACGCTGGCAGCGCCAGTGGCTCGGCTTACATTTTCTATTGGAATGGGGCGGCCTGGCAGCAGCAGGCGAAGCTAACCGCTGCTGACGCCAATGCTGGCGATCAATTTGGTATTGCCGTCGATGTGGAAGGGGATACGGCCGTTGTCGGTGCCTGGCGCGACAGTGATGGTGGTTCGGCGCGTGGTTCAGCCTACGTCTTCCAGCGCAGTGGCAGCACCTGGACACAGGTTGCCAAGTTGACTGCTGCGACACCTGTCAACGGGGCCAACTATGGCAACAGCGTCAGCGTTAGCGATGGCGTAATTGCTGTTGGCGCGATGAACGAGAATTGGCGCGGCGCGGTTTATCTGTACACCTTTGACGGGGCAAATTGGGTTGCACACAGTGTGTTACGCCGCACCGGCGCGGGCGCAAATGAGCGCTTTGGCAGCGGTGTTGCCTTGGAAAATCTTGTCCTGGCGGTGGGCAATGCTCATGACAGCGACCTGGGCGCAACACCGGGTGCTGGCTCCGTACACATTTATTTGAAGACAGAAGCGGGCGAATGGCTGGAACAGGATGCCATCGCGCCGTCGGATGGCCGGTCGGGTGATGCGTTTGGAACGGCCGTTTCCCTTTCCGGCGATGTGCTGGCCGTAGGTGCGCCGCAAAAATATCAGGCTGGTGGCGGCGCTTACGTCTATGACTTGCAAGCAACCGACCTCGCTATTACCAAATCCGATTCCGCCGATCCGGCTAACTGGAGCAGCCCGCTCACTTATACGCTGGTTGCCACCAATCGTGGCCCCAGCATTGCGCAAAACATCGTCATCACGGACTCGCTGCCGCTTTCGACCACGCTGGCTTCTGTGCAAATTAGTGATGGCAGTTGCAGCGGCACGCTGGTCATCACCTGCATCACAACATCATTGGCTCCTGGTGCTCAAGTTACCGTTACCGTTACCGTCACGCCTACTGAACAAGGTGTCATCACCAATTGGGCGGAAGTCAGCAATGACATTTTTGACTTTGACCTGACGAACAATGTGGTCAGCGAGACGACGACCATTCTGCTGCTGCACGCCTATGCTGCTCCTGATCAGCCAACATGTGCCGGATTTGCGCCTTGTTACTATGGCGCAAATGGTGTGCAGCGGGCGTTGAACGCCGTTGTGCCGGATGGCTGGGTGACGGTGTTGGGCACAAACGAGGTGCCGCTAACGCTGCAAAGCGGCAGCGCTGGCGCGAACTCGGTGCGCATTGATGGCAGCGGCAGTATGCTGTGGACTGGCGGCGCGGGTACGCTTCTGGCTTTAGGCAGCGGTGATGTCGATTTGTCTGAGGTGGGATTGGTTTGCGCTGTGAATTGTGCTGGTTCGGTTGCCGTTGGCGGCGGCTCCGGGCAGATTGCGTGGCATGATACGACGGTGACGGGGTTTGAAACGGCCGTTTCCGCTCCCACTGGCACCTTCCTCATTCGTGGCAATACATTTGACAACAATCAAACAGCCTTTGTGGTTGGCGATGGCGATGTCATCGCCTATGCCAACAACGTCACCAACTTCACCCAGGGTGTCACGCTGGCTGCCGGACTCTTCCATGGGTACCATAACTGGTGGGGCAGCGGCGCAACGGCCGTAACCGTGGGCGATGCGGACGCTTTTGCTTATCGTTTGGGAGCGGCCGTTTCCGCCTGGGGCGAGGGCGTTCTGGGTGCTGCCCAGTTGACAGCAGCGGGCGGCAGCGGCACAGGCATTATCGTCAGTCATGGGCGTGGTCAGGCTAATGCCCCCTTTGGCATGGCGACCGCCGCAGATGGCAATTCGCAATGTTCGCCATATTACGACTACTTCGTCGTTGATGGCAGTGGTTTGTGGACGATTACCCTGCCGATTGACGACCGCACGGCCTGTGATGAAACGTATAATGACAATGTGCTCTTTATGTTCGCCCTCGATAGCGGCGGTGCGCCTGACACAAGTTGTACGCCTGATTCGGCGTGCTGGAATTTGTTGGGAGGCGTTAGCCAGGCAGGTGTGGGGCGTGCGTTGGTTGCGACGCTGGATGCGGCCGTTTCCTTGCAAGGTACGCCATTTGTTGCCGGGAACGAGCAGAAAAATGACCCAACGGCCGTTACCCTTTCTGCATTGCGTGCGACGCCACAACTATCCGCTGGTCTCGTTTTGGGGGTATTGATTCTTCTCATCCTGACCGCCGCGTTTGCGTGGTTTAGCAAAAATTCAAACCGTACCCTTCATTCATAGTCCTCTTCGGGGCTACGAGTGGTGGCGAAGCCCTTTGTCACCGCTCGTAGCCCTTTGTCCTGTTTGCTTAGATCGCCCGATCCTCTGTACAATCACCCCGATTTCCCATTGTAATCCCGTGTAAGATGTGTCTTAAGACTGCTACCGTATACTTTATAGTTGGTGTTTTTTAGGCGAGATACCATGATGCGCCTGAGGGGCAAGTCCCTGATTATTCAACACAATGGATAAAACCAGACTAAGAGAGATGGGAATCTTTGCATGTCTATGACAAAACAGACAAATTATCCGTATCATGCTGCCACCAACGACGAACACAACCAGATACCCCATACTTCAGCTTTAACGCGCGAACCCATTGCCATTATTGGCATCGGCTGTCGTTACCCTGGCAATGTTCATGACCCGGCAAGCTTTTGGCAAATGCTGGTCAATGAAGTTGATGCCATCACGGAAATGCCAGACGGCCGTTTCCGCCTTGATACCTATTACGATCCCATCCCTGGCGCACCGGGCAAAATTGCCACGCGTGAAGGCGGCTTCGTCTCCGATATTGACCGCTTTGACGCATATTTCTTTGGCATCTCGCCGCGCGAAGCCACATACATGGATCCGCAGCAGCGCTTGCTGCTAGAAGTTGCCTGGGAAGCGCTGGAAGATGGCGGGCAGGTTCCGCAGCAATTGGCTGGCAGTCGTGCTGGCGTTTTCATTGGCTTGTGGACAGGCGACTACGAAGCGGGCACATTTCGTGACACCGAAGACATCAATCTCTATGTCACCACCGGCGGCGGCCGTTATGCGGCATCTGGCCGTCTTTCCTATTGGTTCGATTTTCGTGGGCCAAGCCTGACTGTCGATACAGCATGTTCCTCCTCGCTGGTTGCCGTCCACCTGGCCTGCCAGAGCATCTGGCGTGGCGAGACAGACCTGGCACTGGCTGGGGCGGCTAACTTGATTTTGGAGCCGTCCATTACAATTGGCTACTCCCGCTCAAAAATGCTTTCCCCCGACGCTCGCTGCAAATTTGGCGACGCAAATGCCAATGGCTATGTGCGCAGCGAAGGCGTAGGCGTCATTGTCTTGAAGCCATTGGCGCAGGCGTTGGCTGATGGCGATCCCATTTATGCGTTGGTTCGCGGCAGCGCGGTGAACAACGATGGGCGCAGCAGCGAACTGCTCGTGGCTCCGGGGCAAGAGACGCAGATGGCGGTCTTTGCCGAGGCTTATCGCGCGGCCGGTGTTTCACCGGCGCAGTTGGGTTATTTGGAAGCGCACGGGACGGGGACAAAGGTGGGCGACCCGGTCGAAATTAAGGCATTGGGGTCGATGCTGGCGCAATACCGTTCGTCCGATAACCCATGCCCAATTGGTTCCGTGAAGACAAATATCGGGCACACGGAAGCCGCGTCTGGGATGGCCGGATTAATCAAAGCGGCGTTGAGCTTGAAAAACCGTGTGATTCCGGCGAGTTTGCATTTGCGTGAACTGAATCCCACCATTCCCTGGGCTGAACTGCCGTTAGAAATCCCGCAAACTATGCGGCCCTGGCCTGTTGAGAATAAGCCGGGGATTGCCGGTATCAACTCTTTTGGGGTGACTGGCACGAATGCGCATATTGTGTTGGAGGAGATGGTATGGCCGCAAGCGGAAGAGGCGGAAACGGCCGTTTCCACGCCCCCCATCTTGCTGCCCCTCTCTGCGCACAGCGACGCGGCACTGCGGCAATTGTCTCATGATTATGTTGACTTTTTGCGCGGTGCCGGTGCCAAATTGCCCCTGCGTGACATCGCTTACACGGCGGCTGTGCGCCGCACACACCATGCACACCGCCTGGCACTGGTTGCCGCCAACCATGCTGAGTTAATCGAAGAGCTAGAGGCGGTTGCGGAGTCTGTGGGTGGGGAAACGGCCGTTATCCATCCTGCCACCCCGCCCAAAATCGCCTTCATTTTCCCCGGCCAAGGGGCGCAGTGGTTGGGCATGGGGCGCGAACTGATGGCCCGCGAACCCGTATTCCGCGACGTGTTGGCGCAGTGCGAAGATGCCATGCAGCCCTTCGTCGATTGGTCGCTGCAAGCTCAACTGGCCGCCGCCCCTGACGATCCCCATTATCGCCTTGACCAGATTGACGTCATTCAGCCCACGCTGTTGGCAATAGAAATTGCCCTGGCTGAATTGTGGCGCACCTGGGGCGTACAGCCCGACGCCGTCTTGGGGCACAGCATGGGAGAAGTTGCCGCCGCCTATATTGCCGGAGCGCTCTCGCTGCCCGATGCCATGCGCATCATCTGTCGCCGCAGCCAGCTTATGCGCCGCACCAGCGGCCAGGGCGCGATGGCTGTTGTCGAACTGACAGTTCCCCAGGCAGAACTCGCCCTGCAAGGTTACGAAGGCAGGCTCTCTGTGGCCGTCAGCAACAGCCCACGCTCCACGGTGATTTCCGGTGATCCGGCAGCTTTGGATGACCTGCTGGCCGAGTTACAGGCGCAAGAGGTGTTTTGCCGCAAGGTCAAGGTGGATGTAGCCTCGCACAGTCCGCAAATGGATCCGCTCATGGATGAGTTGGGCGCATTTTTGGCTGGCATCCAACCACACGCGGGCACCATTCCCTTTTATTCCACGTCGCAGGCGGCCATTAGTGATGGGCATGATCTTGATGCAGCTTATTGGGTCGCTAATTTGCGTCAGCCAGTGCGCTTTTCGCAAATGGTGCAGCAGCTCTTAACCGATGAATTCACTGTTTTCATCGAGATGAGTCCGCATCCTGTTTTGCTCCCGGCTGTGCAGCAAGGATTACAACATGCAGAGCGTGCCGGAATTGTCATTGCCTCGCTGCGTCGTCAGGAACCGGAGCAAGCAATGATGTTGGCCGCCTTGGGGCAGCTTTACACGGCCGGATATTCGCTCGATTGGGCGCGTCTTTATCCTGCCGGGCAGGTTGTTCGCCTGCCACTCTACCCCTGGCAGGGCGAGCGCTTTTGGTATGAGCCATCGGGCAAACCGGCGCGTCAATCACGGCTGTCCCATCCATTTTGGGATGAGCACATTTATTCGGCGACCGGTGCGCATATTTGGGAAGCGGAATTAAGCTTGTCCCGTTTCCCCTATCTGGCTGATCATCGCGTGGGCGATGCCGTTATTTTCCCGGCGGCGGCTTTCTTGGAAATGACGTTGGTCGCGGCGCAAGATATTTCTCCTCAGGCGTTGCCTGTTTTGCAGCAGGTGGCTTTGCAGGAGGCGCTGCCGCTGTTGGCGGGAGAATTGCGCCAGGTGCAGTTGGTCATTACGCCCGATGGGACGGAAACGGCCGTTTTCCAATTCTTCAGCCGTCCCTCCGCAGCCAGCGAGTGGACATTGCATGTCAGCGGTACAATCCAGTTAGATGCCGGAACGCCGCCCATTTCCACCTGCCCACAGCCCAGTGGCGAGCCAATGGCTGGCAGCGACCATTATCAGGCAGCAGCCGCGCGTGGTCTGCCTTATGGGACGGCTTTCCAGGGTGTACAGCGTTGCTGGTTGTTAGATGAGGGTGTTTTAGGGGAGCTGTTTTTGCCGGAAACGGCCGCTGCCGCTGCGCATACGCATTTGGTGCCTCCGGCACTGCTCGATGCGGCCGTTCAACTCTTGCTCACGGCGCTGGCCGATGGTGTCGAAACCTATGTGCCGGTGCGTGTGCAGCAGGTTTGGGGGCGTGGTCCGTTTAACCCGGAGGCGCATTACCGTGCTTTTGCCACGCCGCGCCTGGATGGGCAAACGCTGCGCGGCGACCTGTTCTTGTTTGCCAATGACGAACCGGTTTTTGCCGCTTATGATTTGTGCCTGGAACCGCTGGCGGGAACGGCCGTTGACGTTGCCGATTGGATGTACACCGTTGCCTGGCAGGCACAACCGTTAAAGGCTGCGGCTGCCACGCCAGATGTCCAGGGCGATTGGCTCATTTTGGGCAATCCGGCGGGCATTGGCACGGCGTTGGCGGGGCGCTTGCAAGCTGCGGGCGCGGCTTGTACGTTTGTTTTGCCGCCGCGCACTCGCGCTGACTTTGATCGCTTGCTGCAAGATAGGGTGGCGCAACGGCCGTTGCAAGCCATTGTCTACCTGCCTGATGCGGCGGCTGATCCCACCTCCGACACGGACGCCATCGCCATCATGCATTTGGTGCAGGCACTCAGTGCCATCAATGTGGAGAATGGGCCGCGTTTGTGGCTGGTGACGCAAGATGCGGTGCCTGCTGCCAATGCCGACCTGACTGGGTTAGCGGCCTCTACATTGTGGGGGTTGGGGCGTGTGCTCGATCATGAACATCCGGAATTGGCTTGCAAACGGGTTGATGTAACGGCCGTTTCTCTGGATGCACTGTGGGCGGAATTGTGGGCTGATGATGGCGAACGCGAGGTGGCGCTGCGTGCAAACGGCCGTTTCGTCTCTCGCTTGCTGCCTTACACAGCGCCATCCATTACCCCCGCCGCCGCTGCCCATCAGCCGGGCCAACCTTATCGCGTGGCAACGACGCGGCCGGGCATCCTGGACAATCTGGGGCAGCAGCCATGGCGGCGCGTGCTGCCAGGCGCTGGCGAAGTTGAGATTGAGGTGCGTGCCACTGGCCTTAATTTTATGAATGTGATGGCCGCTTTGGGTGTGCTGCCTGGTTATGAAAATGGTGTTGGGCCGTTGGGGATTGAGTGCGCCGGTGTGGTAACGGCCGTTGCTCCCGATGTTACCCAATTCCAGGTTGGCGACGCCGTGATGGGCATCGCCTTTAACAGCCTGGGCAGCCATGCCGTGACCAATGCCCATTTGTTGGCCTTGAAGCCAGAAACGCTTTCCTTTGCGGAAGCGGCGACAATTCCAATTGTTTTCCTCACCGCTTACTACGCTTTGCACCGCCTGGGGCATATGGCGGCCGGTGAACGCGTGCTGATTCATGCCGGGGCAGGCGGTGTCGGGTTGGCGGCGATCCAACTGGCGCAGCGTGCAGGCGCGGAGATTTTTGCGACGGCGGGCAGTCCAGAAAAACGAGCATACCTGCGCGATTTAGGTGTGCCGCACATCATGGATTCGCGCTCGTTGGCCTTTGCCGCTGATGTGATGCAGCTCACAAACGGTGAAGGGGTTGATTTGCTCTTGAATTCGCTGGCTGGGGAAGCGGTGTTGAAGGGGCTGGAAATTTTGCGCCCTTACGGCCGTTTCCTGGAAATCGGCAAGCGTGATATTTACGGCAACAGCCGCATCGGCTTGCTGCCCTTCCAAAAAAACCTCTCTTATTTTGCCATTGACCTGGACCGCATGTCGCGCGAACGGCCACAGATGGTGGGCGCGATGCTGCGCGAGGTGATGCAGATGTTGGCGGCGGGTGAGATACGGCCGTTGCCGCAGCACACCTTCCCGGTTGCCCAGGTCAGCGACGCCTTCCACTTCATGGCGCAAGCCCGGCACATCGGCAAAATTGTCGTTGTGCAGGAAGAGATGAAGAGGGAAGAGGGGGAAGAGGGAGGAGTGAAGAGGGACGTGGGACGTGGGACGTATCTCATTACGGGTGGGTTGGGGGCTTTGGGGCTGCTGACGGCGCGTTGGCTGGCGCAGCAGGGGCCGTGCGACCTCGTGTTGTTGGGGCGCAGCGCACCAGATGAGAAGGCGCAAACGGCCGTTGCTGAGTTGCAACAACTGGGGGCGCGTGTCGTTCCTATGCAGGCTGATGTCACCCAATTGGCCGATTTGCAGCGCGTTTTTGCGGCGATAGAGTCTGATTTGGCACCCTTGCGCGGCATCGTTCATGCGGCCGGGGTGTTGGCGGACAGCACATTGCTGCAAATGGATGCGGCGCAGTTCCGGCGTGCCTTTGCTCCCAAAGTCGCGGGCGCGTGGCATCTGCACACGCTGAGCAAAGAGCACTCACTCGACTTTTTCATCCTGTTCTCCTCGGTGACGGCGTTGTTGGGCACGCCTGGACAGGGCAATTATGCCGCTGGCAATGCCTTCCTCGATGCGTTAGCGCAGCATCGTCACGCGCAAGGATTGCCCGCTCTGAGCATTAATTGGGGGCCTTGGGCACAGGTGGGGCTGGCGGCGGCACAGGCCAATCGTGGCAACCGTCTGGCGCTGCGCGGCGTCGGCTCCATTACGCCGGAGCAGGGCGTGGATGCGTTGGCCCGTTTGCACACGGCTGCTGTGACGCAGGCGGCTGTGATGCCTTTTGATTTGGGGCAATGGCAGGCGTTTTATCCCGCAGCACGGGCGGCACGGTTGTTTGCCGAATTGGCCGGTGCGCGGGAAGAGGGGACGGCAACGGCCGTTACCCCATCCGCCACGGCCACCTTCCATGATGAACTGCTGGCGGCTGCGCCGGGACGCGCCCGCCACAACTTGTTCGCCAATCATTTGCGCGAGCAGGTGGCACAAGTGCTGCGCATGGCTCCGGGGCGTGTGCCGTTGAATAAGCCGCTGAAAACGTTGGGATTGGATTCCTTGATGACGCTGGAACTGCGTACCCGGTTGGAGAACAGCCTGGGGCTGACGCTGTCGGCGACGTTTATCTGGAATTACCCGACGATTGAGGCGTTGCTGCCGTTCCTGGCGCAAAAGATGGGGGTGCCGTTGGCTGATGGGGGTGAGGAAACGGCCGTTTCCCCTGTAACACCCACCCCGCCGACATCCACCGAACCGGCCGCCGCTTTAGACGACCTTTCCCAAGAAGACATCGAAGCCATGCTGGCCGATGAACTATCAGAAATAGACGACCTGCTCAAAGATCTCTAGTATCGACGACTAATTACCAAACACCGATTAATCATCCTATGACCGATTCTGCCGAACTCTCCCAACTCAAACGTGCTCTAGTGGCGTTAAAAGAAATGCGTGCGCGTCTCGATGCCACCGAAAAAGCACGCACTGAACCCATCGCCATCATTGGCATGGGCTGCCGCTTTCCCGGTGGGGCCAATTCGCCCGCCGCATTCTGGCAAATGCTGCTCGATGGCGTGGATGCCATCAGCGAAACGCCTGCCGAACGTTGGCCGGTTGACGCGCTTTACGACACCGATTTCATGGCGCCCGGCAAAACGAATACGCGTTGGGGCGGCTTCTTGGACAGCGTTGATCAATTTGACCCCGCTTTTTTTAGCATTTCGCCCCGCGAAGCAGCCCGCATGGATCCACAACAGCGGCTGTTGCTGCAAGTGGCGGTCGAGGCGCTGGAACATGGCGGGCAGCCGCTCGATAAATTGAGTGGCAGCCAGAGTGGTGTTTTTGTGGGCGTACACAGCCACAGCAGCGATTACAACTTGCTGCAAGTGCGCGATTTGATCGACATTGATACGCACACTGGCGCAGGCACGGCGCACAGCATCATTGCCAATCGCCTGTCTTACTTGTTTGATTGGCAAGGGCCAAGCCTGGCGGTTGATACCGCCTGTTCTTCTTCGCTGGTGGCGGCTCATCTGGCCGTGAACAGCTTGCGCAGCCGCGAATGTGACCTGGCGTTGGCTGCTGGCGTCAACCTACTGCTCTCGCCCGAATCGACTATTACCTTTACCAAATTGCAAATGATGGCTCCCGACGGCCGTTGCAAAACATTCGATGCGGCGGCTGATGGCTTTGTACGTGGCGAGGGTGTCGGCGTGGTCGTGCTCAAGCGGCTCTCTGATGCGGTGGCGGCGGGCGATCCCATTATTGCGTTGATTGCCGGTACGGCCGTTAACCAGGATGGCAGCAGCAACGGCATCACCGCTCCTAATGGGCTGGCGCAGCAAGCGGTCATTCGTCAGGCTCTGACTAACGCCAAAGTGCAGCCTGAGCAAATCAGCTATGTCGAAACGCATGGCACCGGCACCAAACTCGGCGATCCGATTGAGGTGGAAGCTCTGGCGGCTGTCATTGGCGCAGAGAGTGCCGCTGCTCCCTGTGTTTTGGGATCGGTGAAGACGAATATCGGCCATCTGGAAGGGGCGGCAGGTATTGCCGGACTAATCAAAGCGGCGCTGGTGTTGTCGCGGGAACGCATTCCCATGCACCTTCATTTCCGCGAATTGAACCCGCTTATCCCCCTGGCTGATACGCGTTTTGAGATTCCGGTGCAGGAACGGCCGTATCCCCGCACCGACCAACCCCGCTATGCCGCCGTCAGCTCTTTTGGCTTTGGTGGCACCAACGCGCACCTCATTCTTTGCGAAGCGCCAGACGATTCGCTGGCTGAAACTTCCACACCGGATGCTTCTTCAGCGGATGCGCCGGTTCTCATGCCGCTCTCGGCGCGTAGTCCACAAGCTTTGCGCGACCTGGCGCGTGCTTACCAGCAATTTCTCGCTGATGATGGCATCTCGCTGACCGATATGGCTTATACCGCTGCCCACCGTCGCGGGCATCATGACCATCGCCTGGCGTTGGTCGCAACCGATTGGGCACAGTTAGCCGAACAGCTAGACTTTTTTGCCCAAGGCGAAATGCGTGACGACATGGCCGTCGGCCAGGTTATCCCGGCCGGCGAACGGGGTCTTGTCTTTGTGTTTTCTGGACAGGGGCCGCAGTGGCTGGGCATGGGGCGAGACCTGCTGGCGACGGAGCCGGTTTTCCGCGATACCGTGACGGAAATTGATGCGCTGCTGCGCCAATATACGACAGATTGGTCTTTGTTGACGGAGCTGACGGCCGAAAACGGCCGTTTAGACGACACCGAAATTGCCCAACCCGCCATTTTCGCCGTGCAAGTCGGGCTGGCGGCGTTGTGGCGCTCTTGGGGTATGGTGCCCGATGCCGTCGTCGGTCACAGCGTTGGTGAAGTGGCCGCGGCGCACGTCGCCGGTGTCCTCAACTTGCCGGATGCAGTGCGCGTCATTTACCATCGCGGACGGCTCATGCAGCAAGCAACCGGCCTTGGCAAAATGGCCGCCGTTGGCCTTTCCCGCGCCGACGCGCTGGCCCGCCTGACCGCCTATCCCGGCCTCTCCATTGGCGCGGAAAACAGCCCACTCTCGCTCACCTTGTCCGGGGATGCGGACGCGTTGGCTGAATTAATCCCGACTTTGCAAGAAGCGGGCATTTTTGCGCGGATGCTTACCGTCAATTACGCATTTCATAGCCCGGTGATGGAGCCGTTTCGCCAGCAGTTAAGCGCCGCTTTGCAAGGCATTGTCACCCATGCGGCAGCCATTCCAATTTACTCCACCGTGCGCGGCGGGCAGGCGCAGCCCGGCGATTACGACGCCGCTTATTGGGGGCGCAACATTCGCGAACCGGTGTTGTTTGCTCCGGCAGTGCAGGCGATGGCGGCCGATGGCTACACAGCTTGCGTTGAAATCGCGCCGCATCCGGCATTGATGCATGCGGTCGGCCAATGCGCCCCGGATTGGTTGGTGCTGCCCTCTATGCGCCGCGAGCAGGCTGCGCGTCCCATTTTACTGCGTGCATTGGGTGGACTGTACACGCAAGGATACGCGCCGCGTTGGGATGTTCTGGTTCCGGCCGGGCGCATCCTGCCCTTGCCCACATATCCCTGGCAAAATCAGCGCTATTGGTTGGAGAATAAGCGTCCGCAGCGTGCGACCAGTGGCAAAGAGACCGGACATCCATTGTTGGGGCAGCGCCTCAGTGCGCCTATCCCGACTTTTGAAGCAACCCTTGGCGCAGATCGGTTGGCGGCGGCTTTTGTGCATCGCCTGGGGGCGGTGCGTTTATTGGCGGCTGCGGCTTATGTGGATGGCTTGTTGGCGATGGGCACGGCCGTTCACCAACAAGCGCACCTTACTCTGGAAAACATTCGCCTGGACAAACCGCTGCTGCTTGATGAGGCGCAAACGGTTCAATGGCTGCTGACGGGTGAGACCGCGCAGCTTTTCAGCTTGCAAGCGGATGATGTCTGGCAGTCACATGCCCAAAGTGTGGTGCGTTGGGGGAAATTGTCTGCGCCGCCGCTGGCGCTTGCTTCTTTGCAAGCAAAATTGCCATCATTGGCAACGGCCGTTTACGAGCAAGAGCTAAACGACAAAGGGCTGACTTTCGGCCCGCTGCCCGCAGCCATTTGGCGCGGCGCAGGTGAGGCGCTGGTGCGCTGCCAGCCAGACTTATCCCGTGTGGAGGCCGTCGATGGTGGCGTGCAGTTATTGTTGGCCTTGGCGGGGGCGGAACGGCCGTTCCCCATTGCCGATTATGTGCTGAACCAGGCGGCCAAAGTGAACAGCGCCGCTTATCGTGCGCCTGTTTGGTGCCATGTCATCTTGCGCGAAGACACGCCAGCCGCCATCGAAGGCGACATCACCTTGCTCGATGAAGCCGGGCAGCTAATTTTGCGGGCCAGCGGCTTGCGCTTTGCGCCTGTCAGCCAGGCGGCGCTGCTGCCCGCTAATCTGGACGATTGCTTCTACGAAGTAACCTGGGAAACGCGCCCGCCGCTCGCCGCTCACGCTTCACGGAGCAGCGGCCCCTGGCTGATCCTGGCGGATCGACAAGGGGTTGGCGCGGCATTGGCTGCGGCGTTGCAGGTGCAGGGCCAAACGGTGACGCGCATCAATACGCCCGATGATTTAGCCGCGCTGTCGCCTATTGATTGGCAGGGTGTGGTCTATTTGTGGGGGTTGGATGAAACGGCCGTTTCCCCCGATGCCGCCTGCGCCCCTGTTCTCACGCTTGTGCAGCAGTTAGCCGGGCGGCAGACGCGCCTGTGGCTGGTGACGCAGCAAGCGCAGCCGGTACGGGCCAGCGAACGCGTACAACCTTTTGCCGCGCCGCTGTGGGGTTTGGGGCGTGCATTGTCCCTGGAGCAGCCCGATTTGTGGGGAGGCATGCTTGATTTGGATAGCGGTGACGCGGCCGCCCTTGCCGACATCATCCTTGGCGAAATTTTGGACGCCAACGAGGAAGACGAAGTGGCCTACCGGGATGGGCAGCGGTATGTGGCGCGGTTGTCGCGGAAAACAGTCGCGCATGAGGCGTGGCAATTTGCGCAGGGTGAAGGCGCTTATTTGATTACCGGCGGCCTGGGCAGTTTGGGGCTGCGCATAGCGGCCTGGCTGGCGGGGCAAGGGGCGCGTCAGCTGGTGCTGACCAGCCGTGCCGGATTGCCACCACGAGCGGCCTGGGCGCAGCTTGATCCACAGAGCCAGACAGGGAAACGGGTAACGGCCGTTCAGTCACTTGAAGCGCTCGGCGTAGAAGTCACCGTGGCGCAGGCAGACACCGCCGACGCAGCGGCGATGCACGCTTTGTTTGCCCGTTTTGGCGATGAGCTGCCGCCGCTGCGTGGCCTGGTTCATGCCGCAGGCATCACCACCACACAGCCGTTAGCCACGATGGACGCGGCGAGTTTGCGCGAGGTTTTGGCCGCCAAAGTGCGCGGCGGTTGGCTGCTGCACGAGTTGACGCAGACGCTGCCGCTCGATTTCTTTGTGCTCTTTTCCTCCAGCGCGGCGATTTTGGGCGGGGCCGGGTTGGGCCATTATGCCGCCGCCAATCAATTTTTGGATGCGCTCGCCGCCTATCGGCACGCGCAAGGATTACCGGCGTTGAGCGTCAATTGGGGTTGGTGGGAAGGTGATGGTCTGGCAACGGCCGAATTAGCTGATTATTTCGCCCAAATTGGGCAGGATGCGCTGCCGACAGAGATGGCGCTGGCCGCGTTAAGCCGCTTGTTGGCGGCGTCGGCCACACAGGCCATGGTGGCGGCCATTGATTGGCCGCGCTTTAAGCCGATTTATGAGGCGAAGCGGACACGGCCGTTGCTGGCGCACATTGAGGTGGAGGCGGAAACGGCCGTTTCCGGGAACCACACAATCGCCCAGGAATTGGCTGCCGCGCCACCCGCAGAGCGTGTGTCACGACTGCGCCGCCATGTGCGTGCCGTTGTCGCCGCTATCCTTGGCTTTGCCGATGCGGACAGCTTTGAGGCGGACGCCGGTTTCTTCAAGATGGGGATGGATTCGGTGATGGCTGTGCAGCTGCGCACACGCCTGGAAGTTGACCTGGGCTGCACGCTGCCGACGACGGTTGCTTTTGAGTATCCCACGGTGGCCCGGCTGACCGATTTTTTGGTGGCGGAGGTGCTGCATTGGGAAACGGCCGTGCCCGCTGCCCCTGCTCCTGCACCGGATGAAACCGCCGCCGAGCTAGATACCCTTTCCGAAGATGACCTGTTCTCGCTCTTCGACGACGAACTGGCTGCAATTGATGATTTGATAGATGGCGATTAACGCTTGCTCACGCAAGTGGCAATCGCTGCTGGAGTGTTCATGACGACAGAGGCCGAATACCAAAGCCGCTTGAAAACCGCGCTGCTGGCAATGCAGAAAATGCGGGCGAAGCTGGAAGAAGTTGAACAGGCGCGGCGCGAACCGATTGCCATTATCGGCATTGGCTGCCGTTTTCCGGGGGCTGATGGCCCCGATGCTTTTTGGGAACTGCTGCGCGATGGCGTGGATGCCATTGGCGAAGTGCCGCCGTCGCGTTGGGATGTGGACGCCTACTATGACCCTGACCCGGATGCGCCGGGCAAGATGTCGGTGCGTTGGGGCGGTTTTTTGACGGATGTGGATCAGTTTGACGCGACTTTCTTTGGCGTGTCGCCGCGCGAGGCACGCAGCATGGATCCGCAGCAGCGGTTGTTGTTGGAGACGAGTTGGGCGGCATTGGAACATGCCGGAATTCCGCCAACGGCCGTTTCCGGCAGCAGCACGGGCGTTTTTGTCGGCGTCACGGTCAATGATTATTTGCAATTGCAAGCGGCGCAAACGGTGGGGCAGATTGACGCCTACCGCATCACCGGCAACGCGCTAAACAGCAACGCCGGGCGGCTTTCTTATTTTCTCGGTGTGCATGGCCCCAGTTTGATTGTGGATACCGCTTGTTCGTCGTCGTTAACGGCCGTTCACCTGGCCGTCAACAGCTTACGCAACGGCGAATGCGAGATGGCTCTGGTTGGCGGCGTCAACCTCATTTTGTCGCCAGAGATGACCATCAGCGCGACGAAAGCAAATATGATGGCGGCCGATGGGCGCTGCAAAACGTTTGATGCCCGCGCCGATGGCTTCATTCGCAGTGAAGGCGTCGGCGTGGTGGTGCTGAAGCCGTTGGCCGCCGCACAGCGGGATGGCGACCGCGTGCTGGCTGTGATTCGTGGAACGGCCGTTAATCAGGACGGCCCCAGCAGCGGCCTCACCGTGCCCAACAAGTTGGCGCAAGAAGCGGTCATTCGCGCCGCGCTGACCAATGCCGGTGTTGCTCCTGCCGCTGTGAGCTATGTGGAGGCACATGGAACCGGCACCTCGTTGGGCGATCCCATCGAAGTGCGTGCCCTGGCTGCTGTTCTCGGCGCAGAGCGAACCCAGCCTTTTTACCTGGGGTCGGTGAAAACCAACATCGGCCATACGGAGTCGGCGGCTGGCGTCGCCGGGCTGATCAAAGTTGTGCTGTCGATGCAGCATGACGAACTGCCGCCACATTTGCATTTCCAGACGCCTACGCCGCATGTGGATTGGCAAACTATTCCAGCGGTTGTGCCCACGCGGCGCACGCCGTGGAGCGGTACAGCGCGTGTGGCTGGCATCAGCGCCTTTGGTGCCAGCGGCACGAATGCGCATGTGATTGTGGCCGCGCCGCCTGTGGCGGAAGATGCGGCGGTTGCGGAACGGCCGTATTCTTTGCTGCCCCTCTCTGCCAAAAGCGAACCCGCTTTGCGTGAACTGGCTGCGCGTTATGCCGCTTATTTGGGCGATGTGGAAACATCGGGCGATGCAGAAACATCGGGCGATGTAGGAACATCGGGCGATGTGGAGACAGCATTGGCGGACATTTGCCACACGGCGGGCAGTGGTCGTTCCCATTTCAAATATCGGTTGGCGTTGCCTGCTGCCACGATGGCCGACATGCGCACCCAGTTGGCGCAGTTTGCGGCGGCGCAAGATGCCCCCGATGTTGTCAGCGGTGCTTATTTGCGCCCGGAACGGCCGCGCATTGCCTTTTTGTACACCGGGCATGGCTCGCAGTATGTGCATATGGGGCGCGGTTTGTATGAGACGGAACCTGTTTTCCGGGCGGCGGTGCAGGAGTGCGAGGAGTTGTTACGGCCGTATCTCGACATTCCCATGACCGCCGTGCTTTATCCAGAAGCGGAGCGCGAGGCGGAAACGGCGCAGTTGTGGGCGGGTATGACTTACACACAGCCGGCGCAATTTGTGCTGGCCTATGCCCTGACCAAACTATGGGCTTCTTGGGGCATTACTCCGGATGCCGTCACCGGGCACAGTGTTGGCGAATACGCGGCGGCTTGCGCGGCGGGGATGATCAGCGTTGCCGATGGCATCAAGCTGGTGGCGGCGCGGGGTCGTTTAATGGATGGCGTGCCGCAAAAGGGTGAGATGGCCGCTGTCTTTGCCGATGAGCAGACGGTGGCAACGGCCGTTGCCCCTTACGCCGATCGTGTTTCCCTTGCCGTGATTAATGGCCCGACAAATATCGTCATTTCCGGGCTGGAAGAGACGGTGGAGGCGATTCGCGCCGAATTGAAAGCGGCTAAAGTCAAGACGCGCCGCCTTGATGTGGCGCAATCCTCGCATTCGCCGCTGGTGGAATCTTTCTTGGATGAATTTGAGGCCATTGCGCAAACAGTGACCTATGCACCGTCGCAAGTTACTTATATTTCCGGTGTGACCGGAGCGGCGGCCAGCTTTGCCGAGGTGGGGCGTGCGGCGTATTGGCGCACGCATCAGCGGCAGCCGGTGCGTTTTGCCGATGCCGCGACAACATTGCTGCACGATGGATATGACCTGCTGCTGGAAATTGGCCCGGCACCAACGTTGTTGGGCATTATCCAGCGGCTGCCCCTGGCCGATGAAGCGACTTTTCAAGCGGTGCCTTCGCTGCGCAAGGATCGAGACGATAACAAGCAGATATTGAGCAGCCTGGGTACGCTGTATGTGGGCGGTGTGGATGTGCCCTGGGCGCAATTGGGACAGCCACGACAGCGCGTCCATTTGCCTACTTACCCGTTCCAACGGCAGCGCTATTGGCTGGAAGCTGCGCCGCAGATGACGGGGCGTCAGACGCCGCCACTGCATCCCTTGTTGGGGTGGCGTGTGCGTGCGGCGACGCAAGATGTGATTTTTGAGCAGGAATTGTCGCTGGCGCAGCTGCCGTTTTTGGCGGCGCACCGGGTGTTTGGCACGGCCGTTTTCCCTGCTGCCGGTTATCTCGAAATGGCGTTGGCTGCGGGAACGGCCGTACGCGGCCAACTGCCCGCCCTGCAAGATGTGCTGCTGCACGCGCCGCTTCGTTTGCCGGAGGATGCGTCTGTGCCGGTGCAGCTTTTACTGGCGGCGGATGGCGCGTTTCAGGTGTTGAGCCAGGGCAGCGATGAGCGTTGGACGCTGCATGCGGCTGGACAATTGGCGGCAAGCAGCGCGATGGCCGCGGCGACATCGTTGGCGGAAGCGCAGGCGCAGTGCCGTGAGGAACGGCCGTTGGCGGCGCAATATGACGCGCTGCATGCACGCGGTTTGGACTATGGCGCGGCGTTTCGGGGGATGACACGGCTGTGGCGCGGCGAGGGCGCGGCTTTGGCACAGGTTCATTTGCCCGCAGAGGTGAATGCGGCCGGGTATCATTGGCATCCGGCGCTGCTGGATGCGTGTTTGCATCCGTTGAGTGCGCTGCTGGACGCGGATGAAGGGGCGTATTTGCCGTTTAGTGCGGCGGCTGTGCAGGTTTACGGCCGTTTCCCTGCCCAGGTGTGGAGCTATGCTGTTTGGCATGCACAGGGCGCGGAGACGGTGACGGGCGATGTGTTTGTGTATGATGCGGATGGGGCGCTGCTGGCGACGGTGTTGGGTTTTGCCTTGAAGCGGGTGACGGAAACGGCCGTGCTTGGCGCGAATTATGACGATTGGTTGTATGAAGTGGCCTGGCGCGAGACGGAAACGGCCGTGTCTGTGGCTGATGTGCCGCCTGCCCATTACCTGATTTTTGCCGATGCGGGCGCACATGAAGCGGCAGACAGTGTGGCGACGCAGTTGGCGGCGCAGCTCACGGAGAGGGGACATCGGTGTACGTTTGTCTTCCCTGGTGAAACGTTTGCCGGGGCGAATGGGCAGTATCACCTGAATCCAACACGCCCAGAGGCGTTTGCGCGTTTGCTGTCGGAGACGGGTGCGCCGGATGCTGTGTTGTATTTGTGGGCATTGGATACGGCCGTTACGGCAGCGGCAACCCCGGCAGTGGCGCAGGAGCGGGTGGTGGGTGCGGCGTTGTCTTTGGTGCAGGCATTGGCGGCGGCGCGGATGTCGCCGCGCCTGTGGCTGGTGACGCAAGGGGCGCAGCCGGTTGGCCCGATTCCGGCAGCGGTGGCCCAATTGCCGTTGTGGGGATTGGGGAAGGTGATCGCGCAGGAATACCCGGAATTGGCTTGCACGCGCCTTGACCTGGACCCGGCAGGCACAGATGTGGCAACTGCGGTGGCTGAGATTTTGGCGGCAGGCATGGAAGATCAGGTGGCGCTGCGTGGGCAAGGGCGGTTTGTGCCGCGTTTGGTGCGTGTGCCACAGGAGGCGGAGCCGCCGCTGGCGGGACGGCCGTTCCAATTGACGACGAGCCAGCCGGGTGTGTTGGAGAATTTGACGATACGGCCGTTGACTCGCCGCCAACCGCAGGCGGGCGAGGTGGAAATTGAAGTGATGGCTGCCGGGCTGGGCTTTCGTGATGTGCTCAATGCATTGGGCATGTATCCGGGCGGGCCGATTCCGTTTGGTGGGGAGTGTGCGGGCGTGGTAACGGCCGTTGGCGCGGATGTGACACAGGTGCAGGTGGGCGACGCCGTGCTGGCAATGGCGATTGGCAGTTTTCAATCGTATGCCTATTGTCCGGCTGATTTTGTGACGCCGAAACCGGCGCATTTGAGCTTTGTCGAGGCGGCGACGATTCCCTCGGCATTTTTGACGGCGTATTATGCGTTGGTGCGGCTGGCAAAGTTGCAATCTGGCGAGCGCGCGCTGATTCATGCGGCTGCTGGCGGGGTGGGGATGGCGGCGGTGCAAATTGCCCGGCACCTTGGCGCGGAGGTTTGGGGCACGGCGGGCAGCGCACAAAAGCGGACGCTGCTGCGGGCGTTAGGCGTGCAGCATGTGTTTGATTCGCGCTCGACGGCATTTGCGGCGGAGATTCTGGCGCAAGCTGATGGCGTGGATGTGATTTTGAATTCGCTGTC
Organism: Ardenticatenaceae bacterium; assembly: GCA_020634315.1. GTDB lineage: Bacteria > Chloroflexota > Anaerolineae > Promineifilales > Promineifilaceae > JACSRF01. Next base: position 171,205 of record JACKBV010000001.1, on the reverse strand, counting down.
CGGGGAGTTTGTGGCGAAGTCGGTGGCGGTGCTGGTGCCAAACGGCCGTTTCGTTGAAATTGGCAAACGTGACATCTGGACAGCGGCGCAGTTTGCCGCTGTCAGACCGCAAGCGGATTACCATGTCATTGACCTGGCGGCGATTGGGCAGGATGACCCGGCGTTGATTCAGGGGATGCTGCGTGAGGTGATGGCGCTGTTTAATCAGGGTGTGCTGCGCCCATTGCCGACGCATACATTTGCCATGGGAACGGCCGTAGACGCCTTCCGTTTCATGGCTCAAGCCCGCCACACCGGGAAAATCGTGTTGAAGAAAGAAAAGGGAAGCGAGAAGAGCGAAAATCATTCCTCCCTTATCTCTCCTCATGTTTCTTATCTGGTCACTGGCGGATTGGGTGGCTTGGGATTGGCCGTGGCGCGTTGGCTGGCAGAAATGGGAGCACGGCACCTGGCATTGGTCGGGCGCAGTGCGCCAGCGGCGGCGGCACAGGCTGTGTTGGCGGAACTGGCAGAAGCGGGCGTGCAGGTAACGGTCTTGGCGGCGGATGTGTCGCGCCAGGATGACATGGCGCGGGTGTTGGCGCAGATGGCTGCGGAAATGCCACCGCTGCGCGGCGTGATTCATGCCGCCGGGGTGTTGGATGACGGCGTGCTGGCGCAGCAAAGTTGGGAGCGGTTTGCGCGTGTGTTTGCCCCCAAAGTGGGAGGCGGCTGGATTTTGCACGAGTTGACAAAGCAAATGCCGCTTGATTTCTTTGTGCTGTTTTCGTCGGCGGTGGCCTTGTTGGGGTCGGCTGGACAGGCTAACCATGTTGCCGCGAGTACGTTTTTGGATGGATTGGCGCATTACCGGCGGGCGTTGGGTCTGCCGGTCTTGAGCATTGATTGGGGGCCATGGTCAGAAGTGGGGGCGGCGGCAAAAGAGGGGATTGGCGAACGCGTGCAGCAGCGCGGGATTCGCTCGATGACCCCGGCGCAAGGCATCGCGGCGCTGGCGCAGGTGATGGCGCGGCGCGATGATTTGACGCAGGTGGGTATTGTGGATGTGGATTGGGCGGCTTTTCGTGGCCAGGCGGATGCGCCATTTTTTACAGAGATGGCACAGCTTGTGGCGCAAGAGGCGGCAACGGCCGTTGCCGCAGCACCATCTTCTGCCTGGCAGCAGCGCATTCAAGATGCGCCGCCCAGTAAACGGCCGAATTTGCTGCTGGCGTTTGTGCAAGAGCAGGCGCTGAAGGTGTTGGGGTTAGCTGCCGATTTTGCGCTCAATCCGCAGCAGCCGCTGCAAGAGTTGGGGTTGGATTCGTTGATGGCGGTGGAACTGCGTAACTTGTTGGGCAGAGGATTGGGCCTGGAACGGCCGTTGCCCGCCACGCTTGTTTTTGATTATCCGACACCGGCTGATTTGGGTGGTTACCTGGCACAATTTTTCAAGGCGGAGGAAACGGCCGTTGCCGCACCAACACCAACTGCGCCAACGCCGGATGCGGCTCTGGCCGAGTTAGAATCCCTCTCCGATGAAGACGCCGAAGCCTTGCTGCTGGCGGAGTTAGACATGCTGCGTAAGGGTGAATAAATTTTATGAGCGATACCAATCAACTAGCTGAGCTTTCTCCGGTCAAGCGTGCTTTATTTGAACTGCGCGAGATGCGTGCCAAACTGGACGCGTTAGAGCACGCACGCACCGAACCGATAGCGATTGTGGGCATGGGGCTGCGTTTCCCCGGTGGGGCGAACAGTGCGGCGCAGTTGTGGGACTTGCTGCGCGATGGTGTGGACGCCATCAGCGAAGTGCCGCCTGACCGTTGGCCGATTGATGCGTATTACGACACCGATTCAATGGCTCCTGGCAAAATGTCTACGCGCTGGGGCGGTTTTATCGACGGTGTGGCGCAGTTTGATCCGCAATTTTTTGGCATTTCGCCGCGCGAGGCGATGAGCCTGGATCCGCAGCAGCGGCTGCTGTTGGAGGTGAGTTGGGAAGCGTTGGAAGATGCCGGACATGCCTCGGAAGCGTTGGTTGGCAGTCAGACGGGCGTGTTTGTGGGCATTTCCAGCAGCGATTATGCACAGCTGCTGCTTAACGGCGATCAAAATGAGATTGATTCTTATCTGGCGCAAGGGATTGCGCACAGTGCGGCATCGGGGCGTATTGCTTATTGCCTGGGGCTGGAAGGCCCGGCTGTTTCTCTGGATACCGCTTGCTCTTCCTCGTTGGTGGCGGTGCATCTGGCGGTGAACAGTTTGCGCAGCGGTGAATGTGATATGGCTTTGGCAGGTGGCGTTAATGCCATCTTGCTGCCGGAGATTTTGATTGGCTTTTCCAAGGCGCAGATGATGGCTGCGGACGGCCGTTGCAAAGCGTTTGATGCGCGTGCGGATGGTTTTGTGCGGGCTGAAGGGTGCGGCGTGGTTGTGCTGAAGCGGCTGTCTGATGCGCAGGCGGCGGGCGATCACATCATTGCCGTTATTCGTGGTTCGGCGATGAATCAGGATGGACGCAGCAGTGGCTTGACCGCGCCCAATGGTCTGTCGCAGGAGCGTGTGATTCGGGCGGCGCTGCGCAATGCGGACGTGAAGCCGGGCGAAATTGGATATGTGGAGACGCATGGCACGGGCACTGAATTGGGCGATCCGATTGAAGTGCAGGCGTTGGGTGCGGTGCTGCGCGAAGGACGCACGCCGCAAAATCGGCTGCAAATTGGCTCGATCAAGACGAATTTGGGCCATTTGGAAGCGGTTGCCGGTGTGGCCGGATTGATGAAGGCGGCGCTGGCTTTGCAGCACGGCGAAATTCCGCCGCACCTGCATTTGCAAACGTTGAACCCGTATATTTCCTGGGATGACTTGCCGATTGATGTGCCGACGCGACAGATGCCGTTTCCGCAAATTAACGGCCGTTCCCTGGCGGCTGTCAGTTCGTTTGGGTTTAGCGGCACGAATGTTCATGTGGTGCTGGAAGCGGCCGCGGCGGCTGCCCCAGTGGAGAAAGTGCAGGAACGGCCGTTGCACCTGCTCAAGCTCACCGCCAAGCAAGAGAAAGGGCTGCGGCAGTTGGCGCTGCAATACCGTGACTATTTGGCAACATCGACTGCCGATTTGGGCGATATTTGTTTTACGGCCAATGTCGGGCGGGGCAATTTTACCCATCGGCTGGCGCTGACAGCGGAAACGGCCGTTGAGGCACGCAATAAACTGGACGCTTTTCTCGCCGGAGAAGAGCCTTTAGGGCTGTTCCAGCACACACGGCTGGCGACGAATGCGCCGGAAGTGGCGTTTCTTTTTACCGGGCACGGTGCGCAGTACGTAGGGATGGGGCAGCAGCTTTATGAGACGCAGCCCGTTTACCGCGCGGCGTTGGATGCGTGCGCGGCGTTGATGCAGCCGCTGGTCGATGTGCCACTGCTGGATATTTTGGCAAGTGAGGCGCTGTTGGATCGCATGACGTATGCGCAGCCGGCGCTGTTTGCTGTGGAGTATGCGCTGGCGCAGTTGTGGCTTTCCTGGGGCTTGCAGCCAACGGCTGTGTTGGGTCACAGTGTCGGCGAGTATGTGGCGGCCTGTGTGGCGGGGGTGTTTAGTGCGGCGGATGGCTTGAAGTTGGTGGCGGCGCGTGGCCGCTTGATGGATTCGCTGCCGAGTGCGGGTGAGATGGTGGCGGTGTTTGCCGGGGAAACGGCCGTTGCCGAGCTGATCGCGCCGCATGCGCCAGATGCGTCGATTGCCGTGATTAATGGGCCGAGCAACGTGGTGGTGGCTGGCAGCAAAACGGCCGTGCAAGCCATTACGCAGGCGTGTGAAGCGCAAGGCATCAAGTTTCGGCGGCTGGCAATTGCCCAGGCGGCACATTCCCGTTTTCTAGACCCCATTTTGGATGAGTTTGAGGCTGTGGCGAACAGCATCACTTATGCGCCGCCGCAGTTGGGCTTGGTCTCTTGCACGACGGGGGAATTGGTAACGGCCGTTGAGGTGACTAATGGTGCCTATTGGCGGCGTCATCTGCGCCAGCCCGTGCAATTTATGCGTGCCATGGAAACATTGTATGCCGATGGACACACGGTCTTTGTCGAAATTGGGCCGCAGCCGACCTTGTTAGGCATCGCGCAGCGCTTTTGGTCGCGCGTGGATACATCAGGACTTTGGCTGCCATCACTGCGCCCCGATTGGGATGCCTGGGTGCAAATGTTAGAGAGCGCCGCTTCGTTATGGGTGCATGGCATCCCCCTCGATTGGGATGCCTTTGACCAACCATATGCACGCCGCCGCGTGCCGCTGCCCACCTATCCCTGGGCGCACGCTGCCTATTGGACAGAGCAGGTGCGCGGGCAGTGGGTGCAACGCCAAGACGCGGGGGATGTTCAACACGGAGGCGCGAAGGCGCAAAGTGAAGAGAAGCCGGAAGATGTGGCAGAAGCCAAAGGGCTGCGTTTTGTGGATGAGTTAACGGCGGCACTGGCGGCGGATAGGCTGCCGCTGCTGGTGGATTTTGTGCGTGGTCATGTGATGCGTATTTTGCGCCTGGACCCGGCGCAGCCACTTGACCGACGACGGCGTTTGCTCGATGTTGGGTTGGATTCGCTCATGGCTGTGGAACTGCGCAGCCGCCTTACCAGTGGCCTGGATTTGGCGGCTATGCTGCCAGCGACACTGGTTTTTGACCATCCTTCGCTAGAGGCAATTGCCGTTTATTTGCACGACAAACTGTTTGCCAGCGCTGCATCCATCGAAATTGGCAGCGCCACCAAACCATTGGAAACGGATGACTTTGACTTAACCACCCGCGAAACGGAGATTGACGCGATGTCCGATGAAGAAGCGGAAGCGCTGCTGCTGGACAAGTTGGCGGGGTTGGATGATTTGTTTGGGGAAGCATAGACTGTAGGCCGTGAACTGATTACGGGTTACGAAACACGAACCGGGAGATTTTTATGAGTAATGAGGCCCAACAAGCATCGCCATTGAAGCGGGCGCTGCTGGCGCTAGAGAAGATGCAAGCGCGGCTGGAAGCCGTCGAGCAGGCGAAACGTGAACCCATTGCCATTGTCGGCATTGGCTGCCGTTTCCCTGGCGGCGCACATGACGCCGACTCGTTTTGGGAACTGCTGCGCGATGGCGTGGATACGGTGGGGGAAGTGCCTGCGGATCGTTGGGACGTGGATGCCTATTATGATCCTGACCCGGATGCGCCGGGCAAAATGTATACGCGTTGGGGCGCTTTTCTGGATCAGGTCGATCAATTCGACCCGCAGTTTTTTGGCATTACGCCGCGCGAGGCTGTGAGCATGGATCCACAGCAGCGGCTGCTGTTGGAGGTGACCTGGGAAGCGTTGGAAAATGCGGCGCAGGCACCAGACCAATTGGCAGGCAGCCGCACCGGTGTCTTTGTCGGCATTTTGGCGGAGGATTACGGGCAGATCCATCTGGCAGATGGGGGCATTGAGGAGATTGGCGCGTATTATGGCTCCGGCGTGGCGCGGAGTATTGCTTCCGGGCGTCTTTCGTATGTGTTGGGGCTGCAAGGGCCGAGTGTTTCTATTGATACCGCTTGCTCCTCGTCGCTGGTGGCGATTCATCTGGCGTGCCAGAGTTTGCGCAGCGGCGAGTGCAATATGGCGCTGGCGGGTGGCGTGAATGTGATGCTTGTGCCAGAACCGACGATTGCTTTGTCGCGCTACAAGATGATGTCGGCTAACGGCCGTTGCCAGACCTTTGATGCGCGTGCCGATGGCTACGTGCGCGGCGAGGGCGTGGGCATGATTGTGCTGAAGCGGCTCTCTGATGCGCGGCGTGATGGGGATGCTGTGTTGGCGGTGATTCGGGGAACGGCCGTTAACCAGGACGGTGCCAGCAGTGGCCTGACCGCACCCAACGGCCCGGCACAAGAAGCCGTCATTCGCGAGGCATTGGCAAATGCGCAGGTGCAGCCAGCCGATGTCACCTACGTGGAGTGTCACGGGACGGGCACATCATTGGGCGATCCCATTGAAGTGCAGGCGTTGGCGGCGGCGCTCGGCGCGGGACGTACCGCAGACAAGCCGCTGCTGCTTGGCTCGGTGAAAACCAACGTCGGCCATTTGGAAACGGCCGCTGGCGTGGTGGGTTTGGTAAAAGTGGTGAAGGCGCTGCAAGAGCGCACCATCCCGCCCCATTTGCATTTACAGGAGCCGAACCCGTTTATTCCCTGGGCAGAACTGCCGGTGGCTGTGCCGACCAAGCTGACGCCCTGGCCTGCCGCTGCGCCATTAATTGCCGGGCTGAGTTCCTTTGGTTTTAGCGGGACGAATGTGCATCTGGTGGTGGAAGCGGCGCCGGAAACGGCCGCACCCGAAACGGCCGTTATGCCAGAAGAACGGCCGTTACATTTGCTCACCCTTTCCGCCAAAAATGGTGCGGCGCTGGGTGAGCTGGCGCGACACATGGCTGACCACCTGACGGAAGCGGCAAATGTGGCGGATGTGGCCTACACGATGAACACGGGGCGGGCGCAGTTGGGGCAGCGGTTGGCGGTAACGGCCGTTTCTGCCGCGCAAGCTCAGCAAAAATTGGCGGCTTTTGCTGCCGGAGAAGAGGTGAAAGGCATTGCGGCGGCACAAGTGACGCAGAGCGACCCGCCGAAAATTGCGTTTCTTTTCACCGGACAGGGAGCGCAGTACACAGGCATGGGGCGGCAGTTGTACGCCACGCAGCCGGTGTTCCGCGCGGCGTTGGATGAGTGCGATGCGCTGTTACGGCCGTATCTGCAACATCCCCTGCTTGAAGTTGTTTTTCGTGATCCGTCATCGGCAGACGATGATCAATCTTTGATTAATGAGACGGCGTATACACAGCCAGCTTTGTTTGCGCTGGAATATGCGCTGGCGCAGTTGTGGCTGTCGTGGGGTGTGCAGCCAGATTATGTGATGGGGCACAGTGTGGGCGAGTATGTGGCGGCGTGTCTGGCGGGCGTGTTTAGCCTGGCGGATGGCTTGAAGCTGATTGCTGCGCGTGGCCGTTTGATGCAAGCGCTGCCGACGGGTGGGGCAATGGCGGCGATTTTTGCCGAGGAAACGGCCGTTGCCGCGGCCATCGCCCCGTATGCTGCTGAAGTTTCGATTGCGGCCGTTAATGGGCCGTCGAATATTGTTATTTCTGGTGTGGGAACGGCCGTTGCCGCCATTTGTGACGCTTTTGCCGCACAAGGCATCAAGTCGCGTCCGCTCGTTGTCTCGCACGCTTTCCATTCGCCGCTGATGGAGCCAATGCTCGACGAATTTGCCGCGGTGGCAGCCACCGTGCAGTACAGCCCGCCGCAGCTGCGCCTCATTTCCAATGTGAGTGGGGTGTTGGCGATGGGCGAGACGGCAGCCAACGCAGCCTATTGGCGCGACCATGTGCGTGCGGCCGTGCAATTTGCTCCCGCCGTAGAAACCTTGTACGCCAATCAGGTCGATGTTTTGTTGGAGATTGGCCCGCAGCCAACGCTGTTAGGCATGGCCCGGCGCATCACGCCCACACAAAAAGGGTATGAACCCGCTTACTTGCCTTCGCTGCGCCAAAACAAGGATGATTGGGAGCAGATGTTGGGCAGTTTGGGGCAGTTGTGGGTGCATGGCGTTGCTGTCGATTGGGCCGGATTTGACCGGCCCTATGTGCGCCGCAAACAACAGTTACCCACCTATCCATTCCAACGCAAACGATATTGGCTGCCGCAAAGAGCGGCGACAACCCAACGGCCGCGCCAGCTTCCTGATGCCGTTCACCCATTGTTGGGGCGGCGGCTGCGTTCGGCACTGCGCCAGACGCAGTTTGAGATGGAGTTGAGCATAGCTTCCTTTGGCTTTATTCGTGACCATCGCGTGCAGCATACACCGTTGCTGCCGATGACCGCTTACCTGGAAATGGCGCTGGCGGCGGCGCAGCAGCAATTTGGCCCCGGCGCACATGCTCTGGAAGATGTCATCATTCACGAGCCGATGGTCTTTGCTGACGAGGATTACCGCGCGGTGCAGTTGGTGGTGACGCCAGAGCGGGATGGCGTGGCACGCTTTGAGTTGTTCAGCCAGCCAGAGATGGATGAGGCGACATGGCAGATGCACGCGACGGGGCTGCTGCGTGCAAATGGGGCGCAGCAGCCAGAACCAATCGGCACAATCCTTGCTGAGGTGCAGGCTCGCTGCACGAACACGCGCAGCGGCGCTGAACATTATGCCTGGCTGCATGAGCGTGGCTTCCATTTTGGCGCGGCGATGCAGGGTGTGACGCAGGTGTGGTGGCGCGAGGGCGAAGCGTTGGGGCGGATTCGTTTGCCGCAAGCGGTGGCGAGTGAAGGGAATTTGTTCCAGGTGCATCCGTCGTTGTTGGATGCGTGTTTGCAGTTTTTTGGCACGGCCGTTAATTTGAGCGGCACCGACACCTATTTGCCCATGAGCCTGGGCGACGTGCAGGTATACGGCCGTCCCGGCGAGCAAGTGTGGAGCCATATTACCCTGCACATGCCTGACAACGATGCTGCAATGCCGGACACCCTAAACGGAGATGTGCGCCTGCTCAACGATGAGGGGCAAGTCATTGCCGCTTTAACCGGGTTGGCCTTCCGCCGCACCAGCCAGGAAGCGTTGTTGAGCGCATTGGGCATTGGCTTTGCTGACTGGTATTACGAGTTGGCCTGGAAGCCAGATGGAAGCAACCAGGTTTTTGCCGAAAATTCAGTTTCGGCAGCGGCCATTACGGAACAGGTTGATCCGCAGTTAGGCGCGTTGAGTGATAAACATGGCCTGCGTGCCTATCACGAGTTGTTCCCACAGTTGGAGGCGTTGAGCGCCGCTTATGTGGCGGCGGCGCTGCAACAGTTGGGCTGGCCGTTTACAGTGGGGGAACGGGTTACGGCCGTTTCTTTGCAGCAGCAGTTAGGCGTTGTGCCACGATACGGCCGTCTCCTGGCCCATTTCTTGGGTATGTTGAGCGCGGCGGGTTGGCTGCAACAAGATGGGGATGGCTGGCTGGTAACGGCCGTGCCTCCTGTTGTCGATCTGACGGGGCAGTGGCAAGCCTTGCAGCAAGCATATCCCGCTTCGCAGGCACAAATCATCTTGACCGGCAAATGCGGGCAAGAATTGGCGCGTGTTTTGGCGGGCAAGCAAGACCCATTGGCGCTGCTTTTCCCTGGCGGCTCGGTGGAGATTGCCGAGCAGTTGTATCGTGAATCGCCGCAGGCGCGTGTGTTTAACGAGATGGTGGCGCAAAGTGTGCAGGCGGCGCTGGCTCAGCTTCCAGCGGAACGGCCGTTGCGCATGCTAGAGATTGGCGGCGGCACCGGCGGCACCACGTCGTCTGTTCTCCCTGTTTTGCCAGCGCAGCGCACGCAATACGTGTTCACGGACATTGGCCCCCTGTTTTTGAGCCGCGCCGAAGAACGCTTCGCGCAGTACGATTTTGTGCAATACCAGGTGTTGGATATTGAACGTGATCCGGCGGCACAAGGGTTTGCCGGACAGCAGTTTGACCTGATTTTGGCGGTGAATGTGCTGCACGCCACCGTCGATTTGACGCAAACGTTGGCGCACACGCGACAGCTGCTTGCCCCTGGTGGTATGCTGCTGCTGGTGGAAGGAACCGGCCCGGAAAATTGGGTGGACATTACGTTTGGCCTGACGGATGGCTGGTGGCGCTTTACCGATACGGCGACACGCCCCGATTATCCGCTAATTGCGCAAGCGACATGGTATGACCTGCTGCGCCAGGCTGGGTTTGCGACGATGGCGGCATTGCCGGTGGCAAACGGCCGTTTCCGGCAGGCGCTGATTTTGGCGCAGGCGGCGGCTTTTGCGCAGGCGGGGCATTGGCTCATCTTGCATGACAGCGCGGGCATTGGGCAGGCGGCGGCGGCGCAGCTTGCCGCGCAAGGAGAAAGTTGCACGTTAATTCCGGCACCAACGCCGCAAACGGTGCCAGATGCGGAGCAGTTTAAGCAGTGGCTGGCAGAGGCTGGGGAACGGCCGTTGCGCGGCGTCGTTCACCTTTGGAACCTCGATTTGCCTGCTCCTGTGGGCACAGAATCGTTGGAACCCTGGCAGCGCGTGGGCACGGGCAGCATTGTCTCCTTGATTCAGGCGTTGGGCACATTGCCAGAACCCGCCAAATTATGGCTGGTGACACGCGGCGCTCAGCCGGTCGTGGCGGGAGATGTGCCTGTGGTGGCGCAGGCACCAACCTGGGGGCTGAGCAAAGTCATTCACTTGGAACACCCGGAGTTGGCGGCGGTGCGCCTGGATTTGGACCCGCAGCAAGATGCGGCGACGCAGGCGGCCATTTTGTTTGCCGAATTGGCGCAGCCGGATGCCGAAACGTATGTGGCGGCGCGGCATGGACAGCGTTATGTGGCGCGGTTGAGCCGTTGCCTGCTGAAGCCTGGCGAAGCGCAGCCAGAAGCGCCCGCCGTGCGGCTGCAAAAGTCGCCGGATGGGGTGCTGGATAAGATGACATTGGCGGCGGTGGAACGGCCGTTGCCCGGCCCCGACCAGGTGGAAATTCGCGTGCTGGCGGCGGGGTTGAATTTCCGCGATGTGATGAACGCGCTGGCGATGCGCGATGACCCGGATCCGTTGGGCGGCGAGTGCAGCGGCGTGGTAACGGCCGTTGGCGCAAACGTGACCCATTTTGCCGTAGGCGATGCCGTGATGGCCTTGGCTGCGGGCAGCTTTGGCAGCTATGTGCTGGCCGACGCTGCTTTTGTGGCGCAGAAACCGGCGCACCTCAGTTTTGCCGAGGCGGCTACTTTCCCCACGGCCTTTTTCACGGCGTATTACAGCTTGCACACGTTGGGCAAGCTGCAAGCGGGCGACCGTGTGTTGATTCAGGCGGCGTCGGGCGGTGTGGGGATGGCCGCTGTGCAGTTGGCACAATTGGCCGGGGCGGAGGTGTTTGCGACGGCCAGCCAGCCCAAATGGGAAAAGCTGCGGCAGATGGGTGTGCAGCATATTTTTAATTCGCGCACGCTTGATTTTGCTGATGAGATTATGGCTGTGACCGGCGGCGCAGGTGTCGATGTGGTGTTGAATTCGCTGGCCGGGGAGTTTGTGGCGAAGTCGGTGGCGGTGTTGGCGCAGAACGGCCGTTTCCTGGAAATCGGCAAGCGGGATGTCTGGACACCGGCGCAGTTTGCCGCTGCCCGGCCTGATGCAGATTATCACCTGATTGACCTGGCCGCGGGAATGGTGGAACAGCCAGATGCCGTTAGCCCGGTGTTTCAGGAAGTGATGGCGCTGGTCAATGGGGGCACGCTGCAACCTTCACCGCTGCAAACGTTCCCCTTGGCGCAGGCGGCGGACGCTTTCCGCACTATGGCGCAGACGCGGCACATTGGCAAGATTGTGATCACGCAGGATGAGGAGGGTGGAGAGAAGAGAGAGGAGAGTGGAGGGAAGAGGGAAGAGGGAAGAGGGGGAATGGGGGATTCCTGGCGCTTTTCTTCGCAGGCCTCTGTTTTGATTACGGGCGGGTTGGCTGGATTGGGGCTGTTGACGGCGCGGCAGTTGGTGGCGCGGGGAGCGCGGCATTTGGCGCTGCTGGGGCGCAGCGGCGCGAGTGAGGCGGCGCAAGCGGCCATTGCCGAGATGGAAGCTGCCGGTGCGCAAATTGTTGTGTTGCAGGCGGATGTGTCGCAGGCGGCGGATGTGGCGCGGGTGTTGGCGCAAATGGCCGAGACGATGCCGCCTTTGCGCGGTGTGATTCATTCGGCCGGTGTGTTGGATGATGCCACGCTGCTGCGGCAGGAGTGGGGCAAATTTGCCCGTGTGATGGCTCCGAAGGTAAATGGCGCATGGCTGCTGCACACGTTGACGCGTGATTTGCCGCTCGATTTCTTTGTGCTTTACTCCTCGACATCGGCGCTGACCGGTTCGCCAGGACAGGGGAATCATGCGGCGGCAAATGCGTTTATGGATGCGCTGGCGCATGCGCGGCAGGCTCAGGGCTTGCCTGCGTTGAGCATTAACTGGGGTGTCTGGTCGCAAATTGGCTCGGCGGCGGAGCGACAGGCGGATGCCTGGGTGACGGCGCAGGGCGCGGGTACGATTGCCCCAGAGCAGGGAATGGCGATTTTGATGGAGTTGATGGCGCAAACGAAGGCGCAGGTAGGCGTGCTCCCGGTGGATTGGGGGCGGTATGTGCGGCAGTTTGCGCAGGTTCCGGCGTGGTTGTCGAGTTTGGCGGCGGAAGGTGCCAAACGCAAGGGCGCTGAGATGCCGAGGGTTGAGGCGCAGCGAAGTGAGGAGACGGTGGAGACGGAACGGCCGTTTCCGGAACGGCCGTCTATTTTGCAGCAGTTGGCCGATGTCCCGGCACAGCAGCGCTGGGAGCTGCTGCTGAACCATGTCAGTGAGCAAGTGGTGAAGGTTGTCGGGCTGGAATCGGCGCAGGATGTAGACCCGCAGCTGCCGTTGAGTGACATGGGGCTGGATTCGTTGATGGCTGTGGAACTGCGCAATTTGCTGACGACAAGTCTGGGGCTGGCGCGTAATTTACCGGCGACGCTGGTGTTTGATTACCCCACGGCGACGGCGCTGACCGATTATCTGGCGGGGACGATTTTGAAGCTGGAGATGGCGGCGGAAACGGCCGTTGCTGAGGATGTGGAGATGGTGGGGGAAACGGCCGTTGCCAACATGGATGACCTGCTCGCCGACATTGAAAACCTCTCCGATGATGAAGTGGATCGGCTGTTGGCTGATCTGTAAAGAAAGGGATGGCGTGTTATTGCGTATTGCGTATGGCGTATTGAACTTCGGATGCGCCATACGCAATATATAAAAACCTAACAGCGGAACGCATATGAAAGAGTTTTTAGAAAGAATCAGTCAATTACCACCCAAGCGGCTGGCATTATTGGCCGCGCAATTACAATCGCGGCTGGACAATTTAGAGCGGGCACGCAGCGAACCAATTGCCATTATCGGCATGAGCTGCCGCTTTCCTGGCGGGGCTAACAGTCCGGAAGCGTTTTGGGAACTGCTGCGCGATGGCGTGGATGCCATTAGCGAGGTGCCGCCAGAGCGTTGGGACATTGACGCTTTTTATGACCCAGACCCGGATGTGCCGGGGAAAATGGCGACGCGCTGGGGCGGTTTTATTGAGGATGTAGACCAGTTTGATCCCGCCTTTTTTGGCATTGCGCCGCGCGAGGCGGCAGGCATGGATCCGCAGCAGCGGATGCTGTTGGAGTTGGCCTGGGAAGCGTTGGAGCGTGCCGGGCAGTCGCCAGAGCAGTTGATGGCGAGCCAGACTGGCGTGTTTGTCGGTATTTCTGGCAGTGATTATTACGAAGTGAATATGCGTGCCGGGCAAGAGGCGATTGACGCTTATCTGGCGTCGGGCAATGCGCACAGCGTGGCATCGGGGCGGCTGTCGTATACGTTGGGGCTGCAAGGGCCGAGTTTTCCGGTGGATACGGCTTGTTCGTCGTCGTTGGTGGCGGTGCATCAGGCGGTGTTGAGTTTGCGCAGCCAGGAGTGCCGTCTGGCGTTGGCTGGTGGCGTCAATCTGATTTTGACGCCGGAGACGACGATTGCTTTGTCGAAGGCGCATATGATGGCCGATGACGGCCGTTGCAAAGCGTTTGATGCGCGTGCCAATGGGTTTGTGCGCGGCGAGGGCGGCGGGCTGCTCGTCTTGAAGCGGCTGAGTGATGCGCAGGCGGATGGCGATCCGATATTGGCGGTGATTCGCGGATCGGCCATTAACCAGGACGGCCGTTCCAACGGCCTGACTGCGCCTAATGGCCCATCGCAAGAAGCGGTGATTCGTGCCGCCCTGGCTAATGGCGGCGTGGATGCAGCCCAAGTTAGTTACATTGAAACGCATGGCACGGGCACATCGTTGGGCGACCCGATTGAAGTGCAGGCGTTGGGCGCGGTGTTTGATCAGGTACGCGCTGACAAGCCTTTGCTGTTGGGGGCGGTGAAGACCAACATCGGCCATTTGGAGTCGGCGGCGGGCATTGCCGGGTTGGTGAAGGTGGTGTTGGCGCTGCAATATGGTGCGGTTCCGGCTAATTTGCATTTGCAGCAGCGCAGCCCGGTGATTCCCTGGGAGGATTTTCCGACGTTGACGCTGCCGACGCGGTTGACGACATGGGAAGCGGCAGACGGCCGTTTCGCCGGGGTCAGTTCGTTTGGCTTTAGCGGGACGAATGCGCACATTGTCCTGGGAGAAGCGCCATTGGCGCAGGAAGCGGCGGCACAGGTTGGGGAACGGCCGTTGCACGTGTTGGCTTTGTCGGCGCGGAATGAAACAGCATTGCGCGAACTGGCAGAGGCGTATGCGAATGTATTGAAGAGAGGGGATGAATCGGAGCAAAAAGCAGCGGGCGGAGAGCGGAAAGCGTTGGCGGATGTGGCATACACAGCCAATGCGGGACGTTCTCATTTTAGCCATCGGCTGGCGCTGACGGCGGCCAATGCGGCAGACGCGGAAGCGCAGTTGGCGGCATTTGTGGCCGGGAAAAAGACGGAGAACATGCAAAGCGGCGTGTTTGTTGGCACGCGTCGCCCGAAAATCGCCTTTTTGTTTACCGGGCAAGGGGCGCAGTATGTGGGCATGGGGCGGCAGTTGTATGAGACGCAGCCGGTGTTTCGCGCGGCGTTGGAGAAGTGCCAGGAGGTGTTACGGCCGTATCTGCAACATCCACTGCTCGATGTGATGTTTGGGGAACGGCTGGCAGCGAGTGATCCGTCCTTGATCAATGAGACGGCTTACACACAGCCCGCGTTGTTTGCTATTGAGTATGCGCTGGCGGAATTGTGGCAGTCGTGGGGTGTGCGCCCAGATGCCGTGACCGGGCACAGCGTTGGCGAATATGTGGCGGCGGTGGTGGCGGGTGTTCTCAGCCTGGAAGATGGCTTGCAGCTGATTGCCACGCGCGGCCGTTTGATGCAGGCGTTGCCGGGTGGCGGTGCGATGGCGGCTGTCTTTGCGGATGAAGCGACGGTGATGGCGGCGCTGGCCCCGTATGCGCAGCAGGCGTCGTTGGCGGCGGTTAACGGGGCGACGAATGTGGTTATTTCGGGTGCGGGAACGGCCGTTGCCGCCATTCTCGACACCCTGCAAGCGCAAAACATTAAATCGCGCTCATTGGTCGTCTCGCACGCGTTCCATTCCCCCTTGTTAGAGCCAATGCTCGATGAGTTTGAGCAGGTGGCGGCGACGTTAACCTATCACCCGCCGCGTATGAGCCTGATTTCCAATGTGACCGGCAAGGCGTTGGGGCGGCAAGATGTCAATGCCGCTTATTGGCGGCGACATGCACGGCAGCCGGTGCGCTTTGCTGATGCGGTGGCGACGCTGCGTGCGCAGGGCTGCCGCATTTTGCTGGAGGCGGGGCCGCAGCCGACTTTGTTGGGTATGGTGGCGCGGATTGCCAGTGATGTGGAAGGGGAAACGGCCGTTCCGTCTTTACGCCAGGGCAAAGATGAATGGGCGCAAATGCTCAATGGGCTGGGCGCGTTGTATACAGCCGGTGTCGCTGTCGATTGGGCCAGCTTTGATAAACCATACGCACGTCGCAAAGTGACGCTGCCAACGTACCCCTTTCAACGCAGCCGCTATTGGGTGGATGTGCCGCAAAAAAGCAGAGGCGCAGCCATCCAGCGGGAGCGCTTGCACCCGTTGTTGGGCTGGCGCGTGGCGGCGGCAGGCATTCGCGAACTGATTTTTGAGAATGAGATCAGCGTGGCGGCATTCCCATTTTTGCAAGACCATCAGTTGCATGGGCTGTACGTGCTGCCTTCTCCGGCATACATGGAGATGGCGCTGGCGGCCGTTAAGCAATTGGCCTGGGGCGGCGGCAATCCGCGCCTGGATGATCTGGTGATCCATGAAGCGCTTGTGTTGGCGGCAGATGAGACGCGGCAGGTGCAGTTGGTGCTGACGCCGGGAGACGGGCAAACGGCCGCCTGGCAAATTTACAGTGAAGATAACGGCCGTTGGCAGCTTCATGCCAGTGGACGCTTACAGACACAAACGGCCGTGCCCGTTTTGGCCGAAGCAGAAACCCTGAGCGCGGTACAGGCACAATGCCAGGAAGAGATGGCCGCAGACGCCTGTTACGATAATCTGGCAAAATTGGGGCTGGTGTTTGGCCCCCGTTTTCGCGGTATTGGGCAAATCTGGCGGCGCGATGGCGCGGCGCTGGGATTGATGCAACTGCCGCCCGAACTCCAGGCAGAAGCGGCGGCGTATCGTTTCATTCACCCGGCGTTTCTTGATGCGTGTTTCCATATGATTGGCGCGGCGCTGGTTGGCGAAGTGGATGTCGCTTACTTGCTGCTGGGGTTGGACAGGCTGACATTTTACGGCAAAGCTGGCACGCGCTTTTACAATCATGTGCGCTTGCGTGCTGCGGGGGATGACCTGGCGGCAATAACGGAGCGCGAATCTTTTGTGCTAGATATTCGCCTGTTCCACGAAGATGGTTCGCTGTTGGCGGAACTGGAAGGAGCGCGTTTGAAGCGGGCACGGCCAGAACAGCTGCTGCGTGCCCTGCCAGACCGTGTGCGTGATTTGTTGTATGAAGTTTCCTGGCAGCGGCTGCCCGGTGTGGAGACTGTTTTCCCAGACCCGACGCAGATTGCGCCCTTGTTGGCAGCACAAACGGCGTCGTTGAGCGCGGCCAATGGGATGCCGCTTTATGATGAGATGCTGCCACAGTTGGATGCTTTGGGCGGACGTGCTGTGGCCGCGGCGCTGCATACATTGGGCTGGCAATGGGCTGTTGGCGAGGTGGTGACGGTGGAAACGGCCGTTTCCCATCTGCATATCATTCCCACGCAGCGCCGCCTCTTTGGTCGCCTGTTGGAAATGTTGGCCGAAGATGGCCTCCTTGCTGCTGCCGATGGCGGCTGGCGTGTGCTGCGCGTGCCCCAGGCAGAAGCGGATTTGGCGGCAGAATGGGCCGCGCTGTTGGCCGCGTACCCGCAGTTCGCCACTGAATTGAAGCTGGCGCAGCGCTGTACTGCCGGTCTGGCAAATGTGTTGTGTGGGCAGGGCGACCCGCTGCAACTGCTTTTCCCTGGCGGCTCATTGGCCGATACGGAAAAGCTGTATCAGGAGACGCCGGTTGCGCGTACTTACAATGCGTTGGTGCGGGAGGCGGTGGCAACGGCCGTTGCCGCCTGGCCCGATGATAAGCCGCTGCGCGTGTTGGAAATTGGCGGTGGCACGGGCGGCACAACCGCTTATGTGCTGTCGCAGCTGCCCGCTGACCGTGCCGAGTATGTGTTCACCGATATTTCGCCATTGTTTACGCAGCGGGCGGAAGAAAAATTCCGCGATTACCCCTTTGTGCAGTACCGGGTGGTGGACATCGCCCACGAACCAACGGCGCAAGGGTTGGCGGCGCACAGTTTTGACCTGGTGCTGGCGGCCAATGTGATACACGCCACGCCCGATTTGCGGCAAACGTTGACCCATGTGCAGCAGTTGCTCGCGCCAAATGGCTTGCTGGTGTTGTATGAGGCGATGAATAAGCAGCGCTTCTCCGATTTGACGGTGGGGATGACAGAAGGGTGGTGGTCGTTTACCGATGCGAATTTGCGCCCTGATTATGCGCTGCTGCGCCATGAGCAATGGCTGGCGCTGTTGGCGGAGATGGGTTTTGTGGGGGGAACGGCCGTTCCTGAGGCGGATGCTCCCGGCATTTTGGCACAACAAGCGGTGGTGCTGGCGCGTGCGCCAGAGACAACACTCTCCTTTGGTCGTTGGCTCATCCTGGCAGACCAGGGCGGCATTGGCGAACAGTTAGCGGCGCAGCTAGAAGCGCGTGGGCAAGAAGCTGCCCTGGCAAGACCGGGGACATCTTACGCGCAGCTTGCCGATGGCTCTTTTACCTTAAATCCGGCAGACGCGGGACAGTTCCGGCAATTGTTGACCGCAGCAACCTATGGACAGGTGGTTTATTTGTGGGGGCTGGATGAGCAGCTAGCGGAGCCATTGACAATCGCAGACCTGGAGGCAGGCCAGCGGCGCATTGTCGGCGGCGCGTTGTATCTGGTGCAGGCATTGGCGCAGACCGGTGGGGCGACACCGCCCCGTTTATGGCTGGTTACGCGTCAGGCACAGGCGACGGCAGATGATTTGCCAGCCAATGCCGCGCAGGCGACATTGTGGGGCTTCAGCCATACCGTTGCTCTGGAGCACCCGGAATTGGGCTGCACACGTCTTGATTTGGGCCAGGATGGCGGTGTTGACGCGTTGTTTAGCGCCATCTGGCATGGCGATGGGCATGAGGATCAGATTGCTTTGCGTGCGGGGCAGCGTTATGCACGCCGCCTGACACGCGCCGATTGGCCGTCAATGCCGCCTGTTGCCTTCCGTGATGACGCGACTTATCTCATTACCGGTGGCCTGCGCGGATTGGGGCCTTTGGTGGCGGAGTGGATGGTGGCGCATGGTGCGCGTCATCTGGCGTTGATGGGACGCAGCGGCGCAAGCGCCCCGGCACAGGCGGCGATTGCCACCATGGAAGCGGCTGGCGCACAAATTTTGGTGGTGCAAGGCGACGTTTCGCAAGAGGCAGATGTGCGCCGGGTGTTGGCGGAGGTGGCGGCAACGATGCCGCCGCTGGTGGGTGTGATTCATTCGGCCGGCGCGTTGGATGATGGCGTGCTGCTGCAACAAAACTGGGATCGCTTCCGCACGGTGATGGCGGCAAAGGTGATGGGATCGTGGCTGCTGCACACGTTGACGCGTGATTTGCCCTTGGAACAGTTTGTGCTGTTTTCTACGGGTGTATCGCTGCTGGGTGCGCCAGGGCAGGGCAATCATGCGGCGGCAAATGCGTTTATGGATACGCTGGTGTATGCGCGGCGGGCGCAAGGTTTGCCGGGGATCAGCATTAATTGGGGTGCCTGGGCAGACATTGGTGCAGCGGCAGACCGCAATCTGGCGACGGAGCGCGGCGTGGCGACGTTCTCGCCAACGGAAGGGTTGGCGGCGTTGGCGCGTATTCTGGCGGCAAATCGGGCGCAGGTTGGCGTGATTCCGGCGGATTGGCCGCAGGTGTTGGGCGCGTTTGCGCCGGGCGAGGAGCCTTCTTTGTTCCGCGAGTTGGCGCGTGAGGTTCGCGCGACGGAGGAACGGGCACGCGCAACGGGAGCACAGGTGGTGGCTGCGGAAACGGCCGTTTCCGGGCCAGAATTGCTGCAAGCGTTAACGGCCGTTCCCGCCAACAAGCGCCTCTCGGTGATCAGCAATCATGTGCGGCAGCAAGCGGCACAGGTATTGGGCCTGGACTCGCCACAGCGAATTAATGCCCAACAACCGCTGCAAGAGTTGGGGCTGGATTCCTTGATGGCCGTTGAGCTGCGCAACAAACTGGGCAGCAGCGTGGGCCAGGTGTTGCCAGCGACGTTGTTGTTTGAATACCCAACGGTGAAAGAATTGGCCGATTATTTGCTGCATGAGGTTGTGGAAAAGCTCGTTGCAGCCGATGAAGCGCAACCTGCTCCTGAACAGGAAACGATAGAAGAAACGGCCGTTGCCGAATTGGACGAGTTGGCTGAGGATGAAATGGCCGCTATGCTGCTCGATAAGCTAAATGCCATTACGCGCAAGTTTCAGTAATGTGCGGCAAGCTATTCGTGACCAAAATTTGCAGAGATAAAGATAGCAATTAGTGAAGGGTTGAAGGTCTATGACCACAAAAAATATTGATTATCAGGCACTTCTACGGCGGGCGTACCAGACGCTCGAAGAGATGCAGGCAAAGTTAGAGCAGGCGGAACGCACACAGCATGAACCGCTGGCGATTGTCGGGATGGGCTGCCGCTTCCCTGGCGGGGCCAATGACCTGGAGAGCTTTTGGCAGGTGTTGGTGGATGGCCTGGATGTGATTACGGAAGTGCCGCCGGAGCGATGGGATATTGATGCCTATTATGATCCTGACCCGGATGCGCCAGGTAAAACGTACACGCGCTGGGGCGGTTTTTTGGAAAATGTAGACCTGTTTGACCCGGAGTTTTTTGGGATTGCGCCACGCGAAGCGGTGACGATGGATCCGCAGCAGCGGCTGCTGCTGGAGGTGACGTGGGAGGCATTAGAGAATGCCGGGCGTGCCGGAGCAGACCTGGCGGGCAGCCGTACCGGTGTCTTCGTCGGCATGACGGGCAGCGATTACGCCAATTTGAAGCTGAAAACGGGGGATATGAGCGACATTGATGCGTATTTTGGCACGGGGATTTCGCGCAGCGTGGCGGCCGGGCGCATTGCTTATTTGCTGGGATTGATGGGGCCAGCGGTGGCGACGGATACGGCGTGTTCGTCGTCGTCGCTGGCGGTGCATCAGGCGGCACAAAGTTTGCGTATGCATGAATGTGACATGGCGGTGGCTGGCGGCGTGAATTTGATGTTGTCGCCGGATGGCTCGATCAGCACTTCGCGGGCGCGGATGATGTCGTTTGACGGCCGTTGCAAAACCTTTGATGCGGCGGCGGATGGCTATGTGCGTGCCGATGGCTGCGCGATGATTGTGTTGAAGCGGCTGTCGGATGCGCTGGCGGATGGCGACCATATTCATGCGCTGATTTTGGGGACGGCGACGAATCAAGACGGCCGTTCCAATGGGTTGACAGCGCCCAACGGCAAAGCGCAGGAAGCGGTGATTCAAGCTGCGTTGGCGGATGCCGGGGTGACACCCGATGAAGTTGACCTGATTGAGACGCATGGCACAGGCACGACGCTGGGCGATCCCATTGAGGTGCGGGCGTTGGGCACGGTGTTTGGCGCGGCGCACAGCCCAGAAAAACCGCTGATGATTAGTTCCGTAAAGACGAACGTGGGGCATTTGGAGGCGGCGGCGGGGATTGTTGGGCTGTTTAAGGCGGTGTTGGCCTTGCAGCATGGCGTTGTGCCGCCTCATTTGCATTTGCGGCAGCCGAATCCGTACATTCCCTGGGAGACGCTGCCGATGACGGTGCCGACGCAGCCGACGGTATGGCCTATGCCAGCGGGGCAGCGACGTGTTGCCGGGTTGAGTTCGTTTGGGTTTAGTGGCACGAATTCGCACATGATTTTGGCGGAAGCGCCATTGGTTGAGCGCGAAGAGGGGGGGGCGGAACGGCCGTTGCACCTGCTCACCCTCTCCGCCAAAAATGAAGCGGCGCTGCGGGAACTGGCAGCGCGGTATGTGGCGTATTTTGAGACGCATGCCGCGCGGTTGGGCGATGTGTGTTTTACGGCAAATGGCGGGCGTTCACACTTCAACGAACGGCTGGCCTTGACAGCGGCGACTGCGGCAGAAATGGGCGCGACATTGCGTGCCTGGCTGGCTGGCGACGAAGCGCCGCGTGTGCGCCGCGAGACGATTGGCAGTGGTGACGCGCCGGAAGTGGCCTTTTTGTTTACGGGGCAAGGTGCGCAGTATGTGGGTATGGGGCGGCAGTTGTATGCGACGCTGCCGGTGTTCCGCGAGACATTGGATGTGTGTGATCGGTTGTTACGGCCGTATCTGGAACATTCGCTGCTTGAGGTGCTGTTTGCCGACGAGGCCAGCGCTGTGGGGCAGTTGATCAATGAGACGGCCTACACGCAGCCCGCCTTGTTTTCTATTGAGTATGCGCTGGCGCAGGTGTGGCTGTCGTGGGGCATTAAACCGGCGGCGGTGATGGGGCACAGCGTTGGCGAATTTGTGGCGGCGTGTGTGGCCGGGGTGTTTAGCCTGGAAGATGGCTTGAAGCTCATTGCCGCGCGTGGTCAATTGATGCAGGCGCTGCCTGCCGGGGGCACGATGGCGGCTGTTTTTGCTGACGAGGCGACGGTGGCGGCGGCGGTGGCGCCGTACGCCAGCCAGGTGTCTGTGGCGGCGGTGAATGGGCCGACCAATATTGTGATTTCTGGAGCGGGAACGGCCGTTGCCGCCATTTTGGAAGCATTAAACGCGCAAAAAATCAAATCACGGCCGCTGGTTGTTTCACATGCCTTCCATTCGCCATTAATGCAGCCAATTTTGGCCGCATTTGCGCAGGTGGCGGCCAGTGTCACCTATCATGCGCCGCAAATTGACCTGGTTTCTAACGTGACCGGCAAGCTGGTGGGGCCGCAAGAGGTGACCAATGCCGCTTATTGGCGCGAACATGTCCGTGCGGCAGTGCGTTTTAGCGATGCGGTAGATAGTTTGCGCCAGGCGGGGTATCACGTTTTTGTGGAATGTGGCCCGCAGCCAACGTTGTTGGGAATGGTGCAGCGGATTCCTGTGCCGGATGGGCTGCCGGCTGATGTGGCTGTGCCTTCGCTGCGCACAGGGCGTGATGAATGGGCGACGATGTTGGACAGCCTGGGTTTGTTGTACACGCTGGGCCTGGATGTGGATTGGGCGGGGTTTGACCGGGATTACGGCCGTTGCCGTTTGCCATTGCCCACGTATCCCTTCCAGCGGCAGCGGTACTGGATGGATTTGCCCAAAGATGGGGCGCGGCGACGTGCGCAGGCGCTTCATCCTTTGTTAGGTGAACGGCTGCGTTCGCCGCTGCTACAGGGCGCGGTGTTTGCCGCTGATTTGGGCATCCATGAACCGGCGTATTTGCATGATCATCGCATTTTCGAGACGCCGTTGTTCCCGGCAACGGCTTACCTGGAGATGGCTTTGGCGGCGGCACGGCTCGCCTGGGGCGACGGCCGTTACACGGTGGCGTCGGTGTTGATTCAGGAGGCGTTGACTTTGCCGGAGCAAGGGACGCTGCCGGTGCAGGTGGCGCTCGGCGCACTGACAGATGGCATGGCTTCGTTCCAGGTGTTTAGTTTGCGTGACGCGGCGTCTGAGGCGTGGACGCTGCATACATCGGGGCAGATTCAGGTGGAGGAAACGGCCGTTACCCCCGATGCCGTCTCTCTCGATGACATTCGCACGCGCTGTGCGCAAATGTTAGCGGCGGCCAATTATTACCAACAGTTGGCAGATGTCGGCGTGGGGTATGGGCCGGGCTTTCGCGGTTTGGCGGAAATCTGGCGGCGTGATGGCGAAGCCGTGGCGCGTGTATCCCTTTCCGAATTGTTGTCTGTGGAAGCGGGGCAGTACCAACTGCATCCGGCGCTGCTCGATGCCTGCATCCAATTGTTTGGCGCGGCCATTCCCGGCGCGGGTGATGGCACGGCGGCGGGTAATGTCTATGTGCCGGTGAATTTGGGCACATATCGGCTGTACCGACCGGGCGCTGCTTCTTTGTGGTGTCAGGCAGTGATCTCTGGTGAAGATGGCGTATCGGATGCGGCGCTGCGCGGTGATTTGACTTTGTTTGATGCGGCGGGGCAGGTGGTGGCGACGGTGCAAGGTGTGCAGCTGCGCCACATAAGCCGTGAGAGTTTGCGTCAGGCGACGCAAAAGCGGTATGACGATTGGTTTTATGCGGTGCAGTGGGAGCGTTTGCAGGGAGGAGTGAAGAGAGAGGAGGGAGGAGTGAAGGGGAGTTGGCTGATTTTGGCCGATGATGGTGGATTGGGTGAATCGTTGGCGGCGCAGCTGCGGGCACGCGGAGAGCAGTGTGTGCTGGCGCAGGCGGCGACGACGAATACGTTGGATGCGGCGGCGTTGGCGGCGTTGGTGCAGGAGGCGGTGGGGGATGGGAAACGGCCGTTTCGCGGTGCGATTCATCTTTGGAGCTTAGATGCGGTCAGCGAACCGACGGCGGCAAATCTTGCGTTGGCGT
This sequence comes from Ardenticatenaceae bacterium, assembly GCA_020634315.1. GTDB lineage: Bacteria > Chloroflexota > Anaerolineae > Promineifilales > Promineifilaceae > JACSRF01. Next base: position 147,536 of record JACKBV010000001.1, on the reverse strand, counting down.
ATGGCAGCGCTTTGCATCTGGCACAGGCGTTGGCGCAGCAATCCATCGCCGGGGCGCGTTTGTGGCTGGCGGCGCGTGGGGGGCAATCAGTGCTGGATGACGAGGCTGTCAATCTCGTGGCGGCAATGCTGTGGGGTGTGGCGACAACCTTGAGCCAGGAACAGCCCGATTTGCAGCCAAGTTATGTTGACCTGGATGCAGCGAATGGCGTAGACGCGCTGCTGGCAGAATTAGCGGCGGACGATGGCGAGAATTTGGTGGCGTGGCGGGATGGCACGCGCTATGCGGCGCGATTGGCGCGGCAGACCCGCGCGGCTGATTTGCCTGCTGCCTATGAGTTGACCATTCGCGAACGTGGCATTCTCGATAATTTGACGATAACGGCCGTTGCGCGGCGCACGCCCGGCGCGGACGAAGTTGAAATGGAAGTGGTCGCTTCCGGCTTGAATTTCCGCGATGTGCTGAATGCGTTGGGCACCTATCCTGGCCCGGCTGGCCCGTTGGGCAATGAATGTGCGGGCGTGGTAACGGCCGTTGGCGCAAACGTCACCAATGTGGCGGTGGGTGAGCGCGTGATGGCCCTGGCAACAAGCACATTTGGCCGTTATGTTGTGGCTCCGGCTGTGTCGGTGTATCCCGTGCCGCAGGAGATGAGTTTGGCGGATGCGGCGACCATTCCGCTGGTGTTTTTGACGGCGTATTATGGCCTGCATCATCTGGCACACTTGCAGCAAGGGGAACGGGTCTTGATTCATGCCGCGGCGGGCGGCGTGGGCATGGCTGCCTTACAACTGGCGCAGTTGGCTGGCGCGGAGGTGTACGCAACGGCGAGTCCGCCGAAGTGGGAACTGCTGCGCAATTTGGGCGTGCAGCACATTTTTAATTCGCGCACATTGGATTTTGCCGATGAGGTGTTGGCGGCGACCGGTGGGGATGGCGTTGATATTGTCTTAAACTCGCTGGCTGGGGAATTTATCCCGAAGTCGCTGGGCGTGTTGGCGGAAAACGGCCGTTTCCTGGAAATCGGCAAGCGAGATTTATGGAGCGCAGCGCAGGTGGCGGCGTTAAATCCGACATTGGCCTACCACATTTATGATTTGGGCTTAGCCTTGCAAGAGAACCCGGCATTGATGACGGAGATGCTTGATGTCATCATGCCCCATTTTGCCAGCGGCGCACTGCGCCCACTGCCACGGCACACATTCCCCATCACGCGTGCCCGCGACGCCTTCCGTTTTATGGCACAGGCCAGACACGTGGGCAAAATCGTGGTGACGCATGGAAAAGAAGGGAGAAGCGAGAGTGGGCAAGAGCGGGGTGGAGAGCGCATCGCTTCTCAGGCAACCTATTTGGTGACCGGTGGTTTGGGTGGGTTAGGGTTGGCTGTAGCCAAAGGCTTGGTGGCAAATGGCGCCAGGCATCTTGTTTTGATGGGACGCAGCGAGCCAGGGGCAGCGGCGCAGGCGGCGCTTGCCGCAATGGAAGCGGATGGCGTGCAAGCGGTTGTGTTGTCCGGTGATGTGGGGCGGCGCGATGACGTGGCGCGGGTGTTGGCACACATTGATGCCGAGATGCCGCCGCTGCGTGGCATCGTTCACGCCGCGGGCGTGTTGGCGGATGGCGCGTTGGCGCAGCAAGATTGGGGACAGTTCTTGACGGTGGCTGCACCGAAGATCGATGGCACCTGGCATTTACACACGTTGACGCAAGGGATGGCACTGGACTTTTTCGTGCTGTTTTCGGCGGGAGCGGCGTTGTTGGGGTCGCCAGGGCAGGTGAATTATGCGGCGGCGAATGCGTTTATGGATGGACTGGCGCATTGGCGGCAGGCGCAGCAGCTGCCAGCGTTGAGCCTGAATTGGGGTGCCTGGGCTGAGGTTGGCATGGCCGCTGCTTTGGATAATCGTGATCGGCAGCGTTGGGCCGCATCTGGAGTTGGCATGATTCGCCCAGAGGATGGGGTGCAGGCGTTGTGGCAGGCGATGGACCTGGATGTGGCGCAAGTGGGTGTGCTGCCGGTGGATTGGAAGCGGGCGGCGCAGCAGACGCCAGTGGAGGCGGAACGGCCGTTATTACGCCAGTTATTGCAAAGCGCACGCCAGCAGCAGCCGGAGCCGAAGGCGGCTGTGACGATTGTGGCGGAATTGGAAACGGCCGTTCCGGCCGAACGCCACGAATTATTGCTGAACCATGTGCGGCAGCAGGTGATTAAAGTGTTAGGATTGGATCCATCGCGTGGGCTGGATGACCAGCAAGGGTTGACGGACATTGGCATGGACTCCTTAATGGCGGTCGAGTTAAGCAATCGGTTGCAGGCCAGCTTGGGACGGCCGTTACCGGCGACATTGGCCTTTGAATATCCCACATTGGCCGCATTGACCGATTACCTGGCGACAGAAGTGCTGTCATTTATGGCGGAACCACCAGCAACGGCAATAGAAGCGGAGACAAAAGCAACCGCATCCCTGGCTGAATTGGAGCAGATGAGTGAAGATGAATTAACCGACTCGCTGCTAAAAGAGTTGGAGGATGCTGGCTATTAAAAACTGTGGCGCTTTGGCAGCACATGCTGCGTATTGCAAGAATATGCCGTAGCCGTGGCCCGAAAGATAAAATCTTCGGCACGGAACAGCATTCTTTGTGTATACTGTTGTGGAAATCGTTTGTATTGTGTAGTGGACGAGTTTGTTGCCGGTTTATGATGGGGACGGCCGTTAGGCCGGAATAAATCGGCGACATACGAAAATCAGAGAAGGACGTTCCTATCGCGTGAGTCGTGTAGTAAGTTGTGTGGTGGGGAAAATCTGGTTTGTCCGGCAACGTAGCCCCTCTTCCATTGTAAGCGCAAAGTTAAGACAGGGGTTTTATGATGATCAGAGTGCCTGATCATCTGTTCTTGTTTAACCTGTGATCAGGTCAAACTTCGGAGGAAACGAGATGAACGCAAACCGGTTGTCAGGGAACCCGTTGTTCCCTGGTCTGCTCTGTATTGGTGTCATTGTATTGGTTTTTAGCGCGATCTTCTTTTGGGGGCAGGTGTCGGCCGTTGCAGCAGCACCAGAAGCCACGTATAGTGTTAATTCTTTGGCAGATACGAATGATGGGGTTTGTGACGCCAGCGATTGTACGCTGCGCGAAGCAATTGCGGCCGCAAATGTCAATGGGGATACGGCCGAATCGATAGACTTTACTGTTAGCGGCACAATCTATTTGGAGAGTGCTCTCAAAATTTTGGCGAGTAATTTGACCATTACGGCTGCGCCGGGCACGGTGACAATCACAAAAGCGCCGACAGCCGGTGATTTTAATGCCATTCAAATCGAAAATGCCTATAACATTACCCTGCATGGTTTGACTGTGACCGGCATGACGGGCAATACGGTTTATACCGGAAACGGCATTTACATTTACAGCAATGTGGATCCGTTTGGGGCACAAAACCACATTGAGTACAGCACAATTGCCAACAATGAGCGCGATGGCGTTTTCGTGCGCCAGGGCCGCGCGACTAATTTTGTGACCTACAGCACGTTGGAAAATAACGGCCGTTTCGGCTTTTACGCTACCGGCAAATTACAATACGGCTCAGTCATCGCCATGACCCTTCTCCAGAACAATGGGTATGGCGCAGTCGGTGCCTACCGCTCCTCCATTTGGGTGACAGGCAACGACATTGTCAATCATCCAATTGTGTTTGAGCAAGATTCCAGCGGGGGCGCCTATACCTACATCGCGTATGCCAACAACATCACCAATTATGCAACAGCATATAACCTGGTCACTGGCACACGCTACGCGTTTGTCGGGCACAATTGGTGGGCAGATGGCAACGCCCCCGGTTTGACGACAGAAGAATGGGATCAACGGCTGGGTGCGCCTGTTGTAGAATGGCTGGATGGTTGGGGAACCGTTTCCTTGGAGAGTGGCGCACAATTATACACATCAGCTGCCGCTGGTCCCGCTTATCCTGCACGCAATGTGGCGGTCATTGTCAATCATGGGCGCAATGTGTATCCCTTCGGCAACACCACAATGGGGCCGGCCGAAAATATGTGCTCTAATTATTATGACTACTTTGTCGTCCATGCCAGCCTGAGCACAGCGCCCGCCGATGATTGGACTGTGAGCCTGCCGGTAGATGACAGCCCTGCCTGTAATACAGAAATCCTCGACCAGGAACAGATATTCCGTATCACGGATTTTAATGAGTGTACATCCGCCACAGACCCGGCTTGTTGGGATTTGGTTGGGTCAGAGCAAGTGAACATCAATGGGCAAAATCTAGAAGTGGTTGGATTGCTGGCGGCGGAATTGCAGGGCGTGCCGTTTGTGGCCGGTTCTTTGCTTGGAAGTAGTTCGATTCCCACCAATACGCCAGAGCCGCCAACGGCGACGGCGACGAATACACTAGAGCCACCAACAGCAACGGCGACAAACACACCAGAGCCGCCGACGGCGACAGCAACGAATACGCCGGAACCACCAACGGCCACGATGACGAATACACCGGAACCGCCAACGGCGACAGCAACGAATACGCCGGAATTACCAACAGTAACGCCAACCAATACGCCGGAATCGCCGACGGCGACGCCAACGAATACGCCGGACGTACCGACGGCGACAGCAACGAATACGCCGGAACCACCAACGGCCACGGCGACGAATACACCAGAACCGCCGACGGCCACGGCAACAAACACACCAGAACCGCCAACGGCGACACCTACCAATACGCCGGAACCACCAACGGCGACGCCGACCAATACGCCAGAGCCGCCAACGCCAACACCGACCAATACGCCAACGGCTACACCACCCACAAGCGCCATCCTCTATGGCACAAATAATTATGGCAATTATGAGGTGTTGGCCCTGGACGTTATTCAAAATACATTCCAGCAAGTCGGCAGCACGGCATTTGGCTCTCAAGCCATTGCTCAAGAAACGGCTACGGGTTTTGTCTACTACTTTGAAGCCGGGACAGATGGCGATGAGTTTGGGTATTGGGATCCGGTAACAGGAGCAAATGTTACGGTACGTGTTTATAATCCAGCTCCAGGCTTTTATGCCAAGCGGCTAGACTTTGCGCCTGATGGCACACTGTATATGATGGATAGCCGCGATAGAATGTACATACTCGACACACAGACAGGTGATTATGTTTACCAGGGTTACGTGTCGGGATTGATAACTGGCCCTTATCGCGGAACTGGCGACATGGCGTTTGCCCCGGATGGGACGCTTTATATAGCAACTTACCGCAATTTATATACGGTTGATGTGAATACGCTCAGATCGACCCTTCTTTATACAGATATGATTCCGATTGAAGGACAAGGTACGGTTGTTTGGACTGGATTGGGATATTGTAATGGTTTCCTTTACGGTTCTCATGCTGAGTCAGCAACTGGCTTGTCCGCTATTTTCCGTATCGACCCGGCAACTGGGGATGAAACATTATTGTTCTACACCAATACTGTACTCAATGACCTCACATCGTGCCCATTTACGACCGCTTCTGCTCCTAACAACACAACCACGGGAACGGCCGTTACCGTTACCACCCCATAGCAATAGAGACACATTCATGACAGTGGAGAATGGTAATGGACAACATACAGTGTAAGTGAATTCGTAATATCGACTGAGTAGCATGAACTGCTACGACAAATACGCCGCACACACCTTCTTGTTGTTGTGCGGCGTACCCTTGTTATTTTGTTCAATAACAAATGATGCAAAGGTAGTGTGCATGAGCGAAGCCTCTGAAAATACCCAGGATTTAACCCCATTAAAGCGAGCCTTAATTGCCCTAAAAGATATGCGTGCACGCCTCGACGCGATGGAACAGGCACAAAGCGAGCCTATCGCCATCGTCGGCATGAGTGTGCGTTTCCCCGGCAGCGCCAACTCGCCCGCTGCATTTTGGGAGCTGCTGCGTGATGGTGTAGATGCCATCACCGAAGTCCCCTCACAGCGTTGGGACATAGATGCTTATTATGATCCCGACCCAGACGCGCCTGGCAAAATGTATACGCGTTGGGGCGGCTTTATCGACAATGTCGATCAGTTTGACCCCGCCTTCTTTAATGTTTCGCCGCGCGAGGCCATCAGCATGGATCCCCAGCAGCGGTTGCTGTTGGAGACCAGTTGGGAAGCGCTCGAAAGTGCCGGATTGGCTCCAGATGCCGTGGCTGGCAGTAAAACGGGTATCTTCGTCGGGATCAGCACGGGCGATTACGGTCAGATGCAAAATCAGGCAAATGATTTAGGCGAAATAGACGCGTATGTGGGCACAGGGACAACATTTAGCGTGGCGGCTGGTCGTCTCGCCTATGTGCTAGGCGTGCATGGGCCAGCATTGGCGGTGGATACAGCCTGCTCTTCCTCGTTGGTGGCGCTGCATCTGGCGGCACAAAGTTTGCGTGCCAAACAAAGTGATATGGCTTTGGCTGGCGGTGTCAGCCTCATTTTGGCCCCAGAAGGGACCATTTACATGTCTAAGTCGCGTGCGCTGGCTGCCGACGGCCGTTGCAAAACCTTTGACGCGGATGCCGATGGGTATGTGCGCGGCGAGGGCTGCGGTGTGGTCGTGTTGAAGCGGCTTTCCGACGCGCAGCGCGATGGCGATCCTATCCTGGCTGTGATTCGCGGGTCGGCCATTAACCATGACGGCCGTTCCAGCGGTCTCACCGTGCCCAACGGCGCGGCCCAGCGTGCCGTCATTGAAGCGGCGTTGGCTGATGCTGGCGGATTGGCGCCAGAACAAATAGCGTATGTTGAGACACATGGCACAGGCACGCCATTGGGCGACCCTATCGAAGTGCGTGCTTTGGCGGCGACGCTGGGCAAAGGGCGTGCGGCTGACAATCCTTTGCTCCTCGGCGCGGTGAAAACCAATATCGGCCATCTGGAAGCGGCGGCCGGCATTGCCAGTCTGGCAAAGGTTGTGTTGTCTTTACAACAGCAAATGCTGCCCGCGCACTTGCATTTCCGCACGCCTAGCCCCCACATTGATTGGGCACATTTGCCGGTGCAGGTGGTGGCGCAGCCCCAGCCGTGGCGTGGGGAGCAGCGCCTGGCCGGTATTAGCTCGTTTGGTTTTAGTGGCACAAATGCGCATGTCATTGTTGGCCCTGCCCCGCAGTTGGAAACGGCCGAATCTGAAGCGGAACGGCCGTTGCACCTCGTCACCCTCTCAGCTAAAACGGAAGCTGCTCTGACCGCGCAGACGGCTCAATTGGATGCTTACCTGGCGGCACACGGCGACGTTCAACTGGCCGACCTGGCACATACCCTCAATGTGGGGCGTGCTCATTTGTCACATCGTCTGGCTGTGACCGCTGCCAACCTGGATGATTTGCAGGGCAAATTGCGTGCAGCCACTCACAGCGAAATTCCGGGCGCACGTCCTAAAATCGCCTTTCTTTTCACCGGACAGGGGGCGCAATATGCGGGTATGGGGCGGCAGTTGTACGAGACGCTGCCTGTTTTCCGCGCGGCGCTGGATGAATGTGACCAACTGTTACGGCCGTATCTGGACACCCCGCTCCTTGACGTAATTTTTGCCGCAGCGGATGACACCGCCCAGCTTGTCAACGAAACCGCTTACACACAACCCGCCCTCTTTGCCATCGAATATGCGCTGGCGCAGGTATGGTTGTCGTGGGGTATTCAACCGGCGGCGGTGATGGGGCATAGTGTGGGTGAATATGTGGCGGCTTGTCTGGCAGGCGTCTTCAGCCTGGAAGATGGCTTGAAGCTCATTGCCGCACGCGGCCGTCTGATGCAATCTTTGCCGCACAATGGGGCGATGGCTGCCATTTTTGCCGATGAGGCGCAGGTTCGTGCGGCCATTGCCGCTTATGCGGAGCATGTTTCTGTTGCCGCTGTCAATGGGCCGGAGAATGTGGTGATTTCGGGGCTGGCAACGGCCGTTGCCGCCATCACCGACCAACTCCAGGCACAAGGCATCAAAACACGAGACCTCATCGTGTCGCACGCCTTCCATTCGCCGCTGATGGATCCCATCCTTGATGAGTTTGAGCAAATTGCCGCCAGCCTGACCTATGCCGAGCCAAAACTGCGCCTGGTTTCCAATGTAAGTGGGCAGGCAGCGGCGCGTGGTGAAGTTACACAGGCTGCTTATTGGCGGACGCATGTACGCCAGCCGGTACGTTTTGCGCAGGCTGTCGCCGCCTTGCATGAAGCAGGCATTGACACATTCCTGGAGATTGGCCCCAAACCAACGTTAATTGGTATGGGACGCCGTTGTTTGCCAAAGGGAACGGGAACCTGGCTGGCGTCGCTGCGCCCGGAACAAGAAGCGTGGAGCCAGATGTTAGAAAGCCTCGCCGATTTGTATCGGCAGGGGGCCAGTGTGGATTGGGCGGGCTTTGACCGTGATTATGGGCCGCAGCAGCGCCTGACATTGCCCACATATCCCTTCCAGCGGCAGCGTTATTGGTTTGCTGCTAAACCTGTGCGGCGCGGGGCAGCTCAACCCACGCTGCCAGACGAAGATGTCAGCGAGTTGCAGTCGTGGCTGTACCAGGTTCGCTGGCAAGAGAGCACGCCGACGCAGCTGCCTGCTCCTTTCACCGGGCCAGGAAATTGGCTCATTGTTGCGGATGATGCTCCCTGGCGTGATGAATTGGCGCAGTTGTTGGCGGCGCAAGGGGAGACTGCACAAATTGAGGCTGGGCGGCGCGACGATTGGGCGACCTGGCTGCGCGAATTGATGGATGGGGAACGGCCGTTACGCGGTATCATCTTTGCCGCCGAGTTGGACAGCACGCCACCTGTTGACGCCGCTGACTTGATGCAGCGGCAGCAGCGTGGCGTTGATGTTGTGCGCCAGATTGTGCAAGGAGTGGAAACGGCCGCTGCTGATTTGAAAACAACCGTACCCAAATTGTGGCTGGTGACGCGGCAGGCACAGCCTGTTCAGGCGGATGATGTGCTGGCCGTGGCGCAGGCGCCGCTGTGGGGTTTTGGCAAGACGATTGGCCTGGAACACCCCAAATTGTGGGGCGGGCTGCTTGACCTGGACGAGATGGCGGCAACGGCCGTTTTCGCTGAAATCTGGCAGCCCGATGGTGAACGGCAAATTGCCTATCGTCGTGGGCAGCGCTTTGTCGCCCGCCTGCTGCCACAAACCGAGATGATGCCGCTGACGCCAGCATCCTTGCGCGTTGACGGCGCATACCTCATTAGCGGTGGTTTGGGCGCGTTGGGGCTGCAAGTGGCCGAGCGGCTGGTGCAGCAAGGAGCGCGACGGCTCATTTTGCTGGGGCGCACGCCCTTACCGGCACGCCGCGAATGGGGGCAAGTTGCCCCTGATTCGGCACTGGGACAAAAGATTGCCGGTATCTGGCGGCTGGAAAAATTAGGGGCGAGTGTGCATACGGCTGCTGTGGATGTTGCCGATGCGGCCGCGCTTGCCGCTTTCTTGCAAACGTATCAGGCGGAGGGCTGGCCTGCTATTCGCGGTGTCATCCATGCGGCGGGGCTGGTGCAGGATCATTCTTTGCTGCAATTGGATGCACAGGCGTTAACGGCCGTACTCCGTCCCAAACTCCAAGGCGGTTGGCTGCTGCACCAATTGTTGGCCGACGCGCCGCTTGATTTCTTCGTCCTCTTTTCCTCGGCGGCATCGTTGGGCGGGTCGCCGGGACAGGCGAATTATGCCGCCGCCAACAGCTTCCTCGATGCGTTGGCATGCATGCGGCAGGCGCAAGGCTTACCCGCGCTCAGCATTAATTGGGGGCCGTGGGCCGGTTCCGGGATGGCGGCGCGGGCCGATCTGGCCGAACGCCGCGCACAGCGTGGCATTGACAGCATTTCTCCGACGCATGGATTGACGTTGTTGGGGCATTTGTTGGGGCAGACTGCGGCGCAGGTGGGTGTGATGCCGGCGACGCCGGAACAGTTGCATGCGCTTTATCCGCCAGATGATTTGTTTGCTGCCGGATTGAGTGATTTGCCGCCAGTGGTGGTTCCGGCAACGGCCGTTGATGTGCGTGCGGCGCTTGCCAAAGCCGCCGAGACGGAACGTCTCCCTCGGCTGGCCGAACATTTGCGGCAGCGGATTGGACAGGTGCTGCTGCTAGACGCGGCGGCGGTGCCCCTGGATCGCAATGTGATGGAATTGGGGTTAGATTCAATCATGGTCATGGAGTTGGTCAAAGACCTGGATCAAGATTTGGGGCTGACCCTTTACCCGCGCGAGATTTTTGAACGGCCGTCGGTGCAGGCTTTGGCCGAGTATTTGCTGGCGGAAATAGAGCAGGTGGAGGGTGCGGCGACCGCAGAAGTGGAAACTGCGCCTGCCGCCGCGACAGCATTGCCCGGTGTTGGCCGTGTTTTGGCGCGGCCAGAAGCGCAAAATCCGGGCATGGTCTTTTTGCTTTCCAGTCCGCGTGCTGGTTCGACGCTGCTGCGCGTGATGTTGGCGGGACATCCTGGTTTGTTCTGTCCGCCGGAGCTGCATTTGCTGCCGTTTAACGATATGGCCGAGCGAGAGGCTGAGCTGCGCGGCAGTTATCTGGGTGAAGGGTTGCAGCGGGCGTTGATGGAACTGCTGCAACTGGATGCGGAACAAAGTGCGGCGCTGTTAGGCGAATGGGCGGCAGATGGCTGGACGACGCAGCAAATGTACGGCCGTTTACAAGAACTGGCGGCACCACGCTTACTGGTTGATAAATCGCCATCTTATGCGGCAGATGCGGCCGTATTGGCTCAGGCGGAGCAGATGTTCCGCGAGGCAAAGTACATTCATCTGGTACGCCACCCGTATGCGGTTATCGATTCCTTTGTCAAGAACCGCATGGATCGCTTGTTGGGAGATGGTGTGGCTGATGCGTACCAGTTGGCGGAACAGGTGTGGACGACGATGAACAGCAACATTCTCGATTTTCTGGAGGATGTTGATCCGGCACGCCATTTCCTGATCCACTATGAGGCGTTGGTGGCAAACCCGGAAAGTGTTATACGCGAGTTGTGCCAATTTTTGGGTGTGCCATACGATGCGGCCATGCTTGCCCCTTACAGCGGTGAGCGCATGACGGATGGCGTCCATGCCGCGTCGCTGTCCATTGGCGATCCGAATTTCCGCAAGCGGCAGGGAATTGATCCGCAGTTGGCGCAGGCGTGGCGTGCGGCTGATTTGCCGCGCCGCCTGGGTGGACAGGCACGCCGCCTGGCTGCGGAATTTGAGTATGAGCTGCCCTGGCCGTTGCAGGCGGTTTCGGCAACGAAAACGGCCGTTTCTCCACCGAAAGCCATTCTTCCTGCTGACCGTCAGGGCGATTTGCCCCTTTCCTTTGCGCAGCAGCGTTTGCTTTTCATCGATCAATATGAGCCGGGGCTGCCCATTTACAACATTCCGGCGGCGGTGCGTATTAGTGGGCCGCTGCATGTCGAGGCTCTGGCTGACAGTTTGACGGAGATTGTGCAGCGGCACGAAGCGCTGCGCACGAATTTCAAGATGGATGGCGGCGCGGCGCGGCAGGTGATTGCTCCGGCAACGGCCGTTTCCTTGCCCCTCACCGACTTGACCCATCTGTCACCTGCTGTGCGCGAAGCCGAGATGGAACGATCCGTGGCAGAGTCCTTGCGCCAACCATTTGATTTGGGGCGAGACGTGAAACTGCGGGCGCAGCTTTTCTGCCTGGACGAGACGGAACATGTGTTGGCGCTGACCATGCATCACATCGCTTCCGACGGCTGGTCGATTGGCGTTTTTCTGCGTGAATTGGTTGCGCTTTACCCCGCATTTGCCGCGGGTGAACCGTCACCATTGCCAGACCTGCCTGTGCAGTATGTCGATTATGCGCAGTGGCAGCGTGCCTGGGTTGAGGACGATGGATTGGCGCAGCAGTTGGCCTATTGGGGCGAGCAGCTGCGCCCTGAGCCGCCCGTTTTGGAGCTGCCAACTGATCGCCCGCGCCCGGCGCATCAAACATACAATGGGGATCGTTATCTGGTGCAGATGTCGCCGGAGTTGACAACCAGCCTGAAAAAACTGGGTCGTGACGAAGGGGTGACGCTGTTCATGACCTTGCTGGCTTCGTTCCAGGCGTTGTTGTACCGTTACACCGGGCAGACAGACATTACCGTCGGTTCGCCCATCGCCGGACGCAATCGCGCCGAAATCCGTGACTTGATCGGCTTTTTCGTCAACACGTTGGTCTTGCGTGCGAACATGACGGACGATCCCACATTCCGCGAATTGTTGCAGCAAGTCCGCGAGACGGCGTTGGCGGCTTATGCCAATCAGGATGTGCCGTTTGAGAAGCTGGTGGAGGAAGTGCAGCCGACGCGCAGCTTGAGCCATTCGCCGCTGTTCCAGGTGATGCTGGTGCTGCAAAATGCGCCAATGCCCGCAGCGGAATTGCCTGATTTGACGTTGACCCCATTGGATGTGAACACGGGCACGGCCAAGTTTGATCTGTTTTTGTCGCTGACGGACAGCGAAGCGGGGTTGAACGGTTGGGTTGAGTACAACACGGATTTGTTTGATGTGGAGACGGTTGCGTTGTTGTGGGGACATTATGTCACGCTGTTAACGGCCGTTACGCAAGACCCCGCGCGTCATTTAACCGATTTGCCCTTGTTGACTGAAGCGGAACGTACGCAGCTGCTCGTTTCCTGGAACAATACGCAGGTCGATTTACCGCCGCTGGCCTTGCCGCAGTTGATTGAAGCGCAAGTGGCTGGCAGCCCGGAGGCGATTGCTGCCGAGTTCCAGGGGAAGACAATCACGTATGCGCAGTTAAACGGCCGTGCCAACCAATTGGCGCATTATCTGCGTTCTCTTGGCGTGGCAACGGAGCAGTTCGTTGGCGTGTACATGGAACGGTCGCTGGATATGTTGGTGGGATTGTTGGGCATTCTCAAAGCGGGCGGTGCCTATGTGCCGCTTGATCCCGCTTATCCGGCGGCGCGTATCGCGTTCATTTTGGAGGATACGGCCGCACCCGTGCTGCTGACGACGAGCGATTTGGTCGAGACGCTGCCCCAGCATCAGGCGCAAGTTGTTTGTCTGGATGTTGACTGGACGGCCGTTTCCGCCTTCCCCGACACAAACCCAACTCCGGCCGCCACCGCCGCCAACCTGGCCTATGTGCTGCATACCTCTGGCTCCACCGGTAAGCCAAAGGGCGTGCAAATTATGCACGGCAATGTTGTCAACTTCCTTTGTTCGATGCGCGATGAGCCTGGGCTAACCGCTCAAGACGCTTTGTTAGCTGTGACAACATTGTCCTTCGATATTTCCGTGTTGGAGCTGTTTTTGCCGTTGTCAGTGGGTGCGCGAATCATCCTTGTCAGCCGCGAGACGGCCACCGACGCCGTGAAATTGGCTGACGCATTGGAAACCTCTGGCGCAACGGTGATGCAAGCAACGCCAGCAACCTGGCAGTTGTTGTTGCATGGCGGTTGGGATGGCAAGCCGGATTTGAAGATTTTGTGCGGTGGTGAAGCGATGTCCCGCGATTTGGCTGACCAACTGCTGCCGCGCTGCCGTGAACTGTGGAATATGTATGGGCCAACGGAGACGACCGTGTGGTCGGCCGTTTATCGGGTAGAACCCGGCGAAGGTGCTATATCTATCGGGCATCCTATTGCCAATACACAAATCTATCTGCTGGATGAAAACCGGCGCTTGCTGCCTGCGGGTGTGCCCGGCGAACTGCACATTGGCGGTGATGGCGTGGCGCGTGGTTATCTGAATCGCCCTGACCTGACGGCAGAACGCTTCTTTGACGACCTATATAGCAACAAGCCTGGGGCACGCCTGTACAAAACCGGTGACCGCGCTCGTTATTTGCCAGATGGCAATATCGAATTCCTGGGACGCATTGATCATCAGGTGAAGATTCGCGGTTTTCGGGTAGAGTTGGGCGAAATTGAAAGCGCCTTGATGGCCCATGCTGCGCTGCGCGAAGCAGTGGTCGTGGCACGCGAAGATACGCCCGGCGACAAGCGTCTGGTAGCCTATCTCATTCTGGATGAGGGTGCAGCAGCCCCGTTAAGCGGTGATTTGCGTGCCTTTTTGCGTGATCGACTGCCCGCCTACATGATTCCAACGGCGTTTGTGTTCATGGATGTATACCCCATGACGCCCAATAAAAAGGTAGACCGCAAGGCGCTGCCGGCACCAGAGCAGACGCGGGCGGCGCTGGAAACACAATTTGTTGCGCCGCGTAATGGCGTTGAAGAGGTCGTGGCGTCGATGATGGCTGAGGTGTTAAGACTGGAGCAAGTGGGTGCGCTTGACAGCTTTTTTGAGTTAGGCGGACATTCTTTGCTGGCGACGCAGTTGCGCTCGCGTGTGTATGAATCGTTCCAGATTGACATTCCGCTGCGCAGCTTTTTCGCTGAACCAACCGTAGCCGGGCTGGCTAATTTCTTGCTTACTGTGCCGGGGCAGCGGGCGCGGGTGGAAAAAACAGCACAATTGCTGTTAAAATTGGCGCAAATGTCTGATGATCAAATCGCGCAAATGTTACAAGAGCGGGGAAGACGGTAAACCAGGAAACCTTAATGGTCGTCCGCAAGCAGGTTGATGTGATGGTGTGGACGGCTTGAAGTAAGCGGCCGCCCAATTCTTACTGGTTGGCCGCTTATTCAGGATATAAGTATGAGTAAAAACAAGGTTGATTTATCTGCTGACCGATTGGCGTTACTAGAATTGCTGTTAGCCGAAGAGGGTGTGGATGCCGCACCGGCTGACCGGATTCCACGGCGGCAGGGAAGTGGCCCCGTATCTCTTTCGTATGCCCAACAGCGACTCTGGTTTTTGGACCAGTTGGAGCCGGGAAATGCAACCTATAATGTGCCTGCGGCCATGCGATTGAAGGGGTGGATTAACATTCCGGCTCTGGAATATAGTTTGAATACGATTTTGAGTCGGCATGAATCGCTGCGGACAACGTATACGGCCGTTGACGGGCACCCATTACAGATCATCAACACCCAACAAACCATTGCACTCCCCGTTCTTGATCTCGAACACTTTCCCAGTGACCAACGCTTTCGCGATGCCTGTCATCTCCAAGAAGAAGAAGCGCGTTGGCCCTTTTCTCTCAAGTTTGACCGGCCTATTCGTGTACATTTGCTGCGTCTTGGCCCAGAAGACCATATTCTCACCGTCACCATGCATCATGTTGCTTCGGATGGCTGGTCATTCACCGTCTTTGGGCGTGAATTGGCCGCTTGCTATGAAGCGTATTTGAGCGGTGACGCGCCTAAATTGCCAGAGCTGCCTATCCAATATGCGGATTATGCATTGTGGCAGACAGAATGGCTGCAAGGTGACGAGGCGCAGCAGCAGTTGGAATATTGGAAGGAGAAGCTGGGCGGCGATTTGCCTGTCCTGGAGATGCCCACCGATTTCCCACGCCCGCCGGTGCAATCTTTTCATGGTGCGAAGCGTGAGGTGCTGTTGTCGGCGGAACTGTCAACGGCCGTTCACAAATTATGCCAGCGCGAAGGCGTCACCCTCTTCATGACCATGCTGGCCGCTTTCAAGCTGCTTTTGCATCGGTACAGCGGGCAAGATGACATCATCGTTGGGTCGCCTATTGCCGGTCGCAATCGGGCCGAAGTCGAAAACCTGATCGGCCTCTTCCTCAACACACTCGTTTTACGTACAGATTTGTCAGGCAAACCCGCTTTTCGCGAATTGTTGCAGCGCGTGCGCGAGACAAGCCTCGGCGCATTTGCCAACCAGGATGTGCCATTTGAGATGCTGCTGGACGAACTGAAGCCAGAGCGCGATTTAAGCCGCACACCCCTGTTCCAGGTTTTCTTTAACATGCTCAATTTCAGCGAGGGTGCGCTGCAACTGCCGGGCGTGACCAGCGAGGTGTTGGCAAACCCGACACTCGGTTCAAAATTTGATTTGACTTTGTATGTGTCAGAAATCGGGCCGCAAATTAAGCTGCTGCTTTCGTATAATGCTGATCTTTTCCAGGAAGCGCGTATGGTGGAAATGGTCGAGCAGTATGAATATTTGTTGACACAAATTGTCGCCAATCCAGATGAATTGATAGACAACTATTCATTGGTCACGGCACATGCGCAAGACATACTGCCTGATCCGACGGAGCCATTGAGCGCTGAATGGTTTGGGCCAACATCTGTGGCGTTGACGCGCAATGCACAGCGCATGCCGCAGCAAATAGCTGTCGTCGATGCGCAGGAGACCTGGACGTATCAGGAGTTGGAGCAGCGCAGTAACCAGTTGGCGCATTTTCTTTGTGAACAGGGCGTGCAGCCGCAAGATGTGGTGGCGATTTATTCGCATCGCAGCGCCTCCTTGCCTTGGGCTTTGATGGGGTTGATGAAAGCGGGCGCTGCGTTCCTGGTTTTGGATCCAACATATCCTCCGGCGCGGCTCATTGATTATCTGGAACTGGCAAAACCGCGCGGTTGGCTTCAACTAGAGGCGGCGGGCGAACCTCCGGCTGTATTGTTACAGGCGCTGGATGAGATGAACTGCACCTGCCGCATGGTGCTGCCGGGTCGAAGCGCAGCCGAGCAGCAGGGTTTGTTGGCGGATTACAGCGTTGAACCACCGGATATTGTCGTTGGCCCGGATGATTTTGCTTCGTTGTCTTTTACGTCGGGTTCAACTGGTAAGCCGAAAGGGACGATGGGGCGGCATGGTTCGCTAACGCATTTTTACCCCTGGATGGCGGAGACGTTTGCCCTGACGGAGGATGACCGGTTCAGCATGTTGTCTGGGTTGGCGCATGATCCTTTGCAGCGCGATATTTTTACGGCATTGTGGGTGGGCGCACGGGTTTGTGCGCCAGACCCGATGCAAATTGGTTCGCCGGGTTGGCTGGCGGATTGGATGCGCGAGCAGGGGGTGACGGTGGCGAACTTGACACCGGCAATGGGGCAGTTGATCACGGATACGGCCGTTACCACCGATGGTATAGCCCAGGCAATGCCCAGTTTGCGCCGCGCCTTCTTTGTTGGTGATGTTCTCACCCGGCGTGATGTTGCCCGATTGTGCAATCTGGCTCCCAACCTAACCGTCGTCAACTTTTATGGTTCCACCGAAACACAACGCGCCGTCAGTTATTACATCATCGAAGAAAGCGTGGAGGAACTGACCACCTCGCGTGCTAAAGAAATTGTTCCTTTAGGGCGTGGCGTGAAAGACGCGCAGCTTATACTGCTGAACAATGCCAGTCAGCTTGCCGGTATTGGCGAAGTGGCAGAAATTCACATGCGCAGCCATCATCTGGCGCTGCGTTACCAAGGAGACGACGCCCAAACGGCCTATCGTTTCTTGCCCAATACTTTTACCAATATCCCCGGCGACCGCCTCTACCGCACCGGAGATTTGGGGCGTTATCGCCCGGACGGCAATGTCGAGTTTGTTAGTCGGGCCGATCAACAAGTTCAAGTTCGCGGTTTTCGCGTTGAATTGGGCGAAATTAATGCTGTGTTGGGGCATTTCCCCGGTGTGCAGCAAGCATTAACCATTGCGCGACCGGATGAAACGAGCGGCCATTTGCGTTTAATTGCGTACATTGTGCCCAAGCCGGGTCAACCAGAACCGGTCGTGGCCGATTTGCGTCACTTTTTGCGCGATCGTTTCCCCATGTACATGGTTCCCTCGGCATTTGTGCTGCTGTCGGCCATTCCCATGACCCCTAATGGGAAAATCGACCGACGCGCATTGCCCGACCCCGATTGGGGAAATTTGGAAACACAAGATTCCTATGCAACCCCGCGCAATGACATCGAAGAACGATTGATTGTCATTTGGGAGCACCTGTTGGGTGTGCATCCCGTGGGCGCGAAAGATAACTTCTTTGAAATAGGCGGCCATTCTTTGTTGGCCGTGCGCCTGTTTGTGCGCATCGAGCAGGAGTTTGGCGTCAATCTGCCGCTCACCAGCCTTTTCCAAGAGGCGACTGTGCGCCATTTGGCAAACCTGATCCAGGCGCAGACGGGGCTGTCAACATGGTCTTCACTGGTGGAAATTCATCCACGTGTCAATTCAGAGCGGCCGCGCTTCTTCTGTGTGCATGGCGTGACGGGAGATGTGTATTGGTTTGACGCGCTGGCGCGTTACATTGGGCCAGACCAGCCTTTTTACGGATTGCAATCGCGCGGACTGGATGGCGTGCAAGAGCCATTGGGCACAGTTGAAGAAATGGCTGCCCATTACATCCGAGAGATACGCACGTTGCAGCCTGAAGGCCCTTATTACATCGGCGGCTATTCTTATGGGTCGAATGTTGCTTATGAGATGGCGCGTCAGTTGGTGGGGCAAGGGCAAACTGTGGCGCTGTTGGCGATTTTAGACCACATGCCTGCAAAATCTGATTACATGAAAGTGCGTTGGAATTTGCGCTTAATCGGCCATGTTTTGCTTAACTTGCCATATCGTTTTCAGGACTTCTTGTATTTGCGCCCGGATGAGATGTTGGCACGTGTACGCAAGAAGCTGCGTGCGACGAGCAAGTGGGCGTGGAATAAACTGCATCGCGGGGCACAGGTCGGCTATCAGGCTGGCGATTTGATTGACAGTGCGGACGAGTTTCCAGAGCATGTGCGCCGGGTGATCGAGTCGAATTACCGTGCGTTGCATGCTTATGTGCCGCAGCCTTATTTGGGTGAGGTGACATTGCTGCGTGCTAAAGGCGGGCGTCTCCTTTGTTCGCATGATCCTGAAATGGGTTGGGGAAAGCTGGCGCAGGGCGGCGTGAAGGTGTCGGTTGTGCCGGGGTCGCATTTGCGTATTTTCAAAGAGCCACATGTGCGGCACCTGGCGTTTAATTTGCGGGCGGTGCTGACGGCGGCTTATCAGGAACACGAGGGAGCATCATAATGAGTGAGTGGGTGGTACGGCCGTTGCCCAATGCAACGGCACGGTTACGCCTGTTTTGTTTTCCCTATTCAGGCGGGGGTGCCGGGGTCTTTCTAGAGTGGCCGAAGGGGCTGCCAGCTGAGGTAGAAGTGTGTGCAATGCGCCTGCCGGGGCGCGAGGTGCGGCTGCGCGAGGCGAGTTTTACACAAATGGAACCGTTGGTGGAGAGTGCGTTGGCGGGAATACGGCCGTTTCTCGACCGCCCCTTCGTCTTTTTCGGGCACAGCCTGGGCGCACTCCTGGCCTATAATCTGGTCTACCGGTTGCAGGATGAAGGCGTGCCGCCCGAACACCTGTTTGTGGCCGGGTATCGTGCGCCCCATCGTCCCTCCCATTTCCCCTACGTGCATCAGGCGGATGAAACGACGTTTGTTGATCGTATTCGCAACCTGGATGGCAGCCCGGCTGCGTTCTTTGACCATCCTGAGTTGTTGGAGATGATGCTGCCAACCCTGCGTGCCGATTTTGCCGTGTGGGAAACCTACGTGCAGGATGCGACGCGCGTGCCGCTCAATTGTCCTATCGCCGCATTTGGCGCACGCGAAGACAAAGAGGCTAATCAGGCTGATATGGCTGCCTGGCGCGATTACACGGCCAGCACATTTACGCTGCGTATGTTTGCCGGGGGCCACTTTTTTATTCGTGATCGGCAGCGTGAAGTGCTGCAAGCTGTGGCGCGTGATTTGATCCCGTATTTGCGGTAGATGCCTGGTTGGGGATTCGGCGTATTCAGAGAGCAATGCGCAATAAAGGTAAACCCTGCGCAATGGCAAAGGCGTATTTTGGTTTGAGGCGTGTATGACTGCCTGGCAAACTCCCCCTGTCGATTTAACTTTGCCGCCTGATGCGGTGCATGTGTGGCGTGCGCATTTGGAGCCGGGTCAGCGCGTTGTTGACGAATTGGCGCATGTTTTAGCGGCCGATGAGCAGGCACGGGCCGCACGCTTTTATTTTGAGCGTGATCGACGGCGGTATATTGTGGGGCGGGGTGTGCTGCGGACGATAATCGGCCGTTACCTGGCTGTGCCCCCACAATCCATCCAGTTTACTTACACTGCTCATGGCAAACCAGAACTGGCGGCAGCGATGGGATTCCCCACGTTTGCTTTCAACGTGTCGCATTCGCAGACGTTGGCTCTGTTTGCCTTTAGCTGGGGGCGTGTGTTGGGGGTGGATATTGAATTTGCCCGTGATTTGCAGGATGCGAAGGATATTGCACGCATTAATTTTTCGCCGCGCGAATTTGCCGTTTTTTGCCAACTATCGCCTGCGCAGCAGCAAGAAGCGTTTTTCAATTGCTGGACGCGCAAAGAGGCATTCATTAAGGCGATTGGAGAAGGGTTGTCCTACCCGCTGCATCAATTTGACGTGACATTTGTGCCAGGGGAGGCAGCAAAGCTGGTGTATGTGGCCGAAGATGTGGCAGAGGCGGCCCGCTGGCGTTTGCTGGCGCTGCACCCGCACCCACAATACAAGGCAGCGCTAATTGTGCGCGACCACGCATGGCAGTTGGCGCAGTTTGAGTTTCAAGCGCCAGATCGGTTCAAGCTGACAGGCTGAACCAGTCTGGCTATTTTTTGCGTAAGCGGCGCAGGCGTTTGCCGAAGATGTTCCCCACCAGAACGACGATGCCAGTGACGATACCGGTGACAATACCAAAGAGGACGGATTCGCGGGGGCCAAAGCTCGTGTTGACGGTTCCCTCGACGTTTTGGGCAATGAGCAGGACGGTGGCGCAGTTTTTGGCCTGTACGGTACGCGCGGCCAGCACACCGGTTCCCGATTGATCTATTGTCACGTCACCGCCAGATAGCAGCACTTTGCTGTGGCCTTGATCGAGGTGGGCGTCGCCGCGCACGAGCAGCACCTGTGCTCCTGATTGGTGCAGCTCGGCATCGCCATTGTTGATGATGTTGACGGCGCTGGATGAATGGAAAACGGCCGTTTTCGTTGTCGCAAAGATAACAGCCGCTTGATTCGTTTCCAGGTTTTCACTTTGTGCGCGTACAACGCCCCCTTGCCGCACAACAACATCGTCCGCGTAAACTTCTTGCACACCACCCTGCCGGATGGTTACAGTGTCGCCCTTGATTTTGTTCGCGCCACCTTGGGTGATGTCTACTGTTTTTGCCGTGATGTCGCGTGCGCCGCCTTGGTGAATGCTGACACTTTCGGCATAGAGATCGCCATTTGGCGGCGTGTCATTTGTTTGCATCTGTCCGTTTGTTTCTTCCATTGGGATATCCTCTGTAAAAAGCCTCTCGGAGGTTTATCTCATGCGATAAACTTCCACCGATAACCTCCGGGAGGTTGGTTTTTCATTTGTCGTGGTGGGCAATCGCCCATGTTGTTTCCTTCACATGTAAGGAAAGAATTTAACGCAAAGGAGCCGAGGAGCAAAGGCGCAGAGAGGTGGAAAGGGGGTTACGGCCGTTCCACTCGCAGTGTATACGTTCCCTGGCCCAAATCGCCAAAAGTGGCGACTTCCAAAATCAATGTCAGGTCAAAAGGCGCTTCTACGCCCTCAAAACCGGAGCCTAACGTGTCTGCGTCCAGGTCATCGTTGTTGCCAAGCTCCGTGCCCTCACTGTCATAGACATAGAGCATGGTGTCCAGCTCTTCGCCAGCGGCTGTGGTGCCGGAGAGGTAGATATTAACCTGGTCGCCGGTTGCCAATGCCAATGTGTATTGAATGCGCAAGCCAGGAGTGATGTCGCCGCTGATGGCATCACCGATGGCGATGCTGCCACCGTCAATTGCGCCGCCGCCAAAGAGTTGGTCAAGGTAGGCAACGGCCGTTTCCAGCAGCACATCTTCCTCGCCCAATACGGCCGTTTCCGTCACCGGCACACGCACAGTGGGGGGGACACCCTTGCCCTCGATGTGAATTTCACCGTCGGCATTCATGGCGCGGCCTTGTGTGAAGGTAAACGTCTCACCTTCCGGCATGGCGACCTGATCAATACTGCCGCCCAGTCCGGCCGTTGGGTAATGGCCGACAATTGCCGCTCGATCTTGCAAGGTGAGGTAATAGCTGAAAAATTCGCAGGCGCTGGCGCAGTTTGGCCCCACAATGACGGCTAACTGCCCATCATAGCGCAGTTCTGCGGGCGGCAGGATGAATTCCTGCATGCTGTCGGGGTCAAAGTAAAATTCACCGCGCTCCTTATCGTAATAGCTGGTGTAACCCAGGGGCAGCGTTTCTTGGAAGAAGTAAGCGGCCATCGAACTGGCGAGGAAGCCGCTGCCACCCCCATTTTCGCGCATGTCGATAATCAAGCCAGGAACGCCTTCGTCTTGCAAATTGCGCATCAGCCGCTCCCACAATTGGATGGTGAGCAGTTCGTTGTCGGAGAAGCTGTAAACCTTGACGTAGGCGTAGCCGCTGTCGAGCAGCTCATATTCCAGGGGGAGTTCAAAGCCGGTCGGCACCAGGTCGCCCAGGGCGAAGTAAAAGCTGTCTTGTTCAAAAGCGGCCGTTAAAGCGACCGTGGCCGCATTGCTGCTGCCCGGATTTTGGTAAGTAACGGCAACCGGCGTGTTCAAGGGGAAACGCGTGACAAAAATGAGTTGATTAAGGCGGCGCACATGTTCCGTGCTGAAGGGAGCGGTGTACGCGATGGTCTCGCTAATGGCTTCGCTGATGGGTGTGCCATTGAGCGCCAGGATTTCCGCTCCTAATGCAATGCCTGCATTGGCTGCCGGGCCATCTTCCAGGATGAAATTGGCGATTACCCGACCGTCATCCAATTCGCGCACAGCCATGCCGATGCCGCCCACGGCGTTGTAGGAGAACTCATCTTGCAAGAAGGGGCCGGCAACGTGTCCATCGGGAATAGACCAGGAAAAATCGCGCAGCGCACGCAGGTATAAGTCCTCATCGTTCGTCGCATCGGCCGTGACAAACAATGGGCCGAATTCTGCACGTAAGGCTTCCCAATCAATGTTTTTGTATTCGGTGAAGGCGTATTCATTGCTGAGTTGATCGACCAGCGCGTTGAAGGCGTCGCTGTAATCCAGGTCTGAATAATCGACCAGAGCCGCGCTGTCTGGCTCGAGCAAATCAATGTGTGGATGGCGCGAGCGATCAAAGGTAAAGGGGGAGGTGTCGAGGTTGACCAGTGTATAACCGGTCGGCAGGGTGATCAGGGGATCGTCATCACTGAAAAGCAGCCCATCTTCGCCAAAGTCACTGGGAAAACCTTGTTGGTCGTCCAGGGCATAGACCAGCAGCCAGCCGCCGCTGATTTCACGCTCTTTCTCCGGGTCATTGCTGGTGACTGTGGAGGCATAGGCTGTTGACCAACCGCCGCCGCCCAGGTCGCGTTCTTCAAGGAATGGGTCGCCAAAGGTGTTTGTCCAGTAGGCAATGGCAAAAACCTGCACACCGGTTTCGCTGTCCTCGTCGTTGTCTACATCGCGCCATGCGCCTTGTGGCTCCAATGGCAGCGCCAGGCTGTAAGTAAAGGGGGAGGTGTAAAAATCGGAGGTGATTTGCCCCAAGGCCTGGGAGGCGACCGGCATGATGTAGTTTTCGTCGCGATCCACAAACCCGGCCTGGTCTTCTAAAATGACGACTGGCGCGGCGACGCCCAGTGTGAAGAAGGGATTGGTGTAGGTGACGACGCCGGTGATGGCGACGGGGCCACCTTCGTCGTTGACGATTGCTGCCGGGGGGAATTGTGCGGCCGGTGTGGCGGTTGCGGCTGGTGTTGGTGTGTCTGTGGGGAGGGGGGTGCTGGTGGGCGCAACGGCCGTTTCCGTGGCCGGTATGGGCGTGGGGGAAGCGGTCGCCGCCTCGCTGATAATTTCGGGGGACGGTGTGGGGGAAACGGCCGTTTCCGTCCCGTCATCTGTACAGGCAGCCAGCCATACCAACAAACTCATCACCACAATAAAAACGATCTTTCGCTGCATATCATATCCTCTTGAGCATCCATCAGTTGGCGGCAATGATAACTTAACTATGGCCGGTAGGCACATTTGTGCGAAAGCGTTGCGCTCGTCACCATCCATGTGGATGGTCATTGGATGTTGACAGGATGATGCCGGATGTGTTAGACTGCAATCCATACACCATCCATGTGGATGGTGTATGGATTACGGAGGTGTACCAATGGCAGAAACAGAAAAAATCACGATTAACATGAGCGTCGTTGACCTGGGCAAAATTGATTTATTGGTGGAAGAAGGGTTTTACTCAAATCGCACCGATTTCATTCGCGCCGCCATTCGGCAGCAGCTTAACCAACATGGTGAAGCCGTGCAGCAAAGCGTGACGCGAAAATCAATGGTGCTGGGCATTTTGTCATATGACCGTGCAGATTTAGAAAAGCTGGCACAACGGGGGGATCGGGTCTCGATCCGTGTGTTGGGCATGTTGACCATCGCTGATGATGTCTCCCCAGAATTGGCACGGCAAACGATTGAGTCCATCAAGGTGTTGGGAACATTTAAAGTAAACAAAGCGGTGCAACAAGCAATTGCTGATCGCGTGAAATAAACCGGAGATATGAATGAATAACCTTGTCATTACAAAAATTGATTTGAAACAAGCTGCGGAAACAGAGTACGCAGCATTGAATAGTTTAGGCAACGAGCTACGCGCTGAGCGTTTGCCCAATGATCCCCCCGTTCCCCTGCCTATCGCTGTCAAGCGGTGGCAAAATAGCCCGCCATTTCTTGGCACCTATGCGTGGGCAGCATGGCTGCCGGATCGCTCAGAGGTCGTGGCAATGGCCGAAGTGCATTTCTCTTTAACGAATGAGAATACCCACTTAGGCCAGTTCAACATTGCGGTGCGCCCGGCATATCGGCGGCAAGGTTTGGGCAAGGCGCTGCTTTGCGAGATTGCAACGGAGGCACAGCGGCAAGGGCGAAGTGTGTTATTGTGCGGCACCAGCGGCGCTGTACCGGCCGGAGCCGCGTTTATGCAGCGAATGGGGGCCAGCCGCGGGTTAGAGGCGCACACCAATCAATTGGTTTTGGCGGACGTGGATCAAGCCTTGTTGTCGCAATGGCTGCGCGTTGGCGAACAGGCTGCGGCACGCTATGAGATGGGGTTTTGGCCTGGCGCATATCCACAAGCTGATCTGGAGGCGATAGCTCGTTTGCATGATGTGATGGACAACGCGCCGACAGATGATTTGGATGTGGACGGGTTTCACTTTACGCCGGAGCAGCTGCGACAGATTGAGAAAGGGTATGAAGCGCAAGGCATTGAGCGTTGGACGGTGTATTTGCGCGAAAAGGGCAGCGGGGATTTCGCCGGGTATACGGAAACGTTGTGGAGTCCGGGGAATCCGGCTGTCTTGATGCAGGGGGATACGGCCGTTGTTCCGGCGCATCGTGGGCAAGGGTTAGGGCGTTGGTTGAAGGCCGCCATGCTGGACAAAGTGCTGCGCGAACGTCCCAACGTCCAATTTATACGCACCGGCAATGCCGACAGCAACGCCGCCATGCTCAAAATTAACCATGAGCTGGGCTTCAAACCGTATCTTTCTGAATGTTTCTGGCAGATGCCATTGGAGCAGATTTTTGCTTATCTGGGTGAGGGAGTGAGATGAGGTAAAAGATGGGGCAGGAACCGGCGTTGGATAGGTTCCTGCCCCACATATTGTTTCTTGCTAACTCGCGCTGTTAACCAACACATCGAGTCCGGAGCCAGGACCTTCCCCAATTACGCCCTCGACTTGTGCCCAACTCAAGACCCCATTTTTCAACAGATTAGCCGCTTTTTGCAGCACATCTTCCTCGAAGTCGCCAAAAAAGAGCATCAGGCCGTCGTGTAAATCGTCCGTACTCATGCTCGCAATATCTTCTTCTGTGTACATCTATCCTAACTCCTTGAAGCGTGCAGAATCATATGACAGAAAGATTTTGCCATTGCTTTGGCGAATTGTAAATCATTTCTGTTATTTTTCTAGGATACAGTCAAGATTCTCAGCATGATTCTATGACCCTGTGGTGGGTAAATGTATGGTACTGCCCTGTCAATTATGATATGGTCACGACCATTGGCAAGTAATGGGCAGGGTATGGTTTGTGATTCACATGGATATTCGTGCAATTTCGCAGGCAGATGTAACCCCTTGGGCTGAATTGATGGCCGCGGCGTTTGACCGCCCGCAAGAGACGATGGTGCAGTTGTGGCCCTGGTTGCAGCAAGGTGATGGCTTGTTGGCCTGGGGGGCATGGGATGGCGCACGCCTGGCGGCGCAATATAGCTGTTTGCTGACCAGTTTGCGGCTGCCGGGCACGGAGGAGCCAGCGCGTGTGGGTATGAGCATCAACATGGCGGTGCATCCTGACTATCGTGGGCAGGGATTGATTAAGCAGGTGTCGCAGCCGGTTTATGCGGCGCTGGCGGCGTTGGGTGGCGTGGCTGGCGTAGGGTTTTCCAATGCGGCCGGTGTCAAGGTGGATCGGCACAGCAAGGGGTATGGCTATCAGGTGGTGGGGCAAATGCAGCCACATTTGGTGATGCTGCGGCGTGCGCCGCATGCGCTGCCGCTGTCGTTAACGGCCGTTTGGCCTTGCCAGCCCTGGGCGTTTGGCGCACTGCCTGATGAGCGGGTGCGTTTTCGGGCAACGGCCGTAGATGTGCAGCGTCGTTTTGCACAGCATCCCTTTCGCCGTTATCAATTTGGTGTGTGGCGGGAGGGGGAGGAAGTGTGTGGTGTGGTGGTGTATCGGGCGCTGCGACGGCGTGGCGCGGCGCTGCTGGCGGCGTATGGGGCGGAGATGGGGGAGTTGCTGCGGCGGTGGGCAACGGCCGTTTACCAAAATGGTATTCGGTACATTCACTGCCTGACGACGCCCCAGGCGGCGCTGCGGCCTCATTTGCATGCGCTGGGGCCTGCGATGACTTTGCCATGGACGCGCACGCCGTATTTTTTGACGGTGAAATGTTTGGATGAGGGGATACGGCCGTTGCTCGCCGATTTCGGCCGTTGGGATTGTATGGGCGGCGATATTTTGTGATGAAGACCAACCTCCCGGAGGTTATCAGTGGCAGGTTCGTCGCACGAGACGAACCTCCGGGAGGTTATTCGGCCGTTGGGATTGTATGGGCGGCGATATTTTGTAATGAAGACCAACCTCCCGGAGGTTATCAGTGGCAGGTTCGCCGCACGAGACGAACCTCTTGGAGGCTATTTTTGTAGGAGGCAACATGCGTGGTATGTACCACCATGAATGAAAATCGTAGGTCGGATTGCTAATCCGACTATCGGATTAACAATCCGATTTACGTAGGAGGCAACCATGAAAGTTTGTTTATCGGCGGCACAGGGACCATTAGCTCTGCCTGCTCACAGTTAGCGCTAGAACGGGGCATTGACCTTTATTTGCTCAATCGCGGGCAGACGACGAAGCGTCCGCTGCCGGTTGGCGCACATGTTTTGCAAGGTGACATTCGGGATGCAGCAGCGGCGCGGCACGCGTTGGGCGAGCATACATTTGACGCGGTTGTCGATTGGATTGCCTTTACGCCGGAGCATATTGAGGCTGACCTGGCTTTGTTTCGGGGACGGACAGAGCAGTACATCTTCATCAGTTCCGCCTCGGCGTACCAGACGCCGCCGCGCAGTTTACCGGTGACGGAATCTACGCCGTTGTACAACCCGTATTGGGGATATTCGCAGGCAAAAATTGCCTGTGAAGAGCGGCTGCTGCGAGCTTATCGGGAGGAGCATTTCCCGATGACGGTGGTACGGCCGTCACACACTTATGATGCCAGCCTGGTGCCGCTGCGTGGTGGGTACACGGTCATCGACCGCATGCGGCGCGGCAAACCAATCATCGTGCATGGGGATGGGACGTCTTTGTGGACGTTGACCCATCACCGGGATTTTGCCAAAGGGTTTGTTGGCTTGCTGGGGAATCCGCGTGCAATTGGCGAGGCGTTTCACATTACGTCGGATGAGGTGTTGACGTGGAACGCAATTGCGGCGCAGTTGGCGCGGGCGGCAAATGTGACGCCACAGATTGTGCATATCCCATCGGATTTGATTGCGGCGTTCGATGCGGATTGGGGGGCGGGGCTGCTGGGCGATAAGGCGCACAGCATGATTTTTGATAACACGAAGATTAAGCGGGCGGTGCCCGATTATGTGGCGACGATTCCGTTTGCACGCGGCGCGGAGGAGATTGTGGCCTGGTATGATGCTGACCCGGCGCGGCAGGTGGTAAATGAGGCGTTGGATCAGGTGATGGATCGTCTGGTGGCGGCGTATGCGGCGGTGTGGCCGTGAGGGATGGGGTAATGGAAACGGCCGTTAATGGGATGAGGGGAATTGGGGAGAAACGGCCGTTTCTTGTGCAGTTAGCCTGAGGCCTTACATACCCAGCGCGTTGTGATTAGATTCGCTTTTCTCTAATCGTGTCAGATGAACAAACATATACTTGTCGCGTCTGGTTGATGCTTTGTTAAGGCTTGCTCCATTTCAAATCTATTGCTATTGATTGAGCAAGAGTGATTTGCCTTCAGCCATTGTTATAAGATTTCTTTTAAAATCTAAGCCATCCTTGACTCTCTTCATTTGTCTCCAGAACTGGAGCACATCAGAATATAGCGACCCAAAACCTCTTCTGAAACCCTATAGCATCAATTGTATCTGCTCAACAGTGAATAATAGCGGTTGTTTCCCATTTCCCCCATTACCATCTCTGCTCCCATCTGATGGGGAAGAACACGTTGACCTGCTTACCCTAAAAACAATGTCACTGGCTAGTACAGCTTTTTAAAATCGACAATCTGATATTATGACAATATGAGACAAAAAAATACTGCGGGGGCCAATGCCTCCACAAATCAGAGCGTCCGACAAACAGGATGCAATTCTACAACAGATTATCCGACGTCACAGCAGTTCACAACAAGCGGGTAGATAATCCGGAACAGTTTGATGCTGAGGTGAAAACGGTGTGTGACCTGTATGAACAAGCCCCGTACTTGGCAAAGCAAGGAGTCCATGTGTTGAGTACTGATGAGAAAACTGGTATCCAGGCATTGCAACGCGCCGCGCCAACAAAGCCAATGCAATCGGGGCAGCCAGCTTTGATTGAGTATGAATACATCCGGCATGGTACGCAGGCACTCATTGCCAATCTGGACATTGCCACGGGCAAATGCTTCGCTCCGTCCATTGGCGACACGCGCACGGAAGCCGATTTCATGGCTCATATTGCGCAAACAGTGGCGCAAGACCCGGATGGAACCTGGATTTTCATCCTCGACCAACTCAACACCCACAAATCGGAGTCACTGGTGCGTTTTGTCGCTAAAGCTTGTGGTCTCCAGGAAGAGCTAGGTGTGAAAGGCAAACAGGGCATCTTGCAATCGATGGCCTCCCGCGCTGCATTTTTGCGCGACGAGACTCATCGCATTCGCTTTGTCTACACCCCCAAACATACTTCCTGGCTCAATCAAATCGAGATTTGGTTCTCTATTTTGGTACGCCGTCTGCTCAAGCGTGGTGATTTTTCATCTGTTAACGAACTTCGCGAATGCATTTTGACGTTCATCGATTATTTCAACGAGACGATGGCTAAGCCTTTCAAATGGACTTATGCCGGTCGGCCCTTGCAAGTCTAAACATTATGCGAACTTCTGGGAAGCCGTACTAGTAGTCTAACTAACATCTATTGACGGATACAGTTTATGCAATTTGATACGAGCATCTTCAGTTGTAAAACGCCAGCGCACGGTTGAGTTGGCTGCATTACGCCGCTTTTCCCAAGCGCCTACTTTTTCTATCATCGTGGGCTGATCAGGAATGCGGGCTTGAAGGCATTGGCGTTGAAGAACGCTCAGTTCAATTTCGGCCATATTCAACCAACTGCCGTGTTTAGGGGTGTGGTGAATTTCCAATTTTTCGATAATCCGCCGCGCTTCTTCTGGCGGGAATGCTTCATATAAGGAAGCCAGTTTATGCGTATTGAGATTGTCCATGACCACGATGATTTTCTCGGCCTCTGGGAAATGAATATCAACCAGGTCGCGCATACAATGAGCAAAGTCAATCATCGTACGCTGGTCAGTGATTTTGACATGTCGCCACGCTTCCAGTGGTGCGAAAAGATGAACAGGTTGCTGGTGCCATTGCGCTCATATTCATAATCGTACTTAGCCAAAGCCCTGGTTTGGCCGACAACGGTCTGCGCGATCTCTTTTTGTTTGTTGTTTGCACCCTTCGTCAGAAGCAAATCAAGGGCTTTTTCAGGGTCATGCGGTCGATGATACACTTCCAGCATATCTTCCATCGCACACACAAAGGCCGCATTTTTTCGGGAATACACCACTGTTCGTTCAGCCAAGGCTTAAGTTAAGTTCATTTTTAACGCGGTGCGTACCGTCTCATACGAGATCGTTTCCACGACTTCCAATTCAATCAATTTGTCAGCTAACATTTGTAGTGTCCACCGCTCGCGTCCATCAGGGGCTTCGCTGCAAGCCAGTTGCGCTAAACGCGCTTCGGCTGCCCCATCCAGTCGTTTGCTACGGGTATTGCGTGGACGCTTGTGGTTAATAGCCGCCTCGATACCCGCTTCGACACTCATTTGTCGCGTTCGTTCCACTGTCCGGCGACTGGTATGCAGGGCACGAGCAATGTCGTCATCTTTCCAGCCCCTATTTTCTTGGGCTTCATCGGCCATCAATAGAATACGGGCTCGTTTGAGTTTCCCTGCTGCCCCAGTGCCTTTATTGACCAGAGTCGTTAGTGATTCGCGTTCTTCAATTGTTAAAGTAACTCGGTATATCTTTGCTGGCATTTCTTCCTCTTTTTTGTTTTCGAGAAGAATGCCTCTTTTTTTGTCAATCGTCAAAGTTTATTTGATGGACTACTAGTTTATTGCGCCCCCCTTTTTTTCTCTTAGTCGATTCCGAATTATTCTAATTGCCTTATCTGCACCAGAATCAGGTAGTTTGCCGTTTCTAATAATCTCTGCTGCACCTGATAATTGTTCGCTAAAAGAAACAGGTGTTGCAACATTTATAGATTCCCCACTGGCCACGGACAATGCAAATTGCTGGTAGTTTGCCAATGATTTCGTTTCCCCATTGACTGTTAAAGCAAGATCGCTACCAGTTTTTGTTGAAACGGAAACCACATCCGCATAATGGTATTCTTGAGTAGATTCGAAAGTTCGGATTTTTGTAGCAAAGTCAAGGGTGCATTTATAGGCTGCAAGATGATATTCTGTAAGAAATACTAGCAAAATATCATAAATAGAAAATCGAATCACGAAATCTTGACCTATACCTATTTGCGCTCTATTACCAGGGCCTATAACAACAATAGGTTTATCAGGATCGTGTACCATATCTTCATTGTTTAGGTCCAGTTTTATCAGCGCGTCTTTTCGCAGTTCTTCAATATCTTCTTCAAGCCACCTGTCCATTTGAAAGTCAGAGGGTTTCGGCTCTGCCTTAGCAAAGGCCTCCCGGTAGTTCGACATTTCTCTTTGGAAAGCATCTTCATGTGCTTTTTTTTGGCTTGAATCTTCAGAGTACCATGACCACGCACGCTTTGCGCCAAGAGCCAGAAAAAAAACTATTCCGAACCAATAGATATACTGTCCTACATTCCGCTCGAATGTTGAATAGATGTAATATTTATACCAGAAGATATTTGGTAAGACTAGCAGACTAAATCCAGCAAGAAAAATTCCGACTATAAGATCCTTTTTCCCTAATTCTGGAGGTGAACTTCTTTTGGGTTCCTCTGGTGTAGGAATAAAATACTTGGGAACCATTTCTTTTCGACCTGTGTTACTTGACATAACGAAGCTCCTTTGTGTAGTTATTGATTCAATAATTTAACCATCGATTTTTTTATGATTGATGGATTGAAATCACAGAGACTGTAACCATTCCCAAACTCGATTTCGTGGGGCGCTAATATGCTTCTTTATTTCATTGATCTCATTCTGATTCACCGACCAATTTTGTTGGAGTAGTTGTGCAATTGTGGGGGGGCTCTCACGAATGCTATTCATAACGTAATAATCGTATTTTAGCAATGACCAGAGAATATATGCTTGACCTAATTTAGGATCAATATCTATGGCAACCTGCAAATGATTTTCAATAGCCTGGATAGTTGAGAGTTTTAATAACTTCGGGCGATTACCTTTGAGCATAGCAAATGCCAAATAAAAATGGGTACGGGGATTTTCTGGTGTAAGCTTTAATGCACTATTCAATGTCTCAATCGCTTGATCATAGGCGTGTGCTTGTATTAACAAAATACTACGTTCCAACAAGGAACTCGAATCTTCTACAAATGGGTGATGTATGTTAGTAACATTGACTGTAGAATTTCCACCATGACTTGATACTGCGTTGTAGCTACCGTGAATTGTCTGATTAGAATTTGGTACATTAATTCCCTTTTGCAAATCAGGAGTTGATATCTCAAGAGACTCTTTTAATGCTTGGCTGTTAGGCCAAATAACAATAGGGCGTAGTTCTCGACATCTAATAATCAATGCTTCAAGCCGCTCATACCGATAACAAAAAGCAACCAATTCTCGGGTCTTGCTGTCAAATGTATTTCCTGGAAGGTTCTCATAGTTGATATTGAGATCGAAGCAAAGAGTACGTAACTCGTTTGTATTAAAGTATGTACAAAGTAAGCTGTGAAATTCGATGTGTGTCTTCATAATTAACTGCAATTGCTAAAGCAAACCAGCAAGTTTCGCCTAATTATTTGTTTGAGTACGGCTTAGTTCAACTCAAGATTATACGGCGCGGAGTCTTCGGAGCCGCCGTATGATGTTATACGGATTCATTACACAACGAATCTGTATAAATTCGTTCTTCGACGCAGCGAAAAAAACACCTTTTTCCGTAGCCATGGCTTTCCCGATTTCAGGTCAGTGTTCAGACACGGCAACGCGACCGGCGCTTCTTGGCTTCTCTCGGTAAGGGTTTTGGGTCTGTTTTGGGGTTGGTTAAGCGGATGCGTGTCCCATTTGCTGTAATGATGATTCCCCGCTGCATGGCTGCTGGTCTTCCTTCTTTGTCGCTATTCGCAGATTTGACAAATTTCTAAAATCTGTGAAATCTTGCAGGTTGTTTTGCTTCTGGTCGCCTATGGCATAGGGCCAACGGTGGCATATGTTCCCGACAACTGTGTGTAGGGTAACAAATTGCGCTTGCTGGTGTCACCTGACAAATGTCATTACTGGCGTATGACAAATGATAGTTGTTGGGGGCGGTTATCTAGCGTATCGCCTTGCTCCGATTACGCAATACGCAATACGCAATATTCTCATTCGCTAACGAGCCTTCACACGCATCAGCATCCCGTGGCGGGGACGCAGTGTGACGAGGGGATCCATGATGACGGGGTGGCCGGGGAGCAGGTTGAGGCGGTAGCGTTGGGCAATGACGGCCATGATGAGGGGGGCTTCGAGGAGGGCGAAGCGGTCACCGATGCAAAGGCGCGGCCCGCCGCCAAAGGGGATGTAGGCGTAGCGCGGCCGTTCCTTGTGAACGGCCGTTTCAAATCTCTCCGGATCAAAGCCCAGCGGGTTCGGCCAGTAAGCGGGGTGGCGATGCGTGACATAGGGGCTGAGGATGAGAATGCTGCGTGCCGGGATGGTGTGACGGCCGATTTCGTCATCAGCCAGCGCACGGCGAGTAATCAGCCAGGCGGGCGGGTAAAGGCGCAGCGTCTCGTCAAATATTTGGCGGGTGAACGGTAATTGGTCGAGGTCGGCGGGGGTGGGGAAACGGCCGTTTAACACCCCATCTACTTCCGCCTCCATGCGCGTGCGCACGGTGGGATGCAGCGACAACAAATACCAGCCCCAGGTGAGCGCACTGGCAACCGTCTCGTGCCCGGCAATGAGCAGCGTAATCATCTCATCGCGGATTTCATCATCGCTGAGACCTTGCCCGCTCTCCTCGTCACGCGCTGCCAGCAGCATCGACAGCATATCCCCCTGGTCATTGCTTGTGTCGCTGGCACGCCGGAAGGCAATCGCTTTGTGGATGATGTGATCCAGTTTTGCCATGGCCGCCTGGAGGCGGCGGTTGCGTGCTGTGGGCACAGACAATGGCAGCGCCAGCGGATTTTGTGCGCGATAGACGACATAGGCGAGCATGTCGAGAACGGCGTGCGTCATTTCTGGAGCGTCGGCACGCAGGTCAATGTTAAAGAGGGTTTTGCCGACGATTTCCAGCGTCACCTGCATCATCTCCGCATCCACGTCAATGGGCGTGCCGCTGGCGGCGTGCGTTTGCCAGCGGTCGAGCATGGCGGCCGTCGCGTTGACAATGGTCTCGCCAAACTGTTCCAGGCGGCTGCGGTGGAAGGCGGGCTGCATGAGGCGGCGATGGGTGAGCCAGGAACGGCCGTCGCTCGTCAGCAGCCCATTGCCCGTAATTTGCGCCAGCGTGTTGTATTGGACCGTGTCCTTGCTGTAATTTTTGCTGTTTGTTTGCAGCACATGCTGGATGATGGCCGGGTTGCTGATGTGGTACACCGTCATCACATTTAACGGATATTGGATGAAATCACCATGCTGCGCCGCCTGCTGCTGCAAAAAAGCGAGCGGATCACGCATGATGCCCGGCGCTTGCCAGGGAAAAAGCTGCACGATGTTGACGTCAGGGATGTCTGTCATAAAGCTCCCGCCACTCCTGTAAAGACAAACCTCCTCGAGGTTTCGCAGATGGTTTCTATCACGTACTGAACCTCCCGGAGGGTGGCTCTTGTGAAAACAAACCTCCGGGAGGTTTTGAAGATGGGTTCTGTCATGTGTTGAACCTCCCGGAGGGTAGCTCGCAAGAACACAAACCTCCGGGAGGTTTCATGAACCTCCCGGAGGCTCCATGAACCTCCCGGAGGCTGTTAAGCACTTTCTCCGAAGGAAATGCCCTGCGCCAATGGCAGGTCACGTGACCAGTTGATGGTGTTCGTCTGGCGGCGCATGTACGCTTTCCAGGCATCAGAGCCGGATTCACGGCCGCCGCCCGTCTCTTTTTCGCCGCCAAATGCGCCGCCAATCTCGGCGCCGGAGGTGCCGATGTTGACATTGGCAATGCCGCAGTCGGAGCCGCCCGCGCCCAGGAAGCGTTCGGCGGCGCGTAAGCTGTCGGTGAAGATGGCGCTGGAAAGACCTTGCGGCACATCGTTGTGCAGGGCGATGGCCTCATCAATGGTTTCGTATTCCAACAGATAGAGAATGGGGGCAAAGGTTTCGGTGCGCACAATTTCGGTTTGCGCGGGCATGTTGATGATCGCCGGTTCGACGAAATTGGGGCCGAGATCGGGGCGGGCGTTGCCGCCAGTGAGCAAAACGCCGCCATCGCTTTGGGCGGTGGCGATGGCTTGCAGCATGGTTTGTACGGCCGTTTCCGTGACCAATGGCCCCATCAATGTGTCAGGAGCCAGCGGGTCGCCGATGGAGACCTGTTGGTATGCCTTCACCAAACGTTCGCGCAGTTCGGCGGCAACGGATTTGTGCAGGATGATGCGGCGCGTGCTGGTGCAGCGCTGCCCGGCGGTGCCGACTGCGCCAAAAAGAATGGCACGCACGGCCAGATCGAGATCGGCCTGGGCATCGACGATGATGGCATTGTTGCCACCCAACTCGAGCAGGGAACGGCCGAGCCGCTGTGCCACGGTTGCCGCCACCTGACGGCCAACGGGAATGGAGCCGGTAAAGGCGACGAGCGGCAGGCGTGGGTCGTTGGTGAGTCGTTTGCCGATGTCGGGGCCGCCGACGGCGAGTGTGAAGATGCCGGTGAGGCCATAATCGGCCATGACCTGGTTGGCGATGTGCTGCACGGCAACGGCCGTTAACGGGGTCAATTCCGATGGTTTCCAGATCATCGTGTCTCCGGCAACGGCGGCGACGGCCGCATTCCATGACCAGACGGCGACGGGGAAGTTGAAGGTGGTGATGATGCCAATGGGGCCAAGGGGATGCCACTGTTCGTACATGCGGTGAAACGGCCGTTCTGAGTGCATCGTCAGCCCGTATAACTGGCGGCTAAGACCAACGGCAAAGTCACACACGTCGATCATTTCTTGCACTTCGCCAACGCCTTCGGCGCGAATTTTGCCCATTTCCAGCGTCACCAGTTCACCCAGTGGCTCTTGTGCTGCGCGTAGGGCATTGCCCAGGTCGCGCACCAACAAGCCTCGTTTGGGCGCGGGCATTTCGCGCCAGCTGGCAAATGCTGTTTGTGCGGCCGCCACAATTTGCTCGTAGGCAGCCGGCGTGGTGGTCGTTACCTGGGCAATGGGTTCGTTTGTCGCCGGATTGACGGATGTGAGGGGCGTGCCGTTTGTTTGCAGCCAGCCATCGGGGCCGATACAAGCGCCATCGTTGACAGCGGTCAAATGTAATTTGTCGAGTATTGCTTTCATACACCTTGTCCTGAATTGTGTGCAGAGCAGTGGATTTCCAGTTTTTACAAACCGGGCTGTTCCAAACTCATTGGCAAAAACTTCCTGGAAATGATCGCTTTCCCTGTGTGTGAGGCGTCTTGTGTCCTCTGGGAAAGGCTGGTTGGAACTTTGGCAGTTCCAGCCTCGTAAAAAGACAACGTAGCTATTTTAGCAGATAGTTGTTATAAATTTAGGCAAACCATGAGAAATGGCATTTGTGTAATTGTGCCTTTTGTCGTATTTACAATGGCGCAAATTTCGTTAAGATTAGGTTAGTTAAGGAAAGCATGAAGGTTAACAGCTGTGATGATAAGCATGATTAACTTTGTTTAGATGGTTCACCATCTCATGCTTGCTATGAATTGATCATAGCTTTTTTTTGTTTCCCCCTGTTTTACTGCTGCTAACAGATAACAGTCGTGGAAGATTACCACTTACCGGACGTGGTTAACGTCCGTGTGTTTTTATGGTGAAAACTTGGTGCGCGGAAAGAGGCGTCTTGCTGTGAATACGGCCGTTCCCTTTTTTCGACGTTTTTTTGTAAAGGAGTATATGATGACCTTAACGTATCAAGGTGTTAAACGGGCGCTGCTCGGACACCCGTTTCCGACTCGTCAGGAAATCCACGAGCGTTTGGACAAAGTGCGCGGGTTGGCGATTTTCGCTTCTGATCCCATTAGCAGTAATGCGTATGCAACTGAAGCGATCATGAGTGTCCTCATTTTGTTGGGGAGCGGCGCTTTATCCATGACCCTGCCCATTGCCATGGGGATTATGGGGTTGGTGCTGCTGGTGGTCTTTAGTTACATTCAGACGATTTTGCACTACCCTGACGGAGGTGGCGCTTATACGGTCGCCAAGGATAACCTGGGTACGCTGCCTTCTTTGTTTGCGGCGGCGGCTTTGCTGCTGGATTATATTTTGACGGTGTCGGTGTCGGTGTCGGCCGGGGTGCGGGCGATCACGTCGGCTTTTCCGGCGGCGTATGATTACCGGGTGTTGTTGGCGTTAACGGCCGTTGCCCTGATCACCTGGATCAACCTGCGTGGCGTGCGTGAGAGCGGTACCATCTTCGCCATCCCCACCTATGCTTTTGTGGGCGGCGTTCTCTTCACCGTAGCCTGGGGCCTGGTGCGTTACTTCGGCATCTTCGGCACATCTATGCTTGTCCCCGTCGTCCACGACGTGCCACCCGCTGCGCCAGTAACACAATTTCTCTTTATCTGGCTGGTGCTGCGTGCCTTTGCCGCTGGTTGTACGGCGCTGACCGGTATTGAAGCCATCAGCAACGGTGTGCAGGCTTTCAAGCCACCGGAATCACAAAATGCAGCCAAAACAATGGTTGTCATGGGCGTTGTCGCCATGTCCCTGTTTGTGGGCATCACCTTTTTGGCGACACATCTCAACCTGCTGCCCTCAGAAGAAGAGAGTATTTTGTCACAAATGACGCGCCAGGTATCCGGGACAGGTTTCCTCTATTACTGGGTGCAGTTCTTCACGATGATGATCTTGATTTTGGCGGCCAATACAGGCTACCAAGATTTCCCGCGCCTCAGCTCTTTCCTGGCAAAAGATGGGTTTATGCCCCGTTGGATGCAGCATCGTGGTGACCGCCTCGTCTACAGCTACGGCATCATTGTGCTGGCGGTCATTGCTTCCATCCTCATCCTTATCTTCGATGCAGATGAAATTGCGATGCTGCCGCTTTACGCCTTGGGTGTTATGTTAAGCTTCACGCTGTCGCAATCGGGGATGGTGCGCTTGATGGGCAAAGTCGGTAAATTGTCCCCTGGCGAATCGACCTTTACGGGGGTCACAACCATTCACCACGAAAAGGGTTGGTGGTGGAAACGTGGCTTGAATGCCGTGGGCGCGATGGTAACGGGCGTTGTTCTCATGGTTCTCATTATCACCAAATTTACCGAAGGAGCCTGGGTTATTGTTCTGGCTGTCCCGCTTCTGGTCCTTTACTTCCGCGGCATTAATAGCCATTACGCCAATGTGGCGGAGGCTCTCAGCACGAAAGACCTGAAACTGGCTCAAGTGACGCGCCCGGTTGCCGACGTGATGATTGTGCCCGTCGCCGACATTCATCGTGGCACACTGTATGCATTGCAGTTCGCCCGGACGTTTTCCGAGGATGTGCGTGCCGTTTGTATCGTCACCTCTCCTGCGGAACATGAGCGTTTGCAGCGTCGTTGGAACCGCTTCCCTGAAATTACCGGCGCGGTTAAATTAGTCTGCATTGATTATGAGTATCGCGATGTCTTGACACCTTTGGTGGAGTACGTCGAGCAAGTGAATAATAAAGAGTTCCCCGGTCAGGTTGTTACCATCGTCATTCCAGAATTTGTACCGGAGTCTCTGGGCAGCCATTTCTTGCACAACCAAACGGCGAACTTCTTGCGCTTCCGTTTGCGCGGACAGCGTGATGTTGCCGTGATTGATGTGCCCTACCAGATTTAGACTTTAGAGCACCGTAAACAAAGGCGGGGATTAAGCGTGATGGGATTATGGAAATCCTTGAACTGCTTAATCCCCGCTTTTTTATGCCAGATTTAGGCGCTGTCGAGATCGTCTGTTTGTGAAGGGGGGCCGTCTTGCGGTGGGTTGGTGGCAATTTTGACGCGCATACGGCGCTGCCCATCGGCAACAGAGATAATGGTTTGCACGTCCAGGTCGCGTGATACCAATCCTAAATCTTGCAATGTCCAAATGGTTGTAATGCGGTCGCTCAAATTAGGCCATTGGTCTTTTGCCCACAAGTAGCGGCGGCGGCTGAACTGCCAGATTGGTTCGGGTTGATATTGGGGCTTGAATGCGAGGTATTCTGCCCAAATCTCTTCGTGGGGGGTCAGGGGGAAGAGAATGTCGAGCATGGCTTTTTGCACCACAGAGGCGTCACGGCCGTGTTCGGATGCAACCCAGTTGATGTGGTAGTTGTGA
Source organism: Ardenticatenaceae bacterium (assembly GCA_020634315.1). Taxonomy (GTDB): domain Bacteria; phylum Chloroflexota; class Anaerolineae; order Promineifilales; family Promineifilaceae; genus JACSRF01. The sequence continues at coordinate 108,278 of JACKBV010000001.1, read as the reverse complement.
ATGAATGTGAAGATGCCATAGTGGGAATAATCTTCTACGCGCCGCAGAATTTGCGGCTGCTGCCCCAAGGCTTCCTGGTACACTGTTTCCAGGGCTGGGTTAGGCTCTTCGATGCGCTCGTGATGGTCTTCTTTGTTCTCAAATAAAGTGGGGTCAATATTGTAAAGATAGCAGACTAATTGCCGCACGCGTTCTGGCCCGACATTAAATTTGGCAAGTGCTCCTGCTTTAATCAATGCTTCAATGGCATCGACAATACCGCGCTGCCGCGCCTGATCGTATGCCCGCTGCACACCCATTTCGTAGGAGGCTTTGCCTGTGCCCGGCTCTAATGGGGGCATGACGACTTTGTCTGTTTGTGGCTGTAAACGGCCGTTTGCGTAGAAAATCTGGAATAGAGTGATCAACGCCCCCGCAAGAATAATCGCGCCCAAAGCATCCGTCTTTTGTGTGACCAGTACAATTAACATGAAATAGCTGGCAACCATGCCGCGCAAGCCAGCAAAGCGGATTGACTTGGCTTCGGGGGAACCCGGCTCAATCCCCCGTTCGCGCAAAGCATCATCGCGCACAAAGAAGACGGTGGTGCTGGTGATGACAAAGGCGCTGACAAAGCCAAACGCGTAATAAGATTCGACGACGACGACTTGCCGAATGATGGGGATGAGAATGGTCGAAATGCCCCAAATGACGGCAATGCCAATGCGGTCATCGGCAAAAAAGTTGGGCAAGCGCCCTAAGCGGGCGGCGGTAGCGGCAACGGCCGCTCCCCCCACATACCCGCCGCCCTGTGCCAACAGCAAGATAATGGAGAGCAGTGTTCCGGCAATAAAGAGAAAACTTTCACCGGCGGTACCGGCCGTTGCCCCGTTTAACGCACGCGCAAAGGCCAGTTCATAGGCTAACTGGTCGATGTATTCTTCTTCTGATAGCTGCGCCAGGTCATCGGCGGACAGCTCCTCTTCTCCCAATAACTCTCCTGTTGCTCGCTCAGCGGGTAATGAGTCGTACAAACGGGTTGCTTCGATGCGGTCAGCCTCGGTAATGGTGATGTCTTCCGGGGTTAACCCATTGCCCAGGGTTTGTGCGGAGATGATTTCGTATTCAATTAGCAGTGTGCTGTACCCTTCGGTTGCCGGTATTTTCCACTGCCGCGCGGCATAGAGTTGCACCATGCCCGTACCAATGAGGAAGACGGCGGCCAGCGTGAGGGCGGTGTTGATCACCTTCCATTTGGGGCGTGCTGCGTGTTTACCGCTGGCGGGGATGACTTCGTAACCGGAGAAGCCGAGCATGGCGCTGGACATGGAGCGGAAGAATAGTTGGAAGAAGACGACGGTGCCTATGGCGGAGATGTCTTGCTGCGCACGGACGACGTGCTCGACAACGCCGTTGGCTTCGAGGCGTTTGACGATGCCTTCGGTGAGGAATGCCCATTCGGGATTGGCAACGGCCGTTGCCCCCACCATACTCAAAGCAACAAGCGTAAACAGCGTAAATGCGCCGCCGCCCATCAGGAACAGCGGCACAGCACGCTTCGGTCCCATTGCTACCAGCACAACCATAATGAAAAAGGCAAACAACTCAGCCAATATAATGCGATAAGGCGCTAATTCAGGTAAGACAAGCATCGTCACATCAGAGGCAGAGATAGAACTGATGATGATAGTCAGGATAGCGTCGAGGAAGAAAAGGCTGGTGCCTGCCCAGGAAACCCAACGCATACGCGGCGGGCCAATCGCTTCAACCAATGGGCCGCTGCCGCCAGCGTTCGGGCGCAAATAGGCGCCAGCCTGATAAGCTGGCACAATTCCCAAGAAGAGCAAGACCGAGAGGACAATGAAGGCGAGAATGGCGATTTCGTGATGGCCGTTTGCGCCGTGAATGGCAAGTAACGTCTGATAAGCAGCAACGCTAAAGGCGTCGGCGGCAATCTCAAAGATTAACGCCAAAACACCTAGCCCGGTGCCGCCCAGCAGCAACCCTTCAACCATCAAACGAGGCAGCTGCCGTTTGGCTTCACGATTTTCTGTTGGATTGATGTAATTTTTGAACATGTATATGCCCTCCGCGCAGGTTTGGTGATGCCTATAAAATAGGCTATTTGTGATCTTTGTGCCAATTTTGAGGAAGGTGCGATGCTGCAAAAGCACCAAAAAGAGCTGTGTAAGGTTATGGCAGATGCCATCTTTCACGGCTATGTCAGCCTTGGGGAGGGCTGCGCCTCGAAATCGCCCTGACTTTGCCCGAAGATATTTTGTGGGGGTCAGGGGGGTTGTATAATCAGGCATAGGAGTCATCCCATCCCTTTGCCTTGCCAGGGCATGGGTGATTTGTTTTAGCGACGTAGTGAAGGAGTGAAACATGACGGCGTCACTTTCAGACATTAAACGTTTTTTGATTGGGGAGCCATTTCCCACCCGAGATGAGATCCATGAACGACTTGACAAAATTCGTGGTCTGGCGATTTTTGCCTCGGACCCCATCAGCAGTAATGCTTATGCAACTGAAGCGATCATGAGTGTGCTCATTTTGCTGGGTAGTGGCGCGTTGGGCATGACCTTGCCCCTGGCTCTCGGTATTATGGGGCTGGTCTTGCTGGTTGTGTTTAGTTATATCCAGACGATCTTGCATTACCCGGATGGTGGTGGAGCTTATACCGTAGCCAAAGACAATCTGGGGACGATGCCTTCTTTGTTTGCCGCTTCTGCTTTGCTGATTGATTATATTCTCACGGTGTCGGTGTCGGTGTCGGCTGGAATTCGCGCGATTACGTCGGCTTTCCCGGCGACGTTTGAGCATCGCGTCTTGATGGCCGTCGTGGCGATTATTGTGCTCACCTGGATTAATTTGCGCGGCGTGCGCGAGAGCGGCACGATTTTTGCCATACCGACTTATGCGTTTGTGGTCGGTGTATTGGTGACGGTTGCCTGGGGACTGGTGCGTTACTTTGGTTTGTTTGGTACGGTGCAGTTAACGCCAGCGGTGCATGATGTGGACCCGATTCGCCCCGTCACGAGTTTTCTGTATGTCTGGTTGGTGCTGCGTGCGTTTGCTGCGGGCTGTACGGCTTTGACGGGCATTGAGGCCATTAGCAATGGGGTGCAGGCGTTTAAGCCGCCGGAATCGAAGAATGCGGCCAAGACGATGGTGGCGATGGGCGTCATTGCGATGTCGCTGTTTGTGGGGATTACATTTGTCGCCACGCATTTGAATTTGCTGCCTTCGGAGGAGGAGAGCATCCTGTCGCAGATGACGCGCGAAGTGAGCGGCACGGGTTTTTTGTATTATTGGGTGCAGTTTTTCACGATGATGATCTTGATTTTGGCGGCAAATACCGGCTATCAAGATTTCCCGCGACTCAGTTCGTTTTTGGCTAAGGATCGGTTTATGCCGCGCTGGATGCAAAATCGGGGCGACCGGTTGGTGTACAACGGGGGGATTTTGACGCTGGCTTTTATTGCTTCGATTATCGTGATTGCGTTTCAGGCGGATGAAATTGCGATGCTGCCGCTGTATGCCCTGGGTGTTATGTTGAGTTTTAGCCTGTCGCAGACGGGCATGATGCGCTTGATGGGCAAGGTGGGTAAGTTGAAGCCGGGCGAAACGGCCGATACCGGGGTGACGACGATTCATTATGAGTCGAGCTGGCGCTGGAAGCGGTTGTTGAATGGCGTGGGGGCGGTGGTAACGGCCGTTGTCCTGATCGTGCTCATCGTTACCAAATTTAGCGAAGGGGCGTGGTTGGTTGTCATTGCCATTCCCCTGCTCGTTTACCTGCTGCGTTCAATCCATACACATTATGAGCACGTGTCCCAGGCGTTGAGCACGCGCAATTTGAAGATGGAAGAGTTGGAAGATATTGCCGACGTGATCATCATTCCGGTTGGTGATGTGCATCGCGGCACGCTGCGTGCTTTGCAATATGCCAAGCGCGTGACCGATAATGTGCGTGCTGTGTATATTTCTACGTCTGACGCGTCGCGGGAACGCGTGGAACGGCGCTGGAATCGTTTCCCGGTTATCACCAGTGGCGTCGAGTTGATTTGTGTTGATTATGAGTATCGTGACGTGTTGACACCGTTGGTTGAGTATATTGAGAAGGTGAACCAGAATGAGTATCCACATCAAATTGTGACCGTGGTGATTCCAGAATTTGTGCCGGAAAATCTGGCGGCGCAATTGCTGCATAATCAGACGGCTAATTTGCTGCGTGCGCGTTTGCGCGGACATGAAGATATTGTTGTAGTTGACGTGCCGTATCATATTTAACGGCCGTAAATCGAGAAATGAATGGGTATGACAGCACAGGTGGAACGTTGCCGCGACAAAAGCGACAGCGTTTCACCTGTGTTTGTTTATGAAGTGAGGCATTGATGGCGACACATAATACAGGAGAGATTACACTCAGCCGGACGCTGGGTTTGTTGGATATTACGATGATTGGCGTAGGAGCCATGATTGGGGCAGGCATTTTTGTCTTGACCGGTCTTGCCGCTGGCGAAGCTGGCCCGGCGCTGGTTTTGGCCTTTTTCCTCAATGGGATCGTGACGACATTTACGGCACTGTCCTATGCGGAATTAGGCTCTTGTTTCCCGGAGGCGGGCGGCGGTTATCTTTGGGTGAAGGAGGGGCTGGGCGGCACGCAGGGCTTTCTCGCCGGATGGATGAGTTGGTTTGCGCATGCGGTGGCCTGTTCGTTGTACGGTTTGGGATTCGGCCGTTTTGCCGTTGAGCTGATTTTGTTGGTTTATCCGGGAGCCGAAGCCTGGGCACGGCCGTTAACCCTCATTTTCATGGTTTTCATCGTCATCCTCTTTGCCTACATCAACTTTCGCGGGGCCAGCGAGACAGGGCTGGTGGGCAATGTAGTGACCATTGCCAAAGTCATCATCTTAGGCATATTTATCGCCTTTGGCATTGGCGCTATGGTACGCCAGCCAGACCTGAACATCTTCACAGACAGCTTTCTGCCGCACGGCATTGGCGGCGTTTTCGTGGCGATGGGGCTGACATTTATTGCCTTTGAGGGGTATGAAATTATTGCGCAGAGTGGTGAGGAAGTAAAAAATCCTAAGTACAATGTTCCGCGAGCCATTTTCCTCTCGATTATCATTGTCGTCATTATTTATGTGTTTGTCGCCGTTGTTGCCATTGGCGCGGTGAAAGTTCCGGCAGAGGTGGGGCCAATTCCCGTTTGGGAATATCTGGCACAGGCCAAAGAGGTGGCGATTGTGCGTGCCGCCGAGCAATTTATGGGCGGTTGGGGCGGCATTTTGATTTTGATTAGCGGGTTGGCATCCACCATGTCCGCCTTGAATGCCACCATTTATTCATCGTCGCGCGTCTCGTTTGCCATGGGACGCGACCATAATTTGCCCGACTTGTTTGGGCGCATTCATCCGCAAATGCACACGCCGCATTGGGCGGTTGTCTTTTCGGCGATTTTGGTCATTTTGATGGCGCTGCTGCTGCCCATTGATGAGGTGGCGAAGGCGGCCGATGTCATGTTTTTGTTGATGTTTGCCCAGGTGAATGTGACGGTGATGACGCTGCGCCGCCGCCGTCCTGACCTGGATCGTGGTTATTTTGTTCCCTTTTTCCCCTGGCCGGCCATCATCGGTATTATCACCAATCTGGCGCTGTCTATCTTTTTGGCAATTGAGACGGGGCGCGTCGGTTTGGTGTCGCTGGGTTGGATTGCCGGGGGGATGCTGCTGTATTGGGGCTATTTCCGCAAGGTGGAGGAGAAGAAACGGCCGTTAGAGATCATCCTGCGCGAGGCGTTGGTGTCGGTCGATTATTCTGTGCTGGTGCCGGTAGCCAATGCCAACCAGGCACGCGAGCTGGGCTTGTTGGCGGCGATGTTGGCGAAGGAACATCGCGGCGAGGTGTTGGCCTTGCATGTGGTGCGCGTGCCGCCACAGTTGAATTTGACAGACGGCCGTTTATTTCTTAAAGAAGGACGTGTGCCCGTCTACCGGGTGATTGACGAAGTGAAGAAATATGACGTGCCGGTACACACAATGATTCGCCTGGGACGCAATGTGCCCGATGCCATCACCAAAACAACGGTGGAAAATGCCAGCGACCTGATTTTGTTTGGATGGCCGGGCGCGTCGGGAACCAATGAACGCATGTTTGGCTCTGTGATCGACCGCATTATCAGCAATCCCCCGGCCGACATTGCCATTTTGCGTTCGTCTGAGCCGTTTACGCAGGATCGGCTGCGTCGGATTTTGGTGCCGGTGGCGGGTGGGCCAAATTGTCGGCTGGCGGTGGATACGGCCGTTGCCCTTGCCCGCAACACGCCCGAACCAACGCAAATCACCTTGCTGCACGTCATCGTCAACGGCGTTGATGAGGCGACGGCCCAGGCACGCGCCAACACAGCTTTTCGCCGTGCCAGCGAAGGCATTGATTACACGCTGGAAAAGCAGGTGGCCCATGCGAGCAGCCCGGTAGAAGGCATTTTGGAGGCGGCGACAGACGCGGACATGCTCATCATTGGCGCCACAAAAGAACGCTTCTTCATCAATTTGCTCATCGGCAATGTGTCGCAGCGTATTGCTGACGAGGCGCATTGTCCCGTCCTCATTGTCAAGCGGCGCAGCACGGTCTTGAAGTCCATGCTGCGCGAAACCGTTTTACAACCCGTGCTGCGCTCCTCTAAATTGAAGAGTGAAGAGTGAAGAGTGTGGAGTGAAGAGTGACGCTCTTTTCTCTCCTCTCTCCTCTCTCCTCTCTCTTGCTTCTTCAGATGCGCGTGCGCTCTTTGAGTTCCAGGTATTTGTTGATGACGGCTGACGTGAGCTGGTAGGCAGGCACATCGAGGGCCATAACGCCGCGCTGGCGCAGGGTCTCTTGCCACACCAGCCGCTCATCCATGATTTGCTCGGCAAGCAGGCGTTCGTAGATGCTGCGCATGTTATAGGGGGTGCGCAAAGCGGCGGCGGCGACGTTCATGTTGCGCAGCGTGACGCACAGCGGGACATGATGCGGGTAAAACGCGCCAAGATGGCGCACGATAGCAAGAGTTGCCTCGCTGTCTGTCGGTTCGGTGAAGAGGGTGATGAGGGAGCGGCGCTGGCGTTGGCTGTGCAAATGGCGCAGGGCGCGGTCGTGATTGGTTTCCACGGGACGGCCGTGTACGTCATAAAGGGCATCGACGATGCGGTAAAACTGATCCAGGCCGGGGCGAGGCGGCAGGTATGTGTGAATGTCGTCGGAGTAAGTCATCAGCCCCATACGGTCGCCACGCATGACGGCAATGTAACTGAACAGGACGACGGCGTTGATGACCAGATCAAGCCGCGTTGTGCGTGCGCTGCCGAGGGCACGCACGCGCATTTCTTGCCCGCAATCAATCAGCACCATCACATTTTGGCTGCGCTCGACGTTGTATTCAAGGGTGATCGGCTTGCCGCGACGGGCGGTGGCTGTCCAACAAATGCGGCGATAATCGTCGTCGGGCATGTAGTCACGTAATTGCTCAAATTCGCTGCCGCGCCCTAATGTTTGTGAACGGCGCACGCCAATTTGCCCAACGCGCCCGCGCCGCGCTAAATTTTCGTATTCGCGAATGTTGAGCAGGTTTGGGTAAACTTTAACGGCCGTTTCCCCCGCCATAACCCCTTGCCGCAGCACCAACCCCCAGGCACTCGACCAGCGTAAATTGATGTCGCCAAAGCGATACTCGCCGCGCCGCGCCGGCCAGACACGATACCCCAATGTGACCGTGCTGTGTTGCGGCAGTGCGCTCATCAGCACAGTGCGTCCGTGTTCGACGCGAAAATCGGTGGGGATGGTGTCGCGCACCCAAATGGTGACATCCTGCCCGCTGTTGTTATGCACAATCACGTCAATAGGATTGTGCGCACGCACCGATAACTTGCGCAGATGGATGCGCTCTACGGTGAAATCGGCGGGTTGGGGGCTGCGGCGCACATCGAGCCAGATGAGTACGGCCGTTCCCAACCACAACAGCGGGCACAACAAGCCCAACCAGGGCAAAAAAGCGGCGGCGGCGAGAAAGGGAGCGGCCGTTAACAACAGCAGCAGCGCACGTGGGGTGGGGATGGTTGTTTGACGCATCGTGGTAGTCGGTGGTCGGTGATCGGTAATCGGTGGTCGGTGATCGGTAATCGGTGATCGGTAATCGGTGATCGGTAAACCGTTTACCGTTTACCGTTTACCGATTACTGCTTACCGCTTACCGTTCACCGTGGTACTTCTACTCGTTTCAGCAGCCGCGCCATGACACCGTCGGCGTCAAGGCCATCTAGCGCCGCTTCTGGCTTGAGGATGATGCGGTGACGGTAGACGGGCGGAACGACGGTTTTGACGTCATCGGGAATCACATAATCGCGCCCTTGCAAGGCGGCGAACACTTTGCTGGCAAGCAGCACAGACACTGATGCACGCGGGCTGCCGCCCAGTACCAGGTCGCGGGCGCTGCGGCTGGCAATGGCTAATTGTGTGATGTAGTCAATGATGCCGGGTTCTACTTTCACCTGGCGGATAAGCTGGCGAACGGCCGTTAAATGTTCAGACTTAATCAACGGTTTCAATCCAGTGGCGACCAGATTGTGTGGGTCAAATCCCTGGTGATACCGGGTGAGCATCTCCGTTTCGGCGCTTTGCTCCGGGTAAGTGACGTTAATTTTGAAGAGAAAGCGGTCTAGCTGTGCCTCTGGCAAGGGATATGTTCCCTCATACTCCAGCGGGTTTTGTGTGGCGATGACAAAAAACGGGTCTGGCAGCGGGTATTCTTCGCCGTCAATGGTGACGCGCCGCTCTTCCATCGCTTCCAGCAAAGCGGCCTGTGTTTTTGCCGGAGCGCGATTGATTTCATCGGCGAGCAGCACGCCGGCAAAAATTGGCCCCTGGCGCAGGTGAAATTTGCCGCTGGACATGTCGAACACGTTGGTGCCGATGATGTCTGAGGGCATCAGGTCGGGGGTGAATTGGACCCGATTAATGGGAGCCTGCACCAGATAAGCCAATGTTTTCGCCATCAAGGTTTTGGCTGTGCCGGGCACCCCTTCCATGAGAACGTGACCACCGGCAAGCAAAGCGATGAACAATTGGACAAAAACTTCTTCTTGGCCGACGATTACTTTGCTGGCTTCGCTGCGAACGGCACTGTAAAGTTTGGCAATTTGCATAATAACCTCAACTCTGTTGGCTGCCAGATGGGCTAACTAAAATCCAATGCCTCGGTAAATTCTATCACTTGTGTGACCCACCACACCAACTGCGATGAGGTGCTCTCTTGATTTTGCAGGCTGGTGTGCAGGCTAATGAGGGTCGCAATGTCTATTTCGTCCTGATAGGGCAGCAGTTCGGTGAAAAATTCTGCCTCTGGCAGGTTGTAGTCACAATGATATTTGCGTGCTAACTGTCGTTTGAGCCGCTGCCAGAAATGATGCTGGATGTTTTTTTCCTGGCTGCTTTGCTGGTAGAGGTTCGCCATGTCGGTGATGAACTCATCGGTGGATTGGGTGGCGGCGAATTCGTTGGCGGCGGTGGTTGCGGTGACGGGAACGGCCGTTTGCAAAGATCGCCCTTGCCACCAGGCATAAATCAGCAGCAGCAGCACCGTGTAAAGCAGCGCCCAGCCGGTGGGCGTTGTCAGCAGCCAGGCACGCGCGGCGCCCGTGTGGGGGCGGTGTGCTTCGTCAAAGCGGATTTGTGAACCGGCGGGAACGGCCGTTTGCACGAGATTGGTGACAAACTGCGCATTACCCGGCGCTTGCAGCCCCTCATTGGTAAAGGGGTAGAGGGAGGAGAGCACAATGACTTGCCCATTTCCATAGCCGAACAAGACCAACAGCGGCGTGTCACAATCACCTACATGAATGGCTGCGTAGCCACAGGGCACATCTACGGCATAATGTGTTTGCAGCGTGACCGTGCCGACTTGCGGCCAATTGAAGACGGGCAATTGCAGCGGTGCAGTCTCCACTTGCGACCAGGTGCGTTTCAGGTTTATGTTAAATGATTGCAGCAGGCGGCGCGTTTTGCCATTGTCTTGGGCGACAAGCAAAGTGCCACCAGATTGAACCCAGATTCGCAGCCAGCTTGTTTCCAGATCATTGAAGTCTTCGCTGACGCCCATGACAAAGAGGGCTGTGTCTGCCATGTCGGGCAGCAGCGGCGTTTCCTTCTCGGCGACGACCTGATAGCCCCAATTGGAAAGCTGCGCGGCGAAGCGCTGTGTGCCGCTGGCTTCCATGCTGTAAAGGGAGCCGTAACCTTCGCTGATGCCCACGTATTGCTGTGCCCCGGCGATTATTAATGCGCCGGTGAGCAGCAAGACAAGAGCGATGAGGATGAGATCGCGGGAGGTGGACATGGTTAGTGAATTTTTTCCAGGTGGGCGATTTGCTGAACGGCCGTTTCATAATCGGCCGGAGTTAGCGGCTGGTATCCATACCAGACACGGTCGAAGGTGTAGACAACGGGCTGAAGGGCGTGCGCCAATGCCGGATGGCGGCGTGCCTCAATGAGCAGCTCATGGTTGGTCAAAGATTGGTCGAGCGTGATGGCGCGATTTTCGGCAAGGGTGAGGAGCGCTGCCAGGAAAAGATGGCGCACGGCTTCGCGGTACTGCCCGGCATTGGCTAGCTGCCCGGCTAAATCGAGCGCTTCATCGGCCGTTTCCACTTCTTCCAAAGAGCGCGGCTTCTTGGATGCCGATTGTTTTTTGCTGTCGGAAAACAGGAAAAAGAGTGCCACGCCAATGAGCACGACGGCAATGGCGACAATGATGATTATGAGCAAGGCGCGATTGCGTGATGACTGCTGCGGCGTGTCGGTTGTGCTGGCTGCCGGGGATGGGGTGGGGGAAACGGCCGTTGTCGCTGTTGCTGCCGCCGTGATCGATGGGTTGCCTTCGGCACTTGCGCCATCAGGCAAATTGATGTCTGTGGTCGATATGTCGGAGCTGCCACCATTGGCGCTGCCGTCAGCAGCGTTTCCCGTGCCACTGTTGCCGCTGTCTCCTGTGCCATTAGCGGCGCTTTCACCTGTGCTGCCTGTCGTATTTGCGGCGTTCCCGCCGTTGTCACTGTTACTGCCGCTGCCTGTGTCGTTTGTGCCCGTGCCATCATTGGCGGATGTGCTGTCGTTTCCTGTGCCAGCATTGCTGCCAGTGGCTTGTGCGGCAGCAGAGGTGCCATTTTCGCCATTGTTGTTGCCTGCGGTCGCGCTGCTGCCCGTCGTATCGTTGGCTGTGGAACTGCTGCCGACGCTTTCGCTGCCATTTGTGCCGCTGCTGCCGGCGCTTTGCCCGTTGTTGGCATTGCTGCCAGAAGGTTGTGTTGCATTGCTGCCACTGGTTGTACCGGCCGTGATGGGCACATAGCCGGGGATCAGTCCATCCAGGTAGGCGACGGCTTGATGGCGGCTGCACGCTGTGTTGTTGAGGGCGGTGGTTGCGCCGACATGGCTGACGGGCATGATGCTGCCGTCGGGGAGTTGCACGGCGGTGATGGTGTGGAGTGTGTTGGCAATGGCAACGGCCGTTGCCGCACAGTCAGCATTGTTGCGCATAGCGCTTTGCGCCTGGCGCACATAGGTGACATATTCTGCATAGGTGACGACGCGTTGTTCTTGCGCGGTGGCACGCGCTGTGCTTCCCACAACCAGGATGAGCAACAAGAAAAGCGCGTGGCGGATGACAGAAGTGCGTGGCAACATAACGCTAATTGGCAAGAAGGGTATTGACCGTTTTCAGCAGGACGCTCATCTCGAATGGTTTGGGCAGGAGGGTCACGCCGAGCTGCACCAATGTCTCTTTGGTATGTGAACTAACTGTGTCGCCGGTAATGAACAGGAAGCGTTTTGCCAGGTAGGGGTATGCCTGTTCGATGTGGTTGTACAGTTTGATGCCGTTCATGCCGGGCATGTGAATGTCGCAAATGATGAGGTCGTAAACGGCCGTTGCTAATTTTTGCATGGCTGCTTCACCGCTGTCAACTTGATCTACCTGGTATTCTTTTAAAATCAGGCTCATCACGTGCAGCAGGCTTTGCTCGTCATCCACGATGAGGATGCGAACGTCGTTTGTTTCGGCTGGCTCTTCGGGCTGTTCATCTGTGGCGGAAACGGCCGTTTCCCCCTGGTAAATCGGCAGTTCAATGAAAAATTTAGCCCCCTTACCAACAGTGCTTTTCACCCAAATGTGTCCGCCATGTTCGCTGATAATGCCATGACACACCGACAATCCCAATCCGGTCCCTTTCCCAAACTCCTTTGTCGTAAAAAATGGATCAAAAATACGCGTTTGCAGCGCTTCAGGAATACCAGAGCCATTATCACGGAAAGTAATCCGCACCACAGTCGGGCTGCCCGTATCTTGCAAAAATTGCGAGCGTCCCAGCGTCGTTTTAATCTCAATGCGGCCGCTTTGCTGCGTTTCCATAGCTTGCAGCGCATTGCTCAACAGATTAACAAACACCTGCTGCAACTGATGCTGGTCTGCCATAATCAATGGCAAGTTAGGATCAAAATGTGTCACAACCTCCACATTATGCGTGCGCAGTTCATAGGACAATAAGCTGACCGTGCTTTGCAGCACATCATTGATCATGGTTGGCGTTTGTTCGGCCGGGCGCTGTCGCGCAAAGTCCAACAATCCGCGCACAATATCACTGGCCCGGCGTGCTTGCGTAATAATTTGCTGGATATCCTTCTCAACCGCCGTTTTATCTTTGCGTCGTTGCAAAAGCTGTGCGTACAAGATCACGCCAGTGAGCGGATTGTTCAATTCATGGGCGACGCCGGCAACCAATTCGCCAATCGCGGCCAATTTCTCGCTTTGAATCAGGCGTGTTTGCGCTTCGCGCAGCTGCATCAGTTGTAGTCGCACATTTTCATGGAGGCGGGCATTTTGGATGGCAATCGCCGCCAGTTTGGTAAATGCACGCAAATGCTCTTTATGGCTGTCTTTGAAAAAATCGGTCTGGAGACTGTCCAGGTTGAGAATGCCGATTACTTTGTCCTCGACAAGAATGGGCGTACCCAGATAAGAGCGAATCGGGTTGATCGATTTGTCTCGTACCCAACCCGCGTTGGCGTATGTATCCCGTATGATGATTGGTTTGCCTGTGTCAATAATTTGTTGCAGGTGGGGTAAATCGCTCAATTTCCAGGGGACAAATAGTTGTGGGTTTTGTAACCCATTGTGCAAATAACATTTGCAGTGCTGCACAACCTGTATCGTTTGTGTGGTTTCGTCAACAAGCATGATATTCGCACCATCATGGGGCGCGATATTGCTAATGACTTGCAAGATGCGGTTGAGCACTTCTTCAAAGTCTAACGTTTGGTTGATGGCTTCGGCCGTGTCTACCAACGCTTCCGCCAGAGCACGTTGTTCACGTTCTGACACTTCTATTTGTCTGTGTTTGGTAATATCTTCAAAGGCAACGCCAAGCCGATTGCCGGGCATCAGGAAGGCGCGAATGCGATAGGCACCGGTAAGCCGTTCATCATCATACTGTAAATTTTCCGTTTCATAAGGCTTGCCTGTCCTAAATGGACTTAAGAAAACATCTGTTACGCCGCTTTCACGAGCATTCGGCCACAGCTCATCAAATTCTTTGCCAATCCATTCGTCTGGACTAATACCGGTAATTTGTTCTGCGGCTTTGTTTCCACGCAGCAAAATGAGCCGGTCTGGTGGTTCGTATTGGTAAATGAAGAGACCGGAGGGGATAGAAGCGACAATGTCAGCGGCCGTTTGTAGGGATTCGTGTAGTTCGTTTTCCGCCCGACGCTGCTCGGTAATATCTTGCCCATAAATGGCGAGCTGTGTGACACGGTTCTCCGCATCCATAATGGGATAAATGGAATTGGCGATGATGAGACCTTCCCGACTATCTTCAAAGTGTACGGGTTTGCCAGAAATGATCGCTTTTTGGGCAAACGCACGGCGGTTTTGCGAGACATGATGGGGTGTCAGGTCGTAGATGCTGCTGTTAATCAGTGAAGCCAGGTCCCGATTAAACCTTGTTGCCAGTGCGCTGTTGGCGATCACAATGGTGCCATCTGTTTCAACTAGGAAGAGTGAATCTTCGATGGCATCAATTAACACACGCATAATGTGTTCTGACCGTTGCATTGCTTCCACTGCTTGCTTGCGTTCTTGTTCCTTTTTTTCTTTTTCTAATCTGTTTTGCAGCAGTGGGGCGAGGTAATTAGCGATGGTTTCTAGTTTGCTCTGGTCATGTTCTGTGAAATTGGTTGGTTTATTGGCGATGGCGATTTGCCCAATCAGCGTGCCATTGAGCAAAATGGGAACGGCTATGGCATTGTGCAGTGGCGCATGACCTTTGGGCAGGCGCAGCCCGGTGTTGCTGAAATAGGTGCGTTTTTCTTGGAGAGATTTTCCCCAGATGCCGCTCCAGCTTTCGTGGGGGAAAACGATGTTTCTATCTACGTTTTGGTGGATATGGCCGGTGTTTTGGGTTAAAGAGGTTAAGACCAGATCGCCGTTGTCGTCGATGTAGCCGACGTATCCATATTCGCTGGTGAAAATGTCGAGAATGGTTTGGAGAAGCTGCTCATAAACATGCTCTTCTGGCGTTGTGAGCAGTGTCGTTGCGATTTGTTGCTGTAAGTTAAACTCGCTGCGTGATTCTCGTAGGGCGGCTTCCGCTTGTTTGCGTGTGGTGATGTCTTGTCCGATGATTAACCCAGACATTTGCCCATTGAGCATGATCGGGATGGATGTGGATTCAATGGGGAGTGTGCTGCCATCCGGGCGTTGTATTGCTACTTCGTGGGGCGGGTTTTTGAGGCCGTTGTCTAGATTTTGGATGCGTTGTTTGACGATGGCTTGGGAATCGGGTGCGATGCTGTCCATCACGCGTAGGCCAATGGTGTCTTGGGGGTTGGTGTAGCCGAGTATGCGTGCGCCGGCGGGATTGCTGAAGATGTAACGGCCGTTTCTAATCGCCAACAGCCCCGCAGGTAAAAACTCAACAAGTGTGCGATACCGTTCTTCACTTTCGCGCAGCGCTGCTTCTGCTAGCTGTCGTTCTGCGATCTCCTGGTACAGCCGTTCATTCGCTTTAACCAAATCATGCGTCCGCGCCTCGACCAACGCCTCCAGGTGCTGCCGATGATCTTCCAGCGCCCGTTCACTTTGCTTGCGCTCGCTAATATCGCGGCAGGTGAACAGCAGCGTACCATGATAAATGGCGACCCGTTTTATATTAATGAGCAGCACGCGCTGCTCACCAGATTTTGTAATAACCGTATGCTCAATATTTTTAACTTCGCCCGTCTCGTCAGCGTGGGTCAAGCCCAGAAAATCGTCACCCAGTAAGGCGCAAACATTTCCCAGGGCAATAACTTCCACGTCTGTATAGCCAAATATCATATGTATATTGGGGCAGACATACGTAAAGTTGCCTCCTTCATCTGTCACAAAAACAGCATCAGAGACATGGGAGAGGACGATACGGTGGATTTCTTGGTTTTCTTGCAGAGCTTCTCGTATTTGTTCGTGTGCCCGCACCACCGCTTCTAGCTGCTGAACTTGTTGGCGCATGGCTGCAAGTTCAGCCATGAGATGTGCTTGCGTTTCTTGTTCATCATTCATCTCAATTGTGATCCTTGTGCACAGCCGGCGGGTATGTTGTTTAATTACTTCACATGAAACTTCATGGTCGCCGTTTAGTCTGCAAAGCCAGAGGAAAATATCGAATTCTTCTTATAATAGCATAAGATTGGATGGGGATGGGCTGGACACAAGTACTGAAATGATAAGAAAGAAACAGGAGCGCAAGCTCAATAACATGAATGAAAACCGTAGGTCGGATTGCTAATCCGACTATCGGATTCACAATCCGATTCACGCAGGAGCAACCTCCGGGAGGTTCAGAAACCTCTCGGAGGTTATCAATGGAAGGCTCGCCACATGAGACGAACCTCCGGGAAGCTTATTTATGCAGGAGGCAGGCATAGCAAATGACATATCTCCCTGATGTGCAAACCTGGTCAGAGTGGGGCCAGATATTTACAGATGTCGCCCTTTGGCGTCCTGTTATTACCCAAATTTGTCAGGAACAGGGCCTGGCGCTGGCGCAAGAAGTTGTCGCCGGATATCCGGGGACGTGTGCTGTTTTTGTGGTGGATGAGGCTGTTGTTGTGAAGTTGTATCCACCGCAGGTGCGGCAAGATTATCAGCGTGAGCTAGCGGTTTATCGCTTGCTGGATTGGCCGCAGCTGCCGCGCTTGTTGGCGGCTGGTGTGTTTCACGACCGTATTGACTGGCCGTATCTGGCGCTTGAATTTCGCCCTGGACAGCCTATTCGTGAGGTGTTTGCGCAGATTGCGCCGCAGAATCGGCGGGCATTGGCGCGTGAATTGGGCGGTTTGCTGCGCCAATTACATGCGCTGCCGGTGGCTGGATTGACGGCTTTTAATGTGGATGAGCGTGCGTGGCAGGCACGCATGGCACAGTATGCGGCGCGTAATTTGGCAAAGCTGGAGGAGATGGGTTTTGTGCCGAAGGCGACGCTTGTGGCCTGGGCGGAATTGCTGCAAGATTGGCGGGAACGGCCGTTTCCCTTGTGCCTGATCAACGCCGACCTCACCGAAGATCATCTGCTGCTGGTGGCAGAGGATGGGCAATGGCGCATCTCCGCCCTCATTGATTGGGCAGATGCCGATGTCAATGTGCCCGCTTACGAATGGATCGCCCTCTGGTACAGCTTGTGCGGCCAAGACGCAGCCATGTTTTGTGAACTGTTACACAGCTACGATCCCGCCCTGGTCATCGACGATGCGTTTCGGCAGCAGATGTTGGTTTATACGCTGCGCCATCAATTTGGCGCGGAAATTGTGCAGCTCGTGTGGCCGCTTGACCTGGCTGGATGCAATTGTGATAGCGGGCGTGATTGACGGGCGTGACGGCTGGCTCATTTTTCCAAAGAAAAACCCGCCGGGTGCATCAGATACACACTCCCGGCGGGCGAAGAATGGCGCAAGGCTGTTCCAGGCGCGAATAAGCAATTACCCTTGCAAAATGAATTGCCAGGTTTCTGCCCCGTCTTCGTTCTCGCTGCGTTCCGTGTAGCGAATTTGGAAATTGTGTTTTTCGATGATGGTGAGCATGTCGATGATGGAACGACGCGCAGCGATGGCGGGATGATGCTCCAGCGCATTGATCGAAGCTTTTACGTCGTCTTTGACCGGACTGTCTCCTAGCACTTCGATGCTAAACGAGGATTTGCCATCGCTGGTTTTGCGGACATTATTGCGTAACATAATCGTGTGCATAATCATCTCCTTGATTTGGGTACTGGTTGATACAACGTGTCGCTGGTTATTGTGGTGTATTTTTGCGACCTGGGCAAATCGGGCATAATCAACTGCGGGAGGCTCTCGCTGATGACTTTGTCTGGATCGAAGCTAAAATGAGGCTTATGGAAACGACATCTTACGTGGAATGGATACGTGCGCGCGTCGGATCGCGCAAGATATTTTTGGTTTTTAGCAGCGTCATCTTGCTCGATGAGCAGGGGCGGGTGCTGTTGCAGCGGCGAACTGATTTTGACGTGTGGGGTTTGCCGGGCGGCGTGATGGAGATTGAAGAGGACATCGTTACCTGTGCGCGGCGCGAAGTGCAAGAGGAGACAGGGCTGACCGTGGGTGAGCTGGCCTTGGTTGGCGTTTACACCCATCCCCAATTTGATGTGACCTATCCTAATGGGGATCAGGTGCAGCAGTTTACGGTTTGTTTGCGCGGGGTTGTCAATGGCGGCCATATGCAGGTAGATGGCGTGGAGACGCGCGAGCAGGCATTTTTTAGCTGGCCGCCTCCGGCCGATTTAACGATTCCTCTCTGGTATCGGGCCATGCTGCGCGATGGGCTGGGGGATGGCTTGCCTGCTTTTACGCCGCCGTTTGTCAACGGCCGTTCCCAAGACCAAATCGCCACCGTGCGCCCCTATATCGGCAACGACCGCTTTATCGCTGTCGGGGCATCGGTGGTTATCGTGCGAGAAGACGGCCGTATCCTCATGGTGCAGCGCAGCGACAATGGCAGTTGGCTTTTCCCGGCCGGTTACAGCGATTTAGGCGAGAACGTGGCCTATACGGCCGTTCGTGAAACCCAAGAAGAAACCGGCCTCGACATCGTGCCAGAACGCATTCTCGGCATTTACTCATCCCCCGTGTTTCACCACACCTATCCCAACGGCCATCAGGTGAAAAACGTTGGCGTCACCTTTCGCGCTCGCCTGCTGGGCGGCGATGCCCGTGCCGACGAGGATGAAATCGCCGCCGTCGCCTGGATGACGCCGGAAGAAGTGCTGCATTTCTCGCCAGCACAATATCGCACTTATTTTGAGAGCTGTCTGGCGCATTTGCAAGATGGGTATTTTCTGCTGTAAAAGATCGATTGATGGTTAGTTTTCGCCGCCGTTTGTTCCCGCTGTTACTGCTGGCCCTGGTGTTGTTCATCCTGGGCACAGTCGGCTACATGCAGATTGAAGGATGGAGCCTGGTTGAGGCGTTTTACATGACGGTTATCGCCCTGACGACTGTTGGCTTTGGCGAGGTACGGCCGTTATCCGATGCCGGTCGCATTTTCACCGCTGTCCTCATCTTGTTTGGCGTCAGCAGCGTGGCTTATGGGTTCAGCTCCGTTGCCGAGCTGCTGTTTACGGCAAGCATCGGCGGCGAACTGCGGCGGCGGCGCATGGCGCGGGAGATTAGACGAATGCGAGATCATGTGATTGTTTGTGGATACGGCCGTGTCGGTCAGAGCGCCGTGGAATCTTTGCGCGAAAGCCGTCGCGATGTGGTACTCATCGAAAATGACCCGGAGCGCGTGCAGGCGGCACAACAAGCCGGGCTGACCGTCGTGGCCGGAGACGCCACGCGTGACGATGTGTTGCAGCAAGCGGGCATCACCCACGCCTGGGGTTTAATCGTCAGCACCGGCGACGATTCGCACAACTTATTCATCGTGCTTTCGGCACGGGCGCTCAACGCTGATTTGTTCATCGTCACGCGCAGTGTGGAGGCAGAGAGCGAGGCCAAGATGCGCCTGGCCGGGGCGAATCGCGTCGTCTCGCCCTATCGCATCGGCGGGCGACACATGGCAAATGTGATTGTGCGCCCCCATGTCACCGACTTTTTCGACGTGGTGACGCTCGATGGCGGCGTTGAGTTATGGGTGGAGGAGTTGTTTGTGGCGGCGGGGTCGCCGTTGGTGGGGCAGACGGTGGGCAAGGCGGACATTCGCCGCCGTACCGGTGTGGTCATCGTTGCCCTGGTTCATGCTGGCGAAAACAAGACGATTACGCCTCATGCCGACACTGTGCTGCAAGCCGGAGATGAATTGATTGTCTTGGGCACGCGCGAGCAGTTGGCGCAGTTAGAAATATTGACCGCTTCACGAGGAGTATCATGACGGATTCACACCACTTAGCGACGCATCTTATCCACGCGGGCGATGCGGCCAACCCGACAACGGCCGTTTCCGCCCCCATTTACCAAAGCGCTACCTTCCGCTTCGATTCGCCAGAGGCAATTGCCGCGGCGATGACGAGCGAGGCGCATCCGTTGTTTTACGGCCGTTACGCCACCCCAAACACGAAACAGGTGGAGGCGACGGTCGCAAAATTAGAAGGAGGCGAGGCGGCCCTGGCTGTCGCCTCTGGTATGGCCGCCATTTCCCTCGTCATTCTCGGCCATTTGCACGCGGGCGATCATCTGGTGGCGCAGCAATCGCTGTACCCCACCACGTACCGCTTTTTCCATGAGATGCTGCCGCAGTTGGGCATCACGACGACTTTTGTCGATCAGACCGATGTGGATGCTTTTGCTGCGGCCATTCAGCCCAACACACGCCTCATTTACACGGAGACGCCGACGAACCCGACGCTCAGCCTGACGGATTTAACGGCCGTTGCCGCCCTGGCGCGGTCACACAATTTGCTCACGGTAACGGACAACACCTTTGCCACGCCGTACAATCAACGGCCGTTGCAGCTAGGCATCGACATCGTGCTGCACAGCGCCACCAAATATCTGGCCGGGCATTCCGATGTTGTTGCCGGTGTGATCGTCAGTGATCAGGCGTGCATCAGCGAGCTGTGGCGCACGCATATGTTGTTGGGGGGTGTGCTGCACCCCATGGAAGCGTGGCTGTTGGAACGAGGCTTGAAAACTTTTGCCGTGCGCATGAAGCAGCATAACGAAAATGCAACGGCCGTTGCCCATTTCCTGCAAACCCATCCCGCCGTGCGCCAGGTTTATTACCCTGGCTTGCCTGCCCATCCTCAATATGACCTGGCACAGCGGCAAATGTCCGGCGGCTACAGCGGCATGGTCTGCTTTGACCTGAAAGGCGGGCGGCAGGCGGGCTATGATCTGCTGCAACGCGTTAAGCTGATTAGCCTGGCGGTTAGCCTGGGCGGTGTTCACTCACTCATCACCCATCCGGCGAGTACGATTTCGGCCGTGCAAAGCGATGCCGAAATCGCGGCCAGCGGCGTCATGCCAGGGCTGGTGCGCTTCTCCGTTGGCCTGGAAGATGCGGCCGACCTCATCGCTGACCTGGAGCAAGCGTTGGCCTGATGGTGTATAATACCGGCTGCCCACTGGCATAAATATTGGTTAAGACCTCTCTCCCATGACGTTTTAATTATTGCCAACTTGCCACACAATCAGTAGTATAGACCGTGGCTAAAAATTTATTTTTGGATGGTACCATTGTGGAACAACAAAAACCTGAATTGATCACAATCATTGAAGGTCCCACACCTGACTTTCACCCCAGTCCGCAAGACTGGCTGCAATCCATCTATGAAGGCCCCGATGACCGTGACGCGGTTTTTTGCCAGCTGCGCACGAACAATGGGGAGGACATCATGGAGCGCTGCCAGCAGGCATGGCGTGAAAACCGGCCGGTGAAGTTGCAATATCCGGACGAGATGCGCCTGCCACAAATGGCCGATGTGATTGCTATGCGTTTAACCGAAGTCGATGAAGGGCCACTGTTGCAGCTATGGCTTTCTTTTCCTTTTGAGTACGACGACGACGAAGATGACGACGACGATGACTTTGAGGAAGATGATTTCGACGAGGATGACGATGGCTTCTTCTACGGATAAAACGGCCGTTGATCGTTATTTTCTGGCGTTGAACAGCATGGCCCGCGACGCTTACCTGGCTTGTTTTAGCGAGGATGCACTGGTAATGGATCCGTATGGGGGACGGCCGTTGCAAGGCGTCGCTGGTCTGCATAAATTTATGGATGGCATGGAGCGTACCTGGTCATCGTTTACGATGACGCCAGACGCTCCTTTTGTCGCTGCTGACCGGGTTGCCGTTTCCTGGCGCTGTACAGCCACTGCTAAATCTGGCAAAGTTGCTAATTTTGCCGGCATTGATGTTTTTACCCTCAATGAAAACGGCCTGATTTCCCAATTGGAGGGCTACTGGGATTTCCAGGCAATGATAGCCCAAATCAGTTAGTCCGCGTTCCGTAGTCCGTTACCTGACAGCGGAATACGGAATACGGAATACGGAGTAAAACGTGTCTTACGAAACCATCCTCTTTGATGTGGCGGATGGCATTGCGACCATCACCCTGAACCGCCCCGAACTGCTCAATGCTTTTAATGATCAAATGATTGAAGAGACGACGCACGCTTTTAAGCAAGCGGGGCGTGATGACGCTGTGCGCTGCGTGTTGTTGACGGGAAACGGCCGTGCCTTTTCCTCTGGGCAAGACCTGGCCGATGTGACTGCTCGCATAGGGTCATTTTCTATTAGTGAGCATTTGCGTCATGGCTATAACCGGCTCATCGCCACGATGATTGGCCTGGAAAAGCCGATCATTGGTGCGATTAACGGGGTTGCCGCCGGAGCAGGGTGCGGTATTGCCCTGGCTGCTGATTTGCGTATTGCCTCAGACAAGGCCAGCTTCATGCTTGCCTTTAGCAAAGTGGGTCTCATTCCCGACAGTGGGGTTAATTGGCTGCTGCCGCGCCTGGTGGGTTATGCTCGTGCTTATGAAATGGCCGTCACCGCCGACAAAATCCCTGCCGACAAAGCGTATGAATGGGGCATTGTTAACCGGGTTGTGCCGCATGAGCAGCTGCTGGAAACGGCGCTGGCCTGGGCTGGCCCATTGGCTGCTGGCCCCACACTCGCTTATGGCCTGACGAAGCGCATCATGCAGAAAACCTGGGATATGTCTCTGCCAGAGTCGTTGGAGTATGAAGCATCTTTGCAGGAGATTGCCGGTCGCAGCCAGGATAATAAAGAGGGTGTGATTGCCTTCTTGCAGAAACGTGCGCCTAACTTTAGTGGCAAGTAACTGTGCATTATATCGAAGCGCCTACTATTTATTCAGGTACGGAGCCGTCGCTGTTTCTTGCAGGTGGGATTTCGGGGTGTGCCGACTGGCAGTCTGAAATGGCCTCTTTGCTGCGCGAGTCGGATTGGGTGCTGCTCAATCCGCGCCGTGCCAATTTCCCGATGCATGATCCCACGGCCGCTTTTGCCCAAATCCAGTGGGAGCATGACCATTTGCGCAAGGCAACGGCCGTTTCCTTTTGGTTTCCCTCGGAGACACTCTGCCCGATCACCCTTTACGAGCTGGGCACATGGTCAATGACCACCAAGCCGCTCTTTGTGGGGGTACACCCTGATTACCAGCGGCGGCAGGACGTGCAAATACAAACAGCGCTTGTCAGGCCAGATGTGCAAATTGTTCACTCCTTGCAAGCCCTGGCCGCGCAGATTCTCAAGGCTGCGCCGACACAGTTATCTCCCTGACCCTGGTCGGCTTGCTGGCGAGTGCTCTATAACCACAAATAAGAACAAACCTTCCGCAGCGTATCAGAATGCTGATTTCAAGGGACAAACCTGCGGAAGGGCGTTGCCAAGAGAGGTTACTTAATGAAAACAATTGCTGTGATAGGCACAGGCACAATGGGACGCGGCATCGCTCAGGTGGCTGCGCTGGCTGGTTATGAGGTTGTCCTCTACGATGTGTTTGAACCGGCATTGAATACGGCCGTTACCCTGATTGAAGTCTCGCTGGACAAAGGCGTCATGCGCGGCAAGCTCGACCCGCAAGAAGCAAACCTGGCAAAGAACCGCTTTCACATCACCCACTCTCTCGATGATGCCGCCAGGGCTGACCTTGTCATTGAAGCTGTGCCCGAAGATTTGAAGCTTAAACATGACCTGTTTGCCCGGCTGGATGCGGTAGCGCCCCGGCATACCATTCTTGCCAGCAATACTTCCAGCCTCAGCATCAACTCTCTGGCGGGCAGCACCCATCGCGGCGACCGCTTTTTGGGCATGCACTTCTTCAATCCGCCGCACCTGATGCAGTTGGTGGAAATCATCACTTGTGACGATACCAGCGCGGCAACGGTTGAATTGGCGCAGAGTTTTGTGGAACAGTTGGGGAAAACGGCCGTTTTCTGCAAAGACACCCCCGCCTTCATCGTCAATCGCGTGGCACGGCCGTTTTACGGCGAAGCCTTCCGCATGTTAGGCGAAGGCGTAGCCGACCCCGCCACCCTGGATCGCCTCATCAAATCCGTCGGCTTCCGCATGGGGCCATTTGAATTAATAGACCTCATCGGTTGTGACATCAACCTCGCCGTCACCCAATCCGTCTACGACGCGTACTTTCACGACCCCAAATATCGCCCACATCCCATTCAACGGCGCATGGTCGAAAGCGGACGCCTCGGACGCAAAACAGGACGTGGCTTTTACCCTTACCCCGAATAACCTGACAACCATCACCTTTTGCCGGTGATTTTCCTCAATTCTCAGGGATTCCCTTCTCCTTTATGCTGTATGGTGGGCGCAAAAACTGTATTTGCCCCCGATATTTTTCCCCACACAGCGGCGTTTACGCATCATACAAGTCGTAAACGCCAGAGGAGCTAATTTCCCATGACGACAGCGACGTATGATAAAACGGCCGATCTCGTAGGCCCTGGTATCGGTAACTATGCCGATCTGGAAAAAGTGCTACCGGCTGATTATCAATCTCTGCTGACCCCCAAAGAGACGCAAGTTGCTATTTATGCCGTTAAAGATTACATTGAGAAAGGATTGTGCGAGGAATTGAACCTGATTCGCGTGCAGGTTCCCCTGATTGTAGACGTCAGCAGCGGCGTTAACGATTACCTTGACCGTGATGGCTCGCGCACGCCCATCCAATTCCACATTAACAACGACCACAACCAACACCCCATTGATGCCGAAGTCGTGCAGGCTGCCACCAAATGGAAGCGCATGGCGCTGGCCCAGTTTGGCATGAATCCG
Source organism: Ardenticatenaceae bacterium (assembly GCA_020634315.1). Classification (GTDB taxonomy): domain Bacteria; phylum Chloroflexota; class Anaerolineae; order Promineifilales; family Promineifilaceae; genus JACSRF01. The sequence continues at coordinate 83,951 of JACKBV010000001.1, read as the reverse complement.
GGAGAAGGGCTGGTAACGGATATGCGTGCCGTGCGCAAAGATTACTTCCTCGACCATGACCACAGCGTTTACGTAGACCAATGGGATTGGGAGCGGGCGATTGTCGCCGAAAACCGCAATCTCGACTTCTTGACGGACGTGGTGCAGAAAATTTGGAAGGTGTTGGTTGGCGCGGAACGGCATGTGCAAGAGATGTTCCCACAGTTGAAAGACCCACGTTACCCCAGTTTGCCCGAAGAACTAACCTTCTTGCATGCGGAAGACATCCTGGCGCGTTACCCAGACCTGCCGCGTAAGCAGCGGGAGACGGCGATTTTGCAGGAGCATCCGGCTGTCTTTATCTATGGCATCGGTTGGACGTTGGCTGATGGCTACCCCCATGAGATGCGTGCCGCTGATTATGATGATTGGGTAACGCCGACTGTTTCCAAAGACGGCCGTTCCATGCACGGACTCAACGGCGACATCTTAGTCTGGAACCCGGTCACCAAGCGGCGTCACGAATTGTCGTCAATGGGCGTCCGCGTCAATAAAGAGACCTTGCGGCAGCAGTTAGAGATCACCAATCAACTGCACTTCCTGGAAATGCCGTATCATCAGGCAATCCTCAATGACGAAATTCCGTTAAGCATTGGTGGTGGGATTGGTCAATCGCGCGTGCAAATGCTGCTGCTGCGCAAAGCGCATTTGGGCGAGGTCAGTGTCACCGTTTGGCCGCAAATCTTGAAAGATATGTGTGCAGAACGCAAGATTTTTGTACTGGAATAAGAAGCATTTAACTTAAGGTTCGTGCGTGAACAACATGATCCTCCCGGAGGTTCAAAACCTCCGGGAGGATTGGGACAAAAGGCCAAACCTGCGTTTTTGTGTTACGCATTTGCCAGGGGGAGGGTGAAGGAGAAGGTGCTGCCTTGTCCTGGCTGGCTTTCTACCCAGATACGGCCGTTATGCGCCTCCACCACCAGCTTACAAAACGACAACCCCAACCCCGTGCCGCGCCGAACCGGCTTTCCCTGCGCATCACGCACCTGATAAAACTTATCAAAAATATGAACGGCCGCTTCTGCCGGAATCCCCTCGCCCGTATCCGCCACATGCAGCACCAGCCCTGGCCCATTTGTCGCCGCACAAAGCGTAATGTGCCCACCGCTGCGCGTATGCTTCAAGGCATTACCAATCAAATTATCCAGCACACGTCCCACCAACTCCCGGTCAGCCTGCACACTGGGCAGCGCATCATCCACATTCACCCTAAGCTGCTTGCCCGCCGTCTCCGCTTGCAGCGTAAAACGCGCCGCCTTCTCCTGTAACAACTCCGCAATTGCAAACGTCGTCGGCTCCAATTTAAGCTGTCCCGCTTCCAAACGAGCCACATCCAGCAGTTGGTTAATCAAGGCCAACATTTGTTGCAGCGAATCACGCGCCCCGCGGAAAAAGCGCGGGCGATACATGGCCTTATCCGGGTCTTCCAAAGTTTTTTCCAGCAGGTCAAGGCTGAGACTCACCGATGTCAATGGCGAACGCAAATCGTGGACAAGCATATCCGTCAGCTCGTCACGCATCATTTCCGCCGCTTGCAAATCAGCATACGCCTGCGCCAATTCCTGATTGCGTGCGCTAATCAGGCGGTCGGCACGCTGCACAATAATCAACATCCCCAGGTACAACAGCCCCATCAACAACCCGGCAATGAGCAATCCCGACAGCCGCGCGGCAACAACCGCCGGCACTAAATCGGGCAAAGCCTGCACCGTGCTGATGACACCGACGGTGCCCGCGCTGCTGGTCAGGGGGACAAATGTTTGTAGATAATGGTCGGCGGTTGCGCCCTCATAGAGAGGCGTCTCTGACATAAAGATGCGCGTCGTCGCCCCCTCTTGCATCGCCTGCATCAATGAATTGGTGGCCGATGGCAGTGGCGGGAGCGTGTCGGGATAAACGGCCGTTCCCATGCCATCATACACAATCACCGCCCCAATCTCCAGGCCAGCCAGCCGCGCCGCCCACGTCGCCGACTGAAACAAACGCGTCTCCCCCGCCATTTGCCGCAGCTCCATGCCCGTCGTCGCCTCCGGCATATCCGCCAAAAAGCTAACAGCCAGATTTTGCCCAACACGCAAACCCTGCTGCGAAATTTCCGCTTCCAGGCGGCGCTCCACAATTTGCGCAAACAAATGAGAAGACAGCAGCGTCAGCGCCGCCGTCACAATCAACCCCGCCGCCGCCACATAAGCAGTCAGGCGAAAACGGCGCAGCTGCTCATACCGCTGCCCAAGCACCCCAACGGCCGTAATCGCCCCCAGCAGCAGCTGCACATGATAAATCCACCAGCTAATGTGCCACAGCGCAAATTGATGCAAACTGACCGAGCCAATCGCAATCCAGGCGGCGATTAAAGCCATCACCCCATCCACCTGATCGCCCGTTTGCCGCCACGTTTGCGTCAGCCGCGCCGCCGCATACAGCCAGACAAGCAGCGTACTGCCAAAAACAAGACGCTGGTGCAACGGGGCCGCCAACTGATTAACGGCCGTTAACCAGCCCGGTTCAAACACAACAATCAAAACAAACAGCAGATAAAACAGCCCCAAACCCCATTGAATACGAACAAAATGACGCGTCGATAACGGCCGTTCCGGCCGATCCCAACCGGCAAACGCAAACACCACCCCACCCACCAACAACGTCAGCCACGCCGCCCACTGCACCCCAGGATTCGACGTAAAAATCAACGCCCCCGGCGTCGTCGCCCCATGCACCAAAAACAACGCCCCCATCACCGCAAACGACATCGCCAACAACCGATGACGCGGCGCACTATCCGTCCCCAACGCCGCCGCCGTAAAAAAAGCAATCACCGCCGCCGCAAAAGTAAAAAACGTAACAATATAAAAATGCAACAAAGGCTCATGCAGCGTCACATCAGATGCCGGAAACAACGCCGCAAAACCAAGCAATCCAATCGGAACAACTAAACTGAGCAAGACAAGAATACGCTTCATCATCATTTTATAGGCAGAAAAACTAAATTTCCCTCATTATAAAAGCAATCCCCCCCGTACCAGATAAAAGAAACGCAAAAACTCATAAAGAAATCCCCCACTTAGTGGGATTGTCCCTATTTAGGAACCGCGTTCCTTCTGAGGAACGCGGTTCCTCCCCCCTACACCCTCACACATCCAACGGGTCATCCGGGTGCTCCGCATCCCACAACGCCTTATACTGCGCATCCGTCCAGCCAATCCGCCCCTTATACCGAATCACCCCATAAAAACTATCCGGCCGATTAACCAGCCGCTTCAAGCGCGTATCAGCGCGAAAATTAACACGCAAATTCCCCTCCCGATCTATCCCCGGCGAAAAAACACCAATATCAGGCAGCTTCACCGATGTCCCCCGCCGGTTAAAATCAAGAATCGCCTCATGCAGCACCGCCAACACCCCCACCAATTCACCACGCGTCAACCCCGTATTCCGCGCAATCCAATCCGCCAGCGCATCAATATCCGCCTGCCCCTGCTGCTCCACCCGTGGCCCATACTGCCGCACCGCATGCACAATCTTCGCCATATCCCTACTCCTTATCCCTATCCTCCGGGAGGTTTCCGAACCTCCCGGAGGCTTTTCCCAACTTCACGGAGGCTTTCCCTCAATTCCTACCGTGAAAACCCCATTTCCTACCCACAAAACAAAACTTTGACACCGTCAAATCTAAAAAGGACAGTGTCAAAATAAAATTTGACACTGTCAAATTCAAAAAGGACACTGTCAAAATTATAATCCCTTCCTGGAAAAGTACGCAATCACCGCTAGAAAAACAAAAAGCACGGTAGCTTTATCAGCACAACACACTGCCGTCCACAAAAACGAGCCTCCGGGAGGTTTCCGAACCTCCCGGAGGCTGCGCTAAGACTAAACTTCCCGGAGGTTTCTTAACCTCCGGGAAGTCGCTATCAACAACAGGCCACACAAACAAAAACGGGGCTTCTGTCAGAAGCCCCGTTTGTCTCAGTTAGGTAATCGGCAAGAAATTTTCAGAAGTAAATCACGCGAAACCTTGCCGATTCCTTGAAGGAAACCGCAGATTTAGGCGTGTCGGTTATCCGAAAACTTTCTGCGGTTTACCTAAACCTGAATAATCGTCGGTAAAATCACCGGCCGCGATTGCGTCTCTCGATAGAAGAAGTTTTGCAAAGTCTCACGCGTAATGTCACCCGGATTACGGCCGTTTTTCATCAGCTCCTGCTTCAACTGCGACCGCGCCGCGTCAATCAAATGACCAGACGCATCCATCCGCACAAAACCACGGCTCACCAGATGCGGCTCACCGCTCAGCTTATTGCGTTTATCCACCGGAATATAGACAACAATAAAGCCATCCTGCGCCAACCGCTCGCGGTCACGCATCACCATATCGCCAATTTCACCAACCAGCGTGCCATCCACATAAACATCAGCCGCAGGAACATCCTCCTCCAGCCAGGCCTTCTCGCCATCACTGCTCCACACCGAGCCATTATGCAAGATAAACACATCCTCCGCCGTCAGGCCATTTTGCTGCGCCAGGCGGGCATGCAAATGTTGGTGACGCAGTTCCCCATGCACCGGGATAAGAAAACGAGGCTGCACCCTTTCCAACATCAAGCGCATATCTTCACGACTCCCATGTCCAGAGACATGCACCGTCGCCAGCGGGCCATAAATAACATTCGCCCCGCGTGCAAACAAATTATTCAACATACGCGCCACATCTTCCTCATTGCCGGGAATGGTACCCCCCGAAATGATGATGCTGTCGCCCGCATGCACCTGAATTTGCTTGTGTTCACCACGCGCCATGCGGTTTAACGCCGAGCGTGGTTCCCCTTGCGATCCCGTCGAAAGAATGACCAACTCATGATCGGGTACATTATTTTTAATGTCTACCAACAACCCTTTGGGGACATTGATATAGCCCAAATCACGCGCCAACTCAATATTTTGCTGCAAACTGCGCCCCGTAAGGGCAACCTTGCGCCCATGTTTATGCGCCAGCAGCATGATCTCCTGCAAACGCGCCAACACCGAGGAGAAGGTGGCAATGATAATGCGCTGACCCTTCTCTTCAATGAAAAGCCGGTCGAGCGTCTCCGCCACAATCTGTTCGGTCGGCGTGCGCCCAGGGCGGTCAGCATTCGTGCTGTCGCCCAGCAGCGCCAACACACCATTGGGCGTCAGTTCGCGCAGCCGCTTGAAATCGGTGGTGCGCCCGCCCGTTGGCGTTTCATCCAACTTGTAATCGCCTGTATGGACAACTGTGCCCACCGGCGTATCAATCACCAACCCTACTGACGCTGGAATCGAGTGCGCCACAGCAAAGGGGCTGACGCGAAACGGGCCGAGGTGCAGCGTGGTTGTATCATCAATCACCTGCAAATCTGTGCCGCGAACGTTCGCTTCTTCCAACTGCCGCTCCACCATACCAATGGTCAACGCTGTCCCGTAAATGGGGACATGCAGCTTTTGCATCAGGTAAGGCAGACCGCCAATGTGATCCTGGTGACCATGTGTCAGCACAATGCCGCGAACGGTCTCTTGATTTTCCAATACATAATCAAAAGATGGGAGAACCAGGTCTATGCCATATTGGTCGCTTTCGGGGAATTTGACACCGCAGTCGATGATGATTTGGTTACGGCCGTATTCTAACACTGTCATATTTTTACCAATTTCCCCCAGGCCGCTCAGGGGAATAATCTTCAATTGTTTTGCCATACGTTTCTGTTTTTTCTTTTCCTTTTCCGCTGTGGAACACAGCATTTGGCAAGGCTGTGTTCCTGTTTTCATATTTATATTTCGTTTTGCTCCCGGCTTACGTGGCATGCTAGCCAGGAGACAGGCAGACAAAAACAACACGCTTTTGTCATGTTTACTATTTCATTCAGGTCAGAATCGGGCGCTGCAAGCAAGTCGATAAGTAGACGCTAGGGCACTTCCTGTTTCGTTAACCGGATGAATGATACCACAACTTTATTGGAATGGTATTAATATTTTATTGATACTACGGTGATGGGGTGATTAGTTGCCTGGAGTCAAATATTTGTACAGCAGATGTACCGTGCCTTGGCGGCGCAACCGGGTTTCCTGAGCGCCATTTCCTTCCAGGCTGGCCCATAAGTCAGAGAGAGTCAGCGAATCAACATCCACATCCTTATACTTAAATTGCAGATAATTGATAAAATCAATCAACTCTATTTGGGCTGAAGTTGGCAGCGACTTCAGCGCCTTTTCCAGTTTGTGCAGCGCTAATGCTTGCTCCATAAGGCCAAATTCTCCTTTACATGCATAATTCCGCCGAACATTGTACCATAAAGGATTCTGAAGTAAGCGCTGCCAGGGTAAAACTAGCGTAAAAGTACCATGAGCAACAAACAACGGGCGTTGGGAAAAGGCTTCCCAACGCCCGTTTTCTCTTGCCAAACTCAGTTTCTTCTTATGAAGAGAGTCGTTTGCGCTAACTAACGATGTTCACCAGCTTGCCTTTAACGAGAATTACCTTGCGCGGTGCTTTTCCTTCTAGATAGCGCTGCACATTCTCGGAAGCAAGTGCTGCCGCCTTCATGTCTTCTTCTGCCGTATCGGCGGGAACTTCGAGACGGTCGCGCACTTTGCCATTTACCTGCACGACAAGCGTGATGCTGTCCTCTTTGGCAATTTCTTCGTCCCATTGCGGCCATGCTTGTTGATGGATGCTGTAAGGCTTGCCGCGCTGCGCCCACAATTCTTCGGTAATGTGGGGAGCGATGGGCGCCAGCAGCAGCAGCAAACTGTCTACCGCTTCGTTCCAGGCGGCGACTGTGACGCTGCGGGTTCGCTTGGCGTCGTTGAGGTTGTTGCGCAGTTCCATGATGGCGGCAACGGCCGTATTAAAAGAAAACTCCTGGAAATCTTGCCCAACTTTGTGAATCGTTTGATGCGTCTTACGGCGCAAATTGCGCGTTGCCTGCTCGTCAACCTGCTGCGGCATATACGCATATTGCCCAATTTCCCACACATCTTGCAGCAAACGTTGCGGCCCTTTGATGCCATCATAATTCCAGGGGCCGCCTTGCTCCCAGCGTGTGAAGAACATGAGGTAGGTGCGCACAGTGTCCGCGCCGTATTGCTGCACCAGATCATCTGGGGCGACGACGTTGCCGCGCGATTTTGACATCTTCTCGTTATCTTCGCCCAACACCATGCCCTGGTTGTGCAGCGCCAGCATCGGCTCATCGAAGTTCACCAGGCCCATTTTGCGCATGGCCTTGGTGAAGAAGCGTGTATAAATCAGGTGCATCGTGGCATGTTCGATACCGCCCGTGTATTGATCAACCGGCAGCCAATAGGCACCTTCGACCGGATCGAATGGGGCATCGGTGAAGTGTGGGCTGAGATAGCGGTATTGGTACCAACTTGAGCACATGAATGTGTCCATGGTGTCTGTTTCACGCAGGGATGGCCGCCCACATTCGGGGCAGGTGGTGTGCAGGAATCCTTCGTGGAACTTGAGCGGGCTTTCGCCGGTTGGGGTGAAGGCGACATCTTCCGGCAGCATGACAGGCAGCTGCTCGTCGGGGACGGGCACTGCGCCGTGTTCGGGGCAGTAAATGACAGGGATGGGTGCGCCCCAATAGCGTTGGCGGCTGATGAGCCAATCGCGCAGGCGGTAGTTGACGGCTTCGTCTCCGGCATTGTGCGCGACGAGCCAGTCGATGGCGGCGGCGATGGAGGGGTTTTTGCGGCCTTTGTCATCGGAAACGGCCGTGCCGTTAATCTCGCCGCTGTTCACCATCACCCCAGGCCCTACATAAGCTTCTGGCATGGTCGCTGCATCCAGCGGGCCGCTTTCCGGCTGAATGACGGGGATAATGGGCAATCCAAATTTGCGTGCAAACTCAAAGTCACGCTGGTCGTGCGCCGGTACCGCCATAATCGCCCCAAACCCGTATCCCATCAGCACATAATCCGCCACCCAAATCGGGACACGCTCCTGATTAACCGGGTTGATGGCGTAGGCACCCGTGAAAACGCCGGTCTTTTCGCGGTCGGCGGCTTCGCGGTCAATATCACTGAGGCGCTGCGCCTGTTCACGATATTGCAATACAGCGTCAGCCTGCTCCGGCGTCGTCAGCTTATCTACCAATGGATGCTCTGGAGCCATCACCATGAAGGTTGCGCCCCACAAGGTGTCGGGACGTGTGGTGAAGATCGGCATTTCATCCCCTTGCTCGGTGGTAAAGGTGACGTTGGCCCCGCTGGATTTGCCGATCCAATTTGTTTGCATGACCTTAACACGCTCCGGCCAATTGATCTGGCTGAAGTCGAGCAGTTCCTCGGCGTAATCGGTTGTTTTGAAGAACCATTGCTCCAGGTCTTTTTTGATTACCGGCGTGCCGCAGCGTTCGCAGTGACGATCCTCGCCCCACACCTGTTCACGCGCCAATGTCGTGTTGCAGTTGGGGCAAAAATCCACGGCCGATAATTTGCGGTAAGCCAAACCCAATTCAATCAACTTCTTGAAAAACCATTGCGTCCATTTGTAATAGTCGGGGTCAGAGGAAACGGCTTCCCGTTCCCAGTCAAACATGGCGCCCATGCTGCGCAGTTGGCCGCGCATCCTTTCAATGTTGGCGTAAGTCCAGGTCTTGGGGTGGATGCTGCGCTTGATGGCTGCATTTTCGGCGGGCAGGCCAAAGGCATCGAAGCCCATGGGGAACATGACATTGTACCCCTGCATCCGCATAAAGCGGGCGCGGGCATCGGAGGGGGTCATGGCATACCAATGGCCGATGTGTAAATCGCCAGAGGGGTAGGGGAGCATGGTCAGGGCGTAATGCTTGGGTTTGCCGCTGTCAATGCGCTGCCGGTAAAGCCCATCGGCTTCCCATTTCGCCTGCCACTGGGGTTCAAGTTGTTGTGGGTTGTAACTGCTCATTTGCTTCTTCTCCTCAAAATGGAGATTAGAGATTGGAGATTTATCCAATTTCACTCTCTAATGCCCTAATTTTTCAAAAAGTCGATTGCTTTTGGCGCAAAGTCGGCCGCATTTTGCGGCGCGGCGCTATGTCCGCCGCTGGCGTAGGTTTCTAGTTGACAGCTTGGAATGGCGGCGGCAAATTGGTCTGCATAGCTGAAGGGAATGACGGGGTCATCTTCGGCCCAGGCCAGCAAGACGGGCTGAGTTATGCCAAACAGCTGCTCTAACTGGTGAAAGGCGGGTGCGGTGAGGATGAGTTTGTGTATGCGTTGGGGATGCTCTAAAGCGACGGCGATGGCGACACCGCCCCCCCAACTTTTGCCCATAAGTGTGGCTTGTGGGCATTGCAGGCCGTCTAAAATCGCGAGCACGGCTTCCAGGGAACGGCCGTTTGTCAGCGGTTCAGGTTTAGCCGGGATACTCAGGCCCCATCCCGGCATATCGACACTGACGACATAAAAACCGGCGTCGGCCAATGGTTGCAGCAAAGGTTCCCAGGTATGCCAGCCGTTGCGTTGGCTCCAGCCATGCAAGCCCAACACCAGCGGGTTGTTTGCGTCTCCCGCCGCTTTGGCATGCACTTTGCCGAATTCGGTGTCAATAAAAATTGTTTCCATTGCCTGAGCTGCCAACCGTAAAAAACAAAAAATCCCCTTTCGTTCAGAGACGAAAGAGGATTCCGCGGTACCACTCTGATTGATGGTAAAAAGTTGTTAGTGGACCTGAAGGGACTCGAACCCTTGACCCCCACAATGCCATTGTGGTGCTCTCCCAACTGAGCTACAGGCCCATATCTGCTTACGATTTGAAACTTACGATTGCCGATTGTATCCATAATCTCTTAATCGTCAATTGGAAATTTCAAATTGGTTTACCATCCACTCGAAGCGCGTAACGGGCGCAAGTCGGCGCGGACTAGTGGGTTGTTTATTCACCGATTACCGCTTATCGGTCACCGATTACTGTCTACCATCTTCATCCACGCGGCTCACAGGCGAGTTCGACACGATAGCTGCCGTTCTTTCAGCCAGGGGAACGGCTCTCTGTGGGGGGAGGTGTCTACTACTCCTGGTCACAGCCTTTCGCAATTTAATTGTCAACAAAAACCGGGTTGTTGCACCCGGTTTGCTTGTTATGGTGGACCTGAGGAGATTCGAACTCCTGACCTCTACAGTGCGATTGTAGCGCTCTCCCAGCTGAGCTACAGGCCCAAAAGCGAACGATATGTTAGCTGAGGGGCGGGTTCTTGTCAAGGAATTGGTGAGGTATATCAGGGTGATATTGCCCTCTTTTTCCTTGTGGTCAAGCGATGTTTTTATGGGTTTGCGGGATGGTGGCGGGGATACGGCCGTTCCCACATTTTCACATCCTCGCTTGCCTGTTAAAATCAATCGGCAAGCGGCATATTTGTAATGCCGTCCACCCAATACGATGAAGCCCAACCTTCCGGAGGTTATCATCGGAATATTCATCTCACGAACAACCTTCCGGGAGGCTATTTGCAGGAGCGCAAACAATGCGGCAAAAAATTGGGCGAATTTTAATTGGGTTACTGGTGATAGCTGGTTGTGTCTATCTCTTTTTCGTCATTCGGGCGCGTCCCGTGGCCGACCATCCTTTTTTTGCCGGGCAAAGTGGGCCAATGGTTATTGCCCACCAGGGAGGCGAAGAGCTGCGTCCTAGCAATACGATGATTGCTTTCCAGCATGCGGTTGACCTGGGTGTCGATGTGCTCGAAATGGACATTCACATGACACAAGATGGCGTCATTGTTGTGATGCACGACGCGACAGTGGATCGCACGACGGATGGCAGCGGCGCGATTCAAGAGATGACGTTTGCCGAAATTGAGACGCTCGACGCTGGCTATTATTGGACAGATGATGATGGCGCGACTTATCCGTATCGGGGGCAAGGCATTCGTGTCCCGGCGTTAGCCGAAGTGCTGCAAGCGTTTCCTGATATGCCGTTCAACATTGAGATTAAGCAGGCTGAGCCTTCCATTGTCGTTCCGTTTTGTGATTTGCTGCGGGAATATGGGATGGCGGAGCAGGTGTTGGTTCCTTCGTTTGACGCGGAGACGATAGCGGCGATGCGCACAACTTGCCCGGAGGTCGCGACTTCGTTGGTACGGCCGGAAGTGACGCAGTTTTGGATTTTGAATGTATTGGGATTGAGCGCCGCTTTTCGTGCGCCAGGGGAAGCCATTCAGGTGCCGGAACGCTCGACGCTGCCTGTGTTGGGTGAGGTGCAGGTGGTGACTGAGCGATTTGTGCGCAATGCTCATCGGCATCATGTTGCCGTGCATGTCTGGACGATTGATGAGACGGATGACATGGCGCGTTTGCTGGATTTGGGTGTCGATGGGTTAATCACGGATCGCCCAGACCGGATGTTGACGTTGTTGGAGCGGTGATTGGTAGAGGAAACGGCCGTTTCTCGGCCATCTTATTGCTTTAATGAATTTAGCCACGAAATACGCGGCGAATAAATTTAGTGGAGGTTTAGCATGGAAAAACTGTATACGATTACGATTGAGTATTGTGTGCCCTGAAACTATTTGCAACGCGCAGTTAGCGCGGCAGAAGATATTCTCTCCCATTATCAGCATGTCGTTAAAGAACTGACGTTTATCACCGGCAGCAAGGGCGCTTTTGAAGTTACGGTGAACGGTGATTTGATTTACTCCAAACTAACGATGCAAAAGCGGCACGCGAATCCGGGTGAAGTGCTGCAATTATTTCAGGAAATTGTCGGGCCAGATGTGCCCATTTATCCCCAGTAAGTGTGGGAATTGGTGTTTAGTAATCGGTAATCGGTCGGATTGCCGATTATGTGATCCAATCCCGATTATGGCTGTCCCAATTGCGGTGGGCATAGGTGCGCTGGCATTCACGGCAAACCAATGTGGCATCGGTTTCGCCGCTGTCGCGCCAGCGCCAACGGACAGTTGTCAGGTGGCGGCGACAAGTGGGTTGGTAGCAAATAGGGCAGATTTCTCCTTGCTCTAACGCTTCAGGAGTCGGTTGATTGTGCCCAAAGGGCTGCTGGTTACAAATGTAGCAGTATTTGACGGACATGAGACTTATGACGTGGAGCGTTGACACCGTTTGGTGTATCGTTTTCCATCAATACTTGTAAAAACCTTCACCAGACTTTTGCCCCAATTTACCGGCAATGACGAGGCGGCGCAACAACGGAGACGGCCGATAACGGTCTTCGCCCCATTCGGCAAATAAACCGGTCATCACGCCCAAGACGGTGTCTAACCCGATTTGATCGCCCCAGGCAAGTGGCCCGTGTGGATAATTTGTGCCGAGCTGCATGGCTTTGTCAATATCCGCAGCGGTGGCAACGCCTTCCATAAGAGCGCTGGCTGCTTCGTTGATGATGCAGCAAATGGCACGGCCGCGTACTAACCCAGGCCCGTCGGCGACAACGGCCGTTTCCAGGCCCACTGTTTGCCAAAAAGTTGTGGCACGTGCCAGGGCAGCGTCATCTGTTTGCAGCCCTTTGGCAAGCTCAACCATGCCACCGGCAGTTAGCGGTGGTATGACGACAAAGCCCACCACACGCTGTGGGTCGCTCATCCAGGCGGCTGCCTGTGTGGTGCTCGTGTTTAAGACCGATGTCAGCACAAGTGCTTCTGGCGGCAATGTCTTGCCTAAAGTTCGCAGCAGCGCTTCTTTGGTGGTGGTCGATTCGTGGTGTAGTTCGATGGCAACGTCAACCTGACTGAGATCCGTCATCAAGGAGCTGCTTTCGGCGGCTCCCAGGAGATCTTCGACCAGGTAAAGCGTAGTGTTATGCCCGGCATCGATGCACAGTTGGCCTACTTCTTGCAAAAAAGGCATTTCGCCAGCAATCAAAATATTCATAATCATCAACCCAATTTGTCGGCAAAGGCGGACAATGCCGCTGCGCCACCTGTATGCCAGAACAGAACCGTTTGCCCACGCGTAAAAGCGCCCCAACGGATCAGGTCAATCAGACCGCCCATTGCCCGCCCGGTGTAGACCGGGTCAAGCACGATGCCTTCCAGTTGGGCAACCATGCGCAGGGCTTCGCGTTCCGTCTCGCTGACAATGCCGTACCCGTCTCCCAGGTAATCGTCGTTGACGTTTACCTTATCGGCGAGAGACAGCGTTCCCAATCCTAAATGGGTGGCGGTGGCGGTGGCTAAGGCGGCGATTTGTGTGGTCAGTGCGGATGCTTCTGATGAAACGCTGATGCCGATAATCTGGCCGCGAAAGCCGTAAACTTCTGCGCCCAGCACCATGCCTGCCTGTGTGCCCCCACTGCCACTGGCGACGACGATAAAATCAATGTTGAGGGGAACGGCCGTTGCCTGTGCCATCAACTCTTGCATAGCCAGCACATAACCGGTCGCGCCCACCACATTCGATCCGCCTAATGGAATCAAGTATGGTTTGCGTCCCATCGTGCGCAGTTCGGCAACAACCTCGCCCATCACTTTATTGGTGTCTCGATCCGTTGTCCAATACATGTGTGCGCCCAACAAATCATCCAAGAGCAAGTTGCCCGTTTTGAGAGGGGGTTCTTCCCCTTTCATCACCAGACTACACCCCAAGCCATACTGCGCGGCGGCGGCGGCCGTTTGCCGACAATGGTTGCTTTGGGCTGCGCCAACTGTCACCAGATGATCGCATCCCTGTGCCAATGCTTCGGCTACCAGGAATTCCAGCTTGCGTGCTTTGTTGCCACCGGTTGCCAGACCGGTCGTGTCATCTCGTTTGATGTACAGCGTTGGGCCGCTCAGATGCTTGCTGAGTCGTTCCATAGGATGCAGCGGAGTAGGTAAGTGGGCGATTTTGACGCGATTTGGATATTTAGGATTCATAAATTGCCTCTATTTGTGTGCCGATTATAACCGGTTGTGAAACGGCCGTCAGCTTTTGTGTCACTAGCAGGCAAAAAAAAAGCCCTGTCAACAGACAGAGCTTTTTCCTGAATGAGGAAGGCGTCAACTAGACGCCAGCCAAACTATGCGTAATACGGCTAAACGTATTACCAATTTGCGGACCGAGTAATGTTAAAATAGCGATAATCACAATTGCCACCAGTACCAACACCAATGCATATTCTACTAAGCCCTGACCGTCTTCACGTCGTAGGAATAACATCTTACACCTCACTTGGAATCCAATAAATTAAGAAGAATAAACGATAAAAATCTATGTTATTAATAGCAAATTTTGGTCGAGAGGATCAATAGGATTAACGTCCCGCCAGGGCAGTATCTGCATGTGTATTGATTAAAATGGGTAAATACACGACATCGTTTGCCGTGGGCAAGGCAAATTGCAGGGCAAATATATCGTAGTCTCCATTGATCTTAGCGGCAAAGGCATTGTCTGTAAGCGGGAAGTCCGTGGAACGGGTGGTTCCTGTCACATAAAGCTGCCTGTCATCGCTGGTAATTGCCAGACTTTCATCCCAATCGCTGCCGCCAAGAAAAGAGCCATAGAGCAGATGCGTGCCATCCGGGCTTAACTGGGCGATAAAGCCATCGCGTCCGCCATTTAAGGCGCTGCTGTAGGCGTCAGCTGTGGTGGGAAAGTCCGTTGACCAGGTACGGCCGGTCAGGTAGGCATTACCAAACACATCAATGTCAATGCCGTTGCTCCAATCTTCGGCCGTGCCGCCTAAAAAGGTGCTGTAGGCCAGGCTGCCGCCATCTGCGCTGAATTTGCTGACGAAGGCATCAATGGAGCCGGCAAAGGATGGGTCGAAAGCGCCTGGCGTGATGGGAAAATCGGCTGAGTAGGTATAGCCGGTGATGTAGGTGTGTACGGCCGTATCCACATCAATGCCTGCCGGGCGATCATCCAGCGCTCCACCTAAAAAGGTCGCATCGGTCAAGTCCGTACCGGCGGCATTAAACGTGGCGACAAAAATATCGGCTCCGCCGTTGTGCGTGCTATCATAGGCGGTTGGCGTGGTGGGAAAATCAGCGGAAAACGTCCAGCCACTAATATGTGCCTGATTTGTGCCATCAACGACGATGGCAACCCCTTCTTCTTGCCCCGCGCCTCCTATATAGCTGCTATAAAGAAGCTTTGTGCCGGTTTCGTCGAGCTTGAGGGCGAAAGTGTCGCGCAGGCCGTTGTGCGCTGTGTCGTAGGCATTCGGCGTGGTGGGAAAATCAACGTCAGACCAGGTGCTGCCGGTGACATACGCGTTTCCCTCTGCGTCAATGGCGATGGCACGCGCCGTATCGCTTTCTATGCCGCCAATGAAGGTGCAGTAATCGAGGCCGCTGCCATCTGGCTTAATTTTGAGCACGAAGGCGTCGCCATTGCCGTTGTAGGTTGTGTCGAAGCCGGGCACGCTGCCAAACAGGTTGCAAAAATCATCGGAGCGCGTGTCCCCGGCGATGTAGGCGCTGCCATCTGGGCCAACGGCAATGCCATAGGCATAATCTTCGGCAAACAAGGTGAGGGCGTTGAACCATATGATGTAATCCGCTGCGCCGCTGACTGGGTTGAATTTGGCGACATAAACGTCGATGCCGTGATTGGCCGCCAGGGTGTGGGTGCCGGTAATGGTGGGAAAGGTGACGGATTGTGTTTCGCCGGTGATGTAGATGTTACCGGCGGGGTCGGTGGCGATGGAACGGCCGTATTCCGCAGCCTCTGCCCCTAAAAATGTCCCATACACAATCGGGTCGTTTTGTGTCGAGGGAATAAAGAGAGCCGAGATCGTCAGAAAAGGGAACAAAGAGAAAAGAATGGCAAAGCTGATCCGTTTTTTCATCATGAGGTTGCTTAATGAAAGACGCGCGTCGCACATAGAGTAACGACGCGCGTCCGCTATTTAGAATGTTTTGCCACGAATGCCAAACGCGTGGTAGGCGTGGCAAGTTTTTCTAGCTGGTTAGGGGAGTAACGGCCGTAACAAGTACAGCCCCGCCTCTTTATCACTGACGGCAATAACGCCGCTCTCAAAGAAAGGATAGACAGCCCAGACACCGCCTATATGGCCGGTATTGTCATTTTCTGGATAAATGTCAAAGTAAGCCGCTTCGGTGATGGTCACGTTGTTGAGGGCCGTGTTCTCGATGTCGTGCAAATCAAGAATACGCACGCCAGCGCGGAAATTGCCCACATACGCATAGTCGCCATTGATCCATACATTGTGATCACTGGCCGGGGTCGAGCCTTGATAGATGGTGATGAGCTGCGGATTGGTCACTTCCGTGAAATCCCAGACAAAGATGCGTGTGTTTAAGCCAAGCATCATCTCATCGTTCATGTCGGATGACACGAAGTAGCGGTGATCTTCTGTGAGCCAGGCGAGGTGCGCACGCATGATGTCCGGATAGGTCAATGTTGCCAGGGTTGTGGGGCTGCCTTTGTCGGTAACATCGGCGACTAAGATTTCGTCGTCGCTGGCAACCAGGCATAATTCGCGTCCCTGGTAGGCGGCATCTGGCCCATCATACACAACGCACATCGTATCGGAGGCGGCACCACCTGTTTCATAGCACCCGGCAAATGTCGGGTTGAGCGGGTCTTGGATGTTCATCATGTACACGGCGCTGCTGCATAACTGCGGCATGGTGTTGCGCACGACATAGGCATAGCCGGTATCTTCATTGATGAAGATGTTGTGGGCATTGCCAAACTGGTCGTAGTAGGCGCTGGCTGTGAATGTAACCGGTGCGCCACTGACGCCACGCAGTTGTTCCAGATCGAATACCTGCATGCCGTGATGGCTTTGCTCGTCGGCGATGATGAATGCGTAATGTTGGTACACTTTCACGTCCCGGTATTTGACGGGGTTGGTGATGGTTTCATTGGGCAGGAACCCGACGACGGTGGGATTTAGCGGATCGCTGGCATCAATGAAGCTGAGTTTGTCGGTCAATCCCAGCAGCACATACTCTTTGTCTGTTTCTGGATCGGTCCAACCCCAGACGTTGGCCGCTTTTTCGCCTTCGCCAGCGCCCAGCTCTGCCAGGGGGGTGAAGGAGAGAAGGTTGACGTTTTGGCAGGGGTAGATGTCGGCCATGCCGTCGGTGCAGGCGATTTCTTGTGGCGCTTCGTACTCGTTTTGGATGACGGGCAGATAGAGCTTGTAGGGTTCGATGGTTGTGGTGAGATGGGTAACGGCCGTTACCGCATTATCTCCATGAGAAGTAGCCGTGACGGTCGCTGTATCACTTGCGCCCAGAGTGGCTGTAACCGGCACAGTCACGGCCACCGTGACTGTAGTCGTTTCTCCACTGTCCAGCGCCACAATAAACGTAGATTGATTGGCCGCCCAATCGCTGGTGGTGTCCAGGGTAAAAGAGTCGGCCGCACTGCCGGTATTCGTGATTTGCACAGTATGTGTCACAACACTGCCTGGCATGCCAGCGGCCGTGGCATCAGGAGATAAAGCGACGCCGTATGTTATGACAACAGTGGTTATTGGCTGCAAGCACCACTGCACCAGGGTGCCACTATCACTGCTCACATGATCGACTGCCGTGATACGCCAGGTGCCAGAAAGGTCTTCGCCATCAAATGCGCTTAATGCATTGTTGGGCACAAAACTCCCGTTAATGGTTGGTGAATTAGCCGCACATTCATTTTCGACAGGGGTGGCCGCTTCATCATCGAGCGTTGCATTGATGTCGTTATTGGAACAGCCATTGGCGCTGGCCGGGAAGCCGGGACGGTCAATGATGGTGACGCTGGTGCCGGTATCAATGTGCTCAATCTTAAAGGAAAGATCACCTACGTATGTGTGTGTGGCAATGAGCGACACATCAAGATCGCTGATGCTGCCGCTGCCGCTAACGGTGAGGTCATTGGAGACGCCATTTGCGTTGTTGTCAGGAATGGCGATATTGGGCATCGAACAAAGCAGGTCGACGGTTGTAAAGGTGAAGCTGTCGGAGATGCTGCTGCCGCAAGCATTGCTGCCGGTGACGCGCCAATAGTAGGTTATGTTACCGGTAAGTGCTGCGTTAACGGTGTAGGATGTTGTCGCTACGGTTGCTGATTCGATGATGTTGGTAAAACCGGCGTCGGTGGCAATCTCAATGGTGTAACTGCTGCCATCGCCTGTCCAGGTTAATGTCGGCTGCAAGGGGACGTCTGTCGCGCCATTGGCCGGGCTTTGCAGCAGCGGGGAGGTCGCCGATGTGTCGGACAAAATCAACCCGACCGTGGTGGTGTGGGTTGTGGTGGGTGACATGCCGATGATGTCTAAATCGTAGCTGCCAGCCGCGGCTGCCCCTGTGTTGCTGACGGTGAGGGTGCTGGTGTAGGGTGGGGCGAGGGTGTTGAGGCTAAAGGAAACGGCCGTTCCCGCAGGTTGACCAGACGTACTCAGCGTCACCTGTGTTGCAAACCCATCAATTTGACCCACCTCAACTTGATAAACCGCATCGCCCGGCATACACACATCAACCGTTTCCGGCGCAGCCGTCACGCTAAAATCCGGAGCCAATGTTGGCCGGACAATGTACAACCCTTGTTCAATGCCACTGATAACGACAATGCCGCTGTCAAAATAAGGGTAATTACTCCAGGTGCCATTAAAACTGGCATTGTTATTGGCCGGATAAATATCAAAGTACCCTTTTTCCGCCAAATTTGCGTTGGCAATGTCGCTGATGTCCAGAATACGCAGTCCGGCGCGGTAATTGGATTGGTAAACATTGCTGCCTTTCACATACATGTTGTGATCAATCGCGGCTGTCGTTGCCGTGTGATTGCCAATCAATTGCGGCGCATCCAGATTGCTGATGTTCCAAATATAGGTGCGTGTGTTGTGACCCAAATTGGATTCATCCAATTCGTCGCCTTGCATGTAATATGTCTGGCTGTCCTCCACCCATCCCTGGTGCGTGTAGGAAGCGCCCGCGTAACCGGTACGCGACAGCTGCACCGGATTGGCCTTGTTCGTCACATCCACAATTGTCAAGGTGTCTTCATTCGAGTTAAAGCAAATCTCTTTGCCCTGGTGTTCGGCATCTGGCCCGGTATAGATCACACATTGCGCATCGTGTGTATAGCCATCACTGCTAAAACAGCCAGAGTTAACTGGATTAAGTGGGTTTTGGATGTTGACCATATGCAAACCACCGGCACATGTGTCTGTACCAACACCATAGGCATAGCCGCTATCTTCATTGATGACAATGTTATGTGCTTTGCCAAAGCCGCTGTAATGGGCATTTTCACTAAATGTGGCTGGGGGCGCTGGCACATTGCGCAGTTGGGTCAGGTCAAATATCTGGATGCCATGCCCGCTGGCCTCGCTGACGATGAAGGCGTAATTGTTGTAAACCTTGATGTCGCGCCAGGTGGAGTTGCTGGTATGTGTAGGCAGGTTCCCCAGGTAAATGGGGTTCACCGGGTCGCTAATATCGACAAATGATGTGCCGCTGCTGCGTCCCATCAAGGCGTACTCTTTATCGGTGAGTGGGTCTGTCCACCCCCAAATATCGTTGCCATTGCCCCCACCGATGGTAGCCAGGGGCATGAAGGCCATTAAGTCTATGTTTTCGCAGGGATAAGAACCGGCAAAACCGCCAACACAAGGGGTCATGGCTTGGGGTGCTAACGTCTGGGCTGGTTGGGCATCGCGTAACATGGCTTCCATAACGGCCGTTAATGCCCCCTCCTGTTCAGGTTCCGCTTGCGCACTAACCTTTGTCTGCTGCAACCAGGTAAAGGCAATAAGCGCAAACACAACAAATGCTAACAGCCATGATCTGGCGGGGCGTCGGGAAATCTGCATAATTTTTCTCCTTCCTAGATGAACGGTAAATAAATTTGGCGGCTCTTTCCCCTTGGTGAATTGTAAACACGGCACAAATTGATGTGCAAAATTATTATTTGTTTCACAGATTCACGCTGTCGTTGTCAAGCAAGGGAACAGTTGCTATGCTCAGATTGATAATGCCAGGTGGCTGTTTGCGCCTATCCTGGCAGTTTTTGCCGGTAGTGACAGCTGTCATTATTGTGAGGAGACTTCACCGACAGCTGCCTACCACCATGAATAAAAACCAACCTCCCGGAGGTTGTCAATGGAAGGCTTGCCGCCTGCGATGAACCTCCGGGAGGCTATTTTTGAAGGAGCGAGATGCGAAATGGTTGAGCTTGAGCGCGGTGAAGAACCGGAAGATTTGTTGAAGGAAGGGAATCTACATAAAGTTATGGTGGTGTTTGCCACCTGTGATACGTGGCCGGGTTGGGCTGTGATGTTGCTGGCCTTGGGATGGGCTGTGCTGACCGGCGCACTGTGGCAATGGCTGCTGGGAGATGTGCTGGTTGCGGGGTGGGTAACGGCCGTTTTCCTTCTCACCCTCTTCCTCGACATGTTCATCCTCATTACGCTGCCCAAAAGAGGGTTGTCCTTTGGCCCCTGGAAATCGCAATTTGCCGTGTTAGGGCTGCCGCGCACCATCGCGGCCATCTTGCTGGCGTTCGTTGGATTCGTAATTGGCGCATGGCCTGCCTTTGCCTTGTTTTTGCTGGTGCAGTTGACGGGCACGGCCGCTTTCATTTGGGGCGCACTGATCGAGCCATTCCGCGTTGGCTTGAGCCAACTGACCATTTACACCGACCGTTTACCTGCGGACGCGGCCCCTATTCGTTTGCTGCATGTCAGCGACTTGCACATTGAGCGCCTGACCAAGCGGGAGGAGAAAATTCTAGCCCTGGCAAGAGGCGCAAATCCAGATTTCATCGTCATCACTGGAGATTATGTTAATCTTTCCTACAACAAAGACCCACTGACACACCGACAGGTACATGACTATTTGCAAAAGTTTAATGCGCCATATGGCGTTTATGCGACGTTGGGCAGCATGACGGTGGATTTGCGCGATCAGGTTGTCCCGATTTTTGATGGATTGAATATCCCGTTAATGCGGCAGGGATGGCAGGTGTTGGAGCTGGGAAACGGCCGTTCCCTGGTCATTCTCGGCATGGATTGCACACACCACCTGCCCACCGACCGCACACGCCTGGCACAGTTACACGCGGCGGCACCCAACAGCGTGCCACAAATCCTGCTTTACCACTCGCCAGAAATCATGCCCGAAGCGGCGCAGCACGGCATTGACCTTTACCTGTGTGGGCACACACACGGCGGACAGGTGCGCCTGCCGTTCATTGGCGCACTTTTAACCAGTTCGCAGCTGGGGCGGCGTTACGTGATGGGACATTATCAAGAAGGGCGCACCAACCTCTACGTCAGTCGCGGGTTGGGGCTGGAAGGGATGAGTGCGCCGCGCGTACGCTTCCTGGCACCGCCAGAGATGACACTGGTAACAATTCGTGGCAAAAACAAAGAGTCGTGAATGACGAGAGGGTGCTCAACTCAATAGAAAAAAGATACTCCCTAAAATAACAAGCCCCCATCCCACGTTCATGATTCTTGATAACAGCGTGCGTATCTCTTTGCCCGTTGTCGGTTTATTGCGAAACGTGGTTGGTTCATGGTCAAAGACAGTTTTGTACCGCGTTACAATGAACAAAGGGCCGATTGCCGCCGGCAAGCCCGCGACTAGCAAAATGCCAGACACCCAATGCATTAAGGCTGGGTTTTGGGTTCGTAACCAAAAACCCAGGAAGATGGCACCACCAATTAACAATGAGAATAAGAGCCGATGGCCGCGACCTTCAGGTTGGCGCGTATATGGATCATACATAAGCTATACCTCTGATATGACAGCGATCAAAAATTGGCGAGGGAAGAGTCGTTTATCCCTCTTCCCTCTACACTTCTCTCTTTACGCCAACGCCGACCACACTTCCAACTTGGCACGGACACGACGGATCACTTCATTGGTGAAGGTGTCTGTGTTGGCTGTGCCGCCAATATCGGCCGTGCGGATGCCATCGTAAGCTGTTTCCAATGTGGCTTCGTAAATAGCACGGCTGGCGCGTTTCAATTCTTCATCTTTCATCAAAGCAAAGAGACCGGCGGCGGCCAGAATCATTGCCATGGGGTTGGCGCGATTCAGCCCTTGCAGCGTAGGCGCTGTGCCGTGTGGCGCTTCGGCCATGGCGCAGTCAACAATACCGGCATCATCAACGGAAATGACCATTGATTCGGAGCCAGCAATGGAGCCGAACATTTGCAGCACCATGTCAGAGATCAGGTCGCCATCACGGTTGAGGGAGGGGATGACGAGCGGTTCGCCGGTGGTGGCAAGCAGCAGGGCCAATGTGGCGTCGATGAGCTGCGGTTCGTAGCGCACATCGGCGTAGCGGGCGGCAGCGGCGTCCATTTCCTCTTTGAACATGCCTTCGTAGACAGGGCTGACGGTGTATTTGGGGCCGCCAAACACTTTGGCACCGGTGCGGCGTGCATGTTGGAACGCATATTCGGCGACAGCACGGCAAACGCGGCGCGAGATTTTTTCAGTGCGATAGGCCATTTCGTCCAGGCCATCCCCTTCGCGCCACTCCTTGGCGCCATAGGCGTCGTCGCGTGCCATGCGCACGACGCTGATGGGGGAGTAAATGCCGCCGACGGGGCGCACGCCGGGGATGCGGCGACCGGTGCGCAGGATGACTTCTGCATTCATCGCCTCGCGCAAAATGGCGTTGGGGCTGCCGACATCGTTTTTGGTTTCGGGGGTGATGGTGGCCGCTTTCAAGCCGACTCTGTGTTCGCGCAAGGCTTTGCCTGCTTCGTAGACGACCTGGTTGTTCGTCTTGCGCCGGTTTTCCAGGCTGAGGTCAAAACGCAAAAATTCTAGTTCGTAGCGAATGACGCCGGGTTGGATGACGCGGATGGCTTCTTCTAGTAGTTCTTGACCGGTTTGGTCTCCTTCCAGGATGACGATGGTTCTGCTCATGATGCTATTTCTCCTTCAAGATATGAATTTTACGCAAAGGTGTAAAGGCGCAGAGAGGCGCAAAGGTTAGGAGGCAAAGGGTTTGCCTCCCCATAAGTTTGTGGTGACGGCTTCAGCCGTTTTTCGCGCGAACGCGGTTCCGACAAACCCACAGGAAACCTGTGTTACGTATTTTTTGAGCGTAGAAAGTTCAGGTATTTGGGCATAACGGCCGTATACAGCCAGTACCAAAACGGCCGTGCAGGATAGTCCCAGGCACCAATGTGGCGCACAACTTCGCCGTTGAATCCTTGCTTAAAACGCCAGACGCCCCACATGCTGTCTGTTTCTACAAAGTCGTTGGGTGCGCCCCAGAAATCGTAAACGGCCGCTCCCTGTTCCTTTGCCCAGCGAATGGCTTCCCATTGCAGCAAGTGGTTGGGCATGCGGTTGCGCTCTTTCTCGGTGGATGCGCCGTACATGTAGATGACGCGTTCGCCAAAGCGAATGAGGACAACGGCGGCGATGGGGTCGCCCTCGAATTCGGCGAGCAGTGGCTGGGCCATGCCCGCGTCGTAAAATGATTGCCAGGCGTCCAGGTAATATTCTTCGGGGCGGATGGTGAAGTTATCGCGAACGGCCGTTTCCTGATACATGTTGACGATAGCTGGGAAGTCGGCCGGCGTGCCGCGCCGGATGGTGATGCCTTTACGCGCGGCGAGGCGGATGTTATAGCGTGTCTTGCTGTGCATGTTGGCGAGTAACGCTTCTTCATCCATTTCCAAGGGCAGTTCGACGGTGTTGCGAAACTGAATCTGGTCGGCAGAGAAGCGCCAGCCGCGTTGGCGCAGCTCTTTGTGCAATGAGCTGCCCAGGGGCGACGGCCGTTCCCCTTCCTCACCCCAGGCCAATACCACTTCCGGGTCAATCTTGATGAAAATCGCCCGTTCCTGGCGGGCGATCTTTTCCAACTGCGCCAGCACCTGGCTGCGCAGGGGGCGATCATTGTAATTAAGCGCCGGGCCACGCGGCACATATAAAATAGAAAATGGCAGGCGTGGCGCTTGCCGCTTTAAGATCATGGCGGCGGCGACCGGTTCCCAACTGCTTTCGGCGATGGTCATCAACGAGGGCAGCATTTGCCAGCCCCAACGTGCTTTGAATGCGCCCCAGGTCCAGCTTTGCAGTGCGTGGGCATGGGGCAGTTTTGCCAGAGCTTGTGCCCAGGTTGTTGGCGAGGTTTCGCGTTTGAAGGTGGATGCGCGATAGATAGACATGTGGTTACTAAGCGCTAAGCGGTGGCGGCCGCTTAGCGATTTCGTCTCCATTGGTATAGTTTGTAGGTCAGCTGGTTGTAGATGCGATCAACGGCACCGACTGTGCGTTTGATGTCGCCGCCAAAACCGCGCTTGAAGCGGTAAACGCCCCAAAGGCCGTCACTGCGCTCGGTAAATTGCGCTTCTAATTCGTCGGGTGTGGCGTCTGGAATGCCCCACAGGTCGTATGTGGTGCAGCCTTGCGCCTTTGCCCACTGGACAGCCGCCCACTGCACGGCATAGTTGGGCATGCGGTTGCGTTCGTCATTGCCGGATGCGCCGTAAAGGTATGCGGCGCGTGGCCCGTTTTTGAAGGCCATGACGGCAGATAACGGCCGTTTCTCGTACTCGGCAATCAACAAGGCAACATCTTCCGGGGCAAACACCTCGTAGGCGCGTTTGTAATATTGCGGGGTGTGTACCCCAAAGCCATCGCGCTCCCCGGTGACAGCCATGAGTTGGCTGAAGATGGGCAGGTCGTCCATGCTGCCCTGGCGCACCGTGACATCTTTTTTCTCGGCGAGGCGAATGTTGTAACGTGTTTTTTGTTTCATGCTGGCGAGAATGTCATCGAGAGACGGCCGTAAATCTAAAACGGCCGTGCGCGGCGGCTGAATGGTGTCGGCTGGCTGCAAGGCATAGCGCTGGCAAATGGCCTGCCATTGTGCCGTTTCTATTTCGTCTTGCCATAACAGCGGCTCTAGCTTGACGAAGCCTGCGTTTCGCTCGTAGGCGGCCAGGTCGATCTGGTTCATGAGAACGGCCGTTTGTGCTTCATCTTGCCACGTTGCCAGCGGGCCGTGCGGGATGTAGCCAATGCGGGCCACACCAAAGGCGACCGATTTGAACAAAATTTGTGCGCCAGCTACCAATTTGCCTTCGTGGCGCAGCCAGACGCGCTGTGACGACCAGCCGAAATTGTTTTTCAGCCGTGCCCAGGCGGTTGTTTGCAGCAGACTGCCATGCGGATGGGAGGCGACAAAGGCGTCCCATTCGGCGTCTGTTTCTGAGTAGGATTGTTCTGCGAGTTCGAACCATTTATCAAACATAACGGGAGGATTATACCCGAAGAAAGGGGGAAGGATGAATTATGCGCGATGAATTTTCTGTCGCCCTTTTTGTGCTACAATTTGTGCAGAATGAACAGTGCTTTTACAGGCAAGTCGCACATGAAATGAACTGCTTCACGAGGGATTGAATGTCATCCTATCCTTCATCCTTCATCATGACTTCAAGGATGGTTTCATGAGTCAGGTATTATTGCTATATCGTTTGCAAGAGATTGACACAGAATATCGTGAAAAGAAGCAGCGTCTGACAGAGGTGCTGCGGGCGCAGAAAGAGACGGATGTGTTGTTGGCGGCAAGGAAGCAGGTGGAAACGGCCGTTGCCACCCTGAAAAAATGGCGCACACAGCATAAAGAACTCAGCCTGGAATTGGAAGGCTTAAACGCCAAAGCCAAACGCTCCGAAGATCGGCTTTACTCCGGTAATGTCAAAAACCCTAAAGAACTATCCGACTTACAAAATGAAATTCAGGCGCTTGGGCGGCGGCGTTCCACATTGGAAGATGAACTGCTCGAAGTGATGATCTTGATTGAGGATGCCGAAGCAGAACATCAAGCGGCCACAGAAGCGTTAACCAAAGTTGAAACGCAGTGGCAGCACGCGCAGGCTGGCTTAAAACAAGAGCAAAAAGAACTGGCTTTGCGTTTACATGTCTTAACAGGTCAGCGTCAGCAGCAGACAACCCTCATCGCGGCAGATAACCTGACACTGTACAACAATTTAAGCCAAAAGCGGGGCGGGGTCGCCGTAGCGCGACTAAAAGATAACATGTGTACCGGATGCCGTTTGACGGTGTCCGCGCACAAAGTCAAAGAAGTTAATGAGGGGCAGCTCGTTTATTGTGGTGGGTGTGGTCGGATTTTGTGCCCACAAGTGTAGGCGGTTATGTCCGAAATTCCGGGGGATCCTCATCGTGGGGAATATCGTCGTCGCCGGTCACGGCGCGGTCAGCGGCGTTCTTTTGTGCCGAGTGGGTGGTTGTTAAACAATTGGCTGGATTTGATCATCGTTACCCTGTTTGCGATGGGAATGATGCTGCTCGTTGACCCGTTTCAATGGCTGGTTGATCCGCATCGTTATGAAACGGGTTTGGGCTGGTGGTTTTTTCATGAGCAGGGGGCGCAAAGTTTGGGTGGAATAGCCCTGGTAACGGCCGTTCTCATTGGCAGCATTCGCCTGCGCTGGCGCATCAACAACCAGCAGACATGGTGGGCGCGTACTTGCCCCCAATGTGGCGGCAACAACTTAAGCCGTGTTCATCGCACCTGGCTTGATCATGCCTTTGGCGCTGTCGGCATTCCCCTGCGCCGCTACATTTGCCGGGAATGCCACTGGACTGGCTCCCGTATTGATGAATCCCACATTCGCGGCTAAACACAATGTGATCTTGTCGTTGTTATAAATTAGGGTAATAGGTTATCCCCAAAACATCCATCAATGCGATAGCCAACGGCGCTACAAACAAAGCCGGTAGCAAATTCGCCGCGCGAATTTGTTTAATCTCTAACAAACGCAGCCCAATCGACAGTAAAACAACGCCACCCGTTGCCGTCAATTCTGTGATCATCGGATCGGTGAATACATTACTGCCCAGACTCGCCAACAATGAAATCCCTCCCTGGAACCCCAGAATAACCACAATAGAAGCTAAAACACCTGGCCCCAGCGTCGTTGCAAAGGCCAGCGCCGCAAACCCATCCAACATCGATTTGATCGCCAACTTGGTGAAATCCCCCAACAAGCCATCTTCAATGGCTCCCTGAATGGTTAATGGCCCCACACAAAAAACCAGGCTTGCCGTCACAAACCCTTCCACAAAACGGGAAGTTTGGCTTTGGCTGTCACCGCGCACCAGTAAACGCTGCAACCAGGCTCCAAAACGTTCCAGTTTCATCTCCAGGTTAATGGCTTCACCAATCAGCGCACCCAAAACCAGGCTGCCCAATACAATCAATGGGTTTTTTGTGACTAAGGCGCTGCTTATGCCTATCGCCAGCGTAAACAAACCTAAACTGGCAAATACAGTTTCTTGCATACGTTGTGGGAAGCGACTGCCTAACAATGTGCCTATAGTACCACCGATTAAAACGGTGATTGCGTTTAGTATTGTGCCTATCATGTTTTGCCTTTTGTATACTGTTATTTGTATGTTTTATGCAGTTGAAATGTAATGATACTTTGTTTTAGGCGAAGCATGAATGGTTTACGTAGTGTAACGGGTAGTACCAAAGACATCGGCAACGACCCTCGGGAGGTGCCCACCTCCTCACTGATGACTTTTGTAACTTTGGAATCGCCCCAGGGAGTATCCGTAGCCGTCCGCAACTAAGTTGACGAAGTTATGCGGGCGGCTGTGAGTAAGGAACCAGCGACTTTTTTGTTTTGGTTGTTGGTTGCTTATAAAGGGAGTGGGTGATGTCAGAAATTTCTCCGATTTCGTGGCAGCAAATACATGCCGAATTAGAAGATTATGCGCCTGCACGCCCAGTTGCGGGACGTGTGTTGTGGGGATTGTTCATCCTTGCCTGGGTGCTGACTGATTTTCAGATGGTGGTACTCGCCTTCTGGTTTTCATTTCGGCTGCGCTATTTAACAGGAGGAGCCGACCCATTTATTCAATTGTTCCATGGCTTTTTAACCTTTTTACTTATTCCATTATGGCTGCTTATATTTGGTATTTTTGGTTTGTATAACCCCAAAAATTTGCTTAATGGGTTTCGCGAATATGGGCTGATATGGCGGGCGGCAACGATAGGGATGTTGTCTGTGGTGATTGGCGGGTTTATGGAGCGAAACCAACTGGTTGATCGGTGGTGGCTGCTGTTGGCCTGGGGGTTGTCGATATTTTTCATGAGTATCGGCCGTTTCTGGCTGCGGCGTATTGCTTATGTGCTGCGGCAGCGTGGTTTTTTGTTATCGCGAGCGCTTATTGTTGGCGCTAATGAAGAAGGGCGCGTGTTGGCCGAACAGCTGCTGCATCATCGTTCAGCTGGATTGTATGTGGTGGGGTTTGCCGATGATCAGCGGCGACCTGGCACACATTGGGCAGGTGTGCCGGTGTTGGGGCGTGTTAAGTATCTGCCGCAATTTATCCGTCAGCATAATGTGGATGAGCTGATTGTGTGTACCAGCGCTTGTAAGCGTGAAGAGATGCTGACGTTGTTTAAGACGTATGGCGTGGTTAAAGGGTTGAATTTACGGTTATCGTCTGGACTGTTTGAGATTATCACGACGGGTTTGGAAGTGAGTGAGGTGGCGTTTGTGCCGCTTACTCGTGTGAACACAGTCCGTTTGACTGGCATCAACCGTTCGGCCAAATTGGTGTTGGATTATCTGGTTGTTTTGCCTTTTATGTTGATCGGATTGCCCCTTTTCCTGGTTATTCTTCTTGCTGTAAAGTTGGATTCGCCGGGGCCGATTTTTCACCGTCGCCGTGTGTTGGGGATGAATGGGAAGCAATTTGATGCTTTTAAGTTCCGCACGATGTATGTGAATGGGGATGAAATTTTGGCGCAGTACCCGGAGTTGCAGGCGGAGTTGGCGCAGAATCATAAGCTGAAGGATGATCCACGGATTACGCGGATCGGCCGTTTCTTGCGACACTACAGCCTGGATGAATTACCTCAATTTTGGAATGTGCTGCGGCAAGAGATGTCGCTGATTGGCCCGCGCATGATTGCGCCAGAAGAGATTGCGATGTACAGCAAGTGGGACATTAATTTGCTCACGGTGCGGCCGGGGATTACAGGAATGTGGCAGGTTAGCGGCCGTTCCGATATTGCCTATGATGAACGTGTGCGCCTGGACATGTTTTACGTGCGGAACTGGACCATCTGGCTGGATATTAGCCTGTTGATGCGCACCATTCCTGCCGTGATAGCCGGACGTGGCGCGTATTAAGAGGGGTTGGTTGGTAATCGGTGATCAGTAAACCGATCACCGATTACCGATCACCGATCACCGATCACCGATTACGGCTCTACCGTTAACGGCTCGGTGAGCCAGCTAGGCACAAGTTGTACCCAGGTGTTGCCCACTTTGAGCGGGAAGGGATTCCCGGCGCTGTCGGTGAAGGTTAGCAAGTCGTTGCGCCCTTCGCGGTGCCAGACGACGTCGTAGCGTTGTCCATCGCGGAAAACAGCGCCATTGCCGCTGCCCCAAAGCTGAATTTGCACCGAGAGATGCGCACAAACGCCATCCCGAATTTCTTCACAGATGGTTGGGTCTTCGACGTGATATGGGGAGATGACGACGACGTTTGCCACCGCAACCTGCTCCAGGGTATTGCCATCAGCGTGGATTTCGCCATCAGCCCAGCGCAGATATTTGCCACTTTCCTCATCATATTTCCACTCGACATTTGTCCATTGGTAATCTACAGCGAGATAAGTGGCCGGCGTGCCGCCTTCTGGCGCGGCTTCGCTGAAGGTGAGAAAGGTGCCGAAGTTGGGCGGTGTGTTTTCGCCAACGTTGTCTAAATATTGCCAAAGTTGTTCTGGATTGCCATAGAGGGTGTGTTCGAGCGGTTTGTCTTCGCCGGTGCGGTAAAGGCCGTAGCCTGCTTCGTTGATGCGGTTGGCGAAGTCGGAACTGTAGAGGCGTTGGCGCACGCCAGCGCTGGCTCCAGAGAAAACGAGGCCAGCATCAAACATGGCGGGCAGTTCGAGGTCAATGAGGCGGGCGCTGCGCACGGGGCCAATTTTGGGTGGGGTTTTGCCATAGAAGATGGCGCTGAAGCGGGTGATTGCGCCTTCGGTGGTGTGTTCAAAGATCCAATCGGCATCGTTGAGGCCGGATTGTGGCCGTGTGTAGATGGCGGGTGCGTTGGAGAGTTTGATTTCTAAGGGGCGGCGGGCGAGTACGGCCGTATCCGCGACTATTTCCCCGGTCAGCGGGTTACGGTCGGTGAAATCGGCGGCAAACAGGAGTGTGTTGTCTGGAGCCGGGGTTTCTGTGGGCGGGGCGGGGGAAGCGGTTGGCTCTGAGGCCAATGTGGGCGGGACGGGCAGGGTTGCCGCGGTGTCCACAATGGGGGTAACGGTGGGCGCAGTTTCAGGAACGGCCGTTGCCGCTGCTGCTGATTCGTTCGCGGCGGGAGAAGAAACGGCCGTGTTCTCATTACCGCCACATGCATTGAGCAAAAGCGCCGTTAGCAAAAGAATAAAAAGGGGAAATCGCAAGTTCATAAGTTCCTCGTTTTGTTTGCGCGTAGTTTTGCAGTTTGAATGGCGGCGATTAGGGCCAGAAATATGGCAAATCGCGCCGCTTTTTTCGCAAACGGTTGTCACGGCGTATTTTGCTGCCAGTGTGGTTTTTGTCAAGTATGGTTAAGCTACGGTGCCCTTACGTTCTCTGAATCTTTCCTAAGAGCAATTTTCATCGTAAGCTTTATTTGTTACAGTGCGTAGGTTGAGCTGACCTGTTGTGCTTCGTTCCGGAGCACATTCCCGATTTGGCGATTAAAGAGGGTTGTTACGTGAAGAGAAAAACGGTTTCTTTGGTCTCATTGGTTGCATTACCGCTGGTATTATTTATTTTCTTGTTTGGTTTGGCGCAGATTGCCCAGGCGGCTCCCATTGCTGTGACCACTACGGTGGATGAAAATGATGGGTGTGGCGCTGGTACGGGTTGTTCTTTACGGGAGGCTGTGGCAACGGCCGTTGCTGGTGACACAATCGTTGTTCCAGCCGGAACCTACCCGCTTACTCTGGGCGAAATCAGCATTAGCCAGGACATCACCATTACCGGTGCTGGTGCGGATAGCACAATGGTTACGGCCGGCGGCAGCAGCCGTATTTTTAATATCAGTGGGGGCGTGGCACGCGTTTCTGATTTAACCCTGGCAAATGGTCTAGTTGCTGGTACGAACAATGGGGGGGCCGTGTTGTTAAATGGGGCGACATTGTGGCTAACCAATACGATAGTGAGTACCAACACGGCTAACTATGGTGGCGGCGTATACGTAAATACCAACGCCCAACTTTATATCTATAACACCCAATTTATTAGCAATAATGCTACAAATGCAACTGATTATGGAGGTGGAGCCATATATGTTAATGCTAGCAGCAGTGTAGTTTATAGCTATTGAGAGTAGTTTTATTGATAACTATGCTCATTATCGTGGCGGCGCAATTTTTATATTAAATGGCAGCGTTACTTTAACTAATTCACATATTCTTAATAATCTGGCTGATAATTATGGTGGTGGAGTTTACGTATGGGGTAACCCCGGTGGGGTATATCATCAAGTTGGAGGGAGCATTGAGGGAAATCATGCCAAATCCCTAACCACATCGAATTTCGGCGGTGGCGGCATTTATAATTTTCGTGGTTCCGTAACGCTAGACAGTGTCTTGTTAAAAAATAACCGTGCAGATTATGACGGGGGTGCTATTAATTCGCGACAACTCCTAAACATTATAAATAGCACTTTTTCTGGCAATTCAGCAGGTCGTGATGGTGGTGCCATTTATCATCGTGATATTGCTTCGACAATTGAGTATTCAACATTCATCAACAATGTGGCGGATAGTGACAATAATGCGATAGGTAGAGGTGGCGCCATTTTTAAATATGATGCCATTATGCTTACCATGTATTTTAACCTGATCATCAGTAACACAGCGGCGACCAGTCCTGATGTATTTGGCAGCGGATTTAGCGGCAATCATTATAATTTCGTTGGTGATGCTACGGGCAGCAGTGGTTTTAGTGGGACGGATATTCTTACTTTTGCTGGCAGTGTTAATGAAGTAGTGGACACGACCTTGCGTGACGATGGTGGAAATACGCAAACTTTTGCCCTGATGCCTGGTAGTCCTGCTATTGATGCTGTTCCTAATGGGATTGCTGGATGTGATGGTACACCGCCTGATGATCAACGGGGTGAAATGCGGCCAGTGGATTATGACCTCGATAGCGTCGCAAATTGTGATATTGGCGCGTTTGAACGACAGGTGGATGAGACGTGGACGGCCGTTCTCAATGCTGGCGATACACGAACCTTTGGCGCAACGCTTACGACCATCAGCGATAACAACGCCGGTGGCAATGTGCCGGGGAATGTGATGGTAACGCGCACCAACCAGCCGCCCGGTGGCGGTGTTCCGGAGACGGGAGAAATGCCCTTCTACGTGACGATCACACCGGATACGGACAGCGGCCTGGATGTTGACCTGACACTTTGCTACACCGATTGGGAAGTGGCACAAGGTGGCAGCGTGGTTGAGGCCGGTTTGCAGTTGTTCCGTTACACGGGTGCTGGCGGAGTATGGTCGCCGGTAGGGGCGGATGTGGTAGATACGGTGAATAACTGTGTGACGAAGTACAATGTGACGCAGTTGAGCAGTTGGACATTGGGGAATCTAGCGCCAACGGCCGTTTCCCTTGAATCAATGAGCGGCGGGCTGCACGAAACGGCCGTTTCTTACCTCGTCGCGTTGGCCGCTTTCTTGCTGGGTGGTTTCACACTTCTCCTGCTGCGCCGTCGCCAGATGGCAATGGCAACCCAGAAGCACCACGGCAAGATGAACTAACAGCTTGTATTTCTCAGCTTTTTTACCAGGGGCGAACAACTTGTTCGTCCCTGTTTGTTTCTTTGCAAGTTGTTCCCCATTTGACTCTCAGTTACACTCTCACCTGTGTTCACACGAGAACTACTGCCGCTGGCGGCTCAATTCGTTGACCTGTGGTTAACCCGGCTATTTGCCGATAGCGAGGGTGTGTGTGGGGTGTTACATCGTTCAAGAGATTCATATACAAAACGCGACACAAGCATGCTCTCGGAGCTTGTTTTCAGAGAGATAACATGACTAACCTCCGGGAGGCTCAGCACGTAACAGAGGCCGCCCGCTGGAACCTCCCGGAGGTTATCAGTGGGACGTTTGCCACATGAGATGAACCTCCGGGAGGCTGTTTCTGAAGGAGTGGATGATGGAGCAAATTGATTTATTGATTTATGGTGCAAGCCAGGTTTGTATTGTGCCCGGAGCAAATGGGCCGCAGCGGGGTCAACAATTGGGCGATTTGGGCATCATTGAAGATGGGGCGGTCGCTGTGCATAACGGCCGTATCCTGCAAACCGGTCATACACAAGCATTACGCCAAACTTATCACGCCGCCACCCAGATCGATGCAGGGGGACAGGCCGTCATCCCTGGCTTCGTTGATCCGCATACCCATTTGCCCTGGTATGGCGACCGGGCACATGAATTCGAGCAGCGGCTGGCTGGGGCTACCTATATGGAAATCATGGCGGCCGGTGGTGGCATTATGAATACCGTGCGCCATACGCGCCAGGCCAGCCTGGATGATTTGGTGCAAGATAATTTGCCCCGGCTGCGGCGTATGTTGCAGTATGGAACAACCAGCACCGAAGCCAAAACGGGCTACGGATTGGATACAGACGCCGAGTTGAAACAGTTACAGGCGATGCGGGCTTTGCACGCTGCACAGCCTGTCGAAATTACGCCCACATTTCTCCCGGCCCATGCAGTTCCGGCTGAATATGCCGGGCGCACGGATGCGTATGTTGATCGGGTTGTGAATGAGATGCTGCCGGCGGCGGCCGCGTGGATGGCGCAGCAAGGCGCACCCCTTTTCTGTGATGTGTTTTGTGAGGCGGGTGTGTTTGATGTGGCACAGACGCGGCGTATTTTGGAAACGGCCGTTGCCCTTGGGTTCGGCCTCAAAGTTCACGCTGACGAATTTGAAGGGATAGGTGGCACCAAACTGGCAGTTGAATTGGGCGCAATTTCCGCCGACCATCTGGTGAAAACACCGGATGAAGACATCGCCGCCTTAGGGCGGGAGCGACCATTGCTGTGGGCTTGCCCGGTACGCCTTTCGGCCTGGGGCATCAAGAGTACACACCGGCGCGTCAAATTTTGGCGGCAGGTGGCGCATTGGCACTGGCAACTGATTTGAACCCTGGCACGTGCTGGTGCGAATCGATGCAAATGGTGATGGCTTTGGCTTGCCGTTATATGGGTTTGACGCAGGCGCAGGCGTTGGCGGCGGCGACGATTAATGCCGCATATGCCATTGGTCGTGGTCACGAAATTGGCAGCCTGGAAGTGGGCAAGCAGGCGGACATTTTGATTCTGGAAACGGCCGATTATCGGCAGCTAGGCTATCGTTTTGGCACCAACCTGGTGCAGCAGGTGATCAAAAAAGGGGAAGTCGTCGTTAATAATCGGCAGTTCGCTTAAACGTTTAGTAAAGCACGGAGGATTGTAATGGAAGGTTTAGCGGAATTATTGGGTGTAACCGTCGCGCAGTTGACGCAGTTAGCGACGCTGGCTGTGGTGCTTTTTGTCGGGTTGATCCTGCTGCGTGTCTTTATGAAATTGACGGCAACGCTGTTCCGTGTTGGTTGTTTTGGCATTATTTTGATTGTTGCCGCCGTGTATGTGTTGCGTTTGTTGCCGGGGTAAGGTGGCTTTCAGGACGTGTGTCTTGTCACCTGTGTATGAATTCGTATAATCTAATTATGTTTTCAAGACATAAAGTAGTGTTACGACCCGATCCAATGTCCCGGTGGGGCTGGTTATTCGTTGCCCTACTGCTCCTGGCACTGTTGTTGGCTGGGTGCCGGGAAGATGCGCCATCCACCAATGAAGCCGCAACGGCCGTTCCCGCAGAGATTCCCACAGCGATGCCTACAGCGGCTGTCCCCGAAACCGTTACAGAAACGGAGCCAACGGCCGTGCCCACGGCAACGGCCGTTCCCGTCACCCCAACTCCAGACAAACCCCTCGCCGTCCTCGTAAACGACCAACCCATCTATTTAGACGATTACGAAAAGGAACTGGCACGGTACGAACAGGCTTACCTGGATTTGGGCGATACACCGCCGGTCGATTACCGCGATGTGGTGCTCAACAGCTTGATAGAACGAGCTTTAATCGTGCAGGCGGCGAACGCGCAGGGGATTACTGTTACCGCCGAAGCTGTAGATGCGCGTCTGGTCGAAATGCGTGCTGGTGCCGACGGCGAGGCAAATTTTGCCGCGTGGCTGGAAGCGAATCAGTACACGGAAGAGGAATTCCGCGACGCATTGGCGATGGAAATCATCACCGCGCAAATGTTAGATCAGGTGACGGCCGATGTGCCCTATGCTGTCGAGCAGGTTCATGCGCGGTATATTCAGGTGGATGATGGCGCTCTGGCGGCCTCGCTGCGCGAACAAATTGTTGGCGGCAGTGACTTCGCTTTGCTGGCACAGCAATACTCGCTTGATCAGGTGGCCGCGCAGGCTGGCGGTGATTTAGGTTATTTTGCACGCTGGTCGTTGCAAGTGCCGGAGGTTGCTGAAGCTGCTTTTGCTTTGCAGCCGGATGAGATCAGTGATGTTATTGCTGTCACCAATGCAGACGGCAGCCAGACGTTTTATCTGGTGCAGGTTATCGAGAAAGAGGCGCAACGGCCGTTAACCGCAAATATGCGCTATGATTTACTGAAACAAACATTTGAAGCCTGGTTAACTACCCAATGGGAGCAGGCTTCCATTACGCGATTTGTAGAAATCAATGGATAGGTGACAAAATGGCTCGTAAACGGACCAACCAATCAAGCGGCTGCCTGGGACGATTCCTGAATGTATTGACGGCGATGTTTTTTACATTGGCTTTATTAGCGGTTGTCGTCATCGTTATTGTCGCGCTTGTGCCAGATTTACTGCAAGCGACACCACTCGCCAGTCTCTTGCCTGGCAATGATCAGGAACCGGTCGTAGACGATGCCGCAATTCCCACATTAGCGCCTGTTGCCGCAATCCCAACACCCCTGCCAACGGCTACACCGAACCTGTTGCAGCCAACCTGGACGCCATTATCCACATCGCTGCCGCCAACTGTTGCTCCGCTAAATACGTTGGGGCCGACGTTGACGCCTTCTGTCACGCCCATTTTCCCGTCAAAGACGCCGACGCGGACACCGACGGCAACGGCCACCAATACGCCAACAGAAACACCGCCCGGCCCGCCGCCGACGCCATCCCCAACGCGTTCTGAGTTTATTTTTACGAAGTCAGCTACCAGCCCGTTTTATTTGCAAAATTTTGCCAATAATGCGGGTTGTGCATGGATGGGTATTGCCGGTGAAGTGCTGGATTTGAGCCGGAATCCGGTTGCCTCTGGTTCGTATCGGGTGCATGTGTGGGGAAGTGGAATTGACCAGCGTGTGACTACGGGCAGTGCCCCGGACTACAGCCCGTCTGGCTGGGAGCAGTTCTTGTTTAATTCGCCGGTGGTGCGGGATTATAATGTGCAGCTAGAGACGTCGAGCGGAACGGCCGTTTCCCAGGTCTACAGTGTGCAAACCCGCGCCAGCTGCAATGAAAACTTGCTGCGCTTCGATTTTGTGCAAAACCATTGAGTTGGTAATTGGTAATCAATCGTCAGTAACGCGCTTACTGCTGATTGATTACCAACTCATACGCTCCGGCGTCCCCAAAAAATTCCTCAATCAGCACGCGCCATTCCCCATCGGTAGTCAGGCGGAAATTGTCAATGGACTCTGCTTCGCCAACAGCGGCATTATCAACGGTTAGCGCCGTGTGACCATCAGGCGTTTGCAAAATCAACACCAGATCATTGTTTGCCGCTGGTTGCAGGTGTATGTCTATCGTATCCTCGTCGTGTCCCATGAACAGCCAAAACGCGCTTTGCCCGCTGCTGAGCGTGCCGCTAACTGCATTGCTATAAGCCACTGTCCCGGCATAAGCAGGGGGCGCGCCGGGCATCGCCATTAGCCCGATTTCGTAGCTGCCAGGTTGTCCCGAAAATTCACGTACCAACACCAGATATTGACCTGTTGCGGGTAACGTTTCTTCAAGCATTTCCGCTTCACCACCTAAAAAGAGGTCGGCTGTCGCCAGCAAGTTGATGTCCGGGTCTACCAACCAGATGTCCAGGTCGAGGTTGTCGCCGAGAGGTGTGGCCTTGATTTGCACCTCATCTCCGCTTTGTGCCTGGAAAAACCAGGCATGCGCTTCATTGGCACGCAGCGTTTCGCGGCGGCTTTGCCCGTAGACGAGATCGCCTGCGTCGTAAAAGTTAGCGGTTTGCTCGCCGCCACGATTGAGCGAAAGGGCGTATGCTTCTCCTGCGCTGCCAAAGCTGCTGACAACGATGGTATATGCGCCGGTGAGGGGCAGCGAGAGACCGGAAATGACTTCCGGGTCGCCGCTGAACCCTTCATCGAGGGCGGCCAGACGTGTGCCATCTGGCCCATAGACATTGAGAATGGCATCGAGTGTGTGTTGCAATGGTTTGAGAACGACGCTGATGTTTTGCCCGGCAGTCCCTTCAAATGTCCACAAATGACGGGTTTCGGCTGGCAACTGGCTTTGTATCGTTTCATTCAGCAATATGTCGCCGTGCCCATTAAATGCGGGTGTTGTGTTTGTGTTGATTTCAAGGTGATAGCTGCCTGCCTGTTTATCAAATTCGCTAATGGCAATGAGGTAACGGCCGTTTTCCGGCAAAAACAAATCGACAACTCGCTCACTGTTATTCGTGTACCCATTATCCAGGTTAGCGAGCACGCGCCCCATGGGGTCAATGATTGCGGCTGCCAGGTCAAGCTGATCCCCTTCCGGTTCCAATCTTAAGGAAAGGTATTGTGGCTCGTTGACAAAGAGCATCCACAAATCTTGCTGCCCTTTTTGCAAATTGCTGGTGACAGATTCACCTGCTGTTAGTTCGCCCTGGATGTGGGTCGTTGTGCGTGCGGTTGCATTGGTGCGCGGCATGAAGGTTGCCATGATGCGTGAAAATGTATCGGCAAAATCACCCCATTGATCGTCAGGCGCACTGAAAAGGAACAGGATTTGCTCCGGCTTGGCGGGCGCGACTGTTGGGGGAATGAGGTAAACGATTTGAGTGTGCAGTTGGCTGTCCGGTGTGGCAAAAAATGGCAGAAGATGCCCGGCGATGTCCACGCTGGCGCTTTGTGTCGCGGGCGAGGTGGTTGTGAGGCGTGTGTTGACGATGGGGGTGAGGGGGGGAACGGCCGTTTCCATCTGCACCAACAACTGCTCCAAATTAGCCTGCGGAATGTCCGTCGTCAGCTCTGTGTCGATCAGCAGCCCGACAACAAAAGCGCCATCATGCAGGGGTTTGCTTGCCAACAGGCTGGCGGCGGTTCGCTCCGAGTCGGTGGCAAGCATGGTGATGAGACCATAAGGCGTGGTGGTAGCGGCCGTTTCCAGACGAGCCGTAACATTAACCCACTCTGGCGGCATGGCTATTTGCCAGCCCGGCACCGCATCAGGAATCACTTGCCAGGTGGTCGCAAAGTCGAATGTGGGGCTGGGTGCCGGTGCAGGGGTATCCGTTGATTGCGGTGGAGAAGTAATCGTTAAAGTTGGATCGGGGACAAGAGACGCCGTTGTCACCAATGGGGGGGCTGGTTCTGTTACGGCTGGCTTGTTTACAACGCCACAAGCCACGGATGTGGTTGTGAAAAAGACGCTGAGAAGAAAACAAGACCAGCGCCGTTTGCTCATTCGCCGGGGACACGCCAATCATCACCAATGATGATCAGAACGTCATAGTCACCCTCCGGCGTCGTGCCTGTACTTACATTCAACGGCGGTACATCCATCAACTGCACCAGATAGAAGGTTGTGTTGGGGTGAGAGCCATAATCAATGATCTGGGTTGTGCGATAGGTAGCCGCATCCGCGTTGCCGATTTCGGTGACGTTGATGTCATACCCTTCTAAATATGCCTGCGTGGCAGCGGCCAATCCAAAAACGGCCGTTCCATTGTAAACCGCAACCCGTGCCTCTTCTTCTGGTATCAATGTTGGCAAATCAGCAATGACCGGTGTGGGAACGGGTGGGGGCGCGAATAGTTCATCACGCAGCTTGCGAATTTCATCCCGGCGAGGCACCAAGACCTCACGCCCGTCAGGGGTTGTTTCATTGTAGACATAATTGTAATCAATAACGGCCGTATGAATGTTTTCGCGTGGAATATCTTGAACCAACAAGGCCAATTGGATAATTTCATCCAATGACAAATTGGTGCGAATGTTCGTTTGTAATGTTTGCCAGATTTGCGGCGCTTCAAGGATCAACTGCGGGATCATGTTCAGCTGCATAACCTTGCTGCGTGCCGCCAACACAACTTGCTGTTGCCGCCCAGCGCGATCAACGTCACCGCCAAACGTGGCACGGGTACGCGCATATTTCAAAGCGGTTACGCCATCCAGTTGGTGTACACCGGCATCAATGAAGAATGGATCATAGCCGTAGCAGTTATCCGGATAATCTGGGTCGCTGATGGCTTCCGGTACTTCTACCTCAATGCCACCAATTTCATCAATGATTTCCACAAAAGCCGTGAAATCAATCGCTACGTAATAATCAACAGGAATGCCCAGAGTTGCGGCGACTGTTTCGCGTGCCAATGCCTGTCCGCCGCCGGGGTATTCATAGACCTGTCCGTAATAGTACGCTTGATTGATGCGATCAACCCCAAAGCCAGGAATTTCTACCCATAAATCGCGTGGCAGCGAAAGCACAGCCGCCGATTTGGTGACGGGGTCTATGGTTGCCAGCATCAAGCTGTCGGTGTGTGTGGGGCCTGTTTCATCGCAGCGTTGGTCTACGCCCAGCAGCAAGAAGGAAATGCGTTCTTCGCCTGACCAGGGTTTGAAGGCGTCGGCGGAGAGAATCGGTTTATTATCATCGTCGGTAATGGTGACGGCGGCGGGTGCGCCAGGGGTAACGGCCGTACCCGGTTGTGGCTCTACAACACCGCTAAAGTCTGGGTCTGTCATCTCCCAGGCAGAAACCCGAGCCTGTACCGTACGGTACAACCAGACAGAACTGGCGGCCAAAAAAGCCAAAACCAGGACACCTATCACGCCCAATGCCCACAAGGGCAAACGAATACCGGAACGAGTTTGTCGCCGTTGTGAATTCGATGTCATCGGTTAAAACTTACCTCTATCGAGTTTGCGATAGAGGGGCATTATAGCACTGCTATCCATTTATGCACATTTGCGGGTTAGATTTATCTTGACAACCCGTTCCATACCTTTATAATCGACATATCTGGATATTGACAAAACAATGATCGGGACGAGTAACAAGGGTGTTCCTGGCAGAGAGTGTAGGGCCATAGGCTGTAAGCCCGCATCATGTGAGACCTTTGTAAAAACCACCTGAGAGTGATTCTCGGAACAGCGAAAAGTGGTGAAGGCAGGCAGTTTGTCTGCCCCCTTGAGGCAAACCTTTGTGTTTGCCTCAATTTAAGAAGCTTAGTAAGAGGATTCGGTTGGCTCCGTTAACGGCCGTTTTCGAGGGTAAACAGTAAACAAGCATGGGGTATACCCATTACTGATTACCAAAATTGGGTGGAACCGCGAGCGCCATCGCCCCAATGTGGGTGATGGCGCTTTTTATTTTTTGACATTGGAGGACAAAGATATGTCTGAAGCAACCAACATACCTTACGTAGAAACAGAACTGTACCGTATCCGCCATTCGGCTGCGCACGTCATGGCCGAAGCCGTGCTAGAATTTTTCCCGGAAGCCAAACTGGCTATTGGGCCGCCCATTGAAGACGGCTTTTACTACGATTTCGACCTGGGCCGAGACGAAAACGGCAAATTAATCACCTTTGCCCCAGAAGATCTGGAGCGGATCGAGGCGAAGATGAAGCAGCTGCTTAAGCAAAATGCCAAATTCGAGCAGTCCAGTAAAACAGTAGCCGAAGCCCAAACCTTTTTTGCCGGTCAGCCCTACAAGCTGGAGTTAATTGAGGAATTGGCGGCCGGCAAAGTCGATGAAAATGGCAACCCACTCAGCGAACCGGTACAAGATGTCGGCATTTATCAGCATCGCAACTTTGTCGATTTATGCCGGGGACCGCATGTAGCTTTTCACCAAACAGGTCAAGCACAATGCTGTCAAGCTCTTGCGTACCAGTGGTGCCTATTGGCGCGGTGATGAGAAACGGCCGCAGCTGCAACGCATCTACGGCACAGCCTGGGCCAGCAAAGAAGAACTCGATGAATACTTACAACGGTTAGAAGAAGCCAAAGCTCGTGACCATCGTCGTCTAGGCAAACAACTCGAACTCTTCCACATTTCACAGTTGGTTGGTTCTGGCCTGCCATTGTGGCTGCCCAAAGGCGCCATCTTGCGCGAAACATTAGAGCAGTTCTTGCGCAAGGCGCAGTTAGAACGTGGCTACCTGCCTGTGATCACGCCACACATTGGCAAACTGGACTTATACATCACCAGTGGTCATTATCCATACTATAAAGACAGCCAATACACCCCAATTGACGTGGATGAAGAACAGTTCCTGCTAAAGCCAATGAACTGCCCGCATCACATCGAAATCTACAAAAGCTCACCGCGCAGCTATCGTGATTTGCCACTGCGCCTGGCCGAATTTGGCACCGTTTACCGCTATGAGCAAAGTGGTGAGTTAAACGGCCTCACACGCGTCCGTGGTTTCACCGTAGATGATTCGCATCTCTTTGTCACGCCAGAGCAGCTCGAAGAAGAGTTCATCGGCGTTGTTGCCCTTATTCAGCACGTTTTCCAGACAATGGGCTTTGACGATTTCCGCGCCCGTTTGGGAACAAATGATCCGAACAGTGACAAGTATGCTGGTGCGCCGGAGATGTGGGTACGGGGCATTAACGCCATCAAACAAGCGGCTGACAAAGTCGGTATGAAATACTCAATCGAAGAGGGCGAGGCTGCTTTTTATGGCCCCAAGCTCGACTTCATCTTCCGCGATGTGCTCAAGCGGGAATGGCAGTTAGGCACGGTGCAGGTAGATTTCTTGCTGCCAGAACGTTTTGGCCTGGAATATATCGGCGAAGATGGGCAGCCACATCGTCCGGTTATGATTCATCGCGCACCCTTTGGCAGCATGGAGCGCTTCGTTGGCATTCTCATTGAGCATTTCAATGGCGCATTTCCGCTTTGGTTGTCGCCGGTGCAGGTGATGATGGTGCCCATTGCAGACCGTCACATTCCATATGCTCAAGAAGCCGCTGCGAAACTGCGTGCTGCTGGATTCCGTGTTGAGGTGGATACCGGCAACGAGCGTATGAACAAGAAGATTCGCAACGCACAGCTGCAAAAGATTCCATACATGCTGGTTGTCGGCGATAAAGAAGCGGAAGAAGGTGCGGTGGCTGTGCGTACACGCGACAATGAAGATCGTGGCGCGATGCCGTTGGTTGACTTCTTGGCGCACATGACGACCTTGACTAATAGCAAAGCACAAGTGTTATGAGCGGGGTTTTCGTGATTCAACAGTAATTGGTAAACCGCAAAAGCCGCTCAGACGAGCGGCTTTTTTATTTTACGCAGAGGGCGTAAACAGGATAAGGTGACAAAAATGGCAGATGTAAATGGGATACCTTATGAACAGTCAGAGTTGTATCGGATGCGGCATACATTGGCGCATGTGTTGGCACAAGCCGTGCTAGAGGTTTACCCAGAGGCAAAACTGGGGATTGGCCCGCCTATACAAGATGGTTTTTATTATGACTTTGACCTGGGCACGGCCGAAAACGGCAAGCCGCGCACATTCAAACCAGATGACCTGCCCCAATTGGAAGCAAGAATGCGCACCATTGTCGCCGGGAAACATGATTTGCGCTGCCGGGAGGTTAGTGCCGCTGAGGCACAGGCTTTGTTTGCTGACCAGCCTTATAAACTAGAGTTGATCGACGGGCTGGCACAGGGGCAGGCCGACGCTGACGGCAACCCCTTGGCCGAACCCGTGGTCATAAGCACATACCGCCATGATAACTTTGAGGATTTGTGTCGTGGTCCACATCTGGCGCATACAGGCGACATCCCCGTCGATGGCTTTAAGTTGATGAGTGTAGCTGGCGTCTATTGGCGTGGGGATGAGAAACGGCCGCAGCTGCAACGCATCTATGGCACAGCCTGGGCTAACAAACGAGATTTGCAGCGCCACTTGCGCATGTTAGAAGAAGCAAAAAAGCGTGATCATCGCACCTTGGGTCGCCAGCTTGAAATTTACATGATGGACGAAGAGATTGGCCCCGGCTTACCCCTCTGGTTGCCCAACGGCAATATCTTGCGCGAAGAGATCGCTAAATTAGCGCGTGAAATGGAAGATGCTGGTGGGTATCAGCAAGTCTCTACGCCACACATTGCCAAAGAATCGCTGTATGTGCGCAGCCGCCACTTGCCCTATTATGCCGATAGTATGTATGCGCCCATGGATCGAGACGGGTCACGTTATTATCTGAAACCAATGAACTGCCCCTTCCACCACAAAATTTATGCCAGCAAACCGCGCAGTTACCGCGATTTGCCACTGCGGTTGGCTGAATATGGCATGATTTACCGGTATGAACAGAGTGGTGAACTATTTGGCTTGATGCGTGTGCGTGCCGCACAGCAAAACGATGCACATATTTATGTGCCCGAAGCACAGTTTGAAGCGGAATTTATGGCAGTGATGGATTTGTATCGTCACTATTTCCGACTGTTTGGTATTGATAAATACGTTATGCGCTTGAGCAAACATAGTAAGGCGGGCTTGGGCAAAAAGTATGTGGATAACGAAGTGATGTGGCTGAAGATGGAGGAATTGGTGCGCCAGACAATGATTCGTCATCACATTCCCTTTGTTGAGGCTGAGG
Source organism: Ardenticatenaceae bacterium (assembly GCA_020634315.1). Classification (GTDB taxonomy): domain Bacteria; phylum Chloroflexota; class Anaerolineae; order Promineifilales; family Promineifilaceae; genus JACSRF01. The sequence continues at coordinate 40,099 of JACKBV010000001.1, read as the reverse complement.
ATGAGGCAGCTTTCTATGGGCCAAAGATTGATGTGCAAATCTGGAGTGCCATTGGCCGTGAATTCTCGCTGGCGACAAACCAGGTGGATTTTGCGCAGCCTGCCAGCTTCAATCTGACATTTACAAACCGGCAGGGGGAAGAAGAAATGCCGTTATGCATTCATCGTGCGCCGTTGGGCAGCCATGAGCGTTTTATCGGTTTCCTGATTGAGCATTATGCCGGGGATTTCCCGGTGTGGCTGGCACCGGAGCAGGTACGGGTAATCCCAATTACAGATGAGCAAAACGAGTATGCGGTGCAGTTAACTCGACAAATGGCTCATTTAGGCATCCGAGCACATGCTGATCTGGATGGCAGTCGGATGAATGCTAAAATCCGCGCCGCACAGGTGATGAAAGTGCCCTATATGTTGATTATCGGTGAGCGTGAAGTGCGCGAGGGAACTGTGTCGTTGCGGCGGCGTGATGGGCAGCGGCAGCAAGGTGTCTCGCCATTGGCGTTTATTTCGCATGTGCGGGAACGAATTGAAGGGCGGTTGGCGGATTTATAGCGTGAAAGGATACGTGTAACCGCGATTCTGAAAAGGATCGCGGTTACTGAGATGTCAGAGGAGATTTCACCGGCGGCTGCTGACCCCCATGAATGAAAACGAACCTCTCGGAGGTTATCAATGGCAGGCTTGCCGCATGAGACGAACCTCCGGGAGGTTATTTTCTTGGGGAGACTTCACCGGCTGCTGCTGACCCCATGAATGAAAAACGAACCTCCGGGAGGTTATTTTCAAAGAAGTGCTGATTTGTGTGCAATCGTGCTGAGAGTAATTTGCGGCGTGTGACTGCCATCCACTAGGATTCAGCTGCAGCCTTAACGGGTAGTTTGAGCGTAAATGTGCTGCCAACATCAACTTCACTTATGACGTCGATGTCGCCATCGTGGGCCTCGACGAGGCTTTTTGACAATGGCCAGGCTAACCCTGTGCCAACGGCTAATGAACGGTGGCCTTTGACGCGGCTGTAACGGTCAAAGATGTGGGGTAGTTCGTCTGCGGGAATGCCGTAGCCGTTGTCTTTGACCTCAAGGTAGGCGTAACGGCCGTTTATCCACGTCTTTACCACACAGCACCCCCATCTGGGGTGTACTTGATGGCGTTCGAGATCAGGTTTGTGATAACCCGTTTGACCTTTGCCTGTCACCATCAACCATAATCGGGTCGGGAATCTCGTCGTAACTGAGCGTTATCTGCTTTTCACGGGCTGGTGCCAGCAGCGTTTCCGCTACCACTTGTGTCAACATAGCCAGATCAAACTCGGCACGCTCCAAAAGCATGGGAATCCCAGATTGCAGCTTTTCAATTTCCAGGATGTTATTCACAATTTCTAGTAAGGTGTCTTGCCCACGTAAAATAATTTTGGAGATGTGAACTTGCTGCTCCCGTTCCAGTTCCCGGTCGCGGAGGATGCTGGCGTAACCTTTGATGCTGGTTAGAGGCGTGCGCATGTCGTGAGTCAACACAGCCAGAAAAGCATCCTTTTCTTTGCTTAGGGCAGCCAAATCATTGTTGGCGCTTGCCAAATCCCATTGGCCTTTTTCCAGGTCGCGCGTTCGTTCCGCCACCAGCTCTTCCAAATGTTCCATCTGTTGCTTTGTCTGCTCAACATAGAGACGGAAGGCGTAAGCAGAAAGGACGATGGGCAGAAAAAGATGCCAATCCCGATAATGTCAAATTCCGCAACAGCAAAGGCTAGCACGCCACCGCCCACGCTGATGACGAGGACATTGATGGGAATGGCCCAGCGATGCTGCCGCCAAATGTCAAGTGGTTTAACGCCGCTTTGCAAGTGGAGCAGCCCGATGAGCAGCCAGAGGTTTACCTGATCATTAACCACAGCCGCAGCGAGCCAGGCCAGCATTGTGCCGATGATCAAGTTGTTATCGAAAATGGCTAAAACGGCGTGGTATATTAGACCAGCCAGGTAAATGGCTGTTGCGCTCATCCCAATGTTAAAGCCAATGCGTTCGGCTGCCCCCAGCCAGCCTTTCCAGCTTTGGCGTAAATTGATTATTGTGATGGCGGTGACGCCGGCAGCGGCGACAATGGTTGCGGCGACTGGGCCATAGAGGAGATGGTAGCCATGCTAACGGCCGTTCCACCTCCACCGTCACATTTCCCCCAATTAACGAAGTTGCCGTGATTTGGGCGGCGATTGCCAATAATACGAGCAGTGCAAAACAAGAGGCATATCGTACGTTGGCAGTAAAAAACACCACGCACAACTAAAAAAACACCTAGCCCACTAACGAGCCAGAGATAAAAGTTGCGTGGTGTCATTTTCAGCTGATTAGGCAAAATCTTCCTCTTGCTGAGACCGGTACCTGCGGGAGCTGGCCAGCCTCGAAGTCGTTATTTTATTAAATATACCCATAATCAAGGATATATCCGTAATGAACAAGTAAATCCCCATGACTTGTCAGGTCATGGGGACATTGTTCATAAGCAGTTGAGATATAGTTTGTTAATCCCTAATCGGTCGAATCAAGCACACCTGTCCAAACATAGCCACCCGTCCAGACGTAACCGCCTGTCCAGACATAGCCACCCGTCCAGACATAGCCACCAGGCCATATGTTGTTTCCTGTCCAGACATAGCCACTTTGCCAGACAGTGTCACCCGTAATCGGCTGCCAATCTGTGCTGCCAGTCCAGACATAGCCACCCGTCCAGACGTAACCGCCTGTCCAGACGCAGCCACCCGTCCAAACGTAACCGCCAGTCCAGACATAGCCACCCGTCAGACGTAACCGCCTGTCCAGACACCAGCCATTGGCATCAGCCTAACGGATATCCGTTTTCATCGACGATGACAAATTGCCCATCTTGATAAGCAACTGGCCCGACATAAGGAGTGCCTGTAACCATACCCACATTGGCTTCGCCTTGGGGTGGGTTGAGGACTGCGTCCGGTGCCCATACACGCCCGGCACCTTGTTGGAAGATGCTCCAGGTTAACGAGCCATCAGCATAGACGGCCGGTTGCGCCGCTTGCATCAAGGCATATTTCACCTGGTTGGGTGTCATGGTTTATTTTGTTGCAGCATCAAGGCAATCACGCCACTGGTTGCCGCTGTAGAGGAAGAGGTACCGGCGATGCTGTAGTAATTGCCAAAGATTCGCAGGTTCCGATGATCTCGTGCCCAAAGGGAACCACTTGTAACCTGAACGGGCATGTGCCCCAGGCGCAACCACATCTGGCTTAACGAACCCGGTTTCAGTTGGGCCAGCGCCACTGAATGGCGTGAGGTAATCATCGCTGGCATCATCTACCGTGTAGTTATCTGTGAAAGAGCCGACTGTGATGACGTAAGGGTCATTCCCAGGTGCAGCAATGGTTAAGGGATCCGGCCCGCTGTTGCCAGCGGCCGTGACAACGACAATCCTGCATCCCACAACGCCTCAACTGCCTGATCGAGCGGGTCTGCCCAATACGGGCTGTTAATGCCAGCTACGAGTGACAGATTGACGATGCGAATGTCATAGGTGTCTTTGTTTTGTAAGATCCAGTCCAAGCCTTCAATGATGTCACTATATTCGCCCTGCCCATTGGCATCCAAAACACGCACATCTACAAGATTTGTCTCAGGAGCTATCCCAAGATATTTCCCGTCGAATTGGGTTTCATTGCCAATCAGGCTGGCCATCATTGTGCCATGTCCATGTGGATCAAACTTAGGCGAGCCATTATTCAGCGCATCATAACGCCCAACAAGACGCGGATGCTCAGCAATGTCAATACCGGTGTCTACAACAGCTACAGTGATGTCTGTGCCGTAAACGCCTTCGCTCCATACCTGATCAACCCCATCACTTCAGGGTAGTAGGTGGTTTGCGCACCGTTTCCGGCCACATCGGCTGCACTGTTTTCGTAGACAGCTTGAACACGCTTATCCGCTTGCAAAGCTGCTACATTCCCTTCTGGAATGCTTGCTGTGACACTATTGATGATTGCTAAAACTTCTTCAATTTGCCCACCATATGTATGCACTATTTCCGTCGCGGTATCGATGTTGTTTGCCTGGATGATAAGAGTTGTACTCGTAGGGTTTGCAACGGTGATACTGAAGACGGCCGTTAAATACGATCAGCAGGAAAGAGAATAATATAACCTGTCTTTTTCATGATTTTACTCCCACTTTTACACACCATAATTGCCAATATCAACTGCTTCGTAGTGGCAAGGCCGCCAAAAGACGGCTTTACACTACTAGGGTACTATGGTTCTATATTTAAGGGTTGTATTCAATAGGAAATACGGATACACATGACCTTTTTTCCTATCCCTTTTTCCTGTTTCTGACTCGATATTTTTGGTGTTATTGTGGAACAGTTGGCGGAGGTATAAAGTCCCAAATGTGCTCTGTCTTGTTAACGACTAAACGATTGATTCTGCGTCGATTTTGCGAAGATGACGCAGACAACCTTTTATGCACTTGACAATGATCCGGAAGTCATGCAGTTTCTTAATGGTGGCATTCCGACCCCACGAGATGTGATTCAGAATGAGATTTTGCCTAACTTTCTTCATGATGATGCGCAATACCCTGGATATGGCTTTTGGGCCGTTGCGGCAAAAGAATCCGGTATGTTTTTAGGGTGGTTAAGTTTGCGAGCAACAGGCGCTTATCCTGGTGAAGCATCTCTGGGCTTTCGGTTACGGAAGTCTGCCTGGGTAATGGGTATGCGACCGAAGTGGCGCAAGCCATTCTTCATAAAGGTTTCACGGAGTTGGGCGTACAGCGTGTCATCGCAACAACATATGAGAAAAATGTATCGTCTTGCTGTGTCTTGGAAAAATTGGGATGAAACTGGCGCGAAAGTTTCGCTTCACAACAGAAGATTTGATGCACATTGACTCGGGTTTTTCTATGTCGATACGCTGGATGTTTGGGACGGATATGATTTTGAGTATGTACTCGAAAAATCTGAATGGGAGCGCCAACAAGCTGCTGTCGGGTAATTATTCTGCCATCATTTGCGTTTGGTATAGGTTGTTGTCAATATTGAGCGAAGGATCATCACATCAACGCCATTTCCATGCTCCTGACAATGGGGTTCATCTTAGCATACCACGACTTTACTGTTGTTAATGGATATGTTTACGATAGTCTTACTGGCTCATCTGGTATGCAATATCAACAATATATGCAAACCTATTTTGCTGATTACGTGAATGACGAATATTTTGCCCAATTCGTCCAATTCTTTATGTTGCCATAGATTTGGGAGGTACGTGTAATGCAAAAACCATATGATCAAGAACATGCGTTGCTTGCAATTCGGAGAAAACCCTGGCTGTACTTCTGGTCTCCAAAAGGAGAATTACTGGAGGGGCATTATATGAAGAGTTTACAGGTTTGGTGTTACTGTGTTAAAAAATCTTGTTTTAAACCGCCAAGAAAAGTGAGGATTGTCGTCATTCGATGAATATCACAGTATGATTTCTATGGGAACCTACTTGCTTTTGGAAGATATATTGGGAGAAGGGATTCCAATAGACTTAGATGGATATGATAGTTTTATTGATTGGGTTATCTTCAGAAAAAACAATTTACTAGGTGATAAGCCTAGAATTTTTCTCCCGTTCCAAAGTCTAGTAAATATTGTTTATATAGTTGGATACTGTACTGTTGATGTCAGCACTTGCTCAGAGCATTTTCGGCAAACTTTCTACAAGGGAAAAGCAGTATCTCCCTGTGAAAGAAGATCAATGGATCAGCGTCCACTTGCAGCACCTTTCCTAAGTTTGCAATTCACGCTTGATTCTTCCATCATTGAATCAAGCACTGTAACATATGAAGAAGTACAACAAGCAATAGAAAGGCTTCAGCATGGAGGAATGGTGAAGAAAAAAATCTTCAGCTTATATCATATGCACTAAGAGACTATGGGTTTGAAATGACCATTGGTGCAAATGAAGTGATTTGAGGTTATCAAAATTGGACATATACAAATCTCCTTAAATATGATTCACTACCGGACACATTTCATAATGCCCGATAGCCTAAAGTTAATTGGAATACTCAAGCCATAATTGAACAAGTATTCCAGATAACGTTCACCAAGTTGAAACAAACTCAGGTCACAACGATCAGTTCGGTGAATTTGTTTCATTACTGTTTTGTCCTTCTCGACCATTTCGCCTAAAAAGAGCATCCAAATGTAGGCCAAGCAGGCTGGAATCAGTAACCTTTTGAGCCGCTCGGTATTTGCCTGGTGGCTTTTGTGTAAATTGAAGCCGCGACTTTTTTGGTCAGAGAAGAAGGTTTCAGTCAACTTTATGCTAATGGATACATTTATGCATCTAGTCCCGATAAAGCACCTATTGGGAGCGAACAAGTTTATGTTGATTTACCGGTGTGTTACCCATAATAAGGGCCGTGATTATTTATTCAATATAACAACAAAAAGCAGGAGGGTAGCTAAATGGTCCTTGAAAAACTCTTAGTATTACTTCTCTTCTCTTTATTCCTTGCCGCAATATTCCACACAATATACTGGGGGAATAGAAGCAAGGCATGGCCTAGTACAAAAGGCAGAATTACGAATTCTAAAATCGTTACACACATGGGTAATGCTCACGGCCCTCGGGTTGGTTATCAATATATTGTGAATGGCTCAATGTATGAATCTAATCGTATAGCTTTTGGATTTGTAGGAGGTTTTATTAGAACCCTCTCGGGAGGCTATATAAAACAATATCCTAAAGGAAAACCCGTGAGGGTCTTTTATAATCCCAACAAACCAGAAATGGCAACATTGGAGGTGGGTGTAACCCTTGAAACATACATCTGGTTGTTTATATTTGGCCCCCTACTGTTGATTGGATTAATAGCATGAAGGTAACGGCCGTATGAATGGTCAATGGCTGATTGTTAAATGTCAATGGTTAATGGGGGAAGGGAAGCATCTGCTTTTGCCTTATTGCTAACTGGGAGAAAAGGAAACGGCCGTACTCATTTTTTATTGACTATTTGGGGAGCAACGGCCGTTCCCCAGTTTTCCATTTTTTGTTGACTGTTTTTTGTTGGCAAACGGTCGGATGAATGGTGAATGGTAAACGGTGAATTGCGAACGGCAAGTGGGCAAGCCAACCAGTGCCGCCTTCGGTAGTTGGTCGGGCGACAAAAGGCGAGCAAGTAGTTGCAGCCGCAAGAGATGGCAACGGTTGGCACGAGCGAGGAGGAAGGCGGGAGCGATGGCAGCGGTGAAATGGAGCCAGCGTTGCGTATTATTACGCGCACGATTTACAGTTTGGCGGGCAGGCAACGGCCGTGCGCGTCACCGGCGACCCTGACTCGGCGAACAACGGCCGTTTCTACCTCTACAGCGACCATGCTTCGGCTGCGCTCAGCACAGGCTCTGAGCAGCGCCAGCGCCATCCAGAAGGACGGCAGCGACCCGAATGAGTCGCTGTTGACCGACCGCGGCTTCACCGGGCAGCGCGAGAACGGTTACATTAATTAATCTGGCAAATATATCTGATGGATTGACTTGTTTTGGAATGGCAGGTGAGATTTGTTGTATTTTATTTGTGTCTCCATTTTTAAACATGCTACACTTAATAGGTGAAGCGTCAGAAAGTCACTGGGAAGCCAGCAAAATTAGCTAGAATTTCTGATGTAAACTGTATAAAACGGTGCAAGGAGTTAAAGTAGAAACTTATGTCGCGATTAGCGAAATTAGGCTTTATTCTAACAGCAGGAATGGTAGCCATTATTGTATGGGTAGTTCCCACCTATGCCGCCAATTGTTATGTGTATACAGACAGTATTGGTCATGTTTGTACGGGGGAGGCGACTCAGCCTACCTTTGTGCAGCCAGAGCCATTTGCGGATAGCTTTATCTCGCACAGGACGTATGCCCGGCTGAATGACTTGATTAATGTGTATGCTGCACCTAGCTTGACGGCACCTATTGTGCGTAATGTGGGGGATGGGTTTCTCTTTGTGACGGTGCAAAATGCGGTGGAAAGTGAAGGCGAGCTTTGGTATGTCATCAATTATGATGAGTATGTGCGCGCCAGTGATTTACGTGTTGTGGATGATTCTAGCTTTGCTGGTGTGCAGGTGACGCAGCAACCGGAACGGCCGTTTGGTTGGGTGTTAGCGCCGGTGCATCCCAGTCGTGAACCGGGGGCTGAACCCGAACCCGGTACACCGAAATTAGATCGTTACACCTTCTTTCAAGTATACGATGCTGTGCCTATACAAGAACCCGATCAGGAATGGATTTGGTACAACATTGGCGGCGGCTATTGGGTACGCCAAACCTTTGTCAGTCTGGTTGATGCCAGCCCACGCCCGGAAGAAGTTGGCGCGAATGAATATTGGGTTGAAGTAGACCTGTATGAGCAAAGTTTTGCTGCTTATGAAGGCGACCGGATGGTTTACGCCGGGTTGATTTCCAGCGGTTTGAATCGTTGGCCCACCAATGAAGGTTTGTTCCAGGTGTGGAGTCGTCATACAGAAGTCAAGATGTCTGGGGCAGAAGGGAAAGTCGATTATTACTTCATTGAGGATGTGCCACACACCATGTTCTTTGATGATGAGATTGCCCTGCACGGTGCTTATTGGCATGATCGTTTTGGCTATAAGCATAGTCATGGTTGTGTGAATATGCCGCCGCTGGCCGCAGAATGGGTGTTTAATTGGTCGGAAGAAGCACCAAATGATTTGTGGGTGTGGGTGCATACCTCAGACCCGCATGGATTTATCTCCATGCACGCAGACCCAATTACGGATTTTGCCGGGCCGTAGTTCCTGGCATGCTCAGCAGAAAGATGGCCCCCGCATATGATGGTATGACGGGGGCTTTTTTTATGGCGTGAGTAGATTGGTAAACCGCAGAAAGTTTTCGGATAACCGACACGCCCCAATCTGCGGTTTCCTTCAAGGAATCGGCAAGGTTTCGTGTGATTTATTCCAGAAGATTTCTTGCCGATTCCCTAACTGCTGCCGCTTATATTTTGCCCAAAAACTGTGGGCCGTTTATGATTTGTCTATCTGGTGAAGGTAACACGCATGGCCTCTCGATGATTGTGATCGCTGTGGTTGCTTTGTGGCAGAAACCTCTGGGAGGTCGCTTTTAGGAGTGGATAATGAGTCAATTTGATTTGAGTGGGAAGGTTGCCATTGTTACGGGTGCGTCGCGTGGTATTGGTTTGGCGTTGGCGGAAACGCTGACCGCTGCCGGGGCGAAGGTGGTGTTGTCGAGCCGTAAGCAGGAGGCGCTGGATGATGTTGTGGCGCAGTTCCGGCAGCGTGGCGAAGAGGCAACGGCCGTTGCCGCCCATACCGGTGAAAGTGAAGCTGTTCGCCATTTAGTGGAGCAGGCGGTGGCTGTGTATGGGGGTGTTGATATTTTGATTAACAATGCGGCGACGAATCCCCATTTTGGGCCGATTTTAACGGCCGAAGAGAGCCATTGGGACAAAATTTTAGATGTGAATGTGAAGGGGTATTTCCGCATGGTGCAGGCGTGTGTGCCGCATATGATGGCGCGTGGCGGCGGGAAGATCATTAATGTGGCCTCGATTGCCGGGAGGAAGCCGCAGCCGATGATGGGGGTGTATTCGGTGAGTAAGGCGGCTGTGCTGATGCTGACGGAGGCGTTGGCGGTGGAGTTGGCCCCGGCGAATATTCAGGTGAATGCGATTGCGCCGGGGTTTGTGAAGACGAAGTTTAGTGCTGCTTTGTGGGGGAATTCGCAGGTGAATACGGCCGTTTTGAAAACAATCCCCCAGGGGCGCATGGCCGAACCTTCTGAGCTGACCGGTATTGCCCTTTACCTGGCCTCGTCTGCTTCTAGCTTTACCACGGGCGCTACCTTTTTGGTGGATGGGGGGCAGATGGTTGGCAGCGGGGTTCAGTTTTAAAGAGAGTGCTGTGAGGGGGAAGCCGTTTGCCATTTGCTGCTTCCCGATGGTTGATTACAGATTATGGAGAATGAGATACTGCTATGAACTTTGATATTCCCACTGAAATACAGATGCTGCTGCGTACGGTGCGCGAGTTTGTTGATGAGGAGATTGTGCCGCTTGAGCGCCATTTTTTGCTGCAAGATTTTGAGACATTGATGCCTTTGTTGGAGCAGAAGCGGCAGCAGGCGAAGAGCTTGGGGCTTTGGCTGCCGCAAATTTCTAGTGATTATGGGGGCATGGGGTTGACGTTGTTGGAGCATGGGCTGGTTAGCCAGATTTTGGGGCGTTCGCCTATGGGGCATTATGTTTTTAATTGTCAGGCTCCTGATGCGGGGAATATGGAGATTCTTATTGAACATGGCACGGCGGCGCAGAAGGAGCAGTTTCTTTTTCCGTTATTGGAAGGGGATGTTCGCTCTTGCTTTTCGATGACGGAGCCGGAGAATCCGGGATCGAATCCGACGTGGTTGAGCACAACGGCCGTTTCCGATCCCACCCATTACACCATCACCGGCCACAAATGGTTTAGCACGGGCGGTGATGGCGCCGCCTTTGCCATTGTCATGGCTGTCACCGAGGCCAACGCGGCCAAACATCAACGCGCCAGTATGATTATTGTGCCCGCCGATACGCCCGGCTTTCGCCTGGTGCGCAATACTTCGGTGATGGGCGAGCGCGGTGTTGGCCCCTTTAGCCATGCGGAGATCATGTATGATGGCGTGCGTGTGCCCAAAGAGAATTTGCTGGGCGCAGAAGGGGCGGGCTTTGCCATTGCTCAGGAAAGGCTGGGGCCGGGGCGTATTCATCACTGTATGCGCTGGCTGGGTATTTGTGAACGGGCATTTGACTTGATGTGTACGCAGGCGGTGCAGCGGGAGGTGGCTCCGGGACGGCCGTTAGGCGACCAACAGACTGTGCAAAATTGGATTGCTGAGAGCCGCGCGGAGATGGACAGCGCCCGCCTGTTGGTATTGCATACGGCCGACCAGATTGACCGGCACGGCCAATATGCGGCGCGTGATGCCATCTCGCTGATTAAGTTCCATGTTGCCGGGGTGTTGCAGCGTGTGCTGGATCGTGCCATTCAGGTGCATGGCGCGATGGGCATGACGGATGAATTACCGTTGGCTTTTTGGTATCGCCACGAGCGTGCTGCTCGCATTTATGATGGGCCAGATGAGGTGCATAAATGGTCGGTGGCGCGGCGTATTTTACGGAGGTATGAGGGGTGAGCTGCTGAAAAACTCGGTTTCGATCTAATCTATATCCATCTACCAGCGTAATAGAAGAATAGGATGCCAGTTGCGTTGCTCTCCTGTTCGGCCTCGTTTATACTACCTATCAGTTGTGACACTCATAGTGATAACCAGGGAAGGAGGAATGATGGGATACGGCCGTTTCCACAACAACCAACCACAAAAAAACACACAATAGCAACCAACCCGAAAGCTCCGGGCACCTACCCCAACCCTTCGGGCACCTACCCTAAGCCTCCGGGCACCTACCCGAAGCCTTTGGGCAGCATCCCTAACCTTTCGGGAAGCAACCCGAAGCCTTCGGGCAGCATCCCCAGGCTTCCGGGCAGCAACCCGGAACGTTCGGGCACCATCCCGGAACATTCGGGCACCATCCCGAAGCCTTCGGGCAGCAACCCAGAGCTTCCGGGCACCATCCCGAAGCCTTCGGGCAGCAACCCAGAGCTTCCGGGCCGTTATCTTCAACCTCCGGGCAACTTTATTTAACAGGTTCCGTGTTTGCGGGGCTGTAATAACTTTCAGTAAAAGGAGTTTATGATGACAACACCCACTTTCTCTCAATCCATATCCAACTTTCGCACAATGGCAAGCGGCATAACCACCCGGCTAGACACCCTCGCCGGCATCGGCATCACCGCCACCGACGCTGCGGACATGGACACCTTCGCCAAAGAACTAGACGAACTCAATTCAGAACAGGAGGAACTCAAAGCACAGTTAAAAACAAAGACAGACGAACTAAATGAAAAAATGAAAGAAGCCAAGGGGAAATATTCAGACCTGGCAAAACGGGTCAAAATAGCCACCCCGCAAGAACATTGGGCCGCCTTCGGCATCACCGCCAAGCGGTAACGAAAAACCAGACGCGGTTGATGCCACAAATCTGCGGCATCAACCGCACCATTAAAAGTTTTGTATAGCCTGACAAACCTGACAGGCAGAAAAATCATCCATAAAATTACAACCAACCATAGGGGGCAAGTCATGAAATTTCATTACAAGTTTTTACTTTGCGTTTTATTCTTAATTTTACCGGCCGTGGCTTGTGGAGATGACACTACATCCACAAACAATGACAGATCGAACTCCATTGAGATACCAACCGAGACACCAACAGCAACACCCTCACGCCGCTCCTCCACTCACACATCAGCAGCCACATCTACCCCAAAACCTCCCTCGCCTATCATTACTATAACAGGTACAAGAGTAAACATTCGCTCCGGCCCTGGAACCGATTACGCAGTCATTCAAACGCTGGACAAAGACGACACAGCACCAGCAGTTGGATTCAACTCAGAACAAACTTGGGTTCAAATCGAACTTCCAGACAACACACTTGGATGGGTAAGCGCCGATTTAGTAGACATTGATAATTCTGACCAAATTATCGTAACCGATGCACTTCCTGCACCAGTTGCCACAACATCTTCCTCGCAGCCATCCTCTTCAGATAATAATCAAGGTTCATCAGGCGGGAATACAGGCGGGGATACAGGTAGCAATACCAGCGGCAACACAGCCGGGAATACCGGTGGGGATACAGGTGGCAATACCGGCGGGAATAATGGAAATGCCTTCCAATGTGTTGGTGGCTGCGCCACAGCTCCCGATCCAAGTTGTGCGATCAAAGGAAATGTAAACAGCAGCGGCGAAAAAATTTATCATGTACCGGGTGGCTCATTTTATAATCGTACTGACATCAAACCAGAAGAAGGCGACAGATGGTTTTGTACGTCAGCAGAAGCACAAGCCGCCGGTTTTCGTGCATCATCAAGATAAGCCATTGAATGCAGCGTGATTAGGCATTTATAGAGTCGTGTCAGACAAAAAACACACCTGACACGACTCTAAAAGCCACTAAAAACTATAAATAAGCCATAAATCCATGCTTGCCACACGAACAGTCCTTTGTTAATGTATTTGGTACATGAAGCAAATCAATTTCTACCGAACACAGTCAGGGCATTGTCCCGTCGCGGAATTTTTGGACTCCCTGACTGGAAAGCAGGCACAGAAAGTCGCCTGGGTTTTGCAGCTTATTGAGGGTTTGGATACCGTTCCCAGACAATACTTCAAAAAATTAGTGAACACAAATGACATTTGGGAGGTTCGTATCCAGTTCGGTGGAAACATTTTTCGGTTACTTGGTTTTCTGGATGGTGATGAATTCCTGATTTTAACCAGCGGGTTTACCAAGAAAACCCAGAAAACACCGCGTCAAGAAATTGACATTGCTGAAAGACGCAAACACGATTACTTGAGCCGGAGGCAGAATAATGAGTGATTTACAAAAATATATCGAAAACAGAATGATAAAAGATGCCGAGTTTGCCGCCGATTATGAAAAAGGTTATGCAGATTTCAAACTGGGTGTGCTGCTGCGTCAGGCTCGTGAAGCTGCCGGTTTAACACAAGAAGAGGTTGCCCTGCGCTTAGGGACGAAGAAATCTACTGTCTCTCAAATTGAAAATCATGCGGAAGATGTGCGTCTGGTTTTGCTCCGGCAGTACGCTGAGGTGCTTGGCAAGAATCTTTACGTCGGTTTGGCTTGAAATAGACTTGACACCTCTCAATAGACAGGCTGACAAAACAGTCTGACAGATTGGCGCAACGCCGCAGATTGAACCCATCTAATATGGTAAGTTCTCTATCTGTTGATTCCCCCACCTATAACCACAAGGACAAACCCATGAACGACACGATTCCGGTACGGCCGGATGAACAACTTGATGAGCAAAAACTGGCTGACTACCTGCGCGGCAAGCTGCCGGGCAGCGACCAACCGCTGACTGTGCGTCAATTTGGCGGCGGCGCGGCCAATCTGACTTATTTGCTGGATTACGGGACGCAGCAATATGTGCTGCGCCGCCCGCCGCTTGGCCCGGTGGCAAAGTCGGCGCATGATATGAGTCGTGAATATAAGGTGTTGTCTGTCTTGTATCAGGCGTATGCGGCAGCGCCGCGGGCGTTTTTGTATTGCGAGGATACGGCCGTTATCGGTGCTGAATTCTTCGTCATGGAACGGCAGCAAGGCGTCGTCGTGCGTCGCCATATCCCGCCACAATTTGCCAACATCCCCGCCGCGCCGCGCCGCATGAGCGAGGCGCTGGTAGACGCACTCGTCGCCTTTCATGCTGTGGATTACACGGCGTTGGGGTTAGCCGATTTGGGCAAGCCGGAGGGATTTCTGGAACGGCAAATCGAAGGCTGGCACAGGCGTTGGCATGCCGCGAAGACGGACGATTTAGAGGATATGGATGCGGTGTATCGGTGGTTGGGCGAGCATGTGCCGGGGGAAACGGCCGTTTCCCTGGTACACAACGATTACAAACTCGATAATGTCATGCTCGCCGCCAATGATCCCGGCAAAATCGTAGCCGTCTTTGATTGGGATATGTGTACCCTCGGCGATCCCCTCAATGATTTAGGCGCACTGCTCACCTACTGGACAGAGCCAACAGACCCGCCCTACCTGCGTGCGGCGGCGATGATGCCGGTGGGCGACGATTTAGGGTTCCTGACACGGGCAGAATTAGTGCAGCGTTATGCCGCAAAAAGCGGCCGTTCCGTCACCAACATCGCCTTTTACCACGCCCTCGGCCTTTTCCGCCTCACCGTCATCATTGCCCAGATTTACATCCGTTACGTGCGCGGGCAAACACAAGACCAACGCTTTGCCGCCATGGGGCAGATGATTCCACTCATGGCCCGCGCCGCCCGTGACGTGTGTGGCGCATAGACGCTGCGCCGTCCTGGCCTGACAAAATATCCACAAACCTGGTTTACAAAGCAGTGACGGGTAGGGTTCGTGCGTAAGCAACATCATCCTCCCGGAGGTTCAAAACCTCCGGGAGGATTGGGGCAAACTCAAAAGTTGGGAACGGCCGAATCCTGAGTCAGCGTGCGTAACCAGGTTAAAAACACACAATTACCCATTTTATCTTTACCACTTTTGCGGGAGGTTTTATGCCAGGAGTAGGTTTCTTTCTCTTTTTATGGCGTTTTATGCGTGCCATTGTAGATGGGCTGAAAGATGCACAATTTCGCGGGCTGCTGACATCGGTCATCCTGATTTTGCTCACGGGCATGATGGTCTACCATCATTTAGAAGGGTGGTCATGGCTGGACTCGCTCTATTTTTGCGTCATCACCCTGACAACGGTAGGGTATGGTGATTTTTCGCCGCAAACAAGCGGCGGCAAGATTTTCACCATGATTTACCTGGTCATTGGGCTTGGCGTCTTGTCTAGCTTCATTGTGTTGGTTGCCGAACGACAGTTGGACAGCCGTGTGCGCCTTTTGCCGCGTCGTGATAATGTTGCCCAAGCATCCCCAAAAGAAGGAGAAAAACCTACTTGAACGAAATCTTGACCCCACGATTGCAACTGTTTCCCTTGACGATGGCCCATTTACAATTGGCGCTGCGCGGCCAGGAGTTATTGGCGGCGGCATTGGCCTTCCCAATTGTGGCTGACATGGCTTATCCGGCGGTGCATCGCGCCATGCAGACAAAGGTGCAGAAAATGGCACAGGCCGACATGGCGACACACGCCTGGTACACGTACTGGCTGATGGTGCTCAAAGCTAATCCGGTGGCGATAGGCATGATTGGCTTTAAGGGTGCGCCCAATGTCCATGGCGAAGTGGAAATTGGGTATGGGGTGGCTTCGGAATATGAAAGACAGGGCTACACAACAGAGGCTGCGCAAGCTTTAGTGGCCTGGGGATTGGCGCAGCCAACCTGCCATGCGGTGATTGCCGCGACCTACAAGGATAATGTCGCTTCGCAGCGCGTGCTGCAAAAAATTGGCATGACTTTGGCGCAAGAAGAAGAGACGGAATTCATATGGCGCATCACTGGTTGATTTGCGGCGTACTGGGGCGGCGTTGATACCGGTAAAACTCGGTTCCTTGCAGGGAGTGTGTGATTATGGAACAACCTATTATTTTCAGCGCAGAGAAACGGCCGTTTGCTACATTTCCCGTTGCGGTGCAGGCTATCATCATCAATGATCAGGAACAACTCTTGCTGTTGTCCAGCGCCCAGCGCGGGCGTGCCGGTGTCTGGCAAATTGTCAGCGGCGGGCTGGAAGCGGGGGAGACGATATTGGACGGAACATTGCGCGAGGTGGCGGAAGAGGTGGGGGCGGCGGTGCAGGTACGGCCGTTAGGGCTGGCACATGCGCAATCTTTTCATTACGATACGGCCGTTCACCATATGCTTGGTACATACTATGTATTGGCTTATGAAAGCGGCGATATTGTGCCCGGTGATGATATGATTGGCAGCGAATGGCGCTGGTGGTCGCTCGCCGAGTTGGCCGATGTGCCGCTGCATGCGTCTACGCATTTATGGATGTTGCAGCGGGCGGTGCAGTTGTATCGGCTGTGGAAGGATGAAGGGGAACGGCCGTTGCAGCCATTTTTGGGTGATCGCTAACCGATCCCCGTTTACCGACTACCGTTTAGCGGAGGAAAAATGAGTCATAGCAATACTGTCGAGTTTGTGACCAATGGGGGTTGGGATGAACGCGTCCTGGTTTTTCGCAATGCGCCGCTGGTAGATACCTTTGCCATCATCAGCGCACGGTATGTGGTGGTGGTGGACACGATGATCAATGCGGTGACGGCGCAGAAGATATGGGAGCGGATACGGCCGTATCTCGTTAACGGCCGTTCCCTGCTCGTGGTGAACACACACGCCGACTACGATCACAGTTGGGGCAACCAGTTCTTCGCGGCGATGGGCGTGCCCATCATTGGCCGTCGTGTCAGCGTGCCTATTTTCAGCGAACCAGATTCAACCGCCTTTTTACAGCGCGTGCAAACTGATGAGCCGGACATTTTTGCCCAGGTCGTCTTGACGCCGCCCACCATTCTCTATGACGAACAGCTAACGATTGACGGCGGCGACCTGACATTGCAGCTATTGGCGACACCCGGCCACACAGTGGATCATGCCGCCCTTTACATCCCTGAAATCAACACGCTGCTGGCCGCCGACGCGGCGGAACTGCCATATCCGATGGCACGCACGCCCGCAGGCTTGCCCGCCATGCGCCAATCGCTGGCTAAATTGGCGGCGATCAATGCGGCCACGGTCTTGTACTGCCATGCGCCAACGGACATTGGTGCGCAGCTTTTGCATGACAATATCGCCTATTTTGACAAACTGGAGGCTGCCTGCCGTGCTGCGCTGGCACGCGGTGTATCTGCCAACCCGCCAGAGGATGCCGATCTGCTTGCGCTGGTGGGATTGGCTTATGAAACGGCCGTTCCGCCAACCGCCATCTGGCAAAACGTCCACGAATATTACCGCACACACGGCCACGCCGCGCAGTTGCGGGCCATGCTGGCATCTACCGCTGCCGTTCAGTGATTATCCGTCAATGACGCCGGCAAAGGCGTTTAAGCATTTGTATGAGCGTTTGGTCTTATTTCTCAAAGAATCTTCTTGACAATGTGGAGCCAATAGATAATGACACATCCTTTGCGTATTGAATTACCAACAGAATATGAAGCTGGCCCGGTGAATGCATACTTGTTCATGGAGCCGGAGCCGGTGCTGGTCGATACCGGCGTAAAATCGGAAGCAAGCTGGCGGGCGCTGCTGGCTGCGCTGGCCGAACATGGCCTGACTCCCGGCGATTTGTCGCGTGTGGTGTTGACGCATGGTCACGTTGACCATTTTGGACAGGCGAATCGTTTGTGGCAGGAGGGCGGGGTGCGATTGGAAACGGCCGTTGTCGTTGCCCACCGCCTCACCAACTTCACCGATTACTGGCAAAAGCGCACCGCCTTTTACAAAAACATCTTTCTGCCGCAAACCGCTTTGCCGCCGCAAATGTATCAATTTATGCTCGCCTACTTCGAGATTGTCGCCAACAATTATGAAGATGTGCCCACGCAAATCTTGCATACCTATGCCGATGATGCCGTCATTGAATTGGGCGGGTTGCCGTGGCAAGTCATGCACACGCCCGGCCATTGCAGCCATCAAACCATCTTTTACCAGCCGGAGACGCGGCAGCTTTTCTCCTCCGACATGCTTTTGCAGCGCACGCCAACGCCCGTGGTTGAACTGCCCGCAAACGGCCGTACCCGCGAACCTTCCTTACCTATTTTTATGCGTTCGCTGGATGTGGTCGAATCGTTAGAGGTCGATGTCGTTTACCCTGGTCACGGCGAGATTTTCCATGATCATCGTGGCCTGGTGCGGCGGCAGCGCGAACGCATTTTGCGCCGCACGCAGGAGACGTATGCCTGCATTCAGGGCGGCTGCCACACAGCGGCGGAAATTACCGCGCACCTGTATGCCGACCGCCCCCTGGCTATTCAGTTTGCCGGCTTGTGGATGGCTTTGGGGTATGTGGATTTGTTGCTGGAAAACGGCCGTATCACCGCCCGCGAAGAAAACGGCATCATCCTCTACGAGGCCAACGGTTCGTGATGCGTTTACACCTTCAATACCTGAATTATGAATAGCTCAATCCTTTTTGAGATTTTTGTCATTTTATTACTGATCATGGTCAATGGATTGTTTGCCATGTCCGAAATTGCCATTGTTTCCGTACGCAAGCCGCGTTTGCAGCAGCGGGCGGAAAAAGGGGACAAAAAAGCGCAGTTGGCCCTATCGCTGGCTGACGATCCCGAAGATTTTCTCTCCACGGTGCAAATTGGCATTACCCTGATTGGTATTGTGGCTGGCGTGTTTGGCGGGGCTACCCTGGCCCAAGACCTGGCTGTTCTGCTTGAATCTGTCGGGCTGAGCCTGCGTTACAGCAATACGGTTGCCGCAGCTATTGTGGTGTCCATTATCACCTATCTCTCTCTGGTTATCGGCGAGCTGCTCCCCAAAAATCTGGCTTTGCAAAATGCGGAACGTGTGGCAACGGCCGTTGCTCCTTTTATGTACCGCCTCTCGCGCATCGTCTACCCCTTCGTGCGGGTGCTGAGCGCCTCAACCCAATTCATGACCCGCATTTTAGGCATCAAGCCCTCTACAGAACCCGCCATCACCGATGAGGAGATCGCCATCATGGTGCAGCAAGGGGCGCAGGTTGGCGTCTTCAAACCAGAAGAGCCAGAAATGGTCAGGCGCATCTTCCGCCTCGGCGACCGCCAGGTCAGCTCCCTGATGACCCCGCGCCGCGAAATTGTCTGGCTGGAACGGCTTGACACACTGCCTGCTGTGCGTCTCAAAATCGCCGACAAAGAATTTTCGCGCTACCCCGTAGCCGATACCGACCTTGATCACGTCATTGGCTACGTCGAAGTCAAAGATTTGTTCAAGCAGAGCTTCTCAGACGCCGAATTTGACCTGAACAGCATACTGCACGCCCCGTTGTATGTGCCTGAGACGATGTTTGCCCTGGACCTTCTGGAGCATCTCAAGCAGAAGCACGTGCATATGGCCCTGGTTTTTGATGAATATGGCGGCCTGGAGGGGTTGGTAACTAGCAATGATTTGCTGGAAGCAATCGTCGGCGACATTGATTCCCCTACGACGCCTTACGTCACGCGACGGCAAGACAATTCCCTCCTCGTTGATGGCATGATGCCCATTGAGGAACTGCTCGAGCTGCTAGACCTGGATGATTTGCCGCGTGTTAGCGAAGGTTACTACCAAACCGTTGGCGGATTTATGATGTCTGCTCTGCAAGAAGTGCCCTCAGAAGGTCAATACTTTGACTGGGCAAATTTACGGTTTGAAGTCGTGGACATGGATGGACTGCGGGTTGACAAGATTCTGGTGTCCTCTATCGTCGCCCCCGCAGACCCGGCCAACAATGACATGGAATAACACGCATGAATCAACCCCTATCCTCCCTCAAAATTCTCGACTTCTCTACCCTTTTGCCCGGCCCCTTTGCCACCATGCTGTTGGCCGATTTGGGCGCGGATGTGCTGCGCGTGGAAGCGCCCGGCCGTCCCGACATGATTCGCGCCATGCCGCCGTTTGATGGCGACACTTCCGCCTGGCACGCCGTGCTCAACCGCAATAAACGCTCGCTGGCCCTGGACTTAAAGCAGCCGGGCGCGGTGGATGTGGTGAAACGATTGATTGCGGCTGATGGCGGCGGTTATGACATTGTGCTGGAGCAGTTTCGCCCCGGTGTCATGGAAAGGCTGGGCATTGATTACGCCGCGCTGCGTGCTGTTAACCCGCGCCTTATTGTGTGCGCCATCACCGGCTTTGGGCAAACTGGCCCTTACAAAGACCATGCCACACACGACAACAATGTCATGGCTTTGTCTGGCATTATGAGCTATACGGGGCATCGCACTTGTGGCCCGGTGGCGTTGGGCGTGCAGGTGGCGGATATGGGCGGGGGTTCGTTTGGCGCAATTATGGGCATTTTGGCGGCTGTTATTCAACGAGCCAGCACGGGCGAGGGGCAACTGGTGGATGTGAGTATGCTCGATATGACGCTGGCCTGGCAGGCGCATCTTGCCAGCCAATATCTGGTGGGCGGCGAAGTGCCGCAGCGAGAGCAAATGCCGCTCAATGGGGGTGGGGTGTATGATTTTTATGAGACAAAAGACGGCCGTTTCCTTTCTATCGGCAGCCTGGAGCCAAAATTCTGGCAAGGCTTTTGCGCCGTCATTGAGCGCCCCGATTTGTTTGGCCCTGGCTTGCAGCCCGATTGGGCCATGCAGCAGCAGGTGAAGGGAGATGTGCGGGCGGTCATTAAGACGCGGACATTGGCGGAGTGGACGGCCGTTTTCGACCCGCTCGATGTCTGTGTGGAACCGGTGCTGACCGTGCCCGAAGCGTTGCAACATCCGCAGGTGCAGGCGCGGAGCATGGTGGCACACGTCCCCAAGCCGGATGGCTCCACCCAGCTGCAAATCGCCAACCCCTTCAAATTCTCCAATGCGCAGGCGGAGTACCGTCACATCGGTGTTCCCCTTGGCACGCACACTCGCGAAGTTTTAGCTGAAATCGGCTACAATGATGCTGAAATTGCATCCATGCGGCAGACGGGCATGTTTGGTCAGGAAAAGTAAGACACAGATTTGCACGAATGATGATTAACAGAGTCGGTGTCCGTTGTCTCTATCCATGTTTGAACTGCCGCATACCAATAACCACCCTCCCGGAGGTTGTCATCACCGTGCCCATCCCATAACAGAAATCTCCGGGAGGCTGTTTTCAGGAGAGACTTCACCGGCGGTCGCCGACCACCATGAATGAAAATGCGCGAAAGACGCTAGAATTCTCTTTTCCTCTGCCTCTCTGCGTCTTTGCGTTAAGTTATTGTATCTATTCAGGTAGACGTGTCAGGTTTACTTAGAGGAAAACCTGACACGTCTTTCCAGAAAAGCTGAATAGTTACAAGTTATTATCGAAGGAGCCGCGTATGAATTTTCAACCGTTTAATCAATCACCCCCTGAATTGGGGAACCAGTACGATGAAGACCGTGTGCTGCGTTCCTATTTGCGGCGGACACTGCCGCAAGAGGTGCTGCAAGCCATTGAACCGGCGCTGCACGAGATGGGTGCATTGTCTGGCGGCGAGTTGTACCGTTTGCAACTGGCTGACCGCCTCAATGAACCTGTGCTCACCAATTGGGATGCCTGGGGCAACCGCATTGACCAGATTGAGGTGTCGCCATTGTGGCAGTGGGCGGAAAAGCTGGCGGCTGAGTTTGGTCTGGTGGCGGCGGCGTATGAGGGGAAATACGGCCGTTTCGACCGCATCCACCAGTTTGCCCTCACCTACCTCTTCCACCCCTCCAGCGATGTCTACACCTGCCCATTGGCGATGACCGATGGCGCAACGCGCACACTGCTCAATTCCGGCAACCAGCCGCTCATTGATCGCGCCATTCCCCACCTCACCAGCCGCGACCCGGCTGCCTTTTGGACCAGCGGGCAGTGGATGACCGAATCTACGGGCGGTTCGGATGTGGGCTTGTCGGAGACGGTGGCGCGTTTGGAGGATGGCGTGTGGCGCTTATACGGCCGTAAATGGTTCACCTCCGCCACCACCAGTCCCATGACCCTCACCCTGGCTCGTCCCGAAGGCAACGCGCCCGGCGGTAAAGGGTTGGCGCTGTTTTACGTCGAACTGCGCGATGCGGCCGGAACCTTACAAAACATCACCGTTCATCGCTTAAAGGATAAATTGGGCACGCGCAAAGTGCCGACTGCCGAATTGACCCTAAACGGCACGCCGGCCATTCCCGTGCAAGAGCTGGCAAATGGCGTGCGCAACATTGTGCCCATGCTGCACCTGACCCGCACCTGGAATGCCATCAGTGCGGTGGCCTTTATGCGGCGCGGGCTGGCGTTGGCGCGGGATTATGCGCAGCGGCGGCACGCTTTTGGCGCGATGTTGGCCCGCAAACCATTGCACGTTGACACATTGGCGCAGATGCAGGCGGAGTTTGAAGCGGCTTTTCACCTCACCTTTTTCCTGGTGAACCTGATTGGCCGTGAGGAAAGCGGCGATTTGCCAGCGGAGCAGGCGGATTTGCTGCGCTTGTTGACGTCGTTGGCGAAATTGACGACCGGCAAGCAAGGGGTGGTTGTCGCCAGCGAGGTGTTGGAGGCGTTTGGCGGTGCCGGTTATGTGGAAGATACCGGTCTGCCTTTGCTGCTGCGCGACAGCCAGGTGCTGCCCATTTGGGAAGGGACGACGAATGTGTTGTCATTGGATGCGCTGCGGGCCATTAGTAAGGATGAAAGCCTGGAAGCGCTGAAGGATCAGGTGAATCGCAGTGCGGCGGCGGCTCAGGACGGCCGTTTACAGGCTATGGGTGCGCTGGCAAAAACGGCCGTTTCTCATGCCGAGCGTTGGCTGCGCCACGCCATGCAGCAAGGTGTTCCAGCTTTGGAAGCGGGCGCACGCCGCTTTGGCCTGACCTTGGGGCGGGCGCTGTCGTTGGCCTTGTTGGTCGAGCAGGCGCAGTGGTCGCTGGAACATGAGGGAGACGGCCGTTCCCTGGCCGCCGCTCTCCGTTTTGCACAAACCGGCATTGATTACATTGTGGAAGACATTGACGCCGACATGGCGCGTGCCCTGGCAAACGACGAACCGCTGCCCCTGGCGTAGCTGCTTGTGGGTGCGGCCACCGGCTGCATGAATATTAACCTCCCCGGAGGTCGGTGATAGAGGCTATCGTTAAAGGAGAAATCATGGCTGTTTATGACCTGGAATCCGTAAAACTGCCGCGCCTGGCGGGACGGCCGTTACGTGCGTTTGCCGCCGCGTTGGACAATCCGGCGACGCGGACGCTGCTGTTAGGCAACTTATTGGAAAGTGGCGGCATCACCCGACTGCGTCAGTTTCATTTGTCAGAGCTGCCGCTGTTGTATCCATTGGCAGCGGTGGCCGAGCGGGGCGGGGCATTGGAGAAGGAGGCGTGGGCGGAAACGGCCGTTCCCGCGCCCACCAACACCCCCTTTGCCACTATTGGCGATTATGCCCAGGCGTATCGGAACGGCCGTACCACGCCGCTGGCCGTTGCCGAGAAGCTGCTGGAAGCCATTGCCGCCAGCGAGCAGGGGGATAAACCCTTACGAGCCTTCATTGCCATCAACCGCCAAGATGTGTTGGCGCAGGCACAGGCAGCCAGCGAGCGCATCCAAAATGGGCAGGCGTTGAGCGCGTTGGATGGCGTGCCGGTGGCCGTGAAAGATGAAGTGGACATGACGCCTTATCCAACGACGGTGGGCACAAAATTCCTGGGCAAGGCTCCGGCAGAGGCGGATGCCACAACGGTGGCACGGCTGCGGGCGGCGGGAGCGCTGCTTATCGGCAAGGCGAATATGCACGAGATTGGCATTAACCCCACCGGGCATAATGTTTATCATGGGCATACGCGCAATCCGTATCACCCGGATTTTGACACAGGTGGCAGTTCGAGCGGCCCGGCAACGGCCGTTGCCGCTGGCTTTTGCCCGGTGTCGTTGGGAGCCGACGGCGGCGGTTCCATTCGGGTTCCGGCTGCGCTGTGCGGGCTGGTTGGGCTAAAGGCGACCTTTGGCCGCATCAGCGAATTTGGCGCGGCTCCGCTCACCTGGAGCATGGGGCATTTGGGGCCAATTGGGGCGACGGTGGCGGATGTGGCGCTGGCTTATGCCATTATGGCCGGGCCAGATGAACGCGATCTCAATTCGCAGCAGCAGCCAGCGGTGACATTGGCTGACTGGGATGCGCCCGATTTACGCGGGCTGACGTTGGGCGTTTATTGGCCCTGGTTCCGCCATGCCACGCCAGAGATTGTGGCGGCCAACGAGGCCATGCTCAACAAATTGGCGGACGCCGGTGCCGCTATCCGCGAGATTACCATTCCCAAGTTGGATGCCATGCGCATTGCGCATGCGGTGACGATTTTGGCGGAGATGGCGACCAACATGGCCCATTATCCGCAGCATCAGGGGGATTTTGCTCCGGCAACACGAGTAAGCCTGGTGTTGGGACGGGCGTTTACAAGTGCGGATTATTTGCGTGCGCAGCAGGTGCGGCGGCAGGCGATGGCGATTTTCGCGGAAGTGTATCGGCAGGTGGATGTGGTGATGACCCCGGCAACGGCCGTTACCGCGCCCCCTATTCCCGCTGATGGTTTGCCCGATGGCCTTTCTGACCTGAGCACAGTCACCGAGCTAATGCGCTATGTCATCCCTGGCAATCTGATTGGCCTGCCCGCCATTAGTTTCCCGGTGGGGTATGGTGCCAATGGGTTGCCCATTGCCATGCAGGCGATGGGGCGACATTGGCAAGAAAATGTGCTGTTACGCGTGGCTCATGTCGCGGAGAAACTGGTGGAACGGAAACGGCCGCAGGTTTTTTACCAAGTTTTGGACAAGTGAGTGGGCCGTCAATCGTGAGCCGTAAACCGCAATCGGTTCAGGGCTTACGATTGACGCCTGTGGGTTAGGCAATGGCTTTTTATGATCAGGCAGAATTTGTGGTGCGTTTTGGCTGGGGTGAGCGCGGCGTGCTGGCGCTGGCGGCGCACAGCGACGTGGTTGTCATTGTCGATGTGCTTTCCTTTGCAACGGCCGTAGACGTGGCCGTCGGTCGCGGGGCGATTGTTTTCCCTTTTGGGCGGCGCGACGAAGCGGCAGAAGTATTTGCGCAAGAACAGCAAGCTGAACTGGCTGGCTTTGGGCGACGCTATTCGCTGGCACCCGCTTCTATGTTGGCGCTGGCTCCTGGCGAGCGCATTGTGCTGCCTTCGCCCAATGGCTCCACGCTAACGACATTAGCCGGAGAAGGGGTTGTGTTAACTGGCTGTTTGCGTAACTATCAGGCGGTGGCGCAATTTGCGCAAACGGCTGGCGTCTCGGTGGCGGTGATTGCGGCTGGCGAGCGCTGGTGGCCGCAGCAAGACCTTCGTCCGGCGTTGGAAGATATGATTGGCGCAGGGGCGATTATCAGCGCGTTAGGTGGCTCGATGTCGCCAGAGGCGCAGGCGGCAGCGGCTGTTTTCCGGCAGGCACAACCTGATTTACAGGCCACTTTGCTGGCTTGCGCGTCTGGCAAGGAGCTGGTGGAAAAAGGGCTGGCAGCGAGTGTGCATTTGGCGGCGGAGTTGGGATGTAGTACGGCCGTTCCCCTTTTGCAAAACGGCGCTTATGTTAACGGGGCGACGTAGGGTTCGCGGGAAAACAACATGATCCTCCCGCAGGTTCAAAACCTCCGGGAGGAAAAGAAAAGGAAAACCGGATGTCATTGACGTTGCAAGAAGCACAAAAACAGGTAGATGAATGGATTCAGACGATTGGCGTGCGCTATTATTCGGAGCTGACGAATACGGCCGTTCTCATGGAAGAGGTTGGCGAAGTGGCGCGGCTGATGGCGCGGCTGTACGGCGACCAGAGCTTCAAAAAGTCGGATGAAGCATATGACCTGGCTGATGAAATGGCTGACGTGCTCTTTGTGCTTATTTGTCTGGCAAATCAGACTGGCGTGGATTTGACGGAGGCGTTTGCTAAAAACATGGCGAAGAAAACGGGGCGCGATAGGGAGCGGCACGCTAATAACCCGAAGTTGTTTCGTGAGGCGTGAGGGAGAAGAGAGAAGAGAGAAGAGAGAAGAAAGAGGAGAGAGGAAAGAAGAGGGAGGAGGGAGGAGAGAGGAGTGGCGATGGTTGAGTTAGAGAAGGCTTTGGGGTATGAATTTGTGCCGCAGGCGTTTAGTTATACGGAACGGGATGCGGCTTTGTATGCGTTGTCGGTGGGGGCGGCGGGGGATCCGCTGGATGGGCAGGCTTTGCGTTATGTGTATGAACTGCATGGGCAGGGATTTCGCGTTTTGCCTACGTTTGCCGTTACGTTTCCTTTTGCTGTGATGCCGCAGATTTTGTCGGTGCCGGGATTGCCTGCGCAGCCGATGATGATTTTGCATGGGGAGCATTATTTGGCGCTGAAACGGCCGTTACCCGTTAGCGCCACGCTCACCCAACAGGCCCGCATCAGCCAGATTTACGACAAAGGCAAAGGGGCGCTGGTCATGCTGGACATTCGCAGTTATGACCGGCATGGGGAAGAAGTGGCCTTCAACCAGGCAAGCATGTTTATGCGCGGGCTGGGTGGTTTTGGTGGCGAACGTGGCCCGTCGAGCGACATCAATTTGCCGCCCGACCGCACGCCGGACGCTGTCGTTAGCGCCCAAACGCAGCCCAATCAGGCGCTTTTCTACCGCCTCACGGGCAGCGATGCCAATCCGCTGCATGCTGACCCGATGATTGCGCAAATGGTGGGATACGGCCGTCCCATTTTGCATGGCCTGTGTACCCTCGGTTTTGCGGCGCGTGCCGTGCTCGAAACCTACGCGAACAACGACCCGGCGCGTTTTCGCAGTGTCAAAGTGCGTTTTAGCAAACACGTTTTTCCTGGCGAAACGATTGTCACAGAAATGTGGCCGTTATCGGCCACAGAGATTATCTTCCAGGCGAAAGCTGCTGAGCGTGACACCGTTGTTTTGTCGAATGCGCTGCTGACGCTGCACGAGGAAATGTGAGTGGTGAGTGGTGAACCGTAATTACGGTTCACCACTTACAAACTATGGCCTGCCGGGTAAATTGCCGCCCGGTCGGTTGCTGCCGCTGGGAAGATTGCTGCCGCTGGGGAGGTTGTCACCACTAGGAAGGGTGATACCGCCGCCGGGAAGGGTGATGCCTGCGCTGGCTGCCAGGTCGGGAAGCTGTGCTTGTAATCCTGCCAGACTGATTTGTGCCTGTGTGAATTGTCCGCTTGCCAACTGTTTGTTTAATGTTGTGATATTTTGCGCCACGCTTTGCATGGCTGGGCCACCGTTGGCTTGCAAACTGGCCGCGCTGTCTACGCCTGCTTGCAGCAGCATTTGCATTTCTGCTTGTGAAACTGTGCCATCGGCAAAGGCTGAGGCCATTGTGTTCGCATAGGATTGCACTTGTGTCAGCGTTGCGGGCAGGTCGGCGGCTACATTGACTGGCTGCATCATGTCGAGTGACTGCTGGCGGGCGCTGACGGCGGTGGCTACTTGCTGCTGCCAGGCGTCAACTTGTGCCTGATAGCCATCTACGGTGGCGAGGGCGGTAGCAGCGGCCGTTTCCAATTGTGTGATGGTGTCTTCGGCCAATGTTAGACCGGCATTTAAGGTGTCGTTGATGGTGACGAGTGTCTCATTGATGGTGGCGACATTTTCGTTGAGCGTTGCCAGTTCGGCTTCAATGGCGGATAACTCGGCAACGGCTTCTGCGGCCAGATCGCCGTAGAGGGCATAGTAAGCGTCAATGGCTTCTTCGGCGAGGGCGATGGCTTCTTCGGCGCCGCTGACATAGACGGTGATGGTTTGGACTTCGGTGGTGGTAACGGCCGTATCGCTGGTGGCGCTGCTGACTTCGGCGGCGGTGCTTTCGGTGGCGGCAATGGCCTCGCTAACGGCCGTATCAATCAGTGCGGCCAACTCTTCTTCCGTCATCGTCACATACTCGGTTGTCTCGACGGGCAGCGGTGTGGGGAGGGCGGTGGCTGTGGCGGAAACGGCCGTTTCAATCGCCATATCTATCCCCGCTTGTGTTGTGGCTGTGGCGGCGACAGCCGCGACGACGGTGGCGTCAACATCAGTGGTGAGGGCGGCCGTGGGGAGAAGGGTGGGAACGGCCGTGTTCGTTGTTGCCCGTCCGCCACAAGCTGTCAGCAAAAATAAACCCATAAAAATGACAAAAATACGCTTCATTGTTGTCTCCTTTTTACATTGCAACGGTTTTGTGATCTTTGTAATACATACTGCATATGGCGTGTGGGCTGTTAGCTGTGCCAGCTGCAACGCGCCATAACCGTGCTATCTTGCCAAAGTCTAACGATAATTTGTAAGAAAGATTGGGTGTACTTGTAAACCATCTGCAAACTATTTGGGTAACAGGTAACGCTTGTCCCATTGCCATTATAAAAAATGCGACTTGTTAAATCTCTCATACATATGGGCTATCTGCGTCACCGACTGGGAGCCACACGGGGAATATGTGTGCATCAACCGCAATAATTTGCTTCTGGCAAGCCTGTTTTTAGGAAATTGATGGGTATAAATTTGAAATTATCCCGGTTATGAGTTGCCACAGAGGGCCTGCACGGAATACAATCATAGGGCGTAATCATCATGATCGAAACAGCTTATTGGGAATTAACGGTATACGGCATTGCCTTTCAGTCAGCAATGCACCTCTATAACATCTCCAAAGCCTGGCCGCTCGAAGAGTCCCCGGCGTTGACGGGACCTATGCGGCAGGCGTCTCGTGCTGTGTGCAGCCATATTGCCATTGCCTGGAAAAAACGGCACGACCAGACCCTATTCTTGTCTTATTTAAGTGACGCGACTGCCAGTGCTGCGGAAACATTGGTCTGGCTTAGCTTTGCATTTGAATGTGGCTATCTGGCGGAAAAAGATCATCGGCAGATGCGCATCAATTACGACGATATTGATCGTATGTTGACAAAGATGATTTTGGAGCCGGAGAAGTGGCAGGAACGATGAGCGGCGTTCAGGTATTTGCCAATTCGTAAGCAGGATGCCTGACAGGCACTTTCTATCCCCCCAAGAAAACAAATTTTTGCACAACTGCCAACTCACTGATTCCCGACCACTAACTCATTGATTCCCGACCACTGACTCACTGATTACCGACTACTGACTCACTGATTACCGACCACTAACTCACTGATTACAAAAAAGGGGCCATCTCATGAAACTGGGAATTCTGGATTTTGGGACGTATGTGCCGCATTATCGCGTGGCGCGGGCGGCGATTGGCGCGGCGTGGAAGATGGAGCAGGCGCTGCCGCTGCTCATTGGCGAACGGTCGGTGGCTGGTTATGACGAGGACAGCCTGACGATGGCGACGGAGGCGGCGCTGCATGCGCTGCACGGACATGGGGAAACGGCCGTTGACGCTCTCTATTTTGCCTCCACCACACCCCCCTTTGGCGAAAAGGCCGCTGCGCCCGTGGTGGCGATGGCCTGCGACCTCGATGTGGCGCGGGCGCTGGACATTACCGACAGCTTGCGTGCCGGGACAGGCGCACTCAGCCTTGCTTTTGATGCAATTCGCGCCGGTACAGCACGGCAGGCGCTGCTGGCCGCAGCGGACATGCGTCGCGGTGAACCGGGCAGCCTTTTGGAAGCGTTTAGCGGTGATGGTGCGGCGGCGCTGTTGTTGGGGTCTGGCGATGATGTGTTGGCGGAACTGCTTGGCTCCTATCATCTCAGCGACCCGGTGATTGATACGTGGCGGCGTGCGGCGTCTCGTTATCTGCACACGGATGACGAGGCGTATACCAATGAAGTGGGCTATTTTGCGCTGGTGGATGAAGCGGTGCGTGGTTTATTGGCGGTGACAGGTGTGGAGGGGAGTGCGGTGGTGGGAACGGCCGTTTACACACCAGACGGCCGTGCTTACATGAAACTCGCCAAATCCTCTCCATTGGCGGCCAGCTTTGCCAAAATGGGCAAATTCAGCCCGGCAGCACGGCTGCTGATGAGCGCAGGCAACTTGGGCACAGCTTTTCCGCTGGCGCAGTTGGCGCTGCTGTTGGAGACGGCAAAACCCGGCGACTTGTTGGCTTTGCTGGGCTATGGCGATGGTGCCGATGCGTATCTTTTCCGTGTTACGGAAGCCATCGCCCAGCGTCCGGCGAAGCGCCTGACACAGGCATGGCTGGACAGCAAAACAGAGCTGCCTTACACGCTGATGCAATATTTTCGTGAGAACTGGCAAGAGAAACCCCTGTTTCCCACGTACACCGACCCCTGGACATCCTTACCGCTGCTGCACCGTGAGCGGAACGAGCTGCTGCGCTTCCACGCGCAAAAGTGTGGCAGCTGCGGCGCGTTGTGGTGGCCGCATCGCCCGAACTGTTATGAGTGTGGGGCACAAGATGGGTTTAGCAGTGTGCGTCTCAGCGGGCAGGGTACAGTGGCTTCGTTTGTGGCGGAGTGGGCCATTCCTACGCCACTGCCACCGGTGGGCATGATTGTGGCCGATACGCCGGAGGGAGCACGCATCACCAACCCTTCTACGGATGGCGATCCGCGCCAGCTAGCGGTGGGGGATGCGGTGGAGTTTGCGCTGCGCATTTTTCACACGGCCAAGGATTTGCCGCATTATTCGTGGAAGATCAGGAAGGTGCGTGAGTAGGGGGGCGGTGGTTGTGCAGAAATTGGCTTTTGTACTTTTGGCGTTGATCATTGGATTGGCGGCTTGTGTGCCGCAGGGGGAGCGTTTGGTTGTATCGCGGGAGGCAACGGCCGTTCCTCCTACACCCTCTTTCACCCCATCTCCCAAACCGGCGACGCCTGTGCCAACGGCCGTATCGCCTACGGGCACGGCGACAGCAACCGTAACTGCAACGCCTACTCATACGGCAACGCCAATACCTACTGCAACAGCAACACCCTGGTTGTTATATGATCGTGTAACGCCACAAGCCGTAAATGCTGATTCTGTATCTGTAGAAATTTATCCAGATGAGAATTTTACGCAGTTGATGATTCGTATTGCGCAAGACGGGGTACCAGATCTGGAGTCTAATTTCGAGCAATTCGTTTTTTCTGGGTCAATCACAGACCCTACCTACAGTGCCAAAATCACTGCTGTACAAGATCAAGATCAAGATGGGTTTGCAGAAATTATTTTGGAAGTAACCGGGCGTGGGATGAGATGCTGTGAGTATGTTGTGGTTTTATACCGGACACAAGATATGCAGCAGTATCGCGCAACTAATTACATTGAGCGAGAAATAGAGGCAATACCGGATGTGATTGACCTCGATGGAGACGGAAAACTTGAATTTGTCACGTTGAATACATCTTACACTTCTTTTATGTGGGGGCTAGGGGTCAATCCATTAAGCCCGCTGCAGATTTTTCAATATGACAATCAGTCAATCGTTGATGTCACAAACCAATATCCGGAATTGGTGCAAGAAGATGCTAATTTCTGGCTTTCCACAGTTCGCAGAGAAACGATTGAAGTCAGTGACCTCTATTTTCAATTGACCTACCATGAGTCTGAATATTGGGTAGGAATAATTCGTGGCGTTGAACGATGGGCGCTTTATGCTTATCTCGCTGACATGATTACGCTAGATAAGGGGGAAGAGGGTTGCCTGATCGTGCAAGACTATTATCAAGAAGAAAATCTATGCCCTGGTTTACTGGAACAGGCGGAGATGGCTTTGGAAGATGCCAGAGCTTGGGATGAGCAGAGGTAATAATAATGGCGGTGCAGATTGGTGGGCAAACGGCCGTTTCCCACCCCCTCCGCCATCACCACCCAAAAACACAAGTGTTTCTGGAAAAAACACTTGTGTTTTTGCAAAAATCACTTGTCTTTTTCAGAAAAACACTTGTGTTTTGAGGTGAAAACACAAGTGTTTTTGGGTGAAAGTAGAAGTGTTTTTGGGTAACGGCCGTTCCCCACACATCATCTTGCATCAGGGGTATTGACGAATAAACTGGTGACTCGCATAGGGCGCGGCGGCGTTGTGAATATCCCAGTCGCAATTACCCGGTATCACCTGATACTCAAGCTGATCGTAAATATTGATCTTCACTGAGGCCAAACAGGTTTGTCCCGCGTCACATTCTGGATTGTTTTCACCACACGTTTCAGTGATAAGGTTGCTCTCCAAAACATAGCTGTTACAGATGGTCTGCTCCGCTGCCGCTTCCAAAGAGTCCCCATAACATATTTGCCCATCATTTGTGATTTGCAAGTAATAGAGGGGGTTCTCCTTAAACTGCCAATCATCAACCATCGCCTTCTCAATTGGCGTCATGCGGGTCATCGCCGGGTTCTCGCTATCGTGGCAGGTGTCTTCAATCAGCACAAATTCCAGACGATTTGGGTAGGGGAAGCTGATTTCATACACCCCTCTGCGTCCAGGTTCACAGCCCGCGCTCTCTGGGTCGCTGACAAATGTGAATGTCGAGCCATCCAATTCAAACGTGCCAAAATCTAATGGACCGTCCGCAAGAGATGCTTCTGAAAACGCATAGGCAAAGGTGTGATCGGGGTTATATTGAAAAAAGATATGTCCGGCATAGACCCATGTGCCGTATATCTCTTCGATGTTGATGGTTGGGGGTTCGGGAGTGGGCGTGTCTGTGGGGGCAGGGGTAGATGAGGGTGACGGTTCAGTTTTTGTGGGAACGGCCGTTAACGATACGCTTGTTGGTTCGATATTAGCTTCAGCACTGCTGCAACTTACGAGGATCAAGACGACAACTACAATGGCAAAACCATAGTTTGTCTTCATGAGTGGCTCCTTTTGGGTTAACTATTCTCCTATTCTCATTTGATTTGGCTCCCGATTGATATACCGTATGATGGGGTAATCTTGATTTATTGTAGCACACAATTAATGCAGCATGTCCCCTAACCGCGGCGATTTTTACAATGGCTGGAGTATGGACGCCACCATGTGGGTATTATTATTTCGGACCAGTTGGGGATGAGTCTAGTCATGCGGCGACTTTTGTGCCTAGTAGACGCAAAAACGGATGAAGATATGCAGGATTGAAACCTCGGCTTTGAAAGCAGAGGCGATACCCATATAACCTGTATAATTATTGAGAGTTTGCCCGGCTAATTTTTGAGTTTGCAAATCAACAGGATAGCCTTCTATTGTCTCTACCATTTCTGTATTCCTTGCGCGTTTACTTCATTATCAGACTCAGATAACTGAACGCTAGTTTCAGCCACGCGGCACAGTTTACTAGGTAATCGGCAAGAAATTTTCTGGAATAAATCACGCGAAACCTTGCCGATTCCTTGAAGGAAACCGCAGATTTTGGCGTGTCGGTTATCCGAAAACTTTCTGCGGTTTACCTAACACCTTTGCTATTTACTAAAAGGGTAGCTTTTCGAGGACTTGCGCCAACGTTGGCTGGAAATGGTGCTGGTTATTACTGAGCATGTTAACGGTAAACGGCCGTTTCCCCTCCACAATATCATGCCAATTTAGACAGGTGTTTTCCCCAACCTCTGGCAATGCCGCACTGTGTGCCAAGATTTTCTTCGGAAGAAACAATCAAGCAAGCATCAACTTTCGAGGTCAATTAACCTCAGATTCCTTGTAATATTTTGCGGGTGACTGGCCTGTTGCTCGTCTAAAATCGGTGATGAAATGTGCCTGGTTGCTGTACCCCAAATCAACCGCAATGCGTACCCAGTCAGGCTTTGGCTGCTTATAAGCCTCTTCTATCGCTTCAAGCATACGCGCTCGCATAATCACCCACTTCAGGCTTACGCCGACTTCACGGCGAAAAAGAAGCTGTAATGAGCGTTTGGACATACCAAAATGTTTGGACACTTCTTCTACGCTCCGTAACTTTTGATCAAAGTTAACCGCATTGATAATAGAGGCAATCGTTTTTATATATGGGCTTTCTACAATGTGCTTTTGCCTGATGAGCGTTTCGATGCCCATAACAATCGCCTCATCGTCCTCTTTAGCCAAAAGCTGCCTGCTAAATTCAGGTGTGGCTTCAGGGAAAACTTCTTGTAGATCAGATTTATAGGGTGGCAAACTCACCATGGATTGACCCCAAAAAGGGTAAAACCCACCAGGCGTAAATGTCGCTCCGGCCATAACGCCACTTCCATATGCTTCATAATCAAATGTCTGTGTTGTCAGACCATATAGAAATGCTTCGGCTTGCATAAAAAAGATATTTACCATTGGGGCCGCTAATACCTCTGTGGGACGATATGTCACACCTTCTGGGATATTCCAATGGATGATCCAGTAATGGGATATGAGAGAACTCAACTCTTCGCTGGGTAGGAAGCTGCGGAGGCTTGAAAAGTCGTCAAAAGAAGCAGCACTGAGCATGCCTAATCTGCGTAGTTGTGCTTCACGGTCAGGTTTTGCGTTTTTTTGAAATATTTCTTTCATGCTTGTGAGTATTATAGAAACACGTGATCACTGCTACAAGATTAACCATATAACTAGAAAAACGAAAGGATTTGAATATGACAGACATACAAGATTATCAAACAATCGCCATGCCAAGCCATAAATTGCAAGCACTTGATCGCCTTGTTGGCACTTGGGAACTCTCTGGCGATACGACGGGCATTGTTACCTATCGCTGGATGGAAGGGGGCTTTTTCCTTGTCCAAGATATTGACATTCATCTCTTCGGGAATCATGTAAAGGCGGTTGAGTATATTGGGCATTTGCATCCTTTTGGGCAAGAACCCAGTGATGATGTTTACTCACGGGTCTATGATACGCAGGGGAACACGCTCGATTATGTGTATGAGTTAGAGGGTGATGTGCTCACGATTTGGGGCGGTGAAAAAGGATCACCGGCTTACTTTAAGGGGGAATTTATTAACGATGATATGAATGAAGGTGCCTGGTTTTTCCCTGGCGGGGGTGGTTACACTACAACCATGAAACGGAAGAAAGAATAGGGTATCGAACGTAAACTGGCTCTCCTGGAAAATAGCCTCGCGGAGGTTTGTTTCATGCGGCGAGCCGTCCACTGATAACCTTCTTCGTAAATTGGATTGTTAATCCGATGGTCGGATTAGCAATCCGACCTACGATTTTCATTCCTTTTCCAGAAAACCCAATTTCCTAAACTGCTCGATCAACACATCGGTGGAGTCCCAGGAGTAAATGGGCGAGTTTTGGCGTTCATCCGGCGGATTTGCCTCCAGTTGATCAGACCACCCGCCACATCCGGTCAGTGGCAGTAACGGCCGTTTATGCAGCCAGGCCAAACAGACCTCCGAAATAGTACCGGCCCGCCCGCCGATGACCAGACACGCATCTCCGGCCAAAGCCATCATCAAGTTTCGCGCATCGCCCATGCCACAAGGAATCAGCACCGTACAAGGCCAATCGGGCGTGTTGATGTCATCACTGGGGATAATGCTAATAACTGTTCCGCCAGCAGCGATAGCTCGTTCGGCGGCGACACGCGTGGCGGCACTGCCACAGCCGCTGACAAGGGTGAAGCCCAAATTGGCAATGACTTCGCCAGCAGCTGCGGCGATTTCATAAGCTTTAGAACCAGGGTCAGCACTGCCCAGGATGCAAATTTGAGGGGGTCTTTGTTTTAAGTCGCGCATAATCAATCATTCCTTTTTATTGAAAGCCAAGAATTATTTTCGGTGACAGTTTGTTGTTGGTAATCGGCAAGAAATTTCCAGAAATAAATCACGCGAAACCTTGCCGATTCCTTGAAGGAAACCGCAGATTTTGGCGTGTCGGTTATTCGAAAACTTTCTGCGGTTTACCTCTATAC
Source organism: Ardenticatenaceae bacterium (assembly GCA_020634315.1). Taxonomy (GTDB): domain Bacteria; phylum Chloroflexota; class Anaerolineae; order Promineifilales; family Promineifilaceae; genus JACSRF01. The sequence goes on along the minus strand of JACKBV010000001.1, from coordinate 4,107 downwards.
AAAACTTGTGCCCGTTTCGAAAGTTAGGGTGGTTTAATGGGTGTTATGCTTGGTTGAGAGATATGATGCCTAACGGCCGTTTCTGCGAGTGCGAGAACCCAACTTTGGGGCGATTGGTCTGCAACAGACCCTGCTCTCGCACGCCAGCATCGTAATTGTAAATGTGCTGTAGCGCTTGGTGCAAATGGGAAAAAACGGCACCATCGCTACAGCTAATAAAAAAGACAAGTGTTTTTGCAAAAAACACTTGTCTTTTTTGAAAAAGCACTTGTGTTTTTTGAAAAAGTAGCTGTGTTTTTACCTCAAAACACAGCTACTTTAGGGTGAAAACACAAGTGTTTTTGGGTCAGAAGGCTTCACCGCCTGCGCCGACCAGATCAACCTCCCGGAGGTTGGCAATGGAAGGCTCGCCACATGAGACAAACCTCCGGGAGGTTTTTTTTTGAAGGGTTTTTTTGAAGAAGAATGATGTGCTTGCCCAACGGCCGTTTTGCTGTGGGCAAACACACCATTCCGTCGCCTATTCTTTGAGAAGAACGGGCAGGTAAATAAACTGCTGGCAAGAGATGTTTAGCATCTCAGCATAGTTTATATATGCGCTGTGCCAACCACCAGCCTTCAAGGCCATACCGTCGCCAAAGGCGACACCCATCGTGCGCACCCCGACATTGGTCTCTGGCCCTACCTGCCACCGGTAGCCGTCAAAGTATTCGGTGCTGGTTTTGTAGGTATTCCAACCGCCGCCCACAGCCCAGATGTTTTGACCATCGAAAAATGCGCCCGCACCGCCGCGCCCGGTGTCCATAATGGGCGCGGCTGTCCATATGTCGGTGGCCGGGTCATAACGCTGCACCCCAATATAATTGTTGGTGTTGCCGCCCATGACGTAGATGTATTCTCCATCGGATGCGGCGGTGGGGTAATTAACGGCCGTTAACAACGGCGCGGCACTACTCCAACTATCCGTCGCAATGTCATACACGTAATGGGTAAATCCTGGACTGCCATTGTTGTCACCGCCCAGCACATGCAATTGGTTATCATACAAAACCACGGCATGCGCCGCATTCGGGGCCGGCATCGACGTCATTGTCACCACTGTATTGCTTTGAATGTCATACCGTTGTAACTCGGCAATCGTTACCCCGCCGTTGGTCGTGCCGCCCGGCATGTAGATGTAATTGCCTACGGCCGCCACACCTATGTTGGCAACGCCAATGAGCGGGATGGCTTTATCTGTCCAGGTGTCCGTGAGTGGATCATATTCCTCAATGGGTATGTAATAGAAGCCAGCTTCAGCTTCACCACCCACCAGATAGAAACGGCCGTTTGCATAAGTCATCGCCGGACGCGAACGCGCAGTATTGATCGAACTAACCTGCTCCCACTCACCAATCGTGCAGGCCGTCGGGGGCGGAGGCGGGGGCGCACATTCCACAGACAAAACTTCTGCGGTGCCGACACGGTCATTATTCCAACCGGACGCCTTCAACGCCAGGCCATCACCAAAGGCGACACCTATTGTGCGTGCGCCCACATTTACAGCTGGGCCAGACTGCCAACTGATGCCATCCCAATACTCTGTACTGGTCAGGTAACTCGACCAGCCGCCACTGACAGCCCAGATATTGCGCCCATCAAAGAAGCTGCCTGCACCCGCACGCCCTTCAGCCAGGTCAGGAATGATCGCCCAGGCATCGGTCTGCGGATTATAACGCTGCACGGTTGCTAGATCGTCAAGGTTGCCGCCGATGACGTAGATGTAATACCCATCTGTTACAGCAGTGGCATAATACACAGGTACGAGAAGCGGTGCGCCAGTCTGCCAACTATTGGTCCCTACATCGTAGATGCGATTGGTTATTGCTGGCCCGCCAGTTTCATCACCCCCCAATGCATAAACTTTATTGTCCAGGGCCACCACTGTGTGTGCGTAAAGCGTGCTGGTCAAGGGAGCCAGCGTGGTCATTGTATTGGCAACAATGTTATATCGCTGCATGAACGATTCACCATTAATACCTGTGAAACCGCCGGGAATGTAAATGTATTGGCCAATGGTTGCCGCGCCAATGTTGGAAACGCCAGTTAGCAGATGTGCCTTGTCTGTCCAGGTGTCCGTGAGCGGATCGTATTCTTCGATGGGAATATCACGATTGGAGCCGAACGCTTCACCCCCTACCAGGTAGAAACGGCCGTTAAACGCTGCATAGGTCATGGCTGCACGTGTACGGGGCGTGTTCATCGGTGAAACCGTTTCCCAGGTGCCAATCGTACACGCCTCATTGCTGCTGGCAGCACTGTCCACCTGCGTCGCAAGCGCCTCCTGCGCCTGCGGAGGCTGCTCGTGTCCACTGTCTTCACTGGCAGCACTGCCCGCCAATTGGTCATTTTCTGGCTGGTCTTGCTCCACTTGTTCAGGAGTTGCCGGGTTGCTGTCCGTCAGGTCACTATTTGTCTGAGCCGTTACCGGTGACAACTGGACCACCCACAAACTGATCAACACAAATGCCATGAGGATGATGCCGATTCTAAACGTTGTTTTTGATTTCATATATATCGTTTCACCTTTAGAAGATTGGGCCTGTCAGGCAAAGAGATGCCAGGACATGCCATTTGATTGATGGACCAGGAATTCCCTGCTGCCATGTCCATGATTGGTAGCAAATTGTAAAGCAAAAATGATGAGATAGATACGGCCGTTACAATTCACAGGTCAGTCTAGCAACCCATTACGGCGATTACAGTAAACCAAGTGACACAACAACACATTCCTTCTTTGTTGATTCTGTGTTACAAATTAGGAATTGGGAAGTCATAAGCGAGGTGAGTGATGAACACAGACGCATTACGGGATAAGGTTGCCATTATCGGGATGGGATGTACACCCTTTGGCATTTTGCAGGATCGCAGCTTTGCCGCACAAGGCTTGCAGGCGGTCAATGAAGCGCTGGCCGATGCCGGTATTGGCAAAGAGCGCATCGAAGCGGCCTGGTTGGGCACATTCGAGCCAAATTTGGGCGGCAGCTATGCGGCGTATGCCGGGGATTTTGTCGCCGACATCCTGGACATGCCCGGCTTGCCGGTGACGCGCGTCACCAATTACTGCGCCACAGGCATGGATGCGCTGCGCAATGCGGCCATCTCTGTGGCCGCCGGCTTGTATGATGTGGTGCTGGTGCTGGGCAATGAGAAAATGCGCGACGTGCCTTCGCGGGACAGCCTGATTCGGCAGGTGGTGACAACCGGGCATCCAATTGTGCAAAAAGGGTTGAGTGCGCCGGGGCTGTTTGGGTTGATGGCGCAGCGGCACATGACAGAATTTGATACGACAAAGGAAGACCTGGCACGCGTGGCCGTGAAAAATCATTACAACGGGGCGCGTCATCCCAAGGCGATGTTCCAAAAGGAAGTGAGCCTGGAGACGGTGCTCAATGCGCCGATGATTAGTGAGCCGTTGGGGCTGTATGATTGCACGCCAACGAGCGATGGCGCTGCCGCGGCGATTTTGTGCCGTGCTGATTTAGCGCCGCAGTTGAGCGACACCTACATATTAATAGAGGCAATCGGCATGGCGACGGTGACGGGCGGACGATACGGCCGTGCCGCGGAGTCGCTCATCGGGTTTGAGGCGACACAGCTTGCCGGGCAGCAAGCCTACAAAGCGGCCGGCATCGCCAAGCCATTGGACGCCATCGACTTTGCCGAAGTCCATGATTGTTTCACGATCACGGAAATCTTGAACTACGAAGACCTGGGCTTTACGGAGAAAGGGCAGGGGGCACAGTTTATTCGGGACGGCCGTTCCTCGCTGGAAGGAGATTTTCCGGTCAATCCCAGCGGTGGGCTGAAATGTTTTGGGCATCCCATCGGTGCCAGCGGCGTGCGCATGACGTATGTCATTTACGAGCAGCTGCTGCAACGGGCCGGTGCCACACAAGTGCCGGTGGCGCGAAACGGCCGTGGCCTGGTGCATAATCTCGGCGGGCCAGGGTCGGTGTGTGTCGTGGGGTTGTATCACTTGCCGTAAAACGGCAGCATGGAGATTAGAGCTATATAGGCCAGACGCAACCTCTCAAATCTCCAAGCGCTCTCTTCTTATCTCTCTTC